>NZ_FNIA01000014.1 GCF_900103505.1 Haloarchaeobius iranensis
TCGTCGCCTCGACGAGCGCGAGTCGTCGTCGACGAACCGGAAGGGGGGCTTCCGGTTTGTCATTAGGATGTGTGGCTAAGGCGCACCTGTTGAAAATACACAGCCACCCGTGGCGAAAGCCCACGGGAAACGCACCCCTGTGGTGCGCGCAATTGGGGTATCCTTCAAAATAGCCACTTTCTTTCCAAGGACCTCTCTAATCAACCGGATTTCCTATGGCAGCACGAGTACTTCAACTTGGAATTCGTCTCCATCTATTGTTCGTGGTCCTGTGAGTTCCCTTTCGAAGTTCGGCACATCTTCAATCTCTGAATCGCCATCCCATACGACGCAGTACATTTGCTTACAATCACTATGAGCGTGGTAGCTCTCGATATCTACCTTTAACTCATCTGGAATTTCTTTTGCGTGACCACTATCACGAACATACTTAGCCTCAATCACCGTCGAAATCCCAGGAATTACGAAATCAATGCGCTTAGACTTAGTTGCGTGCTTGGGTGTATATTCTTCTGGCCTTGCATCTGGGAAAATTGGTTTCATTATCGCATATAGCAGGTCCTGAAAGTCTGTTTCACACTCGATTTCGAAATCAGGACGGTCTTCGTCTCTATCTTGTAATATAGAAAATGAATTTGAGAACCCTTCAAATATTTCTGTCAATAAGAACCTACGGTCTCCTGTATAGGTTTCCTGGAGGAACTCATATCTATCGGTCATATGCCCGCTCACAAGAGCCTCAAGATGGTCAAGTAAGAAGGCAGCCAGACAATAAGGGTTCGCGTTATCTTGGTCTTTAGCCCACTCAGCATATTCCTGGGCCTCCCGCTTGACCTTCTCGTTCGAGATCATCTGTAAGGCTTCTTGATTTGACTTTCCATCTCTTACATACCCTAAGAATTCGTCATATCCATGGATAGAATCGACGTACTTCACAATCTCCCCCGGTTCAAATTGAATCCTGCAAAATGCGAATTTCTCACGGTCTTCACGCCAGAATTGCGTATAGATACAACCCTTATTTTCAAGGCCTCGTAGGTCTTGTTTGTGCGCTTGCCCAATGTGATTAAATTCCCTACCGAAGAATTGCGCCATGAACACCTATGGCCGCTACCACAGTATAGTGTTTTTGGCAATTTCACCGCCCTCAATTTCCCGGCACCCACAGCTCCCCAAACTCTCCCCCCTGGGGTCACACGTCGAGAAATCCGGTTCCCCGAATATGCACACGAAGTAGAGATTGCCGTGTGTACATAGGCCCGCCCATCGTCGTCTCAACCCGCCCTTTCGTTCGCCAGCTCGACAGAAGTCGGGCGATTCACCCCGAAATGGGGGTCCCAGTCACTCGAAAAAACTAGGATTCTGGGGGTCGTGTGTACGAGACGACCATGCGAATCCGAACCGACGGCGACAAAGCATATCGACGAGACGCCATCGAGAAAGCCAGCCGGTTCTACGACTGCAACAAGACGACGGCCGTCGTCTCTGCCTGCGAGGACGTGCCCCAGCTCGTCCGCGCGGCCGAGGCCGTACTCGAACGCGATGACCTGACCATGCAGCAGAAGCGAGAGATAGCCGCTACACTCTCAACGAGAGCTGTAACGTTCGAAGTAACCGAAATCGTCGACGCGACTCGTGAGTAAGACGGTGGAATTGTCGAGGTAAGGCTGTCGAGAGGACAGCCCCCAGTACCGAAAAGCCGTGTTGAAACTTACTCCCCAATGCGACTCATACCGAAAGCCTCCGGGTCTGGTTCTATTCGATACTCGTAGTTCGCGTGCGCCTGGTCGAGTGCCTCGGGCTCTACCTCTTTCACACACTCAGAGCAAACCGCTTCACTCCTTTCTACAGCACCAACGCCATCGTCTGAAAGATACTGCTCGTAGACCCAGAACTCAACGTCAGCGGAACAATGTTCACACTGCATGTGAACCCGGTTGGGTCGATGGGTTTTAAACCTCAGTACCAATGCAGAGTGACTATTCCTCGTTCATCGTCCAGACGAACGAACCACCTACATCAGCCTTCTCAATTTTCCCGTCTTCAGCCAACGAGTTCAGACGACGATACGCTAAATCGTACGAGCAACCGACCTTATCGGCAACCTTCGAGGTCGTCGCCATGCTGAGTTCTCCGACGGCAGTCACGAATTCCTCTGTCGGATATTGCTCACGGAACTGCCCTGATTCGTGGTCGCGCTCGTTCGGCACTATCCAACGGTCCAGACTCCACTCTATTAGTGTTGAACGGTAGTAAGACCCTTCAAGATACATTGAACGGTAATCTTTAAAAACGAAGCCGCAACAAAGCAGTATCACGAATGGTCAACCCAGTTCTAAAGTGGGCCGGCGGCAAGCGGCAACTACTCGACGAGCTGTATGCACGCTTCCCTACGGAGTTCAATCACTATCACGAACCGATGTTCGGCGGTGGCGCACTGTTCTTTGACCTGGAGCCGGCGGACGGGAGTATCAACGACACGAACCCGCGCCTCGTCAACTTCTACAAGCAGGTTCGTGACCGGCCCGAGGAACTGATAGACCGGCTCAAGTCGTTCGAGGACCCAGAAAACGAGCCGAACGAAGACCGGGAGTACCACGATACGAACCGTAAAGGGAAGGAAATCAAGAACTACTACTACCAGCAGCGGGAGCTGTTCAATCGGCGTCCACACGACGAGCCGTTTGACGAGCTGGAAGAAGCGGCGTTACTCCTCTACCTCAATCGGACCTGCTACAACGGCCTCTATCGAGAGAATCAAAGCGGTGGTTTCAACGTCCCAATCGGCCGGTATTCGAACCCAGACTGGGTACGGTCAGAAGAAATCAGAGCTGTGAGCGAAGTACTCGAAAAGACCGAGATTCACAATCGGGACTTCGAGTACGTACGTGAAGTCGCTGAGGAGGGAGATTTGGTGTACTTTGACCCACCGTATGAGCCGATGAGTCCGACAGCGTACTTCACTGACTACAGCGCAGAAGGGTTCGGGAAGGAAGACCAGGAGCGTCTGTTAGAGCTGGCTCAGGAACTCGATGAGAACGGTGTACACGTCATCCTGAGCAACAGCGGAGTAATGTTCGAGATGTACGACGAGGCAGGGTTCCACGTCGAAACAGAGGGTGCGACACGGGCTATCAATAGCGACGCCGACAACCGCGACGAGGTAGACGAGATTATCGCGACAAACGTCGCTCCGGAGGAACGTGGGGACATAGGGCAGCTAAAGCTCCAGAATTATTGACCCAACCCATATTTTTCTATAATTTCCTAAACCGAGGTACCTCCACTCGCATTACTGTTTGAGGTTAAGTAGCCGGCTTATTCACAGTAGCTATATCGAGTGTATATCGGATTGAAGCTCTGGGTTGGGCACTAATTTCCCTTCGTGATTTTTTACGTCACTCATTATTCTATGGTATCGGTTATACTCGTTTGAGTCATTGGGACCCCCATAGTAGTCCGTATCTCTCCCGAAATTGGATGAAGACGACTCCAATATTTTCTCTACAGGATTATACGTATACTCCCGTCCATCGTATTCGGGTCGCGGGTAGTTGAAATCCTCTTGCAGGAAAATCCAGTAGGTCGAATATAGCAGGGCCGCCGGAGTTCTCCCGACAGATAGATCATCTAAATCCTGTCTATTATTTAATATTTTATCTGGGCTCTCCCCGCAATACAATTCAGCCATCGCCTGTCTCCACTCGTTAAGTAATCTCGATGGATTGTCAGATGAATATATCTCTTTCATCTTCCACCACAAATCGCTGAACAAGTCATTATGAACAGGCATTGTTTTCTTATCTCCAATCCCGTCGTATCCTTCTAGAAAAACCTGGAAGTCAAAGGGATGGTCGAAGTAACTATCCCAGAATGCCTTGTCACCGGGATAGTGTAGATACAAGGTTTTCCCGTTCGGAAGATTCGCGACATTGAACCGTATTTTTCTGCCATTTTCTCTTAGCTGGGACTTTGGTGGGAGACCAACTTTCTCCCGTTGCTGGATAAACGTACTAACAGTTCCTACAATTTGGGCTGCAGTACGTTCATCAGGGCTTGCTGGCTCCGTTTGTGTTTCAGTTTCGCAGTCTGTTCTAGCTGTATGTATTAATTTCCTCAATACTTCTTTCTCTATCTTATCGAGCCCAGAAGATGTGAAGCGGGACTCAATCTGTTCATCAAGGTCTGACGAAGCGAGTTTCTCTCGATTAAGGAACTCGCTAACTGGGTCAGGGAATGAATTAATTCCCAGCTCGCTGGTTGTGTGAATTATATCAACCATCTATACACTCGACAGTTTAACATGGAACCAATTAAATTCCATCTCGGATAGTTACTCTCCGAGCGTCGTCTGTCGGTCACCGCTGAAATCCACTTTCTGAATCTGGTCCGTGAATTCTTCCGGGATATAGCCGTTGAACGTACCGGTGAACGATGGCGCGTACAAGTACACCTCAATCTGTTCTGCTTCGGGACCGAGACGCTTGTGGAGCCATTTCAGGTACCGGACGACCTGAGTCGCTGCACCTTTCCCAGCCCGCTTGTTCTTGAGCTCGATAACCGTGTTCGGAATCGTACCGTCCTGAATACGGTCCTCAGTGAAATAGCACACGTCAGCCTCGTCCATATCACGGGGCTTGAACGGTGAAATCGGGACCTGTCGACAGATAGCTGCGTCGTCGGGACGTAGGAACTCGGGAAGAAGCGACGGATTCGCCGTCACACCTGCTTCGAGATGGGATTCAGGATTTGCATCTTCGGAATCGTCAACACCGTACTCGGGCGAATACGGAACGGGCTCTCCCTGAAGCTCAATGTCTTCGTCGCTCTCGGGTTCGATGTGGCCCTCTGGTTCGTTCTCCATCAGTTCGAGCATCGTCTGCGTCTCACCTGGAGTTAGCGTACAGAATCCCATCCCGGAAATCGTGTTCGAGGGAAGCGGATACGGGTACTCACCGAGCTCGAAGTACAGCTGGTCGGACTGGATGTACGTCCCGGCGAGGTCACGGTCATCCTCGAAGCGTAGCAGGAAGGGCTGACACACCGCGTCGTCTTCCTCGTCTTCATCGTTTACCGTGAACAGACCCGGCTCTACCCTGTCATACCGGTCACGGTCGGACTCGTCCCAGACGAGCGGAGCATCGGCGTCTCTCCCGAGTGGACTCCGCTGACCGTTGATGAAGAACGCGCCGTGTTCGTCGGACCCGACGAGTTGCCCCCCGTAGTAGATTTCTCGGTCACGGAAGAAGAACACGTGATTCCCTTCACGGCCACAAGCATAGTCCGCGAGCGTCGGATAGTGATTGCTATACGACGACGGCTCACTCTCCTCGGGAGACATGTGCTGGCCGTAGATGCCTCGGTCGAGGTACAGTCGAAGAGTCTCCTCGTCGTAGAGTGTGATGAATAGACCGCCTTGGACCATGGCGGCACTGTTGTTACCGAATTGATATAGCAGGCGTTTAAACGAGTATTGAATGGGTACTGCCTGCAAACCAGTGGCACCCAAGACACCATTAGAATATAATGAAGGTTGTTCAAAATTATTTTAATATACTTAGAACAATTGACTCAACTTACTGCCAAAGAGATAATTACTCTGCACTCAGAACTTATGAAATTGTATAGAGCTCGCTCTCGACCCCATCTATTTTTTCAGGAAGCTGTCTTTCCAGCTTATTTTTTATGCCATCATTTTGGGTGATAGCCCTATCAAACTCCTCAAAATCCATCGGTTGGTCATATTCCGTCTCCTCAAACAGCCAGCTGTCTTTACTAAATTGAGCCAGTTCTTCCGTCGACTCCCTATTCACTTTATCACAGATTGCGGAAATAATTCTCTGGAGACCATCAGAGACAAAATTGTCCTTTGAATCCAGACTGTAAGCTGTCGTCCGGTTATTATTTACAATTCTATTTTTCTCTGTTATATCGTCCATCACGTTGAGTGCGTAGCGGACGTCTCGGGAGAATGCCCCATACATGTATGGCCGATACTCTGCTTTGGTCATCCTACGCGAATAGTGAACAACGCAATAGACCTCGCCGTAGAATATTAATTTCTGTATCCGGGTCTCGAACAGCTCATCACGCTGGGACTGGACCAGAAATTCCTTAATAACTAACTTTACTCTGTCTAACTCTTCTTCGCTGAGCCCCGTCTGTTTCAGCATCTTTCTGGTCCCTTAGTATCCCTTAGTATGATTCGTAGTTGTATCTGGCACAATCAGTCTCTCTTTGACCAATCTCAATCGAAGTAGTTTACACGTTATTTGTCCTGGTTCATATTTTCTGGGGTAGCACCGGCCACAACGCAAAAGTCGCTGATTAGGTATTCGATATAGTGTCGTTTATAATCTCCAGAGGCATCCATGAATACAAGTGCGACGAATAACATTGCCCACATCAATAATCCCAGTTCGTACTTTGTGAGAATCTGAAGAAGAACTGGGCGATAATCCAAGGCATGCGGTGTGAGAGGGACAAACAACACAGCCAGATAAAGTGATAGCAGTAAGAGTAGCGTTACCCACATCCCGCGGCAAAAAGAGTAACGAGCTTGAAAACCTTCAGCACGTCCAGCATCTGTTTGAGATAGTTTTGCTGTGACCATGGGGTACAGTTGGCGGAATTCAGGATATCCATTCAATTCAATTCCCTCGCTCGATTCCTGCTCAAATTTCCCGATGTCAATGCCGAACTCTGATTCACAACAATCTCGGAATCGGTCGTAAATAAGATTAGAACCACCTAACCCTCTTCTCTCCTTCGAGAGATCAAAATACCAACCCAGCTGGTTCTCAAAGAGCCTCCGATGACTCTTGAATATATCATGAATACCCCAATATCGACGTTTCAACCAGTTCTTAACGCTTTCTCGATTTTCCCAGTGCTTCTCATTTAGAAGAGGAGCACGAACATAGTATTTGTCTGCTACCCATCTTCCAAGGCGATAGAGTGCTTTCTCCGTATTATCAGCGAGTGTGTGGACTGCTTGGCCCAAGACCAGTCCCGAAAATACTAGTGTCAAAGAGACAGCGGTCAACACCGCTAGATTCACCGTCCCGTTTGGCCCTGCAAGCGATTCAATTGGGAGCCCAGGAAGTAGAGCACTGGTCCCGATTAGAGCAACGATACCGGGAATTGACTTCCCAAAAAAGTCGTACGATTCCAGTACACTCGCAACCCTGTTCGCCATCAGCAAATCCCATCCATTCTATCAGTATTAATCTATTGACTAGATGTATGATAGTTGGAATTCACTCTAGCACTGCCTCAACCCTAACTTTCGTTTTCCGGGACCCTCTGTGACCACCTGTCCCCGACCACTTCATCAGCGGCATCTTCGACGACCGACGCATCCTCACCGTCACGATTCGTGCGCTTGACCCGGAGCGTCGGTACGGAGCGAAGGCATACCAGCCACCAGCTCGCCGGAGCTTCCGGTGGGCTTCCTCGTAAATCTGGAAGTAGCCGGTCGAGTCCACGTCGCAGGCCTTGATTTCGACGGGCGTCCCGTTCTGGAATTTCGCATCGTGCCAGTAGCAGCGCGCGGGTTCGAGATTCCGCTGCTCGATGACGTAGTGTTCTGCTGCCGTGCCGTACTGGTTGGCTTTCTTCGAGGGCATGGCTACGCGCCTCGCGCGCTGATATATATCGACTCCTCTCGTCTGAGCGCGGCGCGGTCATGGGCGAGGTCGCGCCGGTCGAAGACCGGGGCGACCGGCGTATGACCTACGAGTACGGGACGGGGTGTTGCAACTGCAACACGCTCGCGCGCCCGTGCAGTCATGCGATTACCTCCGCGACCTGTTGCACCTCGTCGCGGTACTTCCCGTCGTCCGTGTAGCGGTCGTACCGGCGTTTACAGGTAGAGTGGTCCCACGGGGTCGCTCCCGCCAGTTTTCGCCATGCAACAGGCTCCTCGCTGTCCCACTTCTCAGGCTCCTCCCGGGCGGTGACGATGTTGTACATCGCGACCGCCTCCATCGTGTCCTCGAAGTCTGCCGACGAGTCGATGTCGTCGGCCCTCGAATCCTCCCAGGACCACTTCGTCGGTTCCTTGTCGTTGTACGTGAGGTCCGTCGGTGGAATCCCTTGAATCGGGTCTCCGAGTGGGTTACGCGCGGAGCCGTTCTTGATGGAGTCGAATACCTGCGCTTCCTTCACGTCGATTTTCTTCACGATGGTCCCCAGCTCCCGAACCAGGGGCGCGACGCTGTTCGGGTCGTGTCCGATGACGATAATCGAGCCGCCGTACTTCCGGATTTTGAACAGCAGCGGTCCCATCTTCGTCCGCATCGTGTAACCCTGCTCACCGACGCCGGAGCCAGCCGAAGATACCTCGTCCCAGACGAACAGCTTCGGGCGTGGGTTCCCCGCGAGCACGTCACCATCCTGCTTCAGCCACTCGGTCAGCTCACCGTAGCTTCCGAGCCAGCCGTCCCGAACCCGGCCCTTGTCATCGACCCACTCGTCCGTCTCTTCGAGTGTCTTGATGTTCGACGCCAGCAGCGAGTCGTCGGGCTGTCGCTCCTGCCACAGCTGGGCGAGCAGTAGCGCGAAGTTCGTCTTTCCGGCCCCCGGCGGGGCGAAGATGTAGATGATGGGTGCGGGACCGCGCATCAGCCCGCGAAGCCGGTCCATCTCCTTGATACCCGAGACGTCCGCTTTCTGGCTCGGGTCGCCAGGGAAGCTTTTGAGCGTGCTCATGTCCCCGTGCTCGAACGCCTCGGTGAACCGTTCGGTCCCAGCGACTCGGAGCAGCTGCCGATGTTCGTCGAGGTCTTTCGCCTGCCCCGGCGCGAGGTCCGGACGATTCCACTCTTCGGGCTCGTACATCTCGGTGCGAATCGAGAGCGCACGGGCAATCCGGTCGTCCTGGACGTGGGGCGCGTGGTGATGTACCCGGTCGTTCTGGCGGCGAGTGTTGCCGTCGCGCCACTCGATTGCCCCACCTGCGGTGAACAGCTCTTGCTGGTCGGTCATGGGTCATCGCCCTCCTGCATCTCGGGCGGTCGTTTCGGCCCGATACGCTCGGCGTTCGGGTTGCGTTTGGGGTCGTAGCCGGTGCTGTAGTCCTCGATTTCGTCGATTTCGAGCCGGTCGTCCGAGTCGTGAACGCGGTCGATGGTGTCGTCCCACTGCTCGCGCACCGTGTCGGGCGCGAGCATCAGCCCGCGCTCTGTCGCCTCGGCGTTCCGGTTGATGACTTCCTGTTGGTTCTCCAGCGCGCGGCGCGTCTCGGTCCCGCGCAGCTCGTTGCGTTCGAGCCAGGCATACACGAATCGGTCGTGGAGGTCGTACACCAGCGACTTGAACGTCACCAGCGCCGAATCCTGCATCTGGCTCATGTAGCAGCCCGTCACGACGACTTCCCCGGTGTCCTCGTGGTACTCGAACTCCCGCACCTCCCACGCGGTGTTATCGTTCACCTGGTACGGCGCGGGACCCTCGACGGTCTTCTCTTCCCACACCTCCGGCTTCACGTACAGCTTCCGGCGCACGTCCTCGGCGGCGTTGATGTGGTACACCTCTTCGTGGGTCAGCTTCCAGAACAGCTTGATGATGGTGACGAACAGCCCCGTCAGCGGCGGGCCGAACAGCAGCACGGTGGCGAACACACCGCCGGTCCACGGCGGGAGCGACGGGAGCGCGGGTCGCCACAGCCACAGGAGCACGCCGAGAGAGACGAGCAGGCCCGCCACGAGTGCCTGCGCGTTACTCAGGATGTACGTCAGGCGGTCGGCCCACCCGTCGAACGTGGCGCTGGTCTTGCCGGTCATGGTCATGCCTCAATCACCTCCCCGCGCTCCTTCCGGAGAATCAAACCGGTGGCGGTGAGGGCCGCGAGCACCGAGGTCCCGACGCCAGCGAACACGCCTTGCGTGCCGCCGAAGGCTTCCAGCGGGTTGCTCGATGGAAGTTCCTTCGAGATGACGAACTCCTTCTCGGTGGTCCATACGGAGACCGTCGACGTGCCCCGCCAGGTCTCGACGTCGAGCACGACGCGATTCGTCCCCTGGTCCAGCCACACCTCGTGCTGGTACCCCGCCATGTCGACGGCGGAGAGCCCGCTGTTGGACGAACGACGATTGGCTTCCTTCATCGCACCCATGCTGTCCTGCCACATCAACAGGGTCCCAGACAAGTCGGCCTCGACGATGAGCACGATACGGCCCGGCGAGTACTCCATGTCGACGAGCGTGACGCCGGAACCGAGGTCGGCCTGGATGGTTGAGGCGTTCCCGTCGTCGGGCATCGTGGTGGTCGCCTCGGTCGTGTTGTCCCCGTCTTGTGCAGAGGTTACCCCAGGGACGACACCCGCCGAGACCAGCACCAGCGCGATGACCATGACCGCGGCCCGTCTCACGGCGTCATCACCTCGATGTAGAGTTTAACGCCTACACCGACCAGCACGGCCGCGAACACCAACATGACGACACCGCCACCGAGGGCGAACCCGGCTCCGGTTCCGAGGTCCGGCCACCCGATGTTTCCAGTCCCACCGCTGTTGTTCGCGGCTTCCTCGATACGCTGCTGCTCGATGCGACGCAGCTCGATGAGCCGGTCCAGCTTCTCCCCGAGTTCGCTGTAGTTGTTCGTCCGGTAGTTGTACGTCTGGGGTTCAACGACGGAGATTTCCTGACCCTCGTGGTTCTCGGCACCGACGACGGTGAACTTCTCGGTCAGCTCCACCGAGCGGTTCTCGCCGGACACGAGGAACTGCAGACTCTGGTTCCCAAACTCCGGGTAGTACGTCGTCCCGACGGTCCAGTTCTCGTATCCCGGCGGGTCCCCGACGAACAGCCCGGTCAGCTCCTCCGTAGAATTGTTGGGGGTGAACTCGGCAGTCTCGATGGTGATAGACCCGGTCTCGGAAAGGTTCGGGACAGTCGCGCCCGCCGAGGCAAGAGCGTGCGCGGAGTAGAACATCCACCCCGCTCCGCGGAGGTCCTGACTGGAGTCCATCGCTGCCGCCTGCGTGCTCTGGTACTCGTCAATGTCGAGCTCACCGCGGACGTACGAGCCGTACAGCCCGTTCACGGTACTGTTGAGGTTGTCCAGCATCTGCTGGTTTTGGCTCTCAATGCGGTCGATGGTGGTCCACCAGCGCGTGCTGTTGTACACCATCACCGTGTCGTTCTCGAACGTAGAGAGCACGTGAATGTACTCGACGTCCTCGGGGCCGTAGTCGTCCGAGTTCGGCCACGTCGCACCCTGCACGAGCGGGCCGGAGTGACTGCCGATGCCGCCCCCACCGACGTGCGAGCCCGATGCGTAGCCGTGCATCGCCTGGAACTGGACGGTGCTCCCGTTCGGGAGCGTGTAGTTCATCACGTCGGTCAGGTTGTACTCACCGAGCCCGTGGTTCAGCCGGTCGTCGTAGGTGGCGTAATCGATCTCGAAGGTGGACTGATTCAGCTCCTCCATCTCGACGGTCCGCGCGAGGTACATGAAGTCCTCCCACTTCGCGTTCCGGTCCGCCGCCAAGTTCGTCAGCAGCACGCTGTAGTACTCCTCAACAGCGGCGATAGCGGCCTGCCTCGTTTCGGCCTGCGTGCTGTTGTTTTCCAGCGCGTTCAGCGCGGCCACCTCTGCTTTCGTCCAGGCGACGGTGCGGGCGTGTTCGAGGCTGTTGGCGTGCCCGTCGAGGAAGCTATCGGAGTACACAGCAAGCGTCTCCGCCCGGCTGTGGATGTCCTGCATCTCCTGCTGCTTGTTCCCCTGGCGAATCTCCTCGATGCGGCACTCGGTCGACTTGTCGAGGTTCAGCTGGAGCACGTCGATGGCGATGCCGATAGCGTCCCGCCCG
Organism: Haloarchaeobius iranensis; assembly: GCF_900103505.1. Classification (GTDB taxonomy): domain Archaea; phylum Halobacteriota; class Halobacteria; order Halobacteriales; family Natrialbaceae; genus Haloarchaeobius; species Haloarchaeobius iranensis. The sequence continues at coordinate 11,816 of NZ_FNIA01000014.1, forward strand.
CACGGGTCGCCCGCGAAGCCGTCGCCGTCGTCATCGTCGTCTGGAGCTGCGGCAGCAGCGGGAGCGACGAGGGTGGTCGAGACGAGCAACGCGGCCATGACCATGACCGCGAACTGTCTGGCCTTCATGCGAGGCTCACCCCGAACCAGACGAGCGAGCCGACGAGCACGACCAGGAGGAACGCGAAGCCGACGAGCCGCGCGGTCGGATCACTCACGATTCTCACCCCGGTCGATGACGCGCTGGCGGATGCCCGCCTTGGCGATGATTCTCCGAAGCCGTTCGGTGGTTTCCGGGTCGAAGCCTCGGAGCACGATTCTCCCGGGTTCTGCGGATTGGTGGGTACTCATGAATGGGATGGGGAAAGCGGGGTTACTCGTACGCGAGCAGGTAGAAGCCGGCTCCGTTCACACCGACCATCAGCAGACCGAAGCCCCAGAACGAGGCGATAAGGTCCGCGAACGCCGGAACGAGCACGTAGAACAGGTTGGCGACGATGAACACCGGCCCAACCCACTCCAGCGGGCTCTCCGGTTCCAGAATGTCCGGCTGGTTCGTCGCCCACGCGATACCAATCGCCAGCAGCGTGACGACCGCACCAACCGTGATGGTCGGCCCGTTCGAGACCGTGTACAGCACGTCTCCCATGTACACCGTCACCGGAGCGTCGACACCGACCGTGGCGATGCCCGCCATGGCGAACGTCGCCGCCACGAAAAACGGCGCGAGAAAGCTGTCGATGAAGTCGATTCCACTCGGGTTGTGGAGCCAGTTCGGCCCCTTCGTCGTAGTTGCCATACTACACCCGAGTGTTCGAGAATCTAGACTTAACTGTCAGCCAGAACTAGATGAGAACCAGTACCATCAGTTTCACTCACACACGGGAGTTATCAAATCGGACTAGATACAGTATGGGTCTAGAAATCAGGCAGTAGAGCCGATTAGTGGATTACTTTCACTTTCACCCCGCTCAAGGATTCGGACTTTTACCATACACCCCATCGGTTGCAAACGAGATGAAAGTCGAGGTCAATGTCGATGATAAGATGCATCGTTGGCGCTGGACGTGTCCGAATGGACACCGGACGTGGGAACCGACGAATCACCACTTCTGGTGTGCCTGCTGCGCGCGTGCTCCTGAGGAAGAGGGGAGTTTCGATGAGCTGCACGACAAGCGACGCGGTGAGACCTTCGAGCGTGACGAGATTGTTCTGAAAACCGACGCAGGGGCGTACACCGACGTGTACGGCGAGGAGGGTCGCCCGTGAGGGGGATTACTGCTCGTCGACGAGCCGGTCAAGGTCAAGACGGTCGAGGAGGTCGTCCGCGTCGCCTTCGACCTTCTGTGCGGTCTCGTCGTCCATCATGCCCCGGTCGAGATACGATTTCCGTAGATGGTCGTATTCGGCGGCGTGCTCGCCACACAGCGGCACCTGCCACTGGATACCCGGCGGTGAAAGGTCACGCTCGTCTCGGAGGTACTCTTCCCAGTCGACGGGGAGGCTTTCGGGCTGTGCATCGTCGGACCCGCACAGGGCGCATTGGTAGGCCACGGTCACTCGCCGTTTTCACTAGCGTTCTTGATAAATTCACGCCCTTCGTCGGTGAGCCACCATATCTTTCCACGGCCCGCTCTCTTCACGGCAAGAAGCCCATTTGCTTCGAGACTGTCGAGACGCTTGCGGGTACCGTTGAGAGAGAAGTCCAACACATCCGCCACTTCCGACGTGGTGAGAACAGGGTCGTCCGTCTCCACGAAGAGACTAAGAATTTCGTCGTCGGAGACTGTTTCCTTCCTACCTCCGGCCATTATCGTCGTTCTCCGCCCGGAGGGGCAAAGTATCATTGGTTGTTAAGGTTTAGCTCCGTAGCTAGCTCTTTTGGGAGAGTTAGTTCGTCCATTAGAACTATGTCCCCTGAGTTAGAACGAGTGGCTAACGGAAGCTCTTCGCGGACCCTTCGCTCGGCGTTGGGTCCATCGCAGAAATGCGGACCCGGTGTAAGGGCACCGGTCCGCGTGGGCTTCCGTAAACCTAGCACGAAACCCATGTACGCAAACGTTGGCGCGGGGCTTAAATCCCCGTCAGATAGCACCGCAACCCCGACTATCGCGGCCGTCACGGGGGTCCGAGCATGAGCCGGGACCCGATGCCCTACCGGGTCGGTGCGACGTTGATTTTCCCCGGTTACGACGGATGGGAGCAGTTCGCTTCGGAGGTCGACGACGAACGGACCACCGAATTCGAGTTCGGTGGGACGTCGCACCTCTCGCACCCCTGGAAGGGGACCGTCGAACCACACGAGTACCCGTTCCGACTGCCGGAGGAACCCACTCGGTCCCTCTCGAAGTTCACGGCGGAACTCCACCAGCTGACGTACCGTCACGCCGAGTTCTCGGTTCAGCCCTACCCATCGACGTTGCTCGACAGTTCGGGCGAGGCGTTCGGGGAACTCCACGACGGCGAGCCCGCGACTCGGGTCAGTATCGAGACCTACCGGACCCCGCCGAAGTGTACCCTCGGCCTCCTTCGCGCCGCTACGAGCGCGTTTCTCGGCCACAGCCACGGGTTCGACGACGACCCACTCGGTTCGTCGACGGTCGACACGTACCAGGTAATCGAGACCGTTGACGACGGACTCTCGATTGACGAGGTGACCCGATGAGCGACGGCCTCGAACCGCTGTCGCCGGGCGAGGGCGTTCAGATGTATCTCGACCACCGTCGAGGCGAACTCTCCGAGCGAACGCTACAGACGCACTACTACCGGCTCAAGCAGTTCCGGGAGTGGTTGGAACAAGAGGAGGGTATCGACAACCTGAACGACCTGACCGGGCGCACGTTCCACCGCTACAAGGTCCACCGTCGCGACGAGCGCGACCTTGCACCGTCGACGGTTCACGGCGATTTCGACACGCTCTCGCTGTTCGTCGAGGTGCTGGAAGTGTTCGACGCGGTAGAGCCGGGCCTGAAAGAGAAGGTGCTCGTGCCGACGGTCTCGAAGCCGGACACGATTAGCGAGGAGGAGCTGGACGCCGACCGGGCGGAGACGATTCTGGATTACCTCTCGCAGTTCCACTACGCGAGCCGGGACCACGCGCTGCTGCTGCTCATCTGGCACGTCGGGATGCGAACCGGCGGCGCGCGAGCCATCGACCTGTCCGATTGCCACCTGGACGACGACGCGCCGGGTATCTCGATTCGCCACCGGCCCGACCAGGATACCCCGCTCAAGAACGGCGAAGCGGGGGAGCGCGACGTGAACATCTCGACGGAGGTCGCGCGAGTCCTTCAGGATTACATCGACAATCGGCGTATCGACTCGACCGACGACTACGGTCGGGAACCGCTATTCACGACGCAGTACGGCCGACTGAGCCGGGGCGCGTTGCAGGTGTCGGTCTACCGGTGGACTCGACCGTGTGAACTCGGTGGCTGTCCCCATGACCGTGACCCAGAGACGTGCGAGGCGACGAAGCAGAAGGCGGCCAGTCAGTGCCCGTCGACGAAGGCACCCCACGCGGTTCGGACGGGGAGCATCACCCACCAACGGAACTGTGGTGTCCCGGCAGAAGTCGTCTCCGAGCGTGTGAACGCCACCGAGGACACGATTGAGCGACACTACGATATGCGGACCCACCGCGACAAGATGGAATCTCGGCGGCAACACCTGGAGGGGTTAGAATGACGCTCTCGCGGTCTATTTCCCGTCCACACGTTTGTTACTGTGCGCGGGGAGGGCGGACTTCCTTCGCAGTCGACCCACCCTCGAGAGTCGTGGCTCCGTAGCCCCACGTTGGCAGACGTAAACGGAGGGGGTAGCGAGTCCGAGAGCCCGTGGCCCGTCTAGACGAGCCGCGCGACCGCGACGCCGAGGCCGGCGACGAGTGCCGCCATCGACGTCTGGAGTGCGACGCCGAGCGGGGGGGGCACCACCGATCAGCGAGAGTGTCGCGGCGGTCGCGAACACCAGTGCGACGGCGAGATGGAACGCAAGCGTCAGTGTGGGAACGTTCCAGCCGACCTCGATGCCGAGCGACTCTTCCATGGGCACGTGTAGGGGTCGCGAGGACAAAAACAGGCGCCTCGCGCCCACAGGAGTTACGCGGGTGGCAATCCACGGCGGTGGTATGACGACGGAACTCACGGACGTCGAGACGGTCCACGAGGAGCGGTCGTGGCTGTTCACCGCGCGGGACCCCTACGGCGAGCCGGAGGAGGTCATCCTGGTCCCCTGCGAGGAGGGGGTGGAGGCGTGGGTGAACCGATGTACACACGAGGCACAGAAGCTCGACCGCGGGATGGGCGCGGCGATGCGGGACGGGCAGATCATCTGCCCGAAGCACGGGTCGATGTTCGACAGCTGCTCGGGCTACTGCGACAACGGCGAGGCGGCGGAGACGACGCTCGTCGCGGTGGACGTGACCGTCGAGGACGGGACGGTGTACCTCGACGACTCGACCTACGAGTTCGGCCACGAGGGTGGCGCGGACGACGACGACGATGACGACGGCATGCCGAGTTCGACCTCCCACATCGGGCTGTAAGACGCCCCTCGGGAGGACCGGCGGGACCGCGTCGTTCAAGTAGACTTGGGCTAGTCTCAGGGTAGTGGCAGTCTCGTTCGACCTGTTCGGGACGCTCGTCGAGCGCGTCGATTCCGGGGGCGACGACCCGGCGGCGCGCGTCGCGGCCGAGCTGGCGGCCCGCGACGTTGCCGTCCCGGACGACTGGGCCGACGCCTATCGCGAGAGACACATCGACCCGCCGGAGGGCGCGGAGGTTCCGCTCCCGGCGCACGCCTCCGCGGCGTTGTCGAGCCGCGGCGTCGAGACGCCGAACAACGCGGCTCGCCGGGCGGTCGTCGCCGCGTTCGACCCCGAGGTACGGACCCGCGACGGCGCGGTCGAGGCGGTCGCGGCCGCCCGCGAGGTCGGTCCGGTCGCACTCTGTTCGAACTGTTCGGTGCCGGAGCTCGTCGGCCGGACGCTCGTCCGCTCCGAACTCTCGCGGGACGACTTCGACGCCGTCGTGAGCAGCGTCGGCTGCGGGTGGCGCAAGCCCGCCGCCGAGATGTTCGAGACGACGGCGACCCGACTCGGCGTCGACCCCGCCGCCCTGGTCCACGTCGGGGACGACCCGCGGACCGACGGCGGTATCGAAGCGCTGGGCGGGCGGTTCGTCGACGTCGACGACGTGCCCCTGCCCGAACTCCCCGACGAACTGGGGTGGACCGGATGACGATGACGGGGTGCCGACGGACGCCGCCGGGGTGGTCGACGTGCCGATGACGGCAGCCGCGGCGGTCGCCCTCGCGGTCGGCCTTGACCTCCTCGTCGGCGAACCGCCGAACCGGCTCCACCCGGTCGCGTGGTTCGGGCGGCTGGTCGCGCCCGTCGACAGGGCCTGGAACCGTCCTCGGCTCGCCGGCGTCCTCGCGGCGCTCGCGCTCCCGTTGCTCGCCGCGGGGACCGTCGCCGCCGTCGTCCGGCTCGCGTCGCGGGTCGACCCCTGGGCGGGCGCGGTCGTCGCCGGACTCGCACTGGCGGCCACGACGAGCCTCCGGATGCTCGTCGCCGAGGCGCTGCGTGTGGTCCGACTCTCGACCGAGGACATCGCGGCCGCGCGGGAGGCGCTGCGCTCGCTCGCGGGACGGGACGCCGGCGAACTCTCGCCGGGACTGCTCCGGAGCGCCGCGGTCGAGAGCGCCGCGGAGAACCTCGCCGACGGCTTCGTCGCGCCGCTCGCCGCGTTCGCCGTTCTCGCGCCGTTCTCGCTGACACTGGCGGCAGCGGGGGCGGCCTGGGTCAAGGCGGTGAACACGCTGGACTCGATGCTCGGCTATCACTCGAAACCGGTCGGCTGGGCGAGCGCGCGCCTGGACGACCTCGTGATGTGGCTCCCGGCACGGCTCAGCGCACTGTTGCTCGCGCAGGTCGCCGGCCGGCCGCGCGCGCTGTGGCGTGCGCGGCAGTGGCTCCCGGAGGTCCCGTCGCCGAACTCGGGCTGGCCGATGGGGACACTCGCCGCTGCTCTGGAGGTCAGACTCGAGAAGCCGGGGGTGTACGTGCTCAACGCCGGCGCGTCGCACCCGTCGCCGCGGACGGCCCAGCGGGGCGTCCTGCAGGTCGCCTCGTCGGGGGTCGTCGCGACGATCCTCGCGGGGGTGGTCGCGTGGCTCTGAGCGCGCTCCGGGGCGCGGTCGGCTTCCTCACGCGGCTCCCGGTCGGGCACGACGAGCGTGCGTGGACCGCGTTCAGCGCGTCGCCCGTCGCGGCGGTCCCAGTCGGCTATCTCGTCGGCGCGTGCCTCGCACTGCCGTTCGTCGCCGCCGCGAGCGCACCCGTGGCCCTGCCGGCGACCGTCGTCGCCGTCGCGTATCTGGTCGCGACCTACGGCCTCACCGGCATCACCCACCTCGACGGCGTCGCGGACTGCGGCGACGCAGCCGTCGTCCACGGCGACGCCGAGCGCCGCCGCGAGGTGCTGAAGGACACCACGACGGGCGTCGGCGCGGTCGCGGCCGTCTCGCTCGTCGTCGCCGGCCTCGCGCTGGCTGCCGTCGCGGTGGCCGGGCTCGCCGTCGGGGAAGCCGTCGCCGTCGTCGTCGCCAGCGAGGTCGGCGCGAAGGCGGCGATGGCGTCGCTCGCGGCGGTCGCGGACCCGCCCCACGACGGCCTCGGGAGCGCGCTGGCCGACGGCTCGGGCGTCGGCGGCGCCGTGTTCGCACTCGTCGTCGCGCTGCCGGTCGTGGGCCTCGGCTGGGTGGCCCGCGACGGCGTCATCGGACTCCTCGCTGCCGGCACGCCCGTCGTCACGGGGGTCCTCGTCGCCGCCGTCGCGGTGTCGTGGGCGCGGAGCCGGCTCGGCGGCGTCTCCGGCGACGTGTTCGGCGCGACGAACGAGCTCGCCCGCCTCGTCGGGCTCCACGTGGGGGTGATCGCGTGGACGCTCTCGTGATGTGCGGCGGCGAGGGCACGCGGTTCGACGGCGACGTGGAGAAGCCCCTGTTCCGGGTCGGCGGCGTCCCGATGGTCGACCGCGTGTGCGACGCGCTCGCGGCGAGCCAGGTCGAGGACCTGCACGCCGCCGTCTCTCCGAACGCACCCTGCACGCGAGACCACCTCGTGGACCGGTCCGGCGTGACGACCGTCGAGACGCCCGGAGAGGGCTACGTCGCGGACCTCGGCAGCGCTATCGAGGCGACCGGCGGCGAGCCAGTGCTGACAGTCGCCGCGGACCTGCCGCTGCTCGCGGCAGGACCGGTGGACCGCGCGCTCGACGCGGCGGTGTCGGCCGACGGCACGGTACGCAGCCTGAGCGTCGTCGTCCCCGTCGCGCTGAAGGAGCAACTCGGCGTCAGCGTCGACACCGCGATGGACGGGGTCGCACCCACGGGAGTCAACGTGGTCGGCCCCGAAACCGAGAGCGAGACACACGTGAGCTTCGACGCCAGACTGGCTGTGAACGCGAACACGGCCGCCGACGCAGCCGTCGCAGCGCGGCTCGTCGGGGAGGTGGGAACCGATGGACCGTGAGTCCGTCCGGGACGCCGAGCGAGTGCCCCACGGGGGGACGACCGACCGGGACGTGCTCGACCTGAGCGCGAACACGAACCCGCGGTCGCCGCCCGGGACGACGGCCGCCTACGACGCCGCCCTCGGCGGGTCCCGGCGCTACCCGGACGACGACTACCCCGAGTTCCGCGAGGCCGCAGCGGCTGTCGTCGACGTGGACCCGGCGCAGGTCGTCCCGACGCCCGGCGGCCTCGCGGCCATCCGGCTCGCGCTCGCGACCGCCGTCGACCCGGGCGACCGCGTCGCGGTACCCACCCCGAGCTTCGGTGAGTACGCCCGCGAGGTACGCCTACAGGGCGGCGAGCCCGCGTTCGTCCCGGTCGACGAGGTACTGGACGTCGACCCCGCCGAGTTCGCCGTCGTCGTCGTCTGTACGCCGAACAACCCGACCGGCTCGCTCCCCGACCGCCCCGACCTCGTCGCGCTCGCGGACCGGTGTGCCGACGCCGGCACGCGCCTGCTCGCCGACGAGGCGTTCCTGGGCTACACCGAGCAGGCGTCCCTCGCCGGTCACCGGGCCGTCGTCGTCGCCCGGTCGCTGACGAAGCTGTACGGACTGCCCGGTCTCCGAGCGGGCTACGCCGTCGCCACGGGCCCGGCGCGGGACGACCTCGCGACGGCCCGCCGTGCGTGGACCCTCGGCGCGCCCGCCGCCGCCGTCGGGACACACTGCCTTCGCCAGCGCGGCTTCGTCCGCGACACCCGCGAGGCCGTCCGCCGGGAGCGCCGCCGGCTTCGGACCGGGCTCGAACCCGCGTTCGAGGTTCACCCCTCCGCGGCACCGTTCCTCCTGCTCGACTGCGGGGGCCGGGACGTGGACGGGTTGCTGACGGCGGCGCGCGAACAGGGTGTCGTCCTCCGTGACGCCCGGACGTTCCGGGGCCTCGACTCGCACGTCAGGATTGCGGTGAAGGACGCCCACGCGACCGACCGTACGCTGGAGGTGTTGGATGTTCGAGCCGACGACGCGTGATGGCGTGGTCCGCCTCGGCGCACCCGACACGACGTGGCTCTCGACGGGCTGGCGGGGCGGCCGCCGGGTCGCCGACGCGGCCTACAGCGTCACCGTGCCGGAGGACTGGCGCTGCGACGACGTGGCGGCGTTCGTCGCGGACCGGATCGGCGCGGCGGGCTTCGACGCCGCCGAGTTCCACGGCGGTGCACCCGTCCTCCTGACCGGGGTCGCTGCACGCCACGCCCGCGGTGCGCGTCTCGGCCCCGTGGTCGCCGTCGCCACGGCCGGCGTCTCGAACCCCGCCGAGCTGCCGATGGACCCGCCGGGCGGCGAGCTGCCGGACGGCGAACTCGTGCCCGGCACGGTCAACGTCGTCGTCGGGACGACCCGTGCACTGGAAGGCGGCGCGCTCGCGAACCTCGTCGCGGTCGCCGCCGAGGCGAAGGCCGCGACACTCCTCGACGCGGTCGGCGTCCCGGGGACGACGAGCGACGCGGTCGTCGTCGCCAGCGACCCCGACGGCGAGCCGGCGACGTTCTCCGGGAGCGCGACGCGCGTCGGCGCGGCCGCCCGAGCGTCCGTGCGAGAGTCGGTATCGGCGGCGCTCGACGCGAGATACGGCGACGACGAACCGCCGACGGGCGTCGACGACGCGCGCTACGGCGTCAGCACCGACGCCCGCGCGGACACCTTCGAACTGTAGTCAGGCCTGCTCCGTCGCCGGCTCGTCGTCGTCGCGCTCCTCGACGACGGTCACGTCCATCGCGTCGGCGACGGCGGTCTCGGACAGCTCGTCGCCCCGGGTTCCGCCGGCAGCGTCGCGCTCCCGCGCGTCGGCATCGTCGAGCAGCTCGTCGAGCCGCGAGGGCATGCTCGACCGGTCGAGCGCCGCCTCCTCCCGGTGGAGCTGCTCGATCTTGCGTTCGAACGTCTCGCCGGATATCTTCCCCTCGACGTAGTCCTCCTTGACCTGCGCCAGCTTCTCCTCGGCCGTCGGCGCCGGCGGCGCGAGCCAGTCCGACAGCTCGACCGCCCGCGCCGCCGGCACGTAGTACTCGACCCCCGCGGCGAGCCGGGAGAGGCGCTCGCTCTCCAGCCGCGGCGACGGGATGGAGATGCGACTCGCCAGCGCGATGACGAGCCAGAGGAGGAGTCCGCCGGAGACGAGGATGAGGAGGACGGAGGCGAGCAGCCACGGCGCGACGGCTCCGAGCATCGCCGCCAGCACCGGCTGGCTCCCGGGTGCGAGCAACGCCAGGAGCCCCTGGAGCAGCCCCCAGACCGTCGTCCCGACGAGCGCGAACAGGCTCAGCACCAGGCCCACGGTGAGCGCCTTGACCTTGGTGCCGCCGAAGCGTCCCATTGGAGAGGCGTATGCCGTCGTGACACTTCAACGGGACGGTGCCGGCGTGGTCAGTCGTCGCCCTCGTACTCGCGTTTCAGCTCGCGGAGGTCGGCCGCCAGTGCGTCGAGCTCGTCCTCCGCAGGGTCCAGTGCGTACTCGTTCAGCACGTCGTGGACGTCGATTGCCGCGCCGAGCGAGTCGAGGTCTCGAATGAGGTCGTCGACCTCGGTGCTGTAGACGTCTCGCCCGTGGGTCACGATGTCGGTGTAGGGGCTGTCGCCCGGTTTACCGTTCGGCATGGTGTTCGCCCTGACTCGTGGGACGGGCAAAGCACTTACCCTTGGACATCGGGCTTCCGGTATGCGACGTCGCGCCCTCCTCGTCGCCCTGGCGGTCGGCCTCGCCGGCTGTTCCGGCCGGGACGAGCCCGCCGAGTCGACGACGAACCGAGTGACGACGACTCACGGGACGACGGTCCAGACGACCGCCAGCGACACCCCGACGAGGACACGGACCGAACAGCCCGAACCGCCGACGGAGACGACGGACGAACCGACCGAGACCGTGGTCGTCGAGCCTGGAGACGGGATGGAACTGAATCAGGGACCCATCACGCTCGGAGAGTTCGTCGGCCCCCAGGCGAACTTCGGCACGTGGCGTCGATACGGTGGACGTGTCCTGGGCGGTGACAACCGGATATACGCCGTCTTCGACGCGGACCTGTCGGACTACGACAGCAGGAACATCATCGCTGGCAGCCAGTGCGAGGTGACCGTGAACGGTGACCCGATACCGCTCGAGTACGCCGAACTCGGAGTGGATTTCAGCGAGCACCTCGACGGACGTGGTGCCCGACTGGGTGCCCCCCTGCCGGTCGGCGAGGTGCCCGAGACTGCCGCGCTCCTGTTCTACGGCTCGGACCGGCGGTACCGACTCCCGATCCCCGAGCACGTCCGGACCGCGATGGCACAGACGCCGGACCTCTCTGTCACGGCCTCTATCCCAGAGACCATCGCGACCGCGGACGACTCGGCCGAGGTCGATATCGAGTTCCTCATGACGAACGACGGTGACCGGTCGTGGACACTCGACTATCGGGTCGACCACGACAGAATTGTAGACGGCGGGTGGTCCGCACAGCGGACAGTGCCGCCGGGTGAGCAACGGCGTCCGTCACTGACCGTGTGGGTCCCGGTCAGGGAGGCTCAAGAGGTGACCATCGACGCTTCCTGGGGTTTCGGCAATATAGAGCGAACGGTCCCAATCGAGCGGGAGAGCTGAGGACAGACCCTCGGTCGTGCCGGAAAGCGCGTGAGACTCGTTCTGCTCGTCTCACTGCGTTCCGGCAGTCCTTCGCTAGCGCTCAGTCATGCCTAAAGCATCGTGCCAGCAGAGCTGTCTCGAGTTTCAGACACCCACTCGCTGGAGCTCAATCGTGTCTAAAGCACCGCTGGCCGGTCATGACCATCGTCATCCCGAGCTCGTCGGCGGCCTCGATGACCTTGTCGTCGTTCTTCGAGCCACCGGGCTGGATGACCGCCTCGACGCCCGCCTCGGCGGCCTTCTCGACGGCGTCCGGGAACGGGAAGAACGCGTCGGAGCCCATCACGGCACCGTCGGCGGACTTGCCCTCGGCGTCGCGTTCGGCCTTCATGGCGGCGATCTCGACGGCGTCGACCCGGGAGACCTGGCCGACGCCGAGGCCGACCGTTTCGGTATCCTTCGCGAACACGATGCCGTTGGACTTCACGTGCTTCTGGACCTTCCACGCGAACAGCATCGACTCCAGCTCCTCCTCGGTGGGCTCGCGCTCGGTGACGACCTCGAGGTCCCGACGGGTCACGGGTTCGAGGTCGCGCTCCTGGACGAGCGTGCCGCCGACGAGGTCCTTGCTGGTCATCGGCTCCGAACGGTCACGGAGGTCGGCCGGTTCGCAGCCGAGGTCGAGCACGCGGAGGTTCTTCTTCTCGGTGAGGGTCGCGAGCGCGTCGTCGGTGTATCCGGGGGCGACGACGACCTCCTTGAACGAGTCGATGACGAGTTCGGCGGTCTCGGCGTCGCACTCGCGGTTGAGCGCGACGATGCCGCCGAAGGCGGACTTCGCGTCGGTCGCGAGCGCGTCGGCGTAGGCGTCGGCGAGCGCGTCGGCGGTGGCACAGCCGGCGGGGTTGGTGTGCTTGATGACCGCCGCGGCGGGCTGGTCGAACTCCTTGATGAGGTTCAGCGCGCCGTCGGCGTCGTTGTAGTTGTTGTACGACAGCGCCTTCGCGCCCTCGTTCAGCTGGTCGGCGTGGACGACGCTGGGCTCCTCGGCGGTGTAGTCGGCGTAGAGCGCGGCGTCCTGGTGGGGGTTCTCGCCGTAGCGCAGGTCCGCGTGGCGGTCCTCGCCGACGACCCGACGGACCGGGAGCGGGCCGCCATCGTCGCCGTCGAGGGCGACGTCGTTCGACTCGACGTCGACCGTGGCGCGACCCTCGGCGAACCACTTCACGGCGCGCGGATAGGCTTTGAACTCGCCCTCGTACAGCACGCGCTCCTTCAGGCTGTCGCGGTCGTCGCCCTCGTAGACCGGGACGGGCTCCTGCGTGACGATGGGGCCGCCGTCGACCTCGCTCTCGACGACCTCGCCGTCGTCGTCGGTGGCGTCGGTGACGACGTGGACGGTGCAGCCGACGGTCTTCACGCCGGCGTCGAGCGCGTCGCCCCAGGCATCCATGCCGGGGAACGAGGGGAGGAGGCTCGGATGGACGTTCAGCGTCGTCGGCACCTCGTCGAGGAACGTGTCCGAGAGAATGCGCATGTAGCCGTCGAGGCAGACGAGGTCGAACTCGTGGCCGTCGAGCGCGTCTAGCACCCGTCGCTCGTGGTCGCGACGGGACTCGTCGTTCGCGAGCGGGACGACCTCGGTTGGGATGTCGCGCTCCGCTGCGGCGTCGAGCACCGGGGCGTCGGGGTCGGTCACGAGCACGACGGCGAGCTCGGCGCCGCCCGGTTCGAGGTCGTCGATGTGCAGGAGGTTCCGGCCGCGGTTACCGGCGAGGCCAGCGATGCGTGTCATACTCGAAGTGGGTCCGTCGCGGGGCAAAGTAGTTGCGGTCCGAACCGAGATTCTATGCATCTACCGACATACTCGGTGGCCCGAGGGGACGACAATATACACATTCTTGCATAAAACGGCGGCTCGACGGGGAACACATCCGACACGCTTTTTCCGGGTCGGAGAGCAGTGACGCGTATGCCCGACCCCCTCGACGCCGTCTCGCCGCTCGACGGTCGCTACGCCGGTCGCACCCGTCCGCTCGCGCCGTACGCCAGCGAGTCCGCGCTCCTGCGCGCTCGCGTCCACGTCGAAGTCGAGTACCTGCTCGCGCTCGCCGACCTCGACGCCACGCCGCTGTCAATCGACGACGACCAGCGCGCCGCGCTCCGCTCGCTCTACGAGGACTGGGACGGCGAGGACGCCCAGCTCGTCAAGACCATCGAGACGGAGGGGTACGAGGACCTCTCCGCGACGAACCACGACGTGAAGGCCGTCGAGTACTTCGTCCGGCTCAACCTGCCCGACGGCCTCGACGCCGCGCAGTGGATCCACTTCGGCCTGACAAGCGAGGACGTGAACAACCTCGCGCACCGGCTGCTCGTCCGCGACGCCGTCGAAGACGTGCTCCTCCCCGAACTCGAGTCCGTCCGCGAGACGCTGACCGGGATGGCCCGGGAGTACCGCGATGTGCCGATACTCGCGCACACGCACGGCCAGCCCGCCACCCCGACCACCTTCGGGAAGGAGTTCGCCGTCTACGCCGCCCGGCTGGGTCGCGCCGAGGCCCGCCTCCGGGCCGCCGCCGAAGAGATCACCGGCAAGCTCGGCGGGGCCTCCGGCACGCTCGCGGCTCACGTCGCCGCCTACCCCGACGTGGACTGGCGCGCGTTCAGCCGCGAGTTCGTCACGGACCTCGGCTTCGAGCACGAGCCCCTGACGACGCAGGTCAACCCCTGCGACGACCTCGCCGCCGTCTTCGACGCCGTGCGGGGAGCGAACAACGTCCTGCTCGACCTCGACCGCGACGCCTGGCTCTACGTCTCCAAGCGGTATCTCGGCCAGGAGGCCGCGGCGGGTGAGACCGGCTCGTCGACGATGCCCCACAAGGTCAACCCCATCGACTTCGAGAACAGCGAGGGCAACCTCTCGAAGGCCAACTCCGACCTGACGTTCCTGGCGGACTACGTCACGACCTCCCGGCTCCAGCGCGACCTCTCGGACTCGACGGTCAAGCGCAACATCGGCGCGGCGTTCGCCCACTGCCTCGTCGCCTACAGCAAGACCCAGAGCGGGCTCGCGAAGGTCGTCCCCAACGCACAGGTCGCCCGCGACGACCTCGAATCCACGCCCGAGGTCATCGGCGAGGCCGTCCAGACCATCCTGCGGCGCGAGGGCGACACCGCGGCCTACGAGCGCGTCAAGGAGCTCACCCGGGGGAAGCGCGTCACCATCGAGGACTTCCACGACCTGTTCGACGACCTCGACGTGGACGAGGAGGTCCGCGCGGAACTCAAGGCGCTCACGCCGGCCGGCTACGTCGGCGTCGGCAGCGAGCTGGTCGACGAGCTGGAGTAGCCAGCTACGCCGTCAGCCCCCTCGCGACCGCCCGGATGACCAGGTCCCGGGTCTCCCGGTACCGGTCCCGGCCGATGTCGTCCCGGTGCAGCGTCAGGAACGACACCGAACGGATGGCGTTGGCGACGACCTCCGGGCTCGGACCGTCGACCTCCCCCGCCTCGTACCACGCCTCGACGTACGGCAGGAAGTACGCGAGGCTCTCCTCACGCTCCTCGCGCAGTTCCGCCTCGGTGTGCTGGTCGCGGAGGCGGTCCAGCTCGTCGGCGTCCATCACCAGCTGGTGCAACAGCGGGTTCGTCTCGATCTCGTCCATCAGGCCCGTGAGGAAGCCGACGATGGCGGTCTCGGGGTCGTCGTACTCCTCGAACGGTCCGAGCAGCTCCGGCAGCAGTCGCTCGCCCTCGCGGTCCAGAATCTCCAGGTAGAGCTCCTCCTTGGAGTCGAAGAACTGGTAGAACGTGCTCGTGGCGATGCCGACCGGCTCTGTGAGGTCGGCGAGGGTCGTCTTCGACAGACCGTAGCGGCTGAACAGCTCGCGCCCCTCGACGACGAGCTGCTCGCGGATGCGCTCACGTTCGGCGTCGCTGAACCCGCCGCTCATGCGATGTCCTTCCGGCGGAACAGTTCGCGACTGGCCAGCACGAGCACGAGCGTCGTACCGAGCAGGACCGCGGCCCCCTGGAGGTCCCACTGGCCGCGGACCAGGATGGCCGTCGGGTCGTAGTATCGCGTCGGCGAGACCGCCCCGAGCCACGAGAACTCGGTCCCCGAGGTGACCGAGTCGACGAGGAACAGCCCGAAGACGACGCCCACCGCGGCGCGCTGGGCGATGCTCGCCCGGTCGACCGCGACCGACGCGAGGAGCCCGACCGCCGCCGACGCGAGCAGGTACGGGACGGACAGCAGGTGCACCATCACGAGGTCACCGACCGCGATGGACTCGCCGATGGCGAGCACACCCGCGTAGACGACCACGGGCATGAGCAGGTTCACGAGCAGGATCGGCACGAGCATCGACGCGAACTTCTCGACCAGCACCCGCGAACGAGTGACCGGCAGCGAGAGCGTCATGTCCATCCTGTCGTGCTCGACGTCGTCGGCGACGAGCGATGCTGCGCTGTACGCGACGTACAGCCCGAGCAGGAGGACCCACCCGAATGCGTAGAGCTCGCTCGCGAGGAACCCCTCGATGGTGCTCAGCGACTCCACGCCGAACGCCTGCCGGAGCGCGGGCGGCCACGCCTCGACGTACTCGTCGAGGTTCACCTCGGCCGTGATGGTCGGGAACATCCAGACGTAGAGCGCGGTCAGGAGCCCGAGTCCGACGGTCAGCGCGCCCGCACCCTTGATGCGACGGCGGCCGTGGTACCACGCGAACTCGAACATCAGACCGCCACCCCCTCGTCGTCGTAGAAGCGCATGAATATCTCCTCCAGCGGTGCCTCCTCGATGTCCAGTTCGAGCACGTCGAAGTCGTCCACGAAGTCGACCAGCGTGTTGAGGTCACCGGTGAAGGTGAACGTGAGTTCGGTCGCGGTCGACGCGACGGCACCACTCCCACCGGCCGCCGCGCCCGCCGCGACGGCATCGACCGGCTTGACAGAGACGTCGTGGGCCCCGTCCAGTGAGACCTCGCCCGCGTCCACGTGGTTCGCGACGCGGAGCCGGACGAACTTCCCGCTCCGGTCGAGCAGCGCCCCGACGCGTTCGACGGTGACGATGCGCCCATCGCGGATGATCCCCACCCTGTCGCAGACCCGTCGTACCTCGCTGAGGACGTGCGAGGAGAGGAACACGGTCACTCCCTGCCTCGTCTCCTCGCGGATGAACTCGTTGAACCGCTGCTGGACGAGCGGGTCCAGCCCGGCCGTCGGTTCGTCCATCACGACGAGGTCGGGGTCGTGCATGAACGCCTGGACGAGCCCGAGCTTCTGCTTCTGGCCGGTCGAGTAGCCACGAATTTTCCGCCCGACGGGGACGTCGAACAGGTCGAGCAGTTCCGCGCGGCGCGAGTCCCCCTTCACCGACGCGTGCAGGTCGAGTATCTCGGTCCCGGTCGCCGTCTCGTCGAAGCCGGGGTTTGACGGCAGGTAGCCGACCCGCTCTTTCGCCTCGACGAGTGCGGCCTCGTCGCGCACGTCCGCACCGAGGACCGTCGCCGTCCCGGATGTCGGCGACTGGAAACCCATGATGGTCCGGATGGTCGTCGTCTTACCGGCCCCGTTCGGACCCAGGTAGCCGAACGTCTCGCCCACCTCGACCTCGAACGACACCGCGTCGTTGGCGAGCACGTCCCCGTACTCCTTCGTCAGCCCGTTCACCGTTATCGCGCTCATTACTCGGGACTTCGATAGGTGAACTGATAAATATTCTGTTCAGATATTTTTGAAGCTCTCAATGTGTTCCTGGGGCGTATTTAGAGTGCTTCTTCGTCGAAGATTATCTGGCAGAATAAGTATACCCCACCACTCGGCAAGCGTTGGGTGGACGAGGGTTCAAATGCCAGCAGGCGACCAGACGCGGCGTGGTCTGAACACCACCGTTCCGTGGCCTGGGCGGGAGCGTGGCACACCCGGGACGGAGACGCTCGTGCCGCCTGTTCGCCACTCGAAACGGCGAGCGACGGCGCCGCCGTTCAACCGACGAGCGCGTCGACCGCAGCCGTCACCACCGCCGCCGCCTGCTCGACGGCCTCGACGGTGACGTACTCCCGCGGGGCGTGTGCGACCGCACCCCCCTCGTCGGCCAGCACCCCCGGGCCGAAGACGACCGTCGGCGCGTGCTCGGCGAAGTAAGATGCCTCCGTCGCCGCGGTGAACGGTCGGACCTCGCCAGCGCCGGCCTCCCGCATCGCCCGCACGACGGCAGCGTCCTCGTCGGTCGCCCACGGTCCGAGGAACGGCGTCTCACGGTCGGTGAAGGCGAAGTCGACACCGACATCGTCGGGCACCGCCGCGCGGAGGTGCGCCAGCAGCGCCGCCTGGAAGCCGTCGGCGGTCTCGGGTGGGACCGACCGGCGGTCCACCACCAGTCGTGCCCCAGCTGGCACCTGATTCGTCGCCGTTCCGCCCTCGACGGTCGTCGGCGTGAGCGTCGCCTCGCCGAGCTGTGGGTGCTGACCAGGCGCCTTCTCGCGCTCGTCGAACGTCGCCAGCGCGTCGAGCACCGGTGCGAGTGCGCCCACGGCGTTCACGCCAGCGGCAGGCTCTGCAGCGTGGGCGTTCTCGCCCGAGAGCGTCACCGTCCCCTGGAACCGGCCCTTGGCAGCGGTACAGACGTCGAGGGCGGTCGGCTCGCCGACGACGACGGCGTCCGCGTCGGCGATTGCGGGGACTGGCCCACCGTCGTCCCCCGTGACGAGGTGGTGCGCGCCGGTCGACAGTACCTCCTCGTCGGGAGTCACCGCCAGCGTCACCCGCCCGTCGCCGGGCTCCGTTGCCAGAAAGGCCGCGAGCAGCGCCGCAAGCGGCCCCTTCGCGTCGCAGGAGCCGCGCCCCCGAATCACGCGAGCCTCGGCGTCGTACTCGTAGGGAATGTGCGGCTGGACGGTGTCGATGTGCGTGTTCAGAACGACGTGCGGCTGCCCCGAGCCGCGTGTCGCGAGCACGTTGCCCGCGTCGTCGACCGTCGCGTCGACACCGTGCGTCTCGATCTCGTCCGCGAGGAGCGTCCGCATCTCGGAGACGTCCTCGTGTGAGGCGACCGGTACCGCCCGGTGCAGGAACTCGACGGGGTCGAACGCCTCGCCCATCAGTCGGCCGCCGGCGGCGTCACAGGCACCTCGCCGTCGAACTCGTGCGCGACGGGACCGTAGAGGACGGCCGGGCCGTCGTCCGGCACCTCCACGCGGAGGTCCCCGCCCGGGGGCGAGACGGTGACGACGTCGTCCTCGCAGCGTCCGAGGTGGGCTGCGACGGCGGCGATAGCCACCGCACCGGTGCCACAGGAGAGCGTCTCACCCTCGACGCCACGCTCGAACGTGCGCTGGTCGTAGCCGCCGTCGTCGCGTGGCGCGGCAAACGTGACGTTCGCACCCTCGGGAAAGACGTCGTGGTGGCGGATCGGCGGCGCGTCGGACTCGAGGTCGACCGCGTCGACGTCGTCGACGAAGACGACCGCGTGCGGCACGCCCGTGTTGATACCGGTGACGGCGTAGCCCTCGAGCTGGCCCTCGACGAGCGGCTCGTCGCGGTCCAGCGGAACGACCTCCGGTGCGAAGGAGGGCTCGCCCATCTCGATGGCGACGAGGTCGTCGCCGTCGGCGACGGGGACCCGGCGTGCGTGCCGGGTGCCCGCCTGGGTGTCGATCATGACCTCGCTCGCGCCGGTGCGGGCCATCGCCCACTCGGCCGCGACGCGGGCGCCGTTGCCGCACATCTCGGCGGTCGAGCCGTCGGGCTGGACGAGCGTCATGACGACGCGGGGTGGGCTGTACTTCTCCTCGAGCGCGAGGAAGAGCACGCCGTCCGCGCCGCGTCGCTCGTCGCCGTCGATGCCGTCGGTACGGTCGCAGTGGTGTGCCGCGAACGCACCCCGGTTTGGGACGTACTCGTCCGCGTCGACGACGATGAAGTCGTTGCCGGTGCCGTGGTACTTGCCGTATCGTACGTGTCGTTGTGAGATGCTCATTCTGGTACCTCCGGTCTCGTGACGTCGGCGAGCGTCTCGCGCCGTCGCGAGAGCGTCGCCCTCCCTGCCGCGATAGAGACCGTGGCTGGTCGCGGGCGGGAGTTGTAGTGGCTCGCCATCTCGTAGCCGTACGCGCCGGCGTTGCCGACGGCGAGCGTATCGCCGCGCTCCGGGGCAGGGAGCGGGCGGTCCGTACAGAACGTGTCCGAACTCTCGCATATGGGGCCGGCGACGGTCTGGGCGACCGTCTCGCGGCCGTCCGCGGAGCAGTTCCGAATCGCGTGGTACGCGCCGTACATCGCGGGGCGCGCGAGCGTCGTCATGCCGGCGTCGACGCCGGTGACGACGGTGTCGGGCGCCTCCTTGACCGTGTTGACCGTGGTCAGGAGCACGCCCGCGTCGGCCACCATGTAGCGGCCGGGCTCGACCCGGAGCGTCGCGTCCACGTCGCCGAGGGCGTCGCGGGTGGCCGCGGCGACGGCGTCGAGGTCGAGGGGGTCGTCGTCCTGGTGGTAGGGGACGCCGAAACCCCCGCCCACGTCGACGAACTCCAGGTCGAACGGAGCCTCGCGAGCGAGGTCGCCCATCCGACCGACGAGCTCGCGGTGGGCCGCGAGGTCCTCGGCGTCGCTGATGCCCGAGCCTGCGTGTGCGTGGACGCCGACCACGTCGAAGTCGTACCCGTCGGCGGCGTCGAGTGCATCGAGTGCCCGGTCGTAGGGTACGCCGAAGGTTGCGTCGCCGCCGGTGCGGACCTTCTCGTGGTGGCCCGCCCCGACGCCGGGCGTGACCCGCAGGCAGCACCGGCCGTCGTAGCCGCGGTCTGCGAGTCGGTCGAGCGTGTCGAGCGCGCCGACCGTAACCGTCAGCTCGGGGTGCTCGCGCCAGCGGTCGACGACGAGGTCGAGGTCGCGTGCCGGCGGGTTGACCGCCGTGTACTGGATGCTCTCGGCGGGAACGCCGGCGTCGAGCGCCCGGAGCACCTCGCCGGCGCTCGCGCACTCGACGCCTGCTCCCTCGTCGGCGAGCGCGGCGAGCGCCCGGGGGAGCGCGTTGGCCTTCGCGGCGTAGTAGACGTCCGCGTCGGGGAACGCCGCCGCGAGCCTGCGGTAGTTCTCCCGGACGCGGTCGAGGTCGAGGACGTACAGCGGGCCACCGAAGTCGGTGACGAGGTCGCACAGAACGTCGGCGTCCCAGTCGTCGAGCCGACGGATGTCCGGGCCACCGTCGGCGGCGGGGCCGTCGTCGAACGGCGCGCCGGTGGACGGGTCGTCACCGGCTTCCCGGTCGTTCCGCGCGACCTCGCCGTTCATTCGCGCAGCACCTCCTCGCGCTGGGTTGCTTCCAAGGTCTCAGCCTCCAGTCCGGTGGCGACGACGGCGGGCTTGTACGCGCCGCCGTCGATGAGGTCGTGCTCGCCGAGCGAGGACTCGACGAACCGCTGGAACGCCCGGCGCTCGGGCGGCAGCTCGCCGTACAGGACCGCCTCCTCGACGAGGTCGTAGACGGGGATTCTGGGCGTGAGCAGCGTGTTCTCGCCGACGACGGAGCCTTCGCCGACGACGAAGCCCGAGGTGACCCGACAGCCAGCGCCGAGCGAGACGCCGTCCTCGACGACGACCGGTGCGCCCTCGACGGGTTCGAGGACGCCGCCGACGAGCGTGTTCGCACCGAGCTTCACCTCAGCACCGATCTGGGCGCAGGAGCCGACGGTGTCACAGGAATCGACGAGCGTACCGTCGCCGACGTGCGCGCCGATGTTGACGAAGCTCGGGCTCATCAGGATGCAGTCCGTGCCGACGTGTGCGCCAGCCCGGACGACGGTGCCGTCGGGCGTGTTCCGGCTGCCACGCGCGCCGAGGTCGCTCGTGTCCTGCAGCGGGAGCACGTCGTTGTACGTGACGCCGCCGTAATCGTACGTCGAGATGTCGTGGCAGACGAAGTTCAGCAGCACGCCCTGCTTCACCCACTCGTTCGCTTCCCAGGACCCGTCACGCTTCTCGGCGGCGCGGGCCTCGCCGGCTTCGAGGGCCCCGAGCAACGCGTGGAGCACGTCGTGGGTCTCGGGGGCGTCGGTGTCGAGTTCGCCCGCCTCGTGGCGCGCCCAGAGGTCCCGGACGTCGGCTTCGAGGCTCATGCGTCCACCTCCAGCACCGCTTCGAACTCGTACTGTCCGGCGTCGCGCCCGGCCAGCCACGCGGCCGCGTCGAGCGCCCCCTCGGCGAACACCCGGCGCGACTCGGCGCGGTGGGTGAGCCGGAGTTCCTCGCGGCCGCCGGCGAGCCAGACCTCGTGCACGCCGGTCACGTCGCCCGCGCGGACGGCGTGGACGCCGACCTCATCCTCGGCGCGCGGTGCCTCGCCCTCGCGACCGTGGACCCGCGGCGACTCGCCGCGGACGTCGTCGACCGCGTCGAGCAGCGACAGCGCCGTGCCGGAGGGCGCGTCGGTCTTGCCGTCGTGGTGGGCCTCGACGAGCTCGACGTCGTAGTCCGCGAGCGCGCCGGCGGCCTCACCCACGAGCCGGGTGAGGACGGCGACACCCTTCGAGAAGTTCGGCGCGTGGAGCACCGGGACGGCGTCGGCCGCGTCGGCCAGTGCGCCCCGGTGGTCGTCGGTCAGTCCGGTGGTGCCCGTCACGAGCGCGACGCCCGCGTCGGCGCAGGCGGCGGCGTAGTCCACGAGTGCGCTCGGCGCGGTGAAGTCGACGAGGACGTCGACCTCGTGTGCCGCGAGCGCGTCGGCGAGGTCGGCATCGGGGACGATTTCGGTGTCCGCGTCGACGGCAGTCGGGCCGACAGCGTCGGGCTCGGACGAGACGGCCAGCACCACGCGCTCCGCGCGGTCGGCCGCGGCGGCGAGTACCTCGCCACCCATCCGTCCGGACGCGCCCGTGACGGCCAGTCGCATCAGTTGCTCACCTCCGCGAGGTGGTCGTCGGTCCCGCTGTCTTCGAGGTCCGCCAGCAGGTCGGCCAGCGGCTCGACGTGCTCCTCGGAGAGGCGCGTGAGGGGCAGCCGCAGGTGCGGCGGCGCGTGGCCCCGGATGTGCAGCGCCTCCTTCACCGGGATGGGATTGGTCTCGACGAACAGTTCGCGGGTGAGCGGCGCGAGCTCGTGGTGAAGCTCGCGTGCACGCTCGTAGTCGTCGTCGAGGGCAGCCTGGACGAGTGCGCAGGTCCGCTCGGGCTCGACGTTGGCGACCACCGAGATGGTGCCGACGCCGCCGACCGAGCAGACGGGGAGCGTGAGGCCGTCGTCGCCGGAGAGCACCGCGAACGCCTCGTCACGGGTGCGCTCGCAGACCTCGCTGATGGCCCCGAGGTCGCCGTTGGCGGCCTTGAAGCCCGCGACGTTCTCGTGGGCCGCGAGTTCGACGACGGTGTCGGGCGAGAGTCCCTGGCCCGTACGCGAGGGCACGTCGTAGACGATCTGTGGGACATCGACCTCGTCGGCGATGGTACGGTAGTGCTCGACCAGACCGTCCTGCTCGGGCTTGTTGTAGTACGGCGAGATGAGCAGGAGCGCGTCGGCACCGGCCGCGACGGACCGGCGCGAGAGCGACAGCGCCTCGGCGGTGTTGTTGCTGCCGGAGCCGGCGATGACTGGCACGTCGTCGACAGCGTCGGCGACGGCCGCGACCACGTCGACGTGTTCGTCGTGGCTGAGGGTCGCGGACTCGCCGGTCGAGCCGACGGGGACGATGCCGTCGACGCCTGCAGTCTCCAGGCGCTCGACGTTCGCGCGGAGTGTGTCGTAGTCGATGCTGCCGTCGTCGTGAAACGGTGTCGTGATGGCGGGGTAGACGCCACTGAGTTCGATTGTCGTCATTTCGTTCGGGTTTCGTCGGGAGTCGTCGGTCGTCACACGGTTCAGAAGTCGAGTGCACCCGGAACGGGGTCGCCACGCCCGCACCGAGCACTTACCGTGTGTAGAATTTCCCTGTAAAGCCGAAACCGAACGCGCCGCTCTGCTCGGGTCGAACCCGGCTGGGAGCGGCGTCTATCATCACATGGTTCACGGAGCGCGACCGGTATAACGCTTGTGCTGACCGGCAGAAGCTGTCGCGGGTCGAGGTGAGTGACATGGGTTGCAGTGACGTGGTCGCACCCCCACGCCGGTGCGAACCCGTTGCACCTTTGGACGGCGTTTAAGTTGCACGCGCCGCAACGGCCGTCTACATATGCAACACACGGGTCTCAAGCTCAGGATGGCGTTCGTCGGCACCATCCTGTTCGGCTTCTACTCCGGGCTGGCGCTCGTCGCGCTCAGCGTGTTCGGCACCGGCGTCTGGCCGTTCGTCGCCGTCGGGACGCTGCTGTTCGTCGGCGTCCAGTACAAGATCGGCAAGTGGGCCGCGCTCCGCAGCGTCGGCGCACAGGACATGCCCGAGGACGAGTTCCGCGAGATACACCGCATGGTCGAGGACCTCTCCGAGGAGATGGAGATCGAGAAGCCCGAGCTCAAGCTCGCCCGTATGGGCGTCCCCAACGCCTTCGCCACCGGGCGCAAGGGTGCGGGCGTCGTCGTCGTCTCCACCGAGCTCCTGCAGGTGCTCGAACCCGACGAGGTCGAGGCAGTGCTCGCCCACGAGCTCGCGCACATCAAGAACCGCGACGTGGTGACGATGGTCGTCGGGCAGTCCATCGCCGCCATGATCGGCATCGCCGTCCAGTGGGTCGTCATCCTTGCCGGCGACAACGCCATCGTCGACTGGGTCCTCGGTTGGATCGCCGGCATGGTCGCCCAGATGCTCGTCATGGTGTTCGTGCTCGCTATCTCCCGGTACCGCGAGTACGTCGCCGACGCCGACGCCCGCCAGTACGTCGGCAGCGGCGACCCCCTCGCCCGCGCGCTCCAGAAGATCCAGGTCACCAGCGAGAGCGCCGGCGAGACGCGCATCGACAGCAGCACCGCCGCGCTCTGCATCTTCGACAGCGACAGGAGCTTCCTCCGGCGGGTTCTCGCGACCCACCCGCCGGTCGAGAAGCGCATCGAGCGGCTGCAGTCCTGAGCGCCGATTTTTCGGCTGTTTTCGCTGTCCGAGCAGTCCGCGGTAGCGCGCTCGAACCCCTCGGAGTTTACATATATTGTAAACTTTCCACCACCGGCGCGCGCTGACGAGCGTGCCGAGCGGTGCGCGGTTCGGAGTGAGCGCTAGCGGGCGAGAACCGCGACTGCGAACGGGGAGCTTGCGACCCGTGAGCCCCCGCGAGGCCGCGAGTCGCCAGCGTGCGAGGGATGAGCGAGGGAGCCTGCGACCGAGCGAAGAGGCTGGGGAGGCGTGAGGTGCGGTGCGGTTTGCTGTCGGGCGGGAATGAAAGGGGCGAGCTTTTCGACGAACCCGGCCGAAGCAAGCGACGCGAGAGCGGAGCTCTCGCTAGTCTGAGCGCGTACGCTCAGGCACCGGAACGGAGTGAGGAGCGGTCACGAGACGCTCGCGTCTCGTGAGCATCTCGCAGAAGCGAAGCTTCTGCGGACTCGTCGGAAACCTCCGGTTTCCGAGACACCGGAAATCGGAGATTTCCGGGGACGCAGCGAGGTCTCCGCGAGCGTGCGAGCGGCGGGCAGCGAGACGACAGAGGAGTCTCGCCAGGCCCGGGAGTCGAAACGCTCGGGGCTTTCTGGTTCTTCGCGGTGGAGTCTATTCACACAGTCCACGGGGTTATCTGGCTGTTCGCAGGGGCAGTGAGTTGCACGAGTGCTGGCGAACAGTCGCCCAGAGAACTCCGAACTGCAAACAGCTACTCGTGCCGCGCGAACGTCAGGTACCCGGTGTGGCCGACGCCGCGCGTCGACGGCCGGGAGCCGCGGTCGTCGAACTGCATCTGCCGCTGAATGGTCTCGTAGGTGGTCACACCGGAGAGGCCCGCCTCGCGGGCGGCCTCGGCGGCGGCCCGGGTCTGTTCGACGAACGGGGAGTAGACGGCGACGAAGCCCCCGCTCTCCAGCAGCCCGGGGGCACGGGCCACCACGTCGGCGGCGTCGCCGGTGTCGAGCGTGATGACGTCGAAGTTGCCGAGGTCGTCGAGGTGGGGGCGGACGTCGCCGCTGCGGACGTCGACGCGGTCGTCGACGCCGGCGAGGCGCATGTTCTCGCGGGCGACGTCGGCGAACTCGGGGTCCTGTTCGAACGTGGTGACGGTCGCGCCGGCGCGAGCGAGGTACGCGGAGAGGACGCCGGTACCGGTGCCGGCGTCGAGGACGCGGTCGCCCTGGCCGACGCCGGTCTCACCCATGACGAGGCCGATGTCGCGGGGCATCATCGGGGCACCGGTGCGCTCGAAGTGGCTGAACAGGTCGGGGCCGCGGAGCGCGCGGACGGTGAACGGCTCGCCGAGATGCGTCTCGAGGACGGTGCCGGGCTCGGGGTCCTCGGGGACCTCCAGCACGCCGAGGTCGGTCTGGAGTTCGTCGCCGGGGGCAACGAGGTACTCCCGGTCGTCGTGGACGAGGACGACGCTCACTCTAGCTGGCTGACGGCCGCGGCGAGGTCGCCGTCGTTGGCCTCCAGTGCGGCGCGGGCGTCGTCCTCGCTGGCACCGGTGCGGGCGACGACGAGGTCGATGTCGTCCTGCGGGATGCCCTCGTCGGTGTCGTCCGCGTCGTCGGCGTCAGCGCCGGCGTCAGCGGACGCCAGCTCGCCGTGGGCCTGCTCCGTGGGCTCGCCGACGATCTGGTAGGTCTCCTGTCCACGGGCGTCCATCTTCGTAACCTCGGCGTCGTCGAAGACGAGGTCGTGGTCCTCGGTACGGATGATGACCTCCTCGGCCTCGATCTCGGTCACGTCGATCCCCATCTGCTTCATCATCTGCTTCATCTTGCGGGGGTTAAGCCCGCCGCCTCCTCCGAACATACCCGGAACGACTGCCCGTATCGGCAAAAACATGACGAACTGCAGGGAAGCGCGGGGGGTGCCGTCGCCGTCGGCTGGTACCGTTCCGGCCGGTCAGTCGCTCGCGCCGGTGCGGACGAAGACGGCCATGCCGCTGTCGAAGTCCCGCATCGAGCCGGCGTCGAGTTCGGCGCGCCCGACCGCGAGCAGGTGGCCGTCGTGGTGGACGACGCACACCTCGTCGCCGGGCCGGACCGCGGGGTCGACATCGCGGACGAACTTCGCGAACACGTTCTTGCCCTCGCGGACGAACGGCTCGCTGTCGTCACCGACGACGACCCGTGCGGTGGGGTAATCGAGCGCGTCGTGCAGCCGGTGGCCGCCGGCGAGCCCGAGCGTGAACCGGCCGTCGACGCCGTGGCTGACCAGCCGACCCTCGTCGGCGATGACCTGCTCGGGCCGGCCGGAGCTGGTCCGGCGGACCTCCAGGTCGTCGCTGGCGGGGAACAGCGCCGCGCCGGCACCGGCCCCGAACTGGTAGTCCGCGAGCGTCCGTAGGTCGGGGACGTCGTGGTCCTCGTCGCTCATACCCCGGCGTTTCGCGGCCGTGGATAAACGCGTGTCGGACCGGGGACGCGACGGGCCGCGGGAGCCACTACCCCGGAGCGATATGGCACCTCGAACCATGGGCACTGGTACCGTTCTCCGAAGCTGAGACGGAGAGAAACATATATGCAGTCGCTCTCCCAGTCACAACACGAAATGAACACGACCAAGATCGCGCTCGGGGCGGTGCTGCTGTTCCTGAGCTCGGCCATCCTGCTCATGATGGGGACACCCGGAACATCCATCCCGGTGCTCGCTGGCGGTGCTGCCTCGCTCGCGATGGCGGCCGGCGCGCTGCTCGTCGGCACGTCCGAGGGCGGCCGGCCCGTCTGAACGGGCGGCACTTCTCCGGTCCGCGGACTCAGAGTAGAAACGTCTCCGGCCGCTCGGAGAGGTCGATAAACCGGTCGGTCGCCTCGACGAGCTCGTCGGCCGTCGAGCTCTCGAAGCCCATCACCTCGACGCGGACCCCCTCGTGACGCAGGTGCGAGCAGAGCCGCGAGAAGTCGCCGTCGCCGGTACAGAGGATCATCGTGTCGACCTTCTTCGCGAGCGTGACGGCGTCGAGGCTCAGCCCCACGTCCCAGTCGGCCTTCTTCGAACCGTCGGAGAACGTCTTGATGTCCTTTATCTTCGGCTCGAAGCCGATGTCCTCCAGTGCCTCGAAGAAGCTCTCCTCCTCGGGCGAATCCGCACGGATGACGTAGGCGATAGCCCGGGTGAGTTCGCGGTCCTGCACCCCCTTCTCCAGCAGGGCGGAGTAGTCGATGTTGCGCGTGTAGATGCTCTGTGCCGTGTGGTAGAGGTTCTGCGCGTCCACGAGCATGGCGACGCGCTGGCCGGGATGTATCTCGGTCATGGGTGAGTCTCGTGTCCACTCCCTGAAAGCCCTTTATCTCGGTTCCCCCGACCGAGGCGACCGAAGGGCGCGAGGGCAACCGCTTTGACGACCCCGCCCGACAGCCAACCCGTGTCCTCGACGATACTGGTCGCCGGCACCGCCAGCCACGTCGGCAAGTCCACCGTCGCGGCGGGGCTCTGTCGGCTGCTCGCCGACCGCGGCGCGAGCGTGGCCCCGTTCAAGGCCCAGAACATGTCGAACAACGCACGGGCGGTCCCGGCACCGCACGCCAACGAGCCGTGGGGCGAGATCGGCGTCTCGCAGTACGTACAGGCCCGGGCTGCCGGAGTCCAGCCGACGACGGACCACAACCCGGTGCTCCTGAAGCCGAGCGGCGACGGGGCCTCCCAGCTCGTCGTCGACGGCCGCGCCGTGGGGACCTACGAGGCTGGCTCGTACTACGACGAGCACTGGGAGACAGCCCGTACGGCGGCCGAGCGCGCACACGAGCGACTCGCCGCCGAGCACGATGTGGTCGTCGCCGAGGGTGCTGGCAGCATCGCCGAGATCAACCTCCACGACCGCGACTTGGCGAACGTCGAGACCGCGCGCTTCGCCGACGCGAGCGTCGTGCTCGTCGCGGACATCGAGCGGGGCGGCGTGTTCGCGTCGCTCGTCGGGACGCTCGAACTGGTGCCGGACGACGTTCGCGAGCGGGTCGTCGGGGCGGTGGTGACGAAGTTCCGGGGCGACGCGACCATCCTCGAACCGGGGCTCCGGGAGTTCGAGGACCGGACCGGGGTGCCGGTACTCGGCGTCGTCCCCCACGACGACCCCGGGCTCCCCGAGGAGGACAGCGTCGCACTGCCGGCCGTCGGCGAGCGCCGCGTCGTGGGCCGGGACGGCCACGACGACCCGGTCCGCATCGGGGTCGTCCGGCTCCCCCGCGCCTCGAACGTCACCGACGTCGAGCCGCTCGCCGGCGAGCCGGGCGTCCGGGTGGTGTACGTCCCGCCGTCCGCTGCCCTCGGGGAGTTCGACGCCGTCGTCCTTCCGGGGACGAAGAACACCGTCGACGACCTGCGGGCGTGTCGCGAGGCCGGCCTCGGCGACGCACTCGCCGCCTTCGACGGCCCCGTCGTCGGCCTCTGCGGCGGCTACCAGCTCCTCGGCGAGCGGATCGAGAACGCGAGCGTCGAGGGACGGGGCGAGTCGGTGGGCACGGGCGCTGACGACGGGGTTCCGGGCTTCGGCCTGCTCCCGGTCGTCACGCGCTTCGACCACGAGAAGGCCGTCCGGCAGGCGACGTACGAGCTCGACGGCGTCGGCCCGCTCGGGGGGGCGACCGGGACCGTCTCGGGCTACGAGATACACATGGGTGAGACGCGGGCCGTCGGCCCGCTGGAGACGCCGTTCGCGGCCGACGGCGAGGCGAGCGCGGCGGTCGGCGCGGTCGCGGGGACCGTCTGTGGCACCTACCTCCACGGCCTGTTCGGGAACTCGGTCGCCCGACGCGGACTGCTGGCCGCGGCCGCCGACGGTGACCGGGTGGCGGCGACGGCCGCGGACCGGGAATCACACGCGTCGTCGTACGACCGCGCGGCGGCGCTCCTCGGCGAGGCGGTCGACGTCGACGCGCTGTTGGCA
This sequence comes from Haloarchaeobius iranensis, assembly GCF_900103505.1. Taxonomy (GTDB): domain Archaea; phylum Halobacteriota; class Halobacteria; order Halobacteriales; family Natrialbaceae; genus Haloarchaeobius; species Haloarchaeobius iranensis. The sequence goes on from NZ_FNIA01000014.1 coordinate 40,866, forward strand.
GCCGCTGGACAGCGTGTTAATTTCTAACACGTCGGCCACAACAGTTACTAGCGGGGGTCCTCTCGTACCAGATGGTTGGGGCACCCCTGGCCAGTCACACGCTCGACGTGGATGGCGATTTCTCCCCCCACCGATTCCCCCATCGCTTTCTTTCACCGGACAGAGACGCGAAACACCTTTGTACGGTCGGGCGGCAGTTCCGGCATGGTCGAAGCCGTCGCCGTCGCCAGTGGGAAAGGAGGCACCGGCAAGACGACGGCGACGCTCGCTCTCGGGATGGCGCTCGCGGAGCGCTACGACGTGACCGTCGTCGACGCCGACACCGGCATGGCGAACCTGCTGTTCCACGCCGGCCTCGCCGACGCCCCCGTCACCCTCCACGACCTGCTGCTCGACGACGCCGACGTCGCCGTCGACGACGCCGTCTATCACCGGTTCGGGATGGACGTCGTGCCCTGTGGAACCTCCCTGGACGCCTTCCGCGAGGCCGACCCGACCCGACTGCGCGACGTGGTCGCCGAGCTCGCGCGCGACACCGACGTCCTGCTGCTCGACTCCCCGGCCGCGCTCGGCAGCGTCAGCGCAGTCCTGCCGGTCGTCCTCGCCGACCGGGTCGTCGTCGTCCTCCAGCCGACGGTGCCCGCGCTCTCGGACGGCCTGAAGGTCCAGGAGTACGCCCGGTCCTACGGCACCGACGGCGCTGGCGTCCTCTTCAACAAGGTCCACGACGGGGACAGCGTCGAACGCATCGCCGACCGGACCGAACGCTACTTCGACGGACCGGTGCTCGCGAGCGTCCCCGACGCAGACGCCGCCCGCGAGGCCCGGGACGCCGGCGAGCCGCTGCTCGCGTACGCCCCGGCGTCCGCCGCCGCCGAGGCGTTCCGCGAGGCCGCCGCCGGCATCGAGATCCGCGACGAGCCCGCCGAGGACGTGGCCGCGCGCTTCCGGAGCGCGGTCGTCCCCGAGCAGCCATGAGGCTCCCGCGCGGCGACCTCGTGCGCTCGCGCACCGCGACGGCCCCCGGCGACGCGCTCGCGTGGGCGCTCGACGCCGACCACACGGGCTACCTCGTGCTCGAACCGGCCGACGCGGTGCTCGGCGACGGCGACGACGCATGCGTGCTCACCATCGCCGACGGCGTCCCCCGACTCGCGTACCACACCGGCACCGAGCGCGGTGGTGCACCCGCGCTCGCCGACGTGGCGGGCGCTGGACCGTACAGCGTCGACTGCTACGCGGTCGACCGAAGTGCACTCGCGGACGTCACGGACACCGACGAGCTGACCGTCTCGCCCGGCGCGCCGGCGGAACGGCTCGCCGCCGATTCGGCGCTCGCGGAACGGACGCGGGTGGCCGCCCCCGACGAGTGGACCGCGGAACCAGCGTCGCCCGCCGACCCGGTGGAGGCGTTCCTCGCCGACGAGGAGCGCCTGGACGCCATCCGCGACCGGGCGCGCGAGGAGGCCCGCCGGAAGGCGCGGGAGTGGGACCTCACGGACGCGCTCGTCGACGGCGACGAAAACTGAGTGGTTCTGAGCCGGCGACGTCAGAGCCGCCGGCGGCGCGTGTACACGGTGTGTGCGAGCGCGACGACGAGGAACAGCCCGGCAGCGACCGCGGCCGTGGCGAAGCCGTTGCCGGTGAAGAAGGGCACGACACCCATCGCCGCCGCGAACACGAACGCCACGTTGACAGCGGCGACGCCCACCGTGAAGTCGCTCCACGGTATCTCGTTCCCCTCGAGCACCTCCAGGTAGACGTCGAGCTCGCCCACCGCCTCGGTCCGCTCGATGGTCCCGCGGTTACAGTCGTACTCTACCACGTCGAGCTCGTGTAGCTTCGGTAGGTGTGACTGGTACAGCGAGGTGTACACCCGCTTTCGCTGCTTGTACGTTACCTCCTCGATCGGGATGTCGTTCTCCCAGGCCGCGATCTGCTCCGCGAGGTCGCGGAGCTCGACACAGTCGTCGGTCGCCTGCTGGTTCAGGTACTTGATCGCGAACCGTCGACGCGCGTTCGACAGAACGGTGAAGACGCAGTCCTGCGACAGTGTCGCGTCTCGGTTCGCCGGTTCGGTTCCGGTCGTGGTAGATAGTTCGGGCTGATTGAGTTGCAAGCTAGTTCCCCCCCAAACCTCTCCCCGACGTACGGTACAATAAAGGGGGCCAACCGTTCACTCGGTCCGACTGTTCACGGCCGCGAGAGGGCCGACCTAACAGCGTGTTAACTCGTGTTGACATCCGGGGAGGGCGGGCGGGCCGCGACGAAAATAGAAACGTTCAGCCGCCGGAAACGCCGTATCGACGCGGGACCCGTCAGTCACTCACTACCGGCTCGACCGGAAGTGTAGATACGAGAACACGAAATAGTTCGTGGGGGAGTATATACTGGTGTTCTGGACCGACGGCACGACGGGCGGCGGCGCGGCCGGCTGGCTCACCCCTGCAGGCTCTGACGGATGTACCAGCGGTTCGACCAGAGCTGGTAGGTGACGAGCAGGGCGAAAACTGCGAGCGACCCGCTGGTCCACAGCATCGGGTCGACCGCGGAGACGACCGGGAAGTCGACGAGCGACCAGAGCACCAGGGTCAGCGATGCGACGCCGAGGCTCCGGTACACCTCGCTCCAGGTGACCCCGTGGCTCGTCACGACCTCCATGTACTTGTCCACGTCCCGAGCGTGGTCGCTCGGGTTGACCTCCCGCGCATCGCGGTCGTAGTCCACGACGCCCAGTTCCTCCAACTTCGGCAGGTGCGTCTGGTGCAGCGAGTTGTAGACGCTCTCGCGGGCGGGACGGGGCGGCGGCGACTCCCCCGTCTCCCGTGCCGCGATCTCCTGCGAGAGCTCGTGCAGTGTCATCGCCTCGCCGGTCGACTCGACCGTGAGGTGTCTGATGGTCTCCCGTCGCCTACTGTTCGCCAGAATCTCGTATATCGTCTCCTCCGATAGTGTATCTGTGTTGAACATCTCTCCCCCCTCCCCAGGGTCTGCTATTCGCAGAAAGGGTGGGGAGGACCGTCACCATGAGGAGCATACGGGACCGGTATGCGACACCTGTACTGCTGGAGGTTCTGCGAACGGCACTACTTGTGACTCGTTACCACCTGCTTCGGGAGGATAGGACACACAGGTGCAGTCGGTCGATATTGGGCATATACTCTCCGACGAGTCGACCCAGTGACAGGCGGTCGTCACGAGTCCCAGGGGGGCGATGCTCGTCGACCGAGCTCTCGACCAGCCGTATCGAGCCGTTCGAGGCCACGTTCGAGGCTCAATTCCCGGATTGAACGGTGACGTGGCGACGGATAACTACCCACGTGCACGAGAGACATACTTTCCGTCCGAGCGACCCGTCCACTGACGGCGTTCGGGAGGAAAACCATGACAGACGACGACTTCACGGGTCTGTCCCGGCGACGCATCCTCGGTGGCCTCGGTGCCATCGGGGCCGCGTCGGTCGGGGCCGGACTCGGCACGAGCGCGTACTTCAGCGACACGGAATCGTTCGAGAACAGCGTCCTCACGGCGGGACAGCTCAACCTGCTCGTCGACTACTACTCCTGGTGGGACCAGGGGATAGCGGGGTCGGGACAGGTGACCGGCACCGCGGACGGCCCGTCGGTCAGCGCGGAGCTGACCGACGTGAAGCCCGGCGACAACGGGTTGCTCGCGTTCTGTCCGCAGAGCGACGACAACCCGGCATACCTCTGGCTGTGTGGCGACCTCGTCGCGGACGACGAGAACACCATCACCGAACCGGAGGGCGAGGTCGACAGCACGCCCAACGACGGTGAACTCGCCGAGGCCATCGAGCTGACAGTCAGCTACTGCCAGCTCGACGACGATATCGAGGACGCCGACGACGACGACCCGAGCAACGACGGCTTCGAGCCGAGCGACATCGAGAGTTCGACCGAGGTCTGGACCGGCACGCTGGCCGACTTCCTCACGACTATCGGCGGGGGCGTCCCGCTCGACGGCGAAGGCGAAGAGCCGGCCGAAGGTGGCTTCTTCGCGCCCGGCGACCAGAACTGCTACGCCGGCACCGGCTCGGAGGAGACGAACCCCTGTCTCTGCATCGACTGGGAGGTGCCGACCGAGGTCGGCAACGAGATCCAGACCGACTCCGTCGAGTTCGACCTCACGTTCCACGCCCAGCAGTGCCGGCACACCGACGGGACCACGAACCCGTGCGCGGGCGACGTGGAGTGCGAACCCTGCGACCTGCCGACCGACCCGTCCGGGTCCGACCTCATCAGCGTCAACAGCGTCGACGCCTCGGCCTTCCCGGACGTCTCGGCGTTCCTCAACGTCGATACGACGGCGGGGAACAACGGCGAGCTGGTCGACGACATCACTGTCTGTGAGAACGGGCTGGCACAGGACGAGACGGTCAACTTCACCGAGGACTCGGAGGCCGACATCGTGTTCGTCTTCGACGACACCGGGAGCATGGGCGGCGAGATTAGCGGCGTCCAGAGCGCGCTCGGCGACTTCATCGACAACCTCGTCACTGACGCCGGAATCGACGCCCGTTTCGCGCTTATCTCGTTCAAAGACACCGTCGAGCTCGACCAGGACTGGACGTCTGACCAGACAACTATCCAGAACGCGGTCAACGGACTTTCGGCCAGCGGTGGGAACGATTCTCGGGAAGACGACTTCGACGGCATCGGCGTTGCAACCCGGGACATCGCCGCTGACTCCGGGGGCTCACTCTCCAGTTACCGGTCAGGAGCACAGAAGGTTATCATCGACATCACCGACGCACCGGCACAGACTGACGACGAAACCGCAGAGTTTAATGACCCGACCAGGACCGACTACGATATATCGGACGTCGGAGACTTGCTCTCGGGGTACACCTACATCGCTGTGTCGCCCGGCGACCTTGATGGTATCTTCGGGTTCGACACGAGCGACGGGGACAAGCAGGTGCTGGCGACCAACGTCGGCGGCACCCACATCGACATCAACAGCGACGAGATATCTACCATCCTGACCGACGAGATCAGTGGCCAGCTCGCGACGACCTACTCCGTGAGCTACACTAGCTGCGACGACGACTCTGACCCGAGCGACCGGACGATCCTCTTCGAGGTCGTGGACCCGGAGGAAGGCACGCTGTACAAGACGGCGACGTTCACCGTTCCCTAATCGGGGAGCCACCGACACCCCTCCCGGTTCTCGGTGCGTCACGGTGGCCACTCTCACAATTCCGTAGGCAGTTGGTATCGTCGGAACAACCACCGCTTTCGCATCAGTATCCAGATGTTCGACATCGCATCGGACCCTCAATTCCGGCGTTGAAGCGTGACGTGGCGACGGATAACTACGGGGCTACCCCGGGATGTACTCGACAACCGGACGCCCCGTATGACGCGGGGGTTCGGGGGGACTCAGTATGTCAGACAAGAATACACTCGGACTGTCGCGGCGGCGCGTACTCGGTGGACTCGGCGCAATCGGCGTCGCGTCCGCCGGTGCCGGGCTCGGCACCAGCGCCTACTTCAGCGACTCGGAATCGTTCGTGAACAACATCCTCGAAGCCGGCGAGCTGAACCTCATCGTCGACTGGGCGACCGAGGCCCACCAGGGGAGCTACGGGTACAGCTTCGCGGAGGGTGAAGTCGACGGCGGCGGGGACGGCGAGACGGACTACTCTTACGAAATCAGCGACGTCAAGCCCGGTGACAGCGGCACCATCGTCCTCTGCCCGAAGGTCGTCGACAACCCGGCCTGGCTCTGGGTCGGCAGTGCTGACGGTGCGACCGATTACGAGAACGGGCTTACGGAGCCCGAGAGCGATGTCGACGGCTCCGGCGGCGACCCCGGAGCAGGCAACGGTGAACTCTCCGAGAACATCCAGGTCACCGTCTCGTACGCCTCCGGGTACAGCACGGAGGACGAAGACGAGGACGGCGAGCCGGACAATATCGTCTGCGAGGACAAGGAAGAGCTCGACAATCCTGACGACTACACGCTCGCGGACCTGATGAGCGAGCTCGAGATGGGCTGGCTCATCGACGCCGACCGGAGCACGCCCGAGATCGACCCGTATCCGGCGTCGGAAGATGCCGAAACGCAGGAGGGGCCCTGCCTCTGTATCGAGTGGGAGGTGCCGACGGACGTCGGTAACGTGATTCAGACCGACTCCGTCGAGTTCGCCTTCAGCTTCGAGGCGATGCAGCAGCGGCACAACCCCGACCCGTCGAACCCGTTCAACGACACGACGACCAACAGCTCGTAGAGCAACGAGCACTCAGCGACGGCCCACACAGGTTTGCGGCCCCGAATCGGCCGCTTTCCGACGGTTCGACTCCGTCGGTGGGTCTTCCCCGGAGGGGGAGCACAATGAACCAGGATATCGAACTAACGCGGCGGAAGATACTGGCCGGTATCGGCGCGGCGGGGGTCGCCAGCGTCGGGGCCGGGCTCGGCACCAGCGCGTACTTCAGCGACACGGAATCGTTCGGCGCGAACACCATCGCGGCGGGGGAGCTCGACCTCAAGGTCGACTGGGAGGAGCACTACAACTACCCGCAGCTCCTCGGCTTCGACGACCCGACGACCGGCCTCGAGTACGAGCCGGTGACGGACCTCGCGGACATCCCGGAGGGGACCGACGAGTCCGCGTGGAAGCCGTTCCCGCCGGGGACGAGCGACGCGGACGACACGCCCGAACCACTAATCTACGTCTACGACGGCAACGACGCCGAGTCGACTGACGTGGACCTCTACATGGACAACACGGCCATCGAGGCGTTCCCGGACGACGACAACGACGGGACCGGGGAGTTCCCGATCGACGCGATGCTGCCCGATCTCAGCCCGTGCGAGGTGCTCGCCGATGTCGGCGGCGAGGAGGGCGGCGACCTCGGGAAGTACACGACAGCCGAGGGCGGCGAGGTGCTCGGCCGGACCGACAACGACGACACCCGGCTCGACGACGAGAGCCCGGCACCGCTCATCAACATGGAGGACGTGAAGCCCGGCGACTTCGGCGAGGTCACCTTCAGCACCCACCTCTGTGACAACCCGGGCTACCTCTGGATGCAGATGCCCGGCGGGCTGACCCTCGACGAGGGCGGCGTGACGGACCCCGAGAGCGAGAGCGACGAGGAGGAGGACGGAACCGTCGAGCTCCCGGACGAAGTCCAGACCGCCATCTGGTACGACAACAACTGCGACAACCTCGTCACGAGAGACGAGAAGCTCGACATCATGGCGGTCGCCGACACGTCGGACAGCATCGAGGGCAGCCTCTCCGAGGAGGGCTCCGAACTCGACACGCTCCGTGACGCGGCGAACGTCTTCGTGGACTTCCTGCCGGAGGACCAGGTCGGCGGCGAGGACCGGGTCAGAGCCGGCCTCATGACGATGAACGGTCCCGGCGACTCGGGCGGCGAGGGTGTCAGGGACCAGCCCGCGCTCCGGGCCGGTATCGGTTCGCTATCGCAGTTCGACACCGACGGGGACGGGAACGCGGACATCGGGGACTTTCTCCCCGAGGCGGGGCAGGGAGGCACGCCGGTTCCCTACGCGCTCGACCTCGCCCGGAAGGTCCTCCAGGACCAGGGCCGGAGCGACGCCCGCCAGGTAATCCTGCTCGTCACCGACGGACTGCCGGACTACGTCGGTACCGGGGACTCGATACTCCCCTACGTCGTCGAGGACCCTGACACCGGTGCGACCTACACGGCGGACGAGTACGACGGCAGTATCAACGGCAGCACCACCTGTACCGAGCTCGACGAGACCGGCGACGTCGCGAACGACATCAAGGGAGAGGGTATCGACATCCTCGGCGTCGGTATCGCGCTCGGCGACACCGACTGTGACGAGGGCAGTGGGAACATCGCCGGTGACACCTTCTTGATGAACCGGGTCGTCGGACTCGAACCCAGCCCGGGTACCGCCGAACCGAACCAGTTCTTCGACGTGGAGAACTACGACGACCTGGAGGCCGTCGCCGAGGACGTCGGCGCCCAGCTCGTCGGCGGCGAGGGCACCGGCGACCAGCTCATCTTCCAGGGCACCCTCAGAGAGGCCGAAAGCGTGCTCACTGCTGGCGACGGCGTCGCGCTCGACGCGGACCGCGACGCGGAGGGACGGCAGTGCTTCCAGCCGTCGAACACGCACTGCTTCGGCTTCTCGTGGTGGCTCCCGCCGGATGTCGGGAACCACGTCCAGACCGACTCCGCGGCGTTCGACATCGCGTTCTACAGCGAACAGTGCCGCCACAACGACGGCGAGACGGCCTGAGCGCCGACTTTCCTCCTCACCCACGTCGGTCAGGACCCCCAGTCGGGGGTTCGTCGGTTCGACTCCGACGGTGGGCGTTCCTCGAGAGAGGTGTCTCAGATGAAGAAAAACGGTATCGAACTATCGCGGCGGACGATACTGGTCGGTGCCGCCACTGTCGGGGTGGCGGGTGCCGGCGCTGGTATCGGGACGAGCGCACTGTTCTCGGACAACGAGGGGTTCGTGGGGAACGAGCTCCTCGCCGGACAGCTGGACCTCGTGGTCGACTACTTCACCGACCACGACCAGGGCTCGTTCGACGCGGGAGCCGGCCAGGGCGAGGTGAACGGCGACGGCGAAGCCGAGTACACGTACGCCGCCGAGGACGTCAAACCGGGCGACAGCGGGACGCTGGTCTTCTGCCCGAAGCTCGTCGACAACGACGGCTGGCTCTGGGTCGGCAGTGACGGCGTCGTCGACTACGAGAACGGCCGGACCGAGCCCGAGGCCGACGTGGACCCGTCGGGCGGTGGGAGCGCTGGCGACCCGAACGATGGTGCCGGCGCCGGCGAGCTGAGCGACGTGGTCGAGGTCGACCTCGCGTACTGCGCGGACGTCAGCATCGACGGTGACGCGGTCCAGATCGGCACCGTCGTCCGCGAGTTCGACAACCCGGACGGCTACAGCCTCGCCGACCTGGCGAAGGACATGGAAAGCGGGGTCCTGCTGGACGGCGACGGCACCGGCTCGACGGCGGACCCCTACCCGGGCTCGCCTGACGGCGACACCCAGACCGGGCCCTGTCTCTGCGTCGAGTGGACCGTCCCGACGGACGTCGGAAACGAGATACAGACCGATGCGGTCGCGTTCGATTTCACCTTCGCGGCGGTCCAGGCCAGACACAACGGCGAGCCGGCGAACCCGTTCGTCGACATCATGGTCGGCGACGGCTTCGACTACGGAACCATCCAGGCCGCCGTAGACGCTGCGAGCGCCGGCGACGTCGTCGGCGTCGCGGATGGGAGCTACAGCGAATCGGTCACCGTCGGCACCGAGGGCCTCACCCTGACGTCGGCACGGGGCGCGATGCCCACCATCGAGGGACCGGGCACGGGTTCGTCGGCGACCGTCACCGTCACGGCCGACGGCGTCACCGTCGACGGGTTCGAGGTGACCAACCCCGGCGGGCTGCTCGGCGTGAAGGTCGGCGATGGAATCGACGACGCGACGGTCTGCAACAACCTCATCAGGGACGTCGGGCCGACGGGCAGCCTCGGCGTGACGGGCATCATCGTCGGCCAGGGCGACCACCGGAACGTCAGCATCGTCGGGAACACCGTCGAGGACCTGTTCCAGGACGACGACGGGAGCTTCGCGACCCTGAACGGGATACTGTTCGACGCGGACAACAGCAGCCCGGGCACAATTACCGACGTCCGGGTCGAGCGCAACGTGCTCCAGGACCTCGAGAGCACGACCGCGCCACTTGGTATCGTCGTCCAGCACGACGTGGCGTCGATGGACATCGCGGACAACGTCATCTCCGGGCTGACCGCCGACAACTCGCTCGGCCCCGGCAGCTACACCACGTTCGCACAGGGCCTCAGCGTCGACTCGACCGCCATCACTGGCATGCGGTTCGTCGGCAACTTCGTCGAGGACGTCGTCAGCGAGGACGGTTTCTTCGGCGAGGCCATCAAGCTGGAGCCCGGCGCCGCGGTCGACGGCATCACCGTCGCCGGGAACGATCTGCTGTCGGCTATCGGGCTCAACAACGCCAACGGTGGCAACCCGACCGTCACTGCCGGGAACAACTACTGGGGCGACGCGGGCGGCCCGCTGGTCATCGTGAACAACGACGACGACGGCGACGTCCCCACCAGCGGTGCCGGGAACGTCGACCTCGGGACCGTGACCGAGAGTGCTGTGACCGAGAACGTCGACTTCGACCCGTCGTCCGGACCGACCGCGTAGCCGTCCTCCCCCGACGACTACCCCCTTCTCCTCAGTCGGACGCGACGGTCGTCGCGGTCCGGTGCTCCTGCAGAATGCGCTCGAAGTACGGCGTCATGACCTGCTGGGCCTGCTCCCACTCCCTGGTGTCGTGCAGCTCGACGCCGAGCAGGTACCGTGCGGGCTCGGGCCCGTAGCCGGACTGCCCGTAGCGAGGCTTGTCGGGGTAGTCCGGTTCCTGGAGCGCGGCACGGTACTCGTGGAGCTGTGCGCGCTTCATCGGCGTCCAGTAATCGCCGCCTACCTTGTGCCGCCGCCACGCGACGGTGCTCTGCTCGGCGTACCGGGCGTCCATGTCGACCAGCGACGCCCGACGGGCGAACGCCGCCCGCACGTCGCTCCAGTCGGCCCTGGCGAGGGTCGCGTCGTCGATCTCGCCGTCCACCATACAGGCACGCTCCACCTCGTCCTTGGCCCAGAGCGCATCGACGTACGCGACGGCCGCCCGTCGCGCGGTCTCCTCCGAGACGTGCTGGAACTGTACCGTGTCGACCGCGGCGAAGGCCTCGACCGCTTGCTCGCGTTCGCGGTCGTCGTGGTGCTTGAAGCCGAGACAGAGCTGCCTCGCCAGCCGTCGTGCGTTCGTCCGGACCTCGTTCGGTTCTACTCCGTCGTCCGCTCGCTCGTGGGGGGTCGCCATCCGTCGGCCGAGATATGGCCGTATGATTAAAATACTTAATTTTAGCTTCCCAATCGGTCCGTCACGATATAATCCGTCGTTAGATGCTCTTGGGCCGGATTACCACGGTTTCGCGTCGTGCGTTTTCTCGCCCCGCAATCAGACCAGTCGAGGCGCGACGACGACGGTCGACGGGTCCGGGCCAGCGAGTAGTCCGGGGTGGTTTGGTGAAGCGTACCCGCCCGTCGACGGGGACACCCGACCCTGAGCGTGACGGCGTCGTGTCGCATGGCAACGAACACGGAGCGAGACGAGAAACGTCCGGTTAGCGCGACACAGGAGCCTGGTACTGGATTCGTATGCGCTCGTTGCTCCCCGGTACGTCGCTCATTCATATCCCCCTACATCTGGTACCTGATAACACGAATGAGCCCGTCCGGTGGGGACCGAACGGGCAGGGGGGACACCTGTGAATCCAGGTATATCAGACGACGAAAGTCGCACGCGCTGGACAGCACACCTCGCGGAGGGTGAGACGCCGTGAGCCGCGACCGAGCCTCGTTGAGCCGGCGGCGGCTCCTCGGGAGCGTCGGCACTGTCGGTGCGCTGAGCGGTGTCGCTGGCGTCGGGACGTGGGCACTCTTCGAGGACGGCGAGACGTTCGCCGCTTCGGTGGATGCCGGCGAGGTCGGCGTGAGCATCGGCTGCGACAGCTGTCCGACCGAGGGCGATAGCGTATCGTTCGGCCTCGACGGGCTCGAACCCGGCGATGAGAGAATCGACGAAAGTGCCGAGACGTTCACCGTGACTGCCGACGCGAACCCGGTTCGGGTGTGGCTCCGGACGAACTGTCCGGACCCGGTCGATCCGCTCGGCGATGCCGTCGAGGTACGGCTGTCCCGAGACCCCGACTGCGATGGAAGCGGGACCACACAGATGTATCCGTCCGAGGACGGCTCGTGGAGAACACTGAACGAGTTCCGGTCTGACCTCCGTGGCGGACTGCGACTCGACAATCTCGGCGGCGAGCCGTGTCTCGACGGCACGCTCTGCTTGGACCTCGAGTACAGGCTGCCCGAGGACGCGACGTGGGCCAATGACCTCTCGACCGAGCTGACGTTCGAGGTCGCCGCGGAGCAGTGCCGCCACGTCCCCGAAGACAGCGTCACGTCGCCGCCGTTTCCGCCCTCCGACTGCCGGGAACTGGACTGCCCCTACTGCGTCGAACTCGGCAAACTCGAGGTCGGCGAGGACGACCTGCTCCCCCCGGGTGTCTACGACTTCACCGAGCTCTGTCCGCAGTTCGCCGACGACGGGACGGCTTACAAGCTGGAAGTCCTCGAAGCGACCAACAAGGAGGACGACGACGGCAGCCAGGAGACGGTCTGTGCCAGAGTCCGGCTGCTGGCCGGGGAGGACGAGGACGCGCTCGAGGAGGCAAACGCACCACCGATCTGTTCGGTCGCGGTCAAGGGCAGCCAGACAACCGAAACTTACGATGTCGACCCGGCGTCGACCCGCACCCGAGGAGACGTCTGCACGGGGAAACTGGACGAGGGAACCGAAGCCGGCGGCCTTTCGGCGATCAGCAACATCGTCGTGTCAGTTTGTTCTGAGAACGACACCGGCGACTGTTTCGGGCCACCAGACAGTCCGGGTGGGTCACCTCGCCAGGACGAAACGAGTGAGCAGCGCGTCGGGGTGAGCGACTGATGGTGGACAAACGCCGCATCGCACACGCCATCGGGCTACTCGCGCTGGTCGTGGTCGTCGTTCCGTTCGTCGTCTACGCGTTCCCGTCGGCGGTCGGCGCGGACCACAGCTTCGTCGTGCTCTCGGGCAGCATGGAGCCCGATATCGCCCCCGGCGACGTCGTCATCGTCGACGAAGGGTCGACCGAGGCCATCGAGGAGGGCGACATCATCACGTTCGTCCGCAGCGAGGGTGACAAGCCGGTGACCCACCGGGTCGTCGGGGTCGAGGAGCGCGGTGACACCACGGTGTTCACGACCAAGGGCGACGCCAACGAGGACGTCGACAGCCAACCGGTGCCCGCCGGGAACGTCATCGGCGAAGTGAGCGTCACCATCCCGTACATCGGACACGTCATCCAGTTCGCCCAGCGGCCGGTCGGCTTCGTCGCCCTCGTGCTCCTCCCGCTCGGGCTCCTCGGGCTCTCGGAGGTCTGGACCATCGTCCGGAAGCAGCGCGGCGACGGAGGAGCTGACGGCGCGGGTGACGGGACCGTCGCGACGGCAGCGACCGCCACCAGCGACCCGACGGTGGCCGATACCAGCACGGACGACGACGGCGAAATCACGCTCACGGCGACGGACCTCACGCTCGCGACGGGTATCCTCCTGCTGGTGGCACCGTACACCGTGTGGGTCGCCCTCCAGCTCCGGAACCCCGTGACGTTCACCGCCGCCTTCGCCGCCATCTTCTCGTTCGTCGGCGTCGCCGGGCTCTGGCTCACCGCGCGGGGCGGCGACGCGGACCAGTCGAGCGGCGCGCCGGACGACGACGACGGCTGGGAAGACGGCGACGTCCTGGAGGACAGCGCCGACGCGTTCGACGACGACTGGGCGCTCGATGAGTCCGACGGGACCTTCACGTTCGACGACACGGGCGGTGACGGCTTCGCCGAGGAGTTCGACGGTGCGTTCGGTGACGGTACCGAGGCGACAGCCGACGCGGTCGGCGCGCCCACCGACGGGAGCGGACCGACTGCCGGCGTGACCGCGGACGACGCCGGCGAGGGTGACGCGCCCGGTGACGACGGGTTCTTCGACGACCCGACGCCCGAGAGCGGGTCGACGGGTGCCGACGTGTTCGACGACACGGCCGGCAGTACGGAGGAGGTGGACTGAATGGACCGAAACGTTCTCTTCGCACTCGCCTGCACCGCGCTGCTGATCTCGGCCGCGTACCTCGCCGGCTTCGGGACCGTCGCGACGTTCACCGACTCGGCGACCGTCAGCGGCAACGTCGCGAGCGCGGAGAACTTCGACGGCTCGTTGACGGTCGTCGACGCCGTGGCGAACGAGCAGTCGACCGGCGGCGAGGACGACTGCACAGCCGAGCAGGACGCGGGCGGGAACACGAACGACGGCGGTGCCGCGAACGCGCAGGACGGCGGCGGCCTCACGGACTGCGGCGGCACCGGCGGCAACGGCGGCACCGACGGCGGTCGCTACGTCGCACCCGCGGCCCGGCCACTCACGGTGGGAGGACGGGGATGAACCCACCGTCCCGACGGTCTGACCCCCCACCCAACGACGAGGACGAGACGCAGCGGGGGAGCGTCCCCGTCGTACTGCTCGGGTTGTTGCTCCAGATCGACAAACGAATCGTGGTGATACTGCTGTGGCTGTTGCTCATCGCCGCGGTGCTGTACGGGCTCCTCGTCGGCGCGTGACTCAGTCGTCGGGGGCGTCGCCGTTGCGGTTCACGTGTGCCGAGACGACCTTCGAGAGCGACTTCCGGAGGTGACTGTGGAACGTCGAGGAGGCGATCTCCATGGCGTCGGCGATCTCCTCGGCCGTGCTCTCGCGCGGCCAGTCGAAGTAGCCGGCGTTGTGCGCGGCGACGACGGCCTCCCGCTGCCGGTCGGTCAACTCCTCGATCGGGGCGGTCCGTCCCTCGTCCTCCGCCGCCGGTGGACGCTCGCGTTTCGACTGCAGGCTCACCGGCCCGACGACGTCATCGAGCGCCTCCGTCAGCTCCCGAACGGCGTTCCCGGTCGCGGTCTCGGCGACGAACGTGAGCCGCCCGTCGTGTGCGGTGGCCTCACCGAGGCGTGCGCCCCGGGCGGTCACGACACCGAGTGCGGACGGCCCACGGAGGCGCACTTCGACGGTGCCGCGGTTGGGAACCTGTCGAACCCGCTCGACCTCGTCGGCGTCGGCGAACGTGTCGGCGACCGCCTCGAGGTCGTCGCAGTCCTCGACGTCGACGTAACACAGCAGTCCGGAGTCCTCGACCGGCACGGTCCCTTCGACGGTGAGCGTACAGTCGTGGGCGTCGCTGACCCGGGCGAGGGGTGACCCCTCGGCCGGCACCTGGTAGGTGAGTGCGACGAGGCTGTCAGACAGCAGTGTCTCGCGTGTCTCGATGGCGTGCAGCGCCATGCCGACGCTGGCACAGAGCTCCTCGAGGACTGTCAGCTCGTGGTCGTCGAACGCCTCCTCGCGGTCGCTCTCGACGACGAGCGCACCGTAACCGACGGACGCGAAGTCGATGGGGACCGTCGCGCGCATCCGGCCGCCGTCCGTCGCCTCGACGGTCGTCTCCGGCACGCTCTCGTCACGGATGGTCGGATGCACGTACCACGGCGTGGTCGCGAGCCGGTTCGTGACCCCGTCGAGGAGTTCGGGTCGGGACTGCGCGCGGACGATGCTCGTGAGCACGCTCCGGATGGACTGGTTGATGGCGTCCAGCTCGCGGAGCTCGGTGCGCTGGCGCTCGAGTTCGTCCTGCCTGCGCTCCAGTTCGGCGAGCCGTCGTTCGCGCTCGGTCACGTCGTGGAGCAGGTACGCGGTGCCGACGGAGCGGCCGCGACCGTCCTCGACGGGCGAGGCCGAGACCTCGAACTGGCGGTCGTCGACGGTGATGAGCGCGGGCTCGCCACCCGGTTGGGGGCGTTCCGGCAGCAGCGCCTCGATGGTGACCCCGACGAGGCCGCTCCCGCGGTCCGTCTCGGGCGTCGAGGGCACCGAGAGCACGTCGCGGGCGACCTGGTTGTCGGTGACGATGGTCCCGTCCCTGTCGGTGATGAGGACGGGGTCGTTGAGCGTCCCCAGCGCGGAGGTGCGGCCGAGCTGGAGGATGGAGGGTGGCCGCTCGAACAGGTCGTGCTCGAAGACGGCGATGGCGAACGCGAGCCCGGTGATGCTGAACGCGTAGGGCGTCATGTCCAGCCCCTCGTAGATCGCGTAGCCGAGTACCGAGAGCAGGTTCGCGACGGTGGGCGTCCCGATACCGACGATGAGCACCGCACTCGCCGCGGAGAACGACTGCTCGGAGCGACGGACGGTGTACAGCAACAGGGAGACGCTGCCGCCGAGCAGCAGGTAGGTGTAGAGCAGGTTGATGCGGTACCACGGCCCCTGCTGCTGGGTGGCGACGTTCACGCCGTCGACGACGCGGAAGCTCCAGTCCCGCCAGATGAGGGGATGGTACTGGCTCGTCCAGACGAGCACCAGCGTCACCACCGGGACGATGCACAAGCCCGCGACGACGGCGGGGCGCTGGAGCTCCTCGAACCCGGTGTACTCGGCGAAGAAGAGCAGGACGAACACGGGTGCGAGGACGATACCGAACCACTGGAGCTGCTCGAAGAACAGTCGAAGACCGTACTGGTCGGCGGGTGTCAACAACGCGGCGGCGTAGCCGGCGCTCCAGACGCTCGCGACGGCCATCATCCCGGTGAACGGTGTCGCACCGGGGCGGCCACGGTTTCGCCAGCCCACGACCGCGAGCCACGTCGTCAGGAGCGCGGAGAGTCCGAGCAACGAGACGTGGAACGCCGCAGCCACACCCACCATCTATCGTCTAAACCGTATACCACGCCCAAGTGATAGGGTTTGTGATACGTGCGGTCTCGAAAATAACGCCGGCCGTACAAGAAGACACGTTAACATATCAACCGCCGGCTATACCGTGGTTCGCCGTGCAGTCGCTCCCATGACGGCAACCGACGGGAGCGTCGAACCGCCGACGCTGACAGGCGACGACGTCCTGCGAATCGACGACGCCGACTTCGACGCCGACCGCGTCGCACTCGTGACTGGGGCGGCATCGGGCATCGGCCGCGCCACGTCGCTGGTGCTGGCTGCGAACGGACTGACGGTGGTCGCGACGGACGTCGACGAGGAGGGCCTCGTGGGCACCCGCGAGCGCGGCACCGAACTCGGCTTCCCGGGCGAGATACACCCCGAGCCCGCCGACATCACCGACGACGACCACCTCGAGGGCGTCGTCGAAGCGGCCGCCGGCTACGGCGACCTCGCGTATCTCGCGAACATCGCCGGGATGCAGCACATCTCGCCGCTGGACGAGTTCCCGATGGACGTGTACGACACCATGCACGAGGTGATGCTCCGCGCGCCCGTCTACCTCTCGAAACTCGTCCTCCCACACCTCCGCGAGAGCGGCGGCTGCGTCGGCAACATGGCGTCGGTCCACGGGCACTACGTCACCGCCGACAAGGTCGCCTACAACGTCGCCAAGTTCGGGCTCCGGGGGCTCACGCAGTCCATCGCCGCCGAGGGCGCGGGGACGGTCCGGTCGTTCTCGGTCAGCACCGGCTACGTGAAGACGCCGCTCGTCACCGACCAGATTCCGGATACGGCGGAGCAGCGCGGCATCTCAGTGCAGGAGGTCGTCGAGGACGTGATGCTCGGCCAGTCGCGGACGAAGGAGATGATGGAACCCGTCGACGTCGGCAACCTGTTCGCGTTCGGCTTCTCGAAGCACGCCCACCACCTCAACGGCGGTGACCTGCTGTTCGACGGCGGGATGACGCTGACGTACGAGTAGTGGGGACTCGCGGTCAGTTCCGGCGGACCAGGACGAGGGCGTACGCGAGCAGGGCGACGCCGCCACCCAGGTAGACCAGCGGCGGCAGCGTCCACGCGATGGTGTCCGTCAGGTTGCCGACCCCGAGAACGAGCAACCCGACTCCCAGCCCGAACTGGAGGGCGACCCGAACTCGATGGCGGCGTCCTCCACTCGTTCCAGCTTCGGAGCCCGTCATACCTCGTGTATCGTCGCTGACCCGTATAAATCACTGCCGTCGAGCGATAGCCGAGGAGAAAGTACTTGCCTGGCGACTGTATCAGATATCAGATACAGATTCGTCATGGTCGACATAGACGCCGTCCTGACGGTGCTCGCAGTGGTCCTCCTCTCGGCCGCCGCGCTCGTCGGCGGACTGTTCGTCTTCGCGACGGTCGACCCCGGCCCGTCGCCGGCCGACGACCCGGGCGTACAGCACGTCCTGGTCAACGAGGTGGAGTCGCCCGAGAACCGCAGCGTCCTCCAGTTCGAGACCCTCTCGGCCGAACAGCAGCGCGAGTTCCGGCGCGTGCTGAACGCCTCCGACCGGGCCCTCGCGTTGCCGAAACCGGTCGAGCTCGAATCCATCGACAGCCACCGCTTCTACATCGAGTACGAGGGGACGCTGTACGACATCTCGTTCCCGACGCCGTAGCCGGCGATAGTCCCGAAAGATAACTTTCCTGATTTTTCTCCCGAGATTCGCTCTCGGGTTTCAGGCCGTACACACCAACCGAGACCGGTCTGAATCACACAAACAGGAGACTCATATAACATGAACGATGTATGTACTCGAGAGATGCGTCGGTCGCGTCTCGGTGACTCTCAATGGACCTCGACGAATTCAAGACACGGAACGCACCGAAAGAGGGCGGGGACGTCTTCCAGCTGGAGAACTCGAAGCTGCTCGACGTGAACGTCGACGGCACCGTCATGGCGAAGGCGGGGGCGATGGTCGCCTACGAGGGCGACATCTCCTTCGAGCAGAAGTCCAGCGGCGGCCTGACCGGCATGATAAAGAAGAAGGCGACGGGCGAGGGCTCGACGATGATGAAGGCCAGCGGCAACGGCCAGCTCTACCTCGCGGACGACGGCAAGAACGTCCAGATAATCGAACTCGACCCCGGCGAGGAGATCAGCGTCAACGGCAACGACGTGCTCGCGTTCGAGGAGCGCGTCGGCTGGGACATCAAGACCATCAGCAGCATCAGCGGCGCGAGCGCCGGCGGGATGTTCAACCTCTTCCTCGAGGGCCCGGGCTTCGTGGCGATCACGACCCACGGCGACCCGCTCCTGCTGGAGACGCCCGTCCGGACCGATCCGGCTGCGACGGTCGCCTGGAGCGGCAACGTCTCGCCCGGCTCGCACCGCGACGTGAACCTCAAGTCGTTCATCGGGAAGTCCTCCGGCGAGACGTTCCAGCTCGACTTCACCCAGCCCGGCGGCTGGGTCATCGTCCAGCCCTACGAGGAAGTCGGGCCGGAGCAGTAGCTCACAGTCGTCGCTTCGCTTTTCGAACGGCCGTCTGGCGAGCCGGGGGTCAGTCCCGCCCGTCGCCGCCGTCGGCCTCGACCGGCCGGTCGCCGCCCGTCCGCGTCGGCAGCACGGTGACCGTCGACCGGAGCGTCCGCGCGGTGCCCACCGCCGCGTAGACGGCGATGGCGACGAGGATGATGGCACCTCCGGCCGCCACGTCGTAGACGTACGAGAGCGTCGCCCCGGTGACGGTGGCGACCAGTCCGGCGGCGACGGCCGCGACGACGGCCCGCCGGAACCCCCGCATCCAGCCGGCCGTCGCGACCGGAATCACGAGCATACCGGCGACGAGTATCACGCCCAGTATCTGCATCGCAGCGACGACGACGACCGCCGTCAGGACGACGAGCAGCAGGTTGTACCGGCCGACGTTCAGCCCCGCCGCCCGGGCCCCGACCTCGTCGAACGTCGCGTAGAGCAGCGGTCGGTAGGCGACCGTCACGACCACCGTCACCAGTAACGTCATCGCCAGCAGGACACCGAGGCTGCGGCGGGTGACCGTCGCCAGCGAACCGAACAGGTAGCTGTTGATGCCGACGGCGATGCCGCCGTCGGTCGCCGTCACCAGCACGCTCCCGACCGCGAACGAGCCGGTCAGCACGACCGCCATCGAGGTGTCCGAGTACGTGCCGATGCGGTCGACGAGCAGCTGGACGAGCACCGCCGCGACGGCGGCGACGAGCAGCGCGGTCAGCAGCGGCGGCACCGACAGCGCGTACGTCGCGTTGACGAACAGGCCGACGGCGACGCCGGCGAACGCCGAGTGCGCGAGCGTGTCGCCGATCATCGCCATCTCCCGGTGGACCAGGAAGCTCCCGACGAGCGGGGCGATGACGGCGAGACAGACCGCCGCGAGGTACGCGCGCTGCATGAACGGGTAGCCGAGCATCTCGACGCCGGTGAGGGCCGCGAGCACGTCGAGGGCGGTCCCCCACACGTCGTCGAGGACCCAGTCGAGCAGTCCGCTCAGCAGGAGCGGCGGCATGGCCGCGAGCATCGGCACCCCAGTCATGGGTGGTCGTGCGCGAGCACGTGCTGGTCGCCGCCGTAGGCGTCGGCGAGCGCGTCGGTCTCGACGAACGTGTCGGGGTCGCCGTGGAAGAACAGCCGGCGGTTCAGGCAGGCGATCTCGGTGGCGTGGGTCGTCACGACGCCGATGTCGTGCTCGACGAGGATGACAGTGAGCCCGGACGCGTTCAGCTCGGCCAGCAGCTCGTAGAACGCCTCCCGGGACTCGGCGTCGACGCCGACCGTCGGCTCGTCGAGCGCGAGGAGGTCGGCTTCGGCCGCGAGCGTTCGCGCGATGGCGACCCGCTGTTGCTGCCCTCCGGAGAGCCGGTCGACGCGACGGTCGGCCAGGTCGCGGACCCCGACGCGGTCGAGCGCCGACTCGACGGCCCGCCGGTCGTCCGCGGAGAACCGGCCGAACGGGCGGTGCGGGTACCGACCCATGCGGACGGCTTCTCGCACCGTCACCGGCATCCGTCCGCCCGCGTGGGTCGCGTCCTGTGCGACGTAGCCGACGCGCTCGCCGTCGGCGAACGCGTGCGCCGGCTCCCCGAACAGGGAGACGCTGCCGGCGTCGGGGCGGTGCAGCCCGACCAGCAGCTCCAGCAGCGTCGTCTTCCCGGAGCCGTTGGGGCCGACCAGCCCGAGGAACGCCCCGGGTTCGACGGCGAGCGAGACGTCCTCGACGACGGGCGTGTCGCCGTAGGCGAACGTCACGCCGTCGGCCTCGACGACCGCCATCAGCCCTCCAACGCCCGTTCGAGCGTCGGGCGGTTCACGTTCTCGACGACGTCGAGGTAGCTCCAGTCCCGGTCGGCCCAGTCGTCGTGGAGGCCGGGGAGCGCGGTCAGCGGCAGGACCTCGGTCGCGTCGGTCTCCTGGACGAGCTGTTCGGCGGCGCGCTGGGACTCGAGCGGGTCCGCACAGATGTACCGCAGGTCGTGCGTCTCGATGACCTCCTGTGCCCGCTGGATGTCCCGTGCCGTCGGCCGGGAGTCGGGGGAGATGCCGGTGAGCGCCTCGATCTGGAGGCCGTACCGGTCGCCGAGATACTGGAACGCGTCGTGGCCGGCGACGAGGAGCATCCCCTTCGAGCTGTCGGCGACAGTCGCCTCGAGGTCGGCGTGGAGTTCGTCGAGCCGCTCCCGATACGCCGTCGCGTTCGCGTCGTAGGTGTCGGTGTTCCCCGGGTCGACCTCGACCAGCGCCTCGCGGACCGTGTCGACGGCCGTCCGGACCCGGAGCGGGTCGAGCCAGAAGTGCGGGTCGAACTCGCCGCCGTGGCCGTCGTGGTGTTCCTCGTCGTCGTGGTGTTCGGTCTCCGTGTGCTCCTCCCCGTCACCGTGGTCGTGACCCTCGCCGAGCGGGAGCAGGTCGACGTCCGCGCTCGCGTCGACGGTCGCCACCGTGGCGCCGTCGGCGCGCAGGTCGGTCCTGATGTCGTCGACCCAGGGCTGGAACCCCCGCATGCCGTGGACCAGCAGCGACGCGTCGCGGATGGACTCCCGGACGCGCGGCCCGGGCTCCCAGCCGTGGCCGTGCTGGCCGACCGGCACGAGCACGTCGGCGTCCGTCGCGTCGCCGGCGACGGCGGCCGCGACCGCGCCGAAGACGAAGAAGGACGACTGGACACCCTGGTTCTCGGTGTCGCCGCCGGTGTTCAGTCCGTCGAGACAGCCAGCGACGGTGCTGAGCCCCGCCAGACCGGTTCCTGCCAGCACTCGCCGTCGGGTGAGTTCCCGCATATTGCTAAGAACAAAGTAGTATTTAATAAGAATTGTGTTTTCCTCTGTTAGAATTGTTAATCAGGGTCCCGGGTCGTGGGGTACCGTTTTGTCCCCGCCGGCGCAACGACGGACCAGCACTCGATGCACGACCCCCCACCGACGCCGGCGCTGTCCGACGCAGCCGCCGCCCTGCTCGATGGCGGCCACCTCTGGCTCCGCGAGCACGTCACCGGGAGCCCGTTCCGGTTCCAGCTCCAGCCGTCGGGCGTACTCGCCTTCGGCGACGGCGAGCGCGAGTTCGACGCCGACGACGTGCCACTCCCGTACGCCCACGCGGTCCGGCACGTCCGCGAGCACTTCGACCGCGCAGCGTTCCGGGGCTCGGTCGACGACGTGGCGTCGGTGACCTTCGTCGGCGTCGCGGTCGACGGCAGCGGCGTCGCCTACGACTGGTCGCGAACCCCGTCGTTCCTCGGCACCGAGGTGTACGACGGCGACCACGGGGCCGCCCTGCCGCCGGACTCGGTCCAGGCGATCTACGACGGGCTCGGGCTGGCAGCGGCGAACGCGCTCGAGAAGGAGGTTCGCGCGGTCGACTTCGACGCGGACGGGTACGCCTTCCCCGAATCGGACTGGCGCGACGGACCGGTCGCCGGCGTCCTGCTCGCGGACAAGACGGGCCACCGCGCCGTCCTTCGGAACACGGCCGTCGGTGGTGGGGACGGACCCGGAACGGAGGCCGCGACCCCGGCGGCGCTGGTCGAGCGCCACGCCACCGACCGCTGGCTCGACGGCGTGGTCGGCGGCCTCGGCGTGGCGGACGACGAACTCGGCTTCGACCTGCTGTTCGAGCGGGCCGTCGAGGCGCTGGCTCGCGAACAGGTCCGGGCGTTCCGCGACGGCTCCGCCGACACCGACGAGTCCGCGGTCGGGAGCGCGATGGCCGACCGCGTCGAGGCGTATCTGGTCGACAGACGGGAGTAACGCTTTTGCCGTCGGCGGCTCGATTACGGGCCGCATTGAACACGTGCTCGCGGTCGACTCGGGCTCGCGTCGCGGTCTGACGCGAGGGTCGGCCGGCTCGCCGGCTGTGGGCACCGTGACGGGCCGACCGGAAGGGTCGCCGTCCCGCACGGGGTCACGCTGATCGGCACTCAGGTTCGCGCGCCCCGCCAGCGTTGCGTGGACTGTTCTCCCGGTCTCGAACTCGCTAGCGGAGCGCGTGGGACGTTCCGCCCGCCGACCACCGCCGGTCACCATCCACGTCGATGCACGCTACACCCACGATTCGTCCGCAGTTCCGCCAGTCGCACCGCCCGCAGCTTCTCACGACAGCCGTCGCGCTCGCCGCTGGCCCCGAGGCACGGGCCGGAGGTGGCCGATGCCGCTGAGCCGCCACGAGCCGGCCCTCGCTCTCGGCTCCCGCGTCGACCGCGGCCCGTCGCGCTACGAGTTCCACACCGCCGACGGCTGCTGTTCTCCCGACGGGTTCCGCCCCGCGACCCTCGCCCTGCTGGGGGCGTGCTGGGACGAGCGAATCGGCCGCCTGTTGGTCCCGGCGGCGAACTACGGTGTCGTCGGCTGCGTCCTCGCCGGCGTCGCCGACGCGGTCGCGATGACCGAGACGAGCGCCCGCGCCGCCGCCTGCTGCGAGCGCAACGTCGCGGCGAACGGCGTCGACGCGACGGTGTCGACCTGCGCCCAGCCCGCCGACCGCGACGAGGAGTTCGACACCGTCGCCTACGCCCCGAAGCCGTACACCCCGATTGCAGTCGGCAAGCAGCGCGTCGCGAACGCGCTGGCGACGCTCGCCCCCGGCGGCACGCTGTTCGTCGCCGGCACGACGGACACCGGCCTCGGTCGTTACGAGGACTGCCTCGCCGACCTCGCGGGCCGCGTCGAGACGGTCCACGACGGCGATGCACGGGTCGTCACCGCGACCCGACCAGGAACCGTCGACCCGCCCGCGTTCGTCGAGCCACGCGAGTTCTCCGCGACGGTCGACGGCGTCGCCCTCTCGCTCGTCTCCATGCCCGGCACGTTCTCCGCCGGGCACCTCGACCACGGTACCAGGCTGCTGCTGGAGACCGCCACCGTCGAGGACGGCGAGCGCGTCCTCGACCTCTGTTGCGGGTACGGCCCGGTCGGCGCGTACGCCGGGTCCGCCGCCGACTGCGACCTGTGGCTCACCGACGACGACGCCGTGGCGACGGCCTGTGCGGAACGGACGCTCGCTGCATCGGGCGTCGACGGGACGGTCGTCACCGCCGACGCCGTGTCCGGAGTCGCGGACCGGCGCTTCGACCACATCCTCTCGAACCCGCCCACCCACGCCGGCGACGGCGTGCTGTCGGCCCTGTTCTCCGGGATGGCGAGCGTGGTGGCATCCGCTGGCCGCGCGACCGTCGTCCACCACCGGAGCCTGGACCTCTCGCGGCACTTCGGGCGGTTTTCGTCGGTCGAGCGGCTTGCGACCGGCGACGAGCACGTGGTGGTTCGGCTGGAGAAGTAGCGGCCGGCGACTACAGCCCGTACAGTTCCTCGAACTTCTCCCGCGCGTACTCGACGAAGTACGCCGCGGTCAGCGGCTCGCCCGTCGCGACCTCGACCAGCTCCTCGGTCTCGTAGCGCCGGCCGTGCCGGTGGACGTGCTCCGTCATCCACTCGTGGATGGGTTCGAACTCGCCCTCGCGGACGAGGCCGTCGACGTCCAGGTCCTCGCGGATGGCCGCGTCGAGCTGGGCGGCGACGACGCTTCCGAGGGTGTAGCCCTGGAACCCCGCGAAGCCGGAGGCCCAGTGGATGTCCTGCAGGCAGCCCTCGCTGTCGGTGTCGGGGACGACGCCGAGGTAGTCGTCCATCTTCTCGTTCCAGAGTCGGGGAATCTCGTCGACGCCTATCTCGCCCTGCACGAACGCGCGGTCGATCTCGCATCGGAGGATGACGTGCATGTGGTAGGTGAGCTCGTCAGCCTCCACTCGAATGAGGTTCTCCGGGTAGATGCGGTTCGCCGCCTCGTAGGCTTCCTGTGGGGTGAGGTCGTCGTGGCCGTCGAGGTGCTCCTGCAGCGTGGGCAGGAACGCCTCCCAGAACGGCTTCGTGCGGCCGACGTGGTTCTCCCAGAAGCGGGACTGGGACTCGTGGATGCTGTAGCGGGGCTGGCCCATCGGCTCGGCGTAGCGGTCCTGCCGCAGGCCGAGCTGGTAGCTCGCGTGCCCGAACTCGTGGACGGTCGCGGTGAGCGCGTCCATCGGGTCGTCGGGCTTGTACCGCGTGGTGACGCGGGCGTCGAACTGGTTGCCGGCCATGAACGGGTGCGGCGCGCTGTCGAGGCGTCCCCGGTCGCGGTCGTAGCCGAGGAAGTCGAGCGCGGCCGCACAGAGCGCCCGCTGGTCGGCCTCGGGGTACTCGCCCTCGAAGGGGGCTGCGAGGTCGGTGCCCGACTCGCGGATCTCGTCGACCAGCGGCGGAATCTCGGCGCGGAGCGTCTCGAACAGCTCCTCCATGCGCTCGATGGGGAGGGTCGGCTGGCCGTCCTCGTACAGCACCTCGTAGGCGGGCTTCTCGGGGTCGATGTGGCCGGCGCGCTCGACGCTCAGGTCACGCAGTTTCTCCAGGCGCGGCGCGAACGACTCGAAGTCGTCCTCGGCCTTCGCGTCCTGCCAGATCTGCTGGTTCTCGGAGCCGACCTCGGCCAGCTGCTCGACGAGCTCGTCCGGCACCGAGCGGTTGCGCTCGTACTCCCGGCGGATCTCTCGGACTGAAGCCGCCTGCTCGTCGTCGAGCGCCGCGTCCTCGCAGTCGGCGAGCCACCCGCCCACCTCGTCGTCGACGAGGAGCTCGTGGCTGGTCGCCGAGATGGACGAGAGCTGCCTGGCGCGGCCGGGCGCGCCGCCCTCCGGCATCGTCACCTGCTGGTCCCAGTTGAGGAACATCGACGCCTGGCGGAGGTTCGAGACGCGTCGGTAGCGGTCGAGGAGGTCGTCGTAGGCGGCTGGCGGGTCGCTCGCGTCGTCTGTTGACATACCCCGAAGGGGTCGCGCCCGACTCAACAAACTCGGGGAAGCGGAAATCGGGCCGGGTGCCACGCGACGGAAGTGCCGCTACGGCTCGCCGTCGGCTGGTCGTCCCGCCACCCTCGCCGCCGATGCCCGGACAGCCGCCGAGGGTCGCGCCGCCGCGGACCGCGCCGCCGGACCGGGGGTACGCTCTCCGCGTCGGTGCGTCAGTCGCGTCCGTGTCGTCGTGCCGTCTCAGAACTCCCCGTTGACGATGTCCGCGACGCGCTGGCGGTCGAACAGCTCCGCATCGCCGGTCACCTCGCCGAACTCGTCGGGGTACATCTGCTTCGCGGCCCGTTCGGTGAGGAACAGGTTGTGGATCGGTCCCTGGTAGAGGTAGCCGCCGCGGTAGACGCGGCCGTTCTGGACGGCCGTGAGCTCCCGGCCGACCGGGTGGTCCTCCATATACGCGAGGACGGTGTCACGGAACTCCGACGGCGACTTGCGCTCGTGTCCCCGGACGAGCATGACGTCGGGGTCTATCTCCAGCAGGTTCTCGTAGTCGAGCTCGTTGCGGTTCGAGGTGCTGAGGTTCTCGATGTCGGTGCCGGCGAGGGCGTCGGTCACGCCGAGGTCCCGCCACTGCTTCTTGCTCGTGCCGTTGTCGACGAGCCGGTACGGCGAGAACGTCTCCGGCTCGGTCGTCCCTTCGTAGGTGAGGAAGACGCTCGGGCGCTCCTCGGCGGGCGGGAGTCGCGTCTGCAGCCCCGCGACGAACTCGTCGTGGAGCTCGGCGAACGCCGCGTAGCGCTCGCGCTCCTGGAACAGCCCCGCCATCTTCTCGAACGCCTCGTACAGCGTGTAGTAGCGGTAGTCGTGCCAGTCGTCCGAGCGCCGGAAGATGAGGTTCGCGAGGAAGGGGCCGACGTTCGACCGGACCTCCTCGACATCGGCCTGGTCCCACTCGAACCAGTTGACGAGCATCTGCGGGTCGTAGAGGTGGACGTCGGCGTCGATGCCGTAGAACTGCTCCTTCGTCTGGACCTCCGGGTCCGCCTCGAGGGCGTCGCGCGGGACCTCGACGCCGGGTAGTTCGTCGTAGACGTACGTGTAGTACCGGCCAGCGTTCCCGATGCCGGCCAGCCCGTCCGCGTGCCCGAGCGCGACGGCCATGTCGGCGTAGCCGCCGTCGTAGGCGACCCACCTCTCGGGGACGGACTCGAACTCGACCTCGCCGACGGGTGCCATCGAGACCGCGTACGGCTCGGCGTCGTCGCTCGTCGTCGTGCCCTCGTCGGCTGCCGTTGTGGTCGCCGCGTCGGTGACCGTCGGGTCGTCCGGCGGCGTCTCGGTCGGGTCACCACCGCCGTCGCCACCGAGACAGCCCGCGAGCAGCGCGCCGCCAGCCACGGTACCGCCGTAGGTCAGGTACTCCCGTCGCGTCCGGGCGTCCGTGTCGTCGGTCATCCCTCGAACTCACCCCGGACGATGCTCGCGACGCGCTCGCGGTCGAACAGCTGCGCTTCGGCGGGAAGTTCCGGGTAGGGGCCGGACGCGTAGCGCGGCCACTCCCCGAACTCGTCGGGGTAGAGCTGCTTGGCGGTCATCTCCAGCTGGAACAGGTTGAGCACCGGCCCCTGGTACCGTGCGCCCTGTGCGTGGACACGGTCGTCCTGCACGGCGGTGAGCTCCCGTCCGACGGGGTGGTCCAGCAGGTTCTCCCGAACTGCCGCCATGTCCGTGTCCGGATGCATCCCACCTACGCCGAAGAGGACGTCCGGGTCGGCCGCGAGGAGTCCCTCGATGTCGACGGCGTCACCGGATGCGAACTCGTCACCGAACGCGTCACCCACCTCGAACGGTCGCGTGTGTGCGGTGAGAAAGCCGGGGTCGTTGACCTTGTAGACGTATATCTGGTCGACGTCCTGCGGGAGCGCCATCGCCGCTGTCGGCTGCTCGTCGACGGACTGGACTCCACGTTCGATCCGTGCGAGCAACTCGTCGTGGACCGTGGCGAGCGCCTCGTACCGTTCCCGTTCCCGGAACGCGTCCGCCACGATTCCGAACTGCTCCCACAGCGAGTAGTACTCGTACTCCCAGCCCGCCGGCGGCGACTGGTGGCGGTCGCTGAGGGAGTTGCCGAACCAGGGGCCGACGTTCTCGGCGATCTCGTCGAGGTCGTCCCGGCCCCAGTTCCCCAGCTGTACGAGCCACGCCGGGTCCGCGAGGTGGACGTCGCTGTCGAGTTCGAACAGCGTCTCCTTGTCCGGCTGCCAGGAGGAGTACAGGCCCTGCCAGTCGACCGAGACACCGGGGAGCCGTGGGGTGAACTGGTTCCAGAGCGCGTGGTAGTAGTCCGGGGCGTGCATCGCGTTCACGTCGTCACCCCGCCCGAGTGCGAACGCCATCCCGGCGTGATGGGTCAAGCGCGTGAAAACCGACTCGGGCGGCGAGTCGAACGTCACCGCACCCGTCGGCGACAGGGAGACCGTGTACGGGCCGGACTCCACGTCGTCCCCCTCCGTCTCGGTCACTGCCGGGTCGGTCGTCTCGCCCGGGTCGGGCGTGGCCGTGGTCGAATCGCCCGACCGTTCACCGTCGTCGCCGTCACCCAGACAGCCGGCCAGCAGCGCGCCGCCGATTGCCGTGCCGCCGTAGGTCAGGTACTCTCTCCGCGTCGATTCACCGCGCCTGTCGGGAGCGTCCACCATGTCTTTTAGGCCCGCCTAAAAACACAAAACCGTTCCGGTTTTAGGTAGACCTAAATCACGGTCCGCGACGGACCGGGACAGGAACTCCTCGTGGCTGACGCGTTCGACCACCTCGCCGGTCACTCGTCGGCCTCCATCCGTGGCGGACGCTCGTGCACCGCGTCCGGCTCGTCGTCGTCGTGCCGGGCGCGAATCGGCTCGATTCGCGGCCCGCGTTCGGTCCGTTCGACCGCGGCGTCGATCTCGAACACCTCGGCGAGCAGCCCCTCGGTCACGACCTCCTCGGGGGTGCCCCGGGCGTGAATCTCGCCGTCCTTTAGCGCGACCATCCGGTCGGCGAGGCGGGCCGCCTGCTCGATGTCGTGGAGCACGACCACGACGGTGATGTCGCTCTCGTCGCGGAGCGTCTCGATGATCTCCATCACCTCGAGCTGGTGGTGGAGGTCGAGGAACGTCGTCGGCTCGTCCAGCAGGAGCACGTCGGTCTCCTGTGCCAGGACCATCGCGATCCAGACCAGCTGCTTCTGGCCGCCGCTGAGGCTCGCGACCTCGCGCTCGCGGAGGTGGTCGACGCCCGCGAGCTCGATGGCGCGGTCGACCGCGCGCTCGTCCTCGGCCGTGACCGTCTCGAAGAAGCCACGGTGCGGGTAGCGCCCGTGGAAGACGAGGTCCTCGACGCTGATGCTGCCCGGCGAGGTGCTCTCCTGTGAGAGCAGCCCCAGCTTCTTCGCCATCTCCTTCGTGCCGAACGACCGGATGTCCTGCCCGTCGAGCAGCACCGAGCCGTCGGTCGGCTCCAGCTGGTTGGCCAGCCCCTTCAGCAGCGTGCTCTTGCCGGAGCCGTTCGGGCCGACCAGTGCGGTCACCGCGCCCGGGGTGGCCGTCACCGTCTCGCCGTCGAGGACGGGCTCGTCGGTCGCCGGGTAGCCGAGCACCAGGCCCTCGCCGGCGAGTTCGCTGGTGTCCGGGGCTCTCGCCTCGTCGGTCCAGTCGGTTGCGGTCGCGCCGTCGGCCCGCACGGTCTCGTCGTCGGTACCGGTGTTCCGCTTCATATGTTCCCCAGCGCCTCCTGTTTACGCATCAGGTAGAGGAAGTACGGGCCGCCGACCAGGCCGGTGACGATACCAACAGGGATCTGACCGCGGCTGCCGAGCATCTGGAAGAACAGCCGGGCACCCACGTCGGCCGAGACGACGAGCGCCGGCCCGGCGAAGAGGCAGCCGACGACGAGCTTCTTGTAGTCGCTGCCGACGATGTTCCGGACCATGTGCGGGACGATGAGGCCGACGAAGCTGACGATACCCGCGACGGCGATGGTCGCGGCGGCCGCCAGCACGCCCACGCTCGAGAGCCCGAACCGGACCCGCTCGACGTTCATGCCGAGGGACTTCGCGGTGTTCTTGCCGAGCAGGAGGACGTTCAGCTGCCGCGCCCCCGCGAGGGCGAGCACGACCGCGAGGACGGACCACGGGAGCACCATCCGTATCTGTTCCCAGTCGGTGCCGATGAGCGAGCCGACGGTCCACGCACGGGCGGACTTCGCGACCGAGATGTCCTGCAGGAAGAAGAACATCCCCTGCTGGAGGGAGGTGAAGATGGTCCCGACGATGACGCCCGCGAGGACGAGTCTGACCGGAGAGGTGCCGTTCTTCCACGCGATGGTGTAGACGACGAGGAATGCGAGCGCCCCGCCGGCCGCTGCGATGAGTGGCAGGTAGAGCACCAGCCCCCCGAGGAAGACGAACGTCAGCAGGATGGCAGCCCCGGCCCCCGAGGAGACGCCGAGGATGAACGGGCTGGCGAGCTCGTTCCGCGTCACCGCCTGGAAGATAGCGCCCGAGACGGCGAGGTTCGCACCCACGAAGACGCCGACGAGCACGCGGGGCAGACGCATGTACCAGACGACGAGGTTGCTGTTGCTCATCTCGGGGAGTTCGTGCCCGAGCAGGAACGCCTTCCACACCTCGACGTCGAAGAGGACCCTCTGGTCGGTCAGCGATCGCCCCACTTCGGCGTAGCTCATCCGGAACGGCCCGTGACTTACCTGCACGATACCACTGACGACGACGAGGAGCGTGCTCAGAACCGCGAGACTGACGAGGTTCCGGTCGAACAGCCAGCCGAGGCGAGTCCCACCCGGAGTCGCAGTCCTGTCTGGTCCGACGCTCCGTTGCTCGTTGCTCATCGTGTCGTCCATCCCTCCTGTTCACGGTGACCTCCGCTGCGTCGTGCGTCCCATCTACGGTCCCATCGCCGCGCAGCGTGCACACGCGAGTCCGCCGGGTCGTTGACCATAGGGATTAGGCCTACCTAAAAAAATAAATGGCTTTCGGATTTTAGGCGGGCCGAAAGTTCACTCGAACGACGCGACGCTTCGGAGCCCGGGGGGTCACGAACTCGCCGACGGTCGTCGGTGTCCCCCGTCGTCACCACGGCGGCCACCAGCCGCCACCGCCGCCGGCCCAGCCGTAGCCGACCACGACGACGGAGTGGTTCCCGTACTCGTCCTTCGTGCTGGGGTGGTCCTCGACTCGACCGTGAGTGGACGGACGGGGAGCCGCCCGGTTTAGGCATGCCAAAAACCGAAGGCGTTATAACTTTTTAGGTTGGCCTAAACAGTATGACGAGCGACTGCAGTCACGACGGCCCGACGCGACGCGACTGTGTCAAGTACGGCAGCGCGGTGCTCGGCGGGGGGCTCCTCGCCGGCTGCCTCGAGGACGGTG
This sequence comes from Haloarchaeobius iranensis, assembly GCF_900103505.1. GTDB lineage: Archaea > Halobacteriota > Halobacteria > Halobacteriales > Natrialbaceae > Haloarchaeobius > Haloarchaeobius iranensis. The sequence goes on from NZ_FNIA01000014.1 coordinate 72,012, forward strand.
ACGCACCCGCGTCCGGGACGACGGGGACGGCCCTCGCGACGACCACGGGTACCACAGCCGAGGACGACTCTTACACGGCCCGCATGGCCCCTGCGGGCGGGGTCGAGTTCGACGCCGTGCCCGAGGACGTGTTCACGATACTGAACCACCACACCGACATGGTCCTCGCGCTGGGCCGCGGTGACGCGGTCAACGCGATGCACGCGCCGGGCTACATCGAGTCGCTGTACAGCAAGTTCCTGGCCCGGCTCGACGGCGTCTCCATCGACTGGACGGGGCTCTACTCCTCGTGGCCGCCCACGAAGGAACGGCTGTACGAGCTGGACAGCGATGTCCACCTCGCCGACCCCGCCAAGGTCGCGACCGCCGAGGGCTGGGACGCCGACGACATCGCGGAGGTCGCCGAGAACGTCGGTCCGTGGTTCGGCAACACCCTCAGCGGGAGCCACCAGGAACCGCCCGGGGACTGGGCCGACGAATACGAGTACTACGACCTCTGGGAGATCTTCGCCCGGGTCGCCGAGGTGTTCCAGGAGACCGAACGGTACGAGGCACTCGCCGCGGTCCGGCAGTCGATGCTGGCGACCGTCGAGTCGAACCGCCCGCCGGAGAGCGAGCGCCCGAGCGCGGCGCAGGTGCTCTTCTCGACCTCCGACGACGGCATGTGGGGGTACAAGCTGAACCACCCGGGCTACTACGCCGCCCACACCCGGCCCCTCGGTGCCGAGGATGCCCTGGCCGACGCCGTCGGCGAGGGCTACGGCGACGACGGTCGCAACATCACGCTCGACTACGAACTGCTGCTGGAGGCCGACCCCGACGTGCTGCTCGTGCTCGGCCCGATGTCCGCCTACCACGACATCGCGGAGATACGGAGCCGGCTGGAGAGCCACGCGGTCGCCTCCCAGCTCACCGCCGTCCAGGAGGGAAGGGTGTACACGCAGGGTGCCCGGCGGCAGGGCCCCATCCTCAACCTGTTCCAGACGGAGATGGCCGCCAAGCAGCTCTACCCCGAGCAGTTCGGCGAGTGGCCCGGCTACGTCGACGGCGAGCCCTACCCGGAGATCCCCGCCGAGGAGCAGCTGTTCGACCGCCAGCGGGTCGCCGACGTCATCGCGGGGGAGCCATGAGCAGCACCGTTCCATCCGACGTGGTCGTCGTCGGGGGCGGCGTCGCGGGCCTCACCGCGGCGACGTTCACCGCACGGCACGGGCTCGACACGCTCGTCGTCGACAGCGGCGAGTCAATCCTCCGGCGGAACGCCCACCTCGAGAACTTCCCGGGCTTCCCCGCGGGCATCAACCCGCGACAGCTGCTCGACCTGCTGGGCGAGCAGGCCGACGGCGCGGGTGCCGAGCGCCTCACGGCGACCGTCACCGCCGTCGAGACCACCGAGGACGGCTTCCACGTCGAGACCGACGACGACGACCGGTTCCACACCACCTACGTCGTCGCCGCGACGAAGAACGAGGTCGGCTACCTCGACGGCGTCGACGGCGTCGGCGTCGTCGACCGCGGCAAGACGTTCGTCGACACCGACGACCGCGGCCGGACCGGCGTCGACGGGCTGTACGCGGCCGGGCGGCTCGCCGAGAAGCCCCACCAGGCGGTCGTCTGTGCCGGCCACGGGGCCGAGGTCGCGGTGACGCTCCTCGAGGACGACGACCGGCCGTTCTACCACGACTGGGTGGCCACCGAGGGCTACTTCACCGACCGCGGCCGGGACCTGCCGCCGGGCTGCGAGGAGGTCGACGAACCGGAGCGCCGGGAGCGCGAGCGGGCGTCGCTCGAGACGATGCGGGAGCGCTTCGACGACGCACACCCCGACGACCAGGTGACGCACCCGAGTCTCCGGGAGGACTGACCACCGATGGCCACGAATCCGACGGCCGACCGCCGACCGGGCCGACGACGCCGCGGCCGGAGGTGACACGTCCGTGATCGGGACCACGCTCGGGGACATCCGCTCGCAGATCGAGGCCCTCGCGAGCGACGACGGCGCGTACTACCTCGCCTGTGCCCGGTACGGCGACCGACCGGTGCCCGCGGCCGGCCTCCGGTTCGAGAGCCGTGCCGTCGCACGGACCGCCGCCCGCGCCACCGAGCAGTACCGGGCCGCGCTCCGGCGGTACGACCCACGGCTCCCCTACTACGACATCATCGTCCGGCGCGACCCGACCGACACCGATGCCGCTCCGGCGGCGGACGCCGCCGTCGCCCGGGTCGACGAGGGTGGACCGACGCCGCGGTCCGACGCTGTCTTCGGGTCGTCGGGACGGGGCAGTTCGGCGCGCGTCGACTTCTGCCACCGCATCGCGGCGGCCGTGTTCGAGACGCTGTCGGAGGCCGGCCACGACCCGGTCGAGACCGCGGTGATGGACGCGTACCTCGACCTCGCGGAGACGGTCACGGACCCGGACGAGCTCTGCCTCTGCCTCCTCGAGAGCATGGCGAGCGAGGTCGAGCGCCGGCTCTCGCCCGCCGAGCAGGCCGCGGTCGTCACCGCCGCCGCGGAGCGGCTCCCGACCCCGGCGTCGACCGGGCATCCCGTGCCGACGACGCTGGCGTCGCTCGAACGGCGCGACCTGCTCGGCGGCCGTACGTGGAGCCCGCCTGCGGCCGTTCCCGGCACCGAGACGCGCTCCGTCGTCGTCCGCCTCTCGGAGTACGCGCTTCGGGCGCGCGACGGCCGCCTCCCGGTACTGCCCGTCGTCGTCGAGCTCGCGCGACGCGACCCCGAGCGAGTGCCCGCCTCGCTCGACGTGACCGACGGCGGCGACGGCTGGTGGCTCAGGGTCGTACTGGACCAGGACGAACGACCGAACGGGCTCGTCAACGCAGCCATCCGGTCGAGCCCGTAGTGTGCTGCTGTCCGGCCACGACACGAGGGAGACGGCGCGACCCGACCTCGAACGTCGCGAGCTGCTCGTCGGGGTCGGGGAATCGGCCGTGGAAGACCGTCCCCGCCCCCGGTCGGTCGCCGCTCACCGCGGTGCGCCACAGCCCGGACACATCGGCGGCCCGGCGTCGGGGAGCACGAGGCCGCAGTGCGGGCACTCGTCCTCGCCGGCCGGGCTCGTGATGGCGTCGACCGCGTCGGTGGTCGTCTCGCGGACGCCGTCGAGCGTCCCTACCCGGGCCGACGGGTCCGCCGCCGTCCCCGAGTCCGCATCGAGCGCGAACCGCGCCCGGTCGGCGACGAACGGCTCCCCGTCGTCGGCGAGGTCGTCGAGCGTCGCCGTCGGCAGCGCGTCCCGGTCGTGCCCCCGGGCGAGTACGCCGAGCGCCTCGGCCGCGCGGCCGCGGACCTGCGGACACTCGTCGTCGAGCCGCGCGACGAGTGCGTCCCTGACGGCGGCGAGCCGTTCGGGGGAGGCACAGCCGACCGCCAGGAGTGCCGTCGCGAGGTGGTAGCGCACGAGTTCGCGGTCGTCGTCGAGATGCTCGGCGAGCGACGACGCCTGGTGGCGGAGCCGGTCGGGGTTCCCCCGCGCGACGCACTCCAGCGCCTTCGCCAGCTTCTCCCGCACCGCGGGTTCGTCGAACGCGAGGCCGACGCGGAGGTCGGCGAGGACCGCGGGGGAGCCGACCGCGTCGGGGTGCGCCAGCGCGACGAGCCCGAGCGCCTCCGCCGACCGTGCCCTGACGTAGTAGAACTCCGCCTCGTCCGCGAGGCGTGCCGCGAGCGGGTCGACCACCGGGACCACCGCGTCGGGTGCCGCCCGTGCGACGGCGACGAACAGCTTCGCGGTCGTCAGCCGGACCGCTCGGTCCTCGTCGGTGAGGGCGGCCGCGAGGGGTGGAGCGACCGGTGCCACCAGCGCGGGGCGGTCGTCCGCGACCCCCTTCAGCGACCGACAGAACGCCTGCCGTCGCTCGGTCGGTGCGTACAGTGCCCGCTCGACTCTGGCGGTCGCGGCGTCCACGTCCCCCGCTTCGAGGCTGGCGGCGACGTCGTCCACCGTCGGTCCGGTCCCGTCCATATCCCGTGTTCGGCCGTGAGTAGTTCGGTGACGTACAAAAAACGCCTCACTCCTGTCGCGCGGTCAACCCGTGGCACTGCCGTCGTCGAAACCCATCCGGAGACGAACGGCCCGTGCGGAACCCGAACGAACGGCCTCCCTCGGACCGACTCCGCCGCCGAGCCCTGACTGCCGACGGCGTCGCGGGCCGTCGGTGAGAGCCGGTCAGTCGTCGGCTGCGCTCGCGTCCTGTGCCGCGAGGTACGACCGGATGTGCTCGTCGTCGAGGTGCTCCAGGAGCCGGTGCTGGGCCGCTTCGGTCCGGCGCTCGACCTCGTCCTCGTCGGTCTTCGTCCCGAAGGCACGGTCGAGGTAGGACTCGCGGAGGTCGGCGAACCGCTCGTCGTCGAGGTCGTGGTCGCCGGCCTCGGTCTCGAACCACTCGCGCCAGCGGTCCCGGTCTGCCCACTCGCCGGTGAACTCGCTCGCCTGCCGGAGCCAGTCGTAGCGCGCGGTGACGCCCTCCGGATAGCCCGCCGCACTGCGGTGGTCCGCGAGCAGCGCCCGGGCGACGTGGGCGCCGTTGCCGGCGGCGACGACGGCCTGTGCGCTGCGCGCGTCGGCGGGCGAGGCGACGTACAGCCCGTCGACCGGCGTCCGGCCGTCGTGGTCGGGGTAGTCGGGGTCGAACCGCTCCCGTTCCTCGCCGTGGTGCTCGTGCAGTTCGAACATCTTCCCGTCGTCCAGCGGTTCGAGGTAGGAGCCGTCGTACCAGGCCGCGGCGAGGACGTAGTCGGTCAGGACGCGCCGGTCGTCGGCCGTCTCGACGACGAAGCGGGCCTCGTCGGCGGCCGCAGCGACCGCGGCGGCGTCGCGTTCGCCGTCGGCCGGTCGGTCGACCGCCACCACCGAGTCCTCGACCCGGCGCGCACCCGCGGTCTCGACGTGGTCGGCGAGCAGCGCCTGGAACGTCCCCACGTCGATACCGGCGGGGAAGCCGGGGTAGTTCGAGAGGAACGCACAGCGGTCGAGCGCCGCGGCACCCCGGTCGAAGACGACCGTGTCGAGCCCGTACCGGGCGGTGAAGACGGCTGCGGACGCGCCGGCGGGCCCGCCGCCGACGACCACGACGTCGTGTCGCGGGAGGGGTTCGCCGCCGTCGTTCGATTCGTCCCCCGTCATCGTGGGTCGAGCCCCGATTCGAGCTGTCGCGTCACCAGTTCGTCGTCGAGCAGGGCCTCGGGGCCGGCGAGGTGGACGACCGGCCCGTTCTCCACCCGGAGCCACTCGTCGCAGCCCTCGCCGGTGAGCGTCACGGTCTGGCGCGACTCGGGGAGGCCGTTCTCGCGCCGACGGGCGGTGCGCTGGCGGACGCGGGTCAGGCTCCCGCCCGGTGCGTCGACGCTGCAGACCGCGAGCTCGTAGCGTTCGAGGCCGGGGTCGAGCCGCCGGAGGACCGCCCGGTAGCGCCGCGCGGCGTCGCGGGCGCGCTCGGCCTGCTCGAACGTCTCGAACGTCGCACCGTCGACGGGCTCCGGGCTGGTCCCGGTCTCGCGACAGGCGACCGCGAACGCGCCGCCCTCGCTGGCGAGGCGGTCGACGTTGTCGCGCTCGTGGCGGAGCGTCCGCTCGGGTGTCTCGTCGGATTCGGGGTGGTCGGCGGCTACCGTACCAGCCTCGGCCCGGTCGGCCATCCTCAGAGCTCCCCCGCGACGATCTCGGCGACGCGCTCCCGGTCGAACAGCGCTTCCTCGACGCCGTAGAGCTGGCGCGCGGTCCGCTCGGTCAGCACCATGTTCGTGATGGGCCCCTGATAGAGCCCGCCGGCGCGGTAGACGTCGCCGTTCTGGACCGCGGTGAGCTGGCTCGCCGTCGGGTGGTCCTGGAGGCTGGCGACGACGCTACTCCGGAACTCGCTCTCTGTCTTCGCCTCGTAGCCACGGAGCATGAGCACCTCGGGGTCGACCTGGAACAGCGTCTCGATGTCGATGCCGGCCCGGCTCCCGTGGAAGTCCCGGATGCCGGTGCTCGCGAGGGCGTCCCGGACTCGCAGGTCGCGAAGGTGCTTGAAGCCGGACCCCTCGCCGATGATGTACGGGTAGAACTCCTCGGGTGCCTCGCCCACACCCCACAGCACGGCGACCTCGGGCCGCTCGCCCTGTGTCGGCACGTGTGGTGCGAGGTTCGACCGGAACTCGTCGTGGACGGCCTCGAACGCCTCGTAGCGGTCGGTGCGCTGGAACACCTGCGCGAGCTTCTCGAACGCCTCGTAGAGACTGTAGTACCGGTAGTCCGAGTGCCACGGGTAGTGCTGGGCGTAGATGCAGTTGCCGAACAGGGGGGCGATCTGCGATTCGATCTCAGCCACGTCGCTCTCGTCCCAGCCGCTGTAGCGGTTCATGAGGAAGTTGGGGTCCATGACGTGCACGTCGGCGTCCAGGCTGTAGAGCAGCTCCTTGCTGACGCCGTCCTGGTAGAGGGACACCATGTCGCTCTTGTCGACGGAGACGCCGTCGATGCGGTCGTAGTACTGGGTGTGGTAGCGACCGGTCAGCCAGACTGCCTTCGGCGGCTCCAGGCCGAGGGCGACGCCCATGTCGGCCCAGCTCCCGTTGTTCGCGACCCACGTCTCGGGGGGACTCTCGAACTCGACCGACCCGACCGGCTCCATGGTGACGCTGTAAGAGCCGGTCGTCCCAGACGGCTCCTCGGTCGTGCCTGCCGTCGTCTCCGGGGGTGCGGTCGACGTGGGCTCCTCGGTCGGTGTGCCGCCGTCGGTCCCGGCGCCGTCGAGACAGCCGGCCAGCCCCATCGTCGCTGCGAGTCCAGCACCGGTGCCCAGGAAGCGCCGCCGCGTCGAACCGTCGTGCGAATCGTGGCTCATGTGGTTTAGGCTAGCCTAACAATTTAAATCGCTTTCGAATTTTAGGGAGGCCTAATCCGCTGGCTGGCGAACCGGCCCGGCACCACGACTTTGCCGAGGCCGGTCGAACCCTCCGTCCATGGCCGCAACCGTCTCCCGCTGGGCGCGCCGGTACGTCGGTGTCGCCGTCGGCTCCCTGCTCGCGTGGCAGGTCGGCCTGCTCGTCGGCGTCCCTCGCGGGACCGAGGTCGCGCTGGGGCTGTACGGCTTCGTGCTCCACGTCGTCTTCGGGAAGGCGTACTCGCTGGTGCCGTCGTACTTCGACCGCGAGCTCGTCGAGCCCCGCGCCGCGGCCGTCCAGCTGCCACTCACCGCCGTCGGGGTGGTCTGCCTCGCGCTCGCACCGCTGGCCGGGACGCCCGACGTCCTCGAACCGGTCGGCGCCGCGCTGTGGGCCGCCGGGGTCGTCGGCTTCGTCGGCGCGCTCGCGTGGACGGTGCGGGACAACCTCACCGGGGCGGAGACCGGCACCGGCGGCCCGAACGTCCACCGCGAGCGCGTCGACCGCGCCGCGAACGCCGTCGTCCCCGTCGCGCTCGCGTACCTGCTCGTCGGGAGCTACGCGACGCTCGGACTCGCGGGGGTCGTCCCGCCCGTCTTCGACGGCTACCCGCCGCGGACCACCCACCTGCTCGGGACCGGGACGGCGACCCTGCTCGTCTTCGGCCTCGGCGTGCGGCTCCTCCCGCGGTTCCTCGTCGCCGACCCGCCGAACGCCCTGGTGTGGGTCGTCCTCCCCGCGGGCGCGGTCGGTCCGGCGCTGCTCGCGGCGACCCTGCCCGCGGGTCCCTGGTTCCACCTCGCCGCAGTCGTCGAGACGGTCGCCGTCGTCGGCTACGCCGGCGTCGTCGGCACGCTGTTCGTCCGCTCGGACAACCGCCGGACCGCGCTCTACGGCGTGCTCCTCGGCGCGGTCGGGGGCGTCGCCGCCGTCGCGCTCGGCGCGTGGTTCGCGTTCGTCGGCCTCGACGGCGCGCTGATTCCGGCCCACCGTCGGCTCACCGTGGTCGGCGTCTCCCTGCAGTTCTACCCGCCGAACGTCGGACGCTGGCCGGGCTGTGACGACCGGACCGCGCTCGCGTCGATGGCGCTCCTCGCGGTCGGTGTCGCGGTGCAGGCGGCCGGGCTCGGGCTCGACGCGCCGGCAGCCGAGGCGAGTGGCGTCGTGCTCGCGCTCGTCGGGGGTCTCGGCTACGCGTATCTACTCGCTGGTGCGTTCGCGACGCGCTGACCGCCGTGGGACCAGCGTCCGACAGATGGTGGCCCGTGCTCCAGGACCCGCTCACGATTCGGCCGTCGTTTCGAAGCGGGACCGACGAGGGCTCGGTCTTCTCATAATCGAACGAGTCGTCTCCGGACACGGCTGGCGTGGTGCGGTGCAGCCCACGGACGACGGGACCCGGTTCGTCTTCACCGGTGTCGGTCGCGCGGCCGAAACGCCGGTGTCGTGAGGTCGGCCCCGGTCCGCGTCGACCGGAGCCCCAGTTCGGCCGCCGGTACCGAACATGTCTGGGCGGCCAGCCTTGTCGCCGGCGCCCGTAGCCGTCGGCATGGTAGCTACAGGCGACACCGTACCGACGTTCACCGCGACATACGGGACGAGCGACCACGAGCCGTTCGACCTCGCCGACCAGCTCGGCGACGGCCCGGTCGTACTCGCGTTCTTCCCCGGCGCGTTCACGCCCCCGTGTACGAACGAGATGGTCGCGCTGCAGGAGCACCACGACGAGTTCGCTGCGGCCGGCGCAACGGTGTTCGGCATCAGCGCCGACTCGCCGTTCTCGCAGGGCGCGTTCCGCGAAGAGCACGGCATCGAGTTCGACCTCGTGAGCGACATGGCAGGCGAGGCCATCGATGCGTACGGTCTGGCGATGGAAATCCCCGACCTCGGGCTGTACGGTGTCGCGAACCGTGCCGTTTTCGTGCTCGACGACGCGGGCACTGTCCGGTACGCCTGGGTCGCGGAGGACCCGACGACGGAGCCGGACTACGAGGCGCTCGTCGACGCGCTCCAGGACTGACGGGCATGACGGGGAGCCCCGCCGCGTCAGAGCGCTTCGCACATCCGACCTGACCGTCGCTCCGTACGCGGCCCCCGGAACACGCCGAACGCGACGGCAAGCACTGTGTGGACCGCCCGGTGGTTCGGCCGCGACCACAGCGCGCCGCGACCGCCGGTCGCTGTCCCACCCCGTCGTGCTCGCGCTCGTCGGTGCCGTCTCGCTCGGTGCCGGGTACACGGTCTTCCGCTCACAGCGGGCGAGGACGGCCGGGACCGACGACCAGCGGTCGTGACCCACCGCGAGCGGCCGGTAGTTTACAGTATGAGTAAACCTGAAGCCCCACGACGCCGTAGCCCGGTCCATGCCCGCGACCACCCCGTTCTCTGCCTCGCGCGTCGCTGACGTGGCGTGCGACCGTGGCGTCGACTCCGACCGCCTCGCCGACGCGCTCGCGACCATCCACGCCGACCTCGCCGAGGGCGGCGATGCCGTCAAGCGACACTACGACGACGAGTACGACCAGCCCTGGCACGCCACCGAGGACGGACTGGCCACGGTGCTCTTCATCGGCACGGACGTGTGGACCCAGCTGGGGGAGCGGCTCGACCTGCCCGCCGAGCTGCGCGACGCCGCGATGGCCGTCCACGCCGCGTTCGCACGGGACGTGATGGACGAGTCCGTCCCCGGCAGCGAGCCACTGGTCCTGCCGAGCAGTCGGGTCGCCTCGCTCGTCCGCGCCGGCCTCTCGCTCCGCCAGGCACAGGTGCAGGTGCTCCGGAACGAGGGGCGCTCCCAGCGGGCCATCGCCGACGCGCTCGGTCTCGACGTCGGGACGGTCAAGACCCACGCCTACCGCATCGACAGGAAGGTCGACGAGGCGCGGGCGTTGCTCGCTGCCGTCGACGACGGCGAGGACTGACCGGCTCGACCCCGGAGGACCTCACCGGGTGGCCGGAATCCATTAGCCCCGCCCGCCCGTAGCGAGTGGTAATCGTGACAGCGCGGTCATCGAACGAAGTGAAAGGCATCCGGGTGCTGTACGCCAGCGCCGACGATGGATTCAGGGGATTGGTGGAGACGAAGCTCTCGCGGGCCGACCCCGACATCGACTGTCTCACCGAGTCCAGTATCGAGGCGACGACCGAGCGGCTGCGCGCGGACGACGTCGACTGTGTCGTGACCGCCTACACGCTCGACGACGGGGACGGCATCGAGCTCACCAGGTCCATCCGCGAGGCGGGCGACGACTGCCCCGTGGTCCTGTTCACCGGCTCGGGCGACGAGACGCTCGCGAGCGAGTCGACACGGGCGGGCGTCTCCGACTACATCCCCCTCCGCGCAGACCGGGACGACTTCGACCTGCTCGCCCGCCGCGTCCGGACCCTCGTCGAAGCCGCACGGGAGCGCGCGGCCGCAGAACGCGCCCAGGGACGCTTCGAGCGGGCACTCGAACGGACGACCGACGCTGTCTACGCGGTCGATACGGAGTGGCGCATCGAGTACATGAACGAGCGGATGGCCGACCGGATCGACCGGGACCCGGAAACGGTGGTCGGCAAGGAGTTCTGGGCGGAGTTCCCCACCGTCGCCGGGACGGAACTCGCGGAGCGCTACCGCACCGCAATGGAGACCGGAGAGTCGGCGTCGTTCGAGCAGCACGTCCCCGAGCCGTACGACTACTGGGTCGAGGTGCGCGTGTTCCCGGACGAGGACGGTCTCACGGTGTTCTCCCGGGAGGTGACCGAGGAACGCGAACGCGAACGGGAGCTGGAGCGAAACGCGACCGTCCTCGAGAACATCAACGATGCCGTCCTCGTCGTCGACGCCGACGGGGTTGTGCAGTACGCGAACGCCGCGGTCAGGCGGGACGTGGAAACGTCTCTGGCGGAACAGCTCGAGGGGACGCCGGTCAGGCAGGTCGTCGAGGACCGGGTCGACGCGGCCGAAGCGGACCGGTTCACCGACGCCATCGACGAGGTCCTCCGGGGCGAGGAGGCCGACAGGGACGGGTCGAGACTCTCCGAGACGGACCTCCAGATCGACATCGAGAACAGCACCGGCACGCGAACCTACGACGTGCGGTTCACGCCGTTCGAAGGGACGGCGGGCCGACAGGTGCTCATCGTGGCGCGGGACGTCACCGACCGCAGCGCGGCCAGACGGCAGCTGGAGCGGGAACGCGACGCCCTGCAGGCGCTCCAGCGGGTCGTCGCCGACGGCACGGGCTCGGTCGACGAACAGCTCCGGGCGCTGCTGGACATCGGCCGACAGCGGCTCGGGCTCGACTTCGGGATCGTCTCCCGTATCGAGGACGAGAGCTACACCGTCCGTGCCGTCCGCGCCCCGGACGACGAGATCGAGTCCGGGGCGACGTTCCCGCTCGCGTCCACCTACTGCGAGGCGGTCGTCGCGGCCGAGGACGTCGTCTCCTTCGCCGACGCGGAACGCGTCGGGCGGGCGTCACACCCTGCCTACCGCGAGTTCGAACTCGAGTCCTACATCGGGTCCCCGCTCGTCGTCGACGGCGAGCGGTACGGGACGCTCAACTTCTCGGCCGCCGCGCCCCGGGACAGCCCCTTCGGACAGTTCGAACACGCGTTCGTCGAGCTGCTCGCCGAGCTCGTGAGCGCCGCGCTCGCTCGCGAACGCGACCGCCAGGACCTCGAACGCCAGCAGTTCCTCTTCGAACGGGTCCAGCAGATCGCCGACATCGGCATCTGGGAGTACGACCCCGCGACCGAGGACCTCAACTGGTCGGCCGGTGTCAGGCGCATCCACGGCGTCGACGACGGCTTCGAGCCCACGCTCGAGGACGCCATCGGCTTCTACCACCCCGACGAGCGCGAGCGTATCTCGGCGGCGGTCGACCGGGCCATCGAGGCCGGCGAGTCGTACGACCTCGACCTCCGCATCGTCCAGGCCGACGGCGAGGAACGGACCGTCCGAGCGTGGGGGGAGCCCGTCGAGACGCCCCAGCACGACCGGCCCATCCTCCGGGGCGTGTTCCAGGACATCACCGACCGCGAGCGACGGGAGCAGGAGCACCGGGCACTCGCGGAGGAGTACGAGGCGCTGCTCGACACCTCCGGCGACGCCATCTTCCTCCTCGACGTCGACCAGTCGGAGACGGACCCGACGTTCCGGTTCAGGCGACTCAGCGACGGCTACGAGTCACAGACAGGTATCACGACCGCGGACGTCCGTGGCCAGACCCCGCGCAAGGCCTTCGGGCCCGAGCAGGGGCCCGAGCTCGAGTCGAACTACCGCCGTTGCGTCGAGCAGCGCGAACCCGTCTCCTACCGCGAGGAGCTGTCGCTCGCGCCCGACGCCCGGTTCTGGGAGACGACCCTCGCACCGGTCGTCGTCGACGACGAGGTGGTCCGCCTCGTCGGTATCGCGCGGAACGTCACCGAGCAGGTCGAGCGCGAGCGCGAACTCGAGGCGACGAACGAGCGGCTCGAATCGCTCATCGAGGCCACCCCCCTCACCATCATGGAGCTCGACGAGGACGGCGAGGTCGTCCTCTGGAACGACGGCGCCGAGGAGATGTTCGGCTGGACGAGCGAGGAGGTGCTGGGCGAACCCAACCCGATGATCCCCGAGGGCAAGCAGGCCGAGTACACCGACCACCGCCACCGCGCGTTCGACGGAAACGCCATCCGGGGCAAGGAGGTCCGCCGCGAGACGAAAGACGGCGACGTGCTGGACCTGCTGCTGTCGGTCACGCCGATCACGGACGCCGACGGCGAGGTCACGAGCGTGCTGGCCGTGCTCGAGGATATCACCGAACAGAAACGGCTGGAGCACAGCCTCAGGGCGCTGCAGGAGACCGGCCAGCGTCTCAGCAGCGCCCAGTCGGTCGAGTCCATCGGGGAGATCGCCGTCGAGGCAGCCGTCGAGGTGCTCGGCTTCCATAACACGGGCATCTGGCGGCACGACGAGGGGGACGACGTCCTCGTCCCGCTGGCCGTGAGCGACGCCGCGGAGCAGGCGTTCACGACCCTCCCGCGACTCGCCCGGGGCGAGGGGCTGACCTGGCAGGCGTTCGAGGCCGACGAACTGCATCGCTACGAGGACGTCAGCGGCGAATCCGCGGTGTACAACCCGGACACCGACATCCAGAGCGAGATGCTGGTCCCCCTCGGCGAGCACGGCGTCCTCGTCACGGGTGTCACCGAACCGGCCGCGTTCTCGGACACGGACGCGGACCTGTTCCGCATCCTCGGTGCGACCGTCGAGACGGCCCTTGACCGGGCCACGCGCGAGGCGACGCTCCAGCGACAGAACGAGCGCCTCGACCAGTTCGCCAGCGTCGTCGCCCACGACCTCCGGAACCCCCTGACCGTCGCGATGGGCTACCTCGACGTCGCCGCCGAGACCGGCGACCCGGAGCACTTCGAGGAGATAGAACTCGCCCACGACCGGATGGAGCGTCTCATCGAGGACCTCCTCACGCTGGCCCGCGGCGAGACGACGGTCGAGGCGAGCGAACAGGTCGACATCGCGGCGGTGGCGACCGAGGCCTGGGGCTACGTCGACACCGACGAGGCGACCGTCGGTATCGCCGCCGACGTCCCCGTCGTGACCGGCGACGCCGGCCGGCTGACGCAGCTGTTCGAGAACCTCTTCCGGAACGCCGTCGAGCACGGCGGCGAGGACGTCGCCATCACCGTCACGCCGCTCGCGGACGCCGACGGCTTCGCCGTCACCGACGACGGCGAGGGCATCCCGCCCGAGCGGCGCGACACCGTGTTCGAACACGGGGTCACCACCAACGAGGGGGGGACCGGGTTCGGCCTCGCCATCGTCGAGGATATCGCCGGAGCCCACGGCTGGACCGTCGCCGTGACCGAGGGGGACGACGGCGGCGCACGCTTCGAGTTCCGGTTCGCGGAGTAGACCCGGCCGTCACCCCACGACTGGTACGACTACCGTCACCGCCGACACGCCCTCCCGCGTCGTCACCGTCAGGTCGACAGCGACCGCGAGCACCGTCGTCTCCCCGGCGCGCTCCTGGACGACGGTGCCGTCGATGGCCTCGCAGTCGCCGAACTGCCGGTCCGGTCCCGACGGACAGCGCTCGGCCGCCCACGTGGCCGCCGCCGAGTCGTTCACCCGCACCTCGTAGGCGATGCCCTCGGCGACCCGCGAGCCGTCCAACGTCCGGAAGCGTGGGTCGAGCGTCTCCCGAACGCCGTCGGCGACCGCCCCGCGCTCGCGCCACGGCCGGCCGGTCGCGTCGCTGCCGGCCTCGTGGACGGCGCGTTCGAGCACGCGGACGCCGTCGCGGACCGGGCTCGCCGAGTCCTCGCTCGCATCGACGTCCGGATGGGACCCCAGCTGGAGGTACGCGAACGTCAGCGGCAGCAGCGCGACGGCGACGACACCCGCCGCGGCGAGCACGAGCTGTGCGCGTCGCGAGCACCGGATCACACGTACCACACCCGTATCGTCACCTCGCCGTGGCCCGTGGGCACCGTCGCGACACCCACCGAGACTCCGGCTGGGACGCGGTAGCCGACGGAGCCGTGGGGCGTCTCGACGCGGTAGAGCAGGTTGTCCGGGAGGATGCGTTCGACGCGGCGCTCCAGCGCGGCCCGTTCCCGTTCGAAGGAGGCCTCCGACCGAGCGACCTCGGAGAGCCGGGTCGCGCCCCCGTGGCGCGGCGGCTCTCCGGCGAGCACCGTCGCCGCGTCGCTCGCGTAGGTGTCGAGCTGTGCCTCCGTCGTGTCGCCGTCGGCGACCGGCAGGGCGAACGTGGCGACCACCGCGAGCACCAGGAGCACGCCCACCCCCGCCTCCACGGCCGGCAGCGACAGCTGCGCGCGGTCAGTCATCGACGGTCACCACGAGCAGCGCCTTGATCGTCCGCGTCGGGTAGTAGGTGAGCGCCACGCTGCCGGTGGGGAGCGTGCCGTTCGCGTCGAACGCGAGCGTGGTCGTCTCGAAGCGCGAGACCGAGACCGTGACGTTCCCCGTCAGGCCAGCGGGGTCGTAGGCGACGACGCGACCGTTCGCTCGAACCGTCGTGAGCCGCGTTCCCGTCGGCGGGTCGATGGCCAGGGTGACGCGGTCGGTCCGTCGCGGGAGCGTGACCGAGTCCCGGTCGAGGTTCGGCGTGGTCGTCGCCGACTCCTCGCGTTCGACGAGGACGAGACGACGGACCGTGCTCCCGCCGGTCACGTCGCCGGTCCGTGCGACCGTCTCGCCGTCGAGCCTGACGCGCACGTCCCGTCCCTCGACCACCGGGAACGAGGCGGCGAGCGCGGTGCCGTCGAGGTCGTCCACCGCGCTCTCGTTCAGCACGTTGGCGCGGGTGGTCAACGGTCCATGGCTGGCGACCAGCCGGTCCGACAGCGAACTCGCGAGCCGACGTTCGCCCGGGTCGCGGTCCGCGCCGGCGAACGCACCGTCTGCGACGACGAGCGCGACGCCGAGGACGGCCGTCAGTGCGAGCAGCGCCACGGCGAGGGCGACGAGGTTCGCCTGCCCGCGGTCGGTCGACGGGGTGGCGGACCCGGTCACGACGCGTCACCCCGCTCCAGTCGGACCACCAGCCCCGCGTCCGTCCCCTCGACGACGACGAACGCCTCGGCCGTGCTCGACCACGACCCCTCGACCTGAGCGACAGCGGCGGGGACCGCGAGCGTCGTCTCGCCCGCGACGTTCGGATCCGGGTGGTCGAGCACGAGGGTCCGGCCGTCCGTCCGGACGTGGTAGGGCTCGCCGCGGATGGTCCGGGGCAGCTCGACCCGTCGGCGCACGTCGACCGCCGTCGCCGTTCCCGGCGGTACCGCGTCCTCGACCTCCTGTGTCGCACCGGCGAGGGTGCGGTCCGCCAGCTCGTCGCCCGCAGCCGACCTGAAGTCGGGGACGACACCCCCGTACAGCGTCGTCGACAGCAGTCCGATGTAGAGGACGACGACGCTGATCTCGAGGGCCTTCCCGACGACGGGCGAGACGCCGCGCCGGTCCGGGTGCACGTTACCCATTGCCCACCTCCAGGTGGAGCGCGTGGACCACCAGATACGCCGTGCGCTCGTTCGGGAACGTCGCGACCACGCTGTCGACGCCGTCGCCGTCGAGATCGCGGTCGGTGACGGTCGCCCCGAGGTCGCGGAAGTACGAGCGCCACGCCGCGGGGGTCTCGGTCTCGATGGCCACCCGATACGTACCGGCCCCGAGCGTCCGGCGGTCGTGCGTGACGTTCGTTCGGAGCCGGACGGGCTCGCCGGCGAAGCTGACGGTTCGCCGGTCCGCGCCGAGCGTCGCGACGCCCACGACGAGCACCTCGCCGTCCGGGCTCGCGACGACCGGCGGCTCGGTGACGAGCCGTGCACCACTCCCCTCGCCCCTGACGACGCCGCCCGCGAGGAACGCCACCCGGTGCCCGTCGGTCTCGTAGACCAGCGCGTCCGCCTCGAGGCGGGCGACGGTGCCGGACTCGTTGAGCACTCGCAGGTCCCGGGCGACGGTCCGGAGCTGGCCGTCGGTCGCCCGTACCGTCCCGACGTGTTCGCCCGTCACCTCGACGGGGCGGAGTGCGTCGTCGACGTCGTCCCCGACCCTGGCGGCGTCGGCCGCACCCGTCCCGGCGTCGACCGCGAGCCCGATGCTCGCGGTGAGGACACCGAGAGAGACGACCGTGATGCCGAGCAGGAGCGCGACGCCGACGACGTTCGACTGGGCGCGGCCGGAGCCAGCGTGCGACGGCGGCTGACCCGTCATATCATGCCCGCCCCCCTGAACACGACGTGTGCCACGAGCACCAGCAGCCCGGACTGCAGCAGCGCGTCGTACCGGTCACGGTTGGCGACCCCGGCGAACCAGCCGCTGGCCAGCATCGTACACTGGGTGACGACGTAGAAGCGGTAGTGCTCCCGTCCAACGTCGACCGCGTCCGAGTCGAGGACGAAGCCGGTGCCGGGCGTCGAGACGGCCGACAGCTGGGCGAAGCTGTCGAGCACGTAGCCGTTGACCGCGACCATGATGCCGACGACGAGCAGCGCGACGGTCCAGCCGACGGCGACGTAGACGAGCATCGCGTTCCGGAGCGACTTCTTCTCGTGGTAGAGCCGCCCGACCTCGGTCTGGAGCGTGTCGAACACCGTCTCCACGTCGCTGCCGGCGTCGAGCGCGCCCGTCACCAGGCCCATCGTCTGCTCGGCCAGCGGCGTCCCGACACGGTCGACGAACCGCTGGAGTGCGGCCGCCCGAAGGTCGCCGTCGCGGGTCGTCAGTGTCGCGTTGAACGCGAGGTCCGCGACGTCCTCGTCGAGCGGCCCGAGGTCCACGTCGCGAGCGACCAGGTCGACGGCCGCCGCGAACGGTCGGCCGAGCGCGACGTGCCCCGAGACGGCGTGGACGAAGTCCTTAATCTCGCGGTCCTTCGCGTCGTCGAGACGGGCACGCCGTGTGGCGACCAGCCCGACGGGCACGGCGTAGGCGACGTAGCCGAGCAGCACCGCGGCGACGACGCGCTCGCCCGCCGTGAACACGATGAGCGCGAACAGCACGGCCGGAAGTGCCCAGACGACCGCGGCGCTCGACGGGTTCGTCGTGGCGGTCCCCAGCACGTCGAGGAGGCCTGCCGGCCGCCGGTAGGAGGGACGCCCGGTCGGCGGTCGCAGGCTCGCGACGAGTGCGGCCGCACAGGCCCCGACGGCCAGGACGAAGCCGCCGGAGCCGTAGACGAGCAGCGCGCGCGGCGTGACCGGCCCGAGCGGCGTGCTCGCCGGCTGGTTCAGCCCCGGCGTGAGCACGCTCATCACCGTGAGGACGATGACGAGCAGCGCCGGGAGCACCAGCAGGACGATGAACAGCTCGGCGAGCAGTTCGAGGAACCCCTCGGCGCGGTTCCGGTCGCGGGACTGGCGGTGGCCGAGCATCCGCGCCTCCATGCGCAGGTAGCTCGTCAGTTCGGCCGAGCCCTGGTCGGCGTGCTCGCGGAACTTCAGGAGGAACGGGGCGAGCGCGTCCCGCGACGGCGTGTCGCGGGCGACGATTCTGAGCCCGTCGTCGAGGCTGCCGGTCAGTTCGGCCTTGTTCAGCACCGTGCGGCAGGCGACGGCCGTCTCGCCGTACGCCTCGCGGTTGGCCGCGACCTTCCGGAGCATCTCGCGTTGGTCGTCGCTCCCCGTCGAGAGTGCACGGAGGTACCGGACTGCCCCGGGCAGGGTCGCCTCGATGGCTGACCGTCGGGCCGCAGCGAGCCACGCGAGGTACCGCCCACCGAGCAGCCGGCTGCCGAGTTTCGCCGCCGCGGCGACGAGCAGGCCGACGGCGGCCGCGACCGCCGTCTCGGAGACCACCGGGACCGTCCCGGGGGCGAGCAGGGGAAGCCCGGTCTGGACGAAGTCCGCGATCCCGCGAAGCGTCGTCGCCCGCAGCGACAGGGTCAGCGCGGCCCCGACGAGGAACCCGAGCGCCGCCGCGAGCCACGACAGCGCGTAGAGACGAGAGACGTACAGGTCGAACGGTACGTGCAGGTCCGTCGCCCGGTAGCGGTCCCGGTCGCCGTCGTGGCGCGACCGGTCGGCGTGTCGCGAGAACAGCGCGTAGCAGACCCGGTCGAGGAGCGCGTCGCGGTTCGCGCCGAGCGTCGGGCGGTCGTCGTCGGAGAGGCTCACGCTCCCCTCCCCGCACCGATTCGCTCGACGGTCGCCTGCTCGTCGGTCCGCAGGTCAGAGAGGAACGAGAACAGCTCCTCGAAGTCGTCGACCCCCTCGCGGACCAGGTACTCCACGTAGCGGTGTTTGCGGTGGAACTCCCGCTCGACCGCCTCGGTGGGCCGGTCCGTCCGGTCGGCGAGGCGTTCGAACAGGTCGACGCCGCAGCGACGGTTCTCCACGTCGTGGACCGCCGGGTGTGCGTAGTCGAACCTGAACTCGCCCTCGACGGTGCGCTCGAAGATGGCGTTCCAGTACACCGTCGTGCCGTGCTTCTCGACGACGCCACAGCGCCCGCTGCAGGCACGGTAGCGCTCCTCGTCGACGAACTCCACTGCGCTGCCGACGTAGCGCTCCCCGTCGACGCGCTTCGGGAAGACGACGAGGTCGAGCTCGCGGAGCAGGTACGGCGGGAGCCCCTGCTCGACGACGCGGTTGACGAGCTTCTCGACGTTCTCGGCGTGGGTTGTACCCAACAACCCATGTCCAGTGTTGAGGCTCTCGGCGAACGTAGAGAACGACGCGGGCGTGTTGATCTCCGCGATGACCTCCACGTCGGGGTTGAGGTAGTTCGCTTCCGTCATCAGGTCGGCCATCGTCACCGCCTTGAACTCGTCCTCGTGGTCGCGGGTCGTCAGCGAGATGCCTGTCTCGTGGGGGAGCCTGACCTCCCGGCTACCCTCGTCAATGGAGATGGGGCGGTCGTCGAACGGGACGAACGGCATGTGCGCGTTCATCAGCGTCGTCTTCCCGACGCCGGTGGGCCCGGAGAACAGCACGACGCCGTGGTGCTCGTACAGCATCCACAGCACCGTGACGAGGTCCGCCGTGAGGCTGCCGCCGTCCACGAGGTCCACGGGCGTGAGGGCATCGGGTGCCTGCTTCCGGATGGAGATGTGCGGGCCGTCCTCGGAGATGACCGGGAGCGCGACCGCACACCGGATGGTCACGCCGTCGTCGACCTCGCCCGGGCTGAGGTTGACCTTCGCCGAGGGGTTCGAGGCGTTGAGCTCCGCGCCGTCGGCCGCCGCGAGCTGGGTGACGACGTTGACGAACGCCGACTCCCGCTCGAAGGTGAGGTTCGTCGGGATGCGCCCGTCGTGGCCCACGTCGGTCCGGGGGACGACCTTCACGCGCTCGCCGACGCGGTTCGCCTCGATGTCCTCCAGGTTCGGGTCGCGGATGGGGACGGTGAGCTGGCCCTCGCCCACGTAGTCCCGGAGGACGTAGTAGACGAGGTCGGCGAGCCGGCCGTCCTCGTAGCGGCCGTCGACCGGCGGTACGCCGAGCCCGGTGTCCGCGAGCACGCTGCGCACGCGGTGGCGGGTCGCGTCGAACCACGCGCTCGCGTTCCGGGCGGTGAGTCTGCGGGCGAGCAGCTGCTCCGCCCGCTCGCGGACGAACTCGGTGCTGTCCTCGACGACCTGCTCGACGTTCGTCTCCCAGATGCGCTCTTTCGCCTCCGCGAGCAACTCCTCGTCCCCCGGCAGCAGCCCGGGCTCCCGAACCGCGTACTTCGTCGCGAACGCGTCGTGACCGAGCAGTCGTTCCCGGTAGAGTACGACCGGAATCGAGAAGCCGCGGAACGGCACCCGGTACGTCGTCAGTCGCTCGCTCGCCACGCGGTCCAGGAAGCGCACGTCCGCCGGGAACTCGGTCTCAGCCGGCGCGAAGTCCGTGGTGTGGACAGAGAGCCGGTCCTCGGCTGGGTCGGCGACCTCGACGCGCTCGTCGAGTGCGAGCGGCGTCACCGCGCCGAGACAGCCAACGTCCCGCCGCGCGTAGTACCGGAGTCGCCGTCGCGACTCCGGACTCCCCTCGAGGAGCTGGTCGAGAGCCGCGCGATACTTCGGCCGTAGCCCCGTCTCCATCCGCGAGACGGTTCCCTCGCGGGTCCGCGGCCGGCGCAGGTTCGCCGCCGAGAAGTGCTCGCGGATCTCCTCGAGTGTCGCCTCCTCGTCGGGCGTCAATGACGGCTCGCGCACGTCGTACGTGAACCCCTCGCCCGTCTCGGCGACGGTCGCGACCACGTCGCCGTGGACGGTGTAGTGGTCCCGCACGTCGGGTGCGTACCAGGCGTCCGGGTCACCCGGTGGGATGGGCGGCGGGACACGCCCGTC
>NZ_FNIA01000018.1 GCF_900103505.1 Haloarchaeobius iranensis
CCAACGAATTACTGCATACAAAGCTTGAACCGACACGGACGAACGTGCTCGCGCACGCGTTCTTCTCGGAGTTACGCGAGAAACACGACGTCGATGACGCCGTGTTTCTCGTCGACGGTGCGACGCCGCTGAAAGACGCTTGCAACCGTCACGGGCTCGATTTCCGCTACGAGAAACACGGAAATCGCAACAGCGTCGAACGTGTCTTTCGAGAGGTAAAACGCAGAACTAACGCTTTCTCGAACTGTTTCAGTCACGCCGAAGCTGAAACTGCTGACGAGTGGCTCAAATCATTCGCCTTCGCATGGAATCAGCTAATCTGAACGCGACCGTTCACACCCGTTGGGAACGACCACCCCCGGATATGCTCCTCGGCCGGTGTAGCGTCGAGTGGTCCCCATGGATTCCGACAAGTACCCGACGGAGAGCGACAGACGACGGTTCGTCAAGGGCGTCGCGGGCGGGGCTGCGATGGCCGCCATCAGCACCGCCGCCGGTGCCGCCATCGAGGGCACGACGACCGGGATCGGCACGGGCGGCGGGACGGTCACCTACCGCGCGGCGAAGAACACCGACGGCCCTGCGCCCCGTGGCCTCCCACAGATACCGCTCGAACTCGACGACGAGGGCTACCTGAAGGGCGTCTGGCCCGAGTCCGAGGAGCGCGAACTCGAGGACGGCAGCACCATCACCGTCGCCGAGATGGAGCTCGGCGGGGTGACCTACTCCACCCAGTGGTTCCAGTACTGCGGCTGCCAGACCTTCCAGAACGTCCAGCCCGACGGCGACTACGACAACTACATGCGCTACAGCGCGAACACACGCCTCGGCTGGCAGAGCGACCAGACCAGCATCGGCGAGCGCGTCCACGTCGACCACTTCGAGGACTACGCGGAGTGGGGCAACGGCATCGGCGATGACGGCTACGGCAAGCCCGCGAACTGCACCTGGCGCTCGGAGGACGTCGACAGCGAGGAGACGCTCCCTATCCAGGTCATCCGCAGTGCGCGCGTCGAGCGAGCCGCGGAGGAGGACGAGTGGCTCGCCGCGAGCACGGTCGACGGCTTCATCGCCTTCCTGAACAAGTGCACGCACTTCTGCTGTATCCCGGGGTTCAAGGACAGCGCCGACGCCCCGAAGTTCGGTGCCGCGAACAAGAGCTACTGCGGCTGTCATCAGTCCGTCTACGACCCGTTCGAGGTCGTCGAACGGTCGTTCACGGCCCTCCCGCGGCCCAACGACGACGGCTGAGCCGGGCGGCGACAGCTCGACGCCGGCCTCAGAACGCGTCGCCTTCGATGTCGACCTCGGCCTCGAGCTCCGGCTTCACCGCGTCGCCGACCTTGCAGAGCTCGTGGGCACGCTCGGCGATGGCGTCGCCCTTGTCGCCGATGTCGCCGGCGACCTTCACGTCGAAGTGGACCGACGCGAGCTTGTCGTCGTCGTTGAGTTCGCCGGTCGTGTCGATCTCGATGTGGCCGAGGTCGCCGGCCTGCCGCTGCTCCGCACCGACGCGGAGCGCGGGGACGTAGCAGGAGGCGTAGGCGGCGAGCAGCGCCTCGAGTGTGTCGGGCGCAGCCTCGCCGGTCGCGTCGACGGTCGTCTCGAAGTCGCGGATCGTGTTCTCGGTGCTGTAGCCCTCCTCTGAGACGCTGTGGACTTCTTTGGACATTGCGTTCGTTGTGACGCCCGGCAGCGCCTTCATACTTGTTCTTGCGGGTGGCGCGACTCTGTCTCAGGCGAATCGTGTACGAAAACTTTACTTACAGGACCGGAGACAGACTGAACGAGCCATGACAGCTCAAAGCAAGATACGGATAGGGGACGGTCGGAACGCTACGACGACGGTGGGGTGGTCGGCGTGATTCCGCTCCAGGACAACTTCGATATCACGCCGACGCCGCTCATCCGGTGGCTGGACGAGGTGTTCTCCAGGGTCGTCACCGACTTCCAGGGCATCGCGCCGAACCTGCTGTACGCCCTCATCTACCTGGTCGCCGGGTTCCTCGTCGCGAAGTTCGTCTCGGGCACCGTCGTGAAGGTGACGCGGCGGATGGGGCTGGACGAGATGGCCGAGGACTCGCCCGTCGGGGAGTTCCTCCCCGGACGCGACCCGAGCCAGCTGCTCGGCCAGTTCGCGACCCTGTACATCTACCTGCTCGTCGGGCTGCTGGTGATGCAGGAACTGGGCGTCGGCCGCCTCGCGGCCGCGTTCAACGGCGCGGTCGAGTTCCTCCCCACGGCTATCATCGCGGCCGTCGTGGTGGCGCTCGGCTTCTGGCTCGCGGACCTCGTCGAGGAACGCATGAGCGACTCCGAGCTCGGTGACGGGCAGGTCGGCGCGCTGTTCGGGGCCGCCGTCCAGGTGTTCGTCTACCTCATCGCCATCGCGGTCGGCTTCGGGGCGCTCGCGTCCTCGACGGGTGCCGGCGGCATCGCGTTCCCCATCATCCAGGCGTTCGCGCTCGGCTTCGCCATCGCGCTCGGCCTCGCCGTCGGCTGGGTGAGCAAGGACCACCTCGCCGGTGCTGTCGAGGGCGACACGGACGAGTAACGGCCCGGCCACCGCGGCCGGACTCCCTCGCAGGACCCGGTCGGACGGACGGAACGGTTATTCCGCTTCGTACAGAATACGGGTCTCATGACAGACGGTTCTCTGGAATCCTCGGGCCTCGTCCTCGAGACGCTGGTCGAGAACCTGCCCGAGGGCGTGCTCGTCGAGGACGCCTCCAGGGAGATACTGCTGGTCAACGACCGGCTCTGTGAACTTCTCGAACTCTCTCGTGGGCCACGCGAACTGCTCGGAAGCGACTGCGCGGCGGCCGGGGAGCGGATCTCGGACCGGTTCGCCGAACCGGAGCAGTTCGTCCCGCGACTCGCGGAACTGCTCGACGCGCGCGAGCCGGTCCACGGCGAGGAGCTGGGCCTCGCGGACGGGCGGACGGTCGAACGGAGCTACATCCCCTACGACACCCCGACGGGCGAGGCGAACATCTGGGTGTACCGGGACGTGACAGAGCGGACCACCCGCGAAGCCGAGCTCGAGCGGCAGAACGAACGCCTCGCGGAGTTCGCCTCCGTGGTCTCGCACGACCTCAGGAATCCGCTCAGCGTCGCGAAGACGAGCCTGCAGCTCGCCCGCGACGACCCGGCGGGCGACCACCTCGACGAGATCGAACGCAGCCTCGACCGCATGGACCGACTCACGACGCAGCTCCTCACGCTCGCTCGCGAAGGTGAGCGGAGCGAGGAACTGGAGCCGACACCGCTGTCGACGCTCGTCGAGCAGTCCTGGAGCAACGTCGAGACCGGTGGCGCGACCATCGAGAACGACACCTCGGGCATCGTCCTGGCCGACTGGAGCCGGCTCGGACAGCTGTTCGAGAACCTGTTCCGGAACGCGGTGGAACACGGCTCACCGGCCGACGAGTCGGACGCCATCGAGGACCTCACCGTCTCCGTCGAGTCCGCGGCGGACGCGATAGTCGTCGAGGACGACGGTGAGGGCCTGCCGGAGCCGAACATCGAGCCCGAGCGGCTGTTCGAGACCGGCTTCTCGACGGAGCCGGACGGCACCGGGCTCGGACTCGGTATCGTCCAGGAGATCGTCACGGCACACGGCTGGGAGATCACCCTCGAGGCCCCGGAGAACGGCCTCCGGTTCGAGATCGTCGGCGTCGAGTTCGCGGAGTAGGTGCCCAGCTCCGGCCACCGCCGGAGTTCGGGTCGGGTCGAGGACGAGTCGTTCGCGGCTCAGTCGAGCAGGTTCTCGCTGAGGGTCCAGCTCTCGTCGCCCTCGAGGACGACGACCTCGGCGTCGCTACCCGTCCCGCGCACCTCGCGGGCGAAGTCGTCGGGGTCCTGCTCGATGGGCGGGAACGTGTCGTAGTGGATGGGCAGCGCGTAGTCGACGTCGAGCCAGTCGACGGCGATGGCGGCCTGCCACGGACCCATGGTGAAGTGGTCGCCGATGGGTACCGCGGCGACGTCCGGTTCGAGGTACGGCGCGATGACGTCGCGCATCTCGGTCATGAGCCCGGTGTCGCCCGCGTGATAGAACGTCTCGGACTCCTCGTCTGCGACCTGCGTGGGCTTCGTGTTGGAGACGACGAAACCGGCCGGCATCCCGCCGGAGGTGCCGTAGCCGGTCTCCATCCCGTTGGTGTGGTCGGCCCGGTGCATGGTGACGTAGGCGTCACCGCACTCGACCGTCCCGCCGACGTTCATGCCCATCCCGCCGACGGCCTCGTAGTCGCCGAACTCGTCCCGGCAGTACTCCACGACCTCCGGCGTCGCCACGAGCGTCGTCCCCTCGTACCGGTCCACGTCGCCGATGTGGTCGGCGTGGCCGTGCGTGAGCAGGACGTAGTCCGGGTCCAGCTCCTCGGGGTCGGTGCCGGTCTTCGGGTTGTCGAAGAAGGGGTCGATGAGCAGTTCTGTCTCGCCGACTGTCACACCGAACGTCGAGTGTCCGAACCAGGTGAGTTCCATACGCCCAGGGGTTCGTCCGGTAGCCACTTCAAGGTACGCGGACCGTCGTCGGAAACCGACCGCAGGGGCAGGGACTTGCCGCCGGGCGTGCCCGACCACCCACGACTATGGTCCGGTGTGGAGAACGGGTGGCTATGCTCGCACTCGAACTCGACGAGTTCATGGTCGAACTGAAAGACGGCAGCATCAAGAACGTTGGCCCGACGAACAAGTCGGCCTCGGCGAAGCTGTTCGACGTCGAGTCGGCCGACGTCCGGGAGTTCGGCGACAAGCGTCTCAAGTTCGTCTTCGAGGACGACTCCGGGAACGAGGTACAGGTGTCCCTGTTCCCCGAGGAAGCAGAGAAGATGGCAGCAGAGGTGGAGTCGCTGGCGGCCGACTCCCATGTGTTCGAGTGACCGCCACGGCTCCGGTGTGGGATGACCGACCGGCTCAGGCGTTGTTCATCCGCTGGCTGGAACGGTCGCCGCAGGTCTGGCACTCCTTGACGCGGTACGGCTCGCGGGAGAACTGGGCGTTCTCCTGCTTGCTGCTCTCCGTGATGATCTGGACGGACACCTTGTGGAGCGTCTCCGTGCCGCAGTGGTCACAGTGTTCGGTCAACCCATCTATTGAGTCGTCAGTCGTTGCCATATATGGGGATTGTCCGCTATCCATATAACGACCAGTTAGCGTTTTCATCCGATGTAATAACCGGGTTATCGAGACAGTTTATCGTCGCGACTCGGTAACTGAACCTCTTCGGACACAAACCTTTTAGTCACCAACCGGTCACGTAAACTCGTGGACGACGAGCGGCCAATCGAAGAGATACTCGATACAATCGGGGACGAGACCGCGCGAGAGGTCCTCGCAGCCGTGAGTGAGGAACCACGGTCG
Source organism: Haloarchaeobius iranensis (assembly GCF_900103505.1). Lineage (GTDB taxonomy): Archaea > Halobacteriota > Halobacteria > Halobacteriales > Natrialbaceae > Haloarchaeobius > Haloarchaeobius iranensis. Next base: position 5,371 of record NZ_FNIA01000018.1, read on the forward strand.
GCGAAAGAGGTAGCGGAGTTCTGTGACCTCTCGCTCCCGACGGTGTATCGTCGCATCGAGATGCTCAAAGAACACGAGCTGATCACGTCAGAGACGCTCGTGGCCCGTGACGGGAACCACTACGACGCGTTCAAATCGAACTTCGACGCGACTGTCATTCGGCTCAAAGAAGATGAGTACGACATCCGTATCTACCGGAAGGAGAACCTGCCGGACCGCTTCTCCAGTCTCTGGGACGAGCTCGGTCGGTGAGCCATCACGTCGGGACCGCCAGCCACGGCCGCCAGCGGGGGGTGAGCGCTGGTGGTCGAGGTAAGCGCGATAGCGGACGTGCTCCTGATGGGACTGCGCCTCGTGCTGTTCGCGCTGGCGCTCGGACTGACGTTCATCAGCTTCCAGGCGTACAACCAGAAGGGCGGCAAGCGACTCGAGTCGGCGTTCATCGGCTTCGCGTTCATCAGCATGGGCGTCGCGCTGACGACGATCAGCACACAGATCACCCGAGAGGCCACCGCCGAGACCGCGACGTACTTCCAGGTCGCGGAGACGATACCGTTCATCGTCGGGTTCAGCATGCTGTACCTCTCGCTCTATCGCTGACACAGATTCGACAACCGTTTTAGGCCGGGTCTACTCTACTCGGTCAAATGGGTAACTGTATCATCTGTGGTGCCTCCGTCGACGGGCACATCTGTTCGAGCCACGAGGAAGACGTCGTCTTCACCTTCGAAGGCAACCGAGCCAACCAGCTGAAGCCCGGCCGCTACTACGAGGGGTCGGTCGACGGGTTCGCCGAGTTCGGCGTGTTCGTCGACATCGGGACCTCCGTCACGGGCCTGCTGCACCGAAGCGAACTGGACCGCCGACTCGACAGTCTCGACTGGGACGCCGGCGACTCGGTCTACGTCCAGGTGACCGACATCCGCGACAACGGCAACGTCGACCTGGGCTGGTCCATCCGCCAGCGCGAGTCCGACTTCCGCGGCAAGCTCGTCCAGACACCGGAGGGCGACGAAATGCCCGACGAGCCCGACGAGGAGGCGGCCGAGCCGGTCGCCGCGGGCGGGAACGCCGCCGCGAAGCAGAAGGTCCGCACGCCCGACGCTGACGACGCGGCCCCCGCGACGACCGAGTCCGACACGACCGAGGAGGCCTCCTCCGAAGGCGAGGCCGAAGGCAGCGACGAGACCGCCGAGGCAGTCGACGAGTCCGAAGCGACCGACGTGGCCGACGACGAACCGAGCGCCGCGGCCGAGACCGACGACACCGAGGAGCACTCCGAGCTCGCACGCAGCACGGTCGATAGCGTCACCGACCTCGTCGGCCAGGTCGTCCGCATCGAGGGCGAGATCATCAGCGTCCGACAGACCTCCGGCCCGACCGTCTTCGAGGTCCGCGACGAGACGGGCGTCGTCGAGGTCGCCGCCTTCGAGGAGGCCGGCGTGCGCGCCTACCCCGACGTGGAGGTCGACGACGTCGTCCGCCTCGAGGGCGAGGTCGAGCGCCACCACGACGAGGTCCAGATCGAGACCGAGGTCCTGAGCACGCTCGAGGATGAGGACGCCGCCACCGTGGCCGACCGCATGGACGCCGCGCTGGACGAGCAGGCCGACCCCGGCAGCGTCGACCTGCTCGCCGACCACGACGCCGTCGCCGCCGTCGCCGACGAGATCCGCGACGTGGCGACCGAGATCCGTCGCGCCGTCATCCAGGGCCGCCCGGTCGTCGTCCGCCACACCGCGACCGCCGACGGCTACGTGGCCGGTGCCGCCATCGAGCGCGCCGTCCTCCCGCTCGTCGCGGCGGAGCACGAGCGCCAGGACGCCCAGTACCACTTCTGCGAGCGCCGCCCGCTCGACGACACCGTCTACGGCATGGACGCCGCCACCGACGACGTGACGAACATGCTCGACGCCCGCGAGCGCCACGGCGAGCAGCTCCCGCTCGTGCTCCTCGTCGACCTCGGCAGCACGCTCGAGTCCCGCGAGGGCTACGAGCTGCTCGACGTCTACGGCGCCGAGTGCCTCGTCGTCGACTCGGGCTACCCCGACGAGACGGTCGTCGACGACCTCGACGGCATCGTCGACCCACACCTCGCGGGCGACGACGTCACCGACGTGACGACGAGTGCGCTCGCGGCCAACGTCGCCGCCCACGTCAACGACGAGGTGCGCGACGACCTCGCACACCTGCCCGCCGTCAGCTACTGGCAGGACACGCCCGAGGCCTACACCGACCTCGCCAGCGAGGCCGGCTTCGCCGAGGACGATACCGACGAGCTCCGCGAGGCTGTCGGCCTCGAAGCGTTCTACCAGTCCTACAAGGACAAGCGCGAGCTCATCACCGACATCCTGTTCGAGGAGGCCGACGGACTCGCGGGCCACGTCAGCGAGCAGTTCCGTACCAAGCTCGACCGCGAGCTCCAGACCGCCCGGCGCAACCTCTCGACGCGCTCGGCCGACGGTGTCGAGTTCGCCATCCTCGACGCGGACGCGTTCAGCAACCGGTTCGACTTCCCGCCGACCGAGCTGCTCCTCGACGCGCTCCACCGGTCCGAGGCCACCGAAACCGACGACGACCTCGTCACACTCGGCCTCGACGAGGACGAGCTCCACGTCCGGAGCACCTCGCCCATCGACGTCCGCACCGTCGGCGACGAGGTCGCTGCACAGGTCGACGGCGGCGGCGTCAGCGTCGTCGGCGGTCGCGACGGCCACGTCGAGTTCCTGGCCGGCGAGCGCGACGCCGTGCTGAACGCCGCGGTCGCCGAGATAGCGAACTCCTTCGCCTGAAGGCGGCGCTGCGTCTCGGGTCGACGTTCCTCCCTGTGCCCGTCTCAGCCAGTGACGACACTGCCAGCGACTCGCCGTGCCTGTACCGGGCGCAGTTCGCCCGGTCAGACCGACCGCACGTCACCGGAGGACGTTCGTCAGGGGACTCACACGAGACCCCGGAACGGCGGCACGTTTTTCTCGTCCGCACGTCTTGCAGTCGCGTAATGACGGGACAACTCGCGGCGAGCCAGCCGTACACGACACGCTTCGAGACCACTGTCGCGGGCGTCGACGGCCGCGAGGTCCGGCTGGAGACCAGCTACTTCTACGCCGAGAGCGGTGGGCAGCCGAGCGACCGCGGCACCGTGGGCGACGTGCCGGTGGTCGACGTCCAGGTCGAGGGCGGCGAGCACGTCCACACGCTGGCCGAGGAGCCGAGGTTCCGCGAGGGCTCGTCGGTGGTCTGTGAGGTGGACCGGGCGTTCCGGCTGTACTGCATGCGGGCCCACACCGCGAGCCACGTGCTGTACGGCGCGGCGCGACGGGTCTGTGACGACCTCGGCTACGGCGGCTTCGGCATCGACGAGGAGAAGGTCCGCGTCGACCTGACGACGTCCAGCGAGGTGACCGACGAGACGCTGGTCGAACTGGAGCGACTGACGAACCAGGCGGTGTGGGAGTCCCGCGAGGTCGGCTGGAAGTCGGTGCCGCTCGCGGAGCTCCGCGAGGACGAGTTCGTCGCGTTCAACACGAAGACCGAGGAGGGCGTGTTCGAGGGCGCCGACGAGGTGCGCGTCGTGACGGTCGGTGAGGGCGACGTGGTGCCGGGCGAATCGACCGACGGCCCGTGGGACGTGGCGGCCTGCGGCGGAACCCACGTCAGGAACACCCGGGAGATCGGGCCGGTGAGCCTGCTCTCGCGCTCGAACCCCGGCCAGGGGATGACGCGGGTCGAGTTCGCGGTCGGCGACCGCGGCATCGAACACCGTGCCGCGGAGAAGCGGGCCGTGCTCGACACCGGTCGGGTGCTCGACGCCGCACCGACGGACCTCGCCGACGCGGCGGCGCGGCTCTCCGGGCAGGTCGAGGAGCTGGAGGAGTCGCTCGCGTCCGCTCGCAGGGAGCTCGTCGCGTCGGCGCTGTCGGCGGCGGACCCGGTCGAGCGCGATGGCGCGACCTGGCTGGTCGCGACCGTCGAGGACGTCGAAGCGAACGACTGCCGAGAACCACTTCGGGCGTCAGCGGGGCGGGATGCGGATGTCGTGGTGGCGGTCGGCGAGTCCGGAGGCACGTTCGTCGCGGTCGCGGCCGGGCCGGACCACGACGCGTCGGCCGTGGTGGAGGCGGTTACGGCCGACTACGGCGGAGGTGGTGGTGGCAGCGGGTCGTTCGCACAGGGCGGCGGCATCGACGCATCGCCAGCGAGGGTGGCCGAGGGGCTCGGCAGCGAGGGCAGCTGAACCCCCGGTTCGGCCACGAGTGTAGACGGCGTACGACGAGGGGACGTACGCCGGAAGGACCGACAGACAGCAGTGGAAAGTACCGAACCATGCTGTCTAAAGGTTATCATTCCGGCCTGAACGAAAGAGCCGACGACTGCCGGAACGTTCCGACGTACTCGGAAAGTTTGATAATACAGCCGAGAAGAAAACACATATGCCCGCCGCGTCGTCACGTCCCGTATGGTCGGACCGACCGAGCGTGTCGAGTTCGTCTGTGGCTCGCGCTCCCGTCAGGAGGTGCTCCTCTCCCTCGCCAGCGAGCCACGCGAGCGGCAGGCGGTCGTCGCATCGACCACCGCGAGCGAATCGGCGGTGTACGACGCGATAAGCCGGCTCTCTGACCGCGGCTTCTGCTACGAACGCGACGACGGCTACTGGGCGCTCACGGGGACGGGACGGGCCGTCGCGGACCTGCTCGGCCGTGTGGGCACCGTCGAGTCCGTCGTCGACGGCACCCGGCCCTACTTCGACGAGCACGACCTCGGCGTCCTCCCGGACGCGGACCGCCAGGAACTCCACCGGCTCGCCGGCTGTGAGGTCGTGGAGTCGCCAGAGACGGACCCGTTCCGTGCGGCTCGACGGGTGCGGACCGCCATCGCGGACGCCGACCACGTCTCGATCCTCGCGCCGGTGTACGACGACCGGTTCGCCGACGCCCTGCTCGAGGGCGACCCCGACTCCGCGCGGCTGGTGATCGACCCCGAGATACTGGAGCTCACGCCCGAGGACGACGCGAACGCCGACGAGCCGCCGCCGTTCACGGAGCTGGTCGACATCCGCGTCGCCGAGGTCCAGTTCGCGATGACCGTCACCGAGTCCGGCGTCTTCCTCTCGCTCCCGACGCTCGACGGCACCTACGACCCACAGACCGAACTCGTCAGGGAGTCCGACGCGGCCGCCGACTGGGGGGCGACGCTGTTCGCACGAATCTGGGAGCGGGCGACGCCCGTCGAGGCGCTCGTCGAGGACTGAGCCGGTCCCCGGTCGGGGTCGACGTCCCCGCCGCGAGAATGGGGCAACTTTTTCCACTCGCTCCCGAAGGCAGTGGTATGAATCTGAGTTCGGAGCAGGCCGCCGTCCGCGACGTGGTGCGCGAGTTCGCGGCCGAGGAGCTACGGCCGGTGGCCCGGGAGTGCGACGCAGAGCAGACCTTCCCCGAGGACGTCTGGGATGGGCTGGCGGAGCTGGACCTGACCGGGCTGACCGTTCCCGAGGAGTACGGCGGCTACGACGCCGACCCCGTAACGTACGCCATCATCAACGAGGAGCTCGCCCACGGGATGCTCGCAGTGGCGACCGCGCTGTCGGTCCACGGGCTCGCGACCTCCTGCATCGACGAGTTCGGCACCCAGGACGTGCGCGACGAGTGGCTCCCCGAGATGGTCGACGGCCGCCCCGTCGGCGCGTTCGCCCTCTCGGAGCCCGAGGCCGGCTCGAACCCCGCCGAGATGTCCACCGTCGCCGAGCACGAGGGCGACGAGTTCGTCCTGAACGGGAAGAAGCAGTGGATCACGAACGGCCGCCGCGCCGGCGTCTACGTCGTCTTCGCGAAGACCGACCGCGACGACCCCGGCTCCATCACCCAGTTCCTCGTCCCCGCGGACACCGACGGCGTCAGCGTCGGGAAGAAGGAGGACAAGCTCGGCCTCCGGGCGTCGGACACGACGACGCTCATCTTCGAGGACGCACGCATCCCGGCCAAGTACCAGCTCACCGAGGAGGGCCGCGGGCTCTCCGCCGCGTTCCAGATTCTGACGGGCGGGCGCATCGCCATCGGCGCACAGTCCGTCGGGCTCGCCCAGGCCGCCCTCGACGCCGCCGTCGAGTACGCCCAGCAGCGCGAGCAGTTCGAGCAGCCCATCGCGGACTTCCAGGCCATCCGGCACAAGCTGGCGGAGATGCAGACGAAGGTCACCGCCGGTCGCCTGCTCACCCGCGAGGCCGCCCAGAAGAAGGCCGCCGGCGCGGGCATGGAGACCGCGTTCCTCGCGAGCCAGGCGAAGTACTTCGCCAGCGAGGCCGCGATGGACGTGGCCAACGAGGCCGTCCAGATACACGGCGGCTACGGCTACACCACCGACTTCCCCGTCGAACGCTTCTACCGCGACGCGAAGATCCTCACCATCTACGAGGGCACCACCGAGATACAGAAGAAGATCATCGCGCGGCACCTGCTCGGCGACGACGCCTGAGGCGTTCCGACGCGCCAGTCGTTTCCCGCACGCGACCCCTGAAATTATTATCGTCGCTCCCGTTGGCCTCACCGATGGCCACCGGCAGGACCGACCCGGACCGGAACGGCACCGGCGGGTCCGACGGACGGGACGACGAGCAGACCGACCAGCGACCCACGAGCGTCTCGCCGGCGGCGCTCACCTGTCGGCTCCGGTCCGCCGTCGGGGAGACCGAAGCGGTTACTCTCCGGGTCCAGCCGACCGAGGACGGGTCCGAGGTCGAGCGTGTGCTGCACGCCGACGAGGCGCTGACGACGACCGCCGAGCTCGACCACCACGTCACGCTGGCCTGTGCCCGCGTCCTCGTCACCGAACTGCCCGGCTCCGCGTCCGACGTCCGACTCGTCCGGCCGACGTTCCGGACCTGCGCGGCCGACGACGCCGTCGCGCACGAGGCGACGTTCCGCCGCGACGGCGACAGCTTCGTCCGCGAGGGGCGCCGGGGACCGCCGACACCGCCCGCGTCAGCCCCCTCGTACACCCTGGAGCGGCTCCGCGGGAACGGCCTCTTCGCCGGCCTCGTCGTCCCCTTCCTCGCCGGGGTCACACGGCGGCTGTTCGGCCTCCGCGAGCGATTCGGCGACGGCGACGTGACCGTCACGCGCGACGAGCTCGTCGTCCGGTTCGACGCCACCGCGGGTGCACAGCAACACGGCGACATCCGGGTCGAAAACGGCGCGCTGTGTGTCTGGCTGCTCGGCGAAACCGACCGCGGAGACGGTGTCGAGCGGAGCGAACGCGTCGCTCGCATCGTGCCACCCTTCCCGATAACGGCCGACGGGGCGACGGCCGAGCGAACCGCCGATGGCGTCGTCGTCGCCCTGCCACGCTGTGGCCGCGGTGACTCCGCCGACGGCTCGGTCCTGCTCGACTAGTCGTCGGCCTCGACCTCGGTCCCGTCAGCGGGTGACGGCTCCGCCGGGGAGTCGTCGTCGACGGTCCCGACTTCGCCGGTTTCGGCGTCCTCCGCTCCGTCGTCGCTCACGTCCTCCGACTCACCGCCGGCGACGTGGACCGCCGGAACACCGGCCCAGGTCTCGCCCGCCGGGACGTCCTTCGTCAACACCGAGCCGGCCCCGACCCGCGCGTCGTCCCCGACGCGGATGTCTCCCAGCAGGGTCGCGTTCGCACCGACGACGACGCCGTCGCCCAGCGTCGGGTGCCGTTTCTCGGGGTCGGGCGAGTTCCCGCCGAGGGTGACGCCGTGGTACATGTGCACGTCGTCGCCGACCTCGGCCGTCTCGCCGATGACGACGCCCATCCCGTGGTCGATGACGACCCGGCGACCCAGCTCCGCCCCGGGGTGGATCTCGACGCCGGTCATGAACCGGACGAACTGCGAGAGCAGCCGCGCCGTCAGATGGAAGCCTCCCTCCCAGAGCCGGTGGATGGCGACGTGCGCCCAGACGGCGTGCAGGCCCGCGTAGCAGGTCAGCACCTCGACGCTGCTCTTCGCTGCAGGGTCGCGCTCCAGCACCGCCGCCACGTCCTCGCGGAGTCGGGCCAGCATCAGCGTCCCACCCCGCGGTCACGCGCACCCGACGAGGGACAGCAACACGCCGTGCTCGACCGGTGGTGGTCGACGGCGATACGGTCGGGTACAGATGTGACCGACATACACATTCGTGGGAGCGGAGCGGCAAAAAGGGGTACGGTTCCGCGACCGGGACGCACAGCCGCCGTCGCGGGTGGTCGCTCGAGGACGTCCCCCTGACCCGCGGTTGCGGGCTGGTGCTTATCCGCCTCCGACGCGAACAGTACCACGAGGTATGAGCACAGACAACACAGAGTCGACGGCGGAGATCTCCGAGACCACCACCTGGCCGGAGTTAGGCATCGCACTGTACGAGCGACTGACCGGGAGAGGCGCGACTATCGAGTACGTCTTCGAGGAGATGGAGGTCGCGGTGCCGAGCAAGGCAGGCGAAGACGCAGAGCACGCACACTGGAAGGTCGACGGCACGGTCAGCATCAGGACACACGAGGACTGATGACGACCGCGGTCGAACCGCTGTCGGTCGACGCCTCGCTCGACGTGACGGTCGACGGCAGCCGGTGTGCGGTCTGGAACGAGTCCGACCTGCTCGTCGTCAACGCGCCGACGCTGTCGGCGGCCCGGAGCCTCGTCTCTGGAGTGGACGCGCTCCCGCTGCCACGGCGACGCCTGACGGGGGCGCTCTCGGCCACCGACCTCACAGTGGAGGTCCGTGTCAGACACACACCTGTCGCACGGGCTGGGGCCGGCGTGACGCCGTCCAGGCTCGCAGCGGCGGCCGGCTACGAAGCCGACGTGTCGCTGCGAGGACTCGCCGTCGCCGCCTGGCGGGGGCTGCTGTAGTCGCTCCCGCCGACGACGTGGCCCAGTGCGCTTGCTGTCGGCGAGATTTCCCGCGGGTTGCCACTCGTCCGGAGTTGCGGTGACACCCCGAGCACGAGTCGTCCCCACGCCGCGAGGTCACTCCGCCCGGTGTCCTACCGGCCCGCCCGGGTTCGGTCACCACCCCCAGCGACCCCACCGACGCTCGGGGGCACGACACCGACACGAAACGCGCTTCAGTCACGAACGACTACGGACGTGGCATGAGTGGACTCGACGACCTGCAAGCCGACGTGACCGAAGCCTACGAGGATATCGACGGCGAGCTCGACCTCGACCGCGAGACCACGAACGAGCTGGCGATGCTCGCCGCCGGCCTCGGCACCGACACCGACCAGCTGGTCGAGCGCGCGGTGCACCTGCTGTTCCAGACCACCGTCGACTCGGGAAAGCTGGACTTCCACCTGCGCTCGGCGTACGACGTGACCTACGACGAGTACCTCTCCGGTATGACCTACGAGGAGATGACCGGCGGGAGCTTCCCACAGCCGGAGACGAACGACGACCGTCGCTACCAGTTCTGACGCGAGTCGCGGCCCGTCTCAGTACGCGTCGCTGGAGTCCGCCGTGGCGACGGCCGCGTCGCGCTCTGCGGCCTCGGCGGCCTCGATGAACAGGTTCGCACCGAGCTCTATCTCGCGCTCGGTGACGTCGAGCGGCGGGAGCAGGCGCAGGCTCTTGTAGCCGCAGCCGAGCGTGAGCAGGCCACGGTGGAGGGCCTCCTTGACCACCGCTTCGCGGCGGTCCTTGCTGTCGAACTCGACGGCGAACATCAGACCGCGGCCACGGATGTCGACGATAGAGTCGAGATCGGCGTCGGCGATGGTCTCCCAGAGCTGACGACCGCGCACCTGGGCGTTCTCGAGGAGGTCGTACTCGTCGATGGCGTCCATCGTGACGACGCCCTGTGCCGCCGAGAGGATGTCACCGGCACCCCACGTCGAGGAGAGGCGACCCTTCTCGTCGGGGAAGACGTCGGAACGCGAGACCGTCGCACCGACACGCAGGCCCTTCGCGGACGTGATAACGTCGGGCGTGAGGTCGAGGTGGTCGACGCCCCACATCTCGCCGGTGCGGCCCAGCCCCGCCTGTATCTCGTCGGCGATGACGTAGATGCCGTGCTCCTTGCGGATGTCGGCGATATCGCGGATGAAGCCGTCGTGGGGGACGCGGTAGCCACCCTCGCCCTGGACGGGTTCGAGGATGATGTACGCGACCTCGTCGGGGTCGACGTTGCCGGCCGCGTGGAGCTTGTCGGCGAGGACGTTCCCGCCGTGGCCGTCCGTACACCAGCGCTGCTGGTACTCCTCCTCGGTCGAGATGTAGGGCACGGAGACGACGCCCGGCACCTCCGGGTAGCCCTTGCGGTGGACCGTCTTCGAGCGGTTGAGCGAGAGCGCCCCGAGCGTGCGGCCGTGGAACGCACCCTCGAAGGTGAACGCGCGGTGGCCACGCTGGTTGTAGCAGATCTTGATGGCGTTCTCGACGGCCTCGGCACCGGAGTTCGAGAGGAACACGCGGTCCATGTCGTAGTGGTCCGTCGCGTCGACGAGCCGGTCCATCAGCTGCGTCGGCGTCGGAATGTCGGGGTCCTCCGGCGGCCAGCCACCGCTGGCGTAGAAGTCCTGGCCGGCGATCTTCACCGGGTCGATCAGTTCGAGCTCCGAGAGCGGTTCCATCACCTTCGGGTTGTTGTACCCGAGCGGCGCGGCGGCGACGTGGCTCGTGAAGTCGAGCAGGACGTTGCCGTCGACGTCGGTACAGAACGGGCCCTCCGACTCCTCGGTGATATCCCAGACGAAGTCGTAGACGTAGGTGCTCGGTGCAGAGAACTGCTGGTGGTACTTCACCCACTGTTTCGCCTTCTCCCCGGGCATCTCTCGTACCCGTGGCTCGGCCGTTTCTCTGTCCATATCCACGCTATGGGGACCGCTCGTTTAATACATTCGTTTAGTTCCACACAACATTTGCGCGGGGCCGTCACACGAACAGGATGGCGAGAGCGCCGGCACCGCCGGCGACGACGAGCACCCCGCTGAGGACGGCGACTCGACGAGCGAACTGTCGGTTCGGGCTCGCGGCGGTGAGCCCCGCCTTGACCAGCACCGACGACGCCGTCGCGAGCAGCACCGAGATGACCGTCGTCGAGGTGCTGAGGGTCCCGCCGCGGTGCAGCAGCACTGCGGAGGTGGTCGCGCCGGCGCTCGACACCAGTCCGGAGGCGGCGGCCGTCGCGATGAACCCCTCCTGGCCGAACCGGGCCTCGGCGACCGCACCGACCACGAGGACGGCGAGGAACATCGCGCCGAAGCCGAGCGCGTACCGGAGCGAGAACGGGCTCTCCAGTTCCATCTCGACGCTGTCGCGCCAGTCGGCCGACCACGCCGCGACCCCGAACGAGGCCAGCACGAGCAACACGAGCGGCACCGCCGTCGGGACCAGAACGTCGGTCGAGACCGAGAACGCGACGACGATGAAGAGGTTCCGGAGTGCCATCGCTGCGTCCGCGAGCAGGATGGCGGCGACCGCGTACGCGACGGCGTTCTCCTGCTGGCGGACGTGGTCCATCATCGAGCCGACGACCGCCGTCGACGAGGCCAGCCCGCCGAAGAAGCCAGTGACCGCGATACCGCGGCTCCCGTAGGTCATCACGACCGCGTAGTTGACGATACCGATGGCCGCGACCGTCACGACCATCAGCCAGACGACACGCGGCTCTATCGTGATTCCCTCGACGCCCAGTGGCTCGTACGCGTAGGTCCGTTCGCCGGTCGGCAACAGCGGGTAGACCACGAACGCCAGGATTGCGAACTCGGCACCCGAGCGCACCTCCTCACGAGAGAGGTTGTCGGCGAACGAGTGCAGCTCCCGCTTCAGCACGAGCAGCATCGAGGAGAGCACTGCGACGGTGACCCCTTCGAGGACGAAGCCGACGACGACGAGCGCGCCGACCCCGTAGGTCACGAGCATCGACATCGAGGTGGTCAGCGCCAGCCCGCTCTCCCCGCCCTCCATCAGCCCGCGGACCGCCAGCAACACGCCCTGGGCGACGACGAGGACGCCACCGACGACGTGCAGCAGACCTCCCCACTGCGTCTCCATGGCCAGCAGCGTGAACACGCCGCCCGCGACCGCGATGAGGGAGAACGTCCGGACCCCGGCCGACTTCTGTGACCACTCGCGTTCGAGCCCGAGGAACATCCCGAGCGCTCCAGCGAGGATCAGCTGGATGACCGAACCGTCCAGCGAGAGGCTCGCGGAGCCCTGGAGTAGGATGTTCACCCCACATCATACCCCGCTCCCATGTAAAAAACCTGTCCTCGGCAGGGGGTGGTCGCACGGGTGATACTTCGCTCCCGGTCGGCTGGGACAGCGTCTTCCTCGGACCGATGCCGCTGGTGCGGTCGGTCCACTTCGCACGGCTGGTGCTGCCGGAGCTACTCGACGCGGAACGAGTCCAGCCGTACGCGGTCGACCCATCGCGCTTCGAGACGGCGACGGAGGCGTCCGCGGAGACTGGAACAGAAGATGTGCCCGGTGGCTCCCCTGTCGGTGGGAGTGACGGGTGAGTGCCTGGTCACCCGTCGTTGTGCCCGTTACTCGACGTACTGCGACTCCCAGTCGTCGCGTGCGCTGATCTCCCTGCGCCCACGGCGGGTCAACGTGTAGAAGTTGGTCCGGCGGTCCCGTTGTCCCTTCTCCACGAGGCCCTTGTCGACGAGTGTGTCGAGGTTCGGGTAGAGGCGACCATGGTGGATCTCCTTCTCGTAGTAGTTCTCGAGCTCTTCTTTGATCGCGAGTCCGTGTGGTTCGTCTTTCCCGGCGATTACATACAGTAAATCGCGCTGGAATCCTGTCAGGTCGTGCATTGGGGGAACGTCGCTCGCGATTTATTGTCGGTTATTATTAAGTATGTCGGCCTACCCATGCATATTCAATGTCTGACCGCGGATATTGCCTTATTTATCCTGTTTCTTGTAGCTACAGGAACTCACCGATAGTGACTGCTCGCGGCGGAACAGGCAAAAACATACGGAATCTGTCTATGTCGTCTGAGTTGGGACACTTATAGTCCCTCGGCGCGTACCGGGTGGTATGCCAGAAGAAGTGCTGTTCAAGACTGAGGCGATACGGACCCGAAGCGACGTCGCAGACTACCTGCGGACCGTCGCCGACAAACTCGACGGCGGCGACTCGCTCACACTGACCGCCGGCAACGACTCGGTCACGCTCGACCCCCCGGAGCGGGTCGAGTTCGAGGTCAAAGCCGAGCGCGAGACGAGCACGGGGGCAAGCGAGGGCGAACTCAGCATCGAGTTCGAGCTCGAGTGGGACGAACGGCAGTCCGGCAGCGCCGGCGACACCGGCGACCTCGCTATCGAGTAATCGACGGGGCTGTGGCTCGGCGACGGTCTTTCTCGTCGTTCACGACGGAGGTGCTCCTCAGCGTTTTGTGTCCGAAACAGGAAAGCAGACCACGCGGGAATAGTGGGCCCGCGTGGTCGCTTGCCGCCCTGAATTGGTCCCCGCTGACGCTTCGGCCCTCCAAGCGAAGCGTCACCTGAAACAATCGGTGCCAGACTCTTAAAGGTACCGCAAACGGCCAGTCTGGTGCCCTCTCGCGGAGGACAGAAACCCCGCCGACGGCGTCGGCACTGGTCGGGTCGTGTGACCGAAGAACGAGGGAGGTGCTCAGTTGAGGATGGACTGTGCGACCGTCGCGAGCTGGCCGTTGTCGGCGCTCCGCAGGCGGTCGTCGCCGATCTTCAGGCGGAGGCGCGGACGACCGACGTCGATGGGGACCTTCTCGGTGTCGATGAGGCCCATGTCCTCGAGCTTCGTCTTCGTGCGGGAGAACGTCGCCTTGCTCGCGATGCCCACGTCCTCGCCCCACTTGCTGATGTCGTACAGGAGCGCCTCGTTCTTCGCGGCCACGAGCAGTGAAATCGTGACCTCGTCGAGGCCCTCACCGTCACCGCGGGCGGTCTCGAGCGAGTCGAGGATGTTCGTGAAGTCCGCCTCGGCCTCGGGGCTGATGTCGGACTCCAGCGACTCGCGGACACGCGAAATCGGCGGGGTTCGGAGCTTGAACGCCGCTGCCTCCTCCCACGCCGCCGTGTAGGCGTCGTAGGCGGTCGAGACGAACTCGTCGTCCGCTGTCGTCAGCCCACCGACGCGGTTGCCCGCGGTGACGAGCGCGACGACGCTGTCCTCGGTGACCAGCAGCGAGTTCTCCGGGGTCTCCTCGACCGTCCGGAGCTCGAGCGAGTCGCGGTCGACGAGGTCGGCCGCGTTCGACGCCACGATGAAGTCGTCCATGACGTCCTTCAGGGTGCGTTCGTCGGCGAGCATGTGCACCGTCGGAAGCTCGCCCTCGAAGCGAGTCGCGACGCGGACGAACTCCTCGATCGCGTCGGCCGACGGGTTCACCACGAACACGTCGCCCGTGGTATCCTCCAGCACGGTCTGGAGGATATCGTCAATCTGTCTGTCGAGTAAATTCGAACTCATGCCTATGCACAACAAAACGCCCCCGCGCTACTTAATTTTATTGGCCATCGTGGCCTCAAATCTTGGCAATCTGCTCTTGATTCCGAGCCAATGTAATCGAGAGGAAGATTGTGAGTTCCTCACGTGGGTTATTATAACATATTTCGCCGAAATGCTTTCGTTTCAAAAATCGACGGCTGTGGCCACGGCTTCAGCTTCGAGGGCAGCTATCGTGCTTCGCTTCGCTGGCCGAACCGACGATCGATCCGAGCGGAGCCCCGCTCCACAATCTATAAGTCGGGTCGAGAGACAGGATGTGGTACTCTCGCATGCGACGTGGCATCCCCAGCTCCAACCGGCAACCCACGGTCGGACTCGACGGCGGCAGCAGCCCGTACACGGGCCCCTGAGTTCGGTCCACTGTGCCGCGCTATTCGTTCGATAGCCGAGCGTAGAGGTCGTCCGACCAGCAGAACTCGCCGTCGTAGATGACCGACGTGTCCGCCCGTTCGAGGAACTCGAGCAGCGACGCCTTCGAGAGCGCGAACTCCGACTCGTTCCCGCAGAGGTACGAGTACTCGTTGCCCTCGACGTACGGGTGGTAGTAGCTGCCGGCGTGCTGGAGGGAGAACTGGTCGAACGTGAGGAAGAACCGGTCGTCGTCCAGCCGTTCGAGCTCGGCCGTCGTCGGGAGCCGGTTCGTCGTCTGGGTCAGCGTGTAGGTGCCGTCGCCGACCACGGCGTAGTCCTTGCCCATCATGATCCGTCGACGGGCGATGCGGAGCGCGCGCTCGAAGCTGAACCCGTGGATGAGCAGGCGAGCGAACGCCGACCCGACCTTCACGGCGTGGTCGTTGAGCACCTGCGTGAACGTGACGCCGCCGGCGACTGCACCCTTCTCGACGAGCTCCATGCCCTCGTGGAACGAGCCACAGGCGTTCAGGAAGAACGTCCGGGTGCCACACGACGAGAGGCTGCTGGCCGAGAGGTAGCCGTCGGGGCAGCGCAACCCGTCGGTCTCGCAGTGGCCGATGTAGTGGACGAAGTCGTTCTCGCCCTCGAACACCCGCGCGAGTTCTGCGGTCCCGAGGTGGTCGACGACGTTCACAGACAGCGGCAGGTCGGTCGCGTGCTCCCGGTAGATGCGGCCCACGTCGATGTGCTCGTCGTCCATCTTCTCGTCGTTGAGCACCACGGTCACCTCGGCGCTCTCGTGCTGCCGGTCGAGCACCGACAGCCGGTTCCGGTACGCAGCGGGCGTACATTTGAACACGTCGATGGGGACGCCGTCCGCCAGCCAGCCGTGGACCCGGCCCCCGCGCAGCTCCGGCTTGACGACGTCCACCGAGGCGACCTCGCCGGGGCCGGTCGCGCGGTAGAAGTCGTCGAGCGAGCGTTCGACCAGCTCCGAGCCCGCCAGCTCCGACGTCCGCGGCATGTAGATCGCCGCGAGGTCGTGGAGCAGGAACGGAATGGTCTCGAAGGTCTCCGGGCTCGGCTCGACGTACATCGAGAGGTGCCAGTCCGGCAGCCGGTGTTCGAGCGCGGCGTAGGGGACGTCGAGGTAGGTCTCCAGCCGGTCCACGGGCGTCCCGTGGTACAGTGCCTCGGCGTCGAGGTCGAGCGCGTCGAGCAGGCTCTCCTCGGCGAGGTTCGTCCCGTACGGCCCGGCGTTCCGGACCAGGCAGTCGAGGAAGAACGTCTTCCGGAGGAGCCGGGTCGTCCGGCGTTCGAGGTCGGGCAGCGGTCCGAGGTCGTGGCGGATGCCCGCCCCCGGCGCACAGAGCATCGGGGCCTCGATGTCGGGGACGGTCTCGACGTCGGCCTGCAGATAGTACGCCAGCGGCGCGGTGACGTACAGCTCGTCGAACGACGGCGGCACCAGCAGCTCGATGCCGACATCGGGTGTGGCGTTCCTGATTGTCGAGGACACCTCGACGGTGTCACCCGCCTCGATGAGCGGCGGGTGGCCACGCAGCGTCGGGTAGGTGCGGTCCGGCGCGGTGGTCTTGTGCGAGGCCGGCAGGTGACTGAGCGCGACCGCCAGGCCCTTCGGCGTCGGTGGGACGGTGATACTACCCGACGGCCGGACGTTCCTGCTCCGGAACCCGAGCGTCACCTCCGTCTCGTCGGCAAAGCTGACGACGACCTCCTCGAAGTCCGGGGTCTTCGAGATCGCCAGCGGCCCCTCCGCGCGCAGGTAGGTCTTGATGTCCGTATCGAGGTCGACGATGTACTCCCCTGCCGGCAGCTCGAGGGGGCCGGTGTCGTTCTCAAGCTCGTAGGTGGCGTCGCTCGACTCCGAGGCGACGTACACCACCGAGATGGGAAAGCGGACTTCGTCGGTTCGACAGGAGAGGGTCGCATCGACCGGTCGTGGGAGGGGGACGCCATCGTCGGCCACGGAGAGGTTCGGCCCTTCGACCGTGAACTCCGAGTTCCCCGGGTCGACCACCCGGAGACCGGTGGCCGTCACCTCCCACTCTATCATTCGCGTTGGTAGATGTAACTAATAGCAGTTAGATGTATCGGGAGACGTACGAGAGTACATATTCGGTGGCAGTATCGCCCGGAGACGAGTACACTTATGCCCGAACCGACCGGGTCTTCTCGCATGGACTACGAGCACGTCCGCGAGGTCGACCCGGCGGTCGCAGACGCCCTCTCTGGCGAGGTCACACGCCAGAACGAGACGCTGGCGATGATCGCGAGCGAGAACCACGTCTCCGAGGCGGTGCTGGAGGCCCAGGGCTCGGCCCTGACGAACAAGTACGCCGAGGGTTACCCCGGCAAGCGCTACTACGGCGGCTGTCAGTACGCCGACGACGTCGAGAACCTGGCCATCGAGCGCGCGAAGGAGCTCTGGGGTGCCGAGCACGTCAACGTCCAGCCGCACTCGGGCACGCAGGCGAACCAGGCCGTCTACTTCGCGATGCTCGACCCCGGCGACAAGATCCTCTCGATGGAGCTGAGCCACGGCGGCCACCTCAGCCACGGGCACCCCGCGAACTTCACCGGCCAGCTCTACGAGGTCGAGTCGTACGAGGTCGACCCCGAGACGGGCTACATCGACTACGAGGAGCTCCACGCGATGGCCGAGGAGTTCGAGCCCGACATCGTCGTCTCGGGCTACTCCGCGTACCCGCGCACGGTGGACTGGGAGCGCATCCAGGCGGCCGCCGACGCGGTCGACGCGCTCCACCTCGCCGACATCGCGCACATCACCGGGCTGGTCGCGGGCGGCGCACACCCCTCGCCGGTCGGTATCGCGGACTTCGTCACCGGCTCGACGCACAAGACCATCCGCGCCGGCCGCGGCGGCATCGTCATGTGCGACGAGCAGTACGCTGAGGACATCGACAAGGCCGTCTTCCCCGGCGGGCAGGGCGGTCCGCTCATGCACAACATCGCGGGCAAGGCCGTCGGCTTCAAGGAAGCACTCGACCCCTCGTTCGAGGAGTACGCCGCACAGACGGTCCGGAACGCGAAGGCGCTCGCCGACCGGCTCCAGGAGCACGGCTTCAGCCTCGTCTCCGAGGGCACCGACAACCACCTCGTGCTCGTCGACCTCCGGCCGTCCCACCCGGACACCACCGGCGGCGACGCCGAGGAGGCCCTGGAGGAGACCGGCATCGTGCTGAACGCGAACACCGTCCCCGGCGAGACGCGCTCGGCGTTCAATCCGTCGGGCATCCGCATCGGCACACCCGCACTCACGACGCGTGGGTTCGACGAGGAGGACCTCCGGGTCGTCGCGGACTGCATCAAGCAGGTCGTCGACGCGCCCGAGGACGAGGACGTCAAGGCCGAGGCCGAGGCGACGGTCGCGGAGCTGTGCGACGCGAACCCGCTGTACGAGTAACGAGACGGCCGGGTGAGGTCGACGATCTCCCTGGAAGACAGATACTCCGTTCGATATAACTCCCCAGTCGGTGTCGGGCCACACATGAGGATTCGGTCCGCACCGCTCGCTGGCTACTCCTCGTTTGCGTGCTGGTCGTCTCTACTACGGGCTGTCTGACGCAGACCATCGAGCAGCGCCGATGTGGCACACGGCAGGTCGGCGGTGACGCCGACATCTTCAGAATAACCGACATGAACGTGTCGGGCGGTGCCATCCAGGCCGCCGTCGACGTCCGGAACGGGACCGACGACACGACGCTGGTCCTGCGCTCGAACGGGTCGACTGAGACGAGAGCGACGCCGAACGCCGACGGGAGCTACGAACTCGTCTGGGAGCGGGCGACGCCAGACGAGTGGACGGTCACGTTCGAGTTCCACCTCCGGAACGAGGACGGAGACGTGGTCGAGACGGCGCGATACCGGCTCGCCTGCCGACATCGAACCGGAACCGGGACGGTCCCACCGGCGTCCAGTCGGTCGACAGCAGCCGACCGCCGATAGAACAGTTCAGCCCTCAGAGAGCTGCACATCGAGTCTATCCTCGAGCTTCGCGATGAGGCCGCCGCCGATGCCGGCGCGGGCCGCACGACCCTGCTCGACCGCGATGATGTCCGCCTCGTCCGTATCCAGCTCGTCGGCGAGCTCGTCGCGCTGGAGGCCGGCGTCCTGGCGCGCGTCGGTCAGCGTCTTGCCGTAGTCCTTCACGAGGTAGGGCAGCTGGTCGTCGTCGTAGTTCGTCCCGCCCTCCTCCCAGTGGGAGGTGTCGCCGTCCCAGTTGGATGTCTTTGCCGTGTTCCGGGCGGCGTTGCGCTTGCGCTCGCCGGAGTCACGACTGCTGCCGTCGCCGCTGGAACCGCTCGTCGTCTTCTGGGCGTCGTCGTGCGGGGCGCAGTCGGGACAGACCTCCAGTTCCGCTCCGGCGACGTTCGCCATCCGGAGTCGGTCGCTGGCCGCACCGCAGAGTTCGCAGGTGTCACCGTCGCCGCCACCCGACGAGTCACCCGTCGAGTACTTCGCCATACGCACCCCTATCCGGGGCGTACATTTGAATACCCCGCTTTGCCGTCTCGTGTCACGCACCCTGCTGGTCGCTACCACGGCCTCCGGCGGCGGGAAAAGGACACGCTTTTATTTATCCCGGTGAAACGCAGGAATGCAGCAAGACACAGCGAGCGTGGGTAGCCAAGCCAGGCCAACGGCGCAGCGTTGAGGGCGCTGTCCTGTAGAGGTCCGCCGGTTCAAATCCGGTCCCACGCATCGCACAGGTGGTCACCAACTCGACCACCGACACGATGCGGGTGCTCTCCCTCGTGGACAGCACCCACGCACAATCCTTTCGGCGCAACACACGAACAGCAGCGGTGCCGTCGTCTCCGACGCCGGACGCGGCCTCGACGGCCGGCGGGCCGCGCGAACGCCGTACTCCTGCTGATACTTCCGGCTGAGAGTGATGCGGCTTACGGACGACCGAGGGATGAACTCGCAGGTCGCGGTCGTGTCGATCGTGGCCATCGCGTTCGTGGCGGTCGTGACGGTGTTCTGGGCCGGGCCGAGCGTCGGGAAGGAGGTGGTCCCCGACGGTGCGCTGTCCCGGAACGCCGGCTCGCCGTCCGTATCGAACCTGACAGTGCAGGGTTCCGGTGTACTCGGGCTCCCAGTCGGTGGGAACGTGTTCCGGGATACTTTTACCCTGGCTTCGGAAGGTTGACCGAGGTCTGGTCCCCGATGTACGACTCCGACGACACACCAGCGACGCGACGGCGCACAGTACTGAAAGCGGCCGGAACGACCCTCCTGCTCGGGGGGCTCGCGGGCTGTAGTGCGGACGGCGATGGAACGTCGACGCCGACGGACACCCCGACCGATACCCAGACGGCCACGGCTGAACCGACCGCGACGGACGAACCCGAACCGAGGACAGAGAGCGGTTCGGCCGGGCAGTCGACGGCGGAGACGGTCGTCGAGGTCGGCGCGGACGGCGACTTCGTCTTCGAGCCCGGTACCGAGGAGCCCCTGTACGTCACGCCGGGGACCGAGGTGCTGTTCGGCTGGGAGTCCGGCAGCCACAGTATCGTCGTCGGCGAGACGCCAGACGGTGCGACGTGGGATGGCCACGAGACGGTCGAGGACGCCGGGTTCACGCACCGACACACGTTCGAGACGCTCGGCGAGTACCGGTTCCACTGCGAGCCGCACCGGAGCCTCGGCATGACCGGCACCATCGTCGTCAACGAGACCGGCCGGCCGCCCGAACCCGAGACTGAACAGCCCAGCACCGAGGGACCCGTCCGCCTCGGCGACGACGGCACCGCCGAGATACTCGTCGGTGCCGACGGCGACTTCGTCTTCGAACCGGGCACCGAACGCTCGGTGAGCGTGCCCCCCGGAACGCGGGTGACGTTCGTCTGGGACTCCGACAACCACAACCTGCGGATGGACGAGACGCCGGCGGGGTCGTCGTGGACGGACCACGAGCTCGTCGAGAACGCTGGCTTCGAGTACGAGCACACGTTCGAGACGCCGGGTCGCTACGAGTTCTACTGCGAGCCACACGAGGCCATCGGCATGACCGGCACCCTCCTCGTCGAGTCCACTGAGTAACGGCTTTGGGTGTCCAGCCCCGAGCGCCGGATATGCAACAGATGGTCAAGCGGAACGTCCCGGCGGTGACAGCCGTCCTCTCCATCGTCTCCCTCGCGCTGGTCTTCGGCGCGGCGCGGCAGCTCATCCCGAAGTCGCTGCTCCCGGCCGCGCCCGACTGGCTCGTCTCGGCCATCCCGCACGTGAACGCGGTCATCAGCGTCGTCGCTGTCGTCGTCATCCTCGCCGGCCTCCGCGCCATCAAGCAGGACCGGTGGGACCGCCACCGGAAGCTGATGGGAACCGGCGTCGTCCTGTTCGTGATATTCCTCGCGCTCTACCTCTACAAGGTCGCACTGAAGGGCCCGAACACGTTCCCGGGCTCGGGCGTCGCGGAGCTGGCGTACCTCGCCATCCTGGCGATCCACATGATACTCGCCATCGCCTGCATCCCGCTGCTGTACTACGTGCTCCTGCTCGCGGTGACCCGGCCGATGAGCGAGCTCTCCGAGACGGTACACCCGAAAATCGGCCGCATCGCCGCCCCGCTCTGGCTGATATCGTTCGTGCTCGGCACCGTCGTCTACGTCATGCTGTACCTGGTGCCGGCGAGCGCCTACTGATCAGTCCCGGTTCCGCCACTGGTCGGCCGTGACGGCGTAGATGTGCGAGTCGTGGTGCTCGCCGTCGACGAACGCCCAGTTCGGGATGGTACCGACGCGCTCCATGCCGATGGACTGCAGCATCGCGTTGGACTTCTCGTTGAACGCGAACGCCTCCGCACGCACGGTCTCCATGCGTCGTTCGCCGATGAGAAAGTCGATGAAGGTGGTGGTCGCGTCCGTGCCGTAGCCCTGTCCGTGGGCGTCGCTCGCAATCCACGCCGACATGACCGCATGGCCGTGGCGCTCGCTCATCCAGTTCGAGTTGATGACACCGATGGGCTCGTCACCAGCGACGACGAGGAGGTTGAAGCCGTCGTCGCTCGACACCTCCTCCTCGATCCACTCCTCGTGCTGTGTCTCGTTCTGTGGCTCGGCGATACCCAGGGGGACCCGTACTTCGGGGTCGTTCAGGGCCTCGGTGAGGAACTCGGCGTCCTCCGTCTCGATGGTGCAGAGGTCGACGCGGTCGCCTTCGAGGAAGGTTGCTCCGGGCATAGGAACACCGTCACGCGGACGGCTCTTAAACGGCCGGCCACGTGTGGTACCACGGGACGTGGCTCTCGGGTCAGTCGTCGGCAGCGAGGTCCTGCCCACCGATGACTGGCCGCTCGACCTCGCGGTCGGTCGACTCGCCGTCGATGTCGTACGGGTACTCGCCGGTGACACAGCCGAGACAGAGGTCGGCCCGCGAGCGGTTCAGCGCGTCGGCGACGGCGTCGATGGAGAGGTAGGAGAGGGAGTCGGCTTCGATGGCCTCGCGGATGTCCTCGACGTCCTGGTTGGCCGCGATGAGCTCCTCGCGCGTGGCCATGTCGATGCCCATGTAGCAGGGCGCGACGATGGGCGGCGCGCCGATGCGCATGTGGACCTCCTCCGCCCCGCAGTCCTTGAGCAGGGCGACGAGCTGGGTCGAGGTCGTGCCGCGGACGATGGAGTCGTCGATGAGCGTGACTGTCTTGCCCTCGACGGTCGACTTGATGGGGTTGAGCTTCAGGCGGACGGCTCGCTCGCGCTCGTCCTGGGTCGGCATGATGAACGTCCGACCCACGTAGCGGTTCTTCATCAGGCCCTCCGCGAACTCGGTGGTCGAACCGGCCTCCTGTGCTGCCTCGGCGTAGCCGGATGCGAACGCCCGTCCGGAGTCTGGCACGGGCATCACCACGTCGGTCTCGATGCCGGACTCGTCCCAGAGGTGGCGGCCGAGCTCGCGTCGCACCTCGTAGACGAGCTCGTCGTCGATGACGGAGTCGGGACGGGCGAAGTAGACGTGTTCGAAGAAGCAGTGCGCGGTGTTCTCCTGTTCGACGAGCTGGTAGGAGTCGAAGCCGGAGCCGTCCTCGTGGAGGACGACGAGCTCGCCGGGCTGGACGTCGCGGACGAGGTCGCCGTCGAGCGTGTCGATGGCGGCGGACTCGCTGGCGAGCACGTAGCCGTCGTCGAGTTCGCCGATGCAGAGCGGGCGGTTGCCCTCGGGGTCGCGGACGCCGAGGACGGTCTCGTCGTGCATGATGGTCAGCGAGTAGGAGCCGTGGATGCGGCTCATGGTCCGTTTGACCGCGCGCACGAGGTCGGCCTCGAGCAGGTTCCGCGCGAGGTCGTGGGCGATGACCTCGGTGTCGCCGTCGGAGGTGAACGCGTGGCCGAGTCCCGCCAGCTCGTCGCGGATCTCGCCGGCGTTGACGAGGTTCCCGTTGTGACTGAGCGCGAGCGAGCCGGACTTGAACGAGACGGTGAACGGCTGCGCACAGGACTTGTCGACGCTCCCCGCCGTCGGGTAGCGGACGTGGCCGATGCCGGAGTCGCCGTTGAGCCGTTCGATGTCGGCCTCGTCGAAGGCGTCGCCGACGAGCCCCATCTCGACGTGGTCGTGCTGCTGGAAGCCGTCGTGGGTGACGATGCCCGCGGACTCCTGCCCGCGGTGCTGGAGCGCGTAGAGGGAGTAGTACAGCGGCCGCGCGGCGGCGCGGTCGTCGAGCGCGACGCCGACGACGCCGCATTTCTCGGTTGGTCCGCTCCGGTGCGGGGACTGCCCCGACCCGTGTGTCATGTGAGAGGGTCAGGTTCCGGACGGTAAAAATCCCCGTGGTTGTGTTCTCCTGACCGCTGCTACAGGAAGATGTATGCACTTTCTTGCATAGAATGTTGGCCCGAGCCACGGAGCCGGGGCTCGTGGTCGGTGGAGAACGCGAGTGAGAATCGGGGAGTTACTCGCCGGCCTTCGACTGCCACTCGTAGTCGCGGCGCTTGGCGGACTTGCCGAAGCCACACGAGGAGCAGACGCTTTTCTTCACGTGATAGGACTTCTCACCACACCGTCGGCACTTCACGTGCGTCGTGGTGTTCTTCTTGCCTTGGGAGGGGGTTCCTGCACCAGTCATGGAGTTATCGAAACGACGTTATCGCCGCGTATAATGGTTGTGTTGTCGCCTCGGTCCAGCACGAGGTTCATGTGCTGGTCGTAGCCGGTGAGCTCGCCGTCGTACTCCTCGCCGTCCTTCAGTCGGACCGTGACCTGCTCGCCCACGGAGGCTTCGAGCACGTCAAGCGGCCTGCCACTCGATTCACTCATACTCACACGGCCTTGCGACGCCTTCATAAACGTACCGAGTCGCGGACGGGATATCGGATTTCCTACACGTCCACGCCGAACGTCTCGTACTCGGCGCTCTGGTCGGCGAAAGCGGCGAGCAGGTCGGCGACTGCGTCGAGGTCGTCGGTGTCGATGACCTCGACCGGCGTGTGCATGTAGCGGTTCGGGACGCCGAGGTTCAGCGTCGGGACGCCACCGCGGGCGGTGTAGAACGAGCGCGCGTCGGTGCCGCCGGCGTTCGGGTCGGCCTGCAGCTGCACGGCGATGTCCGCGTCGGCCGCCGCCTTCCGCACGGCCTGTGCGACGACCGGGTGGTTCGCGCCGCCACGACCGACGATGGGACCGCCACCGAGCTCGGTGTCGCCCGCCTTGTCGGCCTTCCCGCCGGGGTAGTCCGAGACGTGGGAGACGTCCACGACGACGACCGCGTCGGCGTCGACCTCCGTGGCGACCATCTTCGCCCCCTGTGCGCCGACCTCCTCCTGGACGGTCGAGACGGCGTACACCGTCGCGTCGACGTCGGCCGCGACGGCCCTTCGGAGCGCCTCGGCGGCCGCCCAGGTCCCGACGCGGTTGTCCAGCGCGCGGCCCGCGAGCCGGCTGCCCATGAGCCCCTCGACGCCGCTGGAGAAGGTGATGGGGTCGCCGACCTCGACGGTCTCGCGCGCTGCCTCGCCGTCTGCGGCCCCGATGTCGACGGTCTGCTGGGAGATGTCCTCGAACTCGTCCCCGTCGCGCTCGCGGAGGTGGATGGCGGTCTGTGTCACGACACCGGACACCGGGCCGTCGCCGGTGTGGACGGTGACGTGCTGGCCCTTCGAGACGGTCCGGTCGGAGCCGCCGATGGGCGCGAGGTGGAGGAAGCCGTCGTCGTCGATGCGGTTGACGGAGAACCCGATCTCGTCGGCGTGGCCGGTGAAGGCCACCGTCGGGGCGTCCGGGCTCCCTTCGGCGACCGCGACCGCGTTGCCGTAGGCGTCCGTCCGTACTTCGTCCGCGAACTGCTCGACGTACTCGACCCAGATCCGCTGCCCGCGCGTCTCGTAGCCCGACGGACTCGGCGTCTCCAGGAGCTCCGTCAGGAACCCGCGTTCGGTGTCGTCCATACGGGTCGATGGGACGGCCCCCGTTTGAACCCGACGGTCCCGGCGCGCCCCGATGGGGTGGTCGCACCAGCAGTGGTCGCGGGGACACCGCCCGGCGTCCCCACCTGCCGAGGCACAACCGCTAAGTTGCCTGTCGAAGAACTGATTCGTATGGAGATTACACTGTTCGAACTCCACTTCGACGGCGACACGAGCTTCGGTCCCACGTTCGGCGGGGGCGACGACGAGGACGCCGCCGAGGTGGCGGAGACCGATGACGACGAGGGCGACATCGACTGGGGAGACGACACCGAGTCCACCGGCCTCCCGGGCCCGAGC
Organism: Haloarchaeobius iranensis; assembly: GCF_900103505.1. Lineage (GTDB taxonomy): Archaea > Halobacteriota > Halobacteria > Halobacteriales > Natrialbaceae > Haloarchaeobius > Haloarchaeobius iranensis. The sequence continues at coordinate 30,910 of NZ_FNIA01000018.1, forward strand.
CCCGTCGCGGTGCTCGTCGGGCTCGTCCTGCTCGTCCTCGTCGCGGTCGGCGTCAAGAAGGCGCTCGGCGGTAGCGAGGAGACCGAGACCGAGGACTTCGAGCCCGAGATGGTCGAAATCGAGGAGTAGAGGCGTTTCCGGCACACAGAAGGGTTTTGCGTACGCGGTCCCAACCCGGCCGTGTGAACCTCTTTCATAGCGTCCGGGCGGTCGCATCCTCCGGCGACGGCGAGGGTGCCATCGACTGGGACGCCGTCGTCGAAGCGGCCCGGGCCGGGACCGACCCCGGCTCCGTCGAGCTGACCCAGGCCGAGCGGTCCGGCTACGCGACCGACGTGCGGGACGCCCGCGACCGCGTCCGGGAGGTTGCCGCCGTCGACTTCGACGTGCCGGACACCATCGAGATACAGCACCGCCACCACTGGATCGACGCCAACGTCGCCACGTTCCGCCGGGTGCTCGGCCCGCTCGAGGCCCAGCAGTCGGAGTTCCTCCCCGGCGTCGCCCGTACGGTGAACACCGGCACGATGTCGTTCATGCTCGGCTTCCTCGCGCGGAACGTCCTCGGGCAGTACGACCCGCTGTTGCTCGCCGACGAGGCCGACGCCGACCACGCGCTCTACTTCGTCCACCCGAACATCCGGCAGGTCGCCACAGACCTCCAGGTCGACTTCCCCCGGTTCCGGCGCTGGATCGCCTTCCACGAGGTGACCCACGCCGCCGAGTTCGGTGCTGCACCCTGGCTCTCGTCCTACCTCGAAGACAGGATGGAGGAGGGTCTCGAGGACCTCTCCCACGGGGGCTTCGACCGCGAGGCCTTCCGCGAGATGAACGTCGCGATGACCGTCGTCGAGGGCTACGCGGAACTGCTGATGGACCACGCCTTCGACGACGAGTACGCCGACCTCCGCGCGAAGGTCGACGCCCGCAGACAGGCCGGCGGCCCGCTCTCGAAGCTCGCGAAGCGGCTGCTCGGCCTCGGACTCAAGCGTCAGCAGTACGAGCGCGGCAAGGAGTTCTTCGAGGGTGTCGCTGCCCTGCGCGGACTGGAGGCGGCCGGGGCGGTCTGGGAGTCCCCCGAGCAGCTGCCCACGGACGACGAACTCGACGACCCCGGCGCGTGGGTCAGCCGCGTCGGCGTCTGATTCCTGCCGCCGCCGACAGCGTCGCTACCGACGCGACCGCGACTCCGTCTCCCGCTGTGCCGAGTGGAACGTGCTGACGAGGTACCACCACAGCAGCGCGCCGACGACGGCCCCGCCGGCTGCCGCCGCCGCGATGACCGCCAGCGACGCCTCCGCCTGCAGCGCGACGAGCGCCCCCGACGCGGCGACCATGACGACGAACGTGTACCGGATGCGTTGCATCCCACGCTCGCGGTCCTCGTCGGTCATCGATGGCCCGACCATCTCAGATCGACCGCGGGGCCGAGACGTGCAGCTGGAGGAACTCCCACTCCTCGTCGTCCCCGTCGAGTGCCTCCAGCACACCGCTCCAGCGCGAGTCGAAGCCGCGCCGCTCGCCCGTCCGGGTGTCCGTCCAGGCGAGGCGGACGGCGTCCTCGAACAGCGCCAACCCGTCGCGCTCGGTGACCGACAGCGCCTCGCTCTCGACGGTCCACTCGTCGGTGGTCCGGCTCTGCTCGCGTAGCGCCTCGCTCACCGCGTCGTAGCCGCTGTACTGGGTGCTTATCGCCGCCTTCCACGTCTCCGCGCGCTCGACGAAGTACGGGTACAGCGGCTCCCCCCGGCGTAACGCCTCGTAGTAGTCCAGAACGGTCTCCTCCGGAGTCATACCTCCAGCAACGGCCCGGGCGGGTTTGAAACCCCCGTTCCCCGGTGTGTCGACCCGGCCCCGCCGTCACATGAAGCCGCGGTCGACCCCGTCGTCCTCGATGACATCGTCGAGTTCGGCGTCCAGCACCGCCTCGGCGTCCTCGAACGTCGTCGCGAGGTCGTCCAGTCCCGCCGGCCGGTCGTAGTTGTCGAACTCCATCGGCCCGAACGCCGGGCTGTCGAGCGCGTCCATCACGTCGTCGAAGAAATCACCCGGCGTCGTGGGTGCGTCCGCGTGCGCCTCCACGACCGCCTCCAGGCGCTTTGCCGCGTCCTCGGCCTCGGCTTCGTCCTCCGGCGGCGACTGCACCGCGAAGCGGCTCCCGTCGGTCTTCGTCGGGAACAGCGGCGCCAGTTCGTCGTCCAGCCGTCGCGCCACCTGGGTCCCGACGCCGTGGACCTCGAACGGGTTCTTCGCGTACGTCTTCAGGTGGTAGACGCCACTGTTCGGGTGTCCGAGGTACAGGTCCTCGCCGAGGCCGTTCGCACGGTCACCTGCGACCGCGCGCCAGCCCTCCGGGTCCGCTCCCGAATCGACCACGTCCGCGACGATGTCGTCCCAGTCTCGAACGCGCATGGCCGGGGCTAGTTCGTACTGTCGCAAGAACGTATCGGTGCCTGAACGCTGTGACAGCGGCCCTTGCGGTCGGCTGTTCCGGAAACCCGGTGTCCATCGAGTGTCTCGACGACGCCCAGAAACTCCCGACCGTCCCGCGAACAACCGCACCCACGAACGCCCAGAAACCCCCGACCGTCCCGCGAACAACCGCACCCACGAACGCCCAGAAACCCCCGACCGTCTCGACTCCCGCGACTCGCTGCGCTCCTCGCTGCGCTGCGGTGCTTACTTCGTCGGGGTTCGTCGAGACGGTCGCCCGTTTCAGTCCCGACCCGCACCGCGCCTCACCCTCCCCAGCCGATTGCGCTTCTCGCTTCGCTGTGATGCTCATCCCTCGCACGAGTGCGGCGCGACGCGCTCCCTGGCGGTCGCGCGTCACGCCAGCCGCGCGCCGGTGATGAAAATCGGGAGTAACGACCCAGAATCAGTTCTCTTCGTCCGTCTCCTCGGACCCCTGCAGCTCCTCCTTGACGCCCTCGACGGTCTCCTTGACCTCGTCGGCCTGCTCCTCGACGTGTTTCGCGCGCTCGGTGAGCTCCTCGGCGGTCTCCTCGGATGCGCCTGTCTCCTCGACGGACTGCTCGACGGTCTCCTCCAGCTCCTCGGCGGCGGATCTGACCTGCTCGGCGGACTGCTCGACGCCCGCTGCGGACTCGGCGACCGTCTCCTCGCGGCGGCGGACCCCGCGGGCGACGAGGAGCAGCTGGAGCGCGCCGGCGAGCACGAACAGCGTGACGACGACGCTCGTGAGCTGTGCGAGCAACTGGGTGTTGCTGGGCGACAGTGCCAGCGCGTCCGTGGTCGCCCGGACCAAGTGGACGAGCGCGACGAGCGCGGCCGCGACGAGGAGCCCGCGGACGAACCACCGGTACCACGGAGCGAACACGACCCGTTCCAGCGCGTCGGCGATCGGTGTGAGCACCGGGACGCCGTCGTCCGACTGTGACATGCTCCCAGGGTTCTGCCGCGGCCCATATCAAACCCCGACACGACGAGGGCGCGTGACCGCGCCGGGTTTATGACCGGTGACGACCGAGGGGTGCACGTGAGCGTTCGCGGTATCGTCACGACGGTCGGGGAGGAACGGTCGGTCGACACGAGCCACGGCACGAGCGAGCTCGTGGAGGTCGGGCTGGAGCGGCCCGAGGACACTCCGACGACCGTCACGCTGTGGGGACGCTGGACCGAGACCGCCGCGGTGCTCGAACCGGGGATGGAGCTGCTGGTCACCGAGCCGAAACGGGAGGAGTACGAGGGCGAGCGTTCGTTCTCGACGACGGGCGACTCCTACGTCGTCGTCGAGCCGGACTTCCTCGTCAACGTGACCGACGTGCGCCAGTGGGTCCAGTGCCCCCGGATGTACTACCTGAACAAGCTCTCCAGTGTCCCGCTCGCCTACCCGGTGGTGAAGGGGACCGTCGTCCACGAGGTGTTCGGGGACCTGCTCCGCGGCCGTGAATTCGACGAGGCCGTCGAGGACCGCGTCGCGGAGCAGGCGCTCGAGCTCGGCCTGCTCGACTACACCGCCGCGGACGTCGAGCGCGAGGTCGCCCAGAACGCCCAGGCCATCGCGGGCTGGCTCCAGCAGGGCCGACTGGCCGACGAGGACGAGTGGCGCTCCGAGCGCCTGCTCGTCTCGGAGACGTTCGGCATCAAGGGCCGGGCCGACGCCATCCGCCGGGGCCAGCCCGTCGAGCTGAAGACCGGGAAGAACCTCAAGAGCGAGCCCCGGTTCCACGACAAGATACAGGCCGCGGCGTACGCGCTGCTGCTCCGGGAGCGCGGCGTGCCGGCCGACACCGGTACGCTCCTGTACACGAAGAACGAGGCGCTCGACCGCGACGAGTTCACCGGCGACTTCTCGCCGGCGAAGGAGTTCTCCATCGGCGACGGCCTGCTCAGGTTCGTGGTCCGGGCGCGCAACGAGATCGCCGCGATGGAGTTCGACGCCGACGTGCCGACGGGCTACGAGGCCGACGCGAAATGCGAGTACTGCTTCGAGCAGGACACCTGCATGGTCGTCTCGGGGCGGCTGGACCAGGAGTCCAAGGCCGGCCAGATCGGCACCGCCATCCCCGAGGACGAACGCGAGTACTTCGAGCGGACCTACGACGCCATCGAGGCCGAGCGCGACGCGGCCCACGACGAGTTCGTGAAGCTCTGGCGGCAGACCCCCGCCGAGCGCGCGGACGACGACCGCGCGCTCGTCGACCTCGAACCGGTCGAGAAGCGCGAGCTGCCGGCGGGCCGCTGGGAGCTGACGGCCCGGCGCACCTCCGCCGCCGTCTCGAAGATACGCGAAGGCGACTACGTGCTCGCGAGCGACGGCGACCCCATCCGCGGCCACGCTGAACTCGCGACCGTCGAGCGGCTGGGCGACGAGGAGGTCGTCCTCACCGCCGACGAGCCCGTCGACGTGCACCGCCTCGACGTCTACCCCTCCGACATCGGCCCGTCACGGCTGCTGACGGCGGTCCACGACGCGCTCCTGAAGGGCGACGAGCGCCGGAAGGACGTGCTGTTCGGGCGGGAGTCCCCCTCCTTCGACCCCACCGACGAGACGTTCGTCGACAACAACGACGCCCAGGACGAGGCGGTCCGCATGGCCGTCACCGCCGACGACTGCGCGCTCATCCACGGCCCGCCGGGGACGGGGAAGACCTACACCATCGCGCAGGCGGTCCGGGCGATGGTCGAGCGCGGCGAGCGGGTGCTCCTCTCGGCCTTCACGAACCGCGCGGTCGACAACGCGCTGGAGGCCATCCGGGACGCCGGCTTCGAGGACGACGACCGCGGCGACATCGTCCGCATCGGGACGAAGTCGGGCGTCCGCGAGGACATGCAGGACCTCCGGCTCCGCCGTCACGGCGACCCCCAGGAGCGCGCCGGCGAACTCGAGGACGCAAGCGTCGTCGCGGCGACGACCGCCACCTGCGGCTCGACGGTGATGCGCGAACAGGAGTTCGACGTGGCGCTCGTCGACGAGGCCGGGCAGCTCACCGAGCCCGGCACGCTCGCGGCGGTCAACCTCGCGGAAAGGTTCGTCCTCGTCGGCGACCACCAGCAGCTCCCGCCGGTCGTCCGCGCCGACACCGACCTCTCGCGGTCGCTGTTCGAGCGCCTCATCGACACCCACCCGGATGCGGGCGTACTGCTCGACCGGCAGTACCGCATGTCACAGCGCATCCAGGCGTTCCCGTCGCGGGAGTTCTACGACGGCAAGCTCAGGCCCGCAACGGGCGCGGTGGCCGGGCGCTCGCTCGCCGACCTCGACCACGTCGACGTGACGGCGCTCCCCGACTCGCTCCGTGGCGGCGTCTCGATGGTCGACACACCGGGCGACGACGGCCGCCACACCGACGCCGTCGAGGCCGCCGAGGTCCGGCGGGTGGTCGATGCCCACCTGGAGGCAGGACTGCAGCCCGAGGAGATCGGCGTCATCGCGCCGTTCCGGGCGCAGGTCGCCGAGATAACCCGCGACGTGCCCGACGACGTCGCCGTCGACACGGTCGACCGCTTCCAGGGGTCGGCGAAGGAGGTCATCGTCGTCTCGTTCGTCGCCTCGGACGACCTCGACAGCCCCATCTTCGAGGACTACCGGCGCGTGAACGTCGCGCTGACCCGGGCGAAGCGCTCGCTCGTCCTCGTCGGCGACAGCGACACGCTCTCGACCGACGAGGTGTACGGCCGGATGGTGGACTGGGCCGACCGCTGAAGCGAAAGCGTTCAGTTCACGGCCGGGCAACGTGCAAGGTATGGTTCGACTGGAGGCCGCGAGCGAGGCCATCCGCACGACGTTCCCGAACGGGCTGGTCGACGTGTACGCGGGCGTGACGGCCCTCGGCAACCCGGGGGTGCTGACGGTGCTGCTGGCGCTCGTCTACTGGGGCTACCGCCGCGAGGGGACCGCGACGGTCGTCGGCTACGCCTTCCTCGCGTTCGCGCTCGTGCTGTTCCTGAAGGAGCTCTTCGCGATGCCGCGTCCGCCCGAGTCGGTCATGCTCGTGGGGGAGGACGGCTACGGCTTCCCGAGCGGTCACGCTATCGCCGGGGTCGTCGTCTACGGTGGACTCGCGCTCGAGTTCGACTGGTTCGAGGAGCCGCCGAAGGCGTTCGGGGCGGGACTGCTTGCCCTCTCGGTCGGGCTCTCGCGGATCGTCCTCGGCGTCCACTACCTCGGGGACGTGCTGGTCGGGGCCGCGCTCGGCCTGGTCGTCCTCGTCGCCGGACACTCGCTCTGGCGGGACCGGCCAGCGGTCGGCTACGGTCTCGGTGCCGTCGTCGCCGCGCCGGCCGTCCTCGTCTCCGACGGCGACCCCCAGACGGTGGCGCTGCTCGGCTCCTGTCTCGGCGGTGTCTGGGCGTGTCGGACGGTCACGCCGCTCCCCAGCGACCCGGACCGCGCCGAGCTGGCGTTCCTGCTCGCCGTGGGTGTCCTGCTCGCGCTCGGTCTGGTGGTCGCACGCGGCGTACTGGAGACGAACGGGCCGGCGCAGTTCGTCCTGGGTGTGGTGACCGTGGCGACCATCCTCGCGCTCCCCGCGTCGCTCGACCGTCTCGGGGCCTTCGCCGTCGTCCGCCGCCTCACCGGTCGGGCGACGTGAGCGGCGTATAAACGCCGTCCCGAACACATTCGTCCGCGCGGCCAATCGTTTATAGTTGTGGCGGTGGTATGTCGTGACATGGCAAGCAGTCACTCGGGTGCAGAAGAGGAGAACGAGGGGTTCGACCGAGCGGCCGAACGAGAGGACGAGCTCCGGGCCGCGATGGGTGCCGTGGCCGGCGGCATCGTCGGCACTACCGTCATGACGGGCGTCCTGCTCGCGGTGAACGCGATCTACGCGCCGGAGATCAGCGTGTTCGCGACGCTCGCGGAACTCGCCGGCGTCGGTGCCGACAACGTCGCGCTCGGGATGGCGATGTTCCTCGGAGCCGGGGCGCTCGCCTGGCCGCTCACGTTCGCGACGCTCGGCGCGTACCTGCCGGGCGGGACCCGTGCCCAGCAGGGCATCGTCTTCGCGCTCGTGCTCTGGACCGGCTTCGTCGTCGCGTTCGGCACCAGGTACGCCGGGGCTGACCTCGCGGTGTTCGTCGTCACGTCGGTCGCCACCCACATCGCCTACGGCTACCTGCTCGGCTTCGTCGCGGGCCGGCTGACGGGACACCGCGAGTCGCCCGACATCGCCGTCTGAATCGAGTCGGAATCTAGAACCAGTTCGGACCCAGTCGGTGGAGAGTCTGCTCGAAACTCGAAAAACCCTCTTTTACCGGTTCGCCGTCCCGGACGGATGTGATGTCGAATCCAGACCACACGCGACGGACGTTCGTCTCGGTGACCGGCGCGGCCGGCCTCGCGGCCCTGGCCGGCTGTCTCGGCGGCGACGAACCAGCGGAGGATGCAATGACCGACGGGATGACCGACGACGGGATGACCGACGACGACGACATGGCCACCGAAGAGGAGATGATGGAGTCGGAGGCGGCCGACCCCGCCTCTGCACCCCGGCCGACCATCGACCGATTCAGCGAGGACGCCGGCACCCTCATGGTCCGGACCGAGGAGAACGGCCTCCCCGGCCCCGGCGAGGCAATCGACTTCGACCAGGCTCCGTTCGTCACCCGCGGGCTCGGGCCGGGCGGCGAGCCCGTCGAGTACTACAACTTCGACGTCCAGACGACCGCGCCCGCACCCATCTACGTGCTGTTCCACGAGGGCGAGGACACACCGGTCGAGGGGCAGCTGAACGTCGTCGGCGTCGTCCCGGGCGACGACGGCTACAACGACTTCTGGCAGGTCCACCGTGTGACCGTCCCCGAGGACTACACCGCGAACACCATCACGAGCGCCGCCGCGGTGATGGACGGCGACTACGACGTCGAGGCGACCGACATGCTGGTGAACTGCCCCATCGTCCCCGAGGGCTCGACCGCGACGAAGCGCGCCGGCGACGGCGACACGGGCCTGGTGCAGGGCTGGTACGACGGCCAGGTCGTCCACTACTTCACCTTCGTCGAGGCGTCGCTGACGGTGACGGACGGGTCCGTCCCGCTCTCCCCCATCTTCGTCTCGTTCAACGCGAACCCCGGACAGGACGGCGGCGGTCCCGCATCCGGGTTCATGACCGAGATGGGCAGCAGTCAGACCCACAACGTCGTCGCCACGCTCCCCGGCGACGACGGCTACTCGCCGCTCTGGCAGGTCGCAGTCTACGACAACGCCGACTTCGACGCCGTGATGGACCTCGAATCCGCCAGCGAGGCGAACATCCTGAACAACGACGCGGCGACGGTGAACTGTCCCATCGTCTCGACGGGCATGACGAGCTAGTCCGGCGCGACGTTCGTTCCTGTCGTCCCCCTGCCGTCGTCCGACGGCCTCGCGACGCACCGCCGACTACTCGATGGTGCCGGCGAGGTCGTCCACGCCGCCTGCCTCGTCGCCGATGGCCTCGACGACGCGCTCGTGGAACGCCTGGAGGACCGCGCTCTCGTCCTCGGCGAGCACCACGTCGCTGGCCGACAGCGTCGCCAGCCCGAACGCCCGCGGCGTCGGCGACTCGACGCGCGTGTGGGTGACCCGTATCCGGCCGGCCCCGATGGCGCGGACGACCGCCTGCACGGCCGCGACGTTCAGCTTGTCCTCCAGAATCTCGCGGTAGGTCTCCTCCATCACCGCGAAGTCGTCGAGGTCCTCGGCGAAACCGAGCAGCATCTCGCTGGAGACCTGCTGCTGTTTCGCCGACTTCTCGTAGCCCTTGTACCGCTTCAGAATCATCAGCGAGCGCGTCGCGTCGATGCGGAAGTAGCGCTGGAGCAGTTCGGTGCCCTGCAGGCTCGCCCGCAGGTCGGGGCGCACGTCGCCCGCGTCCAGGCTCTCGACGACGCCCACGATGTCGACCTTCCGGTTCAGCGGCATCGAGAGGGTGAAGCCGTTGTCGGCGACGCTGACGGAGACGTTCGCGTTCGTCGCCTGCGCACAGCGGTAGGCGAGCAGCCGCGAGAGCCCGTCGTTGAACCGCCGGCCGTACGTCGAGTGGACGTGGTACCGGCGCTCGTAGTCGTTCCGGTCCACGACCTCCTCGATGGCGAGCCGGTCGCTCGTGCTGACGCTCTCGACGCCGGCGTAGGCGACCTGTTCCTCGAACATCCGGGTGACCGCCCTGACGGTGTTGTCGTCCAGCGGGAACGCCCGGAGCCAGTGCCGGACGGCGGGTGCCCCACCGTCGGCGAGGCGGTCGAGCAGTTCGCCCTGGAACGCGGCCAGCTCCCGCCCGAGGTCGTACGAGAGGGGGAGGCGCTCCGAGTACCACGACGGCACGGTCGGCGCGGCGCTCGTCGGGTCGACGTACACCTTCGAGCCGCGGCGGTAGCGGAACTCGAAGTGCTGGCCGCCCAGCACGAACACGTCGCCGGATTCGAGCGTGTCGAGGTACTCCTCGTCGAGCTGGCCGACCCACTCGTCGCCGCCACGGGTGAACACGTCGCACGTGAACGAGTCCGGGATGGTGCCGATGTTCGTCATGTAGATGACCCGCGCGAGCCGGCCGCGCTTCCCCACGAGGTGCTCCCCCACCGGGTACTCCTCGTAGTGATGCTCACCCGATGGCGCGTCGTTCGTGTCGCGCCAGATCTTCGCGTAGACGTTCTTCTCCTCCAGCCCGTCGTAGTCGGCGGTGAGGTAGCGCATGAGCTGTTCCCACTCGGCCTCGCCGTACTCGCGGTAGGGCCACGCCGACCGGAGGATGCGGCGGAGCTCCCGTTCCGGCCTGATGTCCGCGATGGCCATCCCGTACACCTGCTGGGCGGCCACGTCCTGCGCGCGCTCGGGCACGTCGACGCTGTCGACGAAGCCCTCGTCGGCCTTCTTCAGCATCACCGCGCACTCGACGAGCTCGTCGCGGTCCAGCGCCACGACCCGGCCGGTCACGGTCTGGCCGACGCGGTGGCCCGCCCGGCCGACGCGCTGGAGGAGCGCGGCGACGGACTTCGGCGAGCCGACCTGCACCACGAGGTCGACGTGGGGCATGTCGATGCCGAGTTCGAGGCTCGTCGAGGAGGTGACCACGTCCAGCTCGCCCGACTTGAGCTTCGACTCCACGTCCTCGCGGACCTCCTTCGAGAGGCTGCCGTGGTGACAGCCCGAGTTCGCCTCGTCGTAGCCGTCGAAGCGCTCCCTGAGCCGGTGGAGCACGCGCTCGGCCCCCGACCGCGTGTTCGTGAAGACGAGCGTGTTCGTATGCGCCTGGATGAGGTCGTGCAGCTGACCGTAGAACCGCTCGGTTACGACGTCGCGGCGGGTGTCGACGAGGTCGTCCGTCGGGCAGGTGAGCTGCAGGTCGAACTCGCGGGCGAAGCGCGTGTCGACTATCTCGCAGTCCCGTGGCTCGGGCTCCGGGAACCCGCCCCGACCGTCGGCGGCGTCCGGGTCGTCCGGCACGTCGTTCCCGACGAGGAACTCCGCCACGTCCTCCAGGGGGTCGATGGTCGCCGAGCAGCCGATGCGGGTCGGCGAGCCGTCGGCCAGCGCCTCCAGCCGCTCCAGCGACACCGAGAGGTGCGTCCCGCGCTTGCTCTCGGCGAGGCTGTGTATCTCGTCCACGACGACGTACTCGACGGTGCGGAGCTTCTCGCGGAACTTCGGCGCGTTCAGCAGGATGGCCAGCGTCTCCGGCGTCGTGTTCAGCACGTGCGGCGTCTCCTCCAGCATCTTCTGTCGCTCGGACTGGTCGGTGTCGCCGTGGCGGATGGCGTGGCGCACTTCGCCCACGGGCTCGCCGCGCTCCTCGGCGATCTCGCGGATGCCAGACAGCGGCTCCTCCAGGTTCCGGTGGATGTCGTTCGCGAGGCTCTTCAGCGGCGAGACGTACAGGCAGTACACCGCGTTCTCGAGGCCGTCCTCGCGCTCTCTGGCGAACAGCTCGTTCAGGATGGCGGTGAAGCTCGCCAGCGTCTTCCCGCTGCCCGTCGGCGCGCAGATGAGGGCGTTCTCCTCGGCGTGGACGTGCGGGATGGCTCCCTTCTGTGGCGGCGTGAAGAACCCGCCGTTCTCGGGGACGAACGCGCCGAACTGCTCGACCCACCACTCCTGTACGGCGGGGTCCAGCAGCTCGAACACGTCCTCGTCGTCGATACCGACCGCCTCGGGGTCACCCTCGAACCCATCCAGGGCGGCGAGCAACGCCCTCGCGTCCATTGATGGCCCCTGAGGGACGGACCGGCAAGTGCCTTTGCACTCGCGAAGTCGTGCGTCCCCGTCATGGCGGGTCGACGTCGACCGGGCAGCCGTGTGGCGTGCGGGGTGGGACCGAGAGCGCCTCGGGGCTCTCTGGGTGTTGTCGTCACCGACGAATCCCCGCCGGAGCGGCACACAGCTCGAACGAGTGGCGTCACACATTTCACGGACCCCACGCGACAGGACATACATGCGCGTCACGTTTCTCGGAACCGGGAGTGCGATGCCGACGGCGGACCGCCACCAGACCGGCATCCTGCTGGAGGGCGACGAGCAGCCGCTCCTGGTCGACTGCGGGGCGGGGTCGCTCCACCGGCTGGCCCGCACCAACGTCGGCTACGAGGGAGTCTCGTCGGTCCTGCTCACGCACCACCACCTCGACCACGTCTCGGACCTGCTGGCGCTGCTGAAGGCCCGCTGGCTGGCCGGCGAGGAACACCTCGAGGTCGTCGGCCCGACCGGCACGAAGGACCTGGTCGACGGGCTGCTGGACGTGCACGACTACCTCGACGGCCGGGTGGACCTCACGGTGCGGGAGGTCGGGCCCCACGAGTTCTCCGTCGCGGGCTTCGACGTCGAGGGGTTCGAGGTGCGCCACTCGCTGCCGTGTCTGGCCTACAAGTTCGACGGCGCGTTCGCGTTCTCGGGCGACACGGAGGCGTTCCCCGGACTGGCGGCGTTCGCGGAGGGCGCGGCGGTGCTGGCCCACGACTGCTCCTTCCCGGACGGCGTCGACGTGGACAACCACCCGACTCCGTCGGAGCTGGGCCGGGCGCTGTCGGGCCACGAGATCGGCCGGGTGTACCTCACGCACCTCTACCCGCACACGACCGGCGAGCACGACGCCATGCTGTCCTCCATCGGCGAGCACTACGACGGCGATGTCCGCTTCGCCGAGGACATGCTCTCGCTGACCATCGAGTGAACTGTGCCCACCCGGCGTTCGCGTTCCTCTTCGGACAGCGACAGCTTTATCTCAGAGAGTTTGTTAGTAGCGCCATAACAACACCACTGTCGTTATGCTTCGAACACACAGGAAGGTCGGCGGCGCGTTCGGTACGGAGGGCGCCGAATGAAGGCGCTGCGCCGGCTCACGGATGGAATCACGTCGTACAGCAAGCTAATCATCGCGGTGATGCTGGTCATGACGGTCGTCCTCGGCGCGGGGGCGGGCAGCGTCAGCAGCGAGTCCGGGCTCAGTCAGTTCGAGAGTGACACGCCGGAGGCTGCGGCACAAACCTACATCAGCGAGAACCTGACCAGCGGTGACCAGGAGACACAGACGACACAGGTCATCGTCAGGAGCGAGAACGGGAACGTCCTCTCGCAGGAGTCGCTGCTCCGCTCGCTCGAGTTCCAGCAGACGTTGCGGAACGACGCCGATATCAACGCGACGCTGATCGACGAGCGGCCCATCGTCGGCGTCTCGAACATCGTCGCTATCGCGTCCATCCAGGGCGAGCGCATCGCCGAACTGGAGGCCCAGGGCGCACAGCTCCAGGCGCGCCAACAACAGCTGGAGGCGGACCAGGCGGCGCTGGAGGACGCCTTCGAGCAGCTCCAGGCTGACCGGGCGGCGCTCCAGCAGCGCACCGACACCCTGAACGCGACGGCCGACCAGCTCCAGGCCGCGCTCACCGAGGTTCGGGAGAACCCCAACGCGAGCATCCGCACGCAGTTCGAGGGGGTCCGGGCGAACAGCTCGGTCACGCTGAACGAGTCCCACTACGCCGTCTTCGAGCAGGCCGGCCAGGACATCCGGAACGCGACGAACCAGTCGCAGGTCGAGCGGGCGTACCAGCTCGGCACCGTCGGCGTCCTGCAGGACGAGTACGCGGCGGTCGAACAGCGCGGCGCGGCGCTCCAGCAGCGCGCGGCCGAACTCCAGGAGCAGCGCGACTCGCTCGAGGAGCGCGGCGCGGAACTGGAGGCGGACTTCGCCGCGTTCCAGGAGCAGCAGGCAGCGCTCCAGAGCGCCTCGACGCCGACGCTCGCCGAGCAGCGCGAGCAGCTCGAGTCGATGAACGAGTCGGAGCTCGACTCCGTACTCGAGACGGTTCTTGGCAACAGCGGCGGCGAGGGTGGTAACTCGCCGTTCGCCGGGCAGGCCATCCGGCTGATGGAGCAGGAGTACTCGCCGGGCTCGACCGAGGCCAACGCACGGACGATGGTCATCCAGCAGGCGGCACAGTCCAGCAGCGACGTGGGCGGTGGCGCCAGCGTCAGCGACGTGACCATCGACGCACAGCTGGTGATGCAGGAGTACGCTCAGAACGTGGACTCCGGGGAGGATTACCTCGTCTTCGGCTTCGGCATCATCTCGAACGAGATCGACCAGTCGATGGAGGACTCGCTGGCCATCGTCGGCCCGCTCGCCATCCTGTTCGTCCTCATCACGCTCACCGTCGCGTACCGCGACGCGCTCGACATCGTGCTCGGGCTGTTCGGCATCGGCGTCGTCCTGACCTGGACGTTCGGGTACATGGGCTACGCCGGCATCTCGTTCAACCAGATCATGATCGCGGTCCCGGTGTTGCTCATCGGGCTCTCAATCGACTACGCCATCCACATCTTCATGCGCCAGCGCGAGGAGCGCCTCGACGACAACACGCCGAGCGACGTGCGCGGCTCGATGAGCTACGCGCTCGCCGGCGTCGGCGTCGCCCTCATCTGGGTGACCGCGACGACCGTCATCGGGTTCCTCTCGAACCTGACGAGCCCGCTCGCACCCATCCAGGAGTTCGGCGTCGTCTCGTCCGTCGGCATCGTCGCCGCGCTCGTCGTCTTCGGCGCGTTCATCCCCGCGCTGAAGGTCGAGTTCGACGGGTTCCTCGAGGAGCGCCTCGGCTGGGACCGCAAGAAGCGCGCGTTCGGGACCGGCGGCGGCCGCTTCAGCCAGGTGCTCTCGGTCGGCTCGACGCTCGCCAAGAAGGCGCCCGTCGCGGTCATCCTCGTCGCGCTGCTGCTCTCCGTCGGGGGAGCGGCCGGCGCAACGCAGGTCGACACGTCGTTCCAGAACGAGGACTTCATCGCGGACGAACCGCCGAACTGGATGTACGACCTGCCCGAGCCGCTCGCGCCCGGCGAGTACTCCGCGAAGTCCAACCTCGACTACGTCAACGACAACTTCCAGCGCGAGGACTCGCAGGCGCAGGTGCTGATAAAGGCCGGTGGCGACGGCACCGGCATCGACGACCCCGCCACGTTGCAGGCGTTGCACGAACAACAGGAGCTACTCGGCGATAACGCCACCTACCAGACGCCGTTCGTCGGCGCGACAGACGAGGTCGCCTACCGCTCGCCGCTGACGGTCATGGAGACGGTCGCGGCACAGAACGCCAGCTTCAACGAGAGCTATCGGGCCTCGCTCGGCCCGAACGGCGTGCCCGAGGAGAACGTCACGGCGCTGTACGACCAGCTGTTCGAGGTCGCGCCGCAGCAGGCCGGCGACGTCATCTACCGGACCGAGGGCGGCGACTACGCGGCGATGCGGCTGGTCGTGCCCACCGACGCCAGTACGACGACCACCGAGCAGACCGAGGAGATGCGTGCAATCGCGACCGCCATCGAGGACGGCGGGAACTCGGTGACGGTCATCGCGACCGGCTCCCCGGTCGTCAACGAGGTCGTCCAGAACCAGCTGCTCGACACGGTCATCCAGAGCCTCGTCATCACGCTCGTGGCCGTGTTCGCGTTCCTCATGATCGCCTACCGCATCACGGAGGGGAGCGCGACGCTGGGCATCGTCACCCTGCTGCCCGTCGCCCTCTCGGTGACGTGGATCCTGGGGACGATGTACCTCATCGGGATGCCGTTCAACGTGCTGACCGGGATGATCACCAGCCTGACCGTCGGGCTGGGTGTCGCCTACAGCATCCACGTCTCCGAGCGGTTCAACCTCGAACTCGGCCGCCGCGACACCAAGTGGGACGCGATGGACAAGACCATCACCGGCACCGGCGGCGCGCTGCTCGGCTCCGCCGCCACCACGGTCGGCGGCTTCGGCGTCCTGAGCTTCGCCATCTTCCCGGCGCTCCAGCAGTTCGGCGTCATCACCGCGCTCACCATCATCTACGCGTTCCTCGCGAGCGTGCTGGTGCTGCCGAGCCTGCTCGTCGTCTGGCAGCGCTACCTGGGCCCCGAGGAGACCGAGTCGATGTTCGACGACGATACGGACGCCGGCGACGCCGTGGCAACTGCCAACGGCGGGACCGACGAACAGACGACGGCGGAGTCGGGGACGAGCGACCCCACGCCCACCCCCGGAGAGACCACCGAGGCCGACACGACGGCCGCTACCGGGCCCGCGACGGCGGAGTCGGACACCACGTCCGGCACGTCGAACGACGCCGCAGAGTCCGCGTCCGGGGAGGCCGTCCCATCGAACGACCTCGACCTCGGCGGCGACGGGACCGAGCTGGCCGACGTGACCGAGGCAGAGGCGACGGCCGACACAGGCGAGACGACGAGCGACGGCGAGTCGGCGGTCATGGACCCCGAGGCGACCGACGACGCACCCGACGCCACCGCAGTCGGGAGTGCGGCCGCGGCCGGGGTCGCAGCCGACGACGACAACCCGACGGCGACCCGCACGGTCTCCGACGAGCGCCCCGAGCCCGGCACCGACTTCCAGGTCACGCTGTCCGTCGAAGACGTCCAGGGGCGGGTCGTGCTCTCCGAGACGGTCCCCGGCTCCGGCGGGCGCGTGACGACGCTCTCGCCGAATCCGACCTCGCACTCGATGGTCGGCCGCCGGCTGTACGTCGCCTGGGAGTTCGACGAACCGACCGAGCTGACGCTGACCTACGAGGCGACCGTCCCGGCCGGCGCGACCGCCGGCGAGGAGCTGTCGTTCGACGCGACGCTCTCCTCGGCGTCGGGCGAGGCCACCTTCGACGGCCCCGCGGCGCTGACGGTGACGACGCCGTTCCTTCGCGAGGCGCTCGACGGGCCGGTCACCCGCGAGACGCTCGACCGCGCCAGCGACCTCGCGAGCGACGGGGACCTCACCCGCGACGAGCTCGAGTCGCTGTACGACCGCTGGCTCGACGGGGACGAGTGATGGCTGTGGACGAGGACGACGCCATCGAGTCGCTGGAACGCCTCGGCCTCACCAGCTACGAGGGCAAGGTGTTCGTCGCCCTGCACAAGCTCGGCACCGGCACCGCCCGCGACGTCTCACGGGTGACGGACGTGCCGCGGTCGCAGGTGTACAGCGTCACCGAGAGCCTCGAGGACCGCGGCCTGGTCGAGGTCCAGCAGTCCAGTCCCATCCAGTACCGGGCGGTCAGCATCGACGAGGCCCGTTCGACGCTGCGCGAGCGGTTCGAGCAGGAGTCCGACCGGGCGTTCGACTACGTCGAGACGGTCCACGAGGAGTTCGGCCCCGACCAGGAGGAGGAACAGGAGGACATCTGGATGGTGCGCGGGCAGGACCGCATCGCGGACCGCGCGGCCGACCTGATCCGCCGGGCCGAGAACTCGGTGCTGTTCGCCGCCCGGTCACCCGAACTCGTCGGGGAAGACATCGACACCGCACTGCGAGAGCGAGCCGAGGACGGGCTCGCCGTCGTCGTGTTCAGCGAGGACCCAGCAGTCCGCGCGCTGTACGACGACCACGACGAGGTCCGGGCGGTCGAGCCGGCGACGGACCACCACGTCAACGACGAGCACACCGGCCGCGCGCTGCTCGGCGACGACGACATCCTGCTGTTGAGCGTGCTCGGCAACGACGAGGAGCTGCCGGGTATCAACCGCGAGACCGCGTTCTGGAGCGCCAGAACCGGCTTCGCCGAGGTGCTGGTCCAGCTTGTCGAGACGACCATCTCGCCGGTCGACCGCTAGCCAGAACCGAAAGCCGGACGGCCGGAGTAGGGCCGTCCGGGCCGCGTGACAACGGACAAGCGAGGGGGGACGGAATCGACGGTTGGCAGGGGGTCGTCGTCTCGGCAGTCCGCAACTGCCGGCGGCTGAACGCCGCACTCGGGACTCGGTCCGCCACGCCCCAATAACCGACCCCGAACCGTGTAGGCGGTCACTCCAGTCGGTACCGCAGCAGCGCCGCGACACCGCCCAGGTTCCGGAGCTGCAGCCCCGGGTCGAACTCGCTCGAGAACACCGTAATCTCGCCGCCCTTGCGCTCGACATCGGTGATCAGGTCGTTCACGTCGATGTCCCACTCGCCGTCGGGGCCGCGCTCCTCCCGGAGCTTCTCGTCGAGGATGAGGAGCTCGTCGATAGCGCCGTACTCCGCCGCCTTCTGGACCTGTTCGGGCCCGTAGGCGGCCTCGTGGCCGGTCGCGATGCGCTTTGTCAGCTCGTCGATGGCGTCCGCCTCGGCCGCGATGCGCGTCTCCCGCTGGACGTCCTCGACCGCGCCCCGCTTTAACACCTCGTGGACCCCGCGGTCGCCGACGGAGGCGGTGTCGACGACGGTCATCTTCTCCGCGAGCTCGGGGTGTTCGGCCTCGATGTGGTCGTATGCGTCCTGCTTCGTGAAGCCCGGCCCGGCGAGGATGAACGCGTCGGCGTCCATCCGCGCCAGCGCGCTGGCCAGCTCGGCGAACAGCTCGCCGCGGCCACGGGCGTACTCGCCCTTCCCGGTCGTGCCGGTGAAGGTGCCCCGGGATTCGGTGCCGTACTGCGTGACGGTGTGGATGTGCGCCTCGCCCTCCTCGACGGTCGCGATGACGACGTCGGGGTTGTCCGCGGACTCCTCGGCCTCGTCGAGGCGGTCGAGCTGGTCCGGCTTCCAGTCCTTCGTGACCTCGACCTCGTCGTAGTCCTCGACGTTGAGCGTGTGGTGCAGCCCGAGCTGGTCCTCCCGGGAGCAGTCCTCGATGGTGCCCGCGACGCGCAGCCGGTTCGCGAACTTGTGGAACTCCACCTCCTCGACGCCGATGGTGACGTGCATATGTTCGCGCTCGCCGCCCGTATCCCGCAACTCCTCGTCGTCGCGCTGGATGCGGCGGGTGGTGTCGCCGGCGACGAGGTCGCCGGGCTCGAGGACGTACTGGAGGTGCCAGAGGTCGTCGAGGCTCTCGGGGACGAGCGTGATGCGCTCGCGGCCGCCCTCGACGCGGACCCGGCTCTTCACCTGCATGTCTCCGAATGCGGGTGCCGCAGGTACATGGTTTTCCTTTCGGTGTGGTTCGGTGGGCGTCTCCGCGGTGGGCTCCAGCGCCGACAGCCCGACTACCGCGACCGGACGTACCCGATACCGACCAACCGCGCCGCCACGACACTCGCGTACACCGCCACCAGCCCGGCGAGCAGGCCCGGCACCCCGCGACCGCCGAACAGCTGGCCGGAGACGCCGAAGCCGACGAAGGCGACGACCATCGCGGCGGCCCACGCGACCAGGTAGGAGGGGTTCCGGATGACGTACAGCAGCCCGCCCGGGTGGAACAGCGGGGCGTCCTCGCGGTCCAGCCGTCGGGCGACGACGGCGGGATAGACGTAGCCGACAGCGAGGGCGACGAACATCGTCAGTGTCGAGCCGAGGAGGACCACCGTGCCGGTCTCCATCGTGATTGTCGCCGGGTCGATGCGCGTCGCGCCCTGCACCGTGACGAGCAACATTCCGGCCGGCACGGCGAGGTAGGCGACCGTCACCGCGAGGAGGACGACGCCGTCGCGCAGTCGCGCCCGGGCGTCGCCGAACGAAGGGAGTGGAGCGTCCCGGTCCGCGACGGTCGACGCGACGACGTGCCGACAGTAGCCCGCCCAGGCGACGAGCGGGAGGGGAGCGACGAGCGCGGGGACGAGCCACGGCGTCGCCGGGTAGAGCGCGACTGCGAGCTGGCCGGCGATAGCGGTGCCGAGGCCGCAGCCCAACAACGCGGCGAGGGCGGACCGGTCGCTCCCGTCGCGGAACGGGTAGAGGAACGACTCAGCGACCACGGTCGGTCCCCCGCCGAATCCCGGCCCGCATGCCGATCACTCCTCCGCGATGCGGCTCCCGCCCGGCGGCAGGAAGTGCTGGATGCGGTCCGGGCTGGCGACCTTCCGGACGAACGACGTGTCGGCGAAGCGCTCGCGGAACTCGCGGTAGATGCGCTTTGCCACGTCGCCCTGCGCGTACCGCCCTGGCTCGACGTGCATGCTCGTCTCGACGCGGTCCGCGATGGCCGCCGGCGGGCCGCCGATGACCCGCGTCGAGGGCTCGCACTGGATGCCGACCGCGCAGCCGACCGGGGTGTCACGGAAGTACGTCCGGTCGCCGCGGATGGCGAAGCCGCCCTTCTCCAGGAACTCGCCGCTCTCGGGCGTCTTCGACACCTGGTCGGCGTCGACCATGTAGACGTCGTCGGCGTAGCGTCCGTCCTTCCAGACCGAGGAGTAGGTGACCGCGAACTGGGCGGCCTGCTCCAGCGTCTCGTCGTCGAACTCGACCTCCCGGGAGGGCTCGCTCGGGTCCGTCGCCTTCAGCACGGTGACGGGGCCGCCGTGGGCCTGCGTGTGGAACACCTTGTCGCCGCCCTCGACGTACTTCTTGACGAGCTCCTCGTTCTGGTCGGCGTCTCGGCCGCCGATGACGAGGTAGCCGGTGCTCGTGTGGAACCAGCGGAACCGCTCGAACCACTTCTCGTCGCGGCGGACGGGGATGGAGGAGCGGGCGAGCCAGTCGACCTCGTGGTCCTCGTCGCCCTCCTCGCCGTCGCTGCCGTCCTCGTCGCGCTCCTCGTAGGCCGCCTGGCGCTCCTTGATCGCCTCCAGTTCCTCCCGGGTGTCCTCGATGGCCGCCATCGCGCCCTCCTTCTTGCCCTCGATGCGCTTGGCCTCGGTGTACAGGCGGTCGGCGTTCTTCTCGACGCCGTCCTGCACGTCGACGGCGACGCGCGTGCCGTCGAGCTCGAGCGTCACCGTCCCCTCGGAGCCGTCGACGTCGACGACGGCCTCGGCCTCGGGGATGCCCTGCTCCGCGCCCGCCTCGAACGTCTCGGCGATGTCGTCCCAGGGCACGTCGTCGTCCCGGGCGGCCTGGACCGTCGAGATGACCTCGTCGACGAGCCCGTAGTTGCCGTAGAGGAGTTCGGCCTTCTCGCGTTCTTCCGCGGCCTGCTCCTCGAAGCCCTCGATGGCGTTCTCCTGCTGCTCGATGATGCGCTCGTGCTTCTCGATCTGCTCCTGGAAGTCGGGGCCGGTGTCGCCGATCTCCTCGCTGCCCTCGTCCTCGCTCCGGTCGAGTTCGTAGAAGTAGTCGTCGACCGCGCCGTTGAACGTCTCGTAGGCGTCGCTCGCGAGCGCGTCGTCCATCTCGTGCTCCTCCAGCGGGACCGGTGTCACGTCGACGACGTTGCGGGGGGCGTCCCCGGCGTCTTCCCCGTCGACCTCGTAGTACACTCGCGGGTCGAGGTCCGCCGACGAGAGCGACTCGGCGAGCCGCTGGACGGTCTCGTACACCTGCTCGTACTCCTCGTCGCCGGCCTCGGTGATGTCGAGGGTCTTCTCGACGCCCGCACGGGTACACAGCTCCTCGGCCCAGAGCCCGCCCCAGTTCAGCTGGGTGGCGAGGGTGCGGACGACGTCGGTGTCGGAGTCGTCCATCTGCAGGGCGAAGCCCTCGTAGTCCACCGTCAGCGGGTTGATGCGGGAGTCCGGGAAGCCGTAGGTCGACCCCGGCGCGACCGTGCGGGACTTGAGTCGCACGGTGTCGAGGCAGTCGATGACCTCGTACGTCTCGTCGCAGACCGCGACGTTGCCGTGGCCGAACAGCTCGACGATGATCTTCGTGTCGCCGTCCTCGCGGGAGAACTCGAACTCGAGGATGCGGTCGAACTCGTACTGCTCGACGCCCTCGAAGTCAGCGCCGGACAGGCGGTTCCGCAGCATCATCGCGAAGTTCGGCGGCCGACCGGGTGCGTCCGGGACGTGCGTCGGCGCGGCGACGTGGGCACGCATCACGTCGCCGACCTCCAGGATGAGTTCGACGCGACCCCGGTCGTAGTCGCGCAGCTTCAGCCTGACCAGGTCGTCGCCGTAGAGGTACGCCTTGTCGAGCTTCGCGCCCTTGTAGGCGTTCAGCTCGGAGACGAGCGCGGCGAGGTCGACGCTGGTCAGCTCGCGCTTCGGTTCCATGCTCCCGATTTTTCGTGGCTGGGGTAAGGGCCTGTCGTTCGTGTGTGCGGGCTTCGAAAGGACGATTCCGAACCGACGTGGCAGCGGGGACGAAGATGCACGGCGGCCCCATCTCCGGCTCCTCGGGCTCGGGCGACGATGGCCCGCTGCTTCCGCTGCCGCCCCGGGTGCTCGGTGTCGCCCGCTTCGTCGCACTCGGGCCGGTGCTCGTCGGCTGTGACCATCTCATCGACCTCGTCGAGTCTCCGAGGCCCGACGCCACGCTCACGCCGCGTCCGCCGCCCCGCCTGCCTCCGCCAGTACCGCGTTCAGGAGGACGTTCGTGCCGGTCACGACGTCGTCCCACTCGGTGAACTCGGCCTCGGTGTGGCTGACGCCGTCGACGCTCGGGACGAACACCATCGCCGTGGGACAGACCCGGTTCAGGTAGCTGGCGTCGTGGCCCGCCCCGCTGACCAGCCGGGTGTACTCGGCGTCGAGGTCGTCGGCCGCACCGGCGACGGTCTCGACGAGGTCGTCGTCGAACGACTGCGACTCGATTCGCATGACCGCCTCGCACTCCCAGTCGACGCCCTCGCGGTCCGCGGCGTGGGCAATCTCCTTCCGGACCTTCTCGGCCGCCCGCTCGACGGTCCCGTCGTCGTACGACCGGAAGTCGACGGTGAAGTCCACGCGCTCGGGGATGACGTTGATGGCGTTGGGTGAGACGTCGACCGAGCCGACGGTCCCGACGAGGTCGTCGCCGCCCGTGCCGGCGATTCGCCGGACCGCCTCGACCACGTCGCCCGTGGCGACGAGCGCGTCGTGCCGCTGGTGCATCGGCGTCGGGCCGGCGTGGTCGGCCGTCCCCTCGAACGCCGCGTCGAGCCAGACGAAGCCGTAGACGCCCTCGACGACGCCGACGCTGTGGCCGGCGTCCGCCAGTTTCGGCCCCTGTTCGACGTGGAGTTCGAGGTAGCAGTGGAGGTCGCGGGGCTCGCAGGGCGCGTCGCCCCGGTAGCCGATGCGCTCCAGTTCGTCGCCGAAGCGGTTCCCCGCCTTGTCGGTCAGGTCGTACGCGAAGTCGGCGTCGAACTTGCCCGCGAACGCGCCGCTCCCGAGCATGTCGGGCTGGAAGCGCACGCCCTCCTCGTTGCTCCAGGCGACGACCTCGATGGGTCGCTCCGTCTCGATGCCCGCGTCGTTCAGCGTCTCGACGACCTCCAATCCCCCGAGGACGCCGACGACGCCGTCGTACCGTCCACCGTTGTACTGGCTGTCGACGTGCGAGCCGACGAGCACCGGCGACCGGTCGTCGTTCCGCCCCGACCGGCGGCCGAAGATGTTCCCGAGTTCGTCGACGGTGACCCCGAGGCCGGCGGCCTCGAACCACTCCACCAGCGTGTCCCTGGCGCGCCGGTTCGCGTCCGAGAGCGACGGCCGGTTCACCCCGCCGCGCTCGGTCGTCCCGATCTCGTTGAACGCCTCGAACCGTTCCCGGAGCCGGTCGCTCGACACCGTCCTGACCATACCCGTCCAACAGCGGCCGGGGGTTTCAGTCCACCCGTTGCTGCCGGGCGATGCCGGTTCCCGCGTGACTGGAGCGGCGTGATAGAGTACCACATGGTCGTTCATCACATACCTTGGAAATGGCCGAGTGGAGTACCGACACCTCGATGACCGAGGACTGGCCCACCCTCCGTGAACGAGTCGCCGACCGGACCGACCGGTGCTCGACGACCTCCGGGACCGGTGGGACACCGACCGAACCGTCGAGCCGTTCGAGCACGGGGCGCGCCCCCACGACCCGAGCGAGCCGCCCGAGACCGTCGACGGACAGCTGGAGCGAATCGCCGGCATCGCGTCGGTCGTCGTCTTCTACACCGACGCCCGCGAGGAGACCGGGATGGAGGTCGAACTCACGGAGCTGCGCTACTCGGGACGCTTCCGGCTCCAGTACAGAAACGGCGCGAGCGTCACGCTCCCCCTCGCGCAGTTCGCCGGCCATCGCGCCGGCGGCTCGCTCACGGTCGACCGCGAGCTCCTGCCCGACTGTCGCGAGCGCGAGGAGATCCTGGCGCTGCTTACGTCCTGACTACAGCCGCTTGCTCACGTACGGCCCGTCCTGGTAGTAGCCGAGCTTCTCGCGGTAGTACTGCCGGACGCCGATGCCCGAGATGACCGAGAGCTTCCGGAAGCCGGCCTCGCGGGCGCGTCGTTCGGCCTCGGCGAGCAGCCGACGGCCGTAGCCGCGGTGCTGCTGGTCGCCCTCGTCGCCGGACTGCCCGACCGCGACCTGGTCGCCGTAGACGTGCAGCTCGCGGACGAGCGCGGCGTCTTCGAGCTCGCGGCGAACCGGGTCACCGTCGGACACGTCCGACGAGCTGCCACTCGCTCCGCTCGTGGCAACGCTCGGGAACCGGAGCCGGCAGAAGCCGACGAGCAGGTCCTGCTCCCGGTCCTCGAAGCTGATGAAGTGCTCCGTCCCGCCGCCGGCCTCGTAGGTGATGGTGTCGAGGGTGACGTTCTCGGGCGTCTCGTCGTTCATCCCGGCCTCGCGACAGCGGATGCAGTCACAGTCCCAGCCGTGCTCGTCCATCTTCTGCCACGCGAGCTGACGGAGGTTCGACTTCCAGACGCCCGCATCGATGAAGTCGGCAGGGATGTCCCGCTGGACCCGCTGGACGCGGGTGTACTTCGGCACCATCGACAGCGCCTCGGCGACCAGTTCGGCGGCCTCCTCGTTCGTCAGCGGCTCGTACTCGTCGCGGTACCACGAGTCGTAGACCCGCGTGCCGCGGACGACGAGCGTCGGATAGATCTTCAGGTAGTCCGGCTTCCACTGCTCCTCCTCGAAGATGCGCCGGAAGTCCTCCAGGCACATCGCCTGCGACATCCCGGGCTGCCCGGGCATCATGTGGAAGCCGACCTTGAACGCGGCGTCGCGCAGCCGGCGGTTCGCGTCGACGCTCGCCTGCACGCCGTGGCCGCGGTGCATCTCGCGGTTGATGCGCTCGAACGTGGTCTGCACCCCGACCTCGACCTTCGTCCCGCCGAGGTCGAGCATCCGGTCTATCTGCTCGGGGTCGCACCAGTCCGGCTTCGTCTCGAACGTGGTCCCGATGTTGCGCACGTCCGCCGTCTCGTTCTCCGCGATGACGTCCTCCAGGTACCGGAACTCGTACTCGTCGGGGCCCTGCGCGAAGCTCTCGCCCTCCGCCGGCTCCGGCTCCTTGTCGACGTCGAAGTCGTTCATCGCCTCCAGCGCGCGCTTGACGAACCACTCCTGGTAGTCGTGCGAGCGAGCGGTCATCGTCCCGCCCATGAGGATGAGTTCGGCCTTGTCGACGGGGTGGCCGATCTCCCGGAGCTGTTCGAGCCGCAGCGTCACCTGGCCGTACGGGTCGTAGTCGTTCTGCTCGCCGCGGGCCGCCGCCGGCTCGTGGCCGGTGTAGCTCTGCGAGGAGTCGAACTCGCTGGCCGGCCCGCCGGGGCAGTAGAGGCACTTCCCGTGCGGGCACATGTGGGGCGAGGTCATGATTGCGACGGGCGAGACGCCCGACGCCGTCCGCACCGGCTTGCGCCGGAGCACCGACTCCAGCTCCTCGCGACGCTCCGCGGGCGCGTGGTCGAGTATCTCCGAGTTCTTCGGCACCTTCGGCGCGCTGTGTTCCGAGCAGGCCGCGAGCTTCGCGGACTCGACGTCGTCGCGCTCGATCTCGCCCGCGAGGATCCCCTCGACGAGCGTCTCACAGACCGCCTCGAACGCGTCCGAGTTCGTCGGGTCCGTCTCCGTGCTCATCGGTGTTCCATCGCCGCGTTACGGCAAAAAGGGTGTCGTTAGTGCAATCGAATCCAGTACACAGACGGGAGCATTCAGCTAATATCCGCACGATAGAACGTGAGGAACCCGAGCCCGAGCGGTACTGTCGTCCAGAATAGTAGTACGAGTACCCCGATACCCGGGTGTAACCAGAGTTCGTCCGTCCCGACCACACCTTCGGCCGCCAGGTTCAAATGTTCGGAAGCTGCCTCTGCAGAGATGACTCTCGACCAAGGGGCTGCCGAGTTCCCTACGGCTGCCAGCGCATTAGTCACGAGAATGTATGCTCGATTCGGTGAAAGTCTACGGACGAACATCGTTAACTCGGCCGAACCGAGTGGAAGTAAAGCCGAGAAGGCTGGGCGAAGGATTTCCCCTGTCGCAGGCCACAGTATCACACCGAATAAAAGATACCCTATCGTCCCCAGTGTGGCAATCCGTCCCGTCGGAGCAGTCACTGAAATCGCCGTCCCGATGCTCGTACCAGTGAATACGTAGAGTACGACGGTAACGAAACTTACTGAGATTGCGAATAAATCTACTGTGCCGTAAAGTATCCAGCCAACAGAGAGATTAAGTATGCAACCGATCACGACCGGGAGACACATAGCACCTGCTCGCCCGATCAGCGTTCCAATGACGAAAGCGAATCTCGTCTGTGGTTGCGTAAGGTGGAGACGGATGCTCCCATCTTCCCGACTGCCAGCGATTGGTCTGTGTGACAGCAGGAGCGTTCCCAGAACGACAAGAAGCACTGTCGATTGTTGCAACGAGCCAATAACAAGCGTCGTAGCAGTAACTTGTTCCTGATAATTACCTGCAGCACTCAATTTCAGGACGAAGCTTACTATCAGTAGTAGCGAAAAGATTCGAATTCCACGACTACGCATTAGTCGGTCAAACTCGAGTCGCGCAACCGGTCGCCAGTTCACGAGTTATCGCCGACGTACGCGTTGAATAGCTCCTCCATCGGCGGCTGGATTGGTGTGAACGAATCGATTCGGATGTCGTCGTCCTCGACAGTCTTGAACACCAGTTCAGCCTCGATAGGCTCGGTAGCTGCAATCGTCAATTCGTTCCCGGATACGTCAATCCTTGAAATATTTGCTATGCTTCGAAGTCTGTCGTGGACCGCACCAGCATTGGAGCTGACCCGTAGTTCGTACCGATGTGGGCTATCGAGACGGGAACGAAGCTCATCAGGTGTACCTTCGTCAATCAGACGCCCTTCGGAGAGGACCCCGACGTGTGTGGAGACGCGTTCGACGTGGTCTAACAAGTGGCTCGAGACGAGAATTGTCGCCCCGCGGTCAGCTTCCTCAGAGATTATCTTCCGAAGCATCCGAGCACCGTCAGGGTCCAAGCCCGAGAACGGCTCGTCAAAGATCAGCACCTCGGGCTCACCGACCAACGCCATCGCGAGGGCGAGTCGTTGTTGCATTCCACGGGAGTAATTCTCTGCGACATCGTCGGCTGCATCTCCGAGCCCAACACGTTCTAAATGACTGCTAGGTTCCGATTCGTCACCTCGAACATCGATAACATATTCAAGGTGTCGCTTCCCCGTCAGTCGGGGGAACACGTCGAACCGATCCGGTAGGGCACCAACACGCTCCCGTACTGATAGTGACTCGGTCCGGGTATCGAACCCATGGACGGTTGCTTCGCCACCACTCGGCTGTACCAGCCCAAGCAGTATATTTAATAGTGTAGATTTCCCGGCACCGTTGGGTCCAAGAAGACCATAAACCGTGTTCTCTTTGACTGATAGTGATACATTATCTACGACCGTAACCCCTTCGTACCGTTTTGTAAGGTTGGATGTGCGAATAGCTGTCATGTTATTGATCTCCTATCGTACGAGGTCTTTCCTCGAAAATCGAATGTACGCGATCGATAGGGGAATTAAAGCCCACAGTAGCAAGATGGCCACACTAAAAAGTGGTTCCAGCACCAGCGGGAGTGACCCATCAAACACCAATTGTACTAGGTGAATATGAGCGATATCCGCTCCCATTGCTTCAGAGTCGACCAGAACGGATTCGACATAACCGGTCGCATTTCCTGTCCCTATCGCCGTATTGAGTAACACGTCATATGCACCTCTCGGTACGACTCGCCTAGAGAAAAATAGTGGCACTGATTGTGGGGGCTCCGAATAGAGGACGTTCACACCAGTCAACTGGGCGTACAGTGCTGGATGAGTGACGGTGAGCCACAGTGAATTCATTCCCAAATAATACCCAGTTACGATCGTCCCAGCGGTTCCCCGCCGCTCCACTGCAGCGGATATTGCCGTCCCGAAACAGACGATTGTAAACAAGTACAGGCCCGTTGCACTTAGCGTCAAGACTAACGATACTGCATCGGGGAACCCGTATCGTAGAATCCCGACCCCGATTGCGAACGTAACAGACACTCCTGCCGCGGTCCAGACAGCTGCTGTCCGTCCAAAGACGGTTGCGAGAAGGATCTCCGCTCGTGAGTGCGGTTGCACTGCGGTGAGTTTGAAGCTACCGCTCGCTCTTGCACCTACGACTGACCGATAGGACAGCATGAGTGCAGCGAGGGAGAACAACATTACGATTGGAACGTGGAGGGAAGCAAGGGTAAGATCGGGTCCAAGTACGGTAACAATCAAGGACCGAGGTTCTGTCAACCCAGATGACTGCCCCCATCCTGCATAAGCAAGATATGTAGCTACGAGAGTCAGAAGCCACAAACCGCGCCAACGGAGAGCCTGATCGAACTCTTTCCGAGCGAGAGTACATAGCGTATCCATGTTCGGCAGTACCAAGCTGGTATTAAAAAATGCGACTGTAGAGACTGTTTATTACTGAATATCAGTATCGGTGCTGAACGACCCGTCATCCCAGAAGATACCGACGTAGGCGAGGTCCGTTGTGATAACCTGCCCACCCACGGAGTGCTCGTATTTGTGGATTGCCGAGGCATCAACCTGGCTACTTCCATCAACTACCTGTATATCTGAATAATCCAATCCTTTATGATGCCACAGGGGAGCTTCATCTGAGCCACTTGACGTGTGGCTTGCATTAATCACAGTCTCGCCGTCACTTTGGAGCTCTAGTTCGACTGTGTGTTCGGTCGAGTGAACCGTCTCTCCCGCAATCTGTCTGTTAACCGATGCTGTTTTCGATGCGGGGATACCGTTCGTCGTTACGTCCTCCGTTTCGAGTTTTACTTCCACTTCGGAGAACCTCTCGACGGCTTCTCTCACGGTTCGAAGCTGTCGGTCTGAAAGGTTCCGATATGCTTGTCTGACTTCCTGAGTATCGCCCAGTTCGAATGACACTCTGACGAACCGTTTCGCGGTTTCCGGCTGACCCGGTTCGACCATCTCAGCCGAGATCTCTGGGTCCGTTCTGGCTGCACTGGTAGTTACCGGAATACCCACGGAGGCGAGGGTCATTCCCGAGACCTTCAGGATGTTCCGCCTGTTCAATTCAGGACGCACTGCGTCTCTCTCCCTCCATCAGACATTGCGAATGGTGATTAGGGGCCCCACGTATTAAAAATTACGATCTAAATTATTTTAAATATATGAGTATAAATAAATTATACATTGGCTTCTTGTCGGTGTAAGGACAGTATTTCAAATTAACTCCTGAATCCACAAGAGAAATAAAATATAACTCCCGAATCGAGTATTATTTCCGCTCCAGCCGTTGCAGCCCGTGCCAGATGGCGTCGACCATCCGGGCCTCGCCCTCGCCGTCGGCGTCGTCCCAGCCCCGCGCGAGGGCGTCTTCGAGCACGGCGACGCTGTGGTTCTCGAAGTTGTTCATCCCTCGGAAGTCCTCCAGGGCGTCCCGCTCGGCGTCGCCGAACTCCTCGTCCGCGGTGCCGTCGTAGAAGCCGAGGTCCGCGAGCGTCCCGAGGACGGCCTCGGCGGTCTCGCCCGACAGCTCCGTCGTGTCGTCGGGCTCCTCGCGGGCGAGCAGCGTGATGTCGTAGAGCCGGAACACGCGCTCCAGTTCGTCGATGGGGTGCTCGTGGTCGTCGACGCGCACGTCGACCCAGCGGTCGTTCTTCCCGTCGTAGCCGCCCTCGGGCTTGGCGACGTAGAGCGCGGCGGACTGCTCGCCGCGGGAGTCGCCGCCGGCGTCGTTGCCGGCGTGGAGCGCGGCGATCATGCGCTCGGGCAGGCCCCCCTCGATCGCCTCGAACGTCTCGGCCATGGCGGTCAGCGTCTCGCGGTTCTCCAGGATGTTGCCCTGCACGGTGTAGTGCTCGCCCTGGACGTCGCCGAACACGTCGAAGCACTCCTCGCCGGAGAAGGCGGCGACGCTGTCGTCGCGCTCGCCCACGTCGCCGCCGGGGGCCTCGACGACGCCGACCTGTCGCTGGGCGGCCTCGTCGTCGTCGCTGGTGAGTCGTTCGACTGTCTCGGCGGCGGTGTGGCCCTCCCGCAGGAGCTCGAGCCCGTCCGGGCCGTAGGCGACGTTCGCGAAGCTCTGCGTGGCGACCGCGCCGGCGTCCGCGCTGACGAACGGGACGACCGCGCCGACGCCGATGAACTTCGACTGGACGGCGACGCCGACCGCGTCGGTCGCGGGGTCGCGGGCCGCGATGGAGAACGTTGATGGCCGTGGCTGCATGGCCGCCACTGCGACGGCCCGGGGGAAAAGGCTGCGGTCACCGGCAGGCCGGTCATCCCGGTCCGGCCCCGCTCCGTGGCCTCAGTCGGCCGACAGCGCCGTGACGTGTGTCTCGGCCACGTCGGTATCACCCCCGTCGCCGGCCTTCTCGACCGTGAGGGGCTGGCGCGAGACCAGCTCGCAGTCGAAGCCCGGGTGCTCGGCGAGGTGCCAGACGAGCATGTGCCGCCGGCCGCCGGTCAGCCCGGTTCGGCCCACGTCCTCGGCGGTGAAGCTGTCGGGCAGGCGGTCGTACAGGCGCTCCAGCGCGTCGACGCGCTCGAACACTTTGCTGTGGCCGGTCGAGTCGGCCCCGCGCCGGGCGACGACGTAGCTGCCGTCCGCCCGGTGGGTGCCGGTCGTGTGGACGAACTCGTGGGTCCGTGTCAGTGCGTCCGCGAGCTGGTCGCGTAGCTCGGCGGCGGTGTCGTGCGTCAGAACGTAGTCGTCTCCGTCGACTGCCAGTCGCAGTCCGTCGTCCGTGCGGACGACCGTCGGGGTGTCAGTTCCGTCGGAGAATTTCTCGACCAGCCGCTTCAGTGCGACTTCCTCTATCCTCGGGTGTCTCCGTGGACATCGTACCACCCCATTGTGCCCCATCCGGCATGAACGTGATGGTCGTGCAGGTCCGGCTGTACGACTACGCGGAGCGACGGGCCCGTCGGGGAGTTCTGGCTGTCCGCGTTCGGGTCCGTTCTCCCGGGTGAGGAGCCGTTCCCCTGGTATCGGTACCGATGACGCTCCGAGACCCGTCTCCCGACGCCAGAACCCGACAACCTTTCCCCACGACACCCGAACGCACGAGCAACATGGAGATCCGGGGCGAGCGCGAGTGCAAGGAGTGCGGGACACGGTGGTCCTACTACGAGAGCGGGGGCGTCTCCTGTCCGGAGTGCGGGAGTCTGCACAGCGTGGGCGTCGACGACGACCGGAAGCTGCACACGACGCAGTCGGTCGAGTTCGACCTCACCGAGGCGCGCGAGCGGTTCGAGAACGAGCCGGAGGACGAGGCGCTGCGGTCGGTCGCGGAGACGGTCCGGGCGTACCAGCGCAAGCGCGGGTTCGTCGACGCGGGGGAGCTGCGCGAGCTGGACGACGACTACCTGGTGGCGGGTGAGCTGCGTCAGGTCGCGGACCTCGTGGACCGCTCGTTCGACCCGAGCGACGAGGAGGAGTGGTACCTGCTGCGACTGCTCCAGGGGGACACGCAGGGCCGGCCCGAGCCGGCGGACGTGCCCGAGTCGCTCCGCGAGGCGCGCGGGCTCGCCGCCGCGGACGCGGTGCGGGAGTACCGGCGGGAGCTGCGGGACTGGCTGGACGCGAACGACGTCGAACCGGACCGACCGGCCACGCAGGTGTTCTCGTCGCTGGACGAGCGGGCGAAGCGGATTCGCGCGCTCGAGGGCGACGTGCCGCCGCGGGAGGCCGACGCACTGGTCGAGGCGCTCCGCGACGTCGTCACCTACGTCAGGGACGGCGACGAGGTGGCGCTGTCGCGGGCGCAGGACCGGCTGGCCGACGACTGATTCTCACACGCGCTCAGGCGTCCCGGGCGTCCAGTTCGGCCGCTATCGCCTCGATGCCGGCGCGCGCGGTGTCGACCCCGGGGTCGCCGAGCATGGAGACGAAGCCGTGGACCATCCCCTCGAACTCGCGGTAGGTGGTGTCGACGCCGGCGGCTTCGAGCCGCTCCGCGTAGGCCCGCCCCTCGTCCCGCAGTGGGTCGAACCCCGCCGTGATGACGAGCGCGGGCGGCAGGCCGGAGCAGTCACGCGCCTGCAGCGGGAACGCGAGCGGGTTGTACGCGTCGAACTCGTCCGCGATGTACTGCTCGAAGAACCACTCCATGTCGGCGGTCTCGAGGAAGTAGCCGTCGGCGTTCTCCTCGCGGGAGGGGAACGACTCCGGGTCGCCGTCGCTCGCCGTCGCCGGGTAGACGAGGCACTGGTGGTCGATGGCCGGGCCGCGGTCGCGGGCGAGCAGACAGGTGACGGCGGCCAGGGTGCCGCCCGCGGAGTCGCCTGCGACGGCGAGGAAGCCGTTCCCGCCCAGCTCGCCCAGATTGTCGCTGGCCCACTCGGTGGCGGCGTGGGCGTCCGCGACGGCGGCGGGGAACGGGTGCTCGGGCGCGAGCCGGTAGTCCACGGAGACGACGACCGCCTCGGCCTCGTTCGTCAGCGCGCGACAGACCGCGTCGTGGGTGTCGAGGGTCCCGATGACGAAGCCACCGCCGTGGAAGAAGACGACCGTCGGCTGCGGTCCCTCGGTCTCCGGTCGGTAGATACGGACCGGGACGTCGCCGTCGGGGCCAGGTATCGCGCGGTCCTCGACCGCGCCGACGGGTTCCTCGCCGGCGGCCCGGGCGAACAGCGGGTCCATGGTCGCGCGGGCCTCCTGCGGGCTCATCTCGTGTAGCTTCGGTACGTCCATCGACTCGATCATCGTCAGGAGCGCCTGCACCTGCGGATGGGGTTCCTCGGCCATGCGGGCGTGTACCGAGCGCAAGGAGAAAGAGCCTCGCCCCGCCGACCCCGTGTGCCGCTACCAGCCGATTCGGTCGCGGTCGTGCCGGGACGGCGCGTCGGTCGTGAACCGGGCGCGCCAGAGCGGGGTGTCGGTACCCGTCACGGGAGCACGCGAGGCCTGGTCCTCACCGATGCCGGGGCCGGGCGGGAGGTGGCCGGCCAACAGGCCGGAGAACCACACGACAGTCACGACGAGGACTGCACGAGCGTTGTGTGGTGAAGCATGCTGGCGGCCGTGGTGTCGACCTACAGCTCGACGTCGACGCCGGACTGCAGACTGGCGGCCGTGACGGTGTTGTACAGCAGCATCGTGATGGTCATCGGCCCCACGCCGCCGGGCGAGGGCGAGATGACCGACGCCTTCTGCTTCGCGCTCTCGAAGTCCACGTCGCCGGTGAGCTCGTAGCCCTTCTCGGTGTCCGCATCGACGCGGTTCGTGCCCACGTCGATGACGACCGTCCCCTCGCTCAACATGTCGCCGGTGAGCATCTCGGGACGGCCGACCGCGGCGACGACGAGGTCGGCGTTCCGGGTCTTCTCGGCGAGGTCCCGCGTGCGGGAGTGACAGACCGTCACCGTGGCGTTGCCGCCGTCGGCCTTCTGCATGAGCAGGTTCGCCATCGGCTTGCCGACGATCTCGGAGCGACCGAGGACGACCGCGTCCATGCCCTCGGGGTCGACGTCGGCCGCGGCGAGCATCTTCTGGATGCCGTGGGGGGTGCACGGTTTGAAGCGCGGATTGCCGCTGACGAGCCGGCCGACGTTCTCGGGGTGGAAGCCGTCGACGTCCTTCAGCGGGTCCACGCGGGAGAGCACCTCGCGCTTCGGCACGTGGTCGGGAAGGGGCATCTGGACGAGGATACCGTGGACAGCGGGGTCGTCGTTGAGGTCGTCGATGACCTCGTACAGCGCCTCGGCGGGTTCGTCGGGGTCGATCTCGACGGTGGTGCCGTCGATGCCGACCTCCTCGCAGGCGCGCTGCTTCATCGAGACGTACGTCGCCGACCCGTCGTCGCCGCCCATGAGCACCGTCGCCAGCCCGGGGGTGACGCCCTCGGCCTCGAGGTCGTCGATGGCCGCGCGTACGTCGTCCCGGACGGATTCTGCGACCGCGTTGCCGTCGATGACGTGTGTCATTACGCCGGAGGTTGGCCGACGCACCCCTTCAATCCTCGGATTCGTGCTCAAAACAGCGGCTCAAGATTCGATTCTATACACGAACGTGAATCAGTCGTCGGTCGGGCTGGCCTCGGGCGCCGCCCCGCCGCGCACGTCGCTCTTCCGCCAGGAGCCCTGCTTGATGAGCGCGAACGCGATGAGCGCGCCGGCGGTGTTCGAGACCACGAACGACGCCCAGATGCCCGCCTGGCCCGTCGCGTAGGGTGCCCAGCTGGCGAACGGCTCGATGGACCGCGAGAGGACGTACGCGATGGGCAGTCGGATGACGCCGAGCATCATGATGGAGACCGTCGCGGAGAGCATCGTCTTCCCCGAGCCGCGGAGCGTGCCGTTGTAGGCACGCATCATCCCGATGAAGCCGAACGTCGGCGCGACGACCCGGAGGAACGTCACCGCGATCTCGGTCGCCCGCTCGTTCGGCGACAGCGGCGAGACGATGGGCTCGGTGAACGCGAACACGAACACCGCGACCGCCGAGAGGATGAGGAACATCGCGATGGCGGCAGTGTGGGCGGTGCGCTCTGCCCGGTCGCGCTTGCCCGCCCCGATGTTCTGGCCGACCATCGTCTCGACGCCCTGCCCGACCGCGATGGCGGGCAGGAAGATGACGCTGAAGATGCGGATGCCGACCCCGAAGGCCGCGACGAACGTGTCGGTGAAGATGGCGACGACGACGAGCATCAGGTTCACCGAGATGGAGCGGCCGGTGCTCTCGATCGACGCCGGGAGGCCGATGTTCAGCATCTTCCGGAAGAACTGCAGGCCCGGCTTCATCTGCGAGAGGTGTATCTCGATGCCCCGTTTCCCCTGGAAGAGGATGCCGAGGCCCACTGCGGTCGCGAGCGCCCGGGAGATGACCGTCGCGATGGCCGCGCCCTGGACGCCCAGTCCCTCCGGGATGGGGCCGAACCCGAAGATGAACAGCGGGTCGATGGCGACGTTGAGCACGACCGTGCCGAACATCACGATCATCGGCGTCACCGTGTCGCCGTACCCCCGCATCAGCGAGATGAACACGAAGAAGCCGAACATGAACGGCATGCCGAGCGCGATGACCTCCATGTAGTTCGTCGCCTCGCGGAGCACGTCGCCGCGCGCGCCCAGGAACCACAGCACCTCCTCGACCAGGAGGTAGCCCACGACGCCGAGCAGCGCCGAGGCGACGAGCGCGAACAGCACCGTCTGCGAGGCGGCGTACTCGGCTTCGGATTCCTCATCCGCGCCCGTGTGCTGGGCGACGAGGACGCTGCCCGCCACCGAGAGCCCCATCCCGAGTGAGATGAGCAGGAACACCATCGGGAAGCCGAACGTGATGGCCGCGACCGCCGTCTCGTTCAGCTGCGCCAGCCAGAACGTGTCCGCCAGGTTGTACGCCGTCTGGAGCAGGTTCGTGATGACGATGGGGAGCGCGAGTAGGAACAGCGGTTTGCCGATGCCGCCGGAGGTCAGGTCCAGTTCGTCCTGCCCGCGGAACACGTCGAAGACACCCATCAGGCATCACCCCTGTACAGTCGCGCGTCGAGGTACTCGTCGAGCTCTGCCCGCGTCGCCGCCACGCCACCGGCGTCGTCCCGGGTGACCCGCTGGATGCGGACGCCGTTGACCGTCGTCAGCAGGAACTCGGCGGCTCGCGCCGGGTCGACATTGTGGAAGGAACCCTCGTCGATGCCCGCCGCGATGATCTCCGCGAACCGCTCCCGCAGCGCGCGGTCGTGCTCCGTGAACTGCTCGCGGTAGGCCGCGTCGTGCGGCGCCTGCCCGCGCAGCTCCTCCATCGCGGCGGTGAACGCCGCCGTCTCCTCGTCCAGTTCGACCCCGGCGACCCGGTCGAGCAACGCCTCCAGGCGTGCCCGCGGGTCCTGCTCCTCGCGGCACT
This sequence comes from Haloarchaeobius iranensis, assembly GCF_900103505.1. Lineage (GTDB taxonomy): Archaea > Halobacteriota > Halobacteria > Halobacteriales > Natrialbaceae > Haloarchaeobius > Haloarchaeobius iranensis. The sequence continues at coordinate 66,719 of NZ_FNIA01000018.1, forward strand.
CGGCCTTCGCCTCCCAGTGCTCCAGCATGAACCGCAGGAAGTCGACGAGGAGGTCGTCCTTGCCGTCGTAGTGGTGGTAGAGGAGGGACTTCGACTTCTCGAACTCGTCACCGATCCGCTGTATCGTCAGGTTCGCGTAGCCGTGGCTCGTGAGCGCGTCGTACGTGGCCCGCATGATGGCGGCCCGCGTGTCGTCTTCGGTGGCGGCGGCGAACCGACTCGTGTCGCCCATCGTTGAATGAATGTTCAGTCAGCCAGCTACTAAAGTGGCCGGTTCTCGGTGGATGGACGACTGAGCGTGCGACACGTTCGCGATGACGGAGCCGGTATCTCTGCCGCGGGTAGCGTGACCGCGTGCCACGATTGGAAGACGATGCAGACTGTAGGGTCACAAGATACGCACACGTCTCAGGCGGATGGCGTCCCGTCGCCGGGCGTCTCCTCGGCCGATTCGGCCGTCTCCTCGCTCATCTCCTGTACGTACCGGATGCGCTCGGGGATGGGCGGGTGGTCGTGGTGGAACGTCTCGTACAGCGGGTGCGGGAACGGGTTCTGCATGTTGTCAGCCGCGAGGGCGGCGAGCGCGTTCGCCATCGGGGCCGCGCCCATCGTCTCGACGGCGAACGTGTCGGCCTCGCGCTCGTAGGCCAGCGAGAGAGCGTGTCATAGAATCCATCTCATAGTTTCTCACAGCCCGGTTCGTTTCCTCGCTCGTAGTTGGTGATAGCAATGACGAGCCGGAGACACAGTGCCAGGAACACTTCTGTTCGTGCGTGGACGCGGCCTCGGGCGCGGACGTGCCCGAGGCCGCAGTCCTTGACTGCGTCGTTGGTCCGTTCGACCCCTGTCCGGTGGTTGTACGTCTCGTCTAAGACTGACTGCTTGAGCTGAACGTCCTCGCTGTGTTCGGTGATGCGGTCTTCGACTCTGTACTCGATATCTTTCGGGTGGTCAGTGTTTCGCGGGTTGTATGGAGCGATTGGCACGACCCCT
>NZ_FNIA01000033.1 GCF_900103505.1 Haloarchaeobius iranensis
CCGGTCGAACGATTTGTAGAGTGTGGTGAAGTCAGGCATATCGTCCGGATCTAGGCCAAGTGCGTCACAAATCTCGGTCATGTACTGTAGCCGATTCGGTGTTTCACGGTAGCTGTGGCCGTCTTCGAGCCGGAAACAATGGAGAACGACGTGCTTCCAGCGGGCGAACCCGCCGCTGGCGGGCTCGCCCGCGTGCTTTCCCAACGCTTGTTTGACTAGCTGCCGACACTGCTCAACGAAGTCGAGGAGATCAACTTCCATAGCCAGAATCGATTTCCTCGGCTTCGCCCTTCTAACCCGTGACAACCGTCGATTAGATCGCTATTCAACACGGCAGTTTTTCTCGTGCGTGAATCCACATTCGCCGTGACTGCAACGCTGACTCGTGTACGCTGGATTTACGTCATCCACGTCGATACCGTGTTCTTCGGCTTTGTACTCGACGTGACGTTGCAGCTCCTTGAACGCCCACTGCTGAAACTTTGAAGCGTTCGAGATACGCTTGCGGATATGATTCAAGTTCTCGAACGCAATCGCCGTACAATCGTTCTCCACGGCTTCTTGAACGAGTGCTTTGGAGATTCGGTGGAGGTAGTCCGCACTCCATCGGGCGAATCTGTCACCAACCGATTGAATCGTGAGATGGGCCGAGCGAGTGCCTGTCTGTTGCAAGTTTCCACGGCGACGTTCGTATTCGTCGCGGCGGTGATTGAGGTAGTCTGCGTTTCCGAGGAACGCTCCTGTGCTGGTGACGGCGACGTATCCATCCACGTTCAAATCCACACCGAGAACCACTCCGTTCTCGGATTCTTCATCGCAAGAAGGTTCAACGTCTTTCTTCACGGCGACGTGGAGGTAGTACGTTCCGTTACGCTTGTGGAGCGTTGCTTCTCGTTTCTCCCATTCGTCAGTCCAGTAGTCCTCGAATGGCGTCCCTTCCTCGTTGACAGGCGTGACGTATTCTGCGGTCACTCGTTTGCCGGTGGTGGCGAGGGATACGTGGTCGTCGTTGTACGTGATGGTTCGACCGTTGTACACGACGACTGTGCCTTTGAACTCGGGCTTGCTTGCTCGTTCACCGTCGAACTTGCGGTCTTTGCAGTTCCCGAGTGCAGTAGCCGCAAGGTTTCTCGCGGATTGAACGAGGCTGGATTGCAGAGAGAGTTCATCACGAACGTCAGAATACGTCTCTTTGTGGAGCGTGTTCTTCGTGTCCGTGATGTTGTAGGGGTTGTCATTCCATCCGTGGTCAGCGACGTGTTGCGCTGCTTGTCGGAACTGCTCGAACGTCTCATCAAGGACTTCAGCCCCCTCGTTGGAAACGTCGAGTTTGACTTGGATGTTCCGAACAACCTCCATACTTCATTAGCAGAGATAAAACCATTTAAAATTATATGTATGTCGGGGAGTCAGTATTGCTATCGAACGTGGGTTGGGAAGGGTAATGTCGGCTTCCTCCCCGAGGTCAAGCCTCGGGGTATCCGCCTTGAACTTTCGATGAACTCTGCGTCGAGTTCGTTGGCAAGAGCGGCCGTGTTTCCCTCTCCAATGTCGATACGCGACGTTTCCACAGCTGACCCGATGTCGTGGACCCTCATCTGGTCGGTGTTGTCGAGGACGCATTGTGCGGCCCGTCCATGGCTGTCGTCGTACTGGGCGGTATCAGTCAGTCCCTCGAGGACTGTTTCAGTGGTCCGGACATCGTATTCGGTGAGCAGAGTTTCGAGGAGGTCGACTGTTGCGACTGAGATGAGGGCGCTTGTGTCCGCGACGATCATGCTCTCACGCTACAGTTCCGCGAGGTCTACGCCCTGTTCCAGGATGGCTTTCGATGCTCGGACGGATTCTGCGTCCTGCCTGCCGATGAACTCTTTTAGAACGTCGAAGCTGATTCTGTCGTCGAGATAGAGCTCGACAACTGCTTCCTTGAACTGGTCGTCGTCTTCAACTTCGTTAAGATACTCTTGGAGTGCTTCGATGACGGTCTCGGTCCTGTTCTTGTGAGTGATCTCCGCTGCGACATCGGCTTTCTCCACAAGGTTCACGGGGAGTCGGAAGTTGACTCGTGTGCTTCCCATGAGCAGGCACCACTTGTACATACAATGTACGCACACAAGTATAGATTTTGAGGCGAATTATTCGTTCAGACCGTATGAACGCTGGGGGGAACGGAACTCCTGTCGGTCGGTCTGGTGCTACTGTGTCAGTTCGATCGCCTCGATGATCTCCTGTGCGGTGTCCACGATACGCTGTAATCGCTTCTGAATCGTTTCTGCTGGGTCTCCATCCCAGGCAGCGACGTAGAACGCGCTGTTCGAGGCATCGAGCCCGAAGTACTGCGAGACCACGTAAGCAGTGCTCTCGGCTTCGACCTCGCGCTTCTTCCGTTCACCCGGATCATCGACGTCGAAGTGTAGCAAGGCGTGAGCGTACTCGTGTGCGAGCACACTGGCCACCTGCGCGTCGTTGTCGACGTCCTTGACTTCGACGAGCAACGAGCAGTCGTACGTGCTGCGCTCGGTACAGACGCCTGCAGCGTCTCCGTGGGTCCAGTCCTCGGGAGATACGAGGTTCACACGGACACCCAACTCCGGTGCAGCCTCGAGGAGCGCGTTGAGTATCTCGTCTTCACTCCCGTCGCCGTGGGCGGTCGTATCGAGCTCGGGGAGGGGCTCGCCTTCGGTCTGGGAGACGTCGAATACTGGGACAGGTTTGAATCCGACCAGCCCCTCGTCCCAGTCTTCGGGTGGAGTGTCGTCGTACTCGCAGTCGGTATTCTCGTGGTAGGACGGAGAGTTCCCGCACTCGGGGCACTTCGTGGTGATGATCGGCGCCCAGATCCATATGGCCGATTCGTCCTCCTGGACGTGTCTGTCGAACTCGTTTCGCCAGGCGTTGTAGCCAGCTACTTTCGTCGCTTCCGGGTACTGACGCTTGATCAGGAGCGTGTTCCGGTAGGAGTAGTCGTGGAACTGTGACTGGACATCCAGCCACTCCTGGAGTTCTGCGCTTGCTCTCGCTTCGTCCGAGAGCTCGGCGAACTGTTCGACCCACTTTTCGAGCGACTCGTGCATCTCGTCGCGACGACTGTCGGAATCGTCGAACTCGACTCTCGACCGGGAGTCGTCGGGCTCGGTGCTATCGGTCTGAGGTGTCTCGCAAGACATCGAGAATCTCCGAGGGAGGGTTTGCTCTCCCTCACCTGGTTAGGGAGCAATAAATTGCCTCTCGATGGACGTCTGGGACCGCGAGGGCGTCGACGCCAGCGCAGTCTCACAGGTCGAGACGCATACTGGCGTTGGGACTGTCCTGGTCGATGACCGCGGCGAGAACGAGATTGTAGTGGTCCCTGGTGCGAACTACCACCTCGGGTGCGAGCAGGTAGCCGACGCGGCAGACCGAATTGACGAGTGCGACGTTTTGCTCGTCCAACTCGAGGTCGATGACGACGCAGTTCGGGCCGCCGTCGAGACCGCTGCCGAATGTGGGGTTGATGTCGTGTTGAACCCAGCACCGGCCCGTGAACTCCCGATGGATGTGCTTCGGAACGTCGACTACTTGACGCCCAACGAGAGCGAGGTGCGTGTGCTCGCTGGACTGTCACCGGACGAGGACGTAGACGTGGGCGCGGACCTGCCGGAACTGGGTGTCCGCACCGTCGTCACGACTCGAGGTGGAGATGGTGCCATTGTCCGGGACGCGGATGGTCAAACGCACGTTCCAATGCCCACAGTCGACGTCGTCGACACGACAGGGGCGGGAGACGCGTTCAACGCCGCGTTCGCCGTCGCGCTGGACGACGGGGCATCGACAGTCGAAGCGACACGGTTCGGCTGTCGGGCGGGGGCAGTGACGACAACCGAGTTCGACGTCGTCCCAGCCCTCCCGCCCCTCGATGACATCGAAACAGTGGGCGACTGAAGAGGCAAAGCGGTGAAGAACTGCCTATCCTTTTGTGAGGAGAACACCCTGGCGTTGACGAGGCCTTCCCCGTCTCGTATACGCACCAGAACTGCCGGATCTGGGGACGACGACTAACTGGTATTCAGCAGACAGGGGAAGCCTCGCCGTGTACAGCGAGGAGGATGTCACAACTCGTACCGAGCGATATCACTACAACTACATTCGGGACATGAATTCTGTGCCTTCTCTAAACTGGTCCCACAGGATCGACACTCGAGGAGTTCCGTTGCATCGGCCGATCTCGGAGAGAGCCGCTTTAGTATTCGTAACATATTGACTTACAGTGGGTCGACGACATCCTGACACTCGGGACATTCAGCCCAGACACCGCCTGCATACTCAATCAGGGTGTGATGAGACAGAATCTCACAACCGCAGTACGGGCAGTCACCGAGGTATGGGCCCTGAGTGCTCATCTGAGTGTGAAAGCGTGTGACTGAGGGTCGCAATGCCCTCTACTATTCTCTGAGGAGATGAGGTCACATATACCTCAGTGAACCAAGGTGAAAGTGAAAACAGCGGTTAGTCTTTCAGTCAACTGGGGGTCCGAAACGTCGGGGGTCTGGTCCCGGCGATTGGAATTGGTGTTAACCGACAAGAGAAACTTGCCTGGCGGCTGTTGGTTAATCCAGCACCAGCCAGCGAAAACAGAGTCCACGACGAACCGACGATACCGATTTTTATTGCGTTCGGTCCATCACTGGGAGGGTTCGTACTGACTGCCTTCTCCCCGAAGGTTTATCCGCATGAATAAGATATGAATATGTATGAGTAAGGGTGAACGTCGGAAAATCGGGAAGCGAGGCCAAGTGACGATCCCCAAAGAGTTGCGAGAGCGGTTCGGAATTAAGGGAGGAGACGATGTCGTGATTCACGAAGAGGCAGGGAAACTCGTTATCGAACGACCGGTCACTCGTGAGGAGTTAGCTGAGGGGTATCGCCAGTCTGCCAATCGGACCAGCGAGCTCACTGAAGAACTGGAGGGTGTCTCGACGGAGGCTAATGAACACCTAGGCGATGCCCCAGAGTGGTAGTGGATGAGCTTGTCTGTCCGTCGAGGGGATGTTGTTATTGTCGAGCTCGATCCGACACAGGGATCCGAACAACGGGGAACGCGTCCATGTCTCGTCGTGCAGAATGACGTTGGAAATGCAAACGCACCGACAACAATCGTTGTTCCGTTCACCACCTCGTTCGGCGAGCAACTCTACCCGTTTGAAGTGCTCGTTCCTGCCGAAGAGTGCGCGCTTCGGGAAGACTCGGTCGCGCTCTGTAGTCAGATTCGAACCATCTCAATCGAGCACCGTCTCACCGATAACCTCGGCTCGATTCCGCAAGAGCGGATGGACGAGGTCGATACCGCACTCGAATACAGCCTCGGCCTCACCGAGATCTGAGAAGGATTGTAGAACTTTTTCGTGCGTTCCATCATCCCAGATTCTAACAGTTTTTCACAGGGGTGGCACCGACGTACTCAATTGGACTATCCGTTTTCCTGATAGAGGTCGTGGCTGCGCGCGCAACGAGTGAGACGAACGGAGGGACGGAGTGAGTCTCAGGAGCGAGCACGGAGCGGAGGGTGGGGAGGTGGGGATGCGGTGCCAGACGGGAGACGAGCGGACAGGGCGAGCACACAGATAACTGCCACACCTACACCGGTGCGTCGGCAAAAAAGAAAGGGCCAAATATGGCCGAAAGAAAAATCTTGAGAACTCAGTCCCGGAGCACGTCCAGGCGTTGCTCGGTCGACCCACCGCTGAAGTCCGCGTGGGTCACCGTCCCGTTTCGCGGGCTTGGACCGTCACCGCCTTCGAGCACGGTCACCTCTGACTCCGATGTTACCGCCAGCGTCGGGTCACCACCGTACCAGCCAACCTCACAGTTCAGCAGTCGGACCCGGTCACCCTCGCGGAGCACCGCCCCGACCCGCGAGCGTTTCCAGATGGTCAGCTTCGCCGTCCCGGAGCCGTCATCGAGCACGCCGACCTGTTGCTGGTTGACCGCCGCCGGCTGGTAGAGCGTTTTCACCTCGGCTTCGACGTTCGCCTGAATCGAGTACTTTGGATGACCCATCCACTCTTCGAGGGTCGCGATGGGCTGGACTGCGTCCGTCCCCTTCGCCAGCTCTTCGTTCGTCTTGAGAACGGCTGCCGTCAACCCCATATCCTGGCACGCGACTTTCTCCGCGAGCTGCTTCGCGTAGGCTCCCCGAGACGGGCCACGGAAGCGCTCCGCCAATTGCATCCCGTATCGGTTTACCCCGCCCAGGGTCTTCGCGTCGAGTCGTTCACGCGGGTCGATGTCCGGATCGCCACCGCTCCCGAGCACGCCCCGTTCTCTGAAGTCACGGACGCGCTTACTGGATTCCTGCTCCGTCTGCACTCTGCATGACGACTCTCTGTCGATGCCTACCTCTGCAGCCGCCAGTGCACGGTCTCGCTGCCGCGCCAGCTCTTGCTCTTCGGCCAGCCGCCGCTCCTCCGCTTCGAGCGTCGTCCCGTACGGATGGTCCAGACCGGCCTTCCGGCTCCAGTCGTAGTCGATTCGACCCTGCTTCTCGAGTTCTACCGTGGGTCGCAGCTCAGGTGCGTGGTCCCCACAGGCAGCCTCTGCGAGCAGTTCGCCGTCGTCCTCGACCGCGGCCTCGAGGGTCAGCTGTTCAGTCGCCTGTACGTCCGAACCTTCATCACGGATCGTGTTTCTACTAGACATTGGAATCTACCTGATTCCGAAGGCGCTCACAGAGCGTCCACAACCGCGATCATCACTCGCGGTTTTTCTGCATCACCGACCGGCCAGACACGTCTGCGCGCTCTCGCTCGCGCCTTCGCGAGCGCCCTTGGGCGCGAGCGAGAGCGCGCCAGCGTCGATCACAGAACCAGCACCGCGCGCCGACCCGCCCGGAGCGAGCGTCCAGCGGAGTAACCGTGTGGGGGTGAGCACCGACGGCGCGCAACCCCCCGCGGTTACCCGCTGGCGTCGAGACCAGATGCCCGGAACGGGCGCGGGCGGTGCGGAGAGCGCCCGCATGCCCGGACTGGTCGGTCGCGAGCGAGCGGAGGGCGGCACGCGGCGAGCGGTGCGTGCCGTCATGGATACACCTGTTCAGCCGGCTACGTCGCTCGGTGAGCCATCCACTGTCCTGGTGGACTCAGAAAGGGCGAGGCCGGCTCGGTCGTCCCCGACCCCGCAAGCACCGCAGGCACGAGGAGCGCAGCGCGGGTCGCGGGACGTCGAGCGGCCGAGGGCTTTCGAAGAGCTACGCTAGCTGTTCCGTATTCAGCACGTCGAGAGTCTGTGTCGCGACCGTCCCGATCTGGACTCCATCCAGTGGCGCAACATCGTGGTCTGCAGCAGCGGTCCGAAACGGGACGCCGTCGACGAGGATACGGTGGATGACTGCCTGGACAACTGATTCCCCGTATCGATCGACGACTGTAGCCATCGTCGCATCGAGATGTGCATCCGGGTGGTTTGTTCGCGGATTAGCAGCCCAGGAGAGAATGCGTTCACAAACGCTGTCGACCGATACATCGTCCCGAGTGCCTGTTCGGTCTTGGACATCGTACACGGTCGGGTGATCGGTCATTCCTCGGTCGGTGGTTCGAGATAGGTCTCGAGAGCCTCGACGACAGTCTGAACAAACGACTCCTCTAGCCGGCCCTGCCGCCGAACAATCGCGGCGTGCTTCGGGGAAGCCACCACCCACGGCGAGGCGTAGCTCTGGCGCGGCATCCCGCCCTCGACCCAGTCAGTGTCTTCGAGGGGAATACCTTCGTCGTGTGGTGTCGTCGTCAGCGTGACGGTCATGTACTCCTCGTCGCCGAACGGGTGGCTGTCGTTGTTGAGAATCAGCCACGGCCGCGGGTTCTCACCGGATTTGAACGGGTCGGGGCCCCAGACGACATCGCCTCGCTGATAGCTCATTCAGTGTCCTCGTCGTCGACGGCATGTTTCAGCCACTCGTCCATGTCCTCTTCACCGAAGCGGTCGTTGGCTGTTCGCGTGCTCTCGGCCATGTTCGTGTAGGCAGCGACGTCGTCGGCTTCGCCGAGCGCCCAGTAGTTGCCTTTGTGACGGACGAGCCCGCGATCTTCGAGACGCGAGAGGACAACGCTGATGCTGCCAGCTTTCACGTCGGTGGCGTCGCGGATTTCGCTCTGGGTGAACGCCTGGTCGGGATGCGAAGCGAGGAACCGCATCACGCGGTCGGCGTTCGTCTCTCCACGATTCTGGAGGTGGTCCTCGGGAGAGGATTCGAACGTCTCGATATCGATTGGCATATGTATTCTGTTGTCTTCGAATGTATTAGGCGTATCGACGTATTTGCAGCGAAGCCCTCATCCGACGGCGACTGGGAAACTGAATCTGTCGAGTAAGAACACGATGCGTGGGTGATTCTCTCCTCACTGCATCACGTATTGGACCAAGATGGAGCGAAGATTGCACCGTACGATAAGATACTGACGACAGCTGGCATCGAGGAACGACGGGAGTGGGCCGATGTCGTTGCTGCAGAGCTGGATGGCCGGAATCTCCTCCGAGAGGACATGACCCTTGTCGTGCACGCTGGGAAAGCCTACTACGAGGAACTACTGCCAAAGCTGGAAGCGACATTAGTCTCGATCGAGATTCCCACCGAGGGCTTGATGTTCGGGGAGACGCTCGCCTGGTACAACGAACACCTATGACTGAGAGCGATGTCGAGTCAGAGCGATGGTTCGGGCTGGACTGGTCTGACTGGGGGCCGCTGAAGAAAGAAGAGGGCCACCTCGCTACGGCTCCTACTGATGAGGGTCTGTACCGTGTTCGACATCCAGACTATGAGGGCTTAGTGTACATCGGAGAAACGGGACGAAGTACGAGCGGTCGTATTCACTCACTCGCCAGAGGAGCGTTCTCGGACGAGATGCCATTCCGAGATCCCCACACGGCGGCTCCGTGTCTCTGGGCAATCCGCGACCGAGACGGGCCAGACCTCGAGATCTCATGGACAACGCCAGATCGAGCGACCGAGAAACAGCCTCGAAAAGGGATCGAGGCAGCGCTGATTGCTCTCCACCGCCGGGAGATTGGACACAGCCCGACCGCGAACTTCGGTCGCATCATCGAGGGCTACAAACAATCGGGCTACAGCAGCGACGGCTTTGTCGGTGGGCCACTCTCCGAAGACGAGACTGAACCGAACACGGAACCCGGTGTGGGCCCGCTCGAATGGACGGACCACGAGCGTCCACTCAGTACGGATTGGATGGGACTCGACTGGACTGAGCCGGAGCCATTGGATGAGGTCTCGACTGACACGCCCACAACAGATGGACTGTACCGACTCTGGAATGCGGGTGATCCTGAACCGCTGACGTATATCGGGGAGAGTTCGAATCTGAAGAGTCGGTTGTACTCCCATCGACGAGAACGAGACGGGGAGCTGCAGTACAGCTATACCGTCTTAGATGAGCACAACGCCCAGCACAAGCGACAGGAGGTCGAGACCGAACTCATCGGTGCACATTGGGTATCCTACGAGTGTGCCCCCGTGGACCAGTTCTAACTCGAAGGCTGCCTCTTGGGGAGAAGGTTCATTGATAGGTTCTGAGTAGATACTGGCATGACAGCGTCAAACCCGGAGTTCGATTCTCTCACCCGGCAAGACGTGCGGGAGTACTGGGAACACGAAGAGCAGGATTTCACGCCCTGGCTGGCGAGGGCGATTGAAGGCGATGACCCATCAGAACTCGAGGACGCGCTTGGCCTCGATCTTGAAGTACTCGAGCGCGAGAAACGGGTTGGAAAGTACAGTGTCGACATCTACGCGAGGGTTGTGGACGATGGGCGCAAGGTGGTCATCGAGAATCAGCTCAACACAAGTGACCACGATCACCTGGGGAAAGCAATTGCCTACGCCGCAGGAGTCGACGCAGATATCATCGTCTGGATTGCTCCACAGTTCAACGACGAACATACAGATGCATTCCAGTGGTTGAACTCGAGCAGCCGGGAGGGCATCAATCTGTTCGCAGTCCGGCTGGAGGTTTGGAAGATCAGTGATTCGGAGCCAGCCGTTCGCCTGAATCCCGTCGAAGAACCCAGCGCCTGGAAAGAGATGGCGAAACGAACCGATGAGGAACTCTCTGAGACAAAGACACTACAGGAACAGTTCTGGACTGCGTTTGCAAACCGAATCGAGGAGACTGGCTCACAGCTTAGTGCTCGGAAACCCAGACCACAGCATTGGTACAACAATCCGATAGGGCGGGGTGGCTTTGCGTTGAAGTTCACACTCAATTCGGTCGAAAATCGCCTGGCGTGTGGGCTACTGATACGGGATAACGCGGACGCGTACAGGGAGCTTGAGAGCCAACGAGATGAGATTGACCCGCGGTTCGAAGAGGATCTCGAGTGGGTCGAGCCCGAAACGACTCGTGCGGGGAAGGAGCGAAGCCAAATAATTGTCACTCGTGATGCGGATCTGAAAAAGGAAGACGAGTGGGATACGTATCTTGCCTGGTTACTTGAACAAGGCGAACGGTTCCACGATGTATTCCACGACCGAGTCCGTACCCTGTAATAATTGTAGAACAGAGAAAAGAAGCCTCACAGCCGACATCTATAGAGTAAGGTGAGAGATGCCAGACTAACTAGTGCCTTGACCTTTCGAAGAATCTAGTGCAGCTGCTCCCGCTGTTTTCGCAAGAATGAGACGAGATTGCCGACAGCATCAGCAGGGAGCTCCTCTTGTTGAAAGACGCCTTTGAACGAGTCTTCGAACCCGTCCTGCTGGAGTCGGTTGAGGACGAGCTCAATCTGCCCGTCGAGTTTCTCGGGATCTCCACGGTGGAGATGCCGTTCGATTCGGTCGAACTCCGCCTGGGTGCTGATGACGACGAGATCGCGGGTATCTGCCAGCCGGCCACTGTGTAGTTTCATCGCGAACAGGAGTGCTGGCTCCGGGATACGGCCGTCCAAGTCATCCGTCGCATCGATGGACTGGATGCTACTATGCTCGTGCAGGTAGCGATACGACCATTCGGCGTCGGTCTGCCGGCACCGCATCGCGTCGACGAGGGCCTCGAAGGTCACGGCATTCTCGCCGACTGGCTTCTGGTACTGGATCATTCGCCCCTCGTACTCGTTCGAGACGTCTTTCTCGAACTCCTTCTCGTATCCGAGCTCACGGAGTAGTGCATCATAGTCGTCCAGGGCGGTCGCGGGAACGACCGTGTCGATATCGGTGGTGAACCGCGTCTGGAAGGCGGACACAGCCCAGCCACCGACGAGGACATACGGTAGTCCGGCAGTCTTGACTGCACGATGCGTGTCGATGAGTTCGGATTGACGTTCAGGAAGGCTCATTCTAGAGTAGTTGTTAGTCCGCATCCATCGCACTGTGGTGCGAGGCATCAACGTCGACGTCGTACTCGTCGGCGATGATTTCCAACGCGGGCTCGTACGCTGGCCGGTTCTGCATCATCTGATCTACTGCAGTCTCCAAGGGGACGACCGGATTCCCATCCACCCACTCGACGTCGATACCATCGGATTGCGGGAACAACACGTAGTGCACGTTCCCGTCGACGTCGCTGGCGTCCGGACGCTCGTTGATCGACGTCTCGATTCCATACTGTTCGAAGAACGCGAGCCACCGTTCGATGTCCTGATCGTGGACCTGGATGAACACGGGATAGTCGTCGTGGCTGCGGGCGATCTGGTACCCACCGTGCGTCCAGACGTACGCGGCGTCGATCTCGGTGTACGCGAACTCCATGCCGGCGAAGTGCGGGATTCTGTAGGAATCATCCTGTGAGACCGTGTCCCGACTGTACACTGCAGCCATCATCTCGGCGTACTGCTGTCGCATCCCGTGGTCGACGACCTGGATTCCAGTATCGGTATTTGCGATAATATCTGCGGCTTCCAACCGTTCGATCCAGTCGTAGGTCCACGAGTACGATTTCGCGATCTTGTTTGCGATACGATTGATAGAATCTCCGCGCTGTATCGCTAAGACAATTTTTGCAGCCGTTGCGTCGATTAAGTCCTCCATCTGTAAATGCAACCCATTCCAGGAGCGCTGAACTCGGTCTTGATTATCGCTAACGCGATGATGACTAATAGAAGTTCCGTCGTGGTGAGCTAGCGATTGGGAAGGTAGGCTGGTCACACAATCGTACCAACTGACTTGGTTGGTCTCGCTGCGAGGTCTCATATCGTCAGTCCCCAACCTCCCGGGGCCAAACAAACGCTCAGTCGAACCGAACGTAGCTGTCAATCACTCCGTTCCCGAACGCTCGTCCGGTAACTCGGTCGATAGGCGGTCGAATCGTGACTGCGCATCAGTACGGCGCTGCTCTGTGTCCTGTTCTCGGTAGCGAAGCGAGACCGTCTCGTCCGAGATCTCGAGCTCGAAGATGGCGTCCTGATGGCGGCCAGCTCTCGGGAGCATGTCACGCGCCACGTTCATCTCCTCGACCTGCTCTCCATCCTGCTCGAGCAGCAGGACGGCGGTCGATTCCTCGAACCGGTCGAGAACGGCGGTGTAGGTTTCAGGCATCAGTAGCTCTCCTCAATGACGACGGTCCCATCGTCAGTACGTACAATCACAGTATCCCCGGCGTTGTTCCAGACCGCAGTCTCCTGCCCCCAGTACAGGTCGGTCGCTGAATCGGTCCCACTCCCGCTGTGGATGGTCACACGCTCGCCGGGTGCCAGCGTGAAGCCGTCGGGGAACGCGAACGTCTTCCCGGCCTCGTCGACGAGCTCCCAGCCACTCAGGTCCAGCGTCGCATTGCCGCTGTTCTCGAGGACGACGTACTCATCGTTGAGGTTCTCGTTGTCGTTGCCCTCGGCATCGGCGTTGATGTCCACGAGCGAGAGCTCGCCACCACCGTCGGTGGCGATGTCGGTCGCGGGCGCAACCGACCCACTACCCACAATCGTCTCTCGGACGATCGCCTCGCTGTAGGTGCCTGGTTCGACGAGGTCTCCGGAGCGGAGCGACGTTGGGTCAGTCGGCGCTTCGTTCTGGGTCGCGATACTGACCGCGCTCCCGTTGCTGTACACCACGACGTTTCCGTGCGTCGCAGTCCAGTAGGTCGGAATCGAGCGGCTGGCGAACCGCTGGAGTGCTTCCTCGTGGGGGTGGCCGTACTGGGAATCGTACGCGCTTGTGACCACCACGACCTGTGGCTGGACGGCGTCGAGGAGGCTCGACCGGGAGCTGGACCGACTGCCGTGGTGGCCGGCTTTGAACACGGTCGAGTCGAGCTGGTTGCCGTACTCCTGGACGAGTGCCGACTCACCCTCGACTTCGGCATCGCCTGTGAACAGGAAGCTGGTCTCGCCGTGGGTCACGCGGAGCACGAGACTGTTCTCGTTGCGCTGGTCGTTCGCGAGGAGGTCCTGTGGTGGGCCGAGCACGGAGACGTCGACACCCTCCACGGGCATCTGTGCGCCTTCGCGGGTCTGGTAGAGCGACACGTCGTATTCCTCGATGGCGTCCAGGTATCGACTGTAGGTGTTCGAACTCGACGAGAGACCGGGATCGTAGACGGCGCCGACGCCCTCGCCCTCGGTCTTGAAGTACTCGATGACCGCTGCGTGGCCGCCGATATGGTCCGCGTCGGCGTGCGAAGTCACGAGATGGTCGATGCGGTCGATGCCGATCTCCTGCAGGTAGTTGATTACGTACTCCCCTTCTTCCGGCCAGTCCCCGCTATCGATGAGCATCGTCTCTCCGGTCGGCGTGATCAGCAGAGTGCTGGCTGACTGCCCGACGTTGATGAAGTGGACTTCTAGCGTGCCGTTCGCGGTTACCGCGTTCCCACCCTCGGCTGTGGGTGGGCTGTCGGTGGGGTCATCTCCGTTCGTTGTGGTTGAATCGGTGACGGCCGCACAGCCAGCGAGACTGACGAAAAGGACGACGACGAGAACTAGCCTGCCGCGTGAAACGCGCATACAGCGTGGATTCAACCGGAGTGACAAAAGTGTACCCTTGCCCCGAATCGCATGGAGGGAGAGAGTCAGGGACTATTGAGGGGCTGTTAACCAACAATTCCACTTTACGATACGCGTTCCGAAATCAGAACTCCTTCCAGTGAGGACTGCCGTTGAATAAATAGGCAGGGGTGAGACAGTGAGCCAGAAACAGCATCTACTGGATGAACTCGTCGACCTCGGGGAGGAACTCGAACGAACGCCCACGCTAGCAGACGCGATGGAGAGAGACGAGTTTCCGACGCTCGTCGAATTTCAGGACGAGTTCGGGTCGTGGTATCGGACACTGTGGAGGGCGGGGTTCACCCCGAATGGCCCGCCGAGCTACTGGACGAAAGTGGACATCGAGGCAGCATTGGCTGCGCTCGGAGACGTCCCCGATGACCCACCAGTGACGGGCGACCTCCAGCAGAACGCGGTCTATCCGTCACTGTCCGTGGTTCACGACCGGTTCGAGAGCTGGGAGGCTGCCCTCGAGGCAGCTGGTTACGAGACACCGGTACGTCCGACACAGAAGTGGACTGCAGACCGGCTTCTGGACGACCTGAACGAGCTCGGCGACTCACTCGGACGGAAACCGAAGGCGGTCGATGTCGCACACGATGCGGACATGGCCGCACCGAGAACGTACGACCACGTCTTCGGATCCTGGAACGCCGCCCTCAAGGAAGCTGGATTCTCCGCAACGCCAGTCGGTACCCCACGAGAGTATTCGGACGAGGAACTCATCAGCGAACTCCGGTCGATAGCTGCAGAGATCGATCGACGACCACGGATGACCGATGTCGAAGAAGATGATGAGTCTCCATCTCCGAGCGTGTTCAGGGACCGGTTCGGGACCTGGCCTGCTGCGCTGGCGGCTGCGGATATCGAACCTAAGTTCGAACGAGCACCGCAGTACACCGAATCAGATCTTCTCGACGCACTCCGAACGCTCGCGGAGCGAGTTGATCGGCCTCCGAGTATCGGTGACCTGCGTGAATTCGACGATCTCCCGGCGCCAGTGACCTACTATCGCCGATTCGAGTCGTTTACCGAGGCACTGGAGCGCTCCGGACTTAACTCAAAAACGTGACTCTCCACGAACGGGATCGTTGACTTTCCTGAAACACAGTTCGGCGTGCTCCCTCGAAAAAGCACTGGAAGCAGTGGGGTGGTATCGCTGGTACTGCGTGCGGTTTTGGACAGTGAAAGCATTGGAACTAGTGGGGGTGCTGACGCCCCGATGAAAAGCATTGGAACCAGTGGGGTGGGAGCGTGGTCCCCCATCCCACGTCGTATTGGCCACACCTCTCGTACCGAGTGAAAGCATGGCATCGAAAGGCCTCGAGATGGCACACCACTATGTCCAGTGTCTTCCCCGGTGTTGTCTTGTGGTTTAGACACCACTATGTCCAGTGTCTATTATATATCCAAAGTGGACACAGACACACCACTATGTCCAGTGTCTCGGTGTTCTAGCATGGGGCGGGTTCTTAAAGAACTATACACATGAGAAAAGTTTAAACCATGATGCTGTGAGCTAGTCCGTAGGATACCAATTACCCAGCTTAGACAGGGTCACGCGACAACCAACAGCAGCAGCTGCCTACACCAGCACTCTAAGACACTGGACATGGTGGTGTGTGTCTCCCGCAGTCTTGGGACACACAAGACACATCAGACACGGTGGTCCCTAGATTTATAATCTCACCGAGACACCACGTGCAGTATGGGGTTGTTCGAGCCGGACACCGACATCTATCGCGACCGTGACGCCCTCCGCGAAGACTACCAGCCAACAGAAATCATCGGCCGCGACGACGAACTCAACCGGTACATCAGCGCTCTCCAACCCGTAATCAACGGTGACCAACCCAACAACATCTTCCTCTACGGCAAAGCCGGCGTCGGTAAAAGCGCCTGCACGCGCTACCTGCTCGACGAACTCAAACAGGACGCCACCCGGCACGACGTCACCCTGTCGACGATCTTCACGAACTGCGAAGACCTCAACACGAGCTATCAGGTCAGCGTCGAACTCGTGAACGAACTCCGACCGCCGGACGACCAGATCAACACCACCGGCTACCCACAGCACCGCGTCAACGAGATGCTATGGGAGGAACTCGACAGCCTGGGCGGAACGGTCATTATCGTGCTCGACGAAGTCGACCACCTCAGAAACGACAGTATCCTCTACCAGATCCCGCGGGCTCGCGCGAACGGCAACCTCGACGATGCGAAAGTCGGCATCATCGGCATCTCGAACGACTTCAAATTCCGTGACACGCTGTCGTCGAAAGTCCAATCGAGTCTGTGCGAGAAAGAACTGCAGTTCCCAGCGTACGACGCGGAGGAACTTCGCGCGATTCTCCGCCAGCGCGCCGACACGGCGTTCTATGACGACGTGGTTTCGCAGGACGTGCTGGCGCTGTGTGCGGCGTTCGGCGCACAGGACGCCGGGGACGCTCGGCAGAGCCTCGACCTGTTGATGGAGGCGGGTGACTTGGCGGCCGAGGAGAATGTGGAGGAACTCACCGAGTACCACGTCAGGGAGGCGCGGTCGCGAATGGAGGAAAGCCGCGTCAAGGACGGAATTATCGGGCTAACGGATCAGGGGAAGCTCGTGCTGTATGCGTTGTTGATGACTGAGCAGGCTGGGAAGACGCCGACCAGGGCGCGTGAGCTGCAGGCGCGGTACGAACTCGTCTGTGATCGGTATGGTGTGAGCCCGTTGGTGCCGCGTCGGATGCGTGACCATCTGAACGAACTGGCGATGCTCGGGATTGCGAACTCGAACGAGCGCAACGAGGGCGAGGCGGGCGGCCGGTACTATGAGTACGAGCTCGCGACCGACCGCGAACTGTTGTTGGATGCGCTATCGGATACGGTGGATAACGTCGGCGACCCAGAACGCTTGAAACAGCAGTTTCAGCGCTCGTAGCCCGAGAAGACACTGGACATGGTGGTGTGTGTTGGTGGTATAGGGTCACCATTGGAAAGACACTGGACACAGTGGTGTGTGGGGAGCTTCTGGACACGTCGGATTACTCGAGAACGTTCCCTCTCGCACGGTGATTAACCAACACGAATTCGTCTGTTGGTTAACTCATCTCCACGGTGTCGTGGTTACATTGCGTCAAGATGGCTCTATTAAACCCCATTAGTTCAACATAGCTCTCTCTGAAACTGGTGTTAGGTAGGTGTACGAACTTGTTAATACTATATTGCGCGATATTATTACCCCTCCCTTTGATGGTTGTGTGAGGTAATCACAAGAGGCATGGTTGAAATCAACATCGACCCGGAGGATCTTAAAGAGTACAAGAAACGAGGTGCTCCAACCGAACATCCGACGAAACGTGTCGCAAAATCAACGACAGCGCGGATAGGAGACGGGTTGGGTAGGAGTAATGATTCTGAAGATGAGATATTCGAGATGTGGGTTGATGCAGCTGGTCCCGACCGGAATGTGTTTCGGTCTGACGAGGAAACGTTCCCACCGGTGTCGCGCCTCGCGGATTTCGTCGTTGTGTACAAGGAGGTTGACATTGGCGGGTATCGCGTTGATGCGGTGCTCCGCCATCCGAACGGAGCATGGGAGCTCATCGAGGTGAAGCGCGACGGGAAAGTGGGTCTCTCTGTTCTCGGACACCTCATTGGCAAGAGAGTCTTGTTTGAAGATCAATTCATGCTTGGCGGCCGGTATCCTGTTCCGTGCTTTCTGAGTCGATCCCGTCACGGTTTGAGGACGTGCTTGATAAGGTAGCAGCGTCGTATGACGTAGCCCTCACTGCGAAGTGTCCCTGACTCTTGGTGTTCGTCGTGCTGCATATAGTTGCTGTACTAGTCAACAAGAAACACGGTGTCTGAGAGATCGTGTTCCTCGGCGAGGCCAGAGAGAAACGCAGCTGCTGGGTCGGTGCCGTGCCGTCCAAACAACGCGACATCATGAATTAACTTTGTGTCGAGGTCTATTGCAGCATACAACCAAGACCACTCTCCATTTATCTTGACAGCGGTCTCGTTGACCGTGACGGCGAAGCCGTCGGCAGGTCTGAGACGCTGTCAGCAACCCGATGTACCCAGTTCCAGACCGCTCCGTGCGAGCGTTCAACGCCTAGGTCAGCGAGAATGGAAGTTGTTTCCCTAAGCGAACACCCGGTCGCGTGGAGCCGGACGGCGACGCCCGTCAGGGCGTTCGCCGTCCGCTCACGCTCCCAAGTTTCTTCTAAATCCGCCGCTAAGAACTCGCTGAGCAGGTCTGCGAGCATTGTCCCAAACAAGCTCAACGATCTGCTCGCTTCTCAAACTGGCTTATCTAGACAGTGCCCTGTCGAGGAATGTGATTTCTCGAGATCCTTAACCAACACTAACCCTTTGTTGGTTAATAGTCGTGCTAACTTCGTTCAACATCATCGGGTTGTCACTGCGCTTCAGATTCCAATCACCGTCTAACACCGCGAGTAACAACGTTCAACACGAATCCGTGATGAAAATTGTTAACACGGATTCTGGATGGTTATTAAAAATTTTGGCCACAGAAGGCCGTGATAGGCAATTTCTAGGCAAAAGCTGGCCAGAAGAATTAAACACAGTTCCGAGAGACAACCGGCTAACATGAGAAATTTGAACGGAACGAAGGCCGTGATTTTTGCCCTCCTTATTGTAACCTCAACGTTCACACCGGTTGCTTTTGCTCACCCCTCAAATTCCGCTGACACATTGCCTCACAGTACGGAATCACGATCTGCGACGACACCACAACAGACCCTCCCAGAGCTGTTGTCCGATACCGGTCCGCGGTTCCAGCGCGATGTCGCGCGCTCCCAAATCCAGTCGCTCGAGACGAACGACAACTGGGGGCTCGAACGAAGCAAGGACCGGGCCATCGACCTGCTCAATGACTCTTTCTCCACCTATCGCGACCCCATCCGCGTGGACTCCCGCACCGTGTTCTACAGCGATGTCTCGACGGTCCGTGCACTCTCGCGCTTCGGTCGTACCGACCAGCGCGGCAGCGTCGACAACGCGACCCAAATTCTCGTGCAGGCCGACCGCTGGACCGCCAACGCATCCCTCCAAGATGCACGAAGGGCGCTCAACCAGACGAGTGGACTCTCCGCCGAGGACCGTCACACCGTCGAGTCACATCTCGAGCTGGCCGAGCGGTCGATGCAGTGGGCCGACCACTATCGTGACCGCGAACCGCGCGCTCGCTCTGAGCGCGGCGCGTTCCAGCAGCGAATGCAGTACCGGGCACAGGCCATCCTCTACTACGGTGCCGCCTGGCACCACGCTCAGGAGGCTCTCGACGAACTCGACGACGAGACCGCGCCGAACGTCACCATCCTCACGCGCTCGGACCCCGCCCACAACGGCAGCATCGAACGCCGCATCGTCGGAACAGTCTCGGACCCACGAGCATACGAGCTCGGCAACGTCACTGTCACCCTGAACGACGGTGACACCGCCACCGTCCCACTCAACGCGACGACCGCCCCCGGCGTGAACGCCACGTTCCAGTTCAACCTCACGCTCACACAGCAGGTCAATCGCGTGAACGTCTCCGTCGCCGAACCAACGGATGACGACGACTCCGGCTGGGACCGCCGCGGGCGTGGCAACCGGGGTCGGTCGAATACCGCCCGAAACGGCCAGAGTTCCTTCTGGTGCGAGATATTCTCCTGCGAAGAGCCTGCTGACACGACGGACTCGGACGTACTCCGTCTCGACGCCGACGGACTCACCGACCAGTATGAGACCAGCCGGACCGAGACCGACCCGCTCGGCCCGGACAGCGACTCCGCTGCGACCGACGCGAACGAGGCGGGCAACGGCACCCTCGACGGCCTCGAGGACTTCGACGACGACGGGCTCACCTCGGTCAGGGAGGCACGGAACGGGCTCGACCCGGTCGACCCCGACACCGACGGCGACCGGCTCGAGGACGGCCTCGAGTTCGTCACGCGGAACCTCGACCCCGCGCTCGCCGACACCGACGACGACGGCACGCCCGACGGTGCGGAGGACTTCGACGGCGACGCCCTCACGAACGTCGAGGAACAGGCCATCGGCACCGACCTCCTCAACTCGGACACCGACGCAGACCAGCTCGACGACGGCTACGAGAACGACACCACCAGAACAGACCCGCTGGCCGCCGACAGCAACACCACGCTCGCGCCGGGCAACCAGGCCGGAAACGGAGTTATCGACGGCGAGGAGGACTTCGACAACGACACGCTTCCCACGCACGTCGAGGCCAACGAGGGCACGGACCCCTTCGCGGTCGACACTGACGCCGACCAGCTCACCGACCCGTTCGAGGTCACATGGGACGTCGTCGACGCCACCGACAACGACACTGACGCCGACGGGATCCTCGACGCGAGCGAGGACCACGACAACGACACGCTGGACAACCTGCGCGAGCAGCAACTCGGGACGAGCCCCGTCTCGAACGACACGGACGCCGACGGGCTAACCGACGCCTACGAAATCCGGGTGACGAACACGACGGCGACGCTCAACGACAGCGACTCCACGCGGACCGATGTCGACGAAGCCGGCGACGGCACCCTCGACGGGGCGGAGGACTTCGATGGCGACGGTGTCGAGACAGAGCTCGAGGCGACCATCGGGACGGACCCGTTCGACGCCGACACCGACGACGACCAGCTGACCGACGCCTTCGAGCACGAGTACGACTCCGGGCTCGACCCGCTCGCGAACGACACCGACGGCGACAACGAGAGCGACGCCGTCGAGGACCCCGATACTGATACGCTCGACAACCTCCGCGAGCAGAACCTCGGCACGCACCCGTTCGAGGCCGACTCCGACGGCGACAACCTCACCGACGGCTACGAGGTCGACACCACGGAGACGCACCCGGTCATCCCGGACTCGGACTCGAACCGGACAGTCCCCGACGAGGCGAACAACAGCATCGTCGACGGGAACGAGGACTTCGACGACGACGGCCTGATTACCGCATTTGAGGTCGGACTCGGAACTGAACCATTCGACCCGGATTCAGATGATGACGGGCTGCACGATGGATTCGAAGCAAACTATTCGGTCATCTCTGCAGTTTCGGCTGATACCGACGATGACAACGTTTCAGACGCGGCAGAAGACCACGACTCGGACACGCTGACGAACCTCCGAGAGCAGCAGGTCGGGGCAAGCCCCGTGTCGAACGACACCGACGGCGACGGACTGCTGGATGCATTCGAGGTGAATCAGACGTTGACTGCTCCGGATGGAGCAAATTCGAATTCGTCTGCAACCCCCAGTGACGAGGGAGCAAATAACCTGAGTGACGCTTCAGAGGATCTCGACGGTGACGGGCTTTCGAATCTGGAGGAGCAGGAGATTGGGACGGATCCGCTCGCAGTAGATACGGACGAGGATGGCCTTGTTGATGGATACGAGGTCAATGTAACCGGGACCAGTCCGCTACTGAACGATAGCGACTCGGTCGAGACACCCGTAAACGAGTCTGGAGACACCGTCATCGACGGACTCGAAGACTTCGATGACGACGGTGTCATCGCCTTCCACGAGTGGTACTACAACACGAGTCCGTTCAGTGCGGACACAGACGCCGACAATCTCTCGGACCGCTACGAGGCCAACTGGTCGGTGTTCCAGGGGTTCACCGCGGATTCCGACGGCGACGGGGTTGGCGATGCACTGGAGGACACGGACAACGATAGCCTCACCACGCTGCAGGAGAAGCAGAATGGGACGTCACCGGTCAGTGCGGACACGGATGGAGACGGTCTCTCAGACTACGAGGAAGTCGTAGGGAACACCTCGCCTCTGGATGCGGACACGGATGGCGATGGTCTCTCCGACTACGAAGAACTCCAACTCAATACGGACGCCACCAGTAGCGACACCGACAACGACGGCGTGCGTGATGGAAACGAAACCTACGACTCGGACGTCTCCGACAACGAGACTGGTACTTCCATCAGCGTCACCGGAGAAGGATACCTCGGGGATGATGTTGGAATTCAACCACAGGCAACGTACCACAACCAGACCGAATCGCGCCGCTCGCCAGTCGTTCAGGTGACCGAAAGCGATGCCGTTGAAAGCGCGACGGTCACGATGCAGTACAACGAAAGCACCACCGAGAACCCGGAAAACCTGGCCATCTACGAATACGACCTCGAGAGTGGTATCTGGACACGGGCGAACACGACTCTGAATAGTACGAATGGCACGGTGTCGACGACGACGACGAACCTGACGTACTATACGGTGTTCAACTCGACGCAGTGGCAGGAGGAAACGACTGTAGACGGTCCAGCGTCGAACTTCTCCTCGGTCGAGTGTACTGGGTCGTGCAGTGTCGAGAACGGCGTGTTGGTGATTGGCGGTTCCAGGTCAGCCTCGATTTCAGAGTCCAGTTCGAACAACAGCTCTGGCGGGATTTCGACCCTGGGTGTCAGTGGCCCTGGTGGCGGTGATGAAGAGGACACGGATGGAGACGGGGTAGCGAATGCGGTTGACAACTGCCCAGGCACGTCCAACCCGGGACAGACAGACTCCGATGGCGACGGGGTTGGAGACGCCTGTGACAGTACCAATGATGGCGGTAATGGTGGCAGTGGTGGAGACGACGGTAATACCGGTGGCAGTGGTGGAGACGACGGTAATACCGGTGGCAGTGGTGGAGACGACGGTAATACCGGTGG
>NZ_FNIA01000051.1 GCF_900103505.1 Haloarchaeobius iranensis
ACTTGCAGAGCGCGGATGGGCCGGGGAACTCGCCGCGCTCGAGAACGAGCGCGGCTCGTACCCGCTCCATCTCCTCGGCCCAGTCGAGGACTTCTTGGAGCGTTGCGTCCATGTGAAGCCGGAGAAAGTGCAGGACGGCGTGCTTCCAGCCGGCAACCCCGTTGCCGGCTGGATGGCTGATCTGCATTAGCGCAGCATCAGTAAGTTTTCGTGCTATCGAGACAGCTTGTTTAACGAAGCGGAAGAGGACCTTTTGCACAACTGTACTCTCCCGCTTCACTTCCAACGTTCTGACGGCTCGTCCCTACGCCGTCCGTGGATTCAATAGAGCCGATTGGATGCAGAATTTCGCAGCTCACCCGATTATTGGCTGGACCGGTAGCCGTTCGAGACGTCGATGACACGGAATACAGAGTGTCAGTAGATTACTCGGGACATTTGCATCATCGACCGAACGGTCTGGATTGTTGTAGAACCGCCGGCGTGGAATTCGATGGTGAACCGGGAGATCACGGTCGAACTGGTCTCGGTGTGTTCCGCGGTCCATCCCACAGCGGAGACAGGATTCGTTGTCGCGGGTAATGATTTCCTCACGAATCTGTGGCCAGTTCGAGCCAAATGGAATTGACTCGGTATCTGATTGACGATAGTTCTCTAAATAGTCCGGATCGGCCGCCTGAAGTGCCGTTCGCCATGATCCGAATACGCGCCAATACGGCTGAGTCGTGTATTTCCCGTGTTCAAGCATCTCACTCGTCGTCGGTGGATGTCCCAACTCTCCCGCGAGCTCTCGCAATTCGGTTAATAGATCCTCGCGTGGAATTCGCCATCGGGTATTTGGCTCGAAGCCAGCGGCTGCGAGAGCCTCGTTCCAGGAGCCAAATCGCGCCTGGTAGACCGATCCGCTCCATTTTCCCTGGTCCCGCATCTCCTCTTTACAGGGAACGTGTTCCAACTCTTCGCTGAGCCTCGTGAGTTCAGACAGCAGACTTTCCTCACTCACGTTTCGTGCATAGTATATCTCCAAGCCAGCCCTCCGAAGAGCCTGATTCCAATTTCCGAAGGCCCGCTTGTACGGACCTGTGGTGTATGGACCATCTTGATCCATCTCGTCTGTCGTGGGTGGACGGCCAAGTTCCTCAGCGAACTCCTGTAGAGCGGTTATGAGTGTTTCTTCCGAGAGGTTCAGTTCAACGTTGGGCTCCATCCCAACTGCCCGTAGTGCTGAGTTCCACCCGCCGAATCGCTTGCAGTATGTTTTCACCGAGTACTTTCCGTGATCTCTGTAGATTCGCTCTGAAGGTGTCTCCCCTACGATTTTAGCGACTGATTTGAGGTCCGCAAGAAGATCGGCTTTCGATGTCGCTGGTCTTCCGTCTGGTTCGTTTGTTCCCGTCTCAAGGTCGGCAGTCTTAAGCGCTCCATTCCACGACCCGAAACGGTCCGCGTAGGTCTTTGCGGCATGAGGGCCGGACTCGTTCATCTCATTCTGCGACGGAGGCCGCCCGAGTTCTGAGGCGAATTCCTGGAGACGATTGAGGAGTTCTTCGTCTGAGTACAGCTTCTTTCCCATAATTTGTGATGTGATTGAATCACTCAGTTTGGTCCCGGCTTGGTATTTGAATGTCAGTTCCCGTGCTTACGAGTCGTCACCTGTTGATGCTAACTGAGCCCCTGGTTGGGATCGCGAGGCCGCTGCTGGCCGCCCCGCGTCCCCTGATGGGGGCGAGAAAAACGACCGGCCGCATAGAATTAACCAATAATATTGAGCAAGTCCTGTGTTTGTTGGTTAATTGTGCGAGCACCTTGTTCACGAAGAACTCGAATATCCACTGAACGAGTGGCTGAGTTTGGCCGAAGACGATGGACTGCTCTCCTTAGAATCGTTCTACCGTTATTCTCTGAGAATTGGGCGGACTTCTCTATAATAGAGTGGAGATAGATGCGCCGTCTACGGTCTCAGATCGGATCGCGAATTGCATCATACCCTCTTGTTGAGGAGGTATCTGTGACGACTGCCTTGGCGTTATTCGATGGCAACGACTGCATCAACGGTCACTGTCGCATCGCCGAGCAGCTCACAGACGCCGACTGTGGTCCGGGCTGGGAACGTCTCCTCAAAGTACTGCTTGTAGGTGTCGTTCACACGCTCGTATGCATCCATCTCGGCGAGATACAGGGTAAGCTGCAGAACATCGCTCATTTCTTTTCCCTGCCGTTCAAGCTCGGTTTCGAGGTTCTGTAAACACAAGTCAAGCTGACGCTCAGGGGACGCATCGCTCGCGATTCGGTCTCCCTCTTCCGGCAGCTGTCCTTCGATAAAGAGGAGGTCTGAGTCCCCCGTTTTCTTACCGTAGCCGCCGATGAATTCCGCTCCGTCACGCTGCTTGCGGCTACTCTCACTGGCACGAACGAGCTGTGAGTCGCTCACTGAGTTCGCCTCCATATCTGGGTTTAAAGAATATTCAAGTATAATGCTTTCCGTCCGTTCTCATATATTGGCATAACCTAATCAAGGAGGGGCTTATCCGGTTCACTCACCGACTACATTCGAAACCATTATTTGAGATTCCACTCAAGTCAACTTCGATGGCACAAGCTACGGAACGACTTCGCCGCTATCTCGATGATGAACTCGGGGAGTGTCGCAGTGAGGATGTCGAGCGCCGCCTTGACGAACTCAGTACCCTCGAAGCGGCGCTCGGGACAGCGCAGGTGGATGCTGAACTCGGTGTGTTGTCGGCCCTTTCCAACGAGACGCGGTATACACTCGTTCGCGTCCTTGTTGCCGCCCAGGAGGAACTCTGTGTCTGTGAACTGAATGCGGTCGTTGACGTGACCGAGAGCGGGCTCAGTCACGCGCTCTCACAGCTCGTCGATGCTGGCCTGGTCGACGGCCGGAAGGACGGCCGGTGGAAGAAGTACCGTGCCACCAACCGAGCTGTTGCGCTCGTCACCGTCCTTGAGGGGAGTGTGAGCGATGAGTAACGTCGACGCCCACGACCACGGCCCCAATTGCGACTGTGAGAGCTGTGGCGACCCACGGTCGATGGACTTTCTCGATAAGTACCTCACCGTCTGGATCTTTGGCGCGATGGCGATCGGCGTCGGGCTCGGCTTCGTCGCCCCGTCGGTGACTCAACCGATTCAGAACTTCCATCTCGTCGAGATCGGCCTCATTGCGATGATGTATCCGCCACTGGCGAAGGCCGATTACTCGCAACTTCGGACCGTCTTCAGCAACTGGCGAGTACTCGGGTTGAGCCTCGTGCAGAACTGGCTGATCGGCCCGACGTTGATGTTCGGGCTCGCGGTTGTCTTCTTCAGCGGGCTCGTTCCAGGGCTTCCGGCGCGTCCCGAATACTTCCTCGGGCTCGTGTTCATCGGGATGGCTCGGTGTATCGCGATGGTACTCGTCTGGAACGAACTCGCGGAGGGCTCGACCGAGTACGTGACGGGACTGGTTGCGTTCAACAGCCTCTTCCAGATCGTCACCTACGGGGTGTACGTCTGGTTCTTCGCGCTCTTCCTCCCGCCGCTACTGGGAATGGAGTCACTCGTCGCCGGCATCACGACGTTCGACATCACGCCGATGCAGGTGTTCGAGGCGATCGTCATCTTTCTCGGGATTCCGTTCGCCGGCGGGTTCCTCACCCGGTATGTCGGCACTCGCGCCAAAAGCGAAGCGTGGTACGATGACGAGTTCATCCCGAAGATCGACCCGCTGACGCTCGTTGCGCTCCTGTTCACCGTCATCGTGATGTTCGCCACGCAGGGCGACAACATCGTCGCCTCGCCTGGTGACGTCCTCTTGATCGCGGTGCCGTTGACGATCTACTTCGTCGTGATGTTCCTCGTGAGCTTCGGGATGGGGCGGGGCATCGGTGCGGACTACTCGACGACGACGGCTATCGGATTCACGGCGGCGTCGAACAACTTCGAGCTCGCCATCGCCGTCGCCGTGGCGGTGTTCGGGGTCGGCTCCGGCGTCGCATTCGCAACGGTTGTCGGCCCACTAATCGAGGTCCCCGTCCTGCTTGCGCTGGTCAACGTCGCCCTGTACTTCCAGCGAAAGTTCGACTGGGGTGGCTTCGATACTGGAAATCTCGATTCATCCGCACCTGAGCCGACGACTGACGATTAACAGAAACATGTCATCCAACACTGAAGCAGATGACCCGACTCGTATCGCCTTCATGTGCGTCCAGAACGCTGGCCGCTCGCAGATGTCCACGGCCTTCGCGGAACGTGAACGAGAACAACGCGGTCTCGAGGACCGCGTGGAAATCCTCACTGGCGGAACTCACCCGGCCGACCACGTACACGATGAAGTGATTGAGGTTATGAATGAAGCCGGGTTTGATCTCTCCGATCAGACCCCTCGCGAGATCTCGCTCGAGGAATTACGGTCCTGTGACTATGTCGCCACGATGGGCTGTTCGACACTCGACGTCGGCGATGTCGGCGACGAGGTCGATGTCCGGGACTGGGCCTTAGAAGATCCTGACGGCCAGGACCTTGATCGAGTGCGGGAGATACGTGACGATATCGAACAGCGAGTCAAGTCGCTGTTCGATGAAATTAGCACAGCTGAGTAGAGTACTCTACTCGTCTTCCTTCTGGGCTTCTCGTAACTCTGCTGCCTTCCACTTGAGCCGGCGCAGGATCTGCGTCCGATTCTGGTGGGCGTTCTCGTAGGCAACACACTCTTGGAGGGTTTCCATATCCGGGATCGTCGCAATACCGGCCTTGATCAATCGGTAATTCGGTGCTTCAAGACGCTTCTCAGGGGGGAATTCGTCGTCACTCCCGTCGCTAATCGTGGACTGTTCCATCTCGGTAGCCCTCCACCCATCCAGGGCGAGAAAAACAGAACAGACGACTACATCACCGACGCGGCGTCAGGCCATCGCCTCTTGGAACCGCTCACGCAGCGCGTCCTCTCGCTCTTCGAACTGCTCGACTTTCTCCTGCAGGTCGTCGCTGACGCGCTCGATGCTCGCCAGCGCTCGTTCGCCGCCCAGCGAGGCTTGCGACCCGTCGTCGCCGTCCGCCTCTAACTCCTGCTCGTACGCCTGCTCAACACGCTCGATCGTGCCTTCCGGGTTGAACAGGATGTCGTTGGCGATGCGGACGTATTGATCGAGAGATGCCCCCTCTTTCCCCTGGAAAAAGTGGGTGAGCGCGTACGTCGCACCGGAATGCAGCGTCCACATATCGATCTCGAAGGGCGACGCTGCATTGGCTTCCGCATCGCCGGCGGCACGCTCGGCCAGGTAGTCCGGGAACCCCAGCAGGGTGTAGAACTCCGTGACGGTGAACGGGAGCTCCGAGAAGTCCAGGTCGATATCCTGAGCGTCCCGGATGAACTCGAATAGGTCGTCGGCGACGAGTTCGACCTGTGCGAGGAGTTCCTCCCACCAGCTCCGGAAGTTCCGCACGTCGCCGACGTGTTTGATGACCTCCTTGTCGGTGAGCGAGCGCATCGTGTTCGAACAGTAGCCGTCCTGGGCGAACCCCTCCACGTAGACGGCATGCTCGCCGAAGAAGTCGTAGCCCGACGTGACGCCCATCGTGATTGGTTCCGACCGGCCGGGCAGGCGCACCTCGAGGCCGTCGAACATGATGTCCATGTGGACCTCGCCGCCGCCCCGATAGCGCCGAATCTTGCCGAACATCACCTCGCCCAGCGGCATCCCGTCGATGGTTTCCTCGCGGAGGACCTCCTCTAGCGGCCCGTAGACGTCGACCGGGTTGATGATCGAGTAGCTGTCAGTGGGAACGTGGAACAACGGGTCCGTCTCCGCGTCCTCATCTATGGCCTGCTCCCGAGCCCGACTCGGCTCGACGAGCGCGTTGAACCGCTCCGTCTCGACCCACTCGTCGGTGTACGGATTCTGGTACGCCACGGTGGTCTCGACGGCCTGCGGAAGATCGCGAACCGCCTCGGCGAAGGTCACGGGGTCTGCATCTCCATGGCGCTCTCGATACCACTCGGGTAGTTCTGTGTCGGTACATCCATCGACGCCAGCGAAGATGGTTCTGGACTCTGGATCTTTCATCTCAGTCACCTCACTTCAGGAATCCTCGTCGACGTGCGACTGCATCGTCTCGCGCCCTGCGCCCTTCTCCCGGGCGCAAAAAACTCAACTCGCTCTTGTGTAGAGCTACGGAAAGACCCTGTAGTTACACTGAGCCCGCCATAATCTAGGAGTATGTCTTCTGCTCAGCCGGCGTTCGGCGGGATGTTTCGAGAGCTAATCGAGCTGGGCGTCGTCGAGATCGACACGGAGCCGCTCGATGCCCGCATCGAGCGGCGACTCAAGGAATTCTGGGAGAATACGTCCTGTCCACGGTGCGGGCACAACGCCGTTCAAACGTGGCCGCATCTTGACCGTGTTTGGTGCCGTGACTGCAACTTCAAGCCGGTCTACACCTACGGAACACCATTCCACGAGAAGCACCTCTCCTGCGGTGAGGTGCTTCTCGCGTTCACGCTCTACGCCGATACACTGCTCAGTATCAACCAGATAGCGCCGTTGCTCGGTCGAGCCTACAAAACCATTCACACGGCGATTCGGGAGGTGGAAGCCGCGGTTCAGCGCGGCTTCCCCGTGGTTTGGAGCCTCCTCGATCAGACTATCGATGGACCGACACAAGTCGACGAATCTGGTGAGGTTTGCTCGGGCTACAAAGGCCAAGAGACGCCGCGGAACAGCCGTTCTCGCGGCGGCTCATCCCAAACAGGCCGATCACGCTGGCAGGGGCGCCACGGTGATCAGCTGACGCTCGTCGCGGCGTGCCGCGACTCGCTTCGTGTGATCCGTGGCCAACTCGGTATCGACTACCAGGACGATCTTGAACCAGTGATACAGGAGGCTGAAGACCTCTCCCAGCGGCTGGGAGAGGTCTGGACCGACGGACTCCAAGCATACCGTCAAATGGAGTTTGACCACCGGACGGTCGTCCACAAGGAAAGATACGTATCGCCCGACGGCGTCCACATTAACCAAGCTGAGTGCCTGTTTTCGCTCGTCCAGCCGTGGCTGCGGAAGTTCCGCGGCCTGTCCAAGCAGGGCTTGGAACAGGC
>NZ_FNIA01000005.1 GCF_900103505.1 Haloarchaeobius iranensis
GTCGTCGTCTCGGTGGACTACCGGCTCGCACCCGAGCACCCGTGTCCGGCGGGGCTGGCGGACGTGACGACAGTCGTCGAGTGGACCGTGGCGTCGGCCGACGAGCTCGGCGTCGACCCGGCACAGGTCGGCGTCGCGGGCTCCAGCGCGGGCGCGAACCTCGCGGCGATGGCCGCGCTGCGCGCCGACGCCGCGGTCGACATCGCGGTCCTGTTCTACCCGATGCTCGACCCGACGCTCGGTGGGGCGTCGCACGCGGAGCACGCCGACGCGCCGCTGCTCACCCGCGCGGACATCGAGTGGTTCTGGCGGCTGTACCGCGACGACGGTGCGATTCCGGTCGACGACCGGCGGCTCTCGCCACTTCCGGCCGCCGGTGGGGGACCGTCGTCGCTCGCGGACTCGCCGCCGACGGTCGTCGTCACCGCCGGCTGCGACCCGCTCCGTGACGACGGGGCGCGGTACGCCGACGCGCTCACCGACGCCGGCGGCACCGTCGAACGACGCCACTACCCCGGCGCGCCACACGGCTTCCTCTCGCTGGCCGACACGGTGCCGGCGGCGGCCGACGCCTGGGAGGACCTCGCGGCGGCCGTGCCGGCGCGACGGTGAGCGACGCCGTCCGTTTCGACGGTGATGCGCGGGCCGCGTCACGCGGCGGAGCCATTAGGTTGTTCGACGGGGTACTGACGGTATGAGCACACGAAGCGACGGCAAGCCCGTCCGACTCGCGGACGCCGACGAACTCGACGACCTCCTCGCCGCGGAGCCGCTCGTCCTCCTCGAACTGTACACAAACGGCTGTGGCAAGTGCCAGGCGATGGAGCCCGTCATCGGCACCGTCGCCCGGGTCACCGACGCGACCGTCGCGATGGCCAACCCCGGCGACGACATGACGCTGCTCGACCGGTTCGAGGTGCGGAGCACGCCGACGTTCGTCCTGCTCCGGGACGGCGAACAGGTCGCGACGCTCGCCGACGGCTTCGTCGAGACCGACCGGATGGTCACGTTCGTCGAGTCGGGTGGGGAGAGCGAGCGCTGAACGGCGGTTCACAGGGCCGCGTGAACGCGTGTCGTAACACCGCTGTAACTTGCTTACACGGTCGTCCGAGAGCAGTTATGAGGGTTCCGCCCCGAGTGTGAGTCGACGCGTGACGGCTCCAACCGTCGCGAGACCCACACCTCATCATGTCTGAAAAAGCCGAGTATCTCACGACGGTATCCGCGGACGAATCGTACGACCAGCTTCCGGACGAGGAGACCATCCAGGCGACGGTCGAGAACCTCGAGGCGAGGGGCTTCGACGTCGTCGTCGTCGACACAGCAGAGGAGGCCCTCGACACAGTCGTCGACGCCATCCCGGCCGGTGCGTCGGTGATGAACGGCCACTCCACGACGCTGGAGGAGATCGGCTTCGTCGACTACCTGAACGGCGACGAGCACGACTGGGAGAACCTCGCCGGGCAGGTATGGAGCATCGACGACGACGCGGAGCGCCAGCAGTTCCGGCGCGAGGCCCAGGCCGCCGACTACTTCCTCGGCAGCGTCAACGCCATCGCCGAGACGGGCGCACTCGTCGCCGCCGACGCCTCCGGCAGCCGCATCGGCGCGTACCCCTTCGCCGCCGGCAACCTGCTGCTGGTCTCCGGCGTGAACAAGATCGTCGACGACCTCGACGCCGCCTTCGAGCGCCTCGAGGAGTTCGTCTTCCCGCTGGAGGACGCACGGGCGCAGGACGCCTACGGTGCAGGCTCGGTCGTCGCCAAGCAGCTCGTCTACCGGCAGGAGAACGAGGCGGGCCGGACGACGGTCGTCCTCGTCCGCGACGACTTCGGCTACTGAGCCGGGGGCGACCCGACCTGGCAACGCGTCTGATTTTATGTACGGTGCCCCGCTACGGGGACGTATGGAGGACGTCGACTTCGACGAACTCGTGGCGTCGCTGACGCTACGGGAGGAGAACCAGTCGGTGAAGAGCTACCAGAACACGGTCGCGGTCGCCTGTCCGGCCTGCGGGGAGCCGTTCGACGACCTCGTGGTCTGCCAGGAGAACCCGACGAGCCTCGACCTCACGATGCAGCTCGACCTCTGTGTCGGCACCGTCGACGACCAGGCGGTCATCTTCACGCACAAGCAGTAGCTCAGAGTATCCCGGCGACGTCGCCGAGCGAGTCGACGACGTGGTCGGGCTCCACGCCCGAGCCGCCGATCTCCTCGCGTCGTGTCGCCCCGGTGAGCACGAGCACCGTCTCCATCCCCGCGCGCTCGCCCATCAGGATGTCCGTGTGGAGGTTGTCGCCGACGACGAGGCACTCTCCGGGCGCGACGCCCAGGCGCTCGGTGACAGCGTCGGCCATGTGCTCCGAGGGTTTGCCGACGACGAGCGGGTCGCGGCCGGTCATCCCCTCGATGGCGCCGACGGTGCAGCCAGCGCCGGGTTTGAGTCCCTCCTCGGTGGGGAACGTCTGGTCCGTGTTCGTCGCGACGAACAGCGTCCCCTGGTCGAACGCCCGGAGCGTCTCCGTGAGCAGGGCGAAGTCGATGTCGTAGGCCTTGCCGGCGGCGACGACGTCGGCCGGCGGCACGTCCCGCGGCCGCGACGACGGGTCCCGCCCCGAGACGACGGTGAGGCCGGCCTCGCGGATCTCGTCGTACAGCACGTCCGAGCCGACGACGTACACCTCGGCGTCGGGGTGGTGCTCGGCGAGGTACGTCGCGGTCGCGGACGCCGCGGTCGAGATGCCGCCGACGTCGCCGGGGATGCCCATCGATTCGAGCGTGTCGGGGAACGCCTCGCGGTCGACGCTCGTGCTGTTCGTGACGAACCGGATGGCGAGCCCGGCGTCGACGAGCGCGTCGATACCCTCGGCCGCGCCCGGAATCACCGTCTCGCCGCGCCAGACCGTGCCGTCGAGGTCCACGATTGCCGCGCGTCGTGTCATCGGGTGGGGGTTGGGGCGGCGGGGCCGTAACGCTTCCCGGTCAGCGCGCCGCGGCCAACTCCGACAGCGGTGCGGCCACGTCGCGGCTCGGCGTCTCGAACCCGTCGTGGAGCACGCCCGCGAGGTGCTCCAGCGAGTCGACCACGCGCGGGCCCGGCCGGTTCAGGAAGTGGTTGCCGTCGATGGCCCACACGTCGCCGTTCTGGACGGCCGTCAGCTCGTCCCAGCCCGGCCGGTCGGTCAGGTCGGCGAGGTTCTCGCGGGTCTGGGCGAGGTCGTAGCCACAGGGGGCGACGACCAGCGCCTCGGGGTCGTACTCCCGGACGTCGACCCACTCTCGGGGCGTCGAGGGGTCGCGAGTGTCGGCCATCCCGTACTCGCAGTTGGCGGCCGCGACGAGTTCGGGCACCCAGTGGCCAGCGACCATGACGGGGTCGGTCCAGTCCAGCACGGCGACGCGCCTGCGCTCGGCGTCGGCCGCGCGCTCGCGGACTCGCTCGACGCGCTCGCGGAGCGATGCCACGAGGTCGGCCGCCCGCTCCTCGCGGTCGAGCGCCGCACCGACCGCGCGCACGTCGTCGAACACGTCGCCGACGCTGTGGGGGTCCGTCGTCAGCACCGCGGGGTTCGCGTCGATGCGCTCGACGGCGTCGTGGACGAGCACCTCGTCGACGGCGCAGACGTCACAGACGCCCTGCGTGACGACGAGGTCCGGGTCGAGCTCGTCCAGCAGGTCGACGTCGATGCCGTAGACGCCGCCCGATTCCTCGGCCTCCTGCACCTGCCTGTCGATCTCGGCGGTCGAGGCGTCGGCGTCGATGCGGCTGTACTCGACGGCGGGCAGATCGGCGGCGGCGGGCGGGTAGTCGCACTCGTGGGAGACCCCGACGGGCTCGACACCGAGCGCGAAGACGACCTCCGTGGCGGAGGGGAGCAGCGTCACGACGTTCATGCTCGGTGCTCGGGGCGGCGACGGTATAAATCGACGGTCGAGAACGAGGCGCTACAGGAACCCGACGAGGAGGACGACCACCCCGCCGACGAACATCAGCAGCGCGCCGTTGCGGCGCTGTGACACGTCCTCGTCGGTTACCTCGACCGCTTCGAGGTCGTCGATACCCTGCGTCCGGGCGGTCAGCCAGATGGTCACTATCTTCGCGTGTATCGTGTAGACGCCGCCGACGGCGGCGAGGAATGCGCCGATGGCCGCGAACCGCGTCGAGGGTGCGTCGAGCCCCAGCGCGGGCACCGACGCGCCGGTCGCGACGACCACCACTACCAGCACGACGAAGCCGACGATGACGCCGGCGAGGTGCCACTTCGCGCGGTCGAACTGCGCTTCCCTGCTCATGTCCGGGGCGTGACGCCCAGGCGGTTTAGCCCTGCCGAAGCGTGGTCGACGGCGGGATACGACGGTCGAACTCGGAGCCGCCGGGACCCACCCCTATATTTTCACCGTTGCCAACGGTTACCGGACGTATGCACCGGCGAGCCCTCCTCTCGGCGGTCGGTGCCGCGGGCGCAGCCGCTCTCGGCGGTTGTCTCGCGGCGGTCGGCATCGGGACCGGCGACCCCGCGAATCCCGTCGACGACGAGCGACGTATCTCACTGCTGGGGGTCGATCCGGTCCCCGACGAGTCGGGCGTCACGATCGACGTTCGGGTCCTCGACGACCGCATCACCGCCTCGGAGACGGCTGAAATCGTGGTCGAGACGACGGTGGTCGGCGACGCTACGGCGCTGCCGGTCACGCAGGGGTCGTGCGCGATACTCAACCGCCGGACCTGTTCGAGCGCCCCGCGCGGGCTGTGGCTGGAATCCACGGATAAGAGCGGTTCGACGGCGACGCCGCACGACGAGGGCTGGATGCGACGGGGCCTCCCCACTGGTGAGCAGGGGTTCGGCGGCTACGGCTGTCGCCGGGTCGAGTACCAGCCCGGCGAGTCGGTTCGGAACACGTACGAGATATGGGACGACGGTCGGGTCGACGGCTACCTCGAGCCCGGCGAGTACCGCTGGGCGGACACCATCTCGACGCGTGCCGCGTCGTCGGAGGGTGAGGAGTACCGCAGTTTCGACTGGGGGTTCTCGCTCGAACTCAGCCGGGAAGAAAGCTGACAGCTGAGCCGGCTACTCGTCGTCGGCCGCCTGCACCCACACCGTCTTCCGGTTGACGAACTCGCGGATGCCGTCGGCCGCCAGCTCGCGGCCGTAGCCCGAGATGCCGACGCCGCCGAACGGCAGGCGCGGGTCGGACTTCGTCATCTCGTTGACGAACGTCGCACCGGCCTCGATACGGTGGGCGACGCGCTCGCCGCGCTCCAGGTCGTCCGTCCACACTGACGCCCCGAGCCCGTACGGCGAGTCGTTCGCGAGTTCGACGGCCTCGGCCTCGCTCTCGACGCGGAACACCGCCGCGACCGGGCCGAACGTCTCCTCGCAGGCGACGGCCATGTCAGGTTCGAGGTCCGCAAGCACCGTCGGCGGGTAGTAGTAGCCCTCCCTGTCCATCGGCTCGCCGCCGAGCAGGCAGTCCGCGCCCGCGTCGACGCTCTGCTCGACCTGGTCGTGCAGGTCCTGCATCAGGTCCTCGCGCGCCTGCGGGCCGACCTCGGTCTCCTCGTCCATCGGGTCGCCGACGGTCCAGGCGTCCATCTCCGCGACGAACTCGTCGACGAACTCGTCGTACACGTCGTCGTGGACGATGAACCGCTTCGCCGCGATGCAGGACTGCCCGCTGTTCTGCAGTCGTGCCGTCGCCGCCGTCTCGACCGCCGCGTCGACGTTCGCGTCGTCGAGGACGAGGAACGGGTCCGAGCCTCCGAGCTCCAGCACGGTCTTCTTCAGCTCCTCGCCGGCCGTCTTGGCGACCTGCTTGCCCGCGAACTCGCTCCCGGTCAGCGTCACCGCCCGGACGCGGTCGTCGCGGATGACCTCGTTGGCCGCCGAGCCGCCCACGAGCAGCGTCTGGAACGCCCCCTCGGGGAAGCCCGCCTCGCGGAACACCTCCTCGATGGCCAGCGCGCACTTCGGCACGTTCGAGGCGTGCTTCAACAGCCCGACGTTGCCCGCCGCCAGGCTCGGCGCGGCGAACCGGAACACCTGCCAGAACGGGAAGTTCCAGGGCATCACTGCCAGCACCGGCCCGATGGGTTCGTGCCGGACGTACGTCGTCGCGTGGCTCGCCCCGCCGATGACCTCGTCCTGCAGGTACTCCGGTGCCTTCTCCGCGTAGTGCTCGCAGACCCACGCGCACTTGCGCACCTCGCCTTTCGCCTGCGAGATGGGCTTGCCCATCTCCACCGTCATCAGCTCCGCGTAGTGCTGTTCGTTCTCGCGCAGCACGTCGGCGGCCTCCTCCAGCAGCTGCCGCCGCTCGTTCATCGGCACCTCGCGCCAGGACTCGTAGGTGTCTGCCGCCGTCGCGAGACGCTCTTCGACCGCCTCGTCGTCGTGCTCGGCGACCGTCTCAACGTGCTCACCGGTCGCTGGGTTGATGCGCTCCATGTCCCGTGATTCGCGGACTTGGTACTACTAGTTTTGGCCGTCGGTAACGCGATTTGTCGGCTGAGTAACTGTGGCTCGATTCGTGTAACCGCTCTGTCGGTAGTGGGAGTCTCTGGAACCGCGAACAGCCAGAAAGCCCCGAGCGCGAGCGTCTGCGAACGGCCTCGCTTCGCTCGGCACGTTCGCCAGACCGCGCGCCTGCCGGCTGATTCGGTATCGACGCCGGCCAGGGTTTACACTGATTGTAAACTTTCGGGCGAAAAATCCGTCCGAAACTGTACTCCAGTAGCCTCACTCCACGGGTGGCAGTTCGACTCCCTCGCCGTCTCGCGGTGTCACCATTCGACCGTCGGCAGTTCGACTTCCTCACCGTCCGCGTACACTGTCGGGTCGCGGATGATGCCGTCCTGGTGGAGGGGGGCGCTGGTGTCGCCGCCGATGCCGGCGTCGTCGCCGAAGGCGATGTGGACGGTGCCGCCGGCCTTCTCGTCGAGCAGGACGCTCCCGACGAGTTCGGTGACGGCGACGTTCGTCCCGATGCCGAGCTCGGCGAGGTTGTAGGCGTCCTGCCCGACCGCCTCGGCGGCGGTCTCGAGCATCGCGTCGATCTCGTCGGAGTCGGTGGCGGTGACGAAGCCGTCCGCGACCTCGATGGTGACGGTCTCGCCCTCGTCGAGCAGGCCGTGGGGGTCGATGGTGCCGTCGACGACGTAGGTGCCGGTGGCGGTCTCGGGGGAGACGAACACCTCGCCGGCGGGGAGGTTGGAGAACTGGCCGGGCTCGTGGACCATGCCGGTGTCCGAGCGCCAGTCGCGGTCGCCGGGCTCGAACGTGATGTCGGTGCCGAGCTCGGTGGTGACCCGGATCTCGTCGGCGTCTTCGACCTGCGCGAGCATCGACTCGCACTCGGCGGCGATGTTCGCGTAGTCGGCGTCCAGTCCGGTCAGGAACACCTCCTCCGTGATACCGGGGAGGGTCGCGCCGCGCGCGCCGGCCTCGCACGCCTCGCTCCGGGCGCGGGTGTGGCTGATGCTCTTGGTCGTCGGCGCGAGGAACACGTCGCTTGCGGCCATGGCGTCGGCGACGGGGGCGGGTGGCTCCTCGCCGTGCTGGTCCCCCGGCGGGTAGCAGCAGAGCGTCGCGTCGTCCGTTATCTCGCTGGCGACCTCGTACAGCGCCTCGCCGATGGGGCGGCGCTTGTCGTCGGTGACGACGACACAGGACTCGTCGGCCGAGAGGTCGAGGCACTGGCGGACTGCCGTTTCTGCGGGCTCGCGGAGGTCGGTCATATCCGACCGGTCGGCGGGAGCCCTGTTAGGGTTTACCGTCTGCGCTCAGAACAGCGTCGTCCCGAGCATGACGAACAGCCCGAGGATACCGAGGACGGCCCCGTCGACCTGCACGTAGTCCATCGGGCCGTCGCGGTGGTGGCGGCGTCCCCGACCGGTAAGGAAGGTGTCCGCGGGCTCGGTCTCGCCAGGCGTGGTCCGGATAGCACTCACCCCACCGACGAACAGCACCAGCCCGGCGATGAACAGCCCCGCGGAGAGCATGGTTGCTTCCCCCTACGCCGATACTCGACAAAAGTTCTTTCATCGTATACTGGGAGAAATGAACTGTTAGACCTATCAAGGAAATCAGCACTGCTCGGCTAACGGGCGATTAGCGCCCCGAGTCACCGACCCCGCCGTCAGCTCGGGAGGACTTACTCGCCGCCGAAGTAGGGCACAGCCTCGAAACGATTATCTCGCGGGGCTATCGACGTTCGGGTATGATTCAGGTGGCCATCAACGGCTACGGTACCATCGGCAAGCGCGTGGCGGACGCGGTACGCGCCCAGCCCGACATGGAGGTCGTCGGCGTCGCGAAGACGCGCCCGAACTTCGAGGCCGAGACCGCCGTCGAGAACGGATACCCCCTCTACGCCGCCATCGAGGACCGGATGGACCAGTTCGACGACGCCGGCATCGAGCTGGCCGGGGCCGTCGACGAGCTCGTCGCGACCGCGGACGTCGTCGTCGACGCCTGCCCGTCCGGCATCGGCGCGGACAACGTGGCGATGTACCGCGAGCACGACACGCCCGCGCTGCTCCAGGGCGGTGAGGACGCCGACGCCGCCGAGGTGAGCTTCAACGCCCGCGCGAACTTCGACGAGACGACCGGCGCGGACGTGGCCCGCGTCGTCTCCTGCAACACGACCGGCCTCTCCCGGCTGGTCGCGCCGCTCCAGGAGGAGTACGGCATCGAGAAGGTGCGCGCGACGCTCGTCCGTCGCGGCGGCGACCCCGCCCAGACCGGCCGCGGTCCCATCAACGACATCCTGCCGAACCCGGTCAGCCTGCCGAGCCACCACGGCCCCGACGTGAACACCATCTTCCCCGACCTGGCCATCGACACGCTCGGGCTGAAGGTCCCCGCGACGCTGATGCACACCCACAGCATCAACGTCGAGCTCGAGTCCGCGCCCGACGCCGACGAGGTCCGCGAGCTGCTCGAATCCCAGTCCCGCACCTTCGTCATCGACGAGCACATGGCCATCGACGGCGCGGGCAAGCTCAAGGAGTACGCCCAGGACGTGGGCCGGCCGCGGGCGGACATCTGGGAGAACTGCATCTGGGGCGAGTCCATCACGATGGAGGACAACGACTGCTACCTCTTCCAGGCAATCCACCAGGAGTCCGACGTGGTGCCCGAGAACGTCGACGCGGTGCGGGCCATCCTCGGTGAGAGCGACGCCGCAGAGAGCATCGAGACGACGAACGAGGCCCTCGGGATGGGGTTGTAGGTCAGCGGCGGCACAGCTTTTTACGCGGCTCGGTCGAACCGGCCGGTCACGATGGCACGGAACGTCCGGTTCGGCCTCGGTCTCGTCGTCGCGGGTATCCTGCTCGGCGTCTCCTCGGCTTTCTTCATCAGCTGTACTGCCGCCGACTGTACCGGGCCGGACCAGGGAGTCAGGGACTTGGTCCTCCACCTCGACACGCTGGCAATCGGCTGGAAGGACGACTGCAACGACTGCGGGGTCAGTCTGCTCCCCGCACTGGCCGGCCTGGTCAACGTCGTCGTCGGAGTGGGCGCACTCGCCGATTTCGAGCGTTAGCACGGCCCAGAACCGGCGACGTTGACCGGGACAGAAGGCTTTTGACGTGACGGCCGTTAGGGTGGCCCATGCGTCGTGACGACCGTGACGAGCCGTTCGACGACTTCTTCAAGGAAATCGAGCGGATGATGAACGAGATGATGGGCGATCGGTCGGTCGACATGCAGTTCGAGGGCGACGCAGGCTTCGGCTCGGACACGCACGTCGACATCCACGAGACCGACGACGAGATCCGCGTGGTGGCGGACCTCCCGGGTGTCGAGAAAGAGAACATCAAGCTGGAGTGCGACGGCGAGGCGCTCACCATCGGTGCGGAGAGCGAGCACCGACAGTACCACGAGCGCGTCGAGCTCCCGAGCCGCGTCGACGAGCACAACGCGACGGCGACCTACAACAACGGCGTCCTCGAGGTCGTCTTCGAGCGACTGGACACCTCCGCGGGCATCGACCTGAAGTAGCGACCCACCGTCCTCCGTTTTCTCCACCGCGAGCCCCGGCTACGCCACCTCGGCAGTCTCCCGGATGGCGTCGGCGAGCCGGTCCCAGAACCCGTCCTCGTACTTCGCCGCGTCGTCGATGGTCGGGCGCGCGTTCGTCTCGTTGACCAGCACGCCGTCCCGACCTACCAGGAGGTCGACCCCGAGGAACCGGATGTCGAGTTCGTCGGCGACCCGCTCGGCCAGCCGGCGGTACTCCGGGTCGAGGTCGACCGGCGTCGCCTCGGCTCCGCGGTGGACGTTGTGTTTCCAGCGCCCTGCCTCGCGGTCCGCGTCCGAGAGCCGACGTTCGACCGCGCCGACGTACTCGCCGTCGAGCACCATCACGCGGTAGTCACGCGCGTCGGGGACGAACTCCTGGACGAGATAGGAGCGGTCGCCCGTCGCGCGGAAGTCGTGGACGAGGTCGAGGTAGTCCGTGACGCCGAGCGCCGAATCGAGGTCCGGCACCTTCGCGACGCCGATGCCTCTCGTCGTCGAGTTCGGCTTGAGGACGACCGGCGGGGCGAGTGATTCGACGGCCTCGGCCACGGCGGACTCGTCGGCCGGGTTCGAGACGTACACCGACCGCGGAACGGGGAGGTCCGCGCGTTCGAGCCGCACGAGGACGCCCGCCTTGTTCCGCGAGGCGAGCACCGCGTCGCGGCCGTTGAGCCAGGGGACGTCGAGCAGCGCGTCGGCGACGCCGCCCTCCATCATCCGGCCCGGGTAGACGAAGCCGGCGTCGAACTGCTCGGCGGAGAACGGTGCCGCTCCGGCCGAGAGCGGGACT
The DNA here is from genome assembly GCF_900103505.1 of Haloarchaeobius iranensis. Classification (GTDB taxonomy): domain Archaea; phylum Halobacteriota; class Halobacteria; order Halobacteriales; family Natrialbaceae; genus Haloarchaeobius; species Haloarchaeobius iranensis. Next base: position 10,819 of record NZ_FNIA01000005.1, read on the forward strand.
GTGCGCTCTTTCACCTGGACGTGGTGGACCGCGATGCCGCGCTCGGCGAGCGGCGACTGCATCCGCTCGAACGTCTCGGCGCGGTTGACGACTGCGAGGTCGACCATGCGAGTGGGTTCGACCCCGACGGGAAAAGCCTACGCGATGAGTTTGTCTTCGCCGCGTTCGACGACGACGCGGCAGGGCGGGGAGATCTTGTTGTAGGCGCGGCGGAAGGCGTCCTTGACCTCGGCGGCCTGGTCGACGGTGCACCAGCAGGTGAACAGGCGCTCGCCCTTCTGGACGCGGGCGGCGGTGCCGACGATCTTGCCGAAGGACTGGCGCATGCCGTCGGAGACACGGTCGGCGCCGGCGCCGGTGGCCTGCTTGTTCTCGCGGATGACGTGGTGCGGGAACTTGCGCAGGATCATCGAGTAGTTGCCCTCGCCGAGGGTCTTGATGAGGTGGCGGTTGGCCGACAGGCGGGAGGCTTCGAGCGAGCCGTGGCGCAGCTGGCACTCCTCCTCGAGAACCAGCCAGATCTGGACGGGCCAGTCGTCGGGGTCGCTGGCGGTGTCGCCCATCTTGTGCTGTGCGATCTTCGAGCCGGGGATGCCGGTGATGTACTCGCGTCGGGTGTACGCGGGCTTGGAAATCTCCCGGTACATCGACGCCGGTTTGTCGGACATGGTTATTACGGGCAACTGAGGCCGAGCGCGCGAATAAAGGCTTCGAAGCGGAGCCGGCGACAAAGCGGTCGGTCGCAGGGTCGCAGCGACCGGGACGGCGGGTTCAGCTGGCGGCGTAGCAGTCGCCGTCGCACTCGACGAGCCCGGTGTCGGTCAGGGAGCCGAGGACCGAGAACAGTGCGAGCTTCGGGATGTCGAGCGACTGCTGCATCTCGTCGACGGTCGACTGCCCGGTGGTGTCGAGATAGAGGTAGATCAGCTTCGCGGTCGGCGAGGTCAGCTCGGCCGGAATCGGTTCGGTGGTCTGTCTGAGGACGGCGCGTTGGGTGCTCATCGTACTACAAACGATGTCTGCATCAGATATAAAGTTATGCCCCATGCGGTGAAAATACCTAATACTACCTTCGATACATAATGATACACTTTCTCACGAGCGGGTATGTATCACTCAGTAGGAGCCGGAGATATCGAAGGCGCAGAACGCGGTCGCTCGTCGGTGTGTAGGACACGGGGACGGCGGCCGTGCAGCCACTCACGGCCGCCGTCAGAGCATGAGTGACGGCAGCACACGGAGACCCTGCGGACTCGCGTCGGCAGGTGCACTCCAGCGCACAGCGGGTCACCGCTGCACTCGATGATACGTGCTGATGTATTAAAATATTGCCCAATAGAGCAAGATTGGACACTTATATTCCTATAATAGTGCTACTATCGGTAGAAAGCTCAGAAAATCTGTGCAAATGTGTGTTAGTGGGGTGCACGTACTCGAGAAACTGTTCGTTCGTGTAGGGGGCCGGCGTGCCCGCCGCCGAGTGTCGTCACTCGCGGTCGAGCAGTCGTGCCGAGGATGGATGCGAGGAGCGGTGCTCCTCGTGGTCGAAGTTGTGGCTCGCGCCGAAAGAGGCGCGAGCGTAAATCGAATCGTGGTCGTCCGTTAGGAAGCGACGCTCAGAGACGGGTTACGTTCTTCGCGCGCGGGCCCTTCGGGGCGTCCTCGATCTCGAATTCGATCTCCTGTCCCTCTTCGAGGTCCGGTCCGCCAACGTCCTCCATGTGGAAGAAAACGTCCTCGTCCGCGTCCTCAGTCTCGATGAAACCGTAGCCGCCAGTGTCGTTGAAGAAGTCAACCTTGCCTTTCGCCATTGCAACTGGACCAACGAGCGGGAGACCGATAAGGCTTCCGCGTTCGGTTCGAGCGACCCTGGGCTCCCGAAACGGCAGATTTCCGGCGAATAAGCACCTATTGGGGGTCTTCGGGGCGCGGGCGACCGTGAACGACCGCTCGGCCGAATCAGTAGGGGCTCAACTGACTGACCGCACGGCACTCGAACAGAAATCGCTCGGCATGCAGGTCGGCCGTCGTCACGGTCGGGCTCTACCCGCTGTACTGGTTCTACAGTACGGCCAAGCAGCTAGACGCGGCGACAACCTGACGCCCACCTTCGGCATCATCCCGGTGCTGAACTTCGTCTGTGCCTAGCAGATTGCCGACGCCGCGGAGGCCATCACCGACCAGCACAAGGAGATCTTGTTCATCCTGTTCCTCGTCTTCGGCGTGCTGTCCTGGTACTGGATCCAGTCTGGTGTCAACCAGGCCGCGTCGCGCTGAGTTCCGCGCGCCGGGACGAACCCTCTTCTGCACCGCCGTGGAAAGGTCTCACCGACGACACATTTAAGTGACCAGTCTTTGATTTGAACCCTGTATGGAGACGACATCCGAATTCGACGGAAGCATGGCCGGGCTGATCGTGGGGCTGTTCCTCTGCCTCCCCGTTGGTATTTACTACTACATCAGCAACAAGCAGGAGATGTGGGTCTGCCCCGAGTGTCGGGAGGCCGTTCGCAAGGGTGCGAACACCTGTCCGAACTGTGGTGAGGACCTCGAGGACACCGGTGGTATGGGCCACGAGCACGGGACCGCAGGCGAGACCGAGGAGTTCTAGGACCACCCGTCTGGCGTAGTTTTTTGTCGGTCGCCACTCCGGTCAGTAACGGATACCGCTCACATGTCGAACCCACTCGAACGGCTCGTGCAGTACGTCTGGCAGCGAAAGCCCATCGTACTCGCCCACCACCCGTCCTGTGCGTACTACTCGCACCACACGTTCGAGCTCTACGGCGCACAGCTATGTCTGGGTTGCTTCGTCGTCTACCCGGTCGGGCTCGTCTCGCTCTCGCTCCTGTCGCTGCTCTATCTGGTGGTCCCGGGCGTGTTCGCCGTCCCGACGGTCGCGCTGTACGCTGTCGCCGGGGCACTGGCCGCACCCCTGCTCGTCTCGAAGGCGCTGCTCGACGTCCGAAGCATCCGCTGGCGGATGCTGACGAAGGCGCTGCTGGCGGTCGGACTCGCCGTCGCCGCGCTCCCGCCGCTCTTCCGGCCGGGCGACCGGCTGGTCGGGGCGGTCCTGTTCGTCGGCTTCCTGGTCCCGTACGTCGGCTACAAGGGGGTGACCGCGCTCGACGACTGCGAGGGCTGTCCCGAACTCGAGGACCGGCCGCACTGCTCCGGGCTGGAGTTCGAGTGGGATTAGGCCTCCTCGCCCTCCCAGTAGTCCACGTCGTCGTCGTCGACGCGGTAGTAGCCGTGGACGCTGCGCTCGTCCGAGCCACCCGGCGGCGAGCCGGCGAACACGCCGAGCTTCTCGGAGTCGGGGTACACCGTCACGTCCGGCTCTGTCATGGTCGACATCGCGAGGTACCTGACGCGCCCCTCACTGTCGTTGACCACCCTGTGGGCGCCGCGCTCGTCCGCCGGGAGCGCCACGTAGTCGCCCGCCTCGAGCGGGACCATCTCGCCGTCGAGCCGGAGCGTGCACTCGCCGTCGAGGACGTACATCGCCTCCTCGTTGCCCGTGTGGTAGTGGTAGGGCCACGACCTGCCGCCTTCGGGCAGCTCGTAGAGGCTGCACCCGAGCGCCTCGCCGCCGGCTGGGTCGGCCAGCTTCTTCCGCCGGAGGGCGTCCTCGCCGTCGCCGACCGTCGTCCATCCCAGGTCGTCGTCGTTGACGATTGGCATACAGCGAGGTTCAGACACGACCGACGTAATGGTTCGGACGACTCGCGGTGGTCGCCGCGAACTCAGGCGGGGTAGGTCCCCTCGAGCTGGGTCTGTCCGACGATGTGGCCAGCCATCGCCTCGCCGAGCGCGTCGGCGTCGGTGTCGGTGTCGGCCGGGAGCGACAGCGACGAATCGAGCGCGAACAGTTTGAACCGGTAGCGGTGCTCGCGGTCCGGCGGGTTCGGCCCGCCGTAGCCCACCTCGCCGTAGTCGTTGGTGCCCTCCATCGCGTCGCCGGGCGTCCAGTCCTCGGGAATCTCCCGCCGGTCAGGCGGGACGTTCCAGACCACCCAGTGGTCCCAGACCTTCCCCGCGGGCTCGACCGCGTCGGGGTCGTCCATCACCAGCGCGAGCGAGACCGCCTCGTCGGGCACGCCGTCGATGGCGAGCGGCGGGTTGACGTTCTCGGCCCGATAGCCGTCCTTCCGGGGTATCTGTTCACCGTCGTCGAACGCTGGGCTCGTGAGTTCGAGTGCTGTCATCTGGGTCACCTCCCCACGTGCGGGGTTCTCGGGCGACGGGCCGTCGAGACCGACACAGCCGGCCGCGAGCGCACACGCTGCCGCGCCGACCGTCCGCCGAGTGGCCGGCCGGTCGCACCGCTCCTGCACGGTCGCTAGTTCGTCGTACTGGTACAAAAAGCCGGGAGCAGGGGGACCTACGACCCGAGCCAGCGCGCGAGGCCGCCGGCCAGCACGACCAGTGCACCGGTGATGAACGTACCGGGAATCGGGAGCACGAACAGTCCGAGACCAGCTGCGATGGCGACTGTGGATGCGTTCATGATGGTGGATGGGGTCGACGACTGCGAAGCGCCTGCTTGCGGCCCGATACGACCCGCTCGCTACGACTGGAACGGCTCCTCGTCGCGGTGGTTGTGGGGGTTCTCCTGCTCGTTCGCCTCGGCTGCGGCCGCCTCGCGCTCCGCCCCGGCCGCGTCGTCCGCTGTCTCGAGTTCGGTGTCCTCCTCGATGTCGATGCCATGGGTTTCGTCACTCATGGACCGGAGAGACGGCCGCGAGCGGGTTCAAGCACCGGCCTACACAGCAAGCCCACGCCGGTAGCGGTGGGGCCGACACAGCGAGCCCGGAGAGTGAGGTGGGGGTTCGAGCGGAGGAAGACCGCCGACTCAGGCCCGCTCGACGTCGATGTTCCGTCCCTCGAAGAACGTGTCCGCGTGGAGGCCGTTGCCGCAGTGACCCGAGGGTTCGAGGCGGAACGCCAGCACGACCTCGCCGTCGGCGGGGACGGTGGTGTCGACCGTCACCGAGCAGCGGGGCGTCGGGCGTCGGTGCTCGCTCAGCGCTCGAGCTCCACGCCGTCTTCCGCCGCGATGCCGGCGAGCAGGTACTCCGCGCCCGACCGGGTCGTCGCCAGCGGCGTGTCGTGCACGTCACAGATTCGCAACAGCGCCGAGATGTCAGGCTCGTGGGGCTGTGCGGTGAGCGGGTCGCGCAGGAAGACGATGCCGTCGAGCCGTTTGTCGACGACCTCGGCACCGATCTGGAGGTCGCCGCCCATCGGGCCGGACGCCTTGCGTTCGACGTCGAGCCCGGTCTCCGCCTGGATCCGCGTGCCGGTCGTCCCCGTCGTCACGATGTCGATGGTCGCCAGGTACTCGCGGTGCGCGTCGGCGAAGTCGAGCATCTCCGGCTTCTCGTCGTCGTGGGCGATGAGCGCGACGCGTGTCATGTCTCCCGTGTCGGGCGCTGCCGGCAAGAGCGTTCCTCCGACGGCGGAAACAACTATACTCGCTGAATGACACGAACTCGCATGGAAAAAGACGTCACGCGACGCCGGCTGCTCGGTGCGGGTGCGACCATCGGCATGGGCAGCATCGCGGGCTGCTCGGGCAGCGACGACGCCGGAACGGCGACCGGGAGCGACGACACGACCAGTGCCGAGCCGACTGCAGGGACCACCGAGCAGGCGGAGACGACCACCCAGGAGCCGGTCGCCGACGGCTCCGGGCTGCTTCCGGCAGCCTACGTCGTCACGAAGGAAGACGGCGAGATCCGGGCCTACAACGGACAGACGCTCGAGGTCGAGTTCAGCGGTGCGGCCGGCGGCGAGGACGGCCGCGTCCTGCAGGCGACGTTCGACGCGATGGCGAGCGGACGCGTGACTGGTGGACGGGTGTTCATCCGTCGCGCGGAGTACACGCCGGACCGCCAGTTGTCGGTCAGCAGCAGCCACACCGAGGTCCGCTCCGACTTCGCGTGGCTGACGTTCCAGGACCACCCCCGCGACGACGGGGAGTCCCAGGCCGACTTCACCGTCGAATCCCGTGACGGCACGACCGAGCACGTCGAGGTACGCGGCCTCGTCCTCGATGCGAACAAGGACGCACGGACGGCGCGGACTCGAACCGCCGACGTCCGGGCCGACACTCGCCACGTGACCTTCCGAGACTGCGTCATCTTCGGCGGGAAGAGCGTCGACGGCGACGGCGGCTACGGTATCGGCGAGGACGACGACGCCGACTACGTCACCATCGAGAACTGCGTCGTCCGCGACAGCGACCGCCACGGCTACCACACCTCCGCCCCCCACGTCCGCATCGTCGACTCGACGTTCCTGAACAACGCCAAAGAGACCGGCGACGTGTTCGACCTCGCCGCCACGGACGCCGTCGTCGCGAACAACCACTTCGAGGGCAACGGCCACGGCATCAAGATAGACGACTCGGACGCCGAGGGCGGCCGCATCGTCGTCACTGGCAACGTGTTCGTCGACAACTACCTGCCCGACGTCGCCTCCGGGCAGATAGAGTTCGCCGACACGACCGTCGACTCGGTCCACGTCAGCGACAACACGTTCGTCCTCCCCGACATCGACGCCACCGAGACCTCGGCGCACGTCCTCTTCGACTCCGACGAATCCCTCGGGAGCGTCCGGGTCCGGAACAACCACTTCGAGGGCGGTGGTCCCCAGGCGCTCACCTGGTTCACCGAGACCGGTCGCCGCCTCCGGACCCTCGTCGTCGAGCACAACACGTTCGAACGGGTTCCGAACGATGTCGGGCTGCTCGCCAGCGCGGAGCGGCTCCTCGTGCGCGACAACCTGTTCGCGTGCAGCGGCGACCGCGGGCGTCTCGAGGTCAAAGAGTGCTCGGCCGGCGTCGTCACCGGCAACGTGACCGACGGCGCAGGCATCGACGTGCAGTCGGACCTCGTCGTCGAGCGGAACTACGAGCTCTGACCGCCGCGAAAAAATCGGCGTCGTGGCTGGCCTGCGTTACGCAGCGAGCGCCAGGCTGCCGTCGGCGGACTGCGGCGCGACGACGTTGTCGCCGACGATCTCCTCGAGGATGAGGGTGACGTCGGCGGAGGTGACCTGGCCGTCGCCGTTCATGTCGGCGCAGGACGCCTGGAAGTTCGCGGGCTCCTGCCCGACGATGTACTGCTGGACGAGCGTCGCGTCCTGGACGGTGAGCGAGCCGTCCTGGTTCACGTCGCCGGCCGCACAGGCCGCGGTCTCGACCGCGCCAGCCTCGTACTCGACCGTCGGTGCCGTCCCGTTGGTGTACGTGACCAGCGAGTCCTCGGTGACCCACTCGACGCTGGCGGACCGGTCGTAGTCGTCCATCAGCACGTCGAACTGGACGTCGACGAACTCGGGGGCGTCGACGCCGCTGGCCTGGGCCTGTGCCATGTAGACGACGCCGTTCTCGTTGTCGATGTTGACGACGGGGTCGGCCATGTCGACGCCGGAGACGTCGGTGACCTGGAGTCGGCTCGCGTTGAACGTGAGCTTGGCCTGGTAGCCGGCCAGGCCCGAGAGGTCCTGCGAGCGGACCGTGACGCTGCCGGACTCGCCGGGCTGGACCGTCGTCTCCGTCACGTCCACCGTCCCCGCGGGCTCGACGACGGAGTCACCGGCGGCCCACTGCACGGAGTTCGCCAGAAGCTGGTCGGCCGCGGCGGTGTAGGAGCCGTCGGGGCTGTAGGACCAGCGCCCGAGCGTCGCCGCGAGCACGTCACGGCGCTCCTCGTCGACGGCGAGACCGGCGCCTTTCACGCCGGCGTTGGCGGTCTCGAGGTTCGCGAGCACCTGCGCGTCGGTGTCGTTGAACCACGAATGGGTGTTGAAGGAGGTCGACTGCTGGAGCTGGACGCTCTCGCCGGGTGCGGCGACCCCGTCGAGGATCGGGTGCTCGGCGGTCGCCTCGTAGGAGAGAACGCCGTCACCGTAGCCGAAGCTGGTGTTGGCCGGGTCGTCGAGCGCGACGGCGCGGGCGTCGATGCCGTTGCTCGCGGTGTCCACGCCGCCGTAGTTGTCGAGGTAGACGACGCCGGTCGAGTCGTCGGCAGTTGCCGCGGTGAACGAACCCGCGTTCGCGGGGTCGAGGTTCTGGACGACGAGCGCGTCGTAGCTGTCGACGTTCGCGACGGCCGTCGACGAGTCGACGCTGGTGACGCGGTAGGCGTCGGGCAGGGACCCGTCGAGTGTCTCCACGATACCGGCCGCGTTGGACCCGCTGTCCTCGACGACGGCGACGTCGGTGACGCTCCCGTACACCGCGCTCGGCCCGGTGGTGACCTCGACGGTCTCACCGAGCCCGCTGAAGGTGTGCGTGACCGAGATGTTGCCGCTGGTGCCCTCGGCCGTGGTGATGGTGATGGTGCCGGTCCCGGTCGTGGGCTCGCCACCGATGCTCTCGCCCCACGGGACCTCCTGGCCGTCGACGTACAGGGTCGCGTCCGCCTCGCTGTAGCCGTCGGCGAGCGTCGCCGTGTACGACTCGAGGTTCGCCGCGCGGACGGTGAGCGTGACGTTCTCGCCACCCTCGACGATGTCGCGCTGCCCGTCGAGCAGTTCGACGTCGAGCGTCGGCGAGAGCGAGACGTTCTGGGCGGTGAAGTCGCCGTCGACCGTCACCGTCGTCGTCGCCGACTCGTAGCCGAAGCCGCTGACGGTCACGTCGTAGGTGCCGTTCGGTGCGACGATGCTGTACTGGCCGCTCTCGTCGGTCGTGTCGGAGCGACCGTCACCGAGGACGACGGTCGCTCCCTCGACGGGGGTGCCGTCCGGACCGGTGACCGTCCCTTCGACGCCCTGTTCGAGGGCGACCGTGTCGACGGCGGCCTTGGCGTTGACGAGACCGGAGCCGTAGCGGGTGTCGTTCTCGGCGGGCTCACCCTCGGGCTTCCAGGCGGTCTCGCGCAGCGTGGTCCGGATGTCGCCGTTGCTCAGCGTGTCCGAACCGGCCGCGGACTCCATGAGCGCGACGACGCCCGCGACGTGGGGTGCGGCCATCGACGTGCCGGAGAGCTCCGCGTAGCTGCCGCCCGGCTGTGCGCTCTTGACAGCGACGCCGGGCGCGGAGACGTCCGGCACGACGTACTGGTCGGGCCAGTGCTCGGGGGCGGCGTCGCCCCATGCCTGGCTCGTGTTGACGGTCATGCCGCTGGAGAAGTCGGCGATGCCGTAGCTCTCGTTGGACGCGCCGATTGCGACGGCGTCGTAGACGTTGCCGGGCGAACTGCTGAAGCCCTCGCCGTCGTTGCCGGCGGAGGCGATGACGATGGTGCCCGCCGCCTCGGCGTTCTGTATCGGCTCGATGGTGGAGTCGGTGTAGCACGCGGTGTCGTCGACGATGCAACCCAGGCTCATGCTCATCACGTCCGCGTCCTCCTGGATGGCCCACTCCATGCCACCGAGGATGGCGGCGAAGGTACCGCCTTCGGGGGTGAGGACGCCACCGTGGATGAGGGTCGCGCCGGGCGCGACGCCGATGTGCTCGCCGCTGGCGTCGCCGCCGGCGACGGTCCCGGACGTGTGCGTGCCGTGTCCGTCCGCGTCGTACGGCTCGCTACCGGGGATGACGGCACCGCTGCCGTTGAACTCGGCCCAGCCGCCGGGGTAGGTCGCGTTGCCGGGCTCCTCGGTGTAGAGGTCGATGTCGGGATGGGACGGGTCGATACCCGTGTCGAGCACGGCCACCTTCACGCCCTCGCCCTGGGTGCCGTAGCTGTCCCAGACCTCCGTCGCGTTGACCTGGTCCAGCCCGTACGTGGTGTCGTAGCCGCTCGTCGAGGCCGCCTCGGGTGCCGAGGACGCCTCGCGCGGCTCGGGGGTCTGCACGTCGAAGTTCGCGTGGAGCTCCTCGACCGTCGGCATCTCGGCGATCTCGGTCAATGTGACCTCGCTCGTGTCGACGCTGAGGAGCATCGCGTTGGTGATCCAGAAGCGGTTCTCGACGGTAACGCCGTCGCGCCGGTCGGCGAAGCGGACGATGCGCTCCTGGCTCCGTGTGGCCCGTCGCTGGAGCTGCGATACGGCCTGTGCCTGGCTGACGCTCTGGCCGAGTTCGGCGTCCTCCATGCGGACGATGACCTCGATGGTCCCCTCGCTGTTCTGGAGGGAGCTGTGTATCTTCTCGCTCGGTGCAACTGATTCGGTACTGGCCGCGGTCGTGTCCGCCACTTCGGACGGCGACGACGATGTCGCCGGTGTCGCCGCCGTCGCGCCCACCGCTGGGGCGACGATGGACAGCGACAGCATGCAGACGAACAGGACCGCGAGGAGTCGTGATCTCGTCATTGATGTTGGTCGGTGTCGAACCGTGTTCGACAGTGCACGTGGATTGTTGGCGTACCGGGGGTTAAATATTTGGAAGACAGAAGATGAATTTAACCTCAAAAGAATTGGTGCTAGTAGCTAGGAAAAACAAATTATTCCCTGGTTTCGACCGTCTCGGTCTAGTTCGATAGTCGTCCGTAGCCGTGCTTCATTCAGCTGCTGGTGGCGGTCGGCACGGGACCGGAACGGTTCGCCTGAAGCAACTCCCTCACTCGGACGTGAGGGCCGATGACTGGGCGAGTCGGCCGTGGTGGACTGCCTTGATCGCGACGAGCCCTTCGTTGCGGAGCCGTTCGTCGTCGAGCATCGACACGAGTGTCCCCACGTGTGCCTCGAACAGGAGTGGATACGACCCGGCGAGGGACACGACGGTACCCGCTGCAGCCTCTCTGATTGCCGTCGTGTCCGCCGACACGAGTGCCAGCAGCTCGCCGTGTGCGTCGACGGCGAGGTCTGGTCGCACCGTCGCGAGTGCGTCGAACGTCTCGGCGGCGTTCTCCCGTACCTTCGGGTTGTCGTCGTCGAGACAGCGCTTTATCGCCGGTACCGAGGGCTGGACCACCGACGGCTGCGTTTCGGCGAGTCGGCTGAACAGCAAGGTGGCGTTGACCCGCGTGGCGTCGGTCGAGCTGTCGAGGTGTGGTCGTAGCACCGCGGCCGAGTCGGCGACGGTCTCGGGGTATTCGTCGGCCAGATGGGCGGGCACCAACGCGAGGTTCCCGTTCGAGAGGTCGTCCGCCGCGAACTGCAGGAGACGTTCTAGTTCGGGGAGGAGCGCGGCAGGGGAATGCTCCGCGAGTCTGGCCAGCACGAGCGCCGCGTGTGCACGAGCCCTCCTGTTCTCGTCTGTCAGCGTGTCGTACAGTGCCTCCCTCACAGGCAGGACGGCGTCCGGTTGCTCGTCGGCGACGGTAGCGAGCACGAGTGCAGCCTTGTTCCGGAAACCCGGCTCGGGGTCGTTGAGGCGGACACAGATCGCATCGACGAGAGGAACCACCGCGTCTACGTCCGTCTCCGCGACCGTTCGGAGCCAGTGCAACGCGCCGAGACGGAGCAGTTCGTGGTCGGAGTCGAGCAGTTCCGCGACACGCTCGGTCGGTAACGTCGTCGCGCCCGGTTCCGCAGCCTCGACCTTCTGGAGCCTGTTCAGCGCCTCGTCGACGACACGCCACTCTTCATCGTCAAGCTGTCGGACGAGTGTTCGAGCGACAGCTCCTGCCGTCGGGGACTCGCTCTCACCAAGCCGCCCCAGCGCCTCCACGGCGGCACTCCGGAGGTGCCATTCGGTGTGGTCGAGTCGATCGAACGCCGCACTCACGACCGGTTCGCCGCCCGGTGGGACGACCCGGGAGACGAGTTCCTTGTCCGTCGGTGCGTGCGCCGCATCCGGTTCGTCGTCCCCACCCACCGGATTCGATGGCGACGGTCGTGACGCTGTGTTGGCCGCGTAGGCCTTCGACAGGACGACCAGAAACCCGGCATCGGCCATGTCCCACCGACCGAGCGTGCCCAGCAGGTCGGTGCCCCGCTCCCTGACTAGCGCGTGTTCGTCGTCGGCGACCGACATCAGAGCTGGAAGCGCCTGGAGGACGAGGTCCTCGTGGTCCGAGGTAACGGCGGAGAGGCTGGTGGCGGCGAGCCGTTCCGTGTCGTCGACACGATCCGCGGCTTCCCCGAGTGCTCCGAGCACGGCGGCTCTGAGTCGGTACGACGGCTCCGTCTCGGCACCGGTCAGGAGCTCGTTGTGCCAGTCGTCCAGCAGTTCCGGCTGGCCGTCAGCGACGTGATAGACGCAGTGAACTGCCAGTTCCCGTATCGGGCGGTCGTCGTCGTCGTTGAGCGAACCAACCACCGCAGCGAGCTCTTCGTCCGAGAGGGTCTTCCCATCGTAGGCATCGCGTGAGAGGCGCCGCAGTCGGTTGTACTGGTCGACGCTGCGGTCGGGCAAGCGGTCCACCTCGCCCATTGCGACTTCGCCCAGCAGGACCGGGGCCCCGAGGAGCAGCAGGAACACGAGGTCATCCAGCGCGACCGAGAGCAGGGCGCCGACGCCGAAGAGACCGACGACGCCGAGACCGAGGGTGTGGAACGTCGCCAGTTCGGCCCGCCCGTGTCGGAGGAGGTAGTCAAGCCCCTTCGACGAGCCCCTGATGGTAGCCAGTCTGTCGAGCCGACGGCCGACGTTCGCCAGGTCGGTCTTGCTCGGGAAGCCGGTGAACGCCAAGGAGGCGCCGAGCCACAACGCGGCCATGGCCGGGAGCGAGACCTGTAGCGGTGCCCCGGACAGGGCTTCGACGTACCGGTCCAGCGTCAAACCAGACGGGTTCGATGGCTGGAGCGCACCGAAGAGCAGGAGTCTCGCCAGGAGAAAGCCGCCGAGGGACCCGACTGTACTCAGTACCAGTGGTGCGACTGCGACCCCGAACACTGCGAAGGTCGAATCGACGTCCTCGTGGCTGACGTACGCCCGTCCGACGATGTCCCTGGTGAAGCTGCCCGGCCACTGGAACAGCACTACCTCCTGCAGTTCGATTCCGAGAAGACGGCAGACGGCGGCGTGACTGAGTTCGTGCGTCACGACACCAGGATACAGGAGTACTCGATACAGATTCGAGAGCGTGACCCCGACCCGTGCGGCGGCTGACCGACCTGGAACGGTCCCTCCTCTCAGCATCTGAGTTGGACTGCTCGTGGTGATGAGTAGTAGTTTCCGGCCGAGTCGGTCGCAAGCCGGCGTACTGCTGGCAAGAGCGCAACCGAAATATGTTACTGCAAAATGTCATCAGTTCTTTAGGCAAGCCTAAAAACCACAGCACTTATACCTGTTTAGGCTAGCCTAAAATCTGATGCGAGATATGGAACTACCAAAGGTAATTCGGCACAGAGACGATGCGGGAAACCGCGGAGGAACGGACGCGTGAGCTACCAGCAGCAGGGGAACGACGCGATACTGGCACAGCAGGCCGACCGCGAGTCGAGCGCGCGGTCGTACCCGCGGCACCTCCCGCTGGCCATCCGCGAGGCACAGGGTACGGTCGTCACGGACATGGACGGCACCGAGTACTACGACTGCCTCGCGGGTGCGGGCACGCTCGCGCTCGGGCACAACCACCCGCGCGTCGTCGAGGCCGTAGAGCGAGTGCTCGACGCGGACCGGCCCCTCCACACGCTCGACATCTCGACGCCGGCGAAGGAGCGGTTCGTCGACTCGCTGCTCGCGAGCCTGCCGGACGAGTTCGCGGAGCGAGCGAGGGTCCAGTTCTGCAGCCCCGCCGGCACCGACGCCGTCGAGGCCGCGCTCAAGCTCGTCCGCACCGCCACGGGGAACCGGAGCATCCTCGGGTTCCAGGGAGCCTACCACGGGATGACCGACGGGTCGCTCGCGCTGATGGGCGACACCGAGGTCAAGTCCTCCGTGGGGGGAACGCAGCACGACGTCCACCACCTGCCGTTCCCGTACGAGTACCGGTGCCCGTTCGGTATCGGGGGCGACGCCGGTCACGAGGTCGCCAGCGAGTACGTCGAGAACCTGCTGGACGACGCCGAGAGCGGCATCACCGACCCGGCCGGGGTGATACTCGAACCCGTCCAGGGCGAGGGCGGTGCCGTCCCCGCGCCGGACCCGTGGCTCCGCGAGATACGGCGCATCACGCGGGAGCGGGACGTCCCGCTCGTCGTCGACGAGATACAGGCCGGCCTCGGCCGGACCGGCGCGACCTACGCGTTCGAGCACGCGGGCATCACGCCGGACGTCGTCACGCTCTCGAAGGCCATCGGTGGCGGGCTCCCCCTCGCGGTCGTGGTCTACGACGAGGCACTGGACGTCTGGGAGCCCGGCGCCCACGCGGGGACCTTCCGCGGGAACCAGCTCGCCATGGCGGCGGGCGAGGCGACCATCGACTACGTGATCGAACACGACATCGCCGACCACGCGGCCGAGATGGGCGACCGGCTCCGCACGGCGCTCACGGAGACCGCCGCGGGCGTCGACGCGATCGGCGACGTGCGCGGTCGGGGGCTCCTGCTCGGCGTCGAGTTCGTCGACCCCGACGCGGACTGGCAGGGGGCCGGGCCGCACGCACCCGACGGCGACCGTGCCGAGGCCGTTCAGGCGGCGTGCTTCGACCGCGGGCTGATCGTCGAACTGGGCGGACGCGACAGCGCGACGGTCCGGTTCCTCCCGCCGCTGACCATCTCCGCTGTCGAGGTCGACGAGGTCGCGAGCATCTTCGACGCGGCCGTCGAGGCCGTCGTCGGTGCGGCCGACCAGCCGGGGGTGGCGGCGTGACCGTCGACGACACGTTCCTCGGCTCACGCGGGGGTGACGAGGCGTACCGGGCGGCGATGCAGCGGACGACAGAGGCGGTGCTGGCGCAGGTGGCCGACCGCGAGCGGCCGTACTCCGGCCTGTCGCCGGCCGAGCTGGCCGACGCCGTCGCGGAGCCGGTCCTCCCCGAGGAGGGCGTCGGGCTCCCGGACGCCATCGACGACGTGACCGCGGCCGTGCTGCCGCACTCCGTCGCCACGTCGCACCCGCGCTGTGCCGCACACCTCCAGTGTCCGCCCATGGTGCCCGGGCTGGCAGCGGAGGCGCTGCTGACGGCGACGAACCAGTCGCTCGACTCGTTCGACCAGGCACCCGCGGCGACCGTCCTCGAGGAGCGGGTCGTCGACGCCCTCTGTGACCTGTTCGGGCTCCCGGAGGAGGGCGATGGCGTGTTCACCAGCGGCGGGACGCAGTCGAACCTGCAGGCGCTCCTGCTCGCCCGCGACCGCTACTGCGCCCGGGTCTTCGGGCGGAACGTCCAGAGTGCGGGGCTGCCCGCCGAGGCCGACGCGCTCCGTGTCGTCTGCTCCGAGGCGGCCCACTTCACCGCACAGCAGGCCGCTCACCACCTCGGGCTCGGCGAGGACGCGGTCGTCACGGTGCCGACGGACGACCGGCAGCGGATGGACCCGGACGCGCTCGCGGCGACGCTCGCCGACCTCGAGGCCATGTCCCGCCAGCCGTTCGCGGTCGTCGGGACCGCCGGGACGACCGACTTCGGCAGCATCGACCCGCTCGACGCGCTGGCCGAGCGGGCCGCCGCCCACGACTGCTGGTTCCACGTCGATGCGGCCTACGGCGGTGCGGTCGCGCTCACCGACGAGTACGCGTCGCTGCTCGACGGCATCGAGTGGGCGGACTCCATCGCCGTCGACTTCCACAAGCTGTTCTACCAGCCCATCAGCTGCGGGGCGTTCCTGCTGCGCGACGGGGACGACTTCGAGTGGATGGCCCGGAACGCGGCCTACCTCAACCCCGAGGCCCACGACGACGGCGGCGTGCCCAACCTCGTCGCCAAGTCGACGCAGACGACGCGGCGGTTCGACGCGCTGAAGCCGTACCTCGCGTTCCGCGCCCTCGGCCGCGAGGGGATGGCCACCCTCGTCGGGCGGACGCTCGAACTGGCCGACGAGGCGGCTGCGCTCCTCGACGCGGCCGAGGACTTCGAGCGGCTGCACGACCCGACGCTGAACGCACTCGTGTTCCGGTACCGCCCCCGCGAGGGGATGGCGGACGCGGCCGTCGGCCGGCTGAACGCGGCGGTCCGGGAACGACTCCTCGAGGACGGGCGCGCGCTCGTCGCCCGGACCGAGGTCGACGGCGTCCAGAGCCTGAAGTGGACGCTGCTCAACCCGACCTGCACCGTCGAGGACCTCGCCGCGACCCTCGACGTGCTGCGCGAGTGTGGCGCCGACGCCCTCGCCGGGGAGGTGTCGGCATGAGCCTCGGCGTCGAGGCGGAAGCGACGGCCGACGTCGACCCCGACGCCCGGGCCGACGATGCGGCCGTCCACGCGTTCCTCAACAGCTACCTCCGCGAGACCGGGGCGTACGAGGTCGTCGACGAGGCCGTCGGCGGCGTCGACCCCGGTGCCGACGGGCTCGCCCGCACGACGCTGCCCGCCCAGGGCATCGACCTGCTCGCCCCGCTGGCGTACCGCTCGCCGACCGAGCGCCACCTGTTCGAGACGCCGGTCCGGTACCGGCTCCCGGACGGCTCGGTCCACCCCGCGGACGCGGCCACGCTCGCCGCGCTCGTCGTGCGGGACCTCAGCCGTACCGAGGACGGCGACGCGGTCCCCGAGGAGCTGCTCGAACGAGTCCTCCGGAGCAAGCGCGCCGTCGCGTCGTTCGTCGACGCACGGGCGGGCGACGACGACCGGCTGTACGCCGAGCGGCTGTCGTTCCGGGACGCCGAGCAGGCGCTGGTCTTCGGCCACCATCGGCACCCGACCCCGAAGAGCCGGGCGGGCATCGCCGAGCGGAACCGGGCGACGTACGCGCCGGAGCTCCGCGGGTCGTTCCCGCTGTCGTACGTGCGGGCCGACCCCGAGCTGGTGGCGACGGCGTCCGCCCTGGACACGTCCGCCGCCGAGTGGGTGAAGAGCGCGCTCCGCGAGGACCCCGCCGTCACGACCGACTTCGTGGAGACGCACGTCGAGAGCGACGACGTGCTGCTGCCGGTCCACCCGTGGCAGGCGGACTACCTCCGCGACCAGCCACACGTCGCGCGCCACCTGGGCGACGGGCTCGAGCACCTCGGGCAGGTCGGCCAGACGTTCCACCCGACCACCTCGGTCAGGACGCTGTACAGCCCGGCAGCGCCGTTCATGGTGAAGTCGTCGCTCTCGGTGCGCATCACCAACTCCGTGCGGACGAACAAGCGCCGGGAGCTCGAACGCGGCGTCGCCGTCGCCGAGCTCCTCGACACCGAGCTGGGCGACGCGCTCGCCGAGCGCTTCCCCGACTTCGACGTCGTCCGGGACCCGGCGTACCTCGCACTCGATGTCGGCGAGGGCCCCGAGTCCGGGCTGGAGACGGTGCTGCGGGCGAACCCCTTCGGCGGCGAGGGCACCACGAACGCGACGCCGGTCGTCTCGCTCTGCCAGGACGCCATCGCCGGCGAGTCACGCATCGGGCGGCTCGTCGGGACCATCGCCGAGCGGGAGGGCCGGAGCACCGCCGACGTCGCGCTCGACTGGTACCGCCGGTATCTGGAGCGGTCGGTGCGGCCAGTCCTCTGGCTCTACCTCGACCGCGGTCTCGGCGTCGAGGCCCACCAGCAGAACGCGGTGCTCACGCTCGACGACGACGGCTATCCGGAGACGTTCCGCTACCGCGACAACCAGGGGTTCTACCTCCCCGAGTCGAAGGCGGCCGACGTCGAGCGGTACCTGCCCGGCGTCGGCGACCGGCTGGGCACCGTCGAACCCGACCTCCTCACCGACATCGCGATGGGCTACTACGTCCTCCAGAACAACGCTCTCGGCGTCGTCAACGCCCTCGGCTGTGCCGGCGTCGTCGACGAGCGACGCCTGCTCGGGGCGCTCCGGGACGAGCTCGAACGCGCCCGCGACCGGTACGACCACGCGGCGTCGAACGTGCTCGACCTGTTCCTCGACTCCGCGACCGTGCCCTGCAAGGCGAACCTGCTCACGCGGTTCCGCGGGATGGACGAGCTGGAGAACGACATCGAGAACCAGTCCGTGTACAAGAACGTGACCAACCCCCTCGTCACCGAACTCGACAGATGACGGCATCCGACCCCGACGACCTGGCGTACGCACCGGGCCCGGACGAGACGATCCGGTCGAACTACGTGTTCCAGCGGTACGACCGCGACATCGAACGGACGGTATCGTTCCGGCCGGCCTCGATGGAGCGGGACCTCGGGCGGCTCCACGCGTGGCTCGGCTACGACCACGTGAAGCCGTTCTGGCAGCTCGACCTGCCGCTGCCGGAGTTCCGCGACCGGCTCGCGGAGAAGCTGGCCGACGACCACATGACGCCGTACATCGGCTACGTCGACCACGTCCCGATGAGCTACTGGGAGGTGTACTGGGCCGCAGCGGACGACCTCGCGAACCACTACGACGCCGACCCGGCCGACCAGGGCGCACATCTGCTCGTGGGCCCACCCGAGTACCTCGACCGGGGCTACGCGACGGCGCTCATCCGGGCGCTGGGCATCATGCAGTTCTCCCACCCGGAGACCGAGCGCGCCGTGGTCGAACCCGACGCCCGCAACGACGTGGTCATCCACGTCCTCCGACAGTGCGGCTTCGAGCCACGCAAGGAGTTCCACTTCGAGGAGGCCGAGAAGGACGCGCTGCTGATGGTCTGCGAGCGGGAGGCGTTCGAGGACGCGCTGCTCGCGAGCTCGCCCGCCACGCTCGCACGCGGAGGGAGCGATGACTGAGACGACGGACCACGCCGCGACGGGAACCGATGCGGCGTCCTCCGCCAGCACCGACGACCAGCGGGTCCACGACGTCGTCGGCGTCGGCGTCGGCCCGTTCAACCTCGGGCTCGCCGCGCTGCTCGACGGTGTGGACGCGGACGTCGACGCCGTGTTCTGCGAGCGCGACGCCGAGTTCCACTGGCACGAGGGCATGCTGCTCGCGGGGACGACGCTCGAGGTGCCCTTCCTCGCGGACCTCGTGACGCTCGTCGACCCGACGAACCCCCACAGCTACCTCAACTACCTGCGCGAGACGGGCCGTATCTACGAGTTCTACTTCTACGAGACGTTCCAGACCCCGCGGCGGGAGTACGACGACTACCTGCGCTGGGTGGCCGAGCGCCTCGACAGCCCCCGCTTCGACCGGGAGGTGACCTCCGTGCAGTGGGTCGCGCCGGGGGGGCACGGGGCTGGCGACGACCCCGACGGCACCGCCGACGAGGGGCACTACCTCGTGAGCGCGCACCACCCCGAGACCGGCGAGGAGTTCGAGTACCGCGGCGAGCACCTCGCACTCGGCGTCGGTTCCCGTCCGCAGGTCCCCGAGTCGCTGCAGGGCCACCCCACCGACGAGGTGTTCCACACCGCCCGGTACCGGTACGAGCGGGCGGGCGCGCTCGACGCCGACTCTGTCACGGTCGTCGGCTCGGGCCAGAGCGCGGCCGAGGTGTTCCACGACCTGCTGGAGCGCCAGCCCGACCACGGCTACCGGCTCGACTGGCTCACCCGGTCGGACGGCTTCTTCCCGATGGAGTACTCGAAGCTCGGCCTCCAGCACTTCGCGCCGGAGTACGAGCAGTACGTCTACGACCTGCCCCAGGACGTGCGCGACGACCTCATCCCGGACCAGGACCTGCTGTACAAGGGCGTCGACCCGGACACGAGCGCCGCCATCTACGACCTGCTCTACCGGCGGTCGGTCGGCGACCGCGCGCCCGACGTCGGGCTGTTCGCCATGACCGAGGTCCGGGACATCGTGGCGACCGGCCAGGGCTACGCGCTCGACTGCCACCAGTGGCAGGCCGAGGAGTCGTTCGTCCACGAGAGCGAGGTGGTCGTCCTCGGGACCGGCTACGAGCGACCCGTCCCGGGATTCCTCGAGCCGCTCGAGGAGGCGATCCACTGGGACGAGCGGGGGCGGTTCGCGGTCACCGCCGACCACCGACTGGCGATCGACCACCCCGGCGACGTGTTCCTCCAGAACGCGGAGGTCCACACGCACGGCGTCGGCGTCCCGGACCTCGGGCTGGGGCCGGACCGGAACGCCCGGTTCGTCAACCGGCTCCTCGGTCGCGAGCGCTACCCCGAGGACAGCGACACGGTCTACCAGGACTTCTCGGTCGAACAGTTCGTTGAGCACGCCCCGGGCGCGACCCGCCAGCGCGCGGGCGAACCGACCACCGCAGCTACCTCCGACGACAGATGAACCCGAACGACACGCTCCGAGACGACGCACTGCGCCCCGAGATATGGGAGACCGTCGAGCGCCGCCTCCTGACGAAGATGGTGGAGGAGTTCGCCTACGAGACGATCGTCGTCCCCGAGCCCGTGGCCGACGGGAGGGCCGACGACGTGCACGCCGACACGAGCCGTGCCGACCACGACGACTGGGGACGCTATCGCTTCGAGCTGGGCGACGCCGCCTACCGCTTCGCCGCGAGCGAGCGGCTGCTCGACACCCTGTCGGTGCACGAGGGGACCGTCGAGCGACGGAGCGACGACGGCTGGCGGCCGGTCGAGGACCCGCTCCGGCTGCTGCGGGACCTCGGCGCCTCGACCGACGACCTCGACGGGCTGACCGAGGGGAACCTCGTCCGCGAGTACAGACGGACGCTGCTCGCCGACGCTCACATTGAGGCCCGGCGGCGCGAGCGCGACGGCTTCGACCCGACCGAACTCGACTACGCGCACCTCGAGGGCGAGATGGACGGTCATCCGTGGATCACCTACAACAAGGGCCGGCTCGGGTGGGGCTACGACGACTACCGGCAGTACGCCCCCGAGCTGAAACAGCCCGTGACGCTCTCGTGGGCCGCCGTCAGCCGCGAGCGGGCGACGTTCGTCGCGACCGACGACCACGACCACGAGTCGCTCGTCCGCGGCGAGCTCGGCGACCACTACGGCCGCTTCCGTGACCGGCTCGCGACGAAGGGGCTGGACCCCGACGACTACTACTTCCTGCCCGTCCACGACTGGCAGTGGTCCAACAGCGTCGTGCCGCTGTTCGCCGGCGACATCGCCGCCGACGACGTCGTCCCGCTGGGCGAGGGGCCCGACGAGTACCTCCCCCAGCAGTCGGTGCGGACGTTCGTCAACGTCGACCACGACGAGAAGCACCACGTGAAGGTGCCGATGCGCATCCTCAACACGCTCGTCTGGCGCGGGCTCCCCGGCGAGCGGACGAAGCTCGCGCCGACGGTCACCGAGTACATCACCGACATCTACGAGGACGACGCGTTCCTGCAGGAGCAGGGTGTCGTCCTCCCCGGGGAGATAGCCGGCGTCCACTACGACCACGGCGACTTCACCGCGGTCGACGACTCGCCGTACCAGTACCACGAGCTCCTCGGCGCGGTCTGGCGCGAGTCCGTCTACACGTTCCTCGACGACGACGAGCAGGTGGTCACGCTCTCGGCGCTCATGCACGTCGACGGCGAGGGCGTCCCCTACCTCTCGCGGCTGGTGGAGGCCTCCGGTCTCACCCTCGACGAGTGGCTCGCCGAGTTCTTCGACACGGTGCTCCCGCCGCTGCTGCACTTCCTCTACAAGTACGGGACGGTGTTCTCGCCGCACGGGCAGAACGCGATGCTGGTCGTCTCGGACGGCCGTCCCTCGCGGCTGGCGGTCAAGGACTTCGTCGACGACGTGAACGTGAGCGACCAGCCACTCCCCGAGCTCGACCGGCTGACCGCCGGGATGGACGACGTCCTCAGGAAGGAGCCACCGGAGGGGCTCTGTCAGTTCATCTTCGGGGGGCTGTTCGTCTGCGTCCTCCGGTACGTCGCCGACGTCCTCGTCGAGCGCGAGGGGTACCCCGAGGAGCGGTTCTGGGGGCACGCCCGTCGGGCCGTCCTCGACTACCAGGCGCGGTTCCCCGAGCTCGAGGACCGGTTCGAGCTGTTCGACATGTTCCAGCCGAAGTTCTTCAAGCTCGCACTGAACCGGAACCGCATCTTCGATTACGGCTACGACGACGCGCCCGGCCGGCCGCACGCGTCGGTCCACGGCTCGGTGACGAACGTCCTCGACGAGGTCGATGCGGTGGAGGCGCCGCGGCCGGGCCCCGCGGACGACTGAGCGTCATGCGACGGCTGTAGCGGTCACCGGTCCGTGGTCTGTGCGGCCCCGTCCGTCGTCCAGTCATCCGGTTCGCCGCCACCGCCGTCGTCACACGACGAGTCGGCAGTCCACGGACTATCATCGCGCCCGTCGGACACCGGACCCCTGACGACGGGCGGCCGGCTCTCGGGGAGCGACACCGCGAGTCCGGTCGCGTGGGTCGGGAGAGCGACCCTGTCACCGACCTCCACCGACACCTCCCGGCCGTGGCTCTCCGCCCGCCGCGTGCCCGCGAGCGTGTCGAGCATCACCGCGTCGGTCCCGGCCCGGTCCATCGCCCACCGTGCCGCACAGAGTGCTCCGTTCGCGGGAACCGCTTCGGTCGTCCCGTCGGGTCCGTAGGCGGTCAGCACGACGCGTGGCGGGTCGTATCGCTCCTCCAGCGCACAGAACAGGACACCGTCGAGCGCCGGCGCGCCGTCTGCTCGACACCGCGACCGGGCGAACGCCCGCCGGTCGGCGATGCACGCCTGTGTATCGACCACGAGGTACGCGCGCCCCGCGGTACGGTAGGTTCGGGCCGGGCGGTCACTCATCTGATCCTCACCTCGAGTTCCAGTTTCGGGTGTTCGGCGGGTCGATTCCGGTGAAGGCGGGTCGTCTGCTGTACGGGAATCGGGGGACACATAGCCAGTTTTAGGTCGACCTAAAACTTAAGCCGTCCGGTCCGCCCACAGGGAGAGTTCACCTTTCGACGGGTGCCACGGGCCGGTGACGCTACCGGCGGTGCTCGACAGTACTGTCTGTCTTTAAGATAAGGAAATTTATGGTTATTAAGCAGATAATATGACACGAACTAGATAATAAAATTCACAAGAAAAAATTAGATTTTAAATATTGAGGCCGTATTCAGACTATATAATTAGCAAAACAGTATTTATTCTCAGAATAACCACGTTATAGAATACTACAAGAAATAATTTATAATCAAAGCTAGTACAGAAATATAACTCATATGTAATATTTTGATAGCTCCTGCGCGTGCTCTGCCCGGCCGACCATCCCCAAACCTAACGTCCGTACTGATGTTACGTTTCGCAAGCTACTTCCCGATAGCCCGACAATCCGGGGACATGGCAGGTGACGGGAGCCGGCGCGGCAAGGTCGCGCGATTGATCGACGAGCACGACCTCGACGGGGACTGGCTGGTCGAGGAGTGGACGCGCCCGGACGACGAACGGAAGAGCTTGCGACAGCTCGCCGACGCGTTCAACCGACGGCTGCTGGCGGCCGAGCTTCCGGACGTTGGGCCGACGCAGGTCGAGCGCTACCACGAGGCGCTGACCGACGACGACGCGAGCGCGGGGGTGCGGACGGAGGTCGAGGTCGAGCTCGCAGACCGGGGCATCGACGTGGACGAACTGCGCGGCGAGTTCGTCTCGTACCAGTCTATCCGGACCTACGTCCAGGCACGGGGGGCGAGCTACGAGGGGCGGTCGGCCGAGGAGCAGCGCGCGAAGGACGTCGAGAGCATCGAGCGGCTGCGTGGGCGGCTCGCCTCGGTCACGGAGGAGCGGCTCGACCGAGGCCGGCGGGCGGACCGGCTCACGCTCGGGGAGTACCGGCTGTTCGTCGACGTGACCGTCTACTGCGAGGACTGCGGCTCGCAGTTCGAGGCGACGGAGGTGCTGGAGACGGGCGGGTGCGACTGCGATTCGTAGCTATATCTCGGTGACGTAGCGGTAGTCGTCGTCGAGGGCGGCGGCGTCTTCGGGCAACAGCGCGACGACGAGGAAGTCGGCGTAGTCGGCGAAGTGCGCGACGAGGTCGGTCAGTCGCTCCGCGTCGATGGCCTCCAGCGAGTCCAGCAGCATGAACGGGACTGACTCGTACACCTCGTGGACGAGGTAGCCCGCGAGCGCGAACACGAGCCCCGTCACCTCGCGCTCGCTCTCACTCAGGTGGTCGACCGTGTCCTCGTAGGTGGTGCCGCTCGCGGTGCTCCGGACGATGTGGAGCTCGAACGTCGACTCGACGTCGCCCCCGCGGCCGCCGTCGGTCTCCCGTCGTTCGATCCAGACCCGTTCGACGTTGTCGTAGTCGAGGACGCCCAGCACCGTCTCCATGTGCTCGTTGAACGCCTCGACGGCGTCGCGCTCGATGCGCTCGACGCGGGTCCGGAGGTCGGTGAGCTGGTCGGCGACCGCGTCGCGTTCCCCCTGGAGGTCCGCCTCACGGTCGAGCCGGGATTCGATACGCTCGATCTCCGCCTCCACGTCCGCGAGGTCGTCCTCGAGTCCATCGATCTCGAACTCCAGCTGGTTCGCCTCGCGGTGGCGGTCGAGCACCTCGCCGTGCTCGCGGGTCTGCTGCTCGTCGACCTCGGCCTCGAGTGCCTCGATGTCCTCGGTCAGCTCGCGGCGTCGCGCCTGGAGGTCGTCGAGGGCGTCGCGGCGTCGGTCGAGCTCGTCCTCGACCCGTCGGAGGCGGGACTCGGCCGACTCGCGGCTGGACTGCGCCCGTTCGAGCTCGCGTTGCTCCTCGCGGAGCGTCTCTATCTCGTCCTCGACGTCGGCGAGGTCGTCGAGCCGGTCCTGCCTGACGGAACGGAGCTCCGCCACGGTGGCCGCCACCTGGTCGGCCTCGACGCGCGTCCCGCAGGTCCAGCAGGTCACGGTGTCGTCGACGAGCTGGTCCGTCAGCGCGCCGTCCTCGTCGTCCCCGCCCACGTCGTCGGGCAGGCTCGTGTCCCCGTCGAGCAGCTCCTCGTTGAACTCGACGATGCTCATGAGCTCGGAGAGCTGGGCGTTCAGCTCGTTCTTTCGGGTCCGGAGTCGGTCTATCTCGCGTTCGAGGTCGGCGCTGTTACCCATCGGCGTCTCGGGCAGTTCCGCGAGTTCGTTCTCCACATCGCTCCGCTCCGCCCGGAGCGACTCGATGCTGCGCTTCTGGGACTCGATGTCGCCGCGGACAGACTCGAGTTCCGAGCGCGTCTCGGAGAGCGCCGAGAGCTTCGACTCGAGAGCCTGTTTCTCGCGTTGGCTGGCCTCGACGCTCGCGTCGGCGTCCTCGATGAGCCCCTCGACCTCGGCCAGCTCGGCCCGCTTCTCGTCGATGGCGTCCTCGATGCGGGTCCGTTCGGCCTCGAGTTCCGGGAGCTCTCCCTTCAGCGAGTCCAGTTCGTCGAGGCGCTCGTCGAGGTCCGCCTTCTCCCGTTCGAGGTCGGCGATCTCCTGCTCGATGGCGGTCGTGTCGATGGGGCGCATGAGCAGTTCGCGGAGGTCGCCACGCGTCGCGACCGCCCGTCGGGCCTCGTTGTCCTCGAGGAGGAACGCGAAGAGTTCGGCCAGTTCTGGGTCGTCGGTGAATGGGTCGCCATCGGTGGTGACGGTCCCACCGGCGGTGCGTCGGAGCGTCCGCGTGTACGTCTCGTCACCCAGTTCGAGATCGACGCGTCCCTCGTCGGCGTCGCGCTTGAGGCTGGCGTCGTCGCTACCGACGGCGGCCATGACGCTCTGGAGGAACGACGTCCTGTTCGTTGCGTTCCGCCCGGACAGGACTGTTACGCCCCGTTCGAGCTCGACTGTCGCGTCGTCGATGCCGCCGACGTTCGACACCGAGAACACCGCATGGTCTGCAGTCTCTACCGAATCCATGTTCCGCACGTCGAACGTGGTGGATATAAACGTTCGTGGTCGGGCACCCGCATACGCGGAGAATAACAGCAGTACTCTTGTTATGACTGGGCTCGGCCGGAGTACTCCATCGATGGACCTGTTCACGTGACGAAACGGTCCGGGGGGGAGTCGTCGATGCGCGTCGGTCACGAGCCCCCGGAGCGGTGCTCGCCAGGCGCTGTCTGGCCGGTCCGTCGGGCGATTGTGGGTTGTCCCAGGACGGAGATGGTGCGGTCGACCCGCGCACTGATTTCGCATTACGAAATTCCGGAGTGGGTGGCGTTCGCAACCGACCGCGCTGGCTCCTGCCGGCGAGATGCGTTCCACGACACCCACGTCGTGGGTTTCACCCCGTTTTCCGGTCGGTTCGCGTCCGGATGGGTCGGGTGGGACTCGCGGCCCGATCGTCACTATGACGAAATTCGGCGGCTCGACATCGGCCACGTCCGGCGCCGATAGACTTTTGTCGGCTGTGAACGCATACCAATCCACATCACCACTAGCTCCGGTGTCGCTGGCGATCCGTGCTCGCCGGACCGCCGCCGCGAGAGCGACAGGTATATTATTTGCAGTATTTACGTATGTGAATTATATAGTTTGCTAGAATAGATTTTTAATATAGCCACCGTAAACTACTGCCGAGGTCGCACACTACGGCACGGTCGCGGAAGCGACGAGTGTGGCCTCGTCATCCAACCCATGACACAGGACAGACGCAGCTACCTACGGAACGTATCGGCACTCGTCGCGTCGGTCGTCGGCGCGAGCGCGGCAGCATCGGCGGGGGACACGCCGCCCGAGTGGGACTCGGAGACGGTGTACACGGGCGGTGACCGGGTCGTCTACGACGGCTACATCTGGGAGGCCGAGTGGTGGACCCGGGGGACGACCCCGAGCGAGAGCGCGAACGTGTGGACGAAGATCGGGCCCGTCGACGGCGGCGGTGGCGGCGGCGAGCTGCCGCCGGCATGGAGCGCCGAGGCCACGTACACGGGCGGCGACCGGGTGACCTACGAGGGCTACATCTGGGAGGCCGAGTGGTGGACGAGGGGCGACGAGCCGACCGTCGAGGCCAACGTCTGGACCCAGGTCGAGCCCGTCGAGGACCCCGACGAACCGGCCGGCCCGACGGCGTCGTTCACCGCGAGCGAGGCGGTCGTCGACCCGGGTACCGAGGTTGACTTCGACGCCAGCGGCTCCGAGGGCAGCATCAGCAGCTACGAGTGGAGCTTCGGCGACGGCGGGACCGCCACCGGCGAGGTTGTCTCGCACACGTTTGCAACGGCGGGCGAGTACACCGTCGAGCTGACCGTGACGAACGATAGCGGGACGAGCGACACGGCGACCGACACTATCGTCGCCGACGGTGGCACCCCGACCGAGGACCGTGTCGTCGGCTACTACATGCAGTGGTCGCAGTGGGACCGGGAGTACTATCCCGGCGACATCCCGCTGGACAAGGTCACCCACGTCAACTACGCCTTCCTCACCGTCGAGCAGGACGGGGCGGTGAACTACATCAGCGAGAACGCGGCGATGCGCGTGCTCGAACCGGAGTCCTGGCACGACCACACCGGCTTCGACGAAATCGTCGACGACCCCGACACGCAGTTCCTGTTCTCCATCGGCGGCTGGAACGACTCGAAGTACTTCTCGAACGCCGCCCAGACCCAGGAGAGCCGCGAGCGCTTCGCGAACACGGCCGTCGAGATTATGCGCGAGCACGACTTCGACGGACTGGACATCGACTGGGAGTACCCCGGCGGCGGCGGCAAGTCCGGCAACATCGTCCGCGATGGCGACAAGCAGCGGTACACGGAGCTCCTCCAGACGGTCCGCCAGAAGCTCGACGAGGCGGAGGACGAGGACGGACAGGAGTACCTCCTGACGACCGCGCTGTCGGCCGACCCCAACAAGAACGAGGGGCTAGACCACGCCGCGAACGCCCAGGCGCTCGACTTCCTGAACGTGATGACCTACGACTATCACGGGGCGTTCGACGACAACACGAACCACCAGGCCCCGCTGTACTACAAGGAGAACGACCCGTCGCCGCGCGCGGACGACTTCAACATCGACGCGTCGATGTCGTTCTGGGCCGACACCGCCTTCGACAATAACCAGCTCTCGCTCGGGCTGCCGTTCTACGGGCGCAGCTTCGGGAACGTCGCCAGCAGCGACAACGGCGGGCTCTACCAGTCCTTCGAGGGCTCGCCCGACGGCACCTGGGGCCAGGACAACGGCATCATGGAGTTCTGGGACATCGACCAGAACCTCGAACCCAGCGGCGAGTACGAGTACTACTGGGACGACACCGCGAAGGTCCCCTGGATCTACTCCGAGTCGAACGACGTCCTCGTCAGCTACGACAACCCCGAATCAGTCGGCATCAAGACGGACTACGCCGTCGAGAACGACTTCGGCGGGATGATGTTCTGGACGTTCTCCGGCGACAAGAACGAGGTGCTGCTCGACACGGTCCTCGACCACCTCTGACCCCGGCACCGCTGCATGACATCGCGGCCCGCTCCCGTCCGTCGCTCCCGTAACGGGCGATGTCCGGGGCGCTGGTCGTATACGGTCTGAACAACCACCGAAAGCAACCACAGTTCGCAATTACCAGCATGTCCGAAGACGAACCCTACGACAGAGACAGGCGTAGCTTCCTCAGAACACTCGGTGCCCTCGGGGCTGCCGCGGGAATCGGCGGCGTCGCCGGTGCGACCCCGGGCCGGCAGCCAGGGCCGAAGGAGGACGAACTCCTCGTCGGCGTCGAGCCGACGGCCAGCGTCTCGGCGGCCGCGTCGACCGTCGAGTCGGCCACCCCGTCCGACACGAGCGTCGTCCACCGAAACGAGACGCTCGGCTACCTCGCGGTGCGGGTCCCGGGGTCCGAGGCCAGCAGCGAGTCGAGCACCGCGTCCGGCATCCGCGCGCAGTCGGGCGTCGCGTACGTGGAGGAGAACGCGACGTACCACGCGTTCTTGACGCCGGACGACCCGCAGTACGGGCAGCAGTACGCGCCACAGCAGGTGAACGCCCCGTCGGCGTGGGACACCACCCTCGGCAGCGAGGGCGTCACCATCGCGGTCGTCGACCAGGGGACCGACTACACCCACCCGGACCTCTCGGCCCGCTTCGGCAGCGAGGACGGGTGCGACTTCGTCGACGACGACGGCGACCCGGCCCCGAACGCGGCGAGCGAGAACCACGGCACCCACGTCTCCGGCATCGCCGCCGCGACGACCGACAACGGCACGGGCGTCGCCGGCATGTCCGACTGTACGCTGCTCTCCGTCCGCGTGCTCGGCGGGGGCGGCGGCGGGTCGCTCAGCGACATCGCGGACGGCATCCAGTGGGCTGCCGACCAGGGGGCCGACATCATCAACATGAGCCTCGGGGGCGGCGGCTACAGCCAGACGCTCAAGGACGCCGTCTCCTACGCGCTGAGCAACGGGACCCTGCCCATCTGTGCCGCCGGGAACAGCGGTCAGCGCGGCGTCGCCTACCCGGCGAAATACAGCGAGTGCGTCGCGGTCGGCGCGCTCGACCAGAACGAGAACCTGGCGAGCTTCAGCCAGTACGGGCCCGACCTCGACGTGGTCGCACCGGGGGTCGACGTGCTCTCGACCGTCCCCGGCGGGTCGTACGAGCGTCTCTCCGGCACCTCGATGGCGTGTCCGGCGACCAGCGGCGTCGCGGCGCTCGGCCTCTCCGCGAACCCCGGGCTCTCCGCCGAGGAACTGCGGAGCCAGCTCCAGGACACTGCGGTCGACGTCGGCCTGGGCGAGGAGAAGCAGGGCGACGGTCGCGTGGACGCGGCGAACATCGTCGGCGACGGTGGCGGCGGTGACCCGACCGCCTCCTTGACCGTCTCACCGACCGACCCGGCCGTCGACGAGACCGTGTCGGTCGACGCGTCCGGCAGCAGCGACGACGGGACCATCGCGAGCTACGAGTGGGCGTTCGGCGACGGGGCCACCGCGACCGGCGTCACGGCCAGCCACGCCTACGGGGCCGCAGGCGAGTACACCGTCGAACTCACCGTCACCGACGACGACGGGAACACCGCGACGGCTACCGAGACCGTCACCGTCTCCGACGACGGTGGTGGCGAGTACCCCGCGTGGGACCCCGAGACGGTCTACACCCAGGGCGACCGTGTCACGTACGACGGCAAGGTCTGGGAGGCCCAGTGGTGGACCCAGGGCACCGAACCTAGCAGCGAGGCGAACGTCTGGGAGATGGTCGAGGACGACGACCCCAGCACCGACTGCTCCGGCATCCCGAGCTGGGACGGCACGACCGTCTACACCGACGGCGACGAGGTCGTCTTCGAGGGCACGCTCTGGCGTGCCAAGTGGTGGACCCGGGGCACCGAACCCGCGACGAGCGCGCCGGTCTGGGAGATGCTCGGCGACTGCCAGGGCTCGCAGTGAGGCCGTCCGCCGTCGGTGACTGACCGCCCGTCCCCGTCCCACCGATGGGGTGGGGGCCGACGAGCAGCATCTCTATTTTCAGTACAAATATAGTTAGATTAACTCGTAGAAGAATACTTATTATCTTCTGGCCGGAAGATTCGGCCAGCGTCCACGAGCACGCGTGGGGTCGACGGCACCGGCCGTCGGTAGCGGGGCGGCCGCGACCGCACGCACGACTCCGGTGGACCGGAATCCGACCATGACACAGGACAGACGCAGCTACCTACGGAACGTATCGGCACTCGTCGCGTCGGTCGTCGGCGCGAGCGCGGCAGCATCGGCGGGGGACACGCCGCCCGAGTGGGACTCGGAGACGGTGTACACGGGCGGTGACCGGGTCGTCTACGACGGCTACATCTGGGAGGCCGAGTGGTGGACGAAGGACACCACGCCGAGCGAGAGCGCGAACGTGTGGACGAAGATCGGGCCCGTCGACGGCGGCGGTGGCGGCGGCGAGCTGCCGCCGGCATGGAGCGCCGAGGCCACGTACACGGGCGGCGACCGGGTGACCTACGAGGGCTACATCTGGGAGGCCGAGTGGTGGACGAGGGGCGACGAGCCGACCGTCGAGGCCAACGTCTGGACCCAGGTCGAGCCCGTCGAGGACCCCGACGAACCGGCCGGCCCGACGGCGTCGTTCACCGTGGGTGATCGCTACGTCGAACCCGGCACCGCAGTCGAGTTCGACGCCAGCGGCTCCGAGGGCGACGTGTCGTCCTACGAGTGGGCGTTCGGCGACGACGCGACGGCGACCGGCGAGGTCGTCAGCCACGCCTACGAGAACGAGGGCGAGTACACGGTCGAGCTGACCGTCACCGACGGGAGCGGCGCGAGCGACACCGCGACGGACACGCTGACGGTCGACGAGAACGCGGCCGGTGACGAGTTCAAGGTCGTCGGCTACTATCCGAGCTGGAAGGGCAACGAGGACTACGGCTACTACCCCGAGGACGTCCCGTTCGACAAGGTGACAGACGTGCTCTACGCGTTCCTGGACGTGCAGCCCGACGGCACGGTCACCATCCCGGACAGCGAGGTCGACCACGAGTCGCTGCTCCAGTCCTTCGCCGACCTGAAGCAGGGGCCGGCGGCGGACACGCGGCTCAAGCTCTCCATCGGCGGCTGGGCGCTCTCACCCGGCTTCGAGGATGCCGCTGACGACCCGAGCGGCCGGCAGCAGTTCGCCGACACCGCGGTCGCGCTCATGCGCGAGTACGACTTCGACGGCATCGACATCGACTGGGAGCACCCCGGCCCGAACCGCGGCGTCTGCGAGTGCGGCAGTTCGGAGGGGCCGGCGAACCACGTGAAACTGCTCGAGGCCGTCCGCGAGCGACTCGACGAGGCCGAGGCCGAGGACGACCGCACGTACTACCTCTCGGTCGCCAACGGCGGCTCCGACTGGAACGCCGCGCTCATCAACCACCGCGAGGTCGAGCAGGTCGTCGACGACATCTACATGATGGCGTACGACTTCACCGGCGTCTGGCACGAGACCGCCGGGCTGAACGCGCCGATCTACGGGACCCCCGACGACTATCCGCCCTCCGGCGACGCCCAGCAGTACACCCTGGAGACCACCCTCGAGATATGGAAGAACCAGGGATACTGGGTCGACTGGATGGAGTGGGAGGACCACGGCGAGCCCGTCGAGGACCCCGGCAGCCTCGTGATGGGCCTGCCGTTCTACGGCCGCGGCTGCATCGTCGAGGACGGTATCTGGGACTCGTTCTCGCTGCCGGACTGGCAGCAGGGCGACCCCGAGCACCAGAACGATGTCATCCCGCCGGGAACGTGGAACGACCTCCTCGGCCCGGACCAGGCCAACACCGGCGCGTACGACTACGGCGACCTCGCCGCGAACTACGAGGGGGCCGACGGCTGGGAGAAGCAGGTGAACGAGCAGGGCCAGGTGCCCTACCTCTGGAACGAGTACGAGGGCGTCTTCATCAGTTACGACGACCCCGCCTCCATCGAGGAGAAGGTCCAGCTTGCGAAGGACGAGGGTCTCGGTGGCGTCATGTTCTGGGAGCTCTCCCAGGACTACGACGAGACGCTCATCGACACCATCAACGAGGCCAAGCCATGAGACGGCGGACGTACCTCCGGTCGGTCTCCTCGCTCCTCGGCGCGAGCGCGGCGGCCTCGGCGGCCTCGGCGGCCTCGGACACGCCCCCCGAGTGGGACGCCGACACGGTCTACACGGGCGGCGACCGCGTCGTGTACGAGGGGTACGTCTGGGAGGCCGAGTGGTGGACGAAGGGCGACGAGCCCACCATCGCGGCCAACGTCTGGACCCGCATCGAACCGGTCGACGGCGGCAGTGGAGGCGACGGGCCGCCGGCCTGGAGCCCGGACGCGACGTACACCGAGGGGGACCGGGTCACCCACGACGAGTCCGTCTGGGAGGCGAAGTGGTGGACGCGGGGCGACGAGCCCGGTGCGAGCGAGTGGGGGCCCTGGAAACTGGTCGAGGACGGCGGTGGCGGCGGTGGCGAGGAGCTCGCGGCGGCCATCGACGCGAGCGCGACGACCGTCACCGTCGGCGAGAGCGTGACCCTCGACGGCTCCGGCTCGACCGGCGACGTGGCGTCCTACCAGTGGGCCGTCGGCGACCGCGAGCCCGTCACGGGCGTCGAGACGGCCGTCACCTTCGACGACCCCGGCGAGTACGCCGTCACGCTGACCGTGACCGGTGCCGACGGTGCGACCGCGAGCGCGGAGACGACGCTGACCGTCGAGCCCGAGGACCAGCCGCCGGACGAGCTCACGCCCGAGACGACCATCGCCGAGTTCCTGCCGAACTACCAGGAGCGGCACATCCCGGACGTCTTCCTCGATTTCATGCCCGACGAGGTGGACAGCGGCGGGGGCCACGGGGGCCACGCCACGGCGGCGGTCGCGTGGCCGGACGACGAGAAGGCGGCCGACTTCGCGGTCGACCTCGACGCGATCCGGAACAACGTCGAGGACGGCTCGCTGCAGTTCGGCTCGCTCGGTACCCAGGCGCTCGACTGGGCCAGCGAGTTCCGCGCCGCCGGCCTGCCGGACCACGCCGTCGCCCAGCTGCTGCCGCGGCTGATGCTCCTGCCCGACGAGCGGGAGGCCCCGACGTTCCAGGGGCCGGGGCGCGACGCGGCCTGGGACGAGACGGCCGGCCCCGTCGCCGCGAGCAACGACCCATCCGCGCTCGTCCAGGACCCCTGGCCCACGGACGCACGCGGGGAGGACGACGAGGAGGTCGCCGAGCGCGACCGGGTCTACTTCCAGGCGCAGGACGACCCCGCGTGGTCGGACGACTTCGAGTACCTCGACAACTACGACAGCGCGCTGCTGGAGACGCTGCAGGAGAACACGCACCCGGCGACCGGCGAGCCGCTGGGTGGCGATAGCTTCACCGCGAACGCGCCGATGGAGGTCAGCACGGAGGTCCACGGCAGCGACTGGTTCTGGTACCAGGTGCTCCTGTTCGAGAACACCGGCCCGGTGCCGTACCACCTCGACGGCGCGGTCGTCTGGTGGCTCGGTCCGGCGAACTTCGGCAAGACGATGTCCGCCGGCGCGTACAACAACGAGCAGCGCCCGAAGCCCGGCTACGGCCACCCGCAGCGCGACATCGTCGAGATAACGCTCCCCGACGAGCACGTCCCCGACGAGTACGCCGACGTCGACTCGACGCTGTCGGCGTACGCCGTCAGGCTGGCGTACCACGACTCGCCGTACAACATGCGGACGGCCTACCCCGGCCAGTACTGGTCGCTGGAGATCAGCGTGGGCGAACCGCTGCACCAGAAGTTCGACACGGCCGAGCAGCGCCAGCAGGTCGTCGACATGATTGCCGACACGGCCCACGTCGAACTGGAGACCGACATGGACCTGAACGACGACGTGGTCGACGCCATCGAGCTGTACAACCGCGTCGGGAACTGACCGGAGCGCGGGCCTGGCCGAGCCCGCCGGTTCGCGTGCCGTCACGCACCGCGTACAATTATTTGACGTGTGAGGCGATATGCATGCAGCCTGTGTGCAGCCGTCCTGGCGTGGACGGTCTCGCAGCAGGCACCCACGACACGGAAGCGCAGGACCTGCCTCGGGAACGCACCGGCACTCGCCGCGTCGGTCGTCGGCACGAGCGCAGCGGCATCGGCGGCGGATACCCTCGCCCGAGTGGCGGTTCCTTCCGTCCGCCGACCGACCCGAACTTATTTGTCTCGACTCCACGACGAACGTCATAATGGCGACCGGACGACCACGGCCCAGCACCAGCGACGTGTGCCGGACACGCCCCGGTGCGGGCCACCGAGCAGACGACGTATCGCAGCGAGACGACCACCCCAGCAGACCGACCGCCGGGGGAAGATGCGCGCGGTAGCCGTCCACCGCGGGGAGGAGACGCCCCGCGTCGTGGAAGTCCCGAAGCCCAAGCCGGGCCCGGGAGAGGTCCTCGTCGAGACGCACCGCGTCGGCGTCGACGGCACCGACCACGAGGTCATCGCGGGCAACCACGGCGGCTTCCCCGCGGGCGACGACTACCAGATACTCGGCCACGAGGCCGTCGGGACCGTCGTCGACCCGAACGGGACCGGGTTCGAGGTCGGCGACGTCGTCGTCCCGACCGTCCGTCGGCCACCTGAGGGGACGAACGAGTACTTCGAGCGCGGCGAGCCCGACATGGCCCCGGACGGCCGGTACCTCGAACGCGGCATCGTCGGCGCACACGGGTACATGGCGGAGTACTTCACCAGCCCCGCCGAGTTTCTCGTCCCCATCCCCGAGTCGCTCGCGTCCCACGGCTTCCTGGTCGAGCCGACGAGCAACGCGGAGAAGGCGCTCGACCACGCGTTCTCGGCGCGCTCGGCGTTCGACTGGCGGCCGGAGTCGGCGCTCGTGCTCGGCAACGGGCCCCTCGGGCTGCTGACGCTGGCGCTCGTCGCAGACAGCTTCGACCGACTGTACTGCCTCGGTCGGCGCGACCGGCCGGACCCGACAATCGACGTCATCGAGGGGCTCGGGGCGACGTACGTCGACTCGCGGGAGACCCCGGTTCCGGACGTCCCGGCGGTCCACGAGCCAGCCGACCTGGTGGTCGAGGCGACCGGTCACGCGAAACACGCCTTCGAGACAGTCCGGGCGCTCGCACCGAACGGCGTCGGCGCGCTGCTGGGTGTGCCCGAGGACTGGACGTTCGAGGTCGACGGCGGCCGCGTCCACCGCGAGCTGGTCATGGAGAACAAGGCGCTCGTCGGCAGCGTCAACTCGCACGTCCCGCACTTCGAGGCGGCCATCGACTCCGTCGCGGCGTTTCCGGACTGGTTCGTCGACGACCTCGTGACGACGGTCGTCCCCGCCGAAGAGCCCGCGGCGGCGTTCGCGACCGATGACGGGACCATCAAGACCGCCGTCGAATTCGCGCCGCTGTAGCCCGTCTCAGAGGGACTCCTCGATTCGACGCACCGTCCCGAGCACCATCCCGGAAACGTTCTCCTCGAGTCGCTTGCTGCTGAGGCGGTCGGCGTGGCCGGCGACGTAGACGGCGGCGACGGTCTCGTCGGTCTCGAACGCGACGGCGACGCCGTGGATGCCCTCACGCTGCTCGCCCCGCTCGATGGTGATGCCGCGCTCCCGTGCGGTTGCGAGCTCGGCGTCGAGCGCCTCGCGGTCGGTAATCGTGTTCTCCGTGCGCGCGGGCAGCCCGTCAGCCTCGACGACGGCGTCCACGGCCGCCGCGTCGAGCCGGGCGAGGATGGCCTTCCCGGGCGCGCTGCAGTGCAGCTCCGGCGCGGTGAGGACGGCCTCGGACGGGTGGTCCGTGGACTGGTAGAGGTCGACCGCGCTCGACCCCTGTTTGACGACGATGCCGGCCGTCTCGTCGGTCGTCTCGGCGAGCTGGTCGACGTGGGGCTTCGCCGCGTGGTACAGCGCCGAGCCCTGTCGGACGCGCTCGCCGACGGAGACGAAGCGGTACGACAGCGAGTACTCCACGCCCTCCTTGACGACGTAGCCGAGTTCGCGCAGCGTCGCGAGGTGCTTGTACGTCGTGCTCCGCGTATAGCCGAGCTCGTCCGCGAGCGCGGTGACGCGGACCGTCCCCCCTGCGTCGGCCATCGCCTCCACCACGGCGAACGTCTTCCGCGGTGCGGTGAGCGTCGCCGGTTGGTCGCTCTCGGTCATACCGGTACGTCGACGTGTTCTCGGTTAAGGATTTCGCGTGACGAAATTACCAGTCGGCGATGCTCCCGTCCTCGTTGCGCCAGGTCGGGTTGTACCACTCGACGTTGACCGTGGACCGCTCCGCGACGGTCTCCTCGTCGATGCGGATGCCGAGTCCCGGCTCGTCCAGCGTGTCGAGGTAGCCCTCCTCGAAGTCGAACACCGAGGTGTCGGCGAGGTAGTCGTAGGCCGGGCCACGCTCCGCGGAGTGGACGTCGAAGCCGTGGTCCTGCACGACGAGGTTCGGGACGACCGTGTCGACCTGGAGCGAGGCCGCCAGCGCGATGGGGCCGAGCGGGCAGTTCGGTGCGATGGCGACGTTGTGGGCCTCGGCCATGTTCGCAAGCTTCACCAGCTCCGAGATGCCGCCGGCGTGGGAGACGACGGGCTGGATGAGGTCGACGCCGCCGCCCCGGAACAGCTCCTTGAAGTCCCAGCGGGAGTAGAGTCGCTCTCCGGTCGCGAGCGGGGTCCGCGACTGCGCCGCGATGTCGGGCAGGTGCTCGCTGTGCTCGGGGAGCACCGGCTCCTCGATGAAGAGCAGGTCGAGGTCGGCCAGCCTGTCGGTGAGCGTCTTCGCCATCGACTTCGAGACGCGGCCGCGGAAGTCGACGCCGATGTCGACCGTATCGTCGAGCGCCTCGCGCACCTGCCGGATGCGGTCGACCGTCTCGTCGATGACCGCCGGGGATTCGATGTGGCGCGTCTGGTTCGTGGCGTCCATCTTCAGCGCCGTGTACCCCGAGTCGACGAGCCGTTCGGCCTCCTCGATGACGTCCGAGGGGCGGTCGCCGCCGACCCACTGGTAGACGCGGATGCGCTCGCGGCTCTTCCCGCCGAGCAGTTCGTAGACGGGGGCGTCGTAGTACCGACCCTTGATGTCCCAGAGCGCCTGGTCGATGCCCGCGATAGCGCTCATCAGGATGGGGCCTCCCCGGTAGAACCCGCCGCGGTAGAGCGCCTGCCAGTGGTCCTCGATGCGCCGTGGGTCACGGCCGACGAGGTAGCTGTCGAGCATCTCCGTGACAGCGGTCCTGACTGTCTTCGCCCGGCCCTCGACGATTGGCTCCCCCCAGCCCGCGATGCCCTCGTCCGTCTCCAGCTTCAGGAACAGCCAGCGTGGCGGCACTTCGTAGAGTTCGTAGCCCGTGATTTCCATGGCGACGTGTTCCGGCTACGCGGTCATAAACGGGCGTGGTGTCGGTCACACGCTCCTGTGCCCCGGTTGCTAGTCGTTACCGTGAGGGGTACTTATTTATACTCCGTTTGCAATTGTGCTAACGGCTATGCGAGACGATAGTACACCTTCGGTATCCCGGAGGACGCTGCTCGCGGGGGCTGGGACGACCGCTTCACTGAGCGTGGCTGGCTGTCTGGGACAGCTGACCAGCTCGGGAAGCGGCGGCGTCACCCTGCAGGCGCGTCACTTCGCGACGGACGGAGTCGAATCGTTCTACGAGAAGCATGCGGCGAAGTTCGAGGAGGAGACCGGTATCGCGGTCGAACTCGAGACAATGGGCTGGGGCAACGCCAAGCAGAAGCAGCTCAACAGCATCACGAGTCGCGACGGCCCCGACGTCGAGGAGATCGCCTCGACGTGGATGCCCCAGCAGATCCAGTCCGACGCGTGGCTCGACCTCGACGAGCTCGACATCTCGCTCGACGGGGTGTTCGACCAGCCGACCGGAATCGCGGAGTACGACGGCGTCACCGCCGGCTTCCCGTGGTTCTGGGGGCCGCGTGGGCACCTGATGCACGGAAACATGCTCGAGGAGGCCGGCATCTCCGACGCGCCCGGTACATGGGACGAGCTCGTCGAGCAGGGCGAGCAGTTCTCGGATGCGCACCCGGAGAAGAACCTGTTCGGGCTGCCCGGCGCGAACAACTGGGCGGTGACCCAGTACTACGCGATGCTCGTCTGGCAGGCGGGCGGCTCGCTCCTCTCCGAGGACAACTCGACCGCGCAGTTCGACAGCGACCGTGCCGTCGAGGCCCTGAACTTCTACAAGGACCTCGCGACGACCCACGGCGTCGCCCCCGAGTCGTCCGCCGAGTGGGACGGCCCGGCACGCGACAGTGCGTTCATAAACGGCCGCATCGCGAGTACCTGGAGCGCGCTCAACACGGTCGACCGCGTCGTGGCCGAGAGCGACGCGACCCGCGAGTCGATGTCGGTGGCGAAGCCGCCGGTCGGCCCCGGCGGGAGTTCGGCGACGTTCTACGGCGTCAACCTCGTCGGCATCCACCCGTGGACGAACCACGAGGACGAGGCCGCGCAGTGGCTCGAGTACCTGATGCGTCCGTCGGTCAACGCCGAGATCGCCGCGAACACCGGCTTCCTGCCGACTATCGAGGACGGCTTCGAGCAGGAGCAGTTCGCCGGGGAGCTCTACCAGACGTTCGCCGACGAGGTCCTGCCGGTCGCACAGACGTTCCCGCAGGTGCTCGGCTGGGGCCAGGTCGAGGGTATCATGAAGAACGCCGTGACCGACGTGCTCACCAGCGCCGTCAGCGGGGGCTGGAGCGAGGGCGACACCAGGGACGCGCTGGAGACCGCGGCGGAGCAGGCCAACAGCGTCCTCGACGAGAACTGACGCGGCGTATCGACGGACGGCCCGTCGGGGGCCGAACAGCGACGCGTCGGGCGATTATTTCGGCGGTGTCGCTGTAGAAAACGATATATACGGGCAGTGAGAACTCGTGTCACATGCTCGAAGCCGTCAGAAGCGGCGTCGCCGGCCGGACCCCCGAGTGGGCAAGCCGGCTGCGGCCGTCGCTCGACGCGGACACCAGATTCGCGTACAAGCTGTTGCTCCCGGCGTTCCTGATGATGGCGATCATCCACTTCCTGCCCATCGGGTGGGGGTTCTACATCAGCTTCGTCGAGCTCGACGCCCAGTTCATCTCGAAGTGGTGGACCGCGCCCGTCGTGGGCCTGGAGAACTACGCGAAGATTTTCGACCCGTCGACCATCGTCGGCGCGGAGTTCTGGAGCTCGCTGAAGCAGACCGTCATCTTCACCGCGGGCTCGGTGGTCGGCATCTACACGC
This sequence comes from Haloarchaeobius iranensis, assembly GCF_900103505.1. Taxonomy (GTDB): domain Archaea; phylum Halobacteriota; class Halobacteria; order Halobacteriales; family Natrialbaceae; genus Haloarchaeobius; species Haloarchaeobius iranensis. The sequence continues at coordinate 50,114 of NZ_FNIA01000005.1, forward strand.
TCGGGCTCGGCACCGCGTTGCTGCTCAACGAGGACTTCCGTGGGAATCTCATCGCCCGCACGCTCGTGCTCATCCCCTGGATCGCGCCCGCCGTCCCGGCGGTGCTGACGTGGCAGATGATGTTCCGCTCGGACACGGGTATCATCAACCACCTGCTCCGGTCGGCAGGGCTCGTCGAGGGGACGTTCTTCTGGCTCATCGGTCCCCGGTCCATCGTCGCCATCACCGTCGTCTGGACGTGGCAGAACTTCCCGTGGGCGACCATCATGCTGTACGCCGGCCTCCAGTCCATCCCGGAGCAGCTGTACGAGGCCGCCGAGACCGACGGCGCGGGGCGCTGGGAGAAGTTCCGATACATCACGCTGCCACAGCTCAAGCCCGTCTCGGTCGTCATCGTGCTCCTGCTGACCGTCTGGTCGTTCATCAACTTCACCGTCCCGTACATCCTGCTGGGCTCGAACCCGAGCGACTCCGGCCAGGTGCTCATGCTGTTCATCTACAACTACGCGTTCTCGAACTGGTCGTTCGGCCTCGGCGCGGCCATGAGCACCGTCCTCTTCCTCGTCGCGATGGTGCTCGCGTACGCCTACTACCGGCGCATCATCGGCGGCGAGTTCGACGGGGGTGCCATCTGAGATGCTCGGGTCGGCCGGGACGGACGAGGCCGCCGAGGGTCGCGTCCCGTCGGAGCTGCGCCTGACGAAGGCGGGCCGGGAGCTGCTGGTCACGGCCGTCTCGCGGTTCGCGCTCGGGCTGATACTCGTGTTCGCGTTGTTCCCCATCTGGATGATGGTGATGAACAGCTTCAAACCGCGGAGCGCGGTGATGACGGAGAACCCCTCGCTGGTCCCGCGGACGTTCCACCCGTCGAACTACGTGGAGATGTGGTCGCGGTTCCCGCTCGTGGAGTACTTCACGAACAGCCTCATCATCGCGTCGGCGACGACGGTCGTCTCGCTGCTCGTCGCGAGCCTGGCGGCCTACGCCTTCTCACGGTACGACTTCCCGGGCAAGAGCAAGCTCGAGCTCTCCATCCTCGGCACGCAGATGATCCCCGGCGTGCTCATCCTGCTGCCGATGTACCTGCTGTTCATCAACGTCCAGATACACGTCGGGCTCCCGATGAAGGACACCTACCACGGCCTCGTGTTCCTCTACTCGACGTTCACGGTCCCCTTCGCCATCTGGATGCTGCGTGGGTACTTCGACACCATCCCGGAGGCCCTGGAGGAGGCCGCACGCATCGACGGCTGCACGCGCCTCGGCGCGCTGTTCCGCGTGGTGATGCCGCTGGCCGCGCCGGGCATCGCCGCCACCGGGATGTTCGTGTTCCTGATGGCGTTCAACGAGGTGCTGTTCGCGTCGGTGCTGGGCTCGGAGAACGTCACGCCCTTCGCCATCGGCATCCAGCAGTTCGAGACCCAGAGCCAGACGTACTGGGGGCAGATGATGGCCGCCTCGACCGTCGCGACGGTCCCGCTGTTGCTGCTGTTCGTGCTGTTCCAGAAGCCAATCGTCGCGGGGTTGACCACGGGCAGCGTCAAGGAGTAGGAACTAAGACGCCGGCCCCCGACGGTCGAACCGACATGGTCGAGCGACCTGCCGTCATGGAGCGTCCAGTGCAGTCGGTCCCGACCGAGGTGAAGGTCGGGCAGCTGTTCGTCGGAGGATTCGACGGGCCCCGTCCCACACCGGCCATCGAGGACCTGATCGAGTCCCGACACCTCGGCGGCGTCATCTACTTCAGTCGCAACGTCGAGCGCCCGCACCAGCTCGCGGACTGCTCGCGCGAGCTGCAGTCGCTCGCGCTGGAGGCCACCGGTGCCCCGCTGCTCGTCGCGACTGACCAGGAGGGCGGCGTCGTCTCCCGGTTCGACTGGGGGACCCAGCTTCCCAGCCAGATGGCGCTCGGGGCGGCCGACGACCCGGACCTGGCTCGCCGCGCCGGCCGTGCGGTCGGCCGCGAGCTCGCCGCCGTCGGCGTCACGACGAACCTCGCGCCCGTGCTGGACGTGAACAGCGACCCGGACAACCCAGTCATCGGCGTACGGTCGTTCGGGGACGACCCGGACCGCGTCGGCGCGCTCGGCGCGGCGTTCGCGGACGGGCTCCAGGACGCGGGTGTCGCGGCCTGCGGGAAGCACTTCCCCGGGCACGGCGACACCGACACCGACTCACACCGCTCGCTCCCGGTCGTCGACCACGACCGTGAGCGGCTCGACGCGGTCGAGTTCCGGCCGTTCCGTCGGGCGGTCGACGCCGGCATCGAGGCGCTGATGACGACCCACATCGCGTTCCCGGCGGTGACCGGCGACGACGGGCTGCCCGCGACGCTCTCGCGCACGCTGCTGACCGACGTGCTCCGCGACGAGTTCGGCTTCGACGGGCTGGTCGTCTCCGACTGTCTGGAGATGAACGCCATCGCTGGCACCGTCGGCGTCGAGGAGGGTGCCATCCGGGCCATCGAGGCCGGCTGTGACGTCGTGCTCGTCTCGCACTCGCCCGGCGCACAGCGCGGGGCCATCGACGCGGTGGTCGAAGCCGTCGAGTCGGGGCGGCTGGACGAGGGGCGCGTCGACGAGGCGTTCGAGCGCGTCCGTCGCCACAAGCGCCGGTACGCGCCGGCCGGGGGCGCGATGGAGCGCGAGCCGTCCGGTGGGAGCGTGACGCCGGACGACGAGCAGGCGGCCCCCTCGTGGGAGGTCGCCGGCGGCGCGGCGCGTGATGTCGCACGCGAGGTCGCCCGCGCGGGCGTCACGGTCGTGCGTGACCGCGGCGGGACGCTCCCGCTCGACCCGTCCGTGCCGTGCCACGTCGTCGGCTTCGACGGCGGCCGAGAGTCCGACGCCGAGGACGACCGCTACGACCCGCGGGCGTTCTTCGCCGCGCTCGCGGACAGGGGCGTCGAGGTGTACTCGCACGCGGTAACGGGCGACGAGTACACCCCGTCGTTCGACCCCGGCGCGCAGGTCGTCGTCGCCACGCACCGCGCCCGGGCGGACGAGGCACAGCGGGCGGCCGTCGCGGCGCTGGCCGACGCGCCGGTCGACCTCGTCGTCGTCTCGCTCCGAGACCCCTACGACGTCGCAGCGCTGCCCGATGCGGGGACGTACCTCACGGGCTACGGCTACGACCCCGCGACGGTCGACGCGCTCGCGGCGGTCGTGGTCGGGGCGGCGACGGCGACCGGCGAACTGCCGATGTCGCTGCCAGAATGAGTCGCGACCGGGTCAGGCCTCGGCGACGACCTCGATCTCGACCTTGATGTCCACGGGGAGCTTGACGACCTCGACGGCGCTGCGGGCGGGATATGGCGGCGACATCGCCTCACCGTACACCTCGTTGACCGCGTCGTAGTAGCGCATGTCGCTGACGAAGACGGTCGCCTTCACGACGTCGTCGAGGCTCGCGCCGCCCGCGCTGAGGACTGCGGCGAGGTTGTCGAGCGTGCGGCGGGTCTGCTCGCGCACGTCCTCGCTGACGACGTCGCCGGTGTCGGGGTCGATGGGACCCTGGCCGGAGACGTAGATGCGGCCGTCGGACTCGATTCCCTGCGAGAAGGGGCCGATGCTCTCGGGTGCGTCGTCGGTGGTGAGTTCGCGCATGGCTGTCAGTCGAGGTAGTCGCGGGCGGTCTCGTGGAGCGGGACGAACCCCTCCGCGGCGGTGCAGCCGGCCTGCTTGCCGAGAACGAGCCCCTCTGCGCGGAGGCTCTCGGCGAGGTTGTCGAACTCGGCGTCGATGCCGCCGTGCTCGACGAGGAACTCGACCTGTGACTCGTGGCGTTCGAGCGCGTCGAGCTTCCGGTCGAGGTGGTCGGAGACGTCGACGAACGTCTCGGGCTCGAACGAGGAGGTCGGTTTCCCGAAGTGGTACACGTTGTCCGGGTCACACGGCGGGTGGTCCGTCTCGCACAGCGGGAGCGACGCCATGTAGTAGGCGTCGGTGACCAGCCCGGCGGTCGCGCGGTGGTCGGGGTGCATGTCGTCGCGGAAGTGCGTCAGCACGAGGTCCGGGTCGTGCTCGCGCAGGACGTCTACTAGCAGGAGGCGGTTCGCGAGCGAGTCGGTGACGCGGCCGTCCTCGAAGTCGAGGAACGTCACGTCGTCGACGCCGAGGACCTCGCCGGCGGCGCGGGCCTCCGCCTCGCGGGTCTCTGCCACCGCCGCCTCCGACTGGGAGCCGAGGCCACCGTACTCTCCCCGTGTCATGTGGGCGACCGTGACCCGGTCACCCCGGTCGGCGTGCTTGGCGAGCGTTCCGCCACAGAATATCGCAGCGTCGTCTGGATGTGCGACTATCGCTAACAGATGCATCGTTCCACGATGCGACGATGACGCACAAATAGGTTCCCCTCGCGGCGGCACTCGCGGTAGGAATAGGCGGAACGCGTGTGGGAGAGGGAGGGCCGCGTCAGCTCGGGACGCAGGGTGCTCAGGTGGGGACGTTCGCGACGATGCGCTCGACGACGTAGTCGGCCTCGTCGTCGGTGAGGCACATCGGATTGACGACGACCTCGCCGGCGTCGAGGCGGTCCGCACCGACGTAGACGCGGGGGCGCTCGGCCCGGAGGTCGGTCACCAGCTCGGTCGCCGTGGTCCCGGCCTCGTCGACGGCGACGACGACCTCGGGGGCCACGCTGGTCTCGTTTCCGGGCGTGACCTGGGTGGGGACGCCGGCGGCGGCGAGGCCGTCGGCGATGCTGTCCGCGCGTCGCTGCCACTCCGGGACGCGGGACTCGCCCTCCTCGACGAACGCGTCGAGGGCGTAGAGCAGGCCGACGAGTTCCTCCTTGCCGACCTTCATGGGGCGGCCGATGCCCTGGCGGGGGACACCCTCGACGTTGTCGGGGTCGACAAGCCGCTCGGGCGGGTTCCAGGCGTCGGCGGCGACGTGCATGTCGAGGTGCTGGAGGGCGATCGACTCGACGTACTCCCGCTTGCCCGCGACGATGCCCGTGGTCTGCGGGCCGCGGATGCCCTTGCCGCCGCTGAAGACCACCATGTCCGCCCCCTGCTCGACGAACCGGGAGCTGTTCGAGACGGGGGGGACCTCGGCGGCGGCGTCGACGATGACCGGCACGTCGTGCTCGTGGGCGACCTCGGCGACGACGGGCAGCGGGGGCTGGGTGTAGGACTTCTGGACGTAGCCGACCGCGGCGGTGTCCTCGTCGATGGCCGCCGCGAGCTCCCAGGGCTCGACGTTGGTCGAGCCGGTACCGAGGTGGTGGTCGTTCGTCCCGACGTCGACGATGTCCGCGCCCGCGGTCCGGAAGGCGTGGTCGTAGCCCGTCCGGTGGGTTCGGGGCATCACGATGTCGCTGGGGACCCCGTCGGTGTCGGGCAGTCGGTCCATCACGGAGACGTCGTACCCGGCGATGGCGGCCGCGGCGGAGAGACAGAGCCCGGCCGCGGCCCCGCTGGTCACGTAGCCCGCCTCCGCGCCGGTGACGGTCGCGATACGGTCGGAGGCGGCCGCCTGGAGGTCCGCCAGCTCGACGAACTCCTCGGCCGCGTCGCCCATCGCGTCGAGTGCTTCCGTACGGATGCGGCTCCCGCCGATACGGGTCTTCGTTCCGGCGGCGTTCACGACGGTGGGGACGTTCAACTCATCGTAGACGGAGCCGGCGTGGCTCCTGTGGCGTTGGTCTGACATGGTTGAGCACACTCGGCACGCTGGTGGCCGAGGCAGTCGGGTACCTCGTAGTAATTCTGTCGGGGTATAAGAAGATTCGCCTCGGTGCAGCCCGGGGAGTTCTGCGGTCACATAAAGGATTAAATAGGCGCGACCTGAATCGACACGGTACGCCATGGCACAGTTAGAGCTGGCTAGCCTTAGTAAGACCTATCCGGGGGAGAGCGGCGGCGTGCTCGCGGTCGACGACGTAGACCTGACGCTCGAGGACGGCGAGTTCCTCGTCCTCGTCGGCCCCTCCGGCTGCGGGAAGTCCACCACGCTGCGCATGATCGCCGGGCTGGAGTCCGTGACCGAGGGGGACATCCGCATCGGCGGCGACTCCGTCGCCGACCTGGAGCCCCGCGAACGCGACATCGCGATGGTGTTCCAGAACTACGCGCTCTACCCGCACATGACCACCCGCGAGAACATCGGCTTCGGCCTCAAGATGACGACCGGCCTCGACGCCGACGAGCGGAACCGGAAGGTCGAGGACGTCGCCGAGACGATGGGGATCGAGGACCTGCTCGACGACCACCCGCGCGAACTCTCCGGGGGGCAGCAACAGCGGGTCGCGCTGGGCCGAGCCATCGTGCGCGACCCCGAGGTGTTCCTGATGGACGAGCCGCTGTCGAACCTCGACGCGAAGCTGCGCACGCAGATGCGCACCGAGCTGAAAGCACTCCAGGACGACCTCGGCGTGACGACCGTCTACGTCACCCACGACCAGACGGAGGCGATGACGATGGGCGACCGCATCGCCATCCTCGACGACGGCGAGCTCCAGCAGGTCGGCACCCCGCTGGAGTGCTATCACCGTCCGGCGAACCGCTTCGTCGCCGGGTTCATCGGTGCGCCGTCGATGAACTTCCTGGACGTCGTCGTCGAAGGCGAACTGCTCGTCCACGACCAGTTCCAGTACCGCGTCTCCGCGGAGACCACCGAAGCCATCGGGGACCGGCCGAAGGTCTCCCTCGGCGTCCGCCCGGAGGACATCCGCATCGTCGACGACCCGGCGGGTGAGAACGTCGTCGAGGCGTCGGTCCACCTCGTCGAACCGCTCGGCGATCTCTCTCACGTCACGCTGAACTGCGGCGACCGACAGCTGACAGCGACGGCACCGAGTGGCCGGACCTACGACCGGAACGAGACGGTTGGGTTCACCTTCGACGAGGCGGACTGCCACCTGTTCGACATCACGACGGGGGAGTCGCTGAAGACCAGCGACGGCACCGTGGACGACGAGACGGCCGCGGTCCGTGCACGGTGACCGCGGCTGCGGGTTCGCCAGATTTATACGAACTGCTCGCATCGTAACGAACGGGACGTCGCGACGCCAGTAGCACGTGCAGCGACCGCGACGTTCCGACGCATCGCGACGCGATCGCGTGTCCATCTGCCACCACGTGGACCGCCGGTTGCGTCGCTCTACCCGTCTGACCCATTCCGTGTCCGCCGTCTCCCGCGGCGCGTCGTTGCCCGACGACGCGCTCGCTGGGATTGCTGGTCCCGACCGACCAGCCACTGCACCGTGCGCAACCACCTACCGTCATGACTTGATAGAAAAATCACCGTAATAGATTAGTTTCATATTTCGAACCTATTTACTTGCTCCAGTTCCTCCAGTGCGCCTGGCTGGTGAAAGACGGTAGAAAAAGGCTGGAGAAGGTTGCTGCGTAGCTTAAGGGGAGCTTCGAACACAGGACCAGCTTTCCCAGCTGGACGCGGCGTGACAACGAAGTGTCGATGGAGAAAACCCCATAGAACGGTGTATTGGGGGGATATGTGGTGGTTCTGGTGCTGAACCGCGACCGGTCGACCGAACGGCTGGCAGAGATTCACGACTACCAATATATTGAGAAGATATCTATATAAAAAAGTAAACGTATAGGCGCGGCAGTGCTCGGGGGCCCGACGGCGAGACGCGGTGCGGGGCCGGGGACGACGGCCGACCCGGCGTCGTCCGCGCCGCAGGCGGGGGACCCCTGACCTACAGCCCGAGCGTCGCTAGCCCGTCGAACACGACGAGGTAGTAGTAGAGCTGGACGACTCCGGCGACGACGAGGACGACGCCCGCGACGCGGGTGACCCGGCCCGTCGAGGCGGAGAGCCGCTGGAGGATGGCGGCTCGCCCCAGCGCGGCGAGCAGCGTCACCGCGAGCATCAGCAGGCTCATGCCGGTCGCGTACGCGCCGAAGAGGAGCACCGCGCCGGTGGGGCTCGCGTTCAGCGCGACGCCCGCGATGGCGACGAACAGCGGCGCGGTACAGCCGGCCGCGGCCGCGGCGTAGACGACCCCGAAGGCGAAGAAGCCGCCGACGGAGCGGCGACGCTCGGGCAGCGGGAGGTGCATCGACGGCTGGAACCGGCCGCTGGCCATCCCCAGCCCGAGGCCGATGAGCAACACACCGACGACGAGTTCGAGCGTGCTCACGTTCGAGAGGGCCTTCGCGCCGAGGGCGCCGGCGACACCGGCGAGGACGGCGTACACGAGGAAGAAGCCGAGGCTGGTGACGCTCGCGACGACGACGGCCCGGCGCAGGCGGGTCACGAGCGGCGGCGTGGTCGACTGCCCGTCGCCCTCGCCGAGGAAGTACGCGACGTAGCCGGGCAGCAACGGGTACGCGCAGGGTGCGAGGAAGGTGAACACCCCGGCGCTGAACGCGAAGGAGAGCTGCGAGCCCCCGATCACGACCGGGCACGCTCGACGGCGGCGACGATGTCCTGCGAGCGGGCGAGGCCGGTGTGGCTCCACACCTGCTCGCCGTCGGCGTCGAACACGAACAGCGTGGGGAACCCACGCGGGTCGTAGGTGCTCGACGCCTGCAGCTCGGGGTCGAGCAGCACGGGCCAGTTCCCGTCGTACTCGCGCCAGAACGCCCGGACGGCGTCGCGGTCAGACTCGGTCGTGACGGAGCGCATCGCGAGGTCGGGGAACTGCTCGCGGACCGCGCCGAGCTCGGCCATCTGGGGCTTGCACGGCTGGCACCACGTCGCGAAGAAGTCGAGCACGACGGTGCTGCCCGCTGGCTGGACGACGACCTCGCCGCCGGGGGAGCCGCCGACGTCCACCGACGCCAGGGCGAGGTCGTCGCTCGTCCCGCCGCCGGGACGGAACGAGTCGAGGCAGCCGGCCAGCCCGGTCGCCAGCCCGAGGCCGCCGGCGCGGAGGAGAGACCGACGAGATGGGTGCATACGCCACAGTAGACGGAGCACCCGTCAATAGCCTTGCGCCGGTCGTGAGACCGTGTCGCACGACCGCAGGGGGGTTATGCCGCCGTCGTACCTACGCCTCCAGCGTGACGGGGACGACCAGCCGACGGCGGCTCCTCGCCGTGACCGCTGCTGCGGGTGTCGGTGCGCTCGCTGGCTGTACCGCGCGGTTCGACGGGAGCGACGGCGATGGGTCGCCGACGAGCCGCCCGACGACGGCCGTCGACCCGAGTTCGCTCGCGGCGAACGGCAACCCCGCGAGCATCTGTAGCGCCCCCGTCGTCGAGGGCATCCGCGGCATCGTCGAGCCGGCGTTCGCGTCGGACTGGAGCGCGGTCGACCCGGACAACGAGTTCGTCTACGGCGAGCCGACACTCGGCGAGGAGCGCGCGGTCATCGGCGTCGTCGCCGACGGCGCGGCCCGGGCGTACCCCATCGACGCCTTCTGGCGACACGAGGTCGTCAACGACGAGTTCGGCGGGCCGCTCCTCGTCACCTACTGCCCGCTCTGTCGGAGCGGGATGGTCGCCTCCCGGGTCGTCGACGGCGAGGCCCTGACGTTCGACGCCTCCGGCCAGCTCTGGGTCCCGCCGGAGATCCACTCGCGGTCCGCGGAGCGGGGCGGCGACGTGTTCGTCGCGGGGAGCCGCGGGGTGCCCGACGAGAACGAGTCGGTCCGGAACACCGCCAACCTCGTGCTGTACGACACCGCCACCGAGAGCTACTGGAGCCAGTTGCTCGCGACGGCCATCTGCGGCCCACACACCGGGACCCGGCTGACCATCCGTCCCTCGACGCTTTCGACCTGGGGCCAGTGGCGCGCCGCACAGCCGGAAACCGACGTGCTGTTGCCCGCGCCACACTCCGAGCTGAGCGAGTGAGCTACAGCAGCCGGTCGGCGATGATGTTCTTCTGTATCTCGCTGGTCCCCTCGTAGATCTTGGTGATGCGGGCGTCGCGGTAGAACCGCTCGACGGGGTGGTCGGTGACGAAGCCCGCGCCGCCGTGGACCTGGATCGCTTCGTCGGCCACGTCGACGGCGTGCTCGCTGGCGAACAGCTTCGCCATGCTGGCGAACTTCGCGGCCACGTCGTCGTCCCCGTCCTCGACGTGGGTCGCGGCGCGGTAGGCGAGCGACCGGGCGGCCTCAACGTTCGTCGCCATCTCGCTCAGCTTGTGTCTGATGGCCTGGTACTCCCCGATGCGCTGGCCGCCCTGCTCGCGCTCGGCGGCGTAGTCGACGGCGGCGTCGAGGGCGGCCTGTGCGGTGCCGATGGCCTGTGCGGCGACGTTCGTCCGGCCGTCGGCGAAGAAGGCCATGAGCTGGTAGAACCCCTTGCCGACCTCGCCGATGACGTTCTCGGCCGGCACCCGCACGTCGTCCAGCACGATCTCGGCGAGGTCGGAGGCGCGGATGCCGAGCTTGTTGTCTATCTTCGTCGTCTCGAACCCGTCCAGGTCGGTCGGGACGAGGAACGCGGTGATGCCACGGTGACCCGCGTCGGGGTCGGTCTTGGCCATGACGACGGCCACGTCGGCGACGGTCCCGTTGGTAATCCACATCTTGGTGCCGTTCAGGGCCCACTCGTCGCCGTCGCGTTCGGCGCGCGTCTCGATACCGGCGACGTTCGAGCCGTGGGCGGGCTCGGAGATGCACGAGCAGGTCGCCGACTCGCCGCTCGCGACCCGGGGGAGCCACTCCGCCTTCATCCAGTCGTCGCCGAACTCCTGTATCATCGTCGAGCCGAAGCCCCGGGAGCCGATGGCGCTCCCGATGCCGGGGTCGGCCCGCCAGAGCTCCTCGGTGACGACGACGCTCTCGAGCAGGTCCATCCCGGCCCCGCCGTACTCGGGGTCGATGGTCGGCGCGACGAGGTCGTACTCGGCGGCCTCTTGGACGAGGTCGTGTGGGTACTGCTTCGCCTCGTCGTGTTCACGGGCGACGGGTCTGATCTCGTTTGCGCCGAACTCGCGGACCGCGTCGCGGATGGCCCGCTGTTCGTCGGATAGCTGGAACGACATACCCCACCCACGTATTCCATCGTAAAGAACCTGTTCCAGAAAGTTACGATTGTTAACTGAGCGTGCAGGGTCGATCGGATCGGCTCACGTTCCGAGGTACACCTCGCGGACGGACTCGTCGTCGCGGATGCGTTCGAGCCCGTCGAGCTCCTCGCGTCCGCCACCACCGCTCCCGGCGAAGCTGTCGAGGCAGCCCGCCGTGAGCGCGAGTCCGGTCCCCGCCCGGCCGCCTTCAGCAGCGGCCGGCGACGGACGATGGCGTCGCGGGTGCAATCTGCCCCGCATCTGGTTTACACTGTGTGCGTGAAACTGTTTTGATTACCATCGTTAACCGTACTCGACCGACTGCTTTACCCTAATGATACTTAATACACGGAGTCTGTTGCCATATAACATGGGTAGGGGTGGGGTGGCTGCAAGGGGTTATTAGGCGTCAGCGCGTCGGCCGGCACTCCGTGGGGCCGAAGCCTTATGCGGCCGAACCCGTATGTCCAACCGATGACTGCGCCGGACGGACCGCAGGCGGGCGACGTGGTCGACCCACCGACGGGGTTCGTCACGCAGGCGAACGTGGCGGCGGCCGAGGCGGCGTCGTTCGACGCGCCGTGGCCGGACTGCTGGGCCGCGGCGGCTGACCGGCTCGACTGGCACCGCGGGTACGACACGGTCCTCGACTCGGGGGACGGCGGCCCGCCGTTCCGCTGGTTCGTGGGCGGTGAACTGAACGCCTGCGTGAACTGTCTCGACCGGCATCTCGACGAGCGGGGCGACGACGTCGCGCTCGTCTGGGAGGGCCACCTCGACGAGCGCGTCACGTACACGTACCGCGAGCTGTTCGACGAGGTGAACGCCGTCGCCGCCGGGCTGTGCGACCTCGGCGTCGGCGAGGACGACGTGGTGACGACGTACCTCCCCTCGATGCCGGCGGCGGTCGCGGTGATGCTCGCCTGCGCCCGCATCGGGGCGGTCCACAACGTCGTCTTCGCCGGCTTCTCGGCGGACGCACTCGCCACTCGGATGGAGCGTGCGGGCTCGCGCTACCTCGTCACCTGCGACGGCTACTACCGCCGCGGCGAGGCGGTGAACCAGCGCCGCCGCGCCGACAACGCGCGGATGGCGCTCCCGTACGACCTCGACGCGACGGTCGTCGTCGACCGGCTCGCGGCCGGGAGCAGCCACACCGAGGACGGTGCCCGCTACGACGACCTCCTGGCCGCACACGAGGGCACGACCGTCGAGCCGGTGCCACGCGGAGCGTCCGACCCGCTCTTCCGGATGTACACATCGGGCACGACGGGCGAGCCGAAGGCCGTCACCCACACCACGGGCGGCTACCTCGCACAGGTGGCCTGGACGACCGAGCGCGTCCTCGACGTCGACTCCGAGACGACCATCTGGGGGACCGCCGACCTCGGCTGGATCACGGGACACTCCTACGTCGTCTACGGCCCGCTCTCGCTCGGCGCGACGACGGTCCTGAGCGAGGGGAGCCCGGACGCCGCCGACCGGGACCGCCCGTGGGAGATCGTCGCGGCGAACGACGTGAACGTCCTCTACACCGCGCCGACGGTCGTCCGCTCGTTCATGAAGTGGGGCACGGCGTACCCCGAGGCCCACGACCGGTCCAGCCTGCGCCTGCTCGGGAGCGTCGGCGAGCCGCTGGACGCGGAGACGTGGCACTGGTACCACGAGCACGTCGGGGGCGGCGACTGTCCGGTGGTCGACACCTGGTGGCAGACCGAGACGGGCGCGGTGCTGCTGACGACCCTGCCTGGCGTCGAATCGATGAGGCCCGGGTCGGTCGGTCGGCCGCTGGCCGGCATCGAAGCGACCGTCCGCGACGGCGCGGACGCCGTCTGTGCGCCCGGCGAGCGCGGCTGGCTCTCGGTCGACCGACCCTGGCCAGCGATGGCCCGCGAGCTCGCGACCGCCAGCGACTGGGGCGCGGTGGCGGACGCCCCCGAGCGCTGGCGCTACCGCGTCGGCGACGAGGCGGTCGTCGACGAAGACGGCTACGTCACCGTGCTCGGGCGGGTCGACGACGTGCTCAACGTCGCCGGTCGGCGGTTCAGCACCGCCGAGATCGAGCACGCCATCGTCCAGGTCGACGGCGTCGCCGAGGCGGCGGTCATCGGCCGTGACGACCCCGACATCGGGACCGCCATCGTCGCCTACGTCACCACCGAGGACGGGCCGGCGGGCGCCGCGGTCGCGCGCGACGACGTCGACGCGGCCGTCGCGGCGGCCATCGGCGCTGGCTCGACGCCCGACGAGGTCGTGTTCACGCCCGACCTCCCGAAGACGCGCTCCGGCAAGATAATGCGCCGACTGCTCGGCGACATCGCGAACGGCGAGGACTACGGCGACACGAGCGCCCTGCGCAACCCGGAGGTCGTCGGCGAGCTGGAGGCGCGCCAGCGCGAGTAGCTCGCTCCGGTTCGTCGACCTCGTTTCGTCACCAGCAGGGAAGCGAAACGAATCAGGCCGGAGCCGAGGGACAACAGGGGCTACTACTCTATACTGCCGGTGAACGCATGCGAGAGGCAGTAGAACTATTTCGCTGGCTGTGGAACCACGAAACAGATGAGTCGGCACCTCGGCGACGCTGGCTACGAGCGACTGCGGCGGCACGCCGAGAGCCACCGCGAGGACCTCGTCTGCCGCCTCTGTGGCGAGGCCGGGCTCCGTCCCGCGGAGGTGACACAGGTCACGCCCGACGCGGTCGTCCCGGTCGACGACGCGTTCCTGCTCGACCTCCCGGACCGGACCGCGTTCCTGCCCGCCGACGTGGCGCACGACCTCCGGCTGTACGTCGACGCGACCGACTGCGCCCCCGAGGAACCGGTCGTCGACGTGTCGCCGCGGCGCGTGCAGATGCTCGTCCGCGAAGTGGCCGACCGCGCGGCCGAGGCGACGGGCGAAGCCCGCTTCGCGGACGTGTCGAGCCGGGACCTCCGCGAGCGGTTCCTGCTCCGGCACCTCCGGACCGGCGTCGACCCGCGCGTCGTCGCTGCGGCGGCTGGGTTCGACAGCGTCGCCGGCCTCGCGCCCTACCTCGACGACCCCTCGGGCGTCGAACTCGCGGCGGCACTCGCCGCGGACGGGCCGGACGACGGTACCCTGTCGGCCCGGTCGCGTGCCGCCGTGGCACTCCTCGCGACGCTCGCCGGCGAGTTCGCGTCCGTGACGACGACGGACGAGCTGTCCACCCGCCTCTGCGACCGTCTCGTGGCCGTCGACGGCTACGAGTCGGCGTGGGTCGCCCGCGCGACCGACGACGGGCTGGCGCGGCAGGCACACGCCGGCTTCGACGGGGGCGTCGTCGACACCATCCTCGCGGACCACGCCGACGACCTACACGCTGTCCTGCGGTCCGGCACACACCGCGTCCTCGACCTCGGGGGCGACGACGTGGCCGTCTGTGTCCCCTTCGGCGCGACCGAGGGCGCGGAGCGGCTGCTCGGCGTCGGCGTCGCGAGGCCGGTCGACGACGCCGAGACCGACGCCCTCGTCGCGATTGGCGGACTGGCCGGCCGGGCACTCGACGCGCTCCGTCGCCGTCGCCGGCTCGTCGCCGACGTGGTCACCGAACTGCGGTTCTCGGTCCGCGACCCCGCGGCCGTCCTCGTCGACATCTCGACCGGGCCGGCCGACCGCGTCGAGGTGACCGGCGTCGTCCCGGGCGGCCCAGGGCTGGTGCTGTACGCCGTCGTCGCGGGAGCGACACCCGACGCCGTCTCCGACGCACTCGCCGACGACGAGCGCGTCGAACGGGTGCGTTACGTCGACGACGCCGCCGACGGCCCGGTCGTCGAGCTCGCGCTGGCGTCCTCGCCGGCACTGACGCTCGTCGAGCTCGACGCCCGCGTCGAGTCCTACGTCGCCGAGGACGGCGCGGGCTCGCTCGTCGCGACCGTCGCGGCCGACGCCGACGTGCGTGCGGTGGTCGACGCCCTGACCGAGCAGTACCCGGCGGCGAGCCTCGGCGCGAAGGAGACCGTCGAGCGCACGGTCGACCCCGGCGCGGGTTTCTCGACGTCGCTGCGCGACGACCTGACCGAGCGCCAGGCCGCGGTCCTCCGGGCGGCGTACCACGGCGGCTACTTCCAGTGGCCCCGTGAGTCGACCGCGGAGGAGCTGGCGGACTCGCTGGACGTCGCATCGCCGACGCTGCACAATCACCTCCGTGTCGCCCAGTCGAAGCTGCTCGACGCGTACTTCGAGGGCTGACCGCCGCTCGGCGGCGGCGAGCGCGACCGGCGGCTAACTGTCTAGAGACGGCCGGTGGCGAGCCGAAGCCAACGGTGACGGCCAGGGGAGAAACCCGCGACAGCCGAACGCGTGTTTCAGCCGCTGGAGCGCCCGAGAACGGCCGTTCCGTCTGGATCGGGACCAGACCAGCCCCGATTAGCGCCCCCGCTTTTTACGTGCCATGTCGGCTGATGGCATATGTCGGACGACCCCGACGTCGACCTCGAGGCGCGGCTCGAGGAGACGGCAGCGTTTCAGCCACCGGAACAGTTCGTCGAGCAGGCAAACGTCTCGGACCCGGACATCTACGAGGAGTTCGAGGCGAACTGGCCAGCGTGCTGGGAGGGCGCGGCGGACCTGCTCGACTGGGACGAGCCGTACGACCAGGTGCTCGACGACTCGAACCCGCCGTTCTTCGAGTGGTTCACCGGCGGTCAGCTGAACGCCTCGTACAACGCGCTCGACCGCCACCTCGACGAACGCGGCGACGAGGCCGCAATCGAGTGGATCGGCGAGCCGACCGACGAAGCGAACCGCACGTACACCTACGCGGAGCTCCACCGCGAGGTGAACGAGTTCGCCGCGGGTCTGCGCGACCTGGGCGTCGAGGCGGACGACGTGGTGACGCTGTACATGCCGATGGTGCCCGAACTCCCCATCGCGATGCTGGCGTGTGCCCGTATCGGCGCGCCGCACTCGGTCGTGTTCGCGGGGTTCTCGGCGGACGCGCTCGCGACGCGGATGAACGCCGCCGACTCGGAGTACCTGATCACCTGCGACGGCTACTACCGCCGCGGCGACGCGCTCGAACACAAGGCGAAGGCCGACGACGGCCTCGCGGGCGTCGAGCACGACGTGGAGACGGTCGTCGTCGACCGCCTCGGCGACGCCTACGACCACCCGACGGGCGAGCACGACCACGCGTACGCCGACCTCGTCGCGGCGAACGAGGGCACGACCGTCGAGCCGGTGTCCCGGGACGCCGAGGACATGCTGTTCCTGATGTACACCTCCGGCACGACCGGCGAGCCGAAGGGGGTGAAACACACCACCGGCGGCTACCTCTCGTGGGTCACCTGGACGAGCCAGGCGGTGCTCGACATCGAGCCCGAGGACACGTACTGGTGTTCGGCGGACATCGGCTGGATCACCGGGCACAGCTACATCGTCTACGGCCCGCTCTCGCTGGGCACCACGTCGGTGATGTACGAGGGGACCCCGGACTTCCCCGAGAAGGACCGCCTCTGGGAGATCGTCGACGCGTACGACTGCACGCAGCTGTACACCGCGCCGACGGCGATCCGTGCGTTCATGAAGTGGGGGAGTGAGTACCCCGCGGCGCACGACCTGTCGAGTCTGCGGCTGCTGGGCACGGTCGGCGAGCCGATCAACCCGCGCGCCTGGAAGTGGTACTACAAGCACATCGGCGACGAGGACTGTCCCGTCGTCGACACCTGGTGGCAGACCGAGACAGGCGGCATGATGGTGACGACGCTCCCCGGTGTCGGCGAGATGAAGCCCGGCTCGGCCGGCCCGCCACTCCCGGGGCTCGACGTCCGCATCGTCGACGTGAACGGCGACCCCGTCGAGGAGGGGCGGGCCGGCTATCTCACCGTGAACAGACCGTGGCCGGGGATGCTCCGCACGCTGTACGACAACGACGAGCGCTTCGTCTCCGAGTACTGGAGCGAGTACTCCGACACCGACAGCGACGACCCCGACGACTGGGTGTACTTCCCGGAGGACGGCGCGAAGATAGACGAGGACGGCTACATCACGGTGCTGGGGCGGGTCGACGACGTCCTCAACGTCTCCGGGCACCGGCTCGGGACGATGGAGATAGAGAGCGCCATCGTCGGCGTGCCCGGTGTGGCGGAGGCCGCCGTCGTCGGCGGGCACCACGACGTGAAGGGCGAGGCCGTCTACGCCTACGTCATCACCGAGGACGGCTACGACCCCGACGAGCCACTGCGCGAGAACATAATCGACACCGTCGAGGACGCCATCGGCCCCATCGCCCGCCCCGAGGCCGTCGTCTTCACGCCCGAACTGCCGAAGACGCGCTCGGGCAAGATCATGCGCAGACTCCTGGAGGATATCGCGAACGGCGAGGCGCTCGGCGACACCTCCACCCTGCGGAATCCGGATATCGTCGACGACATCGCCGCGAGCGTCGGGGACGACTGACAGTCCCGGCCCGCGACCGTTCGCTCCCGCTGTTGCACCGCTGACGACCACACGACACACGACCACGACACGGACCATGGCAGACACAGACACTCACGACACGGAGGCACACGCACCCGTCGAGACCGACGGCGGCCACGACACCGCCGACTACCTCGACGCGGAGATACACCTGTTCAAACCCGCGACGCCGTTCATGCGGGACCACCTCAAGGTCATCTGGACGATGTTCGCGGTGTGGGCCCTGTTCGTCTTCGGCCCGGTCGTCGCGACCTATCTCGCGACGGACCTCATGACGAGCACGACGCTCCTCGGCTTCCCGCTGCACTACCTGTTGACGGCCATCGGCGCGCCGGGCGGCGCGCTCCTGCTCTCGTTCGTCTACGCACGGCAGCGCGACAAACTCGACACGAAGTACGGTATCGACCACTCGACCGGCGGGACGGCCGAGCCTGACGCCGACGCCGTCCCCGCGACCGACGGAGGGACCGACGAATGACGACGGCAGTCGGACCGCTCCAGCTCCTGCCGGACGCGCTGAACGCCTCGTTCAAACTCGTGCCGGCCATCATGGTCTCGCTGATGCTCCTGCTCTTTCTCGGCATCGGCTACGCCTTCCGCGTCGCGGACACGGAGGACCTCTGGGTCGCCGGGCGCTCCATCGGCAACGTCGAGAACGGCATGGCCATCGGCGCGAACTGGATGTCCGCGGCGTCGTACCTCGGGATGGCGGCGCTCATCGCCCTCTCTGGCTACTACGGCCTGGCGTTCGTCGTCGGCTGGTCCACGGGCTACTTCATCCTGCTCATCTTCCTGGCCGCGCAGATGCGCCGGTTCGGGAAGTACACCGCGCCGGACTTCGTCGGCGACCGCTTCGACTCCGACGCCGCGCGGGCCATCGCCGCGCTGACCACCATCCTCATCGGCTTCGTCTACTCCGTCGGGCAGGCCCGCGGGATGGGGCTCGTCGGCATCTACGTCTTCGGGGGTGACTACGTCACCATGGTCGTGCTGTTGATGGCCATCACGGTCGGCTACCTCGCCCTCTCCGGCATGCTCGGGGCGACGAAGAACATGGCGGTGCAGTACGTCATCCTCATCGTCGCGTTCCTCGCCGGCCTGTACGCCGTCGGCTTCACCCAGGGCTACTCCACCGTCGCCCCGCAGATCGAGTACGGCGCGCTGCTCTCACAGCTCGACGCCGAGTTCACCGAGCCGTTCGCGACCGGCGGCGTCTACATCTGGGTCGCCACCGCCTTCTCGCTCATCGTCGGCACCTGCGGGCTCCCGCACGTGCTCGTCCGGTTCTACACCGTCGAGAGCGAGCGCACCGCGCGCTGGTCGACCGTCTGGGGCCTCTTCTTCATCTGCCTGCTCTACCTCTCCGCACCCGCCTTCGCCGCCTTCGGCACCGACCTCTACGCGAACAACGTCGGCGAGGTGTACGGCGCGAACGGGATGTCCGGCGCGGAGGGTGACGTCATCGTCGTCATCGCCAGCCAGCTCGCGAACCTGCCGACCTGGTTCGTCGGACTGGTCGCCGCCGGCGGCATCGCGGCCGCCATCGCGACCACCGCCGGGCTGTTCATCGCCGCCTCGTCGGCGGCCGCCCACGACATCTACACGAACATCGTCAACCCCGACGCGAGCCAGCGCCAGCAGCTCCTCGTCGGCCGCGCGACCATCGTCGGTCTCGGTGCGGTCGTCACGCTGTTCGCGCTCGACCCGCCCGCGCTGGTCGGCGAGCTCGTCTCCTACGCGTTCAGCCTCGCTGGGCTCGTCCTGTTCCCGATGTTCTTCCTCGGGCTGTGGTGGGAGAACGCCAACCGGCAGGGCGCGCTCGCCGGCATGACGACCGGCCTGCTCATCTGGCTCGCCGCCATCGTCAACGAGGTGCTGCCGGCGTACGTCGGCTTCCTCACCGCCGGCGAGAGCGGTGCCATCGTGCCCCTCTACGCCGACGTCTTCCCGGCTATCGGGGCCGCGCTGGCGGGGACGCCAATCGTCTTCGCCGTCACCATCCTCGTCTCGATGGCGACCGCGGAGCCCGACGAGGAGATAAAGCGCATCGTGCGGCAGTGCCACAGCCCCGAGCCGATGGGACAGCAGCAGTCGGCCGAGGAGGTCGCCGCCACTGACGGCGGCACCGACGCGGTGACCGACGGTGGCACCGCCCTCGACGGTGACGCCGCTGCCGACGACCCCGACGCCGCTGCCGACGATACGAACGAATCCACGGAGGACTGACGATGTACGATAGAATCCTCATCCCCACGGACGGTAGCGAAACCGCCGAACTCGCCGTCGAACGTGCACTCGCCATCGCCGAGCGGTTCGACTCGACGGTCGACACGCTGTTCGTCGTCGACACGGACGCGCTCGAGCTGAGCCTCGGCACCGAACAGGTCGACCGCGTCCGGTCCGGCCGCTTCGGCGAGATGGACGAACTGGAGGCGACGGCCCGCGAGGCGACGGACCACGTCGTCGAGGCGGGGCGCGAGCGCGACGTCGACGTGAGCGCGCACTTCCGGGCGGGCCAGCCCCACAAGGTCATCGCGGACGTCGCCGAGGACCACGACGTGGACCTCGTCGTGATGGGCAGCCACGGGCGCTCGGGCGTCCGGCGGGTGCTGCTCGGGAGCGTGACCGAGAACGTGCTGCGCTCGACGCACCGGCCCGTCATGGTCGTCGACGAGCGCGGGGAGGACGACTGAGATGGTCGACACCGCCAGCCTCGTCGACCACGTCCGCGAGCACCGCTCCGGGATGGCCGTCGACCTCGCGTTCGCGGTCGTCTGGGTCTCCGTCGTGACCGCGCTGTTCCGGGGGCTCGGCAGCCCGCGGTGGGCGTACCACCTCGCGCTGGCCGGCGGCGTGGTCGCCTACTACGGCTTCTTCGGGTCGCTCGCCGGTGCGCGGCGGCGGGGCAGCGAGCCGTAGCCGGGCAGCAGGGGGCCGACCCGGCGGCTCGCCGGGACCGACGGACAGTTGTGCGGCCCCGTCCACGTCCGAGCCATGCGGGCCACCCGACCGCGCGCCGTCGTCGCCGCCGTCATCGCCTGTACGTTCTTCGTCGGGTTCGGCGGCGGCGTCGTCTTCCCCATCCTGCCGAACCTCGGCGCGGTGCTCGGCATCTCGTCGTTCATGGTGGGGCTCATCCTGAGCGCGAACCGGTTCGTCAGGCTGGTCGCCAACGCGCCGGCGGGCGCGCTCGTCGACCGGATCGGGACCAGGAAACCGTTCATCGCCGGGCTGGCCATCGAGGGGGTGGCGACGCTCGGCTACAACGTCGCCATCGAGGCGGCGGCCCCCGAGGCGTGGTTCCTGCTCGCGAGGGTCGCCTGGGGGCTCGGCAGCGCGCTCGTGTTCGCGACGGCGTACACCATCACCGCCGACGTCAGCGAGGCCAAATCGCGGGGGACCAGCATGGGGTTCGTCCGGGCGGGCATCACCTTTGGTTTCCCCGCCGGGCTCGTGCTCGGGGGCGTCGTCAGCGACCTCTACAGCGTCCCGGTCGCGTTCTCCGTCGCCGCCGCGTTCGCGCTCGTCGCCAGCGGACTCGCCTACGCCATCGTCCCCGAGACCCACGCGACCGAGGCCAAGTCCTCGGTGAAGCCCTGGGAGATCGACCGGAGCGTCCCCGCGCTGACGGCGGGCCTCGTCAACTTCGGCCTGTACTTCTCGTACGTCGGCGTGCTGTTCTCGACGCTCGTCGTCTTCCTCGGCGAACGCGGCATCGCCGTCTTCGGCTACACCGCACAGGGGACCTCGGGGTTCCTCATGGCGGGGACGGTGCTCGCCGGCTCGGTGTTCATGCTCGTCGGCGGGAGCCTGAGCGACCGCGTCGGTGCGCGGGTGCCCATCGTGCTCGCGTTCCTCGTCGCCGCGTGTGCCGGCTTCCTGGTGCTCTCGATGGCGGGCTCCGCAGCGGGCCTGCTCGCCGGGTGTCTGCTCATCGGCGCGGGCCAGGGCGGCGTCGGCGGCCCGCTCCTCGCGCTGCTCGCGGACCTCACGCCGGGCGACCGGATGGGCCGTGCGACGGGCACGAACAACGTCCTCGGCGACGTGGGTGGCGGGCTCGGCCCGCTCGTCGGGCTCCCGGCCGTCGAGGCGTTCGGGTTCGTCCCGGTGTACGCCGCCTGCGCCGTCCTCCCGCTCGCCGCGGGCGTCGTCCTGCTCGTCGGCGTCTACAGCCACACCGGCTCGCTGAACCCGCAGGTCGACGACGCCCCGGCGGACTGACTCACTCGCCGAGGTAGCTGACGAACACCAGCCCGTCGGTCTTCAGCTCGTACTCGAGGTCGGTCGCCAGCGCGTTGTAGTCGAACGGGGCGGTGACGAGGTGGAACCCGTTCGGCGTCTCCCGGCGGAGCTGGACCGTCGTCCGCTCGCGGAGGTCGGCTTCGAGGGCGTCCGCGTCGGCCGCCGTCGCGTCGTCCAGGTCGAAGACGAAGTTCGTCTCGTCGCGGCAGCCGTCGGACTGCAGCGTGGACTTGAACTCGCTGTCGACCCGCCCGAACTTCCGCAGCACGTCCTCGGAGCCGTTGAGCCGCGCCTCCAGCCAGTCGTCCATCGACCGACGGAGCGCGAACAGCGCCTGCTGGGTGTCGCGCGCGTTGGCGGTCAGGTAGAGCCGGTACGTCGCGTCGAACCGCGAGACGGCGTGGTCTAGCTCCGCGACCGCGCGGTCGAGGCCGTCCGCGTCGCGGACGACCTTCCGGATGGCCGACGGCCCGTCGGGGTCGCGTCCCTCGTTCTCCTTCGACCGTGCCAGCGCGACCAGCATGTAGACGCGTTCGGGGCCGAACTCGCAGTACTCGCGGAGGGCCGGGAGGTACTCCATGGTGGCCGTCGGTTTCGGCGGCGGCCCCAAAGCTGTCCCGGGACCCCGTCAGGGTGTCACGAAGCGGCGGCAGGTACAATGGGTCGGCCCGCGAACCACGACCAATGCCGACGCTCACAGACTCGCCCGGTATCCACCACGTGACAGCCATCGTCGGCGAGCCACAGGCGAACGTCGAGTTCCACGTCGGGGTGCTCGGCCTGCGGTTCGTCAAGCGAACGGTGAACTACGAGAACATGCTCGCCTACCACCTCTACTACGGCAACCGCACCGCGGAGCCGGGCACCGTCCTCACCTGCTTCCCGTACCCGAACGACGTGCCCGCACGCCTGGGCAAGCCACAGTGGGCGTCGGTCGGCTTCGCCGTCCCCCCCGGGTCGCTGGCGTACTGGGCCAACCGCCTCGACGACCACGACATCGAGTTCACGGGGCCGGTCGAGCGCTTCGACGAGCGCCTGCTCCAGTTCTCGGACCCGTCCGACACCAGCATCGAACTCGTCGCCGCCGAGAGCCCGGTCGAGCCCTGGACCGACGGCTCCGTCCCCGCGGAGCACGCCATCCGCGGCATCCACGGCGTCACCGCACTGTCGGCGAACCCGTACGCGACCGCCGGGATGCTCGACACGCTCGGCTTCGAGCTGGTCGGCGAGGAGCCGGCGGGGGCCGAGTCCGACGAGCGCGACGGCGACGACGCCGAGGGCACGCGCGTCCGCTACCGCGCCGGCGGCGACCACGCCACCGTCGTCGACGTGCTCGACCGCGGCGCGGCGTACGGTCGCGAGGGCATCGGCACCGTCCAGCACGTCGCGGTCCGCGTCGACAGCGTCGACGAGCTGTACGACTGGCACTCGCTGTTCCGCGAGCGCGACTTCGACGTCTCGCGGGTGCGGGACCGCAACTACTTCCACTCGCTGTACGTCCGGGACCCCGGCGGCATCCTGTTCGAGCTGGCGACTGAGACGCCGGGGCTGACCAGCGACGAGGACGTCGAGACGCTCGGCGAGTCGCTGGTCCTGCCGGACTGGTTCGAGGAGGACCGCGAGCTCATCGAGTCCCAGCTCCCGCCGCTCTCCGCGCCGGGGCTGGACTGAGCGATGGCGGGCGACGACACCGACGCAGCCGCGGCGGGCGACGAGGAGCCGGACCCCCACGCCGACCAGCCGGTCGTCACCGCCGGCGCACCGAGCATGGCCGCCGAGGTCGCCGTCGTCCTCGTCCACGGACGCGGGGCGACCGCCGACGGGGTCGTCAACCTCGCCGAATCGTTCTACCGGCACGGGGTCGCGTTCTTCGCGCCGCAGGCGGCACGGAGCCGCTGGTTCCCCTACGACGGGCGGGGGACTGTCGAGCGCAACGAACCGCACCTCTCCTCGGCGGTCGATGCGGTCGAGCGCGCGCTGGGCCAGGCCGACGACGCCGGCATCCCGCCCGAGCGGACGGTGCTCTTCGGCTTCTCGCAGGGTGCGGCCGTCGTCACGGAGCTCCTCCGCCGCCGTCCGCGACGGCTCGGTGGCGCCGTCGTGCTCTCGGGCGGGCTCGTCGGCCCGGTGGGCCGCGCCCGGCCGTCCGGGACCGACGGCTCGCTCGCCGGCACACCCGTCTTCGTCGGCGCCGGGGACGCGGACGAGTACGTCCCGGTCGAGCGAATTCGGGCGACTGCCGACCTCTTCCGCGCGCTCGACGGCGACGTGACCGAGCGCGTCTACGAGGGGCTGGAACACGGCATCAGCGAGGCGGAGTTCGACGTGGTTCGGGAGTTGCTGGACGACCTGCTGGAGCCCTGAGCGCTCCCGGCGCGGGTGCCGGACGGCTCAGAGCGAGACGCCGGCCTGTTCGAGGAGGCTGGGCTCCATGAGGAGCATACAACCGGGGGTACATCTGTCGTGCCTCCGCCGCCAGCGAGACAGCTGGCCGTCGCCCGTCGGTTCCGTGGACAGTCCGCGGAAGCGTCGAACCGGGCGGTACTCGTTCGTCTCCAGTCTGCAAGAACGCGGTCGCGGTGGGCCGTCGCCTCAGAGGAAGTCGGAGACGCTCGGGCTACCGTCGCCGCTCTCCTCGTCGCCACCGCCGCCCCCCATGTTCTGGAAGACGATGGGGTCGCGCGTCTGGAGCCAGACGCGGCCGTCGCCGGAGAACTTCGAGACGTAGCCCTCGCCGCCGAGCATGGCGGACTTGACGCCGCCGTCCTTCTGCCGGTCGAGGTTCAGGCCGTCGGTCCAGGCGACCAGGTGGTCCTCGTCGACGATGGCCGGGTCACCCGGGGAGACGTCGACCTCGTACACCGAGCCGTACGCCGAGAGGAACGCCATGCCGGTGCCGTCGAGCGCGAGCACCTTCAGCTGGCCCGAGGAGAACAGGTTCCCGGCCTCGTTCATCGCCGAGGACTTGTTGACGTTCGCCCCCCACGCGAGCGTCGAACCGGACTGGGACTTGATTCGACCCGTCTCGGCGAGGTCGAACGCGACGATGTCGCCGGGATGGTCGGGCGCGAGCACGACGCGTGCGCCGGACTCGCGTGCCGTGAACTCGTTCGTGACGAGGTCCTTGCTGCTGCTGACTGCGCTCTTGACCATGCCGCCGAGCCCGCCGTCGCCGCCGACGTTGGCCTCCGTGTCCATGGTCTCGCTCCGGCTGACCATCGCGCCGGTCTTCGCTTTCATCGACTCCCCCCGCTCCATCGTGACCTGCAGTATCGCGTTGCTCGGTCGCTTCCGTATGTCGAACTCCATACGAGTGGTGTCGAGTGCCATCCGACTAATGTGTTTTCATACCGATGACAACGCCTTCCGTTTTTAATATTGATAACCGGGCCGCGTGGCACTCACTCCGCGCCGCCGAACGCGCCCGCGGCGGCGAGTTCGTTGAGCCGGGCCTCGTCGTAGCCGACCTCTGCGAGCACGTCCCGTGTGTGCTCGCCGAGCTGCGGTGGGAGGCGGTCGAAGCCGCTCTCGGCCGTGCCGTAGTGCAGCGGATGTTCGATGACCGGCACCGTCCGCTCGCCGTCGGAGAGCTCCGACAGCACGCCTCGCGCCTCGGTCTGCTCGTTGTACAGCGCGTCCTCGGGGTCGTTCACCGGCCCGGCGGGGATGCCCGCGTCCTCGACCAGCACGTCCATCCACTCGTCGGTGGGTCGCTCGGCGAACGCCGGCGCGAGTTCGGCCTCCAGCTCGTCCATGTGCTCGACGCGGTCGGCGTTCGTCTCGAACCGTTCGTCGTCGGCCAGTTCGGGTCGCCCGATGGCGTCACAGAGCCCGCGCCAGAGCTTCCGGTTCAGGCAGGCGACGTTGAGGTGGCCGTCGGCCGTCTCGAACGTCTGGTACGGTGCGAGCACGGGGTCCTTCGTTCCCATGCGCTCGGGCTGTTCGCCGGCGAACACCTTCCCGGCCTGCTTCGTGAGCCAGGGCAGCGTCGCGTCGAGCATCGCGAGGTCGATGTACTCGCCCTCGCCGGTCACCTCGCGCCGGTACAGCGCCGTCACGATGCCGAAGGCGGCCCACATCGCGGTGATGAGGTCGGTCTGGGGAAGCCCGACCTTGACGGGTCGGCCGTCGGGCTCGCCGGTGACGCTCATGATGCCGCTCATCCCCTGCACGAGCAGGTCGTAGCCGGGGCGCTGGTGCCACGGCCCGGTCTGGCCGAACGCCGAGATGGCACAGTACACCACGTCGCCGTTCACGTCGCGGATGGACTCCTCGTCGACGTGTAGCTTATCGGCGGTGCCGGGTCGGTAGTTCTGGACGAACACGTCCGCCTCGGCGACGATGTCGTACAGCGCCGCCAGGCCCGCTTCGTGCTTGAGGTTCAGCTCGACGCTGCGCTTGTCGTAGTTGATGGTCCAGAAGTAGGGCGACTCGCCGTCGATGAAGGGCGGACCCGAGTGACGGTTGTCGTCGCCGACACCGGGGCGTTCGACCTTGATGACCTCCGCGCCCTGGTTGGCGAGCATCAGCGACGCGAACCCCCCCGTGACGAACGTCGTCAGGTCGACTACGGTGACACCGTCGAGAATCTGGCCGTCGGGGTCCATGACACAAGTGGACGCGCCCCACGGCAAAAACGTTCGCCCCGTGGCGGCCACCACTCACACCTACTCGACCGCCCCGTACGGCACGACGGCGACGGTCTCGTCAGCCGTGAACCCGTCCCGTGTGAGCACGAGTCCGTCGGCCCGGGTCGCATGCGTCGACGAGGCCAGCACGCTCGGATCGAACGTCCGACCGTAGATGACGTGCCCGGAGTCCGGGTGGCCGAGGGGCGTCGTCCGACCGTCGTCGAGGGCGACGGGGACGGCGTACTCGACCGCCGTTCCGCCGGTTGTGTCCGTCTCGGGGACATCGAGGTCGACCGTCGCGGTCGCCGCCACCGTCGGGAGCGACCGCGAGGCGGTGAACAACGGCCGCGCGACGAGACAGGCGGCGGTGTGGGCGGCGACGGGCTTGCCGGGCAGCGCGACCGCGACGGCGTCGTGTTCGGGCAGGTGCGCGACGGTCACGGGCTTGCCGGGCCGTAGCGCGACGCCGTGGACGACGAGTCCGCCGAGCGCGGCCAGCGCGTCGACGACGTGGTCGCCGTGGCCGACGCTCGTGCCGCCGGTCGAGACGACGACGTCGTGGGCCTCGGCGGCCTCCGCCAGGAGCGCCCGCACCGCGTCGGCGTCGTCGGGCGCGGTGCCGGCGTGGACGGCGTCGTGGCCCCACGAGCGGGCCAGCCCGAGCAGCATGTTCGAGTCGCGGTCGGGCTGGCTGCCCTCGTGTATCTCCGTGCCCGTCGCGACGACGCCGACGCTCGCGCGCTCGCGAACCCGGACGGACCCCACACCGAGGTCGTCCAGCAGCACGGCGTCCTTCGGCGAGAGGCGCTCGCCGGCCTGGAACACCGTCTCGCCGGCCGCGACGGTGCTCCCGCGCTCGTAGACGTGCGTGCCGGGCGCGAGGTCGGGGCCGGCGAGTTCGCCGTCCTCGACTGTCGTGTCCTCGCGCTTGACGACGACGGTCGCGCGGTCGGGCAGCGGCGCGCCCGTGGCGATGCGGACGGCCTCGCCCCGCCCGAGTTCCGGCGGGTCGTCGTCCGGCGTCACCTCGTCGCCCACGATGGCGAGCGGGTAGTCGTCGGCGGCGTCGCACGCGACGCCGTCCATCGTCGCGTAGTCGTGCGGCGGGACGGCGTCGGGTGCGACGACGGGGTCGGCCAGCACGCGGCCCGCGACCGCGTCGGGACCGACGGTATCGGTGCCGTGGGCGGCCAGCGCGTCGTCCCGGAGGGACAGCAGGCGCTCGACGGCGCGGTCACGTGGGAGGAGGTCGTCGGTCATGGTCGCGGCTTCGCCCCGGCTCGTGTTAACGGTTGTCACGGCAGTGCTCGTCGGTCGAGCGATGCTCGAACGCGCAAACCTACCCGGGACCGTCGGTGGACGGAGCACCCTGCTCGTGCAACCGTTGCTCGTAGTCGTTCATGTGGGACTCGAGCCGCGAGAGGAACGTCTGTACGTCGTCGAGGCGGAACGTGAGTGGCTTCGGCCGGTCGTGGACGTTCACCGCCACCTTCCCCCGTTTCCGGTAGACGAGGGCGAGGCTCACGACGCCTGCGAGGACGAAGCCACTGGCGAGGAGGGGGTTTCGCTGTACCGAGAGCAGCCCGAACCCGACGAGCCCGACGCTCAACACGCCGACGAACCAGTCGACCTCTTGCGCGGTCACCTCGTCGATGGAGTCGTACGCGACGCTCGTCACGGTCCCGTCGACCCGAACGAGTAGCCGTTCGTCCGTGAGCCCCAGTGGGTCACCCGAGCGCGTGGTCTCCGTGTAGCGGAGTGCTTCGCCGCTGGGGAGGACGCTGTCGAGTTGCGACCCAGACATCAGGTACCACGAGTCACGACGTCCACTTAACCACACCGACGCGACGAACGAGGTCACCACACAGCTGATGTGCGGCGAGACCGGCACGATACACTACAACTCGGTGTCCGACGAGTACACGTGCAACGTCGACGTCGTGTCCGAGTGAGTCCGGCACCGAGCGTTCGGTAACAGAGGACCGTCGGGGCCGGTGGACGACTCAGTCCGCACCGGGTGCGGGTTCGTCGTCGCTCCCACCACCGAGCCGGTCGACGATGGACTGGAAGTCGCCCTCGTCCTCGGCGATGCGCTCCCAGTCCTCCAGGCCACGTTCCTCCCGGGTCCCGTCGATGGTGTTGTCGAGGACGAACCCGATGAGCCCACCGACTGCCATCCCGGTCGAGCCGACGACGAAGATGGTATCCGAGACGAGCTTCTCACCGAGAACCGGGCCGATGACTGCCGCGTTCTCCATACCGGTCTGGAACTCGGCCGGCCCGCTGAAGGTGCCCATGTACGCGGGTATCGCGAGCCCCGCGAAGAGCGATATCCCGATGATGAACACGTTCCGCGAGGAGTCGAGGTCGACGAACTTGAGGTTCGAGAGACCGACTGCGGCGATCTGTCCGAACATCGCGATGAACAACCCGCCGACGATGGGGGCGGGAATCGTCGCGACGAGCTGCCCGAAGTAGCCCACGTAGCCCACGACGAGCATCACGATGGCACCGACCTGGACGACGTAGCGCGACGCGACGCCGGTGATACCGATGGCACCGATGTTCTCGGAGTAGGAGGTCGAGCCGTTGCCCGTCCCCATGACGCCGGCGAACATGTTGCCGAGGCCCTCCATCCCGATGCCGTGGTTGATGCGCTTCTTGCTCGGCGCGCTGACCCCGGAGAGCCGTGCGACGGCGTGGTAGTCACCGAAGCTCTCGACCATCGATGCGACGACGCCGGCGAACATCCCGATGGCGAACGCCGGCGTGAACTCGGGCATGCCCCACTGCAGGGGTGTGACCGGTTGGATGAGCGTTGCGCTGGTCACTGCCTCGAAGTTGACGTACCCGACGGCACCCTCGCTGTACATCCCGGTGAACGACAGTGCGGCAGCGACGATCCAGGCGGCGACGATACCGAGCAGCACCGGGAACAGCCGGACGTAGCGGCTGTACTTGTCGAGGTACTGTGAGAACGCGACGATGAGCAGGAGCGTCAGACCGAGGAGCCACCAGTTCTGCTGGCTGGTCTCGGCCCCGGTCGGGTTGATTATCTGTGGCGTGTTGAACAGCGCCAACCCGATGAGTGCGATGACCGGTGCGATGACGACCGGCGAGAGGTAGCGCTTGAGCGTCCCCATGATGCCGGCGTAGCCGATGACGACTTCCGCCAGGGCGGCGACGATGATCGCGCCCTGAAGCTCGCGCATCACGAGTTCGAAGCCGGCACCGTCCGCGGTGAGCGCGAAGATTATCGCGATAGCTGGTGCCAGCATCGAGAACGTTCCACCCTGCACGAGTGGGTACCGGTTCCCGATCGTCGTCTGTGCGAGTGTCGCGACTCCCGAGACGACGAAGAACGTCCCGATGAGCTGTGCCTGTTGGCTGTCCGTGATGGTGACTCCTTGGAGGGACATCACGCTGATGAGTGCGAGCGGGATCGCGACCGTCGCACCGATCATCGTCAGATAGTGCTGGAAGCCGAGGAAAATCGACTCCAAAAGCGGTGGTTTGTCCTCGATTCCGTACTCGACGAAATCGGATTCCGCCGATTCCTCGGGGCTCGCCTGTGGCCCCTCCGGTGTCGTTGCTTCTTCGAACTCTTCCAGGTCGTCGGTGTCGTCTTCGTTACTCATGCGTGCCTCCGATAGTGTGCCACGTGTCCACCTGCCACACTATACCGCTTCAATCAGAAACATCGTAATTAAAACTGTCGTCGTTTCGGACGGCAAATTGGCCGTTGAAGCCGGGAAACGGGCTGTATGACACGTTCGGCCCCCGTTCTGGACAGCACAGAACCCCAACCAGTTACCCCACGGGCCCAGACACGTAGAAACTGAAACTGGTCGCCCCCGTGTGCCGCGAGCCTCGTCGCGCGGGACCGACGGCGGGGTAAGCTATTTGCGGGCCGTGGCGGTGTGTGGGAGCATGACAAACGAATCGCGCTACGCCGTCCACGCCGACCTGAACGTCATGGTACCGACGCGGGACGGGACCCGGCTCGCCACGGACGTCTACCGACCCGCCGACCCCGATACCCGCCAGCCGGTCGACGAGCCACGGCCAGTCATCCTCGACCGCACGCCGTACGACAAGACCGGCGGACGGACCCGGCACGGCGAGTGGTACGCCTCGCGCGGCTACGTCATCGCCATCCAGGACGTGCGCGGCCGCTTCGACAGCGAGGGCGAGTTCGACATCCACGTCAACGAGGCCGAGGACGGCGCGGACACCGTCGAGTGGCTCGCCGAACGGAACTACTGCGACGGCCAGGTCGCCACGCTGGGCACGTCCTACGGGGCGTGGGTCCAGAGCGCGCTCGCCACGCAGGACCCCGACGGCCTCGCGGGGATGTTCGTCAACATGGGCGCGGCCAACGGCCGGGAGAAGACCTTCCGGCACAACGGCGCGTTCGAGCAGCGCTGGCTCTCCTGGGCGTTCACGCTCGGGGCGGGCTTCGCCCACGAGAGCCTCGCCGACCCAGACGTCCAGCAGACCTTCGCTGACGTGGACTTCCGCGAGGTCCTGCGCGACGGTCCGGTCGAACGCGGTGAGACGGCGCTCGCCGAACTCCCGGCGTACGAGGAGTGGGCGTTCGACATCATGGAGACGGGAAGCGCGAGCGACGACCGCTGGCGGAACCCCGGCGTCAACTTCGAGCGCTACTACGACGAGAGCGCGGACGTGCCCACCGTCTACGCCGGGGGCTGGTACGACTCCTACACCGGCGCGACCTGCGACAGCTTCGTCGGCCTCGCGGACCGCAAGGACGCCGACCACTACCTGCTGCTGGGGCCGTGGACCCACCTCGCCCGGCTCCCCGGCGGCCACGACCACAGCGAGCAACTGCTCTTTCCGCCGCTGACGTGGGAGCACCCGACGGCCGGCGACCTCGCGTTCGGGGAGAACGCGACACGGAAGTACCGCGAGACGCGCAAGCGCTTCTTCGACCACTACCTCCGCGGGGAGGACGCCTGGAGCGACCAGCCCCGCGTCGAGTACTTCCTGATGGGCACCGGCGACGGCCACCGGACCGACGACGGCCAGCTGTTCCACGGCGGCGAGTGGCGAAGCGCCGACGAGTGGCCGCCCGCGGGCACGGAGATGACGCGGTTCTACGCCCACGGCGACGGCACGCTCTCCACCGACCCGCCGACGGCGACCGACTCGGCGACGACCTACGAGTTCGACCCCGACGACCCGGTCCCGACCATCGGCGGCAACACCTCCTCCTACCTCACCTACGAGCCGCGCGAGGAGTCCGTCGAGGCGTACCCGCTCGGCGACCGGAACATCGTCGACTTCGCGGGGCGGGGCGGCTACGACCAGCGCACGCACGAGGGGACCTTCGGCGCGAACGAGCCGTACGGCCCCCTCTCGGAGCGCGACGACGTGCAGGTGTTCCGCACCCCGCCGCTGGACGAGCCCGTCGAGATAGCGGGGCCCATCCGCGTCCGCGTCTACGGCGCGACCGACGGCCCGGACACCGACTTCACGGCGAAGCTGATCGACGAGTACCCCGCGAGCGAGGGCTCCCCCGACGGCTACGCGCTCAACCTCTCCGACTCCATCTGTCGCGGGCGCTACCGGGGGTACCGCGACGAGCCGGACCTGCTCGACCCCGGCACCGTCTACGAGTTCTACATGGAGCCGTACGACACCGCGAACCGCTTCGACGCCGGCCACCGCATCCGGCTCGACGTCTCCTCCTCGAACTGGCCGCGCTTCGACGTGAACCACAACACCGGCGGGCCGCTCTACGGCGGCGAGGAGACGCGCGTCGCGGAGAACACCGTCTTCCACGAGGCGGAGAACCCGACCCACGTCGAGCTCCCGGTCCGGCCGACGGAGTGATGGCGACACCGCGGAGCTGGCCGGCGACTCCCACCGGGCCGGAATCGAAGCCACGCTTTTGCCCTCAGCCCCGGAAGGTGCCCCCATGGCTCCCGTCCGCCGTCTCGTCGTCGACGTCCTGAAACCACACGAGCCACCGCTCGTCGAGTTCACCAGACAGCTCTCGGATGTAGAGAGCGTCGACGGCGTCACGTCGTCGCTCATCGAGCTCGACAAGAAGGTACAGAACGTCAAGCTCTCCATCGAGGGCGAGTCCGTGGAGTTCGACGCGGTCGAGGAGACCGTCGAGGGCCTCGGCGCGACGGTCCACTCGGTCGACGAGGTCGCTTGCGGGGAGCAGGTCGTCGAGGTCCGCCGGACCCCGCAGGACTGACCGTGCCCTCGACCTACCAGCGGCTCCTGCGGCTGCTCGGGAAGGAGGACGTCCGCTCCATCGCCCGCCGGTACTTCATCTCGAACGGCTTCGACGGGACGCTCACCAGCATCGGGGTCGTCGTCGGCGCGGTGCTGACCGGGGTGCCCGATGGCATCACGGTCGTGAAGATCGGCCTCGGCGCGGCGGTCGGGCTCACCACGTCGGCCGTCTGGAGCGTCTGGGAGATCGAACGCGCCGAGACGAGCGCGGAGAGACGCCGCATCGAGCGCGCGATGCTCACCGACCTCGACGACACGCGCATCCAGCGCGAGCAGCGCGGCGCGCGACTGTTCCACGCCGTCGCGAGCGGGCTCGGGCCGCTGATCGGCGTGCTCGTCCCCCTCTCGCCGTTCCTGTTCGAGGGGACGGTGTTCAGCATGGCCGAGGCCGCCGTCGTCGGCGTCGCCCTTGGCGTCGGCGTGCTCTCGACGTTCGGCGCGTACATGGGCTCCATCTCGGGGCACCGGTGGTACGTCTCGGCGGCGCGGATGGGGGTCGCGGGGCTCGTCGTCGCCGCCATCAACCTGCTGCTTCCGGGGTAAGTCCGCCGCCCTCGCCGTCGTTGTCATCGTCGTCCTCCTGGTGGCCGGTGTGCCGCCGCACCAGCGAGCCGACGGCGAGCAGCGGGCCGAGGCCGACGAGCAGCGCCGCGCCGATGACGCCCCAGTCGGCCAGCCCGAGGGCGACGGTGCCGAAGTACGCCGAGAGGGGCGTGTACAGCACCGAGAGGTGGAGCAGGAGCGACGCGCCGACGGCGAGCGCGAGCCACCGGTTCGAGACGAGCGGCGTCCCCCGCGACCAGCGCACGACGTACAGTTTCAGGAACTCGAAGACGACGAAGCCGGTGAACACCATCGTCATGGCGTACGGCGTCACGCTGGCCGCGCCGTCGAGCACGTAGACGAGCAGGCCGAGCATCACGACGGTCACGGTGAGTCCCGCACCGCCGATGAACGTGAGCATCTCGCGGTCGATGATACCGGCGGTCCGGCTGCGCGGCTCGCGGTCCATCACGTCGCCGGCGGGGTCGGTGCCGAGTGCGAGTGCCGGCAGGCCGTCGGTGAGCAGGTTGATCCAGAGCAGCTGGACCGCCGGGAGGACGAGGTAGCCGAAGAGCGACGCGATGAACACGAGCGCGACCTCGGCGGCGTTCGCGCTCAGCAGGTACGCGACGAACTTCCAGATGTTGTCGAAGATCTTCCGCCCGCGGCTGATGGCGGTGCGGATGGTCGCGTAGTTGTCGTCGAGCAGGACGATGTCGCTGGCCTGCTTGGCCACGTCGGTGCCGCGGATACCCATCGCGATGCCCACGTCGGCGTTCTTCAGCGCCGGCGCGTCGTTGACACCGTCGCCGGTCATCGCGACGTCGTAGCCCACCGCCTGTAGCGCCTGGAGGATGCGCACCTTGTGGACGGGTTCGGCGCGGGCGAACACGTCCACTGCCTCGACCCGGGCCTGGAGCTCCTCGTCGGAGAGCGCGGCGACCTCGCTCCCGGTCATGACGTCCGATTCGATGCCGACCTCGCGGGCGATGGCGCCCGCCGTGACCGCGTTGTCGCCGGTTATCATCTTCACGCCGATGCCGGCGCGGTGGGTGTCGGCGATGGCGTCCCGCACCTCCCTGCGAGGCGGGTCAAGCAATCCCTGGAGCCCGACGAGGACGAGGTTCTCCTCGGTATCGCCGTCGTCGCTCCGGTCCTTGTACGCGAACGCGAGCACCCGGAGTGCGTCGTCGGCGAACGTCTCGACCTGCTCGCTGACGCGGTCCCTGGTCGCCTGGTCCAGCTCGACGGGGCCGTCAGCGGTGAGGATTCTCGTCGACCGTTCGAGGACCACGCCCGGCGCGCCCTTGACGTACACCACGTCGTCGTGAACGGTCGCCATGCGCTTGCGCTCTGCCGAGAACGATATCTCGTCGACGCGCTCGCGCGCCTCCCGGAGCGCCGCCACGTCGATGCCGTGGTCCGCGGCGGCCGTGACGAGTGCGCGTTCGGTCGGGTCGCCGTCGTCGGCCGTCGCGTCGTTGCAGACTGCGCCGATCTCCAGCAGGAGGCCCACGCGGTCGCCCGTCTCAGCGGCTGCGACCGGGTCGGCGGTGTCTGGCACCTCGCCGCCGTCGCTGGCTGGCTCGGCGGCGGAACCCGTGTCCGCGGTGCCGTCGTCCGACCCGTCAGCGAGGTCGACCGTCTCGTCGGC
The DNA here is from genome assembly GCF_900103505.1 of Haloarchaeobius iranensis. Taxonomy (GTDB): domain Archaea; phylum Halobacteriota; class Halobacteria; order Halobacteriales; family Natrialbaceae; genus Haloarchaeobius; species Haloarchaeobius iranensis. The sequence goes on from NZ_FNIA01000005.1 coordinate 84,823, forward strand.
CACCCAGCCGGCCTGGACGCGCATCTCGCCCTCGGTGAGGGTGCCGGTCTTGTCGGTACAGACCACGTCGACCGACCCGAGCGCCTCGACCGCCGGCAGCGTGCGGACGAGCGCGTTCTCGTCGGCCATCTTGCGCACCCCGAGCGCGAGCGTCAGCGTGACGATGGCAGGCAGTCCCTCGGGGATGGCCGCGACGGCGAGCGAGACGCCCGTCAGTCCGGCCTGCACCCACGACGTGCCGCCGTAGACGAGCACCGGGATGACGATGCCGGCGAGCGCGATGACCGCGAAACCGAGCCGCCGACCGAGCGCGTCGAGGCTACGCTGGAGCGGCGTCTGTGTCTCCGCGGCGGTGAGCAGCTCGGTCGCGATGGCACCGACCTCGGTCTCCATCCCGGTCTCGACGACGACCGCGACGGCGCGCCCCCGGGTTACGCTCGTGCCCCGGTAGACGGTGTTCGAGCGCTCCGCGAGGGGTGTCTCCGCGGGCAGGGTGCCGGGGGACTTCTCGACGGGGACGCTCTCGCCGGTGAGCGCGGCCTCGTCGACCTCGATGGAGTGCGTCTCGACGAGGCGCGCGTCGGCCGGCACCACGTCGCCCTCACTGAGGACCAGCACGTCGCCCGGCACGAGTTCGGACGCGGGGACGGTCCGCTCCGCCCCGCCCCGCCGGACCACGACCTCCGGCGCGGACAGCTCCCGCAGCGCATCGAGACTCTGCTCCGCGCGGTACTCCTGGACGAAGCCGAAGATACCGTTCGCGAGCAGGATGATGGCGATGAGGACGGCGTCGACGGCGTGGCCGACGAGGAGCGAGAGCGCGGCGGCGGCGAGCAGCACCCAGATGAGTGCGCTGGTGAACTGCGAGAGGAACACCCGCAGCGGCCCGCGGGCCGCCTCGGTGTGTATCTCGTTCGGCCCGTGCTCCGCCAACCGCTGTGCCGCTTCCCCGGGGTCGACCCCGTCGGGCGACGAGTCGAGCTCCTCGAACACCGCCTCGACGTCCTCGGTGTGCCACGCCATCTGGTGTCGACTGGGACGACGGGGGCCGGGAAGTTAGGGCTACTGTCGCCGGCACCGCCTGCCCGTCCGGAGAGTTGAGGCCACGTCGGTCGTGACGCCGCAGGCGCGCGCAAACCCGGACCTCCCCGGGCCCTGGCTCGGGTCGGTCGCCCGTCTCGCCCCCGAGGTCGCCGCTCCACTCGTCGAGGGCGACCGCACGCTGGGTCGACACGGCCGCTCAGGCCTCGGTGAAGGCGACGCACCGGGAGACCGAGGACTCGCCGCCGCGGAAGCGCCACGGGAACGTCCCGATCTGGCAGCGCTCGTTCAGCAGCTCCGCGGGGACCTGCGCGTTCTCGACGTGGACGATGCCCTCGGGGAACAGCTCGGTGTGCATCAGCTGGTAGCCCTCCGGCGGGAATATCTCGTCGAGGTCGTCGACGCCGTGCTTCTCGCGGGCCTCGCGGGCGAGTTCGGGGCGCACGTCGCGGATGACCGTGTTCATCGGGTGGTCCGCGCTCCCGCAGTCGAGCATGAGGTAGTTGAGGTCCATCTCCTTGCACCACTCCGCGAACTCCATGTTCGGGCCGGGGTGCTTGCAGAAGAAGGCGTGCGGGTCGGCCGCCTCGCGGTGCCAGGCGTACTCCTGGTAGCCGGTGTGGATGAACAGGATGTCGCCCTCGCGCACGTCGCAGACGTCCTCTATCATCTCGCTGGTGTAGATGTCGTAGTCCCCGACCTCGTCGGAGATGTCGGCGACGACGGCGTCGCCCACGAGTTCGTCGAGCGACATCGACTCGATGTCACGCCCGTGGGCGATGAAGTGCTTCTCGCCGTCGAGGTGTGTCCCCGTGTGGTTCATGAACTCGATCTTCTGGCCGTTGACCTTCTCCGTGTCCAGGCTCTTCTCGTACCAGATCTTCGGGTTATCGTAGGTGGGCCAGGCCGGCGTGTCCTGCGACCACGGCTGCGTCAGGTCGTGCATCTCGTAGCCGTCGAGCATGACAGTGAACCACACGGCGGGAGGTAATGAAAGTTCGCCGCTGCACCGACAAGCGGTGTGCTCACACACGCCAAGATTTAATACGGCGTCCTGCCGTGGTATTGGGTATCGTTCGTCGAACACCGCCCGAGTCGGTCAGTCCCAACAGCCACAATGAAGCCAGCCCAGTTCCAGTACCACCGTCCCACCTCGCCCGCTGAAGCAGTCGAACTCGCGGCCGAGCTGGAGGAGGCAGAGTTCATGGCAGGTAACCAGTCGCTCGGCATCGTGATGTCGAACCGGCTGGCGACGCCCGCGAACATCGTCGACCTGAGCCGCATCGACGAGCTCGACTTCGTCGCGGTCGAGGACGACGCGGTCCGCGTCGGCGCGCTGACGACACACCGCAGCATCTCGCAGTCGACGCGACTCGCCGAGCACGTCCCGATGCTGCCCGAGGCGGCCGCACAGATCGCCGGCCCGAGCGTCCGCAACCGCGGCACCATCGGCGGGAGCCTCGGGGAGGCGGACCCGGCCGGCAACTACCCGGCCGCCCTGGTCGCGCTCGACGGCGACATCACGCTCCGTGGCCCCGACGGCACACGCACGGTCGACGCCCGTGAATTCTTCATCGCCTACATGTTCACCGACATGGCCGAGGCGGAGCTCATCGAGTCGGTCTCGGTGCCACGCGGGCCGTTCCCGCCAGAACGGACCGGGATGGCGTTCGACGAGCTGAAACGTGCTGCACAGACCTGGCCGACCATCTCGGCGGGGGCGTCGGTCCGCGTCGACGACCCCGACGCGGACGCGCCCGTCGTCGAGGACGCGCGCCTCGCGCTGGCGAACGCCGCGGACGTCCCGCTGCACGTCCCCGACGCCGAGGCCGCCGTCGAGGGCGAGCCGCTCTCGGACGCGACGCTCGACGAGGCCGGGGACGCCGCCCGCGAGGCCGCCGAGCCGTCCGAGGAGATGCACGCCGACCGCGAGTTCAAGCTCGACGTGGCGGGGGAGTACGGCCGTCGGGCGCTCGAGACGGCGTACGACCGGGCCTGCGGCACGGGAGGTGAGCCAGCGTGATCGAGTTCGAGGGCGAGTTCGAGCTCGACATGCCGCCCGAGGAGCTGTGGCCGTACTTCACAGACCCCGACGTCATCGCCGACTGTGCGCCCGGCATGAAGGAACTGAAGCAGAACTCGCCGTCCGACCTCGAGGCCGTGATGTCGGTGAAGGTCGGCAGCGTCAGCCCCACGTTCGACGTGGAGGTGACCGTGGTCGAGGCGACGAAACCCTCGACGCTCCGGATGAGCGCGGTCGGCAACGCCAGCCGGAACGCCTTCGAGACGGCCGCACACATGGACCTCCAGCCGACTGAGGCGGGTGGCACCCTCGCGACGTGGACGGCCAGCGCCGAGGTGTCGGGGCTCATCGCGAGCCTCGGCCAGCGCGCGCTCGGCGGCGTCACGACCCGACTCGTCAACAACTTCTTCGACGACCTCCAGGCGACCGCGGAGGAGGGCGAGCCGGCGGAATCGCGGCTGGAGGGGGCCGAGGGCGCCGAGCCGGTGGTCGAGGTCGACGCCGGGGAGTAGACCGCAACCGTCCCGACGGCTCCAGGCCGGTGACTTTTCGACCCTGTGGCTCGGTCTCACGGTCGACGAAGCCGATGTCCGTCGACCTCCGCTACGCCGTCATCGACATCGGCTGCGGTTCCGGGGTGAACGTGGTGCCGCTCTGCGAACCAGTCGGCCGCGTGGGCGCCGTCCCCGGCGTCGAATCCAGCCGGCGGGTGCTCGCCGCCGAGGCCAACCGGGAGCGCCTCAGGACAGCGAGAGCGAGTGCTCCCCTTCCGAGTCGACCCGGAGGAGACACGTCAGTTCCCGCTGCGTGGGCAACTCCACGGAGCCGTCACCGTCGTCCCGCCCGTACTCGACCGTGACGTCGGTCCGGTACTCCCCGGGCGTGGGACAGCCGTCGGTCGGGCCGCGGTAGTACACCTCGTGTCGGACCGTGTGCGACGCACCGGCGGGGACCGCTGTCGGAACCGATGTCGAGATCCGGCTCCGGTAGGCCGTGCCGTCGTCGGCGTCGATGATCCGCCAGCAGCCGTCCCGTCTCGTCGGCTCGCCGCGACGGAGCTGGACGCGACTCGTCGAGGTCGGCAGCAGCAGGAACTCGCCGGGGTCGCCGGCGAGCGGTTCGAGGTACTCGAACGGGGCGGCACCGTGGCTGCCGGGTCGGGTGACGACGTCCGTGGAGCCGGCGTTCTCGATCCGGAACGCGGCGCTGGCCGGTGCGTCGGGCGAGGCCTGTTCGACGATGTCGGCGTGGAACCGGAGCGGGCCGTAGTCCGGGGCACCGGTCGTCCCGGTGGCGCGGGGGTCGTCGGTCGTGTCGGGCGCGTCGTTCGACGCGACGCTGCAGCCCGCGATGGCCCCGGTCACGACGACGGACGCCGACTTGAGGAGCCGCCGTCTGCGGAGGGACATACGATAGCGTGCGACGGTTCCGGCAAGTGCTTTGTCCCGGTTGCGCCCCCGTCTCCGACACAAGCCCCCCAACTGGCCGGACGCTGCGGTTCCGTAACACTATATCCGGTGGCGGCCCTCACCTCGACCGGATGACGCTGGCGAACGTGCCGCGCTACGAGGAGTCGACAGTGGCCCGACAGGGCGACCACGCCGTCGTCGTCGGCGCGAGCATGGCCGGGCTGGTCGCCGCGCGGACCGTCGCCGACGCGTTCGACCGGGTGACGGTGCTCGACCGCGACGCGCTCGCGGACGACCCGGTTCCGCGCCGCGGGGTTCCCCAGGGCCACCAGCCCCACGTGCTGCTCGAGGCCGGGCGGGCGACGCTGGCGGACCTATTTCCGTCCTTCGCCGAGGAACTGCTCTCGAACGGCGGGCTGGTGCTCGACTGGACGCACGACCTGGTCCACTACGAGGACGGCGGCTACCTCGAACCGGGACCGCGCCGCCGGCCGATGTACGCGGCGAGCCGGCCGCTGTTCGAGGCGGTCACGCGGCGGTGTCTGGCGGCGGTCGACGGTGTCCGGCTCCGTCCCGAATGCCGGTTCGTGGACTACCAGCTCGCCGACGCCGGGACGGCCGTCGACGGCGTGGTCGTCGAGTCGGGTCGCTCGGACGGCACCAGCACGCTCCCGGCGGACCTCGTCGTCGACGCGACGGGGCGCACGTCGCGGACGCCGGCGTGGCTGGCCGAGCACGGCTACGAGCGCCCGCCCGAGGAGGAGGTGACGGTGGACGTCCGGTACTCGACGGCGGTCGTCGACCGACCGTCCGCGGACCGGCGAGCCTTCTTCGTCCCGCCGACGGCACCCCGGACCAGGGGCGGCGGCGCGTTCCCCGTCGAGGGCGACCGCTGGCTCGTCACGCTCCAGGGCGTCCACGGCGACGACCCCCCGACGGAGCCCGAGGGACTGCACGGGTTCGCCGACAGCCTGCCCGTCGACCACCTCGCGCGGCTGCTCGACGAGCGCGAGTGGGTCGGCGACGGTGTCGAGAGCTACCCGTTCCCGTCGAACGTGAGGCGCTACTACGAGCAGTTGGACCGGTTCCCGGACGGGCTGGTCGTCCTCGGCGACGCCGTCGCGAGCTTCAACCCCGTCTACGGCCAGGGGATGTCGGTGGCGTCGCTCGAAGCCCTGGTGCTGCACCACACGCTCGCCGACGGTGGCCTCGACGGGCTGGGGGTGCGCTTCTTCGACCGCGCGAGCGAGGTCGTCGACGTGGCGTGGTCGATGGCGGTCGGCTCGGACCTCGGCTACGCGGCGACGGCGGGCTCGCAGTCAGTGGTCGAAGCGGCGTTCACGCGCTACCTCGCCCGGCTGGTCCGGACCGCACAGGACGACGCCACCGTCGCCGACGCCTACGGCCGGGTCGTGACGATGGAGGAGCCGCCGACCTCGCTGCTCAGCCCGGCTCTCGTCGCTCGGGTACTGTCGCCGCGATAAGCGCGTTCCGACCGGTCCTACTCCTCGGCCTCGCGGAGCCGCTTGCGCGCCCGGTGCGCGGTGAACGGCAGGCGGTCGGCGGTCACGCCCAGCGGTTCGAGTGCGTCGTTGATGGAGCAGGCGATGGCCGCGGGGGCGTCTATCATCCCGCCCTCGCCGACGCCCTTCGCGCCCGTCTCGGTGAACGGCGACGGGTGGACGGTGTGTTCCATCTCGATGTCGGGCATGTTCTTCGTCGACGGGAGCAGGTAGTCGAACATGGTGATGGCCTGGGGCTGGCCGGAGTCCTGGTCGTAGCCGAACTCCTCCATGAGCGCCGCGCCGAGGCCCTGTGCGATGCCGCCGTGGGCCTGCCCCTCGACGATCATCGGGTTGAGCATCGTCCCGCAGTCCCGCAGGGTGTAGAACTTCAGCACTTCGACCTCGCCCGTCTCCACGTCCACCTCGACGATCGGTGCGTTGACCGCGTACGCCGCGGTCGGGTACACCGGGTACTTGCTCGTGAGCGCGTCGTCGAACTCCGGGAAGTCGGTCGCGGGGTGCTCGTAGTCGTAGCTGACGCGGGTCCGCCCCTCGTCGTCCAGCGCCGCGAGGTCGGCGAGCGAGAGCGCGTCGTCGATACCGCCAAGCTCGACGCGGCCGTCGCGGTAGTCGACCGCCTCGCGCTCGACGCCCCAGTGGTCGGCGGCGAGCGCGGCGAGGTTCTCGCGCAACCGCTCGCCGACGCCGACGCTCGCTCCGGAGAGCATCACGGCCATGCGCGAGGCCGCGCTGCCGTACTCGGTCGGGGCCTCGACGCTGTCGAGGTAGTCCACCTCGATGTCGCTCGGGAGCAGGCCGAGCTCGTCGGCGAGCAGCTGGGCGACGAGCGTCTGGTGGCCCTGCCCGGAGCTGTCGGTGGCGAGCCAGGCCAGCACCGTTCCGTCGGGCTTCACCTCCGCCCGGAGGTGTTCGGGCAGTTCGGCGACGTCCTCGCGGGTTCGGTTCGCGAGCGTCTCGTCGTCGGTGCGCTGGCGGTCGGTCCAGTCCGAGCCCGAGACGCCCGGCTCGATGAGGACCGCGGTCTGGGTGCCACGGTAGAACCCCTCCTCGCGGCGCTCTTCGACGACCTCGGGGTCGAGCAGGCCGCCCTCGCAGCGCTCGTTCTCGTCGAGTATCTCGCCCATCCGGTCCATCGCGCCGGGGTAGTCCCCGGAGTCGTAGATGTTGCCCGAGGGAATGCGGTACGGCAGCTGGTCGGGCGTGACGAGGTTGCGCCGGCGGAACTCCGTCGGGTCGATACCGAGCTCGCGTGCGGCGTCGTCGACCAGCATCTCCAGCGCGTACTGGTGCGGGTCGACGCCGAAGCCGCGGTAGGCGGTCTGGGCCGTCTTGTTCGTCAGCACGAGGTCGTACTCGTAGGCCACGTCGTCGATGGCGTAGGCGTTCGTCAGCACCGACAGGGGCTTGAGCACCTGGTTGACGGGGTAGTGCGGCCACGCGCCGAAGTCGTCGACGAACCAGACGTCGAGCCCGCGCATGGTGCCGTCGTCGTCGCAGGCCAGGCGCATCTCGTAGGTGCGCTCCGAGCAGTGCATGTCGCCGCCCTGCAGGTTCTCGATGCGGTCCTCGACGAACTTGACCGGCCGGCCGAGCTGTTCCGCGGCCATCGACGCGAGGTTGCAGTACCGGTGGATGGCGATCTTCGTCCCGAAGCTCCCGCCCACGTCGGCGGGGACGTTCAGCTCGACCCGGTCGGCCGGCCGGCCGAGCGTCTCGTAGACGGTGTCGTCGACGAGCGTGTGCAGCTGGATGTTGCAGTCGATGTGGAAACTGTCGCCGTCCTCGTCGTACTGGGCGACGACGCCGGCCGTCTCGAGGGGGACACCGGAGACGCGCCCCCACTCGTACGTGCCCTCGACGACGCGGTCGGCGTCCGCGAACGCACCGTCGGGGTCGCCGAACGTGAGACGCACGTTGTCGGCGACGTTCGACCCGGCGTCCTCGTGGACGAGGGTGTCGGCCTCGCGTGCCGCCATCCCGTCGACGACGGGGTCGAGCGTCTCGTACGTCACGTCGACCAGGTCGGCCATGTCCTCGGCGAGGTAGCGGTCCGCGGCGACGACGACGGCGATTGGTTCGCCGACGAAGCGGGCCTTCCCGTCCGCGAGCGACCACTCCTCGTACCCCTCCAGCCCGCAGGGCTGTGGGTTGTACGACTCCTTCAGGTCATCGATGGTGAGCACGAGCTCGCAGTCGGGGTGGTCCTCGGCCGCACTCGTGTCCACGTCGACGACCTCCGCGTGGGCGTGGACGCTCCGGACGATGGCCATCTCGAGGCAGTTCGGCGGCGTCACGTCGTGGATGTACTCCGCCTCGCCGGTGAGGATGCGCCGGTCCTCGAACCGGCGGACGCTCTGGCCGGTGAACGACCGGCCCTCGAGCTCGCCCCCGGCCTCCTGGCCGGCCTGCGGTTCGGACTCGGACATCTACGCCCCCTCCTCGCCGTCGTCCCGGGCCGGCTCGAGGTCCGCGGCGAGCTTGTCGGCGGCGCGGTCGACCGCGCGGTAGATGTTCTGGTAGCCGGTGCAACGGCAGATGTTGTCCGCGAGCCCCTCCTCGATCGCCTCGCGGTCGGGGTCCGGGTTCTCCTCGAGGAGGGACTTCGTCGCCATGACGAAGCCGCTCGTACAGAAGCCACACTGGAGCGCGTGCTCCTCGTGGAACGCCTCCTGGACGGAGTGGAGTCTGCCGTCCTCGGCCAGTCCCTCGACGGTCTCGACCGCCAGGTCCTCGGCCTGGACCGCGTACAGCAGGCAGCTCTTGACCGTCTCTCCGTCGAGCGAGACGGTGCAGGCGCCGCAGACCCCGTGCTCGCAGCCGACACGGACCCCGTGAAGGTCGCACTCGTTCCTGAGGAAGTCGGAGAGCTTCAGGCGTGGCTCGACCTCCCGGGTCACCGCCTCGCCGTTGACGGTGACCGAGATCTCGCGAGTCGGACGCTCCCCCGAGTGAGGTGTGTCCTCGATACCCATGGTAGATACCATCGTACTTTCGGCGATTCGACCTTAAGCCTTGCCGTGGTTCGCGGTGAAAACATCCCGTTCCGGGCCACCAGCGGCCGTCCCGGCCGTCCGGCGCTCGCCGGTCAGCCGCCGCCGTACACCGTCGTCTCGGGGTGGAACCGGACCTCGCCGGCCACGGTGCCGGAGCGCAGGGGCGGCAGCAGGACGTCGCTGTCGGGGTGGGCTCCGCGCCGGGCGTCCCAGGTGGCGCCCGCGTCCGGTGGTCGGCGCGTCGCGAGGACACCCGGGTCGCTGCCCTCGCTGGGATAGCTCTAAGTCCCCCGATACTGTCTCTTGGTACCATGGCACGAGCAGACCTCTGCATCCACGACGCTCGCGTCGTCACGCCGTCGGGCACCATCCACGGCGGCGTGGCGTCGACCGACGGCACCATCACCGCGGTCGGCGGCGACGGCTCGCTGCCCGACGCGGACCGGACCATCGACGCCGGGGGGAACTACCTCGTCCCCGGCTTCATCGACCCGCACGTCCACTGGGGGCTGTCGCGCTACGAGTTCGAGTACCACGAGGGGCTCGAGCACGACTTCGAGACGGAGACGCGGGGCGCGGTCCACGGCGGCGTGACGACGGTCGTGAACTTCCTGCTCCAGCCCGAACCGTACCTGCCGGACATGGAGTTCTTCCGACGGGCCGGCGAGGAGAACTCCTACATCGACTTCGCCTACCACGCCATCATCCACAAGGACCACCACTTCGAAGAGGTAGACGGGCTCGCAGAGGAAGGCGTCCGGTCGTTCAAGATTTTCTTCAACTGGTACAAGCACGCCGCGCCGGAGCTGGGCATCGAGCACTCCCACGCGGGCCGGGTGTACGACCTGCTGTCGCAGGTCGCCGACATCCCGGGCGGCGTCGTGATGTTCCACGCCGAGAACGAGGACATCGCCTACGAGCGCCGCCAGGAGCTGCAGGAGGAGGGCCGCAACGACCTCGGGGCGTGGTCGGAGTCCGCCCCGAACATCTGTGAGTTCATGCAGATCGAGCAGATCGGCCACATGACCGAGCTGACCGATTCCCGGGCGTACATCGTCCACATGTCTACGGGGGAGGGCGTCGACATCTGCAAGTGCTTCCAGGAGCGGGGCGTGAACCTCCACGCGGAGACGCTGCCGGCCTTCCTCACCCACACGAAGGACGAGGAGGAGCTGGGCGTCTGGGGGAAGATCTCGCCGCCGCTCCGTGGCGAGTGGAGCAAGGACCGCCTCTGGCAGGGGCTCCGGGAGGGCACTGTCGACTACCTCGGCACGGACCACTGCCCGCACAAGATAGAGTTCAAGGAGAAGGACACGGGCAAGCACGGCGACATCTGGGACGCCATCCCCGGCGACAACAACGGCATCGAGTACTTCCTGCCGGTGCTGCTGAGCGAGGGCGTCAACAGGAACCGCATCAGCATGGAGCGCCTCGTGGAGATCTGTGCCGAGAACAACGCCAAGCGCTGGGGCCTCTACCCCCGGAAGGGCGCGCTCGTCGAGGGGAGCGACGCCGACATGGTGGTCGTCGACATGGAGAAGTCGAAGGTCGTCGACGACGACTTCTACCACACGATGGAACCCCGCTACTCGACGATGCACGGGATGGAGCTGACCGGCCTGCCGACCCACACCGTCGTCGGCGGCGAGGTCGTCGTCGAGCACGACGAGCTGCAGGTCGAGCCCGGCGGCCGGCACTACCTCCACCGCGGCGACAGCGGCGTCGAACTGGAGTAGGTCGGCGTGACCCTGCCCCGCTCCGTCGTCGGCGTCCTCCTCGCGGCCGGCACCGCCTCGCGCTTCGGCGACGGCCAGAAGCTCCTGGCCGAACTCGACGGCGAGCCGCTGGTCCACCACGCGGCCCGGACGCTCCTCGACGCGAACGTCGACGGCATCGTCGCGGTGCTCGGTGACCGGCGCGAGCGCGTCGCCGCGGCGCTCCCCGAGGGGGTCGAGACGGTCCACAACCCCGACTACGCGGAGGGCCAGGCGACGACGGTCGCTCGCGGTGTGCGAGCGGCCGCCGACCGCGGCGCTGACGCGGCCGTCATCGCGCTGGGGGACATGCCCTGCGTCGACGCCGGCACCGTGGCTGCGCTCGTCGACGCCTTCCGGGGCACCGGGAGTGACATCGTCGTCCCGACGGCCGAGGGGCGGCGCGGGAACCCGGTACTGTTCGGCGCGGCGCACTTCGACACGCTGCAGAGCGTCTCGGGCGACCGTGGCGGCCGGGCGCTGTTCGACAGCTACCCGGTCGAGCGCGTGGCGGTCGCGGACCCCGGCATCCACCTGGACGTCGACACCGAGGACGACATGCAGGCGCTGGCAGAACGGTGTCCGGAGTAGCTCCGCTACGGCACGACGACGGCCCGGTACCGAACCTCGCCGGCGTCCATCGCGCGGTAGGCGGCCTCGGCATCGGCGAGGGGGACCGTCTCGACGGCGGTCTCGGCCTCCTCGGGGATGGCGGCGAGCGCCCCGGCCCTGGCGGTGGCGTACTCGGCGTAGCCGCCGTCGCGGTGCAGCCCCATCACGGGCTTTGCCTCGCAGAGGACGAACTCGCCGGCCTCGGTCATCTGCACCGCACGCATCGTCCCGTCGGGTGTGGGTAAATCGTTTGACATGGGTGCCACGTTACGGCCGCACCGACGTCGGTGGTTCCGGGCGTGGATTTACGTACCAGATCCGATAGTTCAGTCGTCGACGATGATCTCCCGCTCGCCGTGGATGGCGCCCTCGCGGTCGCGGAGCCGACCGCCCTCACGCCCGTTCAGCACGGCGAGCGCCTCGCTGACGATGCTGAGGGCGATCTGGACCGGCTCCCCGCCGCCGATGTCGAGGCCGACCGGCGTGGCGACGCGGGCGAGCTGCGCCTCGGTGAACTCGACGCCGTCGGCGGCGAGCTCCTCGCGGATCTGTTCGAACCGTTCCCGGGGGCCCATCAGGCCGACGTAGGGTGCGTCGCTCTCCAGCACCGACGCGAGCGCGAGCTCGTCGTCGAGCTTGTTGTGGCTCATCAGCACGACCGCGGTCCGCTCGTCGGCGTGCTCGCCGAGGTTCGCGGGCCGCAGCGACAGCACCTCGTCGGCGGCCGGGAACCGCTCCGGGTCGGCGTGGCCGCCGCGGGCGGTCGCCACGGTCACCGCGAAGCCGACGTGCCGTGCGAGGTTCGAGACCGGCCCGGTGTCGGGCTGGCCGCCGAAGACGAGCATCTCCGGAGCCGGCTCGACGCCGTCGACGAACACCGTCACGTCGCCGGCCTCGGCCGAGACGGTCCGGGCGACCCAGGTGCCCGTCTCGGCGCAGTCGACCGCCTCGTCGCGGATCGCCTCGACGACGCCGTCGGGCAGCCCCGCCCGGTCCGACGGCGTGGCGACCGTTCCGTCCGTCTCGACGACGGCGCGGGCCCCGAGCGGTGCGTCGCCGTCCACGGCGGTCACCGTCGCGACCGAGTCACCCGTGTCGAGCGCCGCGAGCACCGCGTCCCACGAGTCGTCGACCGGTTCGACGAGCACGTCGATGACGCCGTTGCAGCCGAGCCCGAGCCCCCACTCGTCGTCGTCGTCCATCAGGTCGAACGTCTCGATGACGGGCTCGCCCGACGCGAAGACGGGGTTCGCGAGGTCGACGACCGGCCCCTCCAGACAGCCGGCGGTGATACCGCCGAGATGGTCGCCCTCGGGTGTCAGTACCATCTTCGCGCCCGGACGGCGGTACGCCGAGCCCTCGACGTCGACCACCGTCGCCACCGCGCCCGGCTCGCCCGACTCGCGGAGCGACGACAGCCGCCGCTTCACGTCGAGCGCGGTCGCGCTCCAGGGGTCCGCCGTAGATTGGTACATGGTATCGTTTAGCAGTCGAGGTGGTTTAGCCGTTTTCCCGACCGCCCGGTCGGTCGAATGGGCTGAGGATACAGGTACTGAGCGCTCTGAGTTCTATATATCTAATAGCAATCTCCACAAGCTATTTTTGTTGGGTTCGAGTAGCGCTCGATGCAATGTCCGACCCAGCGACCCCCCGCAGACGTACAGTCCTCAAGCGACTCGGTGCCGGCGGCCTCGCGCTCCTTGCCGGCGGCACGGCAGCCGCCGGCGCGTCCCCCGACGACCCGCCCTGTTCACCCTACGAGTGTCCGGGGCAGTACCCGGACTACCCCATGTTCGACGACGACGACGACAGCGCGACCTCCTACAGCACCGACTACGACACCGAGCACCAGTCCGTCGCCAAGGTGTACGAGCCGCAGGTCCCCGAGGACGGAGACGGTGAGCCCATCGTCGACAGCTGGGTGGTCTGGATGACGACCTCGTCGTTCGTCAGCACGACCGCCCGAGAGGACCACCCACTCGACGGCTACATCGACTACATCATGGAACAGGAGACGGTCTGTACGTACGAAGAGGGCTCCGGGACCTCCCTCGACCAGAAGAACCTCGACGGCTGGTACGGTGCCAAGGGCTTCACCGATGGCGACGACTCCTACGGCTGGGACGACTTCGCCTTCGACACCGTCGAGTACGGCGCCGGCTTCGTCCCCTACGTGGGGACCGGGCAGGCGACCTGGAACTATCTGGACGGCGTCGCCTCCGGTGTCAGCGAGAACATCGACAACACCGAGGAGATCACGCGACGCTGGCACTACAACGACGGCGACGAGACCCCGCTTCCCGGCGGCCCCTGGAAGGGCAAGACCACGACCTATCTCAAGTTCCGCGCCGACATGAACGAGAGCACCACGATGGACATCACGCTCGACAACGAACCCACCACCTACGACAACTTCGGCAAGACCCACACCACGATGTCGTTCACGTTGGACGCCCCCGACGTGCAGCCACAGGCCCTCTCCGAGCTCTCGGACGAGAAGCTCGCCGAGATGGGTATCGACCGCATCGACTCCGACACCATCCGGCGCAACCCCAGTCACGCCCGTCGACTCGGCGAGACCAGCCGCCAGCGCGTACAGGAGGGCGGCAGCGTGTACGTCGCACGCCGGACCGACCACTAGCGGACCCTCACGGTTCGATTCGCTGCTTCGGGTGGAGCGAACCCGACGTTTCAAATCCCACACCGCCCAACCCCCTCTCGATGGAGAAGACGCCGACGGGGACCTCCGTGGGGGTGGACGACCCGTACGAGCACGCCACGCTCTGTGACCACCTCACGGGAGAGGCCACCTGCCGGTACGCCTTCGAACACGCCCAGCACGACCCGGAGTTCGCCCGGGAGCGCCGCGCCGACGAGTTCGCGTGCCCGGTCGTCAGCGACGACGCGGCCCCGGACTGGGACTGGGGGGACTGCCCGCACTTCAGGGCGACGGCGACGGACCGGGAGTGTGCTCGTTGCGGCCTCGAAGCGAAGCCGATGCAGCTCGACGCCGACGAGCGGCCGCTGCTGGAGGAGCACCACCTCTCCTACGCCGACGCGGGCCGGGAGGTGAGCCACGAGATAACGGTGTGCCTCTGCCGGTGGTGTCACGCGAAGGTCCACGAGTCGTGGGCGCGGGTGACGGACGACGTGAACCCGGACGCCGAGGCCATCGCCGCACGGGAGGAGCGCCGGAGCAGGGAGCAGCGCGAGCTGTCGTTCGACACCGCGCGGGAGCGGCGGTCGGAGGACGACCACGAGGGCGACGACCGGCGCGGTGGGGCCCCCGGTGGCGGGGACTGAGATGGACCGGCGCACGCCACCCCGGCTGGTACTGCTCGCGGCGGTCGTCGTCGGCTGCAGCATGCTCGGTTCGCTCTGGCTGAAGCGCCCGGCTGACCTCGGGCTCGACCTCGCGGTGTACCGGGTTGCGGCGGACGCGTGGCTCTCGGGCGGAGCGCTGTACGAGGTGTCGCCGGCCCGCGCCCCCGAGTTCACGTTCCTCTATCCGCCCCTCTCGGTCCTGCTGTTCGTCCCGTTCGCGGTCATCTCGGAAGCGGCCGCGCTGGCGACCTTCTCGGCGCTGAACGTCGGGGCGGGGCTCGCGCTCGCCAGGGTAGTCGTCCGCTATCTCCGCGAGCGTGGCGTGGCGCTGTCCCGGGTGGACGTGGGGTTGCTGGCGGCGGCGTGTACGGTGTCGGGCTATCGGGGCGCGTCGCTGTACTTCTCGCAGGTGAACGTGTTCCTCGCCCTGGCGCTGGCGGTCGGCTTCGTCGCACTGGAGCGGGAGCGGGAGGAGCTGGCGGGCGCGGCACTGGCCTTGCCGGCGTTCCTGAAGCTCTTTCCCGTGGTCGTCGGCGCGTGGCTGCTCCGGCGGCGGGCGTGGCGCGGGGTCGCTGCGGCGGTGGGCGTCGGCCTCGGCCTGCACCTGCTCGGGGCGGTGCTGTTCGGCCCCGACCTGGTCCTGACCTACGTCGAGGTCGCGCTCTCGGAGCGCGCCGGTGTCGGGGTGTTCGCGGGCGGGCTCGGGGCGACGGAGACGTATCTGACGCTGCACCGGGCCGGCTCGCACCTCGTCGGCGGCGGTAGCCTGGCCCGATACGGCTTCGCCGCCGCGGTGCTGCTGCCGTCGCTCGCGGTCTGCTACCGGGACGTCTCGACGCCGGACCGCCGGCTCACCGCGTGGTTCGCGACGCTCGTCGCGATGCTCCTCGGCTTTCCGTCGTACCAGGTGTACGTCGGGCTCCTCCTGTTCCCGCTGTTCGCGCTGCTGTACGCGTTCCCGGGGGGTCGGGTCCGACAGCTGTTCCTCGTGGGGGCCGCGCTGTCGACGACGGTGTACGCCGGCGGGGAGTTCGTCGTGGCTGCGGGAGCCGTACCCGCCGTCGGGGGCCTGCTCGCGGCCGTGCTCCGGCCGGTGCTGACGCTCGCCGCGCCAGCGACGTACGGCCTGCTGTGTTGTCTCGGTGCCTGTGTGGCGTTGCACTTGACGACGGCCACCGGCGAGCCAGCCACGTGAGGAGAGCCGCGGCTCTCGGGGACGCGTCCGACGAACGCAGAAGACCTGCCTAGTGGACCAGCGGCGGGTCGGTGGGTTCGTCTTCGGTGCGCGCCTCGATGGCGGTCTCGATACCGGCGAGCAGGCGGTGGATGGCGGCTTCGTGGTCTCGTTTGTTCCGGTTGCACGCGTTCGGGCTGACACCGAGGGTGTCGTAGGCCGCGAACGCGTCCGGTGGAACCGACTCCCCCGTCTCCATATCTCGACGCACCAGGTTCAACAGCTGGTGTACGTGGAGGAGTTCTTGTTTTCGCATCCAACAGTGATTACTCTTCAAGCCGTGTAAAAGTGTAGCATCGTTCGCGAGGCGTAGCACTGGACTACAGCCCCACTCCTGGCGGCGAGCGGTCAGATGATGTCGCCGACGCGCCGTGGCTCCCCACGCAGGTCGGGGCTCTCCTCGACCATCTGGAGCACCTCGTGGTCCGTCACGTCGCGGTAGTCCTTCCCCGTTGCCTCCTCGATGAGCGCGCTCTCCAGTCGGAACTCGGTGCCTTCGTACACTACGTCGCAGCCGTCGTCGTCGAACGAGAGGGTTGTCATGTTCGGACGGAGGTGACGCGACGGTAAAAACCCACAGAAGCGCGTCTGACGGGCGTCAGACGCGGACACGGGGTTTAAGAGGCCGTAGAGCGGATACGGCTGTGTGTCGCTGAGTACGGACCCACTCGACGAACTCTCCATTCCCGACGGGACGACGGTGGAGGAGCACGACCTCGTGACCGACGGCGACGTGCTCATGGGCGGTCGCTCGACCGTCGAGTTCGGCATCCGGGGACGGAACGTCCTCGCGGGCGAGGGGGTCCGCATCGGCGGTGGCGTCGAAGCAGAGGCGGACTGCCGCCTCGACATGTGGTCCGACGTGGCCGGGAACGTCCTCGTCGGCCGTGACGCGTTCATCGGCGAGCGGACCCACATCGGCGGCCAGCTGATGGTCTCGGGCGACCTCGACGTCGGCGACGACGTGGACATCGAGGACGGCTTCGAGGCCAACGGCTGGATCGTCATCCGGAACCCGATGCCGACGATCGTCTTCCTGTTCGTCTACCTCAAGCAGCTGATGCTGCTCGGGGAGGAGGAGGCCGCACAGAACCTGGTGAACGAACTGTCGGACGAGGAAGACCCCGAGGAGCCGCCGCTCATCATCCCGCGGGGCGCGACGGTGAGCGACGACGCCTGGCGTGTCTCGACGCCGGCGTCCATCGGTGACGAGTGCCGGCTCCACGGCAACATCCGCGCAGAGTCCATCGAGGTCGGCCAGGACTGCAACATCTTCGGCAGCCTGCGCGCGAAGCACGACATCTACATTGGCGAGGGCACTCGCGTCCACGGCGACGTGACCACCCGCAAGGGCGAGGTCCGCATCGCGCCCGGCGCGCTCGTCCTCGGCGACGTCTCCTGCTCGGACCTGGAGCTCTCGAAGGGGGCGGAGGTCGACGGGACGATGCGTGCCCGGGGCAACATCACGATGCAGGGCATCGCGCGCCGCGACGTGGAGTAGTCGCAGTCTCGCTCGTTTCTTCCTCTGTTTACGTCTGGCTACCGGGAGTCCGGTTCGGGTTTCCGACGGTGAGTACCATCGGAAAACATATCGGCTGATGGATAGATGTTCTCGACGATGCAGCCCTCCAGACGGTCGCTGCTGGTCGGCCTCGGTACTCCGACGCTCTTCGGACTCGCCGGCTGTCTCGGTGCTGACGGCGAACAAGAGCGTGAGTTGATGATACGAGTCCGAAACCACACAGATGAAGGCCGACGACTCCGTGTCGAGGGAACGATAGGACAAGACACAGTTATCCAGCAGCGTCTGTCCGTTCCACCTACGCTATCGCCCGAGGTGCGCGCAGTTGGGACCGTGTTCTCGCTGGGGCAGCTATCGTCGGACACACAGGTGACGGTCGAGGTGACGATGGTCGGCAGCGACAGGACCGGGCGTGCGACCGTTACCACCGACTGTGCCGGGAACGTAGCGATTCGCGACAAACCAGCTCGTGGGAGCGCGGTCGAAGTGAGAGTTCGAGACGGCGGTTCGCTGCTGGTCGAAGGAGACGAGGATTCGAACAGATGTTTCTCCGACGACAACTGGGATTGGTAGAGCAGGTTGGGACGGGGACAAAACCTGTCGATGACCAGAACGAACTGCTTACTCGTCGATGGTCGTCTCCAGCAGCACCTCGGGCTCGACGAACTCGCCGTTCCAGACGACGGTGACGGTCTGGCCGGCCTCGGCCTCGAAGAACACCTTGTTCCCGACGGAGATGGGGTAGTCGACGGCGGCGGCCTCGCCCTCGTTCAGCTGGTCCTCGTCGGCGACCCAGTACGTGAACGTATCGCGCTCGTCGAGGCTGGCCGTGCCGGCGAAGCTACTGGTCGACGTGGCGTCGGGGACGACGGGGACGCGCTCGCCGTCGACGCGGACTTCGACGGAGGCGGTCGCGCCGGAGGTGACCTCGTCGCCGTCCATGTGGACGGCCTTCCGCCAGGTCTCCTCGACGGTCTCGATGGCCATGCTCAGTTCCGGCGCGGAGCGGGGGTCGGTACGTGTCGTCGCTGTCTCTGTCGGGTCGGTCGGCTGGCCGCCGGGTCCACCCGTGCCCAGCGTGGAGACACAGCCGGCGAGGCCCAGGGTCGACAGCGTCGTCGTCGTCGCGGCGAGGAGGTCGCGTCGTTTCATACGT
Organism: Haloarchaeobius iranensis; assembly: GCF_900103505.1. Lineage (GTDB taxonomy): Archaea > Halobacteriota > Halobacteria > Halobacteriales > Natrialbaceae > Haloarchaeobius > Haloarchaeobius iranensis. The sequence continues at coordinate 103,417 of NZ_FNIA01000005.1, forward strand.
GTAACTGTTCACACGATAGGGCTTTAGGAGGTTTCGGCTTGTCTCCGCTTCGTGTGGCAGTCTCTCGGTCCATGCCAACTTTACCCATACTATCATGGGTCTGATGGGAGGCCGTGACGCCGACCGAAAGGCAGTTTCCCGCGGCGCGAGTAGCGGCCTGGTATGCTCTCTATCGCGCTGGCGGGCAAGCCCAACGCGGGCAAGTCCACGTTCTACTCGGCGGCGACGCGGGCGGAGGTCGACGTGGCGAACTACCCCTTCACGACCATCGACGCGAACCGGGGCGTGACCCACGTCCGGACCGACTGTCCGTGTCTCGACCGCGACGAGCGCTGCGGGAACGACAACTGCCACGACGGCAAGCGATACGTTCCCGTGGAGCTGCTCGACGTGGCCGGCCTCGTCCCCGGTGCGCACGAGGGGAAGGGGCTTGGCAACCAGTTCCTCGACGAGCTGACGAACGCGGACGTCATCGTCAACGTCGTGGACGCCTCCGGCGCGACCGACGAGAAGGGCGAGCCCGTCGAGCCGGGCAGCCACGACCCCCTCGACGACGTGGACTTCATCGAGTCGGAGATGGACCTCTGGCTGGCGGGCATCGTCGACCGCAACTGGGAGTCAGTCGAGCGCAAGTCCCGCTCGCCGGAGTTCGACATGGACGAGGCGCTCGCGGACATGCTCACCGGCTTCGGCGCGACCCAGGCGGACGTGCAGGCGGTGCTGCGCGGGCTGGACTACCCCGACGACCCGATGGCCTGGACCGACGAGGACCGCGAGGCGCTCGCCCGCGACGTGCGCCGGCGCACGAAGCCCATCGTCGTCGTCGCCAACAAGGCCGACGTCGCGTCCGAGGGGAACGTCGAGCGCCTGCTCGCTCTCGACAAACCCGTCATCCCGGCGACGGCACAGGGCGAGCTCGCGCTCCGGAAGGGCGCGGAGGCCGGTGCCGTCGACTACGACCCCGGTGACGAGTCCTTCGGCGTCGTCGGCGAGGTGTCCGACGCCCAGCGCGAGCTGCTCGACGGGCTGCGCGACACCGTGGCCGAGTACGGCGGGACGGGGGTGCAGGCCGCGCTCGACTACGCCGTCTACGACCTGCTCGACCACCTGACGGCCTACCCGGTGCAGGACGCCTCGAAGTGGACCGACGCGAAGGGGAACGTGCTGCCCGACGCCTTCCTGCTGCCTCGGGGGTCGACTCCCGTCGACCTCGCGTACGCGGTCCACTCCGACATCGGGGATGGGTACCTGCACGCCGTCGATGCGCGAAGTTCGCGCGAGATCTCCGATTCGTACGAACTGGCGGAGGGCGATGTCGTGAAGATCGTCTCGACCGCGAAGTAGAGTCGGACGGGAGGCCCCCGTTCTCAGGCCCAAAGTATTCCGATTCGGGGTCGGAATTCGAAACCATGCCCTCCACCCGCCGCAACGTGCTCCGAGCGACGCCGGTGTTGCTCCTGTCCGGCTGTTCCGGAATCGACTCATCGCCGTCCAGGCCACCGACCAGCGAGTTGCCACCGTCGACTCCGCCAACCACCGAGGTACCACGTGTCGAGTCGTACCCGTTCACGTTCGACGGAACCGTCGAGGCGACCGACGGCGGAACTCGTGGCTGGTTCTTCGACGGGACGTTCACGAAACACGCGACGGTGTCTGGCTCCGTCACCCACGGCGAGCCGGTGTCGGTCGCGGTGACCGAGGAGAACGTCGAACGCGCTCGCTGGCCCGAGTCCATCGTCTCCGGGGATGTCGACGTGTCGGAGCTCGATATCGAGGCGGAGGTGACCGATGGGAACGGTTCGGTACTCCTCGACTGTGGTCAGGAGACGACCCTGGAGCTGACGGTCGAGGTGACGACGATCTAACATCGTGGGAACGGGCGTACTCGACCGGTGAGAGAGCCCTGCTCCCTCGACCCGGGAAATCCGCAGTGCCATGTCGGAAGTTCACACCAACTGTAAACTGTGGCTGCGGCGAACCCGCAGCCGATGCAGCCCACGTGATAGCGTCCCCGGTCGATTCCCAGCGTGCAACCCGTTCACTGACCACCAAATCGCAGTTCCCCGGCTCCCACCACGCCCCCCACATGGCCGAGACCCTCTCCCCCTCGACGAGCCACAGCCGAGCCAGCCCTATCTCAACCGGGGGAAGCTCGACGGCGTACTCTCGTGGTTCGACCCGGACGAGCCCGACTACGACCCGCTGCCGGTTATCGAACGCGACGGCGAGTGGGCGCTCATCGACGGCCACACCCGGGCGTTCGGCACGAGCCTCGCCGGGGCCGACGAGCTGCGGGTCGTCCACGACACCGACGACCACCCGCGAGAGCTGTACGGGCGGTGCGTGGAGTGGTGCCGTGACGTGGACATCACGACGGTCGCGGACCTCCACAGCCGGCTCGTGAGCGAGGGAGCCTACGAGCGGCTGTGGCTCGACCGCTGTCAGCGCGCCGCAGCCGAAGGCGGCGGTTGACCCAGTACACTCATGCGCTGTCGCGGGCTACTGACGGTGAATGTCACGTCGAGACGAACGACTCACCCGCGACACCGAGGTCGACTCGGTGGCGACGCTGTTCCTCTGGGTCCGGGGCGGTGCGTTCGGCGCGGTCGCGTTCCTCTTCGGCGTCGGGTTGTTCCACTTCATCCTCGGGTCCAGGTTCGCCGGCGAGGCAGGGGCCGCGGCCGCGGCCATCGGGCGCTGGCGCGTCTCGGCGTGGGTGTACTACAACGCCCACCTGGTCCCGACCGAGGGGGCCGCCCTCGAGGGGGTCTCCGTGGTCGCGGGCGGAGGGAACACGCTACTCCGGCTCGCGGCCGCGGACCCGCTGCTGTACGGGCTGTGTCTCCTCCCGCCCGCGATGCTCGTGGTCGGGGGCTACCGGACGGCAAAGCGCCGGCCGAAGAACACGCGGTGGCCCCGGGCGGGGGCCGCCGTCGCACTCGGCTACTGCTTCGTCGCGGCGGTGTTCCTCATGCTCGCGTCCATCCAGCCCGCGGGACCGATCCCTGGCGTGCCGGAGGGGGCCCGGCTGCGGCCGAACCCGTTGCTCGCCATCGGGCTCGCCGCGCTCGCCTACCCCTGTGTGTTCGGCCTCCTCGGAGCGGTGCTCGGCCGACGCGCGTCGTGGACCCGACCGAGCCAGCAGCGCCGCGACCGGCAGCGCCACCGGAAGTAGTCGGCCGTGCAGGCAGATCCCGTCGACGACCCGCAGCGACTGAGACTGCGTTCGGGAGCGCGTCGAGCTCCGCCGCAGTGGGGCCGGTCACGAGAGCGGCTGGTAGTACACCGCGACGAGCAGCACGGCGAGGAACAGGTAGCAGCCCCGCACGAGCAGCATCGTCGCCAGCTCGTCGGTGCCGCGGCGGGCGAACGCTGCGACCGGGACGAACACGAGGACGGCGGCCGCGGCCGACGGCGGGAACACGCTGACGGCGGCGAAGGCGAGCACGGCGACGAGCCCGACCGCCATCAGGCCGAAGGCGACGGTCCGGGCGCGCTCGCGTCCCACGACGACGGCGACGGTTCGCTTGCGGATGGAGCGGTCGTAGTCGTAGTCCTTCGCGTCGTCGATGACCTTCACGCCCGACAGCAGCACGAGGAACACGACGGCGAAGGCGACCGGGACGGCCGCGAAGCCGGCGGTCTGGACGTAGTAGCCGCCGACGATGGCGACCGCGATGCCCAGGGGGTAGCCCGTCGTCGCGGTGACCGGATTCGTGTCGAGCTGTGGCGCGTGGAGGTAGGCGATGAGCCAGCACGGCAGCGTGACGAGCGCAGCGACGGGGTCGACGGACAGCCACAGCGCGCCGAGACAGAGGAGGAACCCGGCGGTCGAGAGCGCGAGGGCGATTCGACAGCCGCGCTCGGTCAGGGGGTGGTCGTCGTCCTCGTCGCGCACGTAGAAGTCGACGTAGCCGTCCTTCACGTGGGCGGTGTAGACCGCGAGGAAGACTGCCACCATGTGAACCGCGCCGAGGACCACGTCGAACTCCCCGGCGAGGACGCTCCCGAACCACGACGCGGCGAGCGGCGGGAGCATGAACACGGGATGGACCTGCGAGGAGAGCGCGCGGGCGTCGGCGACGACTCCGGAGTCGTGCCGGGAGAACGTCATGCGGTATCATTCGGCACCGATACCAATAACTCCGCGGGTGGGCGACGGGGCTGCCGGAGTGATGCAGGAGCCGGGAACACTGGCCGCGCTGGCGGTGCTCAGACCGTCTCGTCGACGAACGACTCCAGCAGCTTGCGCTCGGCGGCGCGGAGGTGCTCGTGGAGTGTCGGCGCGGCGATGTCCATCGCCTCGGCGACCTCCTCGGCGGTGGAGTCGCGCGGCCACTCGTAGTAGCCAGCGGAGTAGGCCGTCTCCAGCGCGGCCTGCTGGCGGTCCGTCAGCCGGTCGCTGAGGCCCTGCCGGAACGACTCCGTGGACTGGACCGACCGCTCGACCTCGCGCTTGGAGACGAGGTCGGTGTCGTCGTACGCCGACTGGACGGCGCCCGCGATGGCCTTCAGGTCGGCGTCGGGCGCGGCCTCGACGACGACGGTCCCGTCGCCGTCCTGCACGTCGAACGACCGGACGGTCGCGCCGACGGCCGAGAGCGTCTCGATTGCGGCCTCGGTCACGGAGAGCTCGAGCAGCGATTCGTCGCCGCCCGCCACGAGCCGTGCGTTCGCGATGGCGTCCAGTTCGGCCGCGAGGGCGAGGGCCTCCTCGCCGTCGCCCCCGACGAGGTCGACGAAGCACGTCAGCCCGGACTCGTCGTTCGAGGCGATGCCACGTAGCGAGAGCTCGCCGCCGGTCTCGGTCGCGATGCGGACGAGCGGGTCCGACCGGTCGCCGTGGCGGAACTCCAGCTCGGCGACGGTGTCCGCGAGCAGGAGGCGGCGCTGCTCGACGGCCGTGATGCCGTTGGCGATGCGCGCGCCGAGCTGGGCGAACACGTCGGTCTCGTGGTCGCTGATGGTGTGGTCCGACGCCGTCCCGACGACGAGCGCACCGTAGGACTTCTCGCGGTAGGACAGCGGCGTGACGAGGACGACGCCGTCCTCGAACCCGTCCAGAGCCACGTCGGGGTCGGGCAGCAGCTTGAGCTCGCCGTCGTCGACCGCCGACTCGACGCCGCCGGCGAGCTCGTCTCCCGCGATGTCGGCGTCCCCGGCCACCGGGCCGGCGGCCTCACGGAGCCTCACACCCCGGCTGTGGTCGGTGTACTCCACGACCAGCGAGGCGCGGTACGGTTCGGTCCCGACGACGGCCTCGCAGACCGCGGCGTCGATGGCCTCCCGGGTGTCGGCGTCGACCAGCGCCCGGTCCACGCGTCGGATGACGCGGTTGACGGTCGTCAGTCGCTCGAGCTGCTGTTCGCGCTGTGCGATCGCCTCCTCGTTCGCCTCGTACGACTCGTCCAGTTCGCTCTGGAGTTCGACGAGCTGGTCCTCGTCGCGGAGCGCCTCCCGTTCGCGAGTCGACAGCGCGGCTTCGGTCGCCTCCAGCGCGAAGTACTCGCGGACCTCCTCGGAGAAGTCCGAGCGCGCGAGCAGCTCGTCCGCGGTGTCGACCACGTCGTCGCGGTCGACCGGCTTCACGAGGTACTCGTCGAACGGCATGTCGACGATGTCGGTGTCCGGGGCGACGGCGGTCATCATCGCCACCGGGAACTCGTAGCCCTCCTCGCGGAGGACGTCGAGCGTCTCGTCGCCGGACTTGCGGGGCATCCGGCGGTCGAGGAGCACGAGGTCGACCTCGTCGTCGACCGCCTCGAGTGCGTCCTCCCCGCTGTAGGCCGTCCGGACGCGGTAGTCGTCGTCCTCCAGCCAGTATCGACACGTGTCCGCGAGGTCCTCGTCGTCGTCCACAACGAGGACTGTGGGTCGAGAGGCCCCCACCTCTGCGTCCCGCGACAGGTTCGTTGCCATTGGCGATGCGTATGGGTCCGACGCGCAAATGGAGTCGGACCTAAACAGTTTGGCTCGGCCGCGGAGGGGACGACGAGTCGACGAAAACGGTTGTTCGTGGCGTGCGCGCGGCTCAGCGGACTGCCTCGGTCGCTTCGCGCATCACGTCCAGCGCCTCCTCGAGCTCCTCCGTACTCGTCGCGTAGGAGATACGGGCGTACCCCTCGCCGTGCTCGCCGAACGCCTCGCCGGGGACGACGACGACCCCGCGGTCGAGCACCTCGTCGACCCAGCCGTCGGGCACCTTCGGCATGACGTAGAACGCGCCCTTCGGCTCCGGCACTTCGAGCCCCATATCGGTGAGGCCGTCGACGACGAGGTCGCGGCGCTCCTCGAACGTGGCGACCATCTCGTCGACGACGTCCTGCGGGCCGTCGATGGCGCCCTCGGCGGCGTACTGCGCCGGGGCCGACGCGCAGGCCTGCACGTACTGGTGGACGCGGAGCATCCGCTCGATGCGCTCGTTCGAGCCGACCACCCAGCCGAGCCGCCAGCCGGTCATCGAGTACGTCTTCGAGCAGGCGGAGACGACGACGACGTTGCCGGAGTCGGTGTACTCCATCGGGGAGTGGTGCTCGCCGTCGAAGACGATGTGCTCGTACACCTCGTCGGAGACACAGAGCACGTCGTGCTCCTCGGCGATGCGGGCGAACTCCCGCATGTCCGCCTCGGACTGGACCGCGCCGGTCGGGTTGCCGGGGCTGTTGACGATGAACGCCGCGGTGTCCTCGGTGATGTGCTCCTCGACCGTCGCCGGGTCGAGCGTGAGGTCCTCGCGGAGCGGCACCGGCTTCGGCTCGCCGCCAGCGACGTGGGTGAGCGCCTCGTACGCGACGAAGCCGGGGTCGGGGTAGATGACCTCGTCGCCCTGGTCGACGTGGGCCTCCATGACGAGGTGCAGGGCCTCGGAGCCGCCGGCGGTCGCGATGATGTCCTCGGGCTCGACCGCGAGGCCGCGGTCGCGCTCGAACTTCGCCGAGATGCTCTCGCGGAGCGACTCGGTGCCCTTGTTCGAGGTGTAGGCGTCGGTCTTGCCCTCCTGGATGGCCTCGACGGCCGCCGAGCGCGCGTGCTCGGGCGTCGGGAAGTCGGGCTGTCCGAGGCCAAGGTTGATGGCGTCCTCGCCGGCCGCCTCGAATACCTCGCGGATGCCACTGATACTGACCTGTTCGACCCGGTTCGAGAACTCGGTCATACACCAACCAGCGTAGCGATTGCGGATAACTCTTGATGTGATTCGTGATATCGATTCACACCGCAGTCGGCCAGCGCGGCCGGGCTACTGGTACATCCGGAGCGGCTGTGCCTTCGAGCTCTCCTCGTCTTTCGCCTGGCGCATCTTCTCGGCGAGCTTCTCCTTCTGTTTGCGTATCTCTTCGGCGCGGTCGACCAGCTCGGAGATATCGACCTCGATGCCGGTCAGCGGGCCGATGCCGTGCTCGATGAGGACGCGTGCCGCCTCGGGGTCGGGGAACCGCTCGTTCGACTGCACTACGAGGCCGACGCCGTCGAGGCCGACCTCCCCGGCCTCGTTGAGGAACGCACCGGTCGGTCCGCTGACGACACCGTTCTCCGGTGGCAGGTCGATGTCGAGCTCCTCGAGCAGCCCCCCCGCGTCGCCCGTCGAGATTCCGAACAGCTCCGGCACACCCGACTTCTCGGCGGGGAGGCCGCTGAGGAAGACTGGCGTGATGTCCTCGTCCGTCAGCCAGCCGACCAAGCAGTCCGCGAACTCGGAGACGGCGGCGGCGTTCACCGGGATGTCGCTCTGGAGGGCGACGAGGTCCTCGTCGGGTGCCGCGTAGATCCTGACCGGCGGGAGCAGTTCGCGCTCGCCCTCGTGGTAGACGCTGATGGGGGCGAGGCTGTCGCAGTGGACCGTCCCGTACAGCTCCATGTCGAACTCCTCGACGAGGTGGTCGGTCGCTATCTTCCCGACGAGGCCGACGCCGGGCATCCCTTCGACGAGCATCGCTCCGTCGACGTCCATCTCCGCGTGCTGTTTGATGTGTCCCATATCTGGACCGACACACCGACGTGAAGTAAAAGCTCCCCACCAGTGCGTCGGCCGTTCGAAACCGACAAACCGTTCGCCCGCGAACCCGTGCTCGATGGAGCCATTCGAGCGGTACCGGGATGTCGTCGACGACTTCGAGGCGTTCATCGACGCCTGTCGTCGCTCGCTCCCGATGGCGGTCCGCGTGAACACGCTGAAGGCGACGCCAGAGCAGGTCGAGCGCGCGTTCGACGAGGCGGGCGTCGGCTACGAGCGCGCCGACTGGCACCCCCACGTCGTGCGCGTCGAGACGGACACACCGGGAGCGACCTGGCCGAGCATCCACGGCTGGGTCCACGGGCAGGAGGAGGTCTCGACCATCCCGGGGACCGTCCTCGCGCCGGAGCCGGGCGACCGCGTCCTCGACGCCTGCGCGGCCCCGGGGAGCAAGGCGACCCAGCTCGCTGCCGAGATGGACGATGCGGGCACGCTCGTCGCCAACGACAACAACCTCGGCCGGCTCTCCGCGCTCCGGTTCAACTGCGAGCGCCTCGGCGTCACCAACGTCGCGGTCACGAACCGCGACGCGCGGAACTTCTCGCTGAAGCCCTTCGCCGCCGGGGGCGAACACGAGGGGCCACAGTTCGACCGCGTCCTCGTCGACGCGCCCTGCTCCTGTGAGGGCACCATCCGGAAGAACCCGGACGCCCTCGACGGCTGGAGCGAGGACCACGTCGCCGGCATCGCGGGCGTCCAGAAGGGCATCCTCCGCCGGGCCATCCAGGTCACCCGCGACGGCGGGCAGGTCGTCTACTCCACCTGCACGTTCGCCCCCGAGGAGAACGAGGCCGTCCTCGACCACGTCCTCGAGAGAGAGGACTGCCGCCTCGTCGACTACGACCTCGCGCTCGAACACGACGACGGGCTCACAGAGTGGCGCGACACCGAGTTCGACCCGCAGGTTGCGAAGGCAAAGCGCGTCTACCCCCACCAGAACGACACGGGGGGGTTCTTCACCGCGAAACTGGAGGTGAGCGCATGAGCGAGAACGACGGGCAGCGCTTCGACCGTCTCCCAGCGACCGCCGCGGAGCGCGAGGTCGACGGCCGGGCGACCCGCGAGGAGGTCGTGGACTGGTGGGCGGACCGGTTCGGCATCTCCCCGGAGACGTTCGACGACCACACGTTCTGGGAGAAGGGCGCGGGCAAGATCTGGATCTTCGCGGGCGACGCGCCGAGCCCGATCACCATCGAGGGGCTCGGGATGACGTTCCTCCGCACGCGACAGGAACACTGGAAGCCGACGACCGACGCCGTCCAGCGGTTCGGTCGCCTCGCCACGAAGAACGTGTTCGAGCTGACCGACGAGCAGGCCGAGCGCTTCGTCGACGGGCAGGACCAGGAGATCCCCTACGACGGCGACTGGGGCTACGTCATCGCCGCCCACGAGCTAGCGGGCGAGCGCGAGCCAATCGGCGTCGGACTCTACGTCTACGGCGAGCTCAAGTCGACGGTGCCGAAGGGGCGACAGCGGTCGGTCTGAGCCTTTTTACCCGAACACGCACCCAGACGGGGCGTGACCTGACCACACGCCGCGCGACGGCCGAGGCGGGTGCGTGACGCACCGTCGCGCGAGCTGCTGCGTCGCCTGTTCGCCACCCAGCGGTTAGGCAGCGACGGCTCGGGCCCCGTCCGCTTACGCTCCGTCCGTCTCGCGCACCGTCCCCCCGCCAAGTCCGGCCCACTCGACCCGGTACCCCAGGTGCGAGAGCGTCGCGCTCGCGTCGTCCAGTCCGAACTCGTCGAGCACCGCCTCTGCCTCGTCGAGCGCCATCCCCGTCTCGATGCGCTGGCCGACCGCGTCGAGCACTGCCTGCCGCACGAGCGTCCGCCCGACGCGCTCGTGCTCGGGAGACGACTTGCCCTCGACCGCGCCCTCGCTGACGCCGTGGCGGTCAGCGAGTGCCGACAGCGTCACCACGTCGTCGTCCGGCAGGAGTTCGGCCGGTAGCTCCTCCGCCGCGCTCGCGACCAGCTCGTCCTCGTAGCGCCGGAGCGCGTCGCGGACGTCCTTCACCCGGATGGACCCCGAGTAGGTGATGACGCGGTGGTCCATCGCTGCGATCTCCTCGCCGACGCCGAGCGACTCGTCCACCGCGACGAGCATCTCCACGTCCTCCAGCTCGTCGAGTTGGGCGAGCTTCTTGGCGACGTACTCTGGCGTCCAGAACCCCATCACCTCGAAGTAGACACGGAACTCGTCGTCGCCGGGCCGCCAGTCGAACGCGAAGTCCGGGATCATCACCCGCGAGCCGGTCGCGAGCGGTTCGGGCTCGCGGACGATGTCCCAGTCCAGCCCGAGCGACTCGAACCGCGTCGCCACGTCGCGCTCGACCTCGCTGTCGAACTGGACCTCGGCGACCGGTTCGGTGCCGGGCACCCGAACCGGATCGTCGTCCGTCAGCACCAGTTCCCGCTCGGTGCCGTGGTCGTCGATGGTCGCCGACAGTCGCCAGTCGTCGGTCTTCGCGACGGTGCGGAGCAGCCGGGCGAACCGGGTCCCGTAGCGGCGCGACCGTCGAAACAGCGCGTCGGGGCCGGTGACGACGACCTCGCGGCCGTCGTCGGTCCGGTGTATCTCGTACAGCAGGCGGAGGCGCTTGACCGCCGAGACGAGCGCCTTCGGGTCCGACGAGCGCACCCGTACCTCGGTCGCGTCGAACAGCGCCGTCTGTGCGAGCGAGAGGTTGTACTGCGCGACGAGTTCGGGTGGCGACCAGGGCGGGTCGACGCTCGCGAGTACCTGCCGGTCCTCGAGGTCGGCGTAGAGCGACCTGGCGAGGTCGGCGGCGGCGACGCCACGGGCCGTCGCCGCCCGTGTAAGTGCCTCGTCGCGCTCCGCGGCGGTAACGACGCCGACGGTTTCGGCGGCCTCGAACGCCGCTCGCCGGGCGCGCTCCGGCTCGACCGGGGCGCGTGTCTCGAACGCCGTCTCCCGTTCGATGAGCTTCGCGAACCCGCGGACGAGCTTGAAGTCCGGCGCGTCGGCCTCCAGTTCGGCGAGCACGTCCTGGAGGTCCCCGCGCTGTTCCCCGACGTGGCCCTGGAACACACCGAGCGTGCGCGCCACGAGTTCCTCGTGCTCCGGGCGGGCGAACTGCGGGTGGTAGCCGCCGCCGGCGCGTGACACCCGGAGCAGGTCCTTCGTCAGCATCGTCCGTTCATGGGAGCCGGGCAGTGAAAAGCGCCACTCCCCGACCGGAGTCACAAAGGTTTCGTACCGACCCATCGAAGCCGCGCTCGATGCGACGGCGTGCCCTCTGCCGGAGCCTCGTCACCGGAGCCGTGCTGCTCACGGGCTGTAGCCGCCGCCCTGGCGACCAGCCCGGCGCGGACCATCGGCCGCCCGAGACCGAGCCGCCGGTGCCGACGACCGACGACGTCACCGATGCGACGGCCGAACCCACACGACGGCTCGGTGAGGGCCTCTCGGTCGGACTGGAGACCGACGAGAGCGACGACCAGTTCCTCGCGACCGCGGTGGTGGCCAACAACCGGGAGGCGATGGTCGACCTGACGCTCGTGGCGGTCTGGACGCGTGACGGGGAACGGGTCGAACGGGAGCGTCGAGTGCGGCTCGCTGCCGGGGCGACGGGCCGGTTCGAGTTCACGTTCGACCGGGTCGGCTCCATCTCCTTCGAGTGGCGCGAGCTGGCGGGGAGTGCTACCCCCGACGGCGGCTCGCGACGCGCTCCTCGGCGGTCTCGGCGCTGACGAGTTCGTACAGCAGCGCGCGGCCCCCATCGGCTTTCGGTCGGAGGATGCGCCCGAGTCGCTGAGTGAACTCCCGCTCGCTCCCGCTGCCGGAGAGGATGACGGCGACGTTCGCGTCGGGCACGTCGACGCCCTCGTCGAGGACGTTCGAGGTGACGACCCGGGAGTAGCTGCCGTCGCGGAACCTCTCGAGCACCTCGCGTCGCTCGCCCGTCCCGGTCTCGTGCGTGATGGTCGGGATCAGGAACCGCTCGGAGATGTCGTACGCGAGCTCGTTGTGCGCCGTGAAGACGATGATGCGGTCCTCGCGGTGGTCGTCGAGGATGGCCTCGAGCGCGTCGACCTTCGCCTGGCTGCCCATCATGATGCGGCGGGCGCGCTGCTTCGCCAGCAGCGCCTCGCGTGCCTCGGGGTCGGTGCCGGAGCGCTTGACCAGCTCCTGGTAGTCGCTCCCGCTGGTGAACCGGATGTTGCTGCGGGCGAGGTAGTCGGTGAACGTGGACTGGTGGTCCTCGTAGCGCTCGCGCTCTTCGGGGGTGAGCTCGACGGTGAGCCGCTTCACGTCGTAGCTGGCGAGGTGGTCGCCGGCGAGGTCGTCGGCAGTGAGGCGATAGACGAGCGGGCCGACGAGGTCCGCGATGACCTCGTGAGCGTCGTCTGGGCGCTCGAAGGTCGCGGTGAGACCCATCCGGGCGGGTGCGGCGAGCAGGCTGCCGATGTCGCGGTAGCCCTCGCCGCCGAGGTGGTGGACCTCGTCGAAGACGACGAGGCCGAAGCGGTCGCCGACATCGGCCGCCTTGAGGTACGCCGAGTCGTAGGTCGAGACGGTCAGCACCTCCTCGCGTTGCTCGCCGCCGCCGAACTGCCCGACTGGCACGTCGAACTCGCGCTCGAGTTCGGTACGCCACTGGTGGACCAGGTCGAGCGTGGGAACGACGACGAGCGTCGGCGTCCGGAGTCGCTCGATGGCACCGATCGCGACGACCGTCTTGCCGCTGCCCGTCGGAAGTTCGATACAGCCGCGGTTCGGGAGGGGCTCGTCGCCGTCACCCCCTGCTGCCCACGCGTCGAGCGCATCCTGCTGGTAGCTGCGGAGCTCGTAGTCGGACCCGAGGTCGGGCACCGGGTCGAGGGTGAGCACGTGGTCGTCGACCGCGCGGTCGTGGCTGGCGAGCCAGTCGCGAACCGCGGCGTACCGGTGCGCTGGCGCGCGACCGGTGTCGCTTCGGGCGTCGTACTCGACGTCTGGTATCTCGTCGAACCCGTCGCTCTCGACCCGCAGCGTGCCGTCCTCGAAGCGGAGCGAGACCGTCACTGGCTGGTGATTGCCGCCCGGTCGAGTTACGTGTTCCGGGTGGGTGGCTGACCGCCGACTTCGGCTGCCTCCCTCGCCGCGTACCTGAACCCTTTTGGTCACCCACTGGTTTGTTTCGCACATGGACGAAGACGAGGATACGGAGCAGTCGACCCCGGAGCAGGGGTCGGCAGCCGCAGACGAGCCGCCGGAGTCGCCTCCGGAGGAAGTCGAGGAACCCACTGACGACGCGGCGGTCGACGAGGATGGGACCGCCGACGCGTCGGCCGAGTCCGACGCGCAAACGCCCCCGGAGGAACCAGGACCCGAAGGCGCGCACGCGGCCGCCGACGAAGCGGAGTCGGAACCGGACGAGGGTGCGGACGCCGCCGCGTCGGACGAGCGGGCCCAGCCAGCGGGCTCGCCCGTCGGTGAGGACCTCGTCGAGCGCGCCAGCCAGTACGAGGAGGAGCTCGGGGCCGAGGTGGCGGCGCTCGTCGAGCGGGCGTTCGAGCTGAAGGACGACGCGGACGACCTGCGTCGCCGGGTCGACGAGCTGGAGGGCGAGGTCGAGGACCTCGAAGACGAGCGCGAGGACCTGAAACAGCGTCTCGTCCGGAAGCAGGCGGACTTCAAGAACTACAAGGAGCGTTCGAAGAAGAAGCAGGACCAGATTCGAGAGCGCGCCACGGAGGACCTCGTCGAGCGACTCCTCCCGGTTCGCGACAACCTCACCCGCGCGCTCGACCAGAAGGGCGAGGACGCGGACATCCGCGAGGGCGTCGAGGCGACGCTGCGTGACTTCGACCGCGTCCTGGAGGACGAGAACGTCGAGGAGGTCGTCCCGTCGGCGGGCGACGAGGTCGACCCACAGCGCCACGAAGTGATGGTGCGGGTCGACAGCGAGCTCCCCGAGGGCGAGATCGTCGACGTCTACCGGCCGGGGTACGAGATGGCCGACAAGGTCATCCAGACCGCGCAGGTGACCGTGAGCAACGGTGCCGACCACGAGCCCGACGAGGCGGTCGCTCTGGGCGGCGAAGTCGAGCAGGACGACGCGTCGGAGGAGTCGACCGACGACGCGTCGGAGGCCTCGGCCGACGAGGGGACAGGGTCGGCAGACGACGAGAAGGCACCGGCGGAGGAGGAAGCCGCCGCGGGCGACAACCGGCACTGACGGCGGTCAGCGGCCGGAAGCGTAAAGCCAACCCCGACAAACGCGAAAATTAGCTTTACGGCCGGCATGCTGGCGAGCAACGGCTTTAATTCGTTGGAGAGTCGAGTAAAGCAAGTTTTAAAACCTCAAGCGAGTTAGTAGACCTTAACATGGCGAGCAACAAGATAATCGGAATCGACCTTGGGACGACCAACTCCGCGTTCGCGGTGATGGAAGGTGGCGATCCGGAGATCATCGTCAACAGCGAGGGCAACCGGACGACGCCCTCGGTCGTCGCGTTCACCGACGACGGCGAGCGCCTGGTCGGCAAACCGGCGAAGAACCAGGCGATCCAGAACCCCGAGCGCACCATCGCGTCCATCAAGCGGCACATGGGCGAGGACGACTACACGGTCGAGATCGACGGCGAGGACTACACACCGGAGGAGATCTCGGCGATGATCCTCGGGAAGCTCAAGCGCGACGCCGAGGAGTACCTCGGCGAGGAGGTCGAGAAGGCCGTCATCACGGTACCGGCGTACTTCAGCGACCGCCAGCGCCAGGCGACCAAGGACGCCGGCGAGATCGCCGGCTTCGAGGTCGAGCGCATCATCAACGAGCCGACGGCCGCCGCGATGGCGTACGGGCTCGACGACGACTCCGACCAGACCGTCCTCGTGTACGACCTCGGGGGCGGCACGTTCGACGTCTCCATCCTCGACCTGGGCGGCGGCGTCTACGAGGTCGTCGCCACGAACGGCGACAACGACCTCGGTGGCGACGACTGGGACGAGGCCATCATCGACTGGCTCGCCGACGAGTTCGAGGACGACCACGGCATCGACCTGCGCGAGGACCGCCAGGCGCTCCAGCGTCTGAAGGACGCCGCCGAGGAAGCGAAGATCGAGCTCTCCAGCCGGAAGGAGACGGAGATCAACCTCCCGTTCATCACGGCGACCGACGACGGCCCCATCCACCTCGAGAAGTCGGTGACGCGGGCGAAGTTCGAGAACCTCACGCAGGACCTCATCGAGCGCACCGTCGAACCGACCGAGCAGGCGCTCGACGACGCGAACTACGACAAGGGCGACATCGACGAGGTGCTGCTCGTCGGTGGCTCCACCCGGATGCCCCAGGTCAAGGAGAAGGTCTCCGAGCTCATCGGGCAGGAGCCCAAGAAGAACGTCAACCCCGACGAGGCGGTCGCGCTCGGCGCGGCCATCCAGGGGGGCGTGCTCGGCGGCGAGGTCGACGACATCGTCCTGCTCGACGTGACGCCGCTCTCGCTGGGTATCGAGGTCAAGGGTGGCCTGTTCGAGCGTCTCATCGAGAAGAACACGACCATCCCGACCGAGGAGTCGAAGATCTTCACCACGGCCGCGGACAACCAGACGTCCGTGCAGGTCCGCGTGTTCCAGGGCGAGCGCGAGATGGCCGAGGACAACGAGCTGCTCGGTGAGTTCCACCTGACCGGCATCCCGCCGGCGCCGGCCGGAACGCCGCAGATCGAGGTCACCTTCAGCATCGACGAGAACGGCATCGTCAACGTCTCCGCCGAGGACAAGGGCTCGGGCAACCGCGAGGACATCACCATCGAGGGTGGTGCGGGCCTCTCGGACGCCGAGATCGACCAGATGCAGGCCGAGGCCGAGGAGCACGCCGAGGAGGACCGCAAGCGCCGCGAGCGCATCGAGGCGAAGAACAACGCCGAGGCGACGCTCCAGCGCGCCGAGACGCTGCTCGAGGAGAACGAGGACGCCGTCGACGACGACCTCCGCGAGACCATCGAGGCCGAGATGGACGAGGTCGAGGCGGTCATCTCCGACGACGACGCGAGCAAGGAGGAGATCGAGGACGCAGCCGAGTCGCTCTCGACGGAGCTGCAGGAGATCGGCAAGCAGATGTACGAGGGCGCGGCGGCTGCGGGCGGTGCCGGCGCCGCGGGCGGCGCAGCAGGCCCCGGCGGTGCGGCGGGCCCCGGCGGCGCAGCCCCCGGCGGTGACGCGGCCGAGGACGACGAGGAGTACGTCGACGCCGACTTCGAGGACGTCGACGACGACGAGGAGTAAGGAGTCGAATCCGACGACGGCGCCGCCGTCGTCTCCCACGGGGACGCTCGCCAGCCGAACCCGTTCTTTTCAAGTGTTCCAATCCGCTACAGTGTGATAACCAATGAGTGAGGACTTCTACGACGTTCTCGGTGTCGGCAGGGACGCGTCCGAGGACGAGATCAAGCAGGCCTACCGGAAGAAGGCCGCCGAGTACCACCCGGACGTGTCCGATGCGGAGGACGCCGAGGAGAAGTTCAAGCAGGTGAAGAAGGCGAAGGAGGTCCTCACCGACGACCAGAAGCGCCAGGCGTACGACCGCCTCGGCCACGAGCGCTTCGAGCAGGCCGAGAAGCGCGGTGGCTTCGACCAGGGCGCTGGCGGCGGTGCGGGCGGCTTCGGCGGCGGTCGCGGTGGGGACCCCTTCGGCGGTCAGGGAGGTATGGGCGGCATCAACGACATCTTCGAGCAGTTCTTCGGCGGCGGCCAGGGCGGCCAGCGCGGGCAGAGCCGCGGGCCACAGCCCGGCCGCGACCTCCGGACCCAGATCAGCCTCGACCTCGAGGAGGTGTACGAGGGCGTCGAGAAGCAGGTGACGATATCTCGGCCCGCGCACTGCGACACGTGCGAGGGCGAGGGTCACCCGCCGGACGCCGACGTCGAGACCTGTCCCGAGTGCAACGGCCAGGGTCGGGTCACGCGCGTCCAGCAGACCCCTCTCGGGCGGGTCCAGCAGACCCAGACCTGTCGCCGCTGCGAGGGCGAGGGCGAGCTGTACGACGAGCAGTGTGCGGACTGCGGCGGCGACGGCGTCGTCGCGGAGGAGGCCTCCCTCTCCGTCGAGATTCCCCCGGGCGTGCAGCACGGCCAGACCATCCGGATGGGTGGCGAGGGCGCGGTCGGCGAGCCCGGCGGGCCACGTGGCGACCTCATCATCGAGGTCAGCGTCGCCGACCACGACGACTTCGAGCGCGAGGGCGACGACCTCTACTACCGGCTCCCCGTCTCGTTCCCGCAGGCGGTCTTCGGCGACACCGTCGAGATAGAGACCCTCGGCGGCCGCGTCGAACTGGAGATCCCCGAGGGCACCCAGAGCGGCGAGACCTTCCGCCTGCGCGGCAAGGGGATGCCGCACCTGCGTCGCCGAGGCGAGGGGGACATGTTCGTCCAGGTCCACGTGGTGACGCCGTCGGACCTGAACGAGGAGCAGCGCGAGGCGCTGGAGGCGTTCGCCGAAGCCGGCGGCGAGGACATCGAGGTGAAGAAGGGGTTCTTCGAGAAGATCGAGAGCTTCTTCTGAACATATCCGGGTGGATCGTTTCGGGTGTTGGTTGTGTCGTTCTCGGTTCGGTAAGCCGGTTAGTCGCGGGAATCCCTGGCGACGACAACAGCCAGAAAGCCCCGGCGAACGTGAGGCCCCCTTGGGACCGCAGACAGCCAGAAAGCCCCGAGGCGCTGGAGTCGGGGGACTCGCGCGGTCCTCGCTCCGCTGCGGTCCTTGCGTCGTCCGCCTTCCTCCAGCGCCTCGCCCCTTTCAGTCCCAGCGTCGGAGCAAGCTCCGACGAGCCCCCGTTCGCTCGCAGGCTCGCTCACGGGGATACCCCGCACAGCACCGCACCTCGTACCTCCCCAGCCGATTGCGATGCTCGGTCGCAGGCTCCCTGCGCTTCTCATCCCTTGCACGAGTGTGGCGAGCGGCCTCGCTAGCGCTCACGGGTCGCAAGCTCCCCGTTCGCAGTCGCGGTTCTCGCTCGCTAGCGCTCACTCCGAACCGCGCACCGCTCGGCACGCTCGCCAGCCGCGCGCCACCGGGGAGGTTCTCCAACATCGTCACCGGAGACTCCACGCACTTTTCCCGACCTGCGTCCAACATCGAGCTATGGAGACCCTCGCCGACGTGCTGGCACGGGACCGACGGAGCGACGCGCCGGCCCTGTTCGCCGATGGGCCGACGACGCAGCGCTACGACTACCGGCGCTTCCTGACGACGGCGTGGAAGACGGGCAACCTGCTGCACAAGCGCGGCGTGCGGACGGGGGCGGAGGTCGCAATCGTGCCGTCGCCGCGCGCCCAGCCCGTACTGACGTTCCTCGGAGCGTCGCTGCTGGGGGCGGTGACGACGTTCGACCCGCCCAAGGCGGTCGAGGCGCGGGCGTTCGTCGCGCCGACGGACCGGCTCGGGGAGTTCGACATCGCGCCGGGGACGGCGACGGTGGGCTACGGCACGGACCCGGAGAACCCGGCGCACGACTACTGGGAGGGCGGGGTCTGGAGCGAGAACCCGACGATGCCGCCCGAGCCGACGGCACCGTCCGACCCGATACTCGACGACGGCGACCGACAGTACACGCACGGGGACCTGGTCGCGGGGGCCGAGTGGGCCGCCGACGAGTTGGGGCTGACCGCCGAGAACACGGTCGTGGTCAGCGGGAGGGTGGCCTCCCCGGCGGTGCTCGCAGCCGGCGTCATCGCGCCGCTGGTCGCGGGGGCATCCATCCGACTCGACGACGGCGACGAGGACGCCGTCGCGGTCGCTGAGGGGGCGAGCGTCGACGTGTCGCCCGGGTTCTTCGACCGGGTCGAAGCGTCGCGGTAGCGCGGGAGCGAGCGGTCCAACAGCTTGGCTCGAGTCCGACC
This sequence comes from Haloarchaeobius iranensis, assembly GCF_900103505.1. Classification (GTDB taxonomy): domain Archaea; phylum Halobacteriota; class Halobacteria; order Halobacteriales; family Natrialbaceae; genus Haloarchaeobius; species Haloarchaeobius iranensis. The sequence continues at coordinate 122,279 of NZ_FNIA01000005.1, forward strand.
CGGGTGAACGTCGTCTCTCCAGGTATGAGCGAACACCGTCAGCCCCACGGCCGCGACGGCGCTACCGTGCGTTCTCGAGCCGCTCCAGCGCCTCGGGGTTCTCGATGCTGCTCATGTCGCCGAGGTCCTCGCCCTGGTACGTCGCCTCGATGGCGCGCCGGATTATCTTCCCGGACTGGGTCTTCGGGAACTCGTCGACGAAGAGCACCTCCCGCGGACGGAACGGCTTGCCGAGCTCCTCGCCGACCTGTGCCCGGAGCTCGTCGCGGAGTTCGTCGGTCTCCTCGTAGCCCTCCTCGAGGATGACGTAGGTGACGACGGCGGTGCCGGTGGTGTCGTCGGGTGCACCGACGGCGGCGGCCTGGTTCACCGCATCGTGGTCCATCAGCGCGCCCTCGACCTCGGCGGGGCCGACCTTCCGGCCCGCCACGTTGAGCGCGTCGTCGGCGCGGCCGTGGAGGAACCAGAAGCCGTCCGCGTCCTTCTGGGCCCAGTCGCCGTGGTCCCAGAGGTCGTCCCAGGAGGACCAGTACTCGTCGAGGTAGCGCTCGTCGCCCGACCAGAGGCTCTTGGTCATGCTGGGACAGGAGTCACGCGCGACGAGGAAGCCGCGCTCGTTGGTGTCCACGATGGACTCGCCGTTGGCGTCGACGATGTCGATGTCCATCCCCAGGCCGGGGCCGCCCAGCGTGCAGGGCTTGAGGTCGTTGATGGGCATCGGCATGAGGAAGCAGCCACAGATCTCCGTGCCGCCGGAGATGTTGATGATGGGGGCCTCGCCGCCGCCGACGGTCTCCAGGAACCACTGCCAGGATTCGGGGTCCCACGGCTCGCCGGTCGAGCCGAGGATACGCAGGCTGGAGAGGTCGTGCTTTGCGACCCATTCGTCGCCGTGCTTGCGCAGCGCGCGGATGGCCGTCGGCGAGATGCCGAACTGGGTGAGGCCGTGGCGGTCGATCATCTCCCAGAAGCGGTCGGGCTCCGGATGGTCCGGCGCGCCCTCGTACATGCAGATGGTGTTGCCGAACGTGTGGTTGCCGATGAGCGTCCACGGTCCCATCATCCAGCCGATGTCGCTCACCCAGAAGAACCGGTCCGAGGGCTTGAGGTCGAAGCCGAAGTACAGCTCCTTGGCGCACTGCAGCTGGACGCCGGCGTGGGTGTGGACGATGCCCTTTGGCTTGCCCGTCGTCCCCGAGGAGTACAGCAGCATCGACTCCTGGCTGGAGTCGAGCGACTTGGAGTCGTACTCGTCGGACCGGGGTTCGATGGCCTCCGCCCAGGTGTCGTCGCGGCTGGTCCACTCGATGGACTCCTCCTCGCTCTCGACGAGACCGAGGCGCTCGTAGACGACGGTGTGCTCGACGTGGCCCGCCTCGTCGATGGCGTCGTCGGCCGCGCCCTTCAGTCGGACCTCGCCGCCGCGGCGGTAGAAGCCGTCGCCGGTGAACAGCACCGAGCACTCGGCGTCCGAGATGCGCGTCGCCGTCGCGTCCACCCCGAAGCCGGAGAAGATGGGCACCGCGATGGCGCCGACCTTGAAGCAGCCGTAGAGGATGGAGACGACCTCCGGCACCATCGGCATGTACAGCCCGACCGTGTCGCCCGTCCCCACGCCCACCGACTCCAGGTAGTTCGCGACCTGGTTTGACTGCCTGGCCAGCTCGTGGTACGTCACCTCTCGGACCTCGCCGTCCTCGCCCTCCCAGATGGTCGCGACCTTGTTGCGCGTCTCGCTGTCGGCGGCCGCGTGCCTGTCGACGACGTTGTGCGCGAGGTTTATCTCGCCACCGGGGTACCAGTCCGTGAACTGCGGCCCCTCGCTGTCGTCACGGACCGTGTCGTACTCCTCGTAGAACTCGATGCCCAGGTAGTCCACGAGCTCGTCCCAGAACCAGTCGACGCCCGACTCGTCGACGCCGTCGACCTCGGTGGTCGTCCGCTCGATGAGCTCGTCGTAGTCCGCGATGTCGTACTCCTGCATGAACTGCCAGACGTTCGTCGACTCGACGAACTCCTGTGAGGGTTCGAACGCGACCTCGGATACGTCTTCCAGGGATTCCATGTCGTGTGGTGCTTTTCGGGGACGGGTCATAGAAATTGCCCTCAACGTTCGTGCGGTTTCTGTGTGGATTGGCTGGTCTCCTCGTGGGATAGGGTTGGGATAAATCGTTGGAACCGCTGGTGACGGGAACAGCCAGAAAGCCCCGACGGGAGAGCGCGGCGCTCCCGAGCTCACGGGCGCGGAGGGCCCGTGAACGCCCCTTTCGGCCCCACCGTCGGAGCAAGCTCCGACGAGCCCCCGTTCGCTCGCAGGCTCGCTCGCGGGGACACCCGACCGCGACCCACCTCGGGCCTCCCCAGCCGCGCGCCGTGCCGGTTGGCTCGGCGAAGCCCTTCCCAGCCACGGGGCCAAGACACCCCGCGCCGGCAGGCGCGTGGGTGTCGAGGGGGAGGGCTGGGCCGGTGCGGTCGCGGTGGGCAGGATGTGCTGGCTGAGCGGGGGAACCAGTCGTAGTTCAGGAGGTCGACCCGTCTCGACCGACAACGACCCGCAACGGGAAGGGACGAGACGATGCGCACGAGAGCCGGGGTCTTTATTACCGAACCGGGTGCCTACTTCGCATAGACGATGCGTGTCGCGTTCGTCGCGCTGGAGACGGCACTCCACGTCGACAGCGAGGCGAACCGACGGCTGAAGAGGCTCGCGGAGGACCTCGCGGCCCGCGGGCACGACGTCTGCGTGTTCTGTGCGAAGTGGTGGACCGGCGACATGGCCGAGTGGGAACACGAGGACGTGGTCTACCGCGGGCTGGTCGACGAGTGCGAGTCCGAGCGGAAGTTCCGGTACGCGCTCCCGATAGCGGTCCGCAAGTTCGGGGCGGAGGTCGTCCACGCCGCGGGGCGGCCGCCGAAGCAGGTGTCCGCGGCGAAGAAGGCCGCCCGGGTCGCGCGGGCGCCGCTCGTCACGGACTGGTACGGCGATTGCGACGAGTACGGGCGCGCCCACCGGAAGGCGTTGCAGAAGTCGGACCGGGTGGTCACGCCGTCGGAGATGGTCCGGACGCACGCGTGGGAGCACGGCGCGAGTGAGGACGCCGTCGACGTGGTCCCGAACAGCATCGACTTCGACCTGCTGCAGTCGGTCGAGCCGCGCGAGGTCGCCGACGTGGTGTACGCCCGGCGGCTGGACGCGGGGGCGAACCTGGAGTCCGTGCTGCTGGCACTCGCGGAGCTGCGACAGGTGGACTGGTCGGCGGTCGTCATCGGCGACGGGCCGGAGCGGGCGGCGTACGAGCAGCAGGCACGCGACCTGCGCATCGACGACCGCATCACGTGGCTGGGCGAGTGCGACCGCGAGCAGCGGGTGGCGGTGTACCGCGGCGCGCACGTGTTCGCCCAGACCGCCCACGAATGCCGCTTCGCCACCGAGCTGCTGTGGGCGCTGGCGTGTGGCTGCATCGGCATCGTGGAGTACCACGCCGACTCGTCGGCGCACGAACTGCTGGTGCGGCGTGACGCCGAGTTCGACCGCGGCTTCCGCACCACGAGCGAGCAGGAGCTCGCCGACGCCATCAGCGAGGCGGCCGGGATGGAGCGGCTGGCCGTCGACGACCGGTTCGCGGAGTTCGACAGGCGGGAGATACTCGAACGCTACCTGCAGTGCTACCGCGAGGAGATGGAGTCGGTGGGGCTGTTCTGACGCTCAGCCGTCCAACGTTGTCTGGTCACGCACGCCCTCGGCGACCCGGACGGCGTCGACGTTCTCCCGGACGTCGTGCACCCGTATCACGTCCGCGCCGCGGTCCGTCGCGATGGCGGTTCCGGCGACGGTCGCCGGGAGCCGCTCGCCGTCGTCGCGGCCGATGGCCCCGAACATCGACTTGTGGGAGTGGCCGACGAGGACGGGACAGCCGAGCGCCTCGAACTCCTCGATGCGGTCGAGAAGCTCGAACGATTCGGCGGCCGTCTTACCGAAGCCGAGGCCGGGGTCGACGACGATCTGCTCGCGGTCGAGGCCGGCCTTCTCAGCCAGCAGCACCCGCTCGCGGAGCTGGTCGAGCACGTCCGCGACCACGTCGTCGTAGGCGATGTCGTTCTCGGGGTCGACGGGCGTGTCGATGCTGTGCATGACGACGAGTGGGGCGTCGTACTCGGCGGCGACGAAGCGCATCTCGGGGTCGCCGAGCCCGGAGACGTCGTTGCAGATGTCGGCCCCGGCGTCGAGTGCGGCGCGGGCGACGTCGGCTCGGCGCGTGTCGACCGAGATGGGCACGTCGATGCCGGCGTCGCGGATGGCCTCGATGACGGGGACGACGCGGTCGCGCTCCTCCTCGATGGAGACGGGGTCCGCGCCGGGCCGTGTCGACTCGCCGCCGATGTCGACGATGTCGACGCCGGCGTCGACCATCTCCCGTGTCCGGTCCAGTGCGTCCTCGACAGCGTCGTACTCGCCGCCGTCGTGGAACGAGTCGGGCGTGACGTTCAGGATGCCCATGACGGCGGTGCCGTCCGTCCAGGGGTAGTCTGCGTCGTCGGTCCCGCCGGCGTCGAGGTCCAGTGTCGCCCGCAGCTCGCGGGCGAACTGCGCGAGTCCGTCGGGGCCGTCAGCGATGTCGTCCGCGAGCGCCTCGAACTCCGCGAGGGTCCCCATGAGCACCACGTCGAGGCGCTCGCCCTCGGTCTCGAGCCCGGAGACGGCGCACTGGCCGCCGTGGGTCAGCAGGGAGTCGCGTATCTTCGTCGCCTGCCTCCCCTGGAGTCGCGTCCGGAGCACGCGGTGGACGCCGTCGGCGCGCAGTTCCCGTATCTCGTCGTCGGCGACGGCGGCGTCGGTCAGCACCTCGGTCGCGTCGTCGACGTCGCGGACCATCGTGGGGACCTGCACCCGGGTCCAGCGCGTGCGGGCCTCCGCGACGGTAAAGAGCGAGCCCGTCACGAGCACGCAGTCGTCGGGGCCGGCGGCGTCGAGCGCCCGGTCGAGCGCCGAATCGACCGCGCCGCAGGGCTGTGGGTCGGCGACGCCGGCATCCGCGAACACCCGCGCGAGGACGGCGTCGTCCTCGGCGCGCTGGAGGTCCGGTTCGCAGGTGTAGACGGCGCTCGGCTCGGGCAGTCCGGCCGCCATCTCGCGGTGGGCCTTGTCGTGCATCGCGCCGAAGACGACGTGTAGCTCGTCGTAGTCGAACTCCGCGAGCGTCTCGCCGGCGCGCTCGCAGGCCGCCGGGTTGTGCGCGCCGTCCAGCACCGTCACCGGGGCGTCGTCCAGCACCTCGAACCGCCCCGGCCAGTGTGCGTTCCGGAGGCCGCGAGCCAGCGTCGCCTCGTCGACGGCCGCGCCGGCCACGTCGCCGGCCTGCCGGGCCAGCGCGCAGGCGATGCCCGCGTTCGTCGCCTGGTGCGCGCCCAGCGTCGGGATGCGCGTCTCGACCCGCCACTCCGTGCCGTCGCCATCCCCGCCAGCGACGGAGACGCCCGCCTCGACGTGGTTCGCCCGGCCGTCGTAGCTCGTCCGAACGGCCGCGTCGTCGCCGCCGACGGTGAGCACGTCCCCCGCCTGCTCCCGAACCGCCGCCAGCGCGTCCCCGGTCGTGCCCGTGACGAGCGGCCGGTCGGCCGGTGCGACGTGGGCCTTGTCCGTCGCGATCTCCTCGACCGTGTCGCCGAGCAGCTGCGTGTGCTCCAGCGAGACGTTCGTCACCGCGCTCGCGACGGGGTCGACGACACTCGTCGCGTCCAGCTTCCCGCCGATGCCGACCTCCAGCACCGCCACGTCCACGTCCTCCCGGGCGAAGTGCCACAGCGCCAGCGCCGTCATCGCCTCGAAGAACGTCGGCGACTCCCCGTCGGCCGCCCGCTCGACCACGTGCGGTTCGATGGCCGCCACGAACTCGCACATCGTCGAGCGCGGGACGGTCCGCCCGTCGACCCGGACCCGCTCGCGCACGTCCTCGAAATGCGGCGACGTGTACAGCCCCACCGTCAGTCCCGCCTCCCGCAGCACCGACTCCACCATCCGGCTCGTGCTGCCCTTGCCGTTCGACCCTGCGACCTGGACACACGCCAGGTCCTCGTGGGGGTCACCGACGGTCGCGAGGAGGTCCGCCGTCGACTCCGTCCCCGGCTTCGCGCCGTAGCGACGGAGATCGAACAGCAGGCTCGCCGCCTCGTGATACTGCATACGCGAGCATTCCTCGGTGGGCGCTTTAGCGTGTCGGAGTCCGAATGTGGTTCTGCTCGTGAGGCGGTTTGACTGTGTTGTGGACCGCCAGAAAGCCCCGGCCGTCGTGGGATTCTCTTGAACCGCGAACAGCCAGAAAGTCCCGGCGGGCTACGCTCCCGCGACTCGCTGTCGTTCGAAAGAGCGCGGAGCGCTCTTTCGTGATGACGAAAGACGCCGGAGGCGTCTTTCGAACCACGCTCCTCGTTCCTGCGGTGCTTGCTTCGTCGGGGTTCGCGTAGCCCGCCGCCCCTTTCAGTCCCGCCCACCGCAACCGCACCGCACCTCAGGCCTCCCCAGCCTCTTGCGCTCCTCGCTAGCGCTGCGGTGCTCATCCCTCGCACGAGTGGGGCTCGCGGTCTCGCTGGCGCTCGACACGCTCGCCAGCCGCGCGCCAGCCGGCTGGTCAGCGCTCGATGTGGGCATAGGGTTTACAATATTCGTAAACTCCTGTGGTCAGGCGAGCCAGCCCTGCAGCCAGAACACGCCCTCCACGTCGTCGCCGGGCTCGGGCACGTAGCCGTCGCAGGCGTGCTCGGCGGCGTACAGGGAGATCTCGTAGTCGTTCCCGTGGGCGTCGCGGAAGAGGGGGGCGCGACAGCGGTAGATGGTCGCGTCGCCGAACGCGACCTGCTTCACCGACTCGATGCGCGTCTGGAAGACGTAGTCGTCGACGTCCCCGCCGTCGAACGGGACGAAGCCGGCCATCCCGGCGGTGGAGAACTCGTGCTCGTCGTCGACGGTGAGGGTCTCGTCGGTGGCCGGATTGAGGTCGTAGCAGAGCGCGGCGAGTTCGACCTGTCGGGAGCCCTCGATGCGCTCGTCGATGGTGACGTAGTTCGTCGCGAACACCGAGACGGTCGAGTCGCCGAGTGCGCCCGTCAGCTGTGCCTCCGCGCCGTTGGCCCAGGGGACGACCGTCTCGACGGACAGTTCGTGGGTGATGCCCTCGGCGACGGGGTAGGCGGTCCACAGGTCGCCGTCGGGGCCGGTGACGACCAGTGTGGAGACGGGGCCGGCGCCGGCCCGGTAGCCGACGACCGTCTCGCCGTCGTCGGTACGCCATTCGGTCGGCATCCCGGACTCGACCGCGCCGCGGATGGTGCTGATGACGTCCATCTGCCCGGTCGTCACGGTGTCCCAGTGGCTGCCGTGGCTGCCGCTCTTCTCGCCGTCTGCGGCCTCGTTGACGCCGCCGCGACCGCGGCCATCGGGGTCGGTCGTCGGCTCCGGTGCGGCCTCGGCGTCGTCGTGGCCGGTCGCCGGCTCCGGCTCGGGGTCGTCGCCGCCGAAGACGCCCCGGACGCGGTCGAACAGTCCCATGCGGGGGACTGCGTGACGACGCGTGAAGGGCTTTCCGTCGTCGGCTACGGTCGTGACTCAGCTCGCCGCCGAGCCGTCGGCCCGCAGCTCGGCGAGCACCGTGGTGGAGAGCCCGGCCACGAGCCCCCCGACGACCGCGAAGCCGACGAAGATACCGCCCATGAGGGCGGCGATGCCGAGCTCCTGCCAGAGCGTCAGTGCGCCGGGAGCCATCGTGTTGATGCCGATGTGGACGCCGTTCTCGTGGTAGCCGACCGGGGCGAACGCGCCGGCGCTGGCGAAGTACACCAGCGCGACCCACGGCAGCGAGCCGAGGAGGCCGGCGGCGCCGCCGGCGACCGCGCCGCGCAGAGGGCCGTCCGTTCCCCGGCCCGCGAGCCAGCCGCCGAGGCTGGCACCGAGGCCCGTCGGGGCGGTCACCAGCACGGTGATACTGCCGAGGAGTACTCGTCCGATTCGCGTCGTGAGCGATTGCTTCGAGCGTGCCATCCGTGTCTGGACGCATGTGGTTGCGGTACATCGTCCCGCACGGCTGGCTTCAACGGCTGAAGCCAGCCGAAACGTGGACGGTGGCCGAACAGTTATGGCCATCTGTGGAGATGACACAGCCGTCGTGGCCGACCCGCCAGACATCGACACCCTCGCGGACCTGCTCGCCGACGAGTGCGCCCGACAGATACTGGTGGAGACGAGGGGTGAGGCGCTCCCGGCGGCGGCGCTCAGCGAGCGGACCGGCGCCTCGGAGCCGACGGTGTACCGGCGGCTCGAGCGGCTCCAGGCGGCCGACCTCGTCGCCGAAGAGGTCCAGGTGGTCACCGACGGGAAGAACTACAGCGTCTACCGTGCGCGGCTCGACGGCGTCGAACTCGACCTCACCGACGACGGCTTCGAGGTCGAGATCGCGCGTCGGGAGCGCATGGCGGACCGGTTCACGCGGCTCGTAGAGGAGATGTGATGATGCTCGAACTCCCACTCCAGTCGTTCGACCTGGAAACGCTCAGTCTCGCCCGGCAGCTCAGCGAGAGCCTCACGGTGCTGCTCGGGCTGGCAATCAGCTACATCGCCTACCGGGGCTATCGGCGGAACCAGAGCCGGCCGATGCTGTTCGTGGCCGCCGGGTTCGCCCTCGTCGTGGGGGTGCCGGCGGCCGCGGCACTGGTCCTGTACGTCGTGTTCGACGCCCCGATTCCCGTCATCAACAGCGTCGGCCAGGTGAGCGAACTCGTCGGGATGGTCGCCATCCTCTACGGGCTGTGGACGCCACGCGCCGGCTGACGCCGGGTGGACCGTCGGGACGACCGACAGACGGAGCCGGGACAACTCATATTGTGTTCGGACTGTAACGTCGAGCCATGTACGTCCGGGACGCGAAAAACAGGGAGGAAGTGTGGTTGCTGGACCACATCGAGGCCATGGGACTGGACGACACGGCGTTCCGGTCGCGCGATTACGTCGTGGCTATCGACGAGGAGGCCGGCTCGAAGGCCGGCTTCGGCCGCATCCGCGTCCACACGGCGGGCGAGGGCGAGCGCACACAGAGCGGTCGGCGCGACCCCGACGAGGATGACGTCTGCGAGCTGACGAGCATCGGCGTCCTCGACGGCTGGCAGGGCCAGGGCGTCGGGGCACACATCATCGAGCGGCTGGTCGAGTACGCGGGCGACGCGGGCTTCGAGCGGGTGTACGCACTCACCGACGAGGGTGGCTACCTCGCCCAGTTCGGCTTCGACGCCATCGACGCGGACGCTCTGCCGCCGCTGCTCCAGGAGCGGCTGACGACGAAGCGAGAGTCGACGACGCCCGAGGCGCGCCCGATGCGGCTCGATGTCGACGAGTTCGACGTCCCCGACCGGTTCCGCGAGCGGTTCAAGGACGCCGGCGAGGAGGAGTCCACCGCGGCGGAGGAGGCGCCGGAGGACTTCGGCATCGACCCGGAGAAGGCGACCTACAAGTACGACACGGGACAGTAGCCGCCGGTCAGAACTGGTCGAGGCTGGCCCGTCCGTCGTCTCGCTCGTGGCTGCCCTCGTCGCCCCGACGGCCCCGCCTGCGCCGGGAGAGGGCCTCGGTCGCCGCGTCGGCGGCGGCCGCCAGCGCGGGGTTGTCGGCGAGGCGGAGGTCGACCCGGTGCCAGACGACCACCGGGTTCATTCGCCGACGGCGTCGTCCCCGTCGGTCCGGTCGCCGACGAAGCCGTACTTGAACGCGACCCAGCCGAGGAAGCTGATGAAGAGGATGGGTGGGAGGATCATGAAGCCCCAGAGCGGGTCGAGCCCCCAGCCGAGCAGCAGCACGACGTCCGCGAGCCCGAGCGCGAGGAACGGCGAGATGAACAGCGCGGCCTGCTTGCGCGACACTTCGTCGTCGTCGTCCGGGATTGGGGCGCCCGCAGGGTCGACCGTCGCGTCCTCCCGCGCGCGGTCGTCCGTGTCATCCATACTCCGGTCTCGGGTGTGGACGACGAAAAATGCCGCGGTCGGCGGTAGATTCTCCCCTCGCGGTGGCGTAGCTGTCGTATGGACACCGAGACGAGCGTCGAGGAAGGGGCCGAGACCCGGCGTGTGTGGCTCGTCGAACGGACCTACTCCGACGACGCACCGTGAGAGCGCGCTCTCACGGGGAACCCCAACATCGTCATCCTCACGTACGCGACGCCGGACGGCGAGTGGTACCACCGGAAGGAGCGCGCACTGACGAGCTACACGGGTGACCAGCGCGAGACGCTCGCGGCGCTCGACGTCCAGGTCTCGAACCTCGGGCGAGTCGAGGACGAGGGGAAGCGCGAGTGGTTCGCGACCGAGGCGTCGCGGATGCAGGCGGCGCACGAGCCGGACGACGCGGTCTGAATCGGACGGTCCCGGGGGCTACTCGAGGGTCCACCAGTCGGTGACGGTCTCCACCCAGCCGGACTCGCCCCGCCAGCACAGCACGCTCTCGCCGGGCCAGTCGACCCGGAGGGAGTCGCCGACGGTCACCGGGTCGCCGGGGGCCTTCTCCGTCAGGTCCGACCAGCGCGCGGTGTCGAGCAGTTCCCGGTCGCCCGACACGTTCCGGACCTGCAGTCGTCCGGCCGGGACCGACGCCGGGCCGACGTTCTGCAGCACGATGGCCTCGTTCCCATCGGCGCGCATGTCGAAGAGGGCCTCCGGCGGGGACGGCATCGTCGGAGGTTCACCGGCGGGGTTCTCGTCGGTGGTCGTGACCCGGTCGCCGAGATGGACGGCCAGCCGGGTGACGCCGGTCATCTTGCTCGCACCCTCGCGGAGGTAACAGTGCGCCGAGACGCAGTCCCCCCGTTCGATGTCGAGCGACTCGGACTCGCGTTCCGGGTCGAGCACCCCCCAGCCGGTGCCGTCGGTCAGCACCAGCCGGTAGCCGACGTGCACGACGACGGCACGCACCCGGGCGGTTCGCGGCGGCTCCTCCGTCGTCACGGCGTCGAGGAGGGAGCCGAGGGAGTCGTTCCCGGGTTCGCACGGCTGTGGTTCGGCGACCTCGGCGGCGCCGAGGCAGCCGGCGAGCGAGGCGGTGCCGATGCTGGCGAGGAGGGCACGTCGTCGCATCGTCCGGAATCGTCGGGGACCACACAAAAACACACGGATTGGCGGTTTCCGTCGGTTCGTCAAAGGTTAATGCGGAGGCCGTCGTGGCTTCGAGTAATGTTCGACGAAGAGGACCTCGACGCCATCCGGTCCGCGAAGTCGGAGTGGGAGGCGGACGAGGTCGAACCGGTCGTCGATCGGTTCGGCGAACGCAAGGAGACGTTCACGACAGACACGGGTGGCCACGAGGTCGACCGGCTGTACACGCCCGACGACGTGCGGGACCTCGACTACGAGGACAACCTCGGCTTCCCCGGCGAGGAGCCCTACACCCGTGGGGTCTACTCCACGGGGTACCGGGGCCGACTGTGGACGATGCGCCAGTACGCGGGGATGGGCACGCCCGAGGAGACCAACGAGCGGTTCCACTACCTGCTCGACCAGGGCCAGACCGGCCTCTCGATGGCGTTCGACCTCCCCACGCAGATGGGCTACGCCTCCGACGCCGCGATGGCCGCCGGCGAGGTCGGCAAGTCGGGCGTCGCCATCGACACGCTCGCCGACATGGAGACGGTGTTCGACGGCATCCCGCTCGACGAGGTCTCCACCTCGATGACCATCAACGCGCCCGCCAGCGTCCTGCTCGCCATGTACATCGCCGTCGGAGACCGTCAGGGCATCGACCGCGAGGAGCTGCGGGGCACCATCCAGAACGACGTGCTGAAGGAGTACATCGCGCGGAACACGTACATCTACCCGCCGGAGCCGTCGATGCGCATCATCACGGACATCTTCGAGTTCTGCGCGGACGAGACGCCGAAGTTCAACACCATCTCCATCTCGGGCTACCACATCCGCGAGGCCGGCTCGACGGCCGCCCAGGAGATCGCCTTCACGCTCGCCGACGGCATCGAGTACGTCGAGACCGCGCTCGACGCCGGCCTGGACGTCGACGAGTTCGCACCACAGCTCTCCTTCTTCTTCGCATCGTACAACAACATCCTCGAGGAGGTCGCGAAGTTCCGCGCCGCCCGTCGGCTCTGGGCGAAGCTGATGGAGGAGCGCTTCGACCCCGAGAACCCCAAGTCCAAGCAGTTGAAGTTCCACACCCAGACCGCGGGCTCGACGCTGACTGCCCAGCAGATCGAGAACAACATCGTCCGCGTCGCCTACCAGGCGCTCGCGGCCGTGCTCGGCGGCACGCAGAGCCTGCACACCAACGGGAAGGACGAGGCGCTCGCGCTCCCGACAGAGGAGTCGGTGCGGACCGCGCTGCGCACCCAGCAGATACTCGCTCACGAGTCCGGGGCCGCGGACACCGTCGACCCGCTCGCGGGCAGCTACTACGTCGAGGACCTCACCGACGAGCTGGAGCAGGAGGCACGGGACATCATCGAGACCATCGACGGGAAAGGCGGGATGCTCGACGCCGTCGAGAGCCAGTGGGTCCAGCGCCAGATCCAGGACACGGCGTTCGACCGGCAGGAGGAGATCGAGGAGGGCGAGCGCGTCATCGTCGGGGTCAACGAGTACCAGGTCGACGAGGAGCCCGAGATGGACCTGGAGGAGGTCACGGAGGAGGACGAGCGCCGCCAGAAGGAGAGCCTCGCCGCGGTGAAGGAGGACCGCGACGACGAGGACGTCGCGGCGACGCTCGAAGCACTGCGGGCCGCAGCCCGGAGCGACGACAACCTCATGCCGTACATCGTCGACTGCGTGAAGGCGTACGCGACGGTCGGCGAGGTCTGCGACGTGCTCCGCGACGAGTTCGGGGAGTACCACCCCGGCAGCGCGCTGTAATCCGGGTCCTGGGCCGTTCTCGTCCGGTCAGTCGCTTCCGCCGAGGTCCACGTCGGCGTTCCACGTCGCGCGGGCGACCTCCGTGTCACCGTCGGATTCGCGGTGGACGACGGCGACGTGTCCGGGGAAGCTGTACTCGAAGCCGGCCGTCAGTTCGTAGTCGACGGCACCGACGCAGTCCGCACACGCGCCGTCGTCCTCGATGGCGTCGAGGACGACCCGGAACAGGTCCTCGTCCTCCCGGTAGGTCGACTCGACCACCTCGACCGAGTGGCAGGGGTCGGGTGTGAAGAACCTGCCGTCGACGGCCACCTCGGTCCCGCCGTACTCGATACGCGCCCGGTGGGCGGAGCTGTCGGCACAGTCGCCCTCAGAACGATCGACGGCGACATTCGTTACGCTGACGCCGGGACAGCCCGCGAGCGTGCTACCCCGGGTCATGTCGACGGACCAGTCGTCGTGCACCCGCACCACGCGCCCCTTCGCGTTGCAGTCGAACTCTCGGTGGGCGAACCGGGACTCGTGGAGCCGCCGCCCGTCACCGTCGACCAGGAGGGCGTACTCCATCGGGACCGGGAACCGGAGCCACACGTACTCCCACGGCTCGAAGGAGTGGACGCCGAGGTCGCGCTCGTCCCACCCGGTCGTGACGCGGACGCGGAGGTCGCGCGCCGTGTCGGCGTGGTTCCAGACGACCCAGTCGATGGGTACGTCCTGGTCGATGTCCTGCCCCGGGAACGCGTCGCCGTCGACGTGTCCTATCTCGTACCGAGCGACGGCGTCGTATCGGTCGCGACTGAACCGCGGGTCAGCGTAGTTCTGGGGTGGGTCGCGGGTTCGAGTCGAACCGGTGCCGATATCGCCGACACCGGTACCGTCGAAACAGCCTGCGAGGGACCCGATGCCGAGGCTGCCGACCGTGGACAGGAGGGCACGACGCTGCATACGCGACGGAGAGCGGGAGGGAAAGTAAATCCCCTCGACTGTTTTGCCTGGAACCGTGTTCCTGCGGCGAGGTCGACGGTGGCGGGGACCCTACAGGAACGCGGCGTCGTCGCCGCCGAGTTCGAAGCCGGCGTTCCAGGTCGCGCGGGCGACCTCCGTGTCACCGTCGTTCGTCCGGTGCACGACCGAGACGTGGGCGGGGAAGTCCGCCTCGAAGCCGACGGTGCTCTCGTAGTCGACGACGCCGACGCATTCGACACAGCTCTCGGCGTCGTTCTCGGTCGCCACGAGGACGAGTTCGAACTCGTCGGTCTCCTCGTCGTAGTTGGACTCGGTCACCTCGACCGAGTAGCAGGGCGTCGGCGTGACGAACGCGCCCTCGACGGTCACCTCCTCGTCGCCGTAGGAGACGGTCGCGGTGTGGTCCTCGCCGTCTGCGCACTCGCCTTCGCCCTGTCCGACGCCGACGGTGCGCGCGGACGGGCTGGGGCACGCCATCCTCGTGCTGACGCCGCTGGTCTCGACCGACCAGTCCTCGGCGACCGTGATGGAGGTGAAGCCGCTGTTGCAGGTGAAGTCGCCGTGGCCGAGCTGGTGCTCGTGCAGCGTCTCGCCGTTGCCATCGACGGTGAGGGTGTACGTGGCGGGCACGTAGAACATGACCGTCACGTACGCGTCGGCCGAGAGCGTCGTCGTGCCGAGGTCCCGGACCTGCAGGTCGTCGCTCGGGCCGGGGGTCGGCCGGGTCACCTGGAGCGCGAAGTCACGCTCCTCGTCGGCGTCGTTGCGGACGTGGACGGGGACGGGCTTGTTGTTGTTCGCGAAGGCGACGCCCTCGGGGGAGCCGACCTCGAAGCGGGCGGCCTCGGTCTGCTCGTCGGGGTTGAACTCCGAGCCGTCGTCATCGTCGGTGCCGTCGGGCGTGTCGGTGCCGTCGTCGGGCGTCGTGCCCGGCTCGTCGGTCGTGGTGTTGTCCGTGCCGGAGTCGCCGGGGCTGCTGTCGTCGATACAGCCGGTGACGCCGACCGCGCCGATGCTTGCGAGCGAGCTCAGGAGGGTCCGTCGCTTCATACCCGGCCATACTCGCTCCGAGGGATTAACCCCTATCCAAGCTGAAAGGAGTGTTTTACCGGTCGAAAGTCCGGTCAAAGACGGCTTTCACTCATCGAGGGCGTCGAGGAGGGCGTCCACGTCGTCGGCGGTGTTGAACACGTGGATCGACGCACGGACGACGCCGGTCGTCGGGATGGAGCGGACCTCGATGCCCCGTTCGGCCACCCGCTCGACCGTCGCCTCGGGGTCGTCGTCAGCGAACGAGACGAGCCCGGTGTGGTACTCGCGGGGCGAGACGAGACTGTCCGCATCGAGGCCCTCCTTCAGCCGATTGGTGAGGCGTTCGACGCGGGACTGGACGGTGTCGATACCGATATCCTCGATGGTCTCGATGGCCGTCTGGAGGCCGGCGTACGGGGCGGGTGCGACGGTGCCGAACTCGAAGCGCCGCGCGCCCTCGGCGTACTCGTAGGGGTCGGCGTACGGGTCGACGGTGTTCCGGTAGCCGAGCTGTGCCGGTGCGAGGGTCTCGGCGAACGCGGGGTCGACGTAGAGGAAGCCCGCGCCCCACGGCCCGAGCAGCCACTTGTGACCCGAGGCGGCGACCGCGTCGGCGCCCCACTCCTCGACGTCGACTGGGTGCTGGCCGGGCGACTGCACGGCGTCGACGACGACGCGTGCCCCCGCGTCGTGGGCGCGCTCGGTGAGCTCGCGGACCGGGGCGCGCACGCCGGAGGTCCAGCAGACCGAGCTGAACGTCGCGAGCGTCGCGCCCTGCACAGCGTCCTCCCAGTCGTCGGGGTCGATCCAGCCCCGGTCGGTCTCCACGACGCGCACCTCGACGCCGTACTCGTCCCGGAGGCGGCGCCAGGGGAGGATGCCGGCGGCGTGCTCCACGTCGGTCCGGACGACGACATCGTCGGCGTCCCAGTCCATTGCGAGGGGGAGCCGGCTGATTCCGTCGGTCGTGCTGCCGGTGAGTGCGACGTTGCCGGGCTCTGTGCCGATGTGTGAGGCCACGGTCGCGCGCGCCTGGTCGAACAGTTCGAACGCCGGCTCGTACATCCCCGGTCCCGCCGCCGACTCGAACTCGTGGAACTCGTGCCACGACTCCGTCGAATCGACGATGTGGCGGGGACTGGGGCCGCTCGCGCCGGTGTTCAGGTAGGTCGTCTCGTCGAGGACGGGCATGTCGTCACGGAGCTGAGATGGGTTCATAGTGGGTGGTGTGTGTCCAGGGTACGTCCGCCGGGCCGAAAACGAGACGGGTCCGCGGGCGGGTCAGTTCCCGCGCCGCAGGGTGCGGATGTCGAGCAGGCTGTACGCCGGGCAGGTCTGCGTGTAGCCGGTGACGAGCAGGACGAGCCCGACGACGGCGAGCACGAGCGGCGCACCGACGGTCGCGACGGTGCCGCTGCCGACGCTCAGGATACCCGCCCCGACGACGGCTGCAGCGACCAGCATGACTGCCCCGAGGACGAGGCGAACGATACGGTCTGTGGAGCCGACGTTGAGTTCCATAGGAGTAGTATTGTGCTAAGTAGGGATAAATGGACATCACTGTTCTCACTCTGCGGGAGTGACACCCGCCGCGGCGGAGGCTGTACCTTCATGTCGGTGCGACGTGTCGGGTCGGATATGGAGTTCGATCACGCTGGCGTCGCGACGGACGACGCGACGGGGATGGCGGAGCTGTACGGGGACCTGTTCGGGCTCGAGACCGCCCACGAGGAGGAGTTCGACGGGATGCACGTCGTCTTCCTCGACGTGGGCAACGGCTACTTCGAACTCCTCGAACCGCTCGAGGAGGGTGGCGCAGTCGCGCGGTTCCTCGCGAACCGCGGCCCTGGTATCCATCACGTCGCGCTCGCCACCGAGGATATCGACGCCGCCCTCGATAGGGCGCGGGAGCACGATGTCCGGCTCATCGACGAGGAACCCCGCCCGGGTGCGTGGGGACACGACGTGGCGTTCCTCCACCCGAAGGACACCGGCGGCGTGCTCGTGGAGTTCGTCCAGCACTGAGCCGGCCTCCCGGGAGACTGCGCGCTACCCGTCGGCCCACCGCGCGACCCTGTCCGCGAACGGCTCGTACACCGGCGTCGGCGGGTCGGCCGGATGGAACCACCGCGCCTCGACGACCTCGTCGTCGCCGACCGCGATGTCGGTCCCGCGGGTCGGGCGCGCGTCGACGTGCACCGTCAGCATCGCCAGCGTCCGCGTCGGGTCCTCGGCGTGGACGATGGTCCTCCGGACTGTCTGGAACACGTCGACGGCTTCGGCGTCGATGCCGGTCTCCTCGTCCACCTCGCGGAGCGCCGTCTCGACGTGGTTCTCGCCGGGCTCGTGGCCGCCGCCCGGAAGGCCCCAGGTGTCGGGCGCGCCCTCGTGCCGGATGAACAGCGCGCGACCGTCGCCGTCGACCACGAACGCGCCGGCGTCGCCGCGCCAGCCGTCGCGGGCCAGCTCGACGCCGGACTCGAAGTAGTCGGGCTCGTTCCCGACGGTCTCCTCGTGGACCGGAAAGTCGCCGAACCGGTCGCTGAGCCGGGCGAGTTCGGCGTCGACGTCGGCGCGCATCCGGTCGCCGAGGCCGGTCGCCGGGTCGTCGTCGCTCATGGCCACTCGTGGGCGCGGTCCTCGATGGCCGGGTGGAGGTCCGCCGGCAGCTCCCGGAACCAGCACGCGCCGTTGAGTTCGCCGCTCTGGATGGCGACCTCGCCGTCGACGTAGTCCGCCTCGAAGAACGTGTAGCAGAGGTGGACCTCGCTGCCGGTCTCCTCGTGGGTCCCGACGACGCGTTCGACGAACAGGACGTCGGAGACCGAACAGTCGATGGAGACCTCCTCGCCGACCTCGCGCTCGGCGGCCGCTTCCGCCGTCTCGCCGTCCTCGATGCCGCCGCCGGGGACACCCCAGTGGCTCACGCCACGGCCCATGATGAGCAGGACCCGGTCGCCGTCGGCGGCCGCCTCGTCGGGCATCGACTCGGAGAGGGACGGGGCCTCGGTCTCACCGCGTCGAATCCAGCAGTACGCACCACCGATGTAGTCGTACGCGTCCACGTCGTCGGTCCAGTCGGCGTACTGCTCCGTTGTGAGTGGTTCGCGGTTCTCCGCGACCGGGAACTCACCGTATCGCTCGTGGAGCCGGTCGAGGCGGCGGTCGACCTCGGCGGCGTTGATTCTCTCGGGCGGCATGGACTGCGTAGGAAAACGGAGGGACGACTAATAGCCGTCGAAATGCCGTGGCAGTCGCTCTACTGCTCGGCCTCGCGAAGCACCGGATGGAGTTCGACCGCGACGACGAGGCCGTCTAGCCGAAGCTCTCGACCTGCGCCGCGTCGGCGTCGAGGCCGGCCGACTCGAGCGCGTCGGTGACGGCCCCGCAGAAGTCGGCGAAGCCGAACACGTACACCTCGCCGTCGTCGCCGTACTCGCCGACGGCGTCGGCGAGGTCGGGGTCCGCGTCGTCGTCGAAGACGTGGACGGTCGCGCCGGCGGCTTCGAGTGCGTCGAGGCGGTCCGTGTGGGCCGGCCCGTCGTCCTGGTAGAGCACGACGGCCTCGTGTCCGTGCTCGACGGCGCGCTCGGCGATGGCGACGGCGGGGCCGATGCCCGGCCCGCCCGCGGCGACCACCACGTCGCCCCCGTCGTCGTACTTGACGTTCCCGAACGGCCCCTCGATGGTGAGCTCCGCGCCGGCGTCGAGGTCGGCCAGCCACGGGGAGATGTCGCCGTCGGGGTCGACGCCGACGGTCAGCTCGAACGTCCCGTCGACGTCGGGCGAGGAGAGCGTGTAGTACCGCGACAGCTCCTCGCCCTCGACCGTCGCCCGGACGAGCACGAACTGTCCCGGGAGCGCCTCGAACCCCTCGGGTGTCTCTACGTCTATCGCGACGGTTCCCGGCCCCACCGTTTCGACTGCTGCAACGGTAACGACCCTCTCGTCCATGGTCGGCGGTAGCCATGGCATCGGTAAAGGCGTTCCTCTCCCGGCTTGCGGCAAAACCGCCCTCGGCCCGTCGTCGGGTGTTTCAGAAGCCTTTTGCTCCCACGCTTGGTAGCCACAGCACAACATGGCCGAGGACCTAAACTGGGCTATCGGTGGCGAGGCCGGCGACGGTATCGACTCCACCGGTAAGATATTCGCCCAGGCCCTCTCACGGGCCGGACGGCACGTATTCACCTCGAAAGACTTCGCGTCGCGCATCCGTGGCGGGTACACCGCCTACAAGATTCGCACGTCGACCGAACAGGTCCAGAGCGTCGTCGACCGCCTGGACATTCTGGTCGCACTGACACAGCGGACCATCGACGAGAACCTCGACGAACTCCACGACGAGTCCGCCGTCATCTACGACGGCGAGCGCTCCTGGGAGGCCGAGTACCCCGACCACATCACCGGGGTCGATGTCCCGCTGAAATCGCTGGCCGAGGAGGCCGGCGGGGCGATCATGCGCAACATCGTCGCGCTCGGTGCCGCCTGCGAGATCACGAACTTCTCCATCGAGAACCTCGACGAGGCCCTCGAGAAGCGCTTCGGTGCCAAGGGCGAGAAGATCGTCGAGAACAACAAGAAGGCCGCCCGACTCGGGCAGGAGTACGTCGCCGAGAACTACGACCTCGACGTCGACTACGACATCGACGAGACGGACAACGACTACGTCCTGCTCAACGGCGACGAGGCCATCGGGATGGGTGCCATCGCCGCGGGCTGCCGGTTCTACGCCGGCTACCCCATCACGCCCGCGACGGACGTGATGGAGTACCTCACCGGCCGCATCGACGAGTTCGGCGGTCACGTCGTCCAGGCCGAGGACGAGCTCTCCGCCATCAACCTCGCGCTCGGCGCGGCACGCGCCGGCGCACGCTCGATGACCGCGACCTCCGGGCCCGGCATCGACCTGATGACAGAGACGTTCGGTCTCGTCGCGACCAGCGAGACGCCGCTGGTCATCGTCGACGTGATGCGCTCCGGCCCCTCGACCGGGATGCCGACGAAGCAGGAGCAGGGCGACCTCAACATGACCCTGTACGGCGGCCACGGCGAGATTCCGCGGTTCGTCGTCGCCCCGACGAGCATCGACGAGTGCTTCTGGAAGACCGTCGAGGCGTTCAACTACGCCGAGAAGTACCAGACGCCGGTCTACCTCGTCGCCGACCTCGCACTCGCCGTCACCGAGCAGACGTTCCCGCCGGAGACGTTCGACATGGACGAGGTCGAAATCGACCGCGGCAAGGTCGTCGACGACGACACCGTCGACGAGTGGCTCGACGAGGAGGGTCGCTTCCGAGCCCACGCGAACACCGAGGACGGCGTCTCGCCGCGTGCGTTCCCCGGCACGGCCGACGGCGCGCACATGTCCACCGGCCTCGAGCACGACGAGCTCGGACGCCGGACCGAGGACACGAACGTCCGCATCGAGCAGGTCGACAAGCGCAACCGGAAGGTCGACACCGCGCGCGAGCAGGAGAACTGGGACTACCGCGAGTTCGGCAACCCCGACGCGGAGAACCTCGTCATCTCCTGGGGCTCGAACGAGGGCGCGATGGTCGAGGCCATCGACTACCTCGAGGAGCGCGGCGTCGACGTGCGCTTCCTCTCGGTGCCCTACATCTTCCCGCGTCCCGACCTCACGGCTGACATCGAGGCCGCCGAGAACGTCATCGTCGTCGAGTGCAACGCGACGGGGCAGTTCGCGGACATCATCGAGCACGACGTGCTCCAGCGCGTCGAACGCATCAACAAGTACAACGGTGTCCGCTTCAAGGCGGACGAGCTGGCAGACGACATCGAGGAGACCCTCAAGACGGAGGCGAAAGCACAATGAGCTCAGACGTACGTTTCACCGACTTCAAGTCCGACAAGCAGCCGACCTGGTGTCCGGGATGCGGCGACTTCGGCACGATGAACGGCATGATGAAGGCGCTGGCGAACACGGGCAACGACCCCGACAACACGTTCGTCGTCGCCGGCATCGGCTGTTCCGGCAAGATCGGCACCTACATGCACAGCTACGCGCTCCACGGCGTCCACGGGCGCGCACTCCCCGTCGGCACCGGCGTCAAGCTCGCCAACCCCGACCTCGAAGTGATGGTCGCGGGCGGCGACGGCGACGGCTACTCCATCGGCGCGGGCCACTTCGTCCACGCCGTTCGGCGGAACGTCGACCTGACCTACGTCGTCATGGACAACCGTATCTACGGACTGACGAAGGGCCAGGCGTCCCCGACCTCGCGCGAGGACTTCGAGACGAGCACTACCCCCGAGGGACCGCAGCAGCCCCCGGTCAACCCGCTCGCACTCGCCCTCGCCTCCGGCGCGACGTTCATCGCGCAGTCGTTCTCCAGCGACGCGCTCCGCCACGCCGAGATCATCGAGCAGGCCATCGAGCACGACGGCTTCGGCTTCGTCAACGTGTTCAGCCCGTGCGTGACGTTCAACGACGTCGACACGTACGACTACTTCCGCGACTCGCTGGTCGACCTGAAGGAGGCCGACCACGACCCGCACGACTACGACGACGCCAAGGAGAAGATCCTCGAGGGCGACAAGGAGTACATGGGCGTCCTCTGGCAGGACGAGGAGAGCGTCCCGTACCACCAGACCCACGGTGTCACCGAGGACATGACCGACATCCCCGACGGCGCCGCCGACGGGTCGATGGACCTGGTCCGGGAGTTCTACTAACGACCTTTTTCCCGTGAGAGTCGCGCGGAGCGCGACCCTCACGTCAAAAAGCTCGGACAAAAAGGCCGGGCTAAGCGAGGCGACGCAGTCGCCTCGTTGGCGAACGGGCCGGAGCCTGCGGAGGTCCGTGAGCCCGCTGACGCGAGCGCGGACGTCTCTCGGTCGACGGTCGTCGCGTATCGACGCTTCCCCCCCCCGTCGCGACCGTTCCGGGTCGCTGCTTCGACACGTTCTGGCAGCTCCGCTACTATCATTCGTTCGGCGTCGGCTCGACCTGTCGGCGAATCGTGACAGTAGACGGATAGCCGTCTATAGTCGGTACATATCCGGTGATTGCCAGTAGTGCTGGAACGTAGACGAGGGGCGCGGGCAGTACATCTATTATAAAGCGCTTTTGGCCGATGCTGCTATCGCTCACCTGCATCATGGAGTTCACCAGACGGAACCTGATGGCGTCGTCCGTGGCCGCTGCACTGGGAGCCAGCGTCGCGGGGAAGGCGACGGCCGTCGTCGACGATCCGGACACACCGGGGGCACCGAGCGTGAAGGGGGAGCTGAAGCGGTTCTCGACGACCGCACTGGGGGCGGAGGTGACCGGTCCCTACGTCTTCGCGGACGGGTCGCTGCTGTACAGCCTGCAGCACCCGAGCCGCGACAACGAACCGCCGTTCGACCGGGCGGGGGTCGGCTACTTCAGCGGGTTCCAGTTCGAGATGGACGGGAGCAACGGCGACTTCGAGGAGCTGTCGATTCCGGAGACAGAAGCCGAGCGCGGGGCGGTCCGCTCCGGCGAGGGCGAGTGGGTCCCCCTCGCACAGGAGGAGGACGAGATACGGGGCGGCGCTGAGCTGCTCGGCGTCTCCCAGACACCCGACGGGACGAACATCTCGCGCGAGAACTTCGCGGGCACCCAGTACGGGAACGCGGGGTACAACCCGGACTGCAACCAGTTCGTGGCGACGAACGACGAGGGCACCGAGGGCTACCTGTTCACCAACTGGGAGAACAGTCCGGGCAACGTCTCGCGGGTCCCACTCAGTCAGGACGACGACGGCGAGTGGAGCGCGGACCTGGAGAACGCGATGAACCTCTCGAACACCGAGGCCTTCCGCGAGGTCGGCGGCACGCGCATCAACTGCTACGGCGACCTGAGTCCGTGGGGGACGATGCTCTCCTCCGAGGAGAACTACGCCCATCCGCGCGTCTCGATGACCTCGACCGTCGGCGACATCGCCGAGGCGGGGACCGGACGGGGCCACGTCGGCGCGTGCCAGTTCTGGAACCGCCCGAACCCGAGCGAGATTCAGGGCGCGGTCGACGACTACTACGGGGAGAACTCGTGGGACATCCAGGGTTACTGGGCGCTCACCGGCGTCGAGTTCCTCGCGTACTACCTCGGCGCGGAGCCGGTCGACCAGACCGGTGGCAACGAGCAGAACACCACGAACCCGATCGGCGACGTCTACCCGAATCCGTACCGCTACGGCTACCACGTCGACATCCGCGAGCCCGCAGCCGACACGCCCCAGCCCGTGAAGTACTACGTCATGGGCCGGGCGGCGTGGGAGGCCCCCGACGTGCAGGGCGACAGGAAGACCGTCTACGAGTGCTCCGACGGCGACAGCAAGGGCATCTACAAGTTCGTCGCCGACGAGCCCATCGACAGCTACGAGGACCCGATGGACGTTGCGGGCACGCTGTACGCGCCGAAGATCACCAACGGGGCGGCCGCCGCCGGTGGCTCGCCGGCGGAGGTCCCGCTGCACGTCGACTGGCTCGAACTCGGCCACGCGACCAACGCCGAGGTCGCCTCGTGGATCGCCGAGTACGACGACGTGACCCAGGAGACGTACTTGGAGACCCACGCGGAGACCGACTGGACCGAGGACCTCGCAGGGGCCATCGCGGAGGCCGACCAGACCGTCGTCGAGGAGGGGAACCGGAACTACATCACGAACGAGGAGATCCTCGCGTGGGCCGCCCAGTACGAGAGCGAGGGCCCCGACGGCGTCGACGAGGAGTTGCGTCGCGTCCCCTTCCTCGAGACCCGCGCCGCCGCCAAGGAGGTCGGCGCGTCCATCGAGTTCAACAAGGCCGAGGGCGTCGACAGCCGCGACGACGCCGGCCCCGGCGACTTCGTCTACTTCGGCATCTCGGAGTTCAACGACGACCTCGCGAACGACGTCGGCGACATCCAGCTCGACCGCGTCGACGGCGGTGTCGTCTACCGCGCCGAGCTCGAGCGCAACTACGATGTCTCCGTGCTGGAGCCGGTCATCACCGGGCCCGACGCGAGCGACCCGGCCGACGTGGCCGACGACGCGCTCGTCAACGTCGACAACGTCTACGTGATGGACGACGGTCGCGTGCTCTGCTGCGAGGACGCCGACCAGTTCGGTCGCTCGTACCCGAACGACGCGCTGTACGTCTACCAGCCCGACGTCATCCTCGACGTCCAGTCCATCGCGGTCCAGCACGGGGCGACCGGCAGCGCCGACCTGCTCGTCTCCTCGCTCCCGGCAGGCGTCTCGGGCGGGGACCTGACCGTCACGGTCACCGAACCCGACGTGGCGAGCATCACCGGCGTCGAGTTCCCCGACGACGTGGGGCTGACGGAGGCCACCGTCAGCGACGACGGCTCGTCGGTCGAGATCCGCTTCTCGGACGTCGACCGTGCCGTCCAGCCCGGCGAGATAGACGTGCCCCTCGCCTCGCTCGATATCCTCGCGGAGAACACGGGGACGAGCGACCTCGCTGTCGAGGTCACCCAGCTCGACGACGATGAGGGGAGCCCCATCGAGGCGACCACCCGCAAGGGCATCGTGGTCGCCGGGCCGCCGCCGGTCGTCGGCCCGAACCCGCCGACAGACCCCGACGGCGACGGCCTGTACGAGGACGTCAACGGCAACGGGCAGGTCGACTACGACGACATCGTCGTCCTGTTCCAGCAGTTCGACTCCGACAGCGTCCAGCTGAACCCGGCGGCCTACGACTTCAACGAGAACGGCGAACTCGACTACGACGACATCGTGACGCTGTACGAGGAAGTGAACTGACGCACCAGCGTACCCCTACCCATGCCCTCGAACACCTCCCGTGTGACGCGTGACGTCGCGTTCACCGTGACGGTCACGACACTGGCGCTCGCGGTACTCACGCTTGCAGGTCTGGCCCTCAGCGGAACGGTCGCGGCCGTCCCGGGCGACTCGACCGCCGCCCAGCCCGCGGAGCCGACGCTGCACTTCGTCGGTGGCACCGTCAGCGACGACGGGACCACCGCGGTCGACGTCGTGCTCTCGTCCGCCCCGGACGGCCTCGCGGGCTACTACCTCCGCGTCGCCGTCGTGGACGCCGAGGTCGCCCGCATCGAGGGTGCCAGCTACCCCGACCGATTCGCGATGACGACCGACCCCGCCGTCACCGACGACGGTCGCTCGGTCGCCCTCGAGGCGGCCGACCTGAACCGGTCGGTCCAGCCCGGGGCGAGCAACGTGACCCTCGCGACCCTCTCGGTCGCCGGGATCGACCCCGGCGAGGTCCGCGTCACCGTCGAGCCGGTGCAGTTCGACGCCGACGACGGTCGCGGATTCGAGCCCGCGACCGAGCCCGGTGTCGTCACGGTGACTACCGCGCACGCCACCGGGACCCCCGTCGAGGACGCCGACGGAAGCACGGCGACGGCGGGTGTCCGACCCAACGCCGCGCCGCCCGGCACCGACGCCGACCCGGCGAGCGCCGACGGCCCGGACGACGCACCGACTGACGGTGGGTCGTCCCCCGACGGCGGTGGCGTCCCGACAATCGTGCTCGCGGCAGTCGGGGCTGCGTTCCTGGTCGTCGGGCTCCTCGCGGGTCGGCGACTGTAGCGACCACCCTCCACCGTTTGCTATTCCACCCACCCATGTCACGGACAAACCGAGAGAGACCGAACGGCACCGAATCCGTCGTCAGCGAGTACGTCTTCGACGTGCGAATCGTCGAAGTCACCGGCGACTCCGGCGAGACTCGCTACCGGTTCGAGGCACCACAGCACTGCGGCCGCGAGTTCGAATCGCGCGAGCTCGCCGAGCTGTACGCAGACGTGTACTTCGACGTGAACGGCTTCGAGGAGGCCGGCACCGGCGAGCGAGGCATCCCGCCGGAGGTCGTCCAGGCGGGCCGGGACACGCTCGCGGCGTACTTCCTCACACAGCCGTACAGCGACGCGCAGTGGGTCGCCTCCTTCTACGGGCGGCGGCCGGAGAAGGTCGAGCGATACGCGGAACGGGTCCGGACCCGCGCGGACGAGATCCGGGAGCAGGTCAGGGAGCGCGGGCTCGACTGAGTTACTCCTCGTCGCTGTGTTCGATGCTCTCGATGAGGTCGAGGATGTTGTCGCGTTCGTCGGGCAGCTGCGTCGGGTGGCCGCCGATGGCCACGACGTAGTCGTCGCCGTGCTTGACGACGCTGACGTAGATGTTCACCTCGACCTCGCGGCCGGCGAAGTTCGTCGTGGTGGTGAAGACGGCGACGTCGGTCTGCTCGCCGAGCATCGTGGCCTGCAGGGTGTCGGTGCGTTCGGCACCCGAGAGGTCGCCGTAGGACGTCTCGTACTGGCCGACGAGCTCGGTGAGCACCTCTCCCTCGCTCATGTTCGCGATGGGGTTCTGCGGCTCGCCCACCACGTCGACCTCGTGGGTCGAGACGACCGCGAACACGCCCACGGTCTCGTCGATGAAGTCGTCCTGCTTCTCGTACCGCGCGAGCCAGTTCTCGATGACGACGGTCCGATTGCCGAGGTCCTCGCTGGTCTGTTCGATGACCTCCTGGTCGACGGAGCGCTCCGTGTAGCCCGTTCCGCCGTCGCCGAGCGCGCTGTCGGCGACCGTCGCCCGTTCGGCGCTGTAGGTCAGCGGCTCCTCGCCGGTGATGAAGCCGATACAGCCGGCACCAGTCAGCAGGAGGGTCACGGCGAGAACCGTCGCGAGGCGTCTCGAAGCCATGCTTCGTCCCTCGCCACCTCCGGCAATCAAGGTTCCGGCCTTCGCCGGCTCAACAGATGGGTTTCGGGTCGACGCCGAGTTCGGTGAGCGAGTCCGCGTAGTCGTCGTAGGCGAGCTGGACGACGTACTCGGCGACGGCCTGGGCACGCTCCCAGTCGGCGTCGTCCTCGCAGACCGAGTCGAGGAGGTCGAGGCCCGCCGAGAGGGAGGCCTCGGTCTCGCTCCGGAGGTCGCGGAACAGGTCGGCGTTCGCCGCGTCCGCCTCGTTGACGAAGAAGCCGACGACCTGGAGGTGCGTCCGGAGGCTGACGAGGCCGCGCCCGACGAGCCCCGCGGCGGCGCGCTCGACGGCGTCGTCGCGGTCGCGCAGGTAGGCGTGCATCGGGCCGACGCTCTCGGGTTCGACGGGTTCGCCGAGAGCGTCGACGACGCGTTCGTAGTGCTCGGCCTCCTGTGCGGCCACGTCCGCGAACACCGCGCTCGCCTCGCCGTTCGGCTCGTCGGCGGCCCACGATTCGAACGTCTCGCGGGCGAGGAACTCGCTGAAGGCGGCGGCTCGGAGGACGGCCTCCTCGGAGAGGGCCGCGTCGGTCAGCGCGATGAGCAGCTTCGAGGAGCCGAGTCGGTCGAGCTCGGTCGCTTTCGCGGCCTCGACAGACTCGCGGAAGGCGGTCGCATCCATGCCTGACGTGTCGGCCGGTGTCGGCTTCAACGTTGTCCCACACCGGCGGTTCTGGCGGACCGAACGGTCCACGCACGGTTTTTATCCTCCCGCCGGGCGTACGGTGGGGTATGAGTGCCCCATCCGAAGCCGACGGCGCGCCGCCGTCGCTCTCCCCGCGAGCCCTCGACGAGCTGCTCCGGTCGGGCGAGCCGTTCACCCTGCTCGACGTCCGCGACCGCGACGAGTTCGAGGCGTGGCACGTCGACGGCCCGGAGGTCCGCGCGGTGCAGGTACCCCACGTGAGGTTCGTGCAGGCGCAGGTCACCGGCGACGTGGACTCGCTCGTCGGCGAGGCCCCCGACGAACCCATCGTCGCGGTCTGTGGCCACGGCGAGGCGAGCGCGCACGCCGCGGAACTCCTCGTCGATGCGGGCTACGACGCCCGGAACCTCGCCGGCGGGATGGACGCCTGGGCGCGCCTGCTCGTCGCCCGCGATATCGAGGCCGCGTCGGGCACCGTCGTCCAGTACGACCGGCCCTCGAGTGGCTGTCTCTCCTACATGATCGTCGACGGCGACGAGGCAGCGGTCGTCGACCCGCTCCGGGCGTTCGCCGACCGGTACGTCGCCGACGCGAGCGAGCGGGGCGCGAACATCCGGTACGCCATCGACACCCACGTTCACGCCGACCACGTCTCCGGCGTGCGGGCCGTCGCCGTCGCGAGCGACGCCGAGCCCGTCCTCCCCGAGCTGGCCAGGGAGCGCGGCCTCGCGTACGACGTGCGCCCGCTGGCCGACGGCGAGACGCTCACCGTCGGCGACACCGACATCGAGGCCGTCGCGACCCCCGGCCACACCACCGAGATGACGACGCTCGTCGCCAGCGGCGTGCTGTTCACCGGTGACGGGCTGTTCGTCGACACCGTCGCCCGGCCGGACCTGGAGGACGGCGACGAGGGTGCGGCCGAGCTGGCGGCCGAGCTGTACGACTCCGTGCGGGAGCGACTGCTGACCGTCCCCGATGCGATGGTCGTCGCGCCGGGACACCGCGACGACGGGACGCCGCGGGCCGAGGACGGGACCGTCACCGCGACCCTCGGGACGGTGCGCGACCGCGTCGAGGCGCTCTCGCTCGGACGCGACGAGTTCGTCGACCACGTGCTCGCGGCGCTGCCGCCCCAGCCCAACGAGTACGAGCGCATCATCGAGACGAACCTCGGCCGCGAGACGCTGGACGACGAGGACGCCTTCGCGGTCGAGCTCGGGCCCAACAACTGCGCGGCGCGGTGAGGTGTGAACGGCTCGCACGCCTGCTGAAGACTTTTACCGGGTGCGCCGTGACTCCACGGCACGCAGATGAGCGACGTGGCACCCGAGGCGATGAGCGACGAACCGATCACCGTCGAGCGGCTGGTCTCTGACCTGCGCGAGCTGGGGCTGTCGGCGGGCGACACCGTCTTCGTGCACAGCTCGCTGTCGGCGCTCGGCTGGGTCTGCGGCGGCCCGGCGGCGGTCGTGGACGCCCTCCAGCGGACCGTCACCGAGGCCGGGACGCTGGTGCTGCCGACGTTCACGGGCGACTACTCCGACCCGAGCGGCTGGCAGAACCCGCCGGTCCCGGACGAGTGGGAGCCGACCATCCGCGAGACGATGCCGGCGTTCCGCCCCGAGTCGACGCCCTGTCCACGGATCGGGGCCATCCCGAACACGTTCCGGTCGTACCCCGGCGTCGTCCGGAGCGACCACCCCGTCGTCTCGTTCGCCGCGTGGGGTGCCGACGCCGAGGCTATCGTCCGCCCGCACCCCGACGACGAACCGCTCGGCGAGGGGACGCCGCTCGCACGGCTGTACGACCACGACGCCTCGGTGCTCATGCTCGGCACCGACTACGAGACGGCCACCTCCTGCCACCTCGCCGAGTACCGCGGCGAGTTCCCGACGGAGCGCGAGACCGGCGGCGGCCCGGCCATCCGGGACGGCGAACGGATCTGGCTGGCGTTCGACGACGTCGCCCTCGACACGAGCGACTTCCCGCTGGTCGGCGACGCGTTCGAAGCCGAGCGCCCCGCGGCGGTGACCGTCGGTCGGGTCGGGGAGGCGGAGTCGCGGCTCGTCGACCAGCGCGCGCTCGTGGACTTCGCGGAGACGTGGTTCGGCGAGAACAGACCCGAGTCGCTTGAGCGAGCGGCCGACGACGCCGACGAGACGTCGTCGACGGACGGGGAGTCGGCGTAGTCAGTCGTCGTCCGCGGCAGCGCCCGCGTCCGCGGCCACCGCGGCGTCGTCCTCGATGCTCGGAGGGTACTTCCCGCGGTCGAGCTTCAGGTCCGAGGTTGGGCGTGCCATGCATGTCAGCGCGTAGTTCTCGCGCTCCGCCTCGGTGAGCCCGCGGGCGGCCGGCTGGGTCACGTCGCCTTCCACGATCTCGGCGGAGCAGGCCAGACACATCCCGACCCGGCAGGAGTACTCCTGTGCGATGCCCTCCTCGATGCATCGCTTCAGGATGGTCTGCTTGTCGGAGACGGTGATGGACTCACCGGTCCCCACGAACTCGACGGTGTAGTCGGTCATAGCTTCGGCTACAGCGGTTCCGGACTAAACTCTTTATCCTTTTCTGGGGTCGGTGAGGCGACAGAAACGGGAGTAAAACGTTTTTTCCCTGCGGCTGCGACGGATGAGCATGACCAGCCACGAGTTCGATGTCGCCGTCGCCGGTGCGGGGACGTCGGGGTGCTACGCGGCGGCGACAATCGCCCGAGAGGGATACGATGTCGTCGTCGTAGAGCGCAAGGACGAGGAGGAAGCCGGGCACATCGCCTGCGGGGACGCTCTCAAGGGCGCGGACGCGTTCCCGGAGGCCATCCCGAAGGAGAAGCTGGAACCGGCCTTCACCAACACGGGCGTGGACCACGGGCGCTTCGAGATCCCCCAGGAGGACACGGTCCTGGAGATTCCGGTGCCGGGCGAGCTGGCCGTCATCGACCGCTGGGAGTACGGCCGCTGTGTCATCCAGGGGGCGAAAGACGCCGGCGCGGAGTTCCACTACGACACCGTCATCCAGGACGTGAGACAGGACGACGACGGCGTCGTCACCGGACTCACAGCGAACAGGAAGGGCGAGCCAGTCGAGTACGAGGCCGAGGTCGTCATCGACGGCGCGGGCTCGCTCTCACTGCTGCAGGACAAGGTCGACTTCTCCGACGCGACGTTCGACACCAACGTCAACTACTCGCAGTTCTGCTCGGCCTACCGCGAGATCGTTCACGTCGACGAGCCCGTCGAGTGGGACGACGCGCTGGTGTTCAAGCCGACCGAGCGCGCGGCGGGCTACCTCTGGTACTTCCCGCGGACCGACACGGAGATCAACGCCGGCCTCGGCTTCCAGATGACCGAGGAGCCGATGGCGCTCGTCGACGACCTCAAACAGGACCTCCGGGACCGCGGGGAGTTCGCGGGCGCGGAGGTCGAGGACAAGCTCGGCGCCGCGCTCCCGACCCGACGACCCTACGACTCGGCGGTCGCGCCGGGCTACATGGCCGTCGGCGACGCTGCCGGTCACGTCAACCCGACCACCGGCGGCGGCATCGCCGGCGCGGCCTACGCGGGCAAGTACGCCGGCGAGCAGGCCATCGAGGCCATCGAGCGGGGCGACGTGAGCGAGGAGACGCTCTGGGAGTACAACGAGCGCGTCATGGACCACTTCGGCGCTCGCTACGCGGCGCTGGACGTGTACAACATCCTCTCGACCGCGGTCGACGTCGACGACCTGATGGGGCTGCTCGCCTCCCTGCCTGGCGAGAAGCTCGCGGAGGCGCTGTACGAGGGCAGCACCGAGATGAGCACGCTGTTCAAGGCCAAGCTCGCGGTGCAGAGCTTCGGCTACTGGCGGAACATCCTCCAGTTCTACCGCACGAAGCAGTGCGCCGACGACCTGATGGACCACTACGAGCACTACCCGAGCTCGCCCGCCGACTTCGAGCTCTGGCAGTCCAAGCGGGACTCGCTGATGGAAGCGGTGTACGAGACGACCGGCGCGGAGCCGAAGTACTGACTACCGCGACCCCGTCCCGATTTTCGTCGCCGGCTCGTCGCTGATGTCGGCGCTCTCGATGTCCGGCGTGAACGCGTCACCGCTCAGCGCGAGTCCGACGAACGCGCCCCCGTTGGCGACGAGCGCGACGATGCTCCCACCGCCACCGGCCGTGACGAGAGTCCAGACGTTGACGACGCCGGCGAGCGCGAACAGGAGCATCCCGACCGGGCGCGACCAGGTCCGCATCTGGAACAGCGCGCCGGCGACGAGTATCCGGAGCAGTCCGAACACGATCATCGCTCCGCCGAACGCGATGACGAGCGGTGATTCGAACGATGCGCCGATGACGAACAGCAGGCCGCTGTCGATGAGCGTCCAGAACCCCCCGATGGCCGCGACGAACGCCGCGAACGTGACGGTCGTCGGCCGGTACGTCGGTCTCCCCATGGAAACTGGTTGGCCAACTGAAAACAAAAAGGTTCGGCCTAAAATTATCGCCACAGCATGGGATAGAATGCTCGCTCAGCGGTAGCCGGTGCCGATGTCGGTGGCGTGCATCTCGGAGGTGTCCGTGCGGCTGGTGTCGAACGCCTCGCCGGCGTTGACCAGGCCGACCGTCGCGAAGGCGTTCGCCAGGCAGAGCACCAGCGGGACGATGCTGATACCGACGGTGACGAGCGCGTAGCCCAGGGCGGCCGTCCAGGCGAGGTGGACCAGGACGCCCGGGGCGCGGGCCCAGCCGTACTGCTGGTGGACTGCGGTCGTGACGAACGTCTGGAGGAAGCCGGCGGCCAGCGTGACCCCGGCGAGGGTCCAGGGCCCGTAGGCCGAGACGGCCTCCACACCCGGGTCCACCGCGAACGGCCCCAGCGCGAGCCCCACGACCACCAGGACGGACGCCGTGAGGCTCCCGGCGAGGACCGCGACCGAGACGCCGACGGTTCGAACAGGAGAGTCTGACATTAATTTAGTCAAAAAAGACGGTGCTAAATAATACTTTCGGAGAAGAGTTCGCGAAACAATCGGAAAAAGTAACCCGCGCCGTCAGGGTCGCTCGTCGGCGACGGCCTCGATGGTCCCGGCGAGGACGTCGACGCCGATGGGGAGGCTGTCCTCGTCCACGTCGAACGTCGCGGTGTGGTGGCCACCGGGGTGGTCCGTGCCGACGCAGACGTACGCCGCGAGGCCGCCGCGTTGCTGGACCGCCTGCATGAGGAACGTCGCGTCCTCGCTGCCGCCGAGGGCGTCGCGGTCGACCACGCGCTCCACGTCGGCGTTCCCGCCCGCGGTTCGGCCCACGAGGTCGACGAGTTCGTCGTCGCTCCGCGCCGAGGGAGCCTCGCCGGCGACGCTGGTCTCGGACTCGCAGCCGTGCATCGCCGCGGCGTTCTCGATGACGCGGTGGGCGCGCTCGTCCATGTAGTCCTTGAGCTTCGTCGTCACGCCGCGGACCTCGCACTCCATGGCGGCCGCCTCGGCGACGATGTTCGTCGCGTTTCCGGCCTCGAGCCGGCCGACGTTGACCCGCGTCGCCCCGTCGGAGTGTCGCGGTATCGCGTAGAGGTTCTGGATCGCGCTGGCGACCGCCTGCACGGCGTTCTCGCCCTCCTCGGGCTTCGCGCCGGCGTGGGCGGGCTCGCCGGTGAACCGAACGTCGATGTGCTTCACCGCCAGGAACTCGTCGATGCCACAGACGACCTCGCCGGTCGGGTGGTCCAGTCCGAGGTGGAGCGCGAACAGGTAGTCCACGTCGTCGAGGTGGCCGGACTTCGCCATCGCCTTCCCGCCGCCGACGACCTCCTCCGCGGGCTGGAAGAACACCTTCAGCGTCCCCGCGAAGTCGCTCTCCGTCACGGCCTCCAGCACGCCGAGACCGATGGTCGCGTGGCCGTCGTGCCCGCAGGCGTGCATCGCGCCGGTCCCCGAGCGGAAGCCCGCCGCCGCCGGCTCGTGCGCCTCGTCCGTGGACTCCTCGCGCGGGAGACCGTCGATGTCGACCCGCAGGCCGACCGTCGGGCCCGCCCCCTGCTCGACGACCGCGACCGCGCCCGTGTGTCCGCCCCGGAGCTGTTCGAGCACATCCTCGTCCGCGCCGGCGTCGAGCGCCCGCTCGTACCACGATTCGAGCTCCGCCGCCGGCGGCACGGCCATCCGCTCGTCCGTGTTCAGCGCGTCCGGGCCGACGTAGAGCTCGTCGACGCCGATGGTCTCCAGCTCTTCGACGATGCGCGCGGTCGTCCAGTACTCGCGCCACGCCGGCTCCGGCTGGCGGTGGAACGCCCGCCGCAACGAGACGAGTCTGTCTCTGTCTACCATATCCGGGGCGACGCGCCCGAGGCACTTAACCGCGGAGTTGTCGCGGTGCGTTTCCGGCTGTGGCGTCGGGTGCACCGGCTCGAGCGTTCACACATATTGGAGCCTCCAGCGGGCGACAGCGCGGAATCAACCGGGTGGCGCGCGCTCGGGAGCGTACCGAGCGGGCGGAAGCGTTCTGGCTGTTCGAGATGCCACTCGTTTCGACCGGCGAAACCAGGTGAGAACGGCCGAGAGAATACTGGACGGAGAGAACGACTTACGAGCCCTGCGACCGGACCTGTTCGACCTCGGCGGCGACGTGGACGGAGTCGGGGAACGCAGAGCCGGCGGCGATGGTGTGGGCGAGCTCGTCGTGGCCGACGATCTCGATCTCGCGCTTGTAGACGGTGTAGTCCCAGGCGCCGAACTGGGTGGCGGTGTCGTCGGTGGGCTGTTTGTACTGCGGCACGCGGAGGCGTTCCGGTGGGGCGGAGTGGGGGCCTTTCATCTCCGCACCCTTCCGGGAGACGCGCTCGCGGATGTCCTCGACGACGCTGTCGAGGGCGGCGCGGTCCCCGCTCTGGAGCGTGAGGCGTGTGACGAAGCTCATGGTCGTATTGGAACTGGTCGCGGCTGACGGTGAAAAACCCATTGAGACGCGACGCGGACCGTCCGATATTCTCTTAACTGGTGACGCTTTACAAGGTGGTAATGGCAGTCGAAGCTACGAGCGCAGGTGCCATCCTCTTTCGCGACACGCGGGGCCGGCGCGAGTACCTTCTGCTAAAGAGCCGCCCTGGTGACTGGGAGTTCCCGAAGGGCGGTGTCGAGGGAGACGAAGAACTCCAGCAGACGGCTATTCGAGAAGTGAAAGAGGAAGCAGGCATCTACGACTTCCGTCTCATCGACGGATTCAGAAAAGAGTACGACTACGTCTTCGAGGCGGGTGGCGATACCATCCACAAGACGGTCCACCTGTTCATCGCCCGGTCGTTCGAGGCCAGCGCGGAGCTCTCGACCGAGCACCGCGACCTCCAGTGGCGGGACTACGAACAGGCGTTCAACACCGTCACGCAGGACGGACCACGCGAAATCCTCGAGGACGCCCACGAGTTCCTGAACGAACTCGAAGCAGAGAAAGAAGCCGGCGACGACTAGTCGCCACCGGCTCCGCGAGCCGTCTCGCAATCGTCTCTCCCATTCTACCCGCCGAGCGACGGCCCAGCACTCCGCACCGGCCATGCACCAACTGGCACGGCAGTCATTCCAGACAGGCGTCGAGCAGCGCCGCGCGGCACTCGACCAGCGCGGTCGCGTGGTCCGCGTCGCGGACGGTCAGCACGCCGTCTGCGGCGTCCGCGACCCGGCGCGCGTCGGCAACGGGCACGTTCGCGTCCCGGTCGCCGTGCCAGCAGTGCAGCGGCACCGAGAGCTCGGCGGGCTGGACGGGCCAGGTGTGGCCGAAGCGGCGCGTCTCGGTGACGAACCCGGTCCGCTGCGGGCCGACGCCGACGACGAAGTCCCGGCGGAACGTCTCCGCCTGGGCCTCGGACAGCGCTGCCGCGCCCTCGCTGTCGGTGTACTGCGAGACCACGACCGACGGGGAGCCGCGGTCGGCGACCCAGGACTGCCCGCGGACGAGGCCGGAGAGGAGGCGCGGCGTCCGTGTCGCCAGCGTCTCGAGCAGTCGCTGGACGGCCGGCTGTTCGGTCCGGAGCGACGGCGGAGCGACACCGGAGACGCTGTGGACCGCCTCGACGCGGTTGGGGTGGCGTCCGGCCAGTGCGATCGCGACGGCCGCACCGCCGGAGAACCCGACGACCGGCGCGCGCTCGACGCCGGCGTGGTCGAGGACCGCGACGAGGTCGTCCGCGATGTCGGCGACGGTGGCGTCCGGTGCGGGGTCCGAGTCGCCGTAGCCGGGGCGGGCCGGGGCGACGATGCGGCAGTCCCGCTCGCGGGCCACGTCGTCGAACAGCCGGCCGAGCACGTGCGAGCCGGGCGTCCCGTGGAGGAACACGACGGGCGTGCCGTCCGCGGCCCCGTACTCGGCGTAGGCGACGGTGCGGCCGTCTGTGGTGGTGGCGGTGGTGGCGGTGGCGGTGGCGGTGGTGCCGGATTCCGCAGGTCGCGCGCCGGCGCTCTCGGCGTCGGCCGGCGGCGCGTCCTGCAGGTCGGGCGACGAGCTCATACGGACACGTTCCCGCCGAAGTGGAGAGGGAGTTTGGCCGGATGGATGCGGCGTTTTAAATACTACCGGCGTGCACCGTCCCTCCGTGCGACGCGTCACCTTCGCCGTCGACTACCCGCCGTCCCTGGCGCACCCGATGCATCGCCAGCTCGAAGAGAGTCCGGTCTCGCGCGCGGAGCTGCTGATGTGGGGGCCGATGGACACGGTGACGACGCTGGCCTGGTACGAGGGGGAGCCCGACGCGGTCCGGTCGCTGCTCGACGCGGTCGAGAGCAGCACCACCGTCGACCTCGTCGCGGGCGACGGCGGCACCTACGCGTTCGTCCACCAGACCGAGTACGAACTCGGCGCGCCGGTGCTCGACCTCGTCGCCGATTCGGGCGTCGTCTTCCTGCCACCGGTGACGTTCGAGCCGGGTGGGCGCGCCCGCTTCGAGGCCGTCGGGGAGAGCGAGTTCCTCGCGGCGTTCCACGCGGACCTCCGGGAGCACGTCGACGCGACGGTCGAGCGGGTTGCGGCGTTCAGACGGTGGGCCACGCCCGCGGTCGACGTGACCGCGCGCCAGCGGGAGGCGCTCGCGGCTGCCGTCGCGGTGGGCTACTACGAGGTGCCGAGAACGGGGAGTGTCGCGGACGTGGCGGCAGAACTCGGCTGTGCGGGGAGCACTGCGGGCGAGCTCCTCCGGAAGGCCGAAGGGGCGCTCGTGCGGGGCTTTGTCGGCGGGCAACGGGGGTAGCGGGTCGGGACGCGGTTCGACGCTGCCGGCCGGCGAGTCACCGACCGACCGGTCCGCCGTTCGACGCGAGCGCGTCCGGGAGGGCAGCGAGCGACGGAACCTGGACGTCGGGCTCCCTGTAGGGTGTCTCGTCGTCCTCGTTCTCGACCCACACCGACGTCATCCCGAGACACTCGCCCATCATGAGGTCCTCGTTGTACTCGTCGCTGACGAACGCGACCGGCTCGTCGCCCTCGGGCAGGCACTCGACGTATCCCCTCGGATGGGGCTTCGCGCGCTGGATCTCCGAGGAGACGACGAGTTCGTCGAAGCAGTCGCGGACGCCGTGCTCGGCGAGCACCGTCTCGACCCACGGGCGCGCCATGTTGCTGAAGAGCACGAGCGTGTGCTCGGCAGCGAGCGTCCGGAGGGCATCGGCGTTGGCCGCGGGGAACTCGGGGTCGAGCCACGTCTTCTCGACGTAGTCCAGACACGCGTCCTCGGATGCCCCCGTGAGCGTCGAGAGGAGGTCGACGTACCCGTCCGTGGTCTGGACGAAGCCGTTGCGGAACGCGAGGTAGGCGATCCACCCCGGGTAGGGGTCCGCTTCGGGGTCGGCACCCAGTAGGTGCGCGTGCTCGCGTTCGTCGCCGTTCTGGACGATGACGCCGCCGTAGTCGAGGACGAGATGCATCGGATTCTTTCGGAACTCCCGACCAGTGTTCAATCTGTCGAACCGCCGCCCGTCCGTCGTCGACCCGTAACTGCTTCGGTACTCGAACGCGCAGGGCCGTGCATGCTCCCCGGCGAGGACACCGAGTTCGCGTTCGAGCTTCGGGCCTGTCGCTGGGCCGAGCGCGCGTGGGAACCCGCGCGCGACGACTCGGTCGTCGTCGTCGCGCGCCAGCTGGGCATCCGGGACCGTCGCTGGGACACCCTCGTCCTGGAGTGCGACCCAGCGGGGCTGCGCCAGCGGGCGCGGTTCGGGCTGGACGCGCTCGACTCGGACCTCCTCCACGTCGTCCGGCACGCGCCCGAGGACTGGACCTACTACCGCGACGCGCTCCCGCACCCGGGCTACCCGTGGCGGTACGTTCGCGAGGCGTTGCACCGGGCTGCCGACCGCGGCGTCGTCGAGACACGCAAGACCGGCAACCGTATCGAGTGCCGCCGCAGGTGGCCCTACCCGGACTGGTGCCGGCGCATCGTCGCCATCGAGAACAAGCCGGATCTCGACGCGAGCGCGGCGGACGCACTCGTCACGCAGCTGGAGTACGACGTGGCGCTCTCGCTCGCCGACGAGGCCTGGGTGGCGACCCGCGCCACCGACGGTGCCGTCGAGCCCGTGCTGCTCGAGGACCTACCGGTGGAGGCCGGCATCGTCACCCTCGAGACGGCGGACACCGGCGGTGTGGCAACGGGAAGCGTCGCCTGGCACGCCCGTTCGCTGGCCGTCACGGACCCCGGCACCCGAATCCTGGAGCGGCCAGACGGCGACGCGTTCGACGCCTCCGCCGCGCGCTTCGAGTACGTCGACTCCGCGTGGAAGGCGGCGAAGCGGCGCGAGATCGCCGAGCGCGCCTACGCCCGCGGCTGGCGCTCCTACGTCGAGACGATGCGCCCGGACTGCCGGCACTACCGGCCCCGGGCGGACGGCGCGGTCCTGCCCTGGTGTGACGCGAAATCCCGCTGCCAGACCGCCGGCGAGTGCTCTGGGGCGTGTCCCGAGTTCGAGCCCGAACCGCCCGCGTGGCGGACCAGGGGCTGGCCGATCGAGGGCGGTCCGGGGGCCGCGACGAAGCGGCTGCTGGCACGGCGTCGCCGTCGCCGACGGCCGGGGATGGACGAGGTCGAGTGACCCACCGGACCGGGCGGCAGCCCGTCTCCCCCGAGTCTCGGCGTGCGACCCCCGTGGCACGGCTGTCCGGCGCACACGCACCCGTTGACGCAACTTCTTTCCGGCCGCCCAACCTACGGGAGTGTAATGACGTTCGACCCGAACCAGAGCCTCCCACAGGAGGAAGTCGACGAGCGCGTACGGACGGCTATCGAGGAGAACGAGGTCGTCCTGTTCATGAAGGGCACGGAGATGATGCCCCAGTGTGGCTACTCGGACCGTGCCCTCGGGCTCATCGGCCAGTACCGCGAGGAGTTCGAGACGGTCGACACGCTCGACTCGCTCGAGGAGTTCCGCAGTGCACTCTCCGAGCACTCCGGCTGGGAGACCATCCCGCAGACGTTCGTGAACGGCGAGTTCGTCGGCGGCAGCGACGTCCTCGCGGAGCTCGACGAGCGCGACGAGCTCGAATCCACGCTCGTCGGCTGATCTGCAGAGTTTAACAGGCGACCAGTCGGAAATAAACAGCAGGTCATTTAAGCGCAACGCCCCTACTAGCGACCGAGCGAACGGCCAGCGGACACGTCGTCACACCCCCATTTACCATGTCAGCAGAAAACTCCGGTCAGGTATTCAGGCTCCATTCGACACTGGAACTCCCCCTCGAAGACGTTCGGGAGTTCCTCTCGAGCGATCCGGAGCTTCCAGACGGTATCGAATCCGTAGACATCACACGACGCAACAACACCCTCATTCTCAAGGCCATCTCGGCCGACAAATCGGTGAGCAAGTACACGCCGACCGCCCAGCTGAAAGCCAGCGTCACCGAGAACCGGGTGTACGAGGAGGAACCCGAGGACCAGCACCGCGGCCCGCGCTGGGGCGACGAGGAGGACGAGGAGGAGGAGATCCCCTCCGAACTCGTCGAGTTCGCGGCGTTCAAGGGCGACCGCGAGACTGTGCTGCAGAACTCGCTGCTCCAGTACGAGATGTTCCTCGTGCTGTGTGCCATCGCCCGCGAGGCCGAGAAGGGCACGCTGACCGCTATCACGGCCCGCGACACGGACCTCGACGCGACCCGCATCGTCGACGGCGAGGACCGCCCGGCCTCCATCGAGGTCGTCGAGGGCCGGTCCGAGGGCCAGGCCGCAAACAGCGGCGTCAACTGGCGGGACAACAAGTTCATCAGCGACTGACTCGTTCTCCACCGAGGCTTCCGGAGCGGCTTCTCGTCAGCGGTCGACAGTCGCCAGCACCCGATCCGCGTCGTCCAGGAACACCAGCCGGGCGTCGCCACCGTCGCGACGCTGGAGTCGGAGCACGCCGGTGTCGTAGCCGAACCGGTGCCCGAGCAGGCCGTCGCTGGTCCGGGTGTCGGCGATGTCGTGCGTCGGGACGAACCACTGGGGCGCGTCGAGCAACCGGTCGTAGGCGAGGACACCCTCGTCGTAGATGCGGTACTCCAGGTGGCCGAACAGCACATCCTGTTCGACGACGCGGACGAGGACCGCGACCGCGAGCACCGCGAGGGCAAGCGCGACCGCCGCCAGCGTGCCGTGGAAGGCCCAGGTGAGGAACGCGCCGCCGAACGCGACCAGCCCGGACGGCGGTAGGACCGCGGACACGATTCCGAGGCCGACCGCCCGGAGACGGACCGCGGTCCGGTCCGTCCGGACGCGGGCAGCGGGGTCCCCGGTGGGGACGTGGGCGGGCTCTTCGGGAGCGGACTCCTGGGTGCGTGCCGCGAGACGCGAGAGCACCGGGACCGAGCCGCGCGCGGCGAGGAACGCGCCCACGTCGAGACAGAGCTTCACCGCGACGACGACGCCGAAGACGAGGCTCGTCCCGGCGACGGTCGCCGTCTCGGGTGGGTTCGCGAACGCTCCCGCGGCCAGAATCAGGGCGACGAGGCCGACGATACGCCCCTGCGGGATGGCCGC
This sequence comes from Haloarchaeobius iranensis, assembly GCF_900103505.1. Classification (GTDB taxonomy): domain Archaea; phylum Halobacteriota; class Halobacteria; order Halobacteriales; family Natrialbaceae; genus Haloarchaeobius; species Haloarchaeobius iranensis. The sequence continues at coordinate 162,511 of NZ_FNIA01000005.1, forward strand.
GTGGACGGGCCGGTCGTCGTACCGGCCACGGCGGACCGCGGCGGCGAGCCCCACCGCGTTGGACACGACGATGCCGGCGAGTGCGACGGCGACCGTCGGTGCGCTCCCGGGGGCGAGCAACCGGTCGGGGCCCACGACGGAGAGGCCGACGCCCCCCAGCGGCCAGACGAGGAGGACGAGCCAGAGCGCGCCCACGGCCACCGGGACGTTCCGGGGGTAGAGTGGCCCGAGCGCGTCGTACAGCACGACACCGCCGCGCTTGTCGGCGAGGTCCTCGAACGGCGCCCAGCCCCCGGCCTCGGTCGCGGGTGGGCGGCCCGCGAACAGGCCTTCGACGCCCCCGCGGGCGACGAGAACACCGGTCTCGAGCCAGTAGAGGGCGAGCACCGTCGAGACAGTCCAGTCGAGCGCGAGCACGCCGACGACCGGGAGGGCGTTCGCGCCGAGGATGGCTGCGAGCGTCCGTCGGGTCGAACCGGGGTGAGGCATGGGTGTGAGGCGATGGGACCGCGTCGTCTCCAGTCTCGTGTCCGCCCACACGTGCTTTTTGCATCGGTGTCACGACGGCGCGGGACGCCCTCGCCGCATCCACAACCCATTTCCACGTCACACGCCTCCTTCCGGACACGATGTCTCAGGATTCACAGACCCCCGAGAGCGTCCCCACCGCCGACGGAATGCCGATGCTCGGCCTCGGCACCTGGCAGAACGAGGACCCCGACCAGTGCGCCGACAGCGTCGCCACGGCCCTCGAGATGGGCTATCGGCATATCGACACGGCCCAGATCTACGGCAACGAGGCCGCCGTCGGCCGCGGCATCGAGCAGGCCGACGTGGACCGCGAGGACGTGTTCCTCGCGACGAAGGTGTGGATCAGCGAGCTGGCCCACGACGACGTGCTCTCGAGCACCGAGGAGAGCCTCGAGAAGCTCGGCGTCGACTACGTCGACCTGCTGTACGTCCACTGGCCGGCCGAGGCGTACGACCCGGAGCCCACGCTCTCGGCGTTCGACCAGCTCGTCGACGAGGGGAAAGTCGAGCGCGTCGGCGTCTCGAACTTCGAGCCCGAGCACGTCGACGAGGCCATCGACACTCTCGACGCGGAGCTGTTCGCGAACCAGTTCGAGTGCCACCCGCTGCTCCCGCAGGAGGAGCTGCGCGCCCGCTGTGAGGACGCCGGCGTGAACGTCGTCGCGTACTCCCCCCTGGCCCGCGGCAAGGTGTTCGACGTGCCCGAGATCCAGCGCGTCGCCGAGAAACACGACGTCAGTGCGGCCGCCGTCAGCCTCGCCTGGCTCCGCGAGAAGGGCGTGACGACCATCCCGAAGGCGACGAGCGAGGACCACATCCGCGACAACTGGGGGGCGCTCGCGGTCGACCTCGACGACGAGGACGTCGCGGCCATCGACGCCATCGACGAGCGCGAGCGGGAGGTCGACCCCGACTTCGCCCCCTGGTAGCTGTCGCCCGGTGCCAGCCGAAAGGTAAAACGCTACGCGGGCGAACCCAGGTGATATGGCGGGGTTCGTCGAGGGCGTGGGCGTCGACCTGAAGCGACTGCACGAGACCTGGATGGAGCTGTTCTTTCCGCGCCAACGAGGGGCGGACCAGTCGGTCCTGGGTAAGTGGAAACCGGAGACGACGAGCGGCAAGCTCGCGTACACCGGCTGGGCGGCCGTCGGCGCGGTCGTCGTCGCGCTCGTCTATCCGTTCGCGCTGGCGGGCGTCGTCGCCCGGTACAACGCGTATCGGCTGGACGACCTCGCCGGTGCGCTGGGCGTCGTCGGGACCGTACTCCTCGTCGCGCTGCTCTGGGGTGCGCTCTCGGCGGCCGCGTGGGTCCGGTTCACCTTCACGGGCTTCCTCGCCGTCGTCGCTGCGGCCGGCGTCGCCACCCTCTCGACCGCGCTCGCGCTCGGGTTCGCGCGCGTCGGTGGCCGCGTCACCACGGTCGTCCTCGCCTATCCGCTCGCCACGACCGCGGTCTTCCTGCCGCCCGTCGTCGCCGCGTTCTACTCGCCCGCGCTCGGCGAGCTGGTGTTCACCGAGAGCGAGTCGCTCGCCATCTGGTTCCTCGACAACGTCTTCGCCGTCGGCGGCATCAACGAGTACCTCCGCACCGAGTACGACCTCACCGGCGTCGCCTACGTCCTGCTCTGGCTCGGCGTCTCCGTCCCCGTCGGCTGGGCGCTCGGTATTCTGGTGACGCTCGCGAACCTGGTTCGGCCGACGGAGTAGCGGGGGCTGGGTTCCGCGGTGCGGGGCGGGAGTCCGCGGTGCGGGGCCGGACCGTCGGCGAGTCGACGGATACTCCGGGCCAGCGCGACGGCGCCCGAACCGACAGCGAGCTTCACTGGCTCCGTACGGATTATCTATCTCCGGCCCCCAGAAGCTCGTATGGAACTCGACCAGACGAAGACCGCAGTGGCGTTCCTGGCCCTCATCGCGGTCGGAACGGCCGCGCTGCTCGCCATGCAAGTGATGCCGATGCAGACGACGCTCATGATGGTCACGCCGTCGATGCTCGTCTTCGGGCTCATCTGTCTAGGCATCGGCGTGGCCCACGGCGAGTACCGGGCGACGCGCTGACCGGCGAAGGCGCCAGACGCACCGGCCCGAGGTCGGAACGAAACCCATTCCTCCCACCCCGCCGACACGCCAGCTATGAGCGACGCCACCGAAGCCACGGGACTCCCAATCGCGCCCGAGACCGTCGGGCGCGCGTTCGCCGCCCTGTCGGGACTGCTCGGACTGGTCTTCCTCGCGACGCCGGTCACGTCGGACCTCGGATCGCAGCTGGACCCCGCCGGCGTCGTCCCGGTGGTGTACGGGCTGGCCGTCGGCTTCGGGCTCTGTCTCGTCGCGATCAGCTGGCTGGGCCGCGACGGACGGCGGCCGCTCGCGACGGTCGCGCCGGCGCTGCTGGCGGCTGCACTTCTCGTGCTCGGGCCGGGGCTGGGCTACCCGTTGAGCGCGTTCAACTGGGCGGGGCTGTTGCTCGCGTCGGTGGTGTTCGGCGGGCTCGGCGCGCTGTGGACGCTCGTGTACGGCTAGTGGTCGTCCTCGCGCCACTTGTGCTCGCACTCGGTGCAGATGAAGAAGCGCGTCTCTGACTCGTCCGCCGAGCGGATCTGCTGCATGTACCAGTAGGCCTCGTCGTTGTCACACTTCGGGCAGTGGGACTCCGTCGTCGGCAGGCCTTTGTTCTCGGCGTCGGAGACGTCGACGACCTCCGACTCCTCCTGGCCCTGCGTGGTCACCATCGCCTGTTCCGCCTGGGCGTCGCGGGCCTTCGAGAAGCCACAGCTCCCACAGACCCACTCGTCGCCCTCCGTCTTCATCATTGAACCGCAGTCGTCACAGAACTCCATCGTACCCGTCCGTTCGCCCGCGAACGGACTTAAGCGACCCGCTTGTCCGGTCACCTGACAGTCCGTCCGACACCTCGACGGACCCGGTCAGACGCCCTCGACGAGCCGTTCGAGCTGTTCGGGCGGCACCGCGCCGCGAGCCTGGTGCCCGTCGGCGACGAACGTCGGCACGCCGGTGACGCCGGCGGCCTTCGCGGCGGCGAAATCTTCGGTGAGTGCGTCGCGGTTCGCGTCGTCCGAGAGCGCGGTCTCGGCCACGGTCCCGTCGAGACCGACACCGCGTGCGACGTCGGCGAGGACGTCCACGTCGCCGATGTCGCGGCCGTCGCGCCAGAGCGCCGCGAGCAGCGCCTCGTCGAGCGCGCGCCAGGTGTCGTAGGGCTCGTGCTCCTGGACGTACCGCGAGAGCAGCTGCGCCCGGAACGAGTCGACGTCGCGGGAGACGTCGACGCTCATCTCGACCCCGTACTTCTCGCGGAGGCGCTCGACGCCCTCCCTGGCGCGCTCGTAGTACGCGTCGTCCTTCCCGTCGTCCACGGTCAGGTCCAGCTCGCCGTCGGGGCCACGCTGGGCGGCTCGGAGGTCGAACGGGTGCCACTCGACCCGAAGGGGCTCCTCGCGGGTGTCCTGGTAGAGCGACAGCGCGTGGCGCCCGAGGTGGCAGAACGGACAGACGTAGTCGGCGTAGACCGTCACCGTGTCGACGTGCTCGCGTGTCATGGAACGGGGTACGTTCTCGACCCTGAAAAGCGAGACCCACCCGTGCGCCGGTCGCGAACGAGCGCCAGTCGCCCCCGGATTCCGCGACGCCCTCAGGCCCCGTCGGCGTCGCTGGTGTGCTCCCGGGACTCGGCGACCGGTACACCGACCGACTCCGCCAGTTCGAACAGCAGGTCCTCCGGCGTCTGGAACGCGTCGCTGTCGGTCTCCGAGACGAGCACCCCGAGGTTGGTCTCGCCGTCCGAGAGCACGAGCGTCACATCCTCGAGGTCCGCCGCGGCGTCGTGCCGGAGCACCGGGTAGGAGAGGTCCTCGAGCGTGGTCTCGATGTGTGCGAACTCGACGCGCCGTGTCATGCGACAACATTCGACTCGCGTCCCCTTGAGCGTGGTGTCGAACCACCCGGAGACAGAACGCCCAAATAGCGGCTGACCGTAGCGGCCTCCAATGACCCTCTCGGAGGAGGCGCGCGAGCGTCTGGCCGACATCGTCGAACTCCAGCCGACGAAGAACGGCGAGCTGCAGGAGCGGTGGGGGATGGAGAGCGGGAGCGAGGTCCACGGCTTCCTCGAACGCGAGCTGCAGGAGTACTACTTCCGGGACGACAACAGCCTCATCAGAGCGACCGAGGAGGCCGCCGAACTCGTCGACGTCGAGCCGGGCGTCACCGCCGGCGACGAACCGGGTGGCACGCCGAGTGCGGTCCGTGTGCCCGCGCTCCAGGCGGCCATCCTCGACAGCCTCGCCGGGCCGGAGGAGGACGGTCAGAGCGTCGTCAGCGTGCTGCGGACGCTGCGCGAGACCGCGGACCTCGACCCCGACGTGGACGAGGTGCGCGACGCGCTCCAGTCCCTCCGCCGCAAGGACGTCGTCGAGGTCGTCTACACGACGGTGCCGACGTTCCGCCTCGCCGTCGCCCGCGACGAGTTCGAGGTCACGGTGAACGACTCGTGACCACCGTCCGCCCGCGATGACCGTCGTCTGCTGTGGCATCGGTGCCGACACCACCAACGTCGAGCTGCGGGACTCCCGGGTCCCGACGGTCGGGCCGGACGGCGAGTTCGAGTACCTGCCGATTCCCGAGAAGACCCGCGAGACGAGCGAGGACCGGCTGTACGGCGACCGGCCGCTGCGCTACGGCGACGGCACGATGGCCGACCTGCTCGCCAGGCTCGTCCCCGACCCCGGCGGCGACGCGGCCGAGATCACCGAACGGGACGCCATCGCCGCGTACCCGCCCCACGACGACCCGAACCTCGACGCGCTGACCTACGGCGAGCATCGCCCGGGCTACGTGAACCGGCTGGCCGCGCTGGAGCCGGACGACGCGGTCGGGTTCTACGCCGGGCTCGAGGACGCGGACGGGCGACTGCACCGGTATCTCGTCGGCTGGTTCCGTCTCTCCCGGGTGACCGTCGTCGAGGCCGACGACGACCCCGAGACGACGGCCGAGAAGTTGGCGCGACACCCCGAGAACGCCCACACGAAGCGCGCCGTCGACGGTCGCCCGTACCGCGACGACCGCCGGGTCGTGCTGCTGGACGGCGACGAGGGCGGGCTGTTCGAGCGCGTCGGGAGACCGATGAGCACGTTCGCGGCGTTCGACGGCGACCGACGGGGCTACTTCCTGGACGACGAGTTCGTCCGAGAGTTCGCGGTCACGAAGCCCGCGCACGACCCGGCGTCGACGGCCCGAGCGGACAAGGCCGGCGTGGTCCGGAAACCCGCCATCGTCTGTGCGCTGGATGCCGAGACGTTCCGACAGCGCGCGACGGAGTGGTGAGCGGGGGCCGGCACGCCGACCGCGGTCGCGGAGAACCTGTGGGCGGTCGAGGCGGACATCGAGGGGGGTTCCTGCCGGGAAGCGACGAGGTGGCGTCGCTCTCCTTCTTCCTCGACTGCGACGCCGACCGGTGGGACCGCGTGGTGTTCGACACGGCACCCACCGGGCACACGCTGCGGCTGCTGACGCTTCCGGACGTGCTCGGTGAGGGCCTCTCGACGGCGATGCGGATCCGTGGCGATACAGGTGCTGCCGGACCTGGGGCCGGAGGCGTACGGAGCGGACGCGCTCGACCGGCTGGCCGAGCGGTTCGAACTCCGAGCTACTCGTCGCTGCCGACGGAGATGACCTGGAACAGCGAGTACACCGGGACGCCCTGGACCTCCTCGAGTCCCTGCTTGTCGACGAGGACGCAGGCGGCGACGGGGTTGCCTCCCTCGTCCTGGATGGCCTCGATGGTCTCGGTCATCGTCGTGCCCGAGGTGATGGTGTCGTCGACCACGTAGCAGTCGCGGTCCCGGATCTGGGCGAAGTTCCGGGAGAACGAGCCGCCGACGTCGGTGTCCAGCTCGCCCTCGTCCCACTGGTGCTTGCTGGGTGCGTAGCTGGAGAGGTCGGTGTCGAGGTTGCTGGCGATGTGGGTCGCGATGGGCGCGCCGGCCTTCTCGATGCCGACGGTGAGGTCCACGTCCTCGCCCTGCTTCGCGAGCAGGTCGGCCATCGCGCTGGTGACCGCCTCCAGACGGTAGCTGTCGCGGCCGACCGCGGACCAGTCGACGTGGATGTCCTGCGGACCGCCAGCGGGAGCGGTCGTGTCGGTCGTTGCCGGGGCCGCGGGCCCGCCGGCGCGCTCGACCAGCCAGGAGGCGGTCTCCCGGGAGACGTTCAGTTCGTCAGCAATCTCGCCCTTGGAGTGGCCGTGCTCGGCCAGCTCCGCCGCGCTCTCGATGAGGTCGTCGACGTTCTTCATATAGCGTCGAATTCGACGGCGGTTTTTATAGTGCTGTCGTCGGTCGCAAAAGCGGCGTCGAGCTCGTCGAGTCCGTAGACGCCGGTGACGAGATCGTCGAGGAACGCGTCGGGGAGGGCGTCGAGCCGGTCGACGGCCGCACCGAAGTGGCCGGTGTTGGAGTTGACGCACCCCACGAGTGCCTTGTTGTGGAGGACGAACTCGCGGTGGAGCCGCCCGCCGTCGACCTCGAACTCCCAGTCAGTCGGGACCCCGAGGAGCGCGCCGACGCCGTTGGGCGCGAGTGCGTCGATGGTGTCGAAGGCGTGCTTCGCGTAGCCGGTGGCTTCGTAGACGAAGTCGACCGGCTCGTGGACCGACGGGAACTCGGCGACGGCCGTCTCCCGCGAGTCGACGTACGTCGCGCCGAGCTGCTCGATGATGTCGATAGTGGGGTCGGGGCGGTCGCGCCGACCGAGACAGTAGCAGCGGTCGAACTGCTCGCTCCCGACGAGCATCGCGAGGGTCAAGAGGCCGAGGCTCCCGTTGCCCAGCACGAGCGCGGAGTCGGGCTCCCAGTCGAACGCGGAGCGTGAGGCGAAGGCGTGTTCGAACGCTTTCTCGGAGATGCTGATGGGTTCCGCCAGGAAGCCGAGGTCGGCCAGCTCGCGCGGGACGGGGACGAGACAGTCCGCGGGGCTGGTGAAGTACTCGCTCATGAAGCCGTGTGCGCCGACGATGCCGCGCTCGACGTACTCGCCGTCGGGAGCCATGTCGGGCTGACCGCGCTCGAAGTACTCGTTCGTCCCGCTGGCGGGCGTGCGCCGGACCGTGGGGACGACCACGTCGCCAGCCTCGAACCCGGTGCCGTTCGGGTCCTCGACGACGCCGACCGCCTCGTGGCCCAGCACGAGGTGGTCCTCGCCCGCGGGGGAGCCACCGTGGCTGCCCTCGATGACCTCGTGGTCGGTGCCGTCGATCCCGACCCGGAGCGTGCGGATCAGCGCCTCCTGCGGCCCGGGCTCGGGGCGTGGCTTCTCCACCACTTCGGGGCTGCTTCCTTTACGACGCACTGCGACTGCGTGCATGTCACCCCCAACGACCTACTGGGACAAAAGATTTATTCTATCGCGAGTAAAGTATTATCTACGGTGGACGGTCACCGCCTGTGACGCGAGTTCCCCCCGGCAGCACCCACAGCCACTCCAGTCACGGTCCGTGCCATGCCGACCGGCCACCGCTTTTCACACCCTCAACCCCTTTCATACCACTCCGACTCAATGGGAGTCACATGGAACGATACGACCTGCTGTACAGACTGTACGGCGAGTTCGACACGGAGACGCTACGGGAGTACCAGGAGTTCGTCGACCTCTTCCCGGCCGTCGACTCCCGGGTCGCCCTCGAGCACTGGCAGGACGCCAGCGAGGAGCTCGACACGCGAAAGGGCGAGATTCGCGACTCCTTCGTCCCCGGCGAGACGTTCGCGGAGGTCGCCGCCCACGCCACCCGGGACCAGGCCTTCACCGCGCTCGACCTCCTCTCGGCCTACGACCGCGCCATCAACGTGCTCGTGCTCGACGTGGACGAGACCCTGCGCTCGGCCGGCAACACCGACAACGAGATCCCCCGGAACACGCTCCACCGGCTCACCGAGTTCTACGAGAGCGGCGTCCCCATCGTCATCTGCACCGGGCAGACCCTGGAGAACGTCAAGGGCTTCATGATCCAGGGACTGGGCAGCGAGGTCGTCCACTCCGGCGACCTGAGCATCGTCTACGAGTCCGGCAACGGCGTCTTCACGCCCGGCCACGGCGCGGAGACCAAGCGACTGCTGTACGAGGGCCTCGACGAGTTCGTCCGCGAGGTGTTCGACGACGTGCGTGCCCGCGCACTGACCGAGGCCCCCGAGGCCGTCCGCCACGGCTGTCACCTCCAGGGCAACGAGTTCAACGTCACGCTCAAGCCCAACTACGAGACCGGCAGCGAGCGCGCCCGCGAGATAATCGACACCGCGCTCGTCTACCAGCTCCAGCTCCTGGGGACCGCCGTCGCCCGTGCCGCCGCCGCGGACCTCGACGAGGACGACGCCGTGGGCTGGGCGCGGGCCTACTACGCCGACGCCGACCCCGAGATTCGCGGCGTGCTCGAACGAGAGGGTGAGTACGAGGCACGTGACCTCGACGAGCTCCCCGACGTGCTCGCCGACGCCTACGACCGCATCGACGTCGCCTACTACGAGGCCGACGCCGCCGAGATATCGAGTCTCGAGCTCAACAAGGTCGCGGGTGTCGTGGCCGCGCTCGAGGTGCTCGGCGTCGACGACCCCTTCGCGCTCGTCATGGGCGACTCCAAGACCGACCTGCGGGTGATGCGCTGGGCCGAGGAGAACCACGCCGGCATCGCCGCGGCCCCGAACCACGCGTCCTCCGACGTGCTCGAACACGTCCTCTCGACCGACGAGCTCGTCTTCGACCGCGGGAAGTCGGCCGAACTACTGGGGACCGCGTACGCGATGAACTGTCTCGCGGGTCTCGACTGAACACGGGCCGTTCGCGGGTCCGGAACGCCGGGCAAGCTGTCCGTCGTCGGTGGTTCCCGCCCTCGAAGTGCCGAAATTCAATCCGAACAATCAAACCCGAAGGCCCCGAATCGCCGGTATGAGCGACCTGTTCGAGTACGCGCTGGGGTTCAAACGACTGCTCGCGACCATCGCCGGGCTCGGGCTGCTCCTGCTGGTGCTCCTCGCGCTGGTCGTCGAGGGACGGACCGCGACGGTCGCCATCTACCTCGTCATCTCCGGGGTGCTGTTGCTGGCGGGCATCGCCATCGTGTACCTCCGGGTGCTCTCGAAGGAGAGTTCGGAGATCCGCCAGCCGCCCGAGGAGTGGGAGCGTCGGGAGCCGGAGGAGTAGGGAGAGTCGAGTGAGCGCCAGCGAACGAGACTCTCCGAGACGCGAGCGGGGGAGGAACGACCGCGAGCAGAAGGGCGCTTATCGCTGTGCGCACGGGTCGCAGGCTCCCCGTTCGCAATCGCGGTTCTCGCTCGCTTTCACTCCGGACCGGCCCCGGAGCAAAGTTTTACTAAGGAGCGAGTAAACACGTGTGCCATGGGCATCGATTACACGGAGCTTCACGACCCGAACGCGGAGTACACGATGCGGGACCTCTCCGCGGAGACGATGGGCGTGACACGCGAGCGCGGCGGCGGCCGGGACGTCGAGATCACCGACGTGCAGACGACGATGGTCGACGGGAACTTCCCGTGGACGCTCGTGCGGATCTACACCGACGCAGGCGTCGTCGGGACCGGCGAGGCGTACTGGGGCGCCGGCGTCCCCGAACTCATCGAGCGCATGGAGCCGTTCGTCGTCGGGGAGAACCCGCTCGACATCGACCGGCTGTACGAGCACCTCGTCCAGAAGATGTCCGGCGAGGGGAGCGTCGAGGGCATCACCGTCACCGCGATCGCGGGTATCGAGGTCGCGCTCCACGACCTCGCCGGGAAGATACTGGAGGTGCCGGCATACCAGCTGCTCGGCGGGAAGTACCGCGACGAGATGCGCGTCTACTGCGACTGCCACACGGAGGCCGAGGCCGACCCCGAGGCCTGTGCCGACGAGGCGGAGCGCGTGGTCGAGGAGCTCGGCTACGACGCGCTGAAGTTCGACCTCGACGTGCCGTCGGGGCTGGAGAAGGACCGCGCGAACCGCCATCTCCGTCCCGGCGAGATCCGCCACAAGGCCGAGATCGTCGAGAAGGTAACCGAGCGCGTGAAGGACCGCGCGGACGTGGCGTTCGACTGCCACTGGACGTTCTCCGGCGGCTCGGCGAAGCGTCTCGCCAGCGCCATCGAGGAGTACGACGTCTGGTGGCTGGAGGACCCCGTGCCGCCGGAGAACCTCGCCGTACAGCAGGAGGTCACGCAGTCCACCATCACGCCCATCACGGTGGGCGAGAACCGCTACCGCGTGACCGAGGAGCGCCGGCTCATCGAGGACCAGGCGGTCGACATCGTCGCGCCCGACATGCCGAAGGTCGGCGGGATGCGCGAGACGCGGAAGATCGCGGACGTGGCGAACCAGTACTACGTCCCCGTCGCGATGCACAACGTCTCCTCGCCGGTGGCGACGATGGCCAGCGCGCACGTCGGCGCGGCAATCCCGAACGCGCTCGCCGTGGAGTACCACTCCTACGAGCTCGGCTGGTGGGCGGACCTCGTCGAGGAGGACGTCATCGAGGACGGCTACATCGAGATTCCGGAGCGGCCCGGGCTCGGCGTCACGCTCGACATGGACGCCGTCGCGGGGCACATGGTCGAGGGCGAGACGCTCTTCGACGAAGCGTAGCGACACGCGGACGGGCGATGAGCAAACTCACTTGTCCTAATTCAACTTAGTTAGCGTTTTATGCCGTTCACGCGGAGTCGTCCACATGTCACAGCAGTGCGGCCGCGAGCGGACACTCCAGGAGTCGTTCACCGAGATGAGCGAGATCCTGATGCCGAACAGCACGAACAACCTCGGACGCGCGCTCGGTGGGGCCGTCCTCCACTGGATGGACATCTGCGGGGCCATCGCAGCCCGGCGGTTCTCACGGCGACAGGTCGTCACGGCGTCGATGGACCACGTCGACTTCATCGCGCCCATCGAGCTCGGGGACATCGTCACCGTCACGGCCTACGTCTTCGACACCGGGCGGACCAGCATGGACGTGAAGGTCGACGTGCTGGCCGAGCGCCCGAGCCATGGCGAGACTGCCGAGACCGCGAGCTCGTTCTTCAGCTTCGTCGCGCTCGACGCCGACGAGCAGCCGACCGAGATACCGACCCTCAGGTGCCCCACGGACGAGCAGCGCGGACTCCGGGACGATGCCTTGGCGGCGCGCCGACAGCGACGGCGTGAGCTCGCGGTCGCGGGCACCGGAAAACAAGCTGACTTTCAGTAGTTCAACTCTGTTGGGGAAATTTTATACCGACCGCCCCTGACAGCACATATTGCGACTGCCCCGCCCCGTCCCCCAGATGTGGGGGTCCGAAGCGACGCGTAGTGACGACCATGGACTGCCCGAACTGCGACCACGACCCGACGCACGTCGTCGACACCGGCACGACCACCGACGGAACCGCCGTCCGGCGACGGCGCGAGTGTGGGGCCTGCTCGTTCCGGTTCACGACCTACGAGCGGACCGAGTGGGACTCGCTCCGCGTCGAGAAGCGCGACGGCAGCGTCGAGCCCTTCGACCGCGAGAAGCTCCGGACCGGTATCGAGCGCGCCGTCGAGAAGCGGCCGGTCGACGCCGGTGACGTCGCCACACTCGTCGAGGAGGTCGAGGCGGACCTGCCGGAGGGCGACGGCCGCGTCGTCACGTCCGAGCGGGTCGGTGCGCTCGTCTCCGAGCGCCTGCGGTCGGTCGACCAGGTCGCCTACGTCCGTTTCGTCTCGGTCTACCGGGCGTTCTCGGACCCGGCGGCGTTCCGACGGGAGCTCGACGCCGTGCTGGACGACGACGCGCACGACGACCGCGACGAGGGCGGGCAGCGACGCGAACAGACCGATTCCGACACATGAGTCAGCAACAGACACAGACGACGACGGTCCGGTCCATCCTCGACCGGGCGCGAGACGACGACGCACAGCTACCGACCGACGAGACCGTCGAGACGCTCGTCGCGGAGATCGAACGGAACCTCTACGACGGAGCCGGGACCGACGAGGTGTACGAGGCGACAATCCAGTCGCTGACGGCGCGGATCGAGCGCGAACCGGCGTTCAAGCGGGTCGCCGCCGACGTGTTCCGGCAACGGTACTACCGCGAGCTCATCGGCTCGGACGAGACGGGCGACGAGCTGGACCGGGCGTACCGCCGGACCTTCGTCGAGAACGTTCGTCGCGGCGTCGACCTCGGCCTGCTCGACGAGCGACTCCGCGACCGGTTCGACCTCGACGCGCTGGCCGACGAACTCGTCATCGAACGCGACGAGAAGTTCGAGTACATGGCGATGGACACGCTCGCCCAGCGCTACTTCCTCAAGACGGAGGAGGGCGGGGAGCACCTCGAGCTCCCGCAGGCGTTCTGGATGCGCGTGGCGATGGGGCTGGCCGTCGCCGAGGACGACCCCCAGGCCCGTGCACTGGAGTTCTACGAGGTGCTCTCGAAGCTGGCGTTCACGCCGTCCTCGCCCACCCTGTTCCACAGCGGGACGGTCCACCCGCAGCTCTCCTCCTGCTACCTCACGACGGTGGAGGACGACCTCGAGCACATCTTCGACTCGTACAAGCACCACGCCCAGCTCTCGAAGTGGAGCGGCGGGCTGGGCAACGACTGGACGAACCTCCGTGCGGCCGGCGCGCTCATCGAGAGCACGGGCGTCGAGTCCACGGGCACCGTCCCGTTCCTCAAGATATCGAACGACGTGACGGCGGCCATCAACCGCTCCGGCAAGCGCCGCGGCGCGGCCTGTGCCTACCTGGAGTGCTGGCACCTCGACTTCCCGGCGTTCGTCGACCTCCGGCGGAACACGGGCGACGAACGTCGGCGCACCCACGACATGAACACCGCCGCGTGGATCCCCGACCTGTTCATGGAGCGCGTGGCGGCCGACGAGGAGTGGACGCTGTTCAGCCCCGACGAGGTGCCCGAACTCCACGGGCTCTACGGCAGCGAGTTCGCCGAGCAGTACCGGGAGTACGAGGCGGCCGCGGACGCGGGCGAGCTCCGCCAGTTCGAGCGCGTCGACGCGGCGGAACTGTGGCGGACGATGCTCACCCGGCTGTTCGAGACGGGCCACCCGTGGCTGACGTTCAAGGACCCCTGCAACGTCCGGTCGCCGCAGGACCACGTCGGCACGGTCCACTCCTCGAACCTCTGCACCGAGATCACCCTGAACACCAGCGCGGACGAGCACGCCGTCTGTAACCTCGGGTCGGTGAACCTCGCGACGCACGTCGAGGACGGCGCGCTGAACCGCGACCGCCTCGCCGACACCATCGAGACGGCGATGCGGATGCTCGACAACGTCGTCGACCTGTGCTTCTACCCGACCGACGAGGCCGAGCACGCGAACATGCAGCACCGGCCGGTCGGCCTCGGCGTGATGGGCTTCCACGACGCGCTCATGCAGCTCGAGGTCCCGATGGCGGGCGAGCGCGCCGTCGAGCTCGCGAACCGCTGGCAGGAGTTCGTCTCCTACCACGCCATCCTGAACAGCGCCCGGCTGGCGAGCGAGCGCGGCGCGTACCCGAGCTACGAGGGCTCGAAGTGGGACCGCGGGCTGCTCCCGCAGGACACCGTCGACCTGCTCGAGGAGGAGCGCGGCCGGGACATCCCGACCGACCGCACGGAGACCCTCGACTGGTCGGTCGTCCGCGAGCACGTCGACACCCACGGGATGCGCAACTCGAACACCATGGCCATCGCGCCGACGGCGACCATCTCGACCATCAACGGGACGTCGCCCTCCATCGAGCCCATCTACTCCAACCTCTACGTGAAGTCCAACATGTCCGGCGACTTCACCGTCGTCAACGACCAGCTCGTCGCCGACCTCAAGCAAGAGGGCCGCTGGGACGACGAGCTGGTCGACCGCATCAAGTTCCACGACGGCTCCATCCAGGAGATCCCCGAGATACCGGCCGAGACCCGCGAGCTGTACCGCGGCGCGTTCGAGATCGACCCGCGCCACCAGCTCCGGCTCACCGCCCACCGACAGACGTGGATCGACCAGTCGATCTCGCACAACGTCTTCTTCCCGTCGACCGACGGCTCGCTGCTCGGCGACGTCTACCGGACGGCGTGGGAGCTCGGGCTGAAGACCACGTACTACCTCCGCACCCTCGGTGCCTCCCAGATAGAGAAGTCGACGCTCGACATGGGCGAGTACGGTCGCACGCAGCACCGCGACGGCGGCCCGGACGCCGGCGACGACGACGGGACCGCCGCCGACGGCGGCCGCGCCGGCGAGCACGGCCGCACGGCCGACGAGGAGCTCTGCCGCGTCGAGGACCCGACCTGCGACGCGTGCCAGTGATACTGTCCCCACCGCTACAACCCTATGCCACTCATCGACACCGACGCCGAACACGACCCGAACAAGATACTGCCCATCGACTACGACTGGGCCCGCGAGTACTACACAGCGGGCGTCGCCAACAACTGGGTGCCCGCCGAGATCCCGATGCAGGAGGACGTCTCACAGTGGAACGGCGACGCGCTCACCGACGCCGAGCGCCAGCTCGTCGAGTGGAACCTCGGCTTCTTCTCGACGGCGGAGTCGCTGACCGCGAACAACATCGTCCTCGCGCTGTACGAGTACGTCACCGCGCCGGAGTGCCGCCAGTACCTGCTCCGGCAGGCCTACGAGGAGGCCATCCACACCGACACGTTCATCTACTGCTGTGACACGCTCGGCTTCGACCCCGACTACCTCTACGGGATGTACGACCGTGTGCCAGCCATCCGCGAGAAGGACGAGTTCGTCGTCGACCTCACCCAGGTGCTCGACGACCCCGGGTTCACCATCGAGAGCGACGCGGACGTCCGCGCACTGCTGCGCGACCTCGTCGGCTTCTACGTCATCATGGAGGGGATCTTCTTCTACGCCGGCTTCGCCATGATGCTCGGGCTGAAGCGGCAGGGGAAGATGGTCGGCATCGGCCAGCAGTTCGAGTACATCATGCGCGACGAGTCGCTCCACGTCGGCTTCGGCGTGGACCTCGTCCAGCAGATCCGCACCGAGCACCCCGGCGTCTGGACCGACGAGTTCGGCGCGGAGGTCGTCGACCGCATCACCCGGGCCGTCGAGCTGGAGCAGCTGTACGCCCGGGAGGCCTGCCCCGACGAGATACTCGGTATGGGCCCCGAGCAGTTCGCGGAGTACGTCGAGCACGTCGCGGACCGGCGGCTCGGCCAGCTCGACCTGCCCGAACAGTACGGCACGGACAACCCGTTCCCCTGGATGTCCGAGCAGGTCGACCTCAACAAGGAGAAGAACTTCTTCGAGACGCAGGTGACGGAGTACCAGAGCGGCGGCAGCCTCGACTGGTAACGTCGCTCAGGTCCCCGTCCCGCCGCCCCGGCCGGTGCCCGGCTGCAACCCGCCGCCCGTGTACACCAGACTCGCGAGCAGCAGCAGGACCCCGAGCGGGAGGAGCCACTCGAACACGGTCAGCAGCGTCCCCGACGCCGACACGCCGACGGCGATGAGCACGGTCGGCCCGCAACAGGCGGTTCCGGAGAGGAGCGCGGGGATGGCCGCGAGCGCGCTGCTGCCGGTTCCGCGCGTGCGCTCGACGCCACAGGCCTGCGGGTAGCGCCACGCGAGGTAGGTGAGCCCCACGTTCGCGCCGACGAGGCCCGCCAGCACGCCGCCGACGGCGACGTTCAGCGGGGAGACCAGCCAGCGAGCGACGCCGAGGTCGACGAGCGCGACGGGCTCCCAGGCGAACGGCCCGGTCCGTTCGAGCATCCGCGAGACCGGGTCGGCGACGACCGTGACGACCTCGACCGGCAGCCCGGTCCGGATCGCCAGGTCGCCCAGCGCGACGAGGTAGACCGCGAGGTACGCGGCCGCGAGCAGCACCGAGACGGCGAGCGCGTCCCGCTGCCCGACGAGCAGGCCGAGCGAGCGGGCGGTGCGGCTGAGCCGACCGCCGATACCGGCGACCACACCCTCGAGGCGGGCCAGTCGGTCAGGCATGGACCTTCGTCGAGGGGTAGAACGCGAACCAGGCGAACCACATCGCGTCGAAGGACGGGAGCGGGTCGAGCGGCAGCTCGCCGGCGGCGTACGTCTCGCCGTCGAGCCGGTAGCCCCCGCCGACGATGGGCGTCGGGACGGCCGCGTCGGCGCTCGGGAGCCGGTAGACGTGGCCCGTGTCGAGCACGCCGTCCCGGGCGAAGACGACGGGTACGTCGCCCGCAGTGCCGGTGACGACGCGTTCCGCGCGGAGCAGTCGCTCGTGGACCGCGCTCGCGCCGGACGGCGTCCGCACCCCGTGGAAGACGTCCTTCGCGGGGTGCCGGTCGTCCTCTATCGCGGGGTCGAACAGCGTGCTCTCGCGGGCGTAGTAGCCGCCTCGCGGGTTGTACGAGCCGTAGGGGTCGCGCCCGTAGTCGCGGACGTAGCCGGTGTCGCGCGTGAGCACACGGCCGTCGGGGTGGGCCTCGCGCCAGCGCCCCCACGTCGTCCACCGGACGGGGAGGTGCTGGAGGCTCCGCCCCTCGTGCTCGCCCTCGATGGCGGTGCCGAGCACCTGCGGCCACCGGCTGTCGGTCCCGCGGTCGTACATCACGAGGTTCGAGTTGAGCAGGTTGCCCGAGACGCCGAACTCGACGCCGCCGCGGCGGTAGCCGATGGCGGTCCCGGTGAGCGGGCAGTACGTGACCGCGACGGGCTCGCCGCCCACGGTGTCGTTGACGATCTCGTGCCAGACCAGGATGGACTGGGGGTACGCGCGGGCGTCGCCGTCGACGACGACGGAGAACACGGGGTCGCCGTCCTCGAGGCGGTCGCCCACGTCGTCGGTCGACTCGAACGACGGCTCGTCGACCGAGGGGATGCCGTCCTTCGGCGGGCCGCCGGAGCGCACCCAGTCCCGCAGCTGGGCGAACGACTCCTCGACGACGAGGGACTCGTTCGCGAGCGGCGGGTCGCCGCTCTCGCCGTTTGACCCGCCGCCCGGGGGGTCGTCGAGCTGGTTCGCCGCCGGGGCGTCGGTGGTCCCGCCGCCGTCGGAGTCGGAACCGGACCCCAGACAGCCCGCCAGCGCGCTGAGGGCGGCGCCGGCGCCCGCGAGGAGACGGCGTCGTGTGCTATCCCTTACCATGGTGGACGGGAAGGGTCGCGTGGGATTAATCGTACGCTGGGCGTGCGTCGCCGCTGCACGAGCGTCGACGGCTGGAACGAACCGCAGAAGTGGGTGGTCGGCGGGCCGAGTCTACATGTAGCCGAGGTCGCGCAGGCGCTCCATCAGGTCCTCCTTGTCCTGGGCGCGGCCGGCGCGCTCG
This sequence comes from Haloarchaeobius iranensis, assembly GCF_900103505.1. GTDB lineage: Archaea > Halobacteriota > Halobacteria > Halobacteriales > Natrialbaceae > Haloarchaeobius > Haloarchaeobius iranensis. The sequence goes on from NZ_FNIA01000005.1 coordinate 180,341, forward strand.
GTCGTGTTCTCGAGGTCCTGCAGCCAGGCCGGGTCCTGCTCGGCCTTCTCCGTCGAGACCTCACTTCCCAGGCTGCGGAAGCCCTCGAAGTACTTCGGCGAGACGGGGATGTCCTCGTGGGTCAGCCCGTTCGGCAGGTCGTCGTAGTCCTGCGGGACGTAGCCCTCGTCGGGGAACTCGTCGACGGTCTCGGGCACCACGAAGTGCCAGAACGCCTCCCAGACGTCGGCCTCGGCGAACTGGAGGATGGGCTGGATGCGGTCGTGGGGCGGGTAGATGTCGGGGTCGTGGCGCGGGCTGAAGAACGTCTCGTCGGCGCGGGCCTCCTGCTCGTCCCAGCGGATGCCCGAGATGATGCCGTCGATGTCCTCGGATTCGAGCGTGTCGTTCAGCGCCACCGTCTTCAGCAGGTGGTTCCCGACGTACGTGTCGAGCAGGAACGGGAACTCGTCCTCCTCGTACTCGAGGATGTTGCGGATGTGGTGCTGGTTGTGCTCGGAGAGGGCGTCGACGGGGATGTCGTCGCCCGGCGTCAGGTCGTGCTCGTCGACGTAGTCGCCCACGTCGCTGTTGCGGGCGTAGACGACCTCGAGGTCCCACTCGTCGGCCCAGTGCTCGACGAACTCCATCAGCTCGTCGAAGTGCTGGAAGTGGTCGATGAAGACGGTCGTCGGCAGGTCGTAGCCGTGCTTCTCGGCGACCTCCTTCACGAAGTAGAGGGTGAGCGTCGAGTCCTTGCCACCGGTCCACATCACGGCGGGGTTCTCGTACTGCTCGAGGCCCTTCTGGGTGACTTCGAGGGCCTTCTCTATCTTGTGCTCGATGGACGGGTAGGTCGCCGGTGTCTCGCCTTCGCCGTCCGTGTAATCGACGTCGAGATAGTCGGGGAACTCGCTCATGTAATTAGATGTAATTACAGACTCGCAAAAGTGTCTTTTGGGTTCGGGTCACCAGTAGGTTGTGACGGAATCTAACAGCCGGCAGACCTGTCCTGCACAAAGCATATGATGGCTGGCATCGTCTGGGTGGCCGTGAGACAGAAGAGCGACGAGTAAAGCATGAACCGGAGAACGGTGTTACGCCTGTCCTTGATTGGTCTCCCGGCGACATCCGGCTGTATTGGAACCAATGAAAGCCGGGCGGTAACCAGTATCGAAACGAACAGTTGTAGTGAACAGTATATAGTTCCAGATATACAAATCGAGAATCAGACTAGCTCGGCGCGGACGGTACACGTCGAGATTCGTGGTGAATCGGGGGAGGAGACGCAACTGCTATTCTCGAACACGTATCAGGCACCGGCAGACACCGTCACAGAGGAGTCGGAACGGATATTCAAGGACAACGGGCGCCCGTTCGACACGTACCGGGCCGAAATCAGTTCGGGGAGCGGGGAGCAGTCGATGGACGTCAGTTCGGTCGCGGCGGAACCATCCCTCCACAGCGTCCGCGTCATCCTGAGCGATTCCGGGATAACCGTTCGGGACCATCACGCCGACCCAGGTGAGGACTACAACCCGAACTGCTACTGACTCCTGGTTCGGCGGTTCTCGCGGCTCTCGGACTGACCGCTTCCACTCGAAGTGTCACCGGTCCCGCCGGTCATCCGTGGTCCGCAGTTCCGCCACCCGAACCCATTAGCCCCGTCGCCGCCACGTCCGTCGTATGCCATACGATATCGAGCGCTATCTCAACGTCCGGAGCGCCTACGGGGCGTCGTTCGGGCCCGAGGGCGAGCGCGTTTCCTTCCTGATGGACACGACCGGCACGCCGCAGGTCTGGTCGGTCGACGGGCCCGGCGAGTGGCCCAATCAGCGCACGTTCGAGGACGAGCGCGTCGGCTTCGCGTCGTGGTCGCCCGAGCGCGACGAACTCGTCTACGGGATGGACGAGGGCGGCAACGAGCGGATGCAGTTCTTCCGGATGAGCGGCGACGGCAGTGAGGAGGTCGCGCTCACCGCACACCCGGACGCGAAGCACCGCTGGGGCGGCTGGAGCCACGACGGCGAGCGGTTCGCGTTCGCGTCGAACCGCCGCGACGAAAGCGTGTTCGACATCTACGTGCAGGGCCGGGACGAGACCGGCGACGACGCGACGCTGGTCCACGAGGGCGACGGCTGGCTCAGCGTCGGCGGCTGGAGCCCGAGCGACGACCGTCTCGTCGTCTCGCAGGCGTACTCGAACTACGACCAGGACCTCTACGTGCTGGACCTCGAATCGGGCGACTTCGAGCACCTGACGCCCCACGAGGGGAACGTCCGGTACACCAGCGCGTCGTGGGGACCCGACGGCGACGCCCTGTATCTCTGTACCGACGCCGACTCGGACACGCTCTATCTCGCGCGGCTCGACCTCGCAACCGGCGACCTCGAGACGGTGGTCGACGGTGGCGACTGGAGCATCGACGGCGTGTCCCTCGACGACGAGACTGGGCGGCTGGTCTACTCGCGCAACGTCGACGGGTACACCGAGCTGACCGTCGGTAAGCTCGCCGGCAGGACCGACATCGAGGAGTTCCCGTCGCCGGACCTCCCCGGCGGTATCGCGGGCGGCGTCTCGTGGGGGCCCGACGCCGAGCGGTTCGCCGTCACCGCGACGGGTGCGGCCGTGAACACCAACGTCTACGTCGTCGAGACGGAGACGGGCGCGACCGAACGGTGGACCTACGCCGCGACGGCGGGCATCCCCGAGTCGTCGTTCCGCGAGCCCGAGCTCGTCCACGTCGAGAGCTTCGACGGCCTCGAGGTACCGGGGTTCCTCACGCTGCCCGACGGCGCGTCGGCTGCCGACCCGGTGCCGGTCATCGTCTCCATCCACGGCGGCCCCGAGTCCCAGCGTCGCCCGTCGTTCAACCCCGTCAAGCAGTACTACCTGAACCGCGGCTACGGCTACTTCGAACCCAACGTGCGCGGCTCCGCCGGCTACGGGAAGGCGTACAGCCACCTCGACGACGTGCGCAACCGGATGGACTCCGTCGCCGACATCGAGGCCTGCCTCGACTGGCTGGAGAGCCAGGGCGCCGTCGACGCGGACCGGCTCGTCGCCATGGGCGGCTCCTACGGCGGGTTCATGGTGCTCGCGAGCCTCATCGAGTACCCCGAACGGTGGGCTGCGGGCGTCGACATCGTCGGCATCGCCAACTTCGTCACGTTCCTCGAGAACACCGGCGAGTGGCGGCGCAAGCTCCGCGAGGCCGAGTACGGCTCGCTCGACGAGGACCGCGAGTTCCTCCAGTCCATCTCGCCGACGGAGAACGCCGACGCCATCCGGTCGCCGCTGTTCGTCATCCACGGCGAGAACGACCCGCGGGTGCCGGTCGGCGAGGCCCACCAGATCGTCGAGGCTGCAGGCGAGCAGGGCGTCCCCGTCCGCGAGCTCATCTTCGAGGACGAGGGGCACGGGCTGACGAAGCTCGAGAACAAGGTGGAGGCCCACACCGCGGTCGCTGCCTTCCTCGACGAGCACGTCTGAGACGCGGGGGCGGGCGACCCGGTGGTCAGCCGACCACCGCGCCGATGACCGACGCGATCGAGAGGAAGACGAGGAGTCCGCCGACGACGTAGCACGCGAGCCCCAGCAGGTTGCCCCAGGTCCGCCATTCCACGAAGTCAACGATGACGAGGAGCGTCTGGAGCGGGAGCGATGCGTCGTCCCTGTTCTCGATCCCCTCGTAGTCGAGCGTGTTTCGGAGGCGACCGAAGCCCAGCACCCCGAGGCCGACGCCACCGATAGCGACCGAGAGCATGACCTCTCCAACGACGTGCGGCACAGGCAGTGCTGTCGCACCAGCGACGAGGATCACGGCACAGAGGACACTGGTCGCCGTGAACGCGAACACCCGGCGGACGTAGTCCATCGACCGAACCGGCGTTTCACCGATGTTTCCCATACGCCAGTTCGTGAATCATTTTACATCAATCATTCGGGATTAAATCCTGGCCGGGGATGGCTCCGCTTCGGACGTGCCATTATCCGCCTGGCCCGCGAACGGCCCGACATGGACGGACTCCCCCGTCGTCGTCTGCTGACCTGCCAGTCGAGTTTCCTGACGCTCGGCGCGCTGGCGGGCTGTCTGGACGGGGACGACGCCAGTCCGGAGACGACCGACGGCACCGGAACTGGCGACAGCCACGGAACCGACGACCTCGACCTGCGCGAGGCGAACGTCGTCGCCGTCGCCGCCGAGGACGGGGACGGCAGCTACGCGTTCGACGTCACGCTGCACCACGACGACGACGGCGAGGACGGCTTCGTGGACTGGTGGCAGGTCGAACGGCTCGACGGCAGCCGGCTCGGCCGCCGCGAGCTGCTGCACGCGCACTCCCGACAGCCGTTCACGCGGTCCGAGACCATCGAGATTCCCGGCGAGGTGACCTGCGTCGTCGTCCGCGGGCACGACCGGACGCACGGCTACGGCGGGGTCGCGATGCTGGTCGACCTCGAATCGGGGGCCACGCGACGGGTCGACCAGGGTACCGAGCCGCGGTCGTTCGACGCGAGCGACTGTCCCTGAGTGGGTGCGGTCTCGTGGTGTGCCAGTCGGTCCCCGGCTACTCGCGTGCCCCCTCTGCTCGCTACCCGCCGAGATAGTAGCGGTCGTAGAACAGCAACAGCCCGAGGAAGGCGACGACGAACACGACGACGGTGAGGATGGTCACCCCGATACCGCTGGCGAGGCCAGTCCAGGCCAGGGCCACCTCCGTGACTGCCGTGGCGGCCAGTGCCGCCGCGAAGAAGCTCCCGACGAGGAACAGTAGGTTTCCGAGGGAGGACGGCTCCCCGGTCGCGTCATCGGCCATATCAATCGATAGGTGTCCGCGGGGACAAAAGACCCCCTGCTCGTGGCGAGCCAGACCAGCCCCGCACCGGCCCGGCTCCCGTCGACCCCTCCCCTGGCCCCCCGGACGACCGTGGAACACCCGATGCGCTCTTGTGTGCCACGTGCGACTGACCCCACATGGGACTGCGGGAGATCGTCGCTGGCGTCGTCGCGGGCCTCGTCGTGGTCGCCCTGCTCGCCGTCGGTGTCGGCTGGGAGCAGGTGCTCGACCGGGTGCTCGCGGCCGACAAGCCCCTGTTCGGGCTGGCGCTGCTCGCCGGGTTCGGCTCCATCGCGGCCTGGGGGCTCTCCGTCTACGCGCTCGTCCGTCCGATTCCCGACGCGCCGGGGCTGCGTCGGTTCTCCGGCCTCTTCCTCGCCGCGGTGTTCGTCAAACAGGCGCTCCCCCTGGGCGTCGCTGGGGGCGCGGCCATCATCGCCTACGTCGTCTCGCGGTACTCCGACGCGACCATCGAACGGACGCTGCTCGCCACGACGGTCGCGGGCTTCCTCTCGACGGTCGCCTCGGCGCTCGTCGCCGGGGTCGGCCTGCTGTTCGTCCTGCTCACGCGTCCCGTCCCACAGTGGATCATCCAGCTCACCGTCGTCCTGGCCATCGGGCTGCTGGTGCTCATCACGGTGGTGACGGGCTTTGCCATCTGGCCCGGCATCCTCCGGCGGGCGACGGTCAGGTTCGCCGGCGCGGTCCACCCCACGGTCGCGGCCCTGTCGACGCGGGTCGGGAGGGTCGTCGAGCCGAACCAGGTCCGCGCACGCCTGGACCGCTTCGTCGACACGGGCGAGGTCGTCGCCAGACATCCCCGGGCCGTCGTGGCGTCGTTCGCCGCGGCGGTCCTCGCGTGGGTGTTCACCGCCGCCGCGTTGAGCTTCTCGCTGGCGGCGGTCAGCAGCCCCGCGCCGCTGTCGGTCTCCGCGTTCGCCGTCACGGTCTCCGGAGTCGCGACCGCCGTTCCGCTCCCGGGTGGCCTCGGCGGGGTCGAGGCGACGCTGTCGGCGCTCGTCACCGTGATGAGCGGCGACGCGGTGACCAGGGTCGGCGCGGGCGTCGTGCTGTACCGGGTCGCGACGTTCTGGCTCCGGCTGGTCGTCGGCGGGCCCGCCGGCGTGGCGGTACTCGGACGCTACGGCTCGGGCTCGCAGGCGCTCGACGAACTCGACGAGATAGAGGAGAGCGTCGGCGACGTCGGGTCGGCGAGCGAGTAGCCTACTCGATGACGCCGGTCTTCCTGGCGGTCTCCCACGCCGCCTCCTCGCTCATGCCGTCGCCGAGGATGGTGTACCGGTCGCGGATCTCGTGACACGTCGTCAGCGCCTCGACGAGCGTCTCCGGCGGGATGCCGAGCTCCCCCGCGGTCGTCGGCGCGTCGATGCTCCGGAGCGCGTCCCGGATGTCCGTCCAGAAGCCGCGGTCGCCGCCGTGGAGGTACGCCGTCAGGATGGAGCCGACGCCGACCTGGTGCCCGTGCAACGCCGGCTCGGGCGCGATGCGGTCGAGCTGGTGCGAGAACAGGTGCTCGGCACCGGAGGCCGGCCGCGACGACCCCGCGATGGACATCGCCACCCCGGAGGAGACCAGCGCCTTCGTCACGACCCAGGCGGACTCCTCCAGCCCCGGACGCACCGAGTCCGCATTGTCGACGAGTATCTCGGCGGTCATCTCCGAGAGCGCGGCCGCGTACTCGGAGTGGGGCACGTCCTTCAACCGGTTCGCGAGCCGCCAGTCCATCACCGCGGTGTAGTTGGAGATGATGTCCGCACAGCCCGCCGTCGTCAGCTCCCACGGTGCCTCCGCGAGCACCTCGGTGTCCGCGACGACTGCAAGCGGCGGGTCCGCCGCGACGCTGTGGCGGGTGTCGCCCTCAGGGACCGACCCGCGCCCCGAGACGATGCCGTCGTGGCTCGCCGCCGTCGGCACCGAGACGAAGCCGAGGCCGACGTGGTCGGCCGCCATCTTCGCGATGTCGATGGCCTTCCCGCCGCCGACGCCCAGCAGGAAGCCCGGCTGCGTCGCCTCCGCACGCTCGATGACGCGCTCGACCGACTCGAACGTCGCCTCCTCGACCACGACGACCGCCGAGTCCGTGAACTGCGACTCGATGGCGTCGCCGACCAGCGACCGGGGCGTCGGGCTCGTCACGACGAGCGGTCGCCCCTGCAGGTGCAGGTCGTCGACGACCTCCGCCGTGCGGTCGACGACGCCGTGGCCGACCACCACGTTCCGGGGTAGCCGGATCCACGTCGATTTGGTGAACATACCCCAACGGACACCGGCCGTCGGGAAAGGAGTTACGCGACGCCGAGAGACGTCGGAGACGGTGGGGAGAGGCGCCGAAACGGCTGGTACGGTGTCGAACCGGCGGGATGGTGGTGAGTCGGGGACCGGACGGGGTAGTGAGACGGCCGCTCCGCACTCGAACGAGAAACAGCGGTAGCGACTCAGCTGTCCAGCAGCCCGAGCTCCCGAAGCTCGTCGGCGAGCGCCGCCTCGTCCGCGTCGTCCATCCGCCGCAGCGGGCTCCGCAGCGGCCCGGCGTCGAACCCCTGCAGCGAGAGCGCGGCCTTCACGCCGGCCATGTACGGCCCCCGCTTCAGCGCGGAGCGCACGTCGTACACGTGGCTCTGCAGTTCTCGCGCGCGGTCCTCGTCGCCGGCGTCGTAGGCCTCGTACAGGTCCACGACGAGCTCGGGGAAGGCGTTGGCGACCGCCGAGACCATCCCCGAGCAGCCGACCTCCAGGCCGGGGAACAGCAGCGAGTCGGAGCCCGAGAGGAACGTCAGCTCGGGGTGGTCGTCGATGGCCTGGCCGAGCCACGGCACGTCCTTGCTGGAGTCCTTGACGCCGACGAGGTTCGGGATGGCGGCGAGTTCGTCGACGGCAGCGAGGGAGAGCTCGTTGCCGGTCTTCGAGGGGATGTGGTAGACGTACGTCGGCAGGTCGACGGCGTCGCAGACGCGTCGGTAGTGGTTCACGGCGGCGGTGTCGTCCAGCGGGTAGTAGAACGGTGTCACGACGACGATGCCGTCCGCGCCGGCCTCGGCGGCGGCCTCGGCCCGGACGACCGTGCGCTGGGTGCTCGGCGCGCCGACCCCCGCGATGACGGGGACCTCGTCGCCGACCTCGTCGACGACGGCGCGGACGACGCGGTCCCGTTCCGTCCCGGAGAGCATCGCGAACTCGCCGTTGGTGCCGAGCGGGAAGACGCCGTGTGCGCCGCCGTCGACGACGTACCGGGCGTGGGCCGCCGTCCCCTCGTAGTCGACCGACTCGTCGTCGTGGAACGCCGTCACCGTCGGCGGGACGACGCCGTGGATGCCGAGCGGGTCGTCGGAGCCGGGCGCGGGAGCGTTCGAAGTCATGTGTCGAAGAGTACGCGGAATCGAGTTAATAGTTCCTACGACGCGCGGCGCTCGACGTACCGCTGGTACAGCGGTCTGGCGACCAGCGCGAGCGCGAGGACGCCAGCACCGACGAGCACGAGCGGGTCGACGGAGCTGCCGGTGGTGACGTTCCGCGCGGAGACGCCGATGGCCATGATGGTGAGAATCCACGGTAGCTCGCCGACGAACGTTCCGAGGATGAACGTCCCGAGCGGCACGTCGGCGAGCCCGGTGCCGTAGGCCACCGCGTCGGCGGGCGCGGGCGAGAGCCGGCCGGCGATGGTGCCCCGGAGGTCGCCCGTCGCGTCGAACAGCTCGTCGCCGGAGCGCCGCAGCCAGCCGAGGACGCCGTCGTCGCGCTTGTACCACCGGCCCGCGTAGTACGCTGGAAGCGCCGTGAGGACGCCGCCGGCCAGCGCGATTGGGAGGCCGGGCCAGCCGAACCGGTAGCCGACGACGAGGGTGAACGCCGTGACGGGGACCGCGAGGAACGGTCGGACGAGGTAGCCGACCGCGAGGATGACGACGAACAGCACGTCGCTCTCGACGGCCGTGAGGAGCCCCGGGACGTCGCCCCCGACGGCCAGGCGGGCCAGCACGAGCAGCGAGAGCACCGCGAGGACGACCGCGGCCTGCCGGTATCTTCGTCGCACTACCTGAGCGAGGGTCAGTTCGCACTTGTGGGTTTCGAGACCGACCGGGAGCCGGCGTCGACGACGGTGTCGAGCGGCCGGCTCAGTTCGCCAGCAGCGCGACCGCGGCGACCGCGAAGCCGACGCCGCCGACGCGCTGGAGGGTCACGGGCTCGTCGAACAGCACGACGCCGAGGGCGGCCGCGACGACGAAGTACAGCGCCGAGACGGTCGTCACGACGCCCGTGCTCCCGCGCTCCAGTCCGGCGTAGAACGCGACGGCGGCGACGCCGGAGAACACGCCCGCCGCGACGGCGAGCAGGACGCCGTCGCGGGTGTAGCTGACCGGCTCGGTGCGCGTGAGGACGTACGCGCCAGCGAGCGCGGTGCCGACGAGGTAGGAGACTATCATCGCGACGGTCGGCGAGGTGCTCTGCGTGGCGGCGTCGGCGAGGACGGCCCAGACCCCCCACGCGAGCATGGCCAGCAGCGCGAAGACGACGGGTGCGGTCGACATACGACCGGCGAGACGCTCGGGGGTCGAAAACGTTCCGAGGCGGCGCGCGGCTGAGCGTCGGGACTACTCGACGCTCAGCCGGAGGGTCAGGTTGTGGAGGAGGACGGCGTCGGCCTCGCGTGCGAGCCGGACGAGCGCCTCGGAGGGGGGCGTCGCCTCGTCGTCGCCGACGGAGCTGTCGGCCGCCACCAGCGCCGCGACCTCGTCGGTCACCGCCGGCTCGACCGGCGTACAGTCGAGCACCGGCGGGTCGTCCGCGTCGACCGGCTCCAGCGAGAGCACGTACCAGACCCGGTTCGCGAAGAACTCGGCGTCGGTCTGCTGCCGTTCGCGTCCGGTGTACACCGTGCCGTCGAGGCGGACGTAGCCACCGTCGAGGACGGTCCGTGCGAAGGTGCCGAGTTCTGTCTCCGGGTACACCTCGGCCGGGTCGCTGCCGGTCGCGTTGCGGACGAACTCGCGCTGTGCGGCGGTCAGTTCGCTCCCGTCGGCAACGGTCGCGTCGTCGGGCACCGATTCTGCCGGGGCGGCCTCGAACTGCATCACGTAGCGACCCCCGGCCTGCACGTCGACGGTGTAGGTGCCGTCCGCGGCGTCGGTGTTGCGGAGTTCGACCGTCTCGAACGCGGCGAGGCCGGGCGACGGCGGCCGGTTCACGGCGAGTGGATAGTGGCCGCGGACCACCCCGTCCGTGCGGGCGGCGTCGGCGAGCAGCCCCCGCAGCCCCTCGGGGACCACGCGGATGGGCTCGTCGGCCGCGGTGGGGTCGACGTCGTCGAGGCTGACGGCGGAGGGTCGGGTCGTCCCGTCCGTCGGGTCGACGGTCGTGTCGGTGTCGTCGTCGGGCTGGTCGCTCCCGTCGCCAACTCCGGCACAGCCCGCGAGGGTGTCCGTGGCCGCGGCGACGCTCGCGACGAACGCGCGTCTGGAGGGCATCACGTCGAGCAACCGCGAGAACGGGTAAGTGTCTTCTGCCGGGAACGTCGGCCGCGGAGCCGCGGTCGCGTTACTTGAACCGGAACGTCTCCAGGTTCTTCGGCGCGAACGTCCGCATGTTGAACTCGTGGTAGAGCGCCGAGGAGAGGTCCTGCACGGAGGACTCGTCGCCGTGGACACAGAGCACCTTCTCGGGGCGGGGGTTCATCGTGCGGACGAAGTCCTCGAGGCCCTGCCGGTCGGCGTGGCCGGAGAAGCCGTCGACCGTGTGGATGTCCATCTTCAGCTTCAGCGTGTTCGAGCGGCCGCCGTTGCCGCCGCGGTCGTTGATGGGTATCTCGTCCCAGCCGTTCTGGATGCGGCGACCCAGCGTCCCCTGGGCCTGGTAGCCGACGAACACCATCTTCGAGTCCTCCTGGCTGCCGACGTGGCGGAGCCAGGACATGATGGGGCCGCCCTCGACCATCCCGGAGGTCGAGAGGATGATGCAGGGGCCGCCGTCGGCGACCTCCTGGCGCTCCCCCTCGCCGCCGTCGATGTGGTTGAACTCGTCGGCGAGGAACGGGTTCTCGTCCTCGTGGAAGATGCGGTCGCGGAGGTCGTCGCGGAGGTACTCGGGGTACGTGGAGTGGATGGCGGTCGCCTCCCAGATCATCCCGTCGAGGTGGACCGGCATCGAGGGGATCTTCCCCTTGCGCATCGCCTCCTCCAGGACGAGCATGATCTCCTGGGAGCGCCCGACGGCGAACGCCGGGATGAGCACCTTGCCGTCCTGCTCGTGAGCCTCGTTGATGACCTCGATGAGCTTTCGCTCGGAGTCCTCCTGGTCGGTCTGGTAGTCGTTCCGGCCGCCGTAGGTGGACTCGAGCACGAGCGTCTCGACGCGCGGGAAGTCGTTCACCGCGCCGTTGAACAGACGGGTGTCCTTGTAGTGGATGTCACCGGAGAAGGCGACGTTGTAGAGGCCGTCGCCGATGTGGAAGTGCGACACGGCGGAGCCGAGGATGTGGCCGGCGTTGTGGAACGTGAGCTTCACGTCCGGCGCGATGTCGGTCACGTCGCCGTACTCCAGCGGGATGGTGTGCTTGATGGCCTCGCGCACCATCTCGGACTCGTACGGCGGCGCGCGGCCCTCCTTGGCGGCCACGTCGAGGTAGTCGAGCGTGAGCAGGCCCATGAGGTCCCGCGTCGGCTCGGTCGTGTAGATGGGACCGTCGTAGCCGTACTTGAAAAGCAGCGGCAGCAGCGCGGAGTGGTCGAGGTGGGCGTGGGTGAGCACGACCGCGTCGATGTTGGTCGCCCCCGCACCGAGCGCCTCGGGCACCTGCAGGTAGGGCACCTCGTCCTCCGCGCCGGGCTTGTCGCCGCAGTCGATGAGGATGCGCGTCTCCGGGGTCGAGAGAACGAACGCAGCGCGTCCGACCTCGCGACAGCAGCCCAGCGTCGTGATGCGGACGTACTCGTCGTTAGACATCTCCTCGCGGTGGATCTGCCGACCCACGCGCTCGAGGATGTCGCGGCGCTCGTCGCGCTCCTGCTTGAGGAAGTTACGGACGTTCGAGACCGTCGAGGACTCGATGGGCGGCGTGCGGACGACCTCCGGGGTCCAGCCGACCTTCTTCGTGATCTCGCGCAGGGTCGAGCCGTGGCGGCCGATCACCATCCCCGGCTTCGCGGCCTCGATGACGACCTCGCCGGTGTCGGCGTGGAAGTCGAGGTCCGTCACGCCCGCGTCCTCGGGGATGACGTCCATGATCTGCTCGCGCGCCGACTCCGGCCGGGAGAGCACGTCGGGGTCGGGGCGGACCGTGATTCGCTTTCGCAGCTTCGAGGCGAGCTGGCGGATGAGGTCGCCCTGCTGGGCGAACTTCTTCGGGTCGCGCGTGTAGACGACCAGCTCAGGTCCCTCGTATTTGACGGCGGACACCGAGATGTCGCTCGGTATCTCGCTCTTTATCTCTGCTTCCAGTTCTTCGAGTTGTCGATCTACGGAACTCATATGTCGAGAAATTCAGTCGCGTCCGGACGGCGTGTTCCGCCCGTTCCGGCCGACCGTCTGCGCGACCCGCTCCGTCCGTCGCGGACGGAACCGCCACACCCCCCAGCGTCCGCACTGCTCTCGGACTGGTGACGTGCGTTGCCGCGCGTGTCGTATCGAGACATTGTCGGTGGAAACTGCGGTTCGAGCCCGTCCCGGACGCTTGCTCGTCGGGAGGCCTCGGGGAGAACCCGCTTACTCGGTCGTATGCCCCCGCTGTTATAAAAGCCTTCGCAATACTCAGGGCAGGGCCGCCCGTAGCACGGCCCATGCAGGTCACGGAGGCCGTCGTCGAACGCGAGTACGAGTGGGTCCGCGACCGGTCCGCCGTCGTCGTTCCGCTGACGAATCGAGTTCGCACCGACCTCGGCGAGGCGTTCGGCATCGACGTCGACCCGGTGACCGAAGCGCAGTACGTCGCGGTCGTGGACGAGACGTTCGCCGACGGCGACCGGGCGGTGAACGTCGCAGCGCTGGTCGGGCTCCTCCGCGACCTCGATGTCGAGGGGGACTACCCCGGCTTCGTCGTCGACGAGGTGCTCGGCCGGGAGCTGGCCGCGACCATCGCGGGCAGCCAGCCACTGCGGATGCTCGGCGAGGCGACGTTCCACTACGCAGACATCGTGACACACGGCGATACCGACGATGCGGCCGGCGCGGACGACCTGGACGCCGCGCTCGCCGCCGGCACCCAGGAGCGCATCCCCGGGTGGGGCTGGACCGAACGCGAGAGCCCCTTCGCGATCGACTGACAACCGAACGAGCTACCAGCCCTCGGCGAGAAGCGGTGCGACAGATGGAGCGTCCGCTCGTCAGACTGCTCGTGGTCGTCTGCTGTCTCGTGGCTGCCGGCTGGCTCGCCGTCGACTACGCCGACCAGACCGACGAGCGGGGAACGTACCCGAGCGACCGGGCGCTCGCCGCGGACTTCGAGGCCCACCACGGCGAGTCGGTGTTCCTCTGGCTCGAGGTGGTCGAGGTGACCGAAGACGGCTTCGTCGGGACGTTCGACCCGGCCGACACCCGGGTCGTGGTGAGGGGCGTCGGCTCCGGCGCGGACATCGGGGCGAACGACCAGGTGCAGGTGTACGGCACCGCCCGACCGGACCACCGTATCGACGCCGAGCGGGTCGTCGTCTCCCACGGCGAGAACCGGAGCTACATGCTGGTCGTCTCGGGGCTCGCGGCGCTGTGGGCGCTCGGGTTCCTCCTGCTGCACTGGCGGCCCGACCGCGAGCGCGCCGTCCTCACGCCGAGAACGGGCGACGGTGGTGAGTCGTGAGCGACCTGCTGACCCACGCGCTCACGGCCTTCGCCGTCGCCACCGTCGCCTCGTGGGTCGTCCCGTGGTTGGCCCGGCGGCACGTCCCGCTCGCGACGGCGGGCGCGGTGGTCCCCGACCTGGCGAAGGGCTACTTCGTGACCGGCGACCCTCAGGTGACCGTCGCGGGCGTCACTGGCTCGTGGTACGCCCTCCAGACCGCCGGCGTCGTCACCTGTCTGCTCGTCGCCGGTGTGATGCTGGTCGAGCGCGCGGAGCGTCGGGTCGCACTGGCCGCGCTCCTCGGTGGAACGGGGCTCCACATCGGCATGGACTACCTCGTCATCCGGGCCGGAGGCGTCGCGCCGCCGTACCTCTACCCGCTGACGTGGGCCGAGCTCCCCTCGGTGGACGCCTATCTGAGCTCGAGCGTCTGGCCGTCGCTGGTGGCGCTCCCCGTCGCCGCGCTCGTCTGGTACGTGGACCGCCGGGGGCTGGCTCCCGGGGCTGACTCGACCGCACCGGAACGTACCGACGGCGACAGAGCTAACTGAGCCCCGCGCTGTCAGGCAGGTATGGCCGACGACCGCGACGAGGCGACCGTCTGCTACCCCGTCCGGAGCGACCTCCCCCTCGCGCCCGACGACGAGCTACTGATGATCCGCAAGCGCCGCGGGCTGGGTGCCGGCCGCTACAACGGCCCCGGGGGGAAGGTCGAACCCGGGGAGAGCCCCCGCGAGAGCGCGGTGCGGGAGACGCGCGAGGAGACCGGGCTCGAGGTTGGCGACCTCACGAAGCGTGCGGAGTTCGACTTCTTCTTCGGCGAGGAGCACATCTTCCTGTGTCACGTGTACGTCGCCCGCGAGGTGGCCGGGACGCCCGAGACCACGCCGGAGGCCGTCCCGGAGTGGCGGTCCCGCGAGTCGGTGCCCTACGACGAGATGTGGCCGGACGACGAGCTGTGGCTCCCGCAGGTCCTCGACGGCGGCACCGTCCGCGCGACCTTCTACTTCGACGACGACGGCGACGAACTGCTGGACCACGAGCTACGCGAGGGCGTCGAGTTCGGCGAGACGTAGCGGGGTCAGGCGACGACGTCCCCGCCGAGCCCGTCGGCCAGCTCGGTCAGTTCGGCGTCGATGTCGACGTCCTGCCCGACCAGCCCGGCCGCGATGGCGAGCTGTCGCCGCGTCTGTGTGTCGCGTTCCGAGAACTTCACGACCCAGAAGTACGGGACGCCGGCGGGGTTGCCCGCGACGAACTCGGCCGGGCGACCGGGCGCGGTGTCGAACGAGTCGAAGAACGACTCCTCGACGCTCCCGCCGACGAACGCCCACCAGAGGTCGTCCTCGCCCCGCGTCACGGACTGCGCGACGTACACCTCGGCGGTCCCCTCGGGTGTCGAGAGGGACCGGCTCGCCGCGACGGGACCGTCACCGGCGTGTCCCGCGATGGCCTCGTTCCAGAGGCTCACCACGAAGTCCGGCGTGCGGGTCGGCCGGAAGCCCAGCACGAGCCGCTGGTCGTCGGTGCGCTCCACGGTCGTGAACCGCCCCGGCGTGCCGGGGTAGACCCCCGCCTCCACGCGGTTGCCGGGCTCCAGCTCGTCGACCACGGGCTGCAGCTCGCCGCCGTAGTTCGTCGTCGAGACCGCGACGGCCTCGCCGACACGCACCGCGGCTGGAATCTCGGTCTCGAACAGCGGGTGGACGAGCATCGTCCGCCCGTCCGAGCGCGTGCCGAGGACGCGCCACTCGCCGGTGAGCACCTTCATGCCGATTCCTCCCCTGTCATCGTTCCCCCGAATGTCATCGTACATCTACACGTCGGCAACCGGCTTGGGTATGGTCACTGGACAGTGGTGGCTCGGTGAGCCTACCAGCCCCGAACCCGGGCCTGGGAGTCCTCCAACAATCGGTGTGCGGCTGAGAAGCCAACAGTTGGCGCGCGACTGGCGAGCGTGCCGAGCCCCGCGAGGTCTCCGCGAACGCAGTGAGCGGAGGGCAGCGAGACGACGAAGGAGTCTCGCCAGGCCGCGAGCCATTCGTGCGAGGGACGAGAAGCGCAGCGGAGCGAGCATCGCAGGAGGGTGGGGAGGTTCGAGGTGCGGGTGGCGGTCGGGTGGGACTGAACGGGCCGAGAACCTCGGGGCTTTCTGTCGGTTGTCGCTACCAGTTATTCTCACGCATGCAGGAGCTCTCCATATGTCCACAATCACAGCCACAATCACTCTCAGACGCAGTCGCACACGTTCAAGGGGTTTATAATCCAGACAGGAGTCCGTACAGACAATGAGTGGAGAACAGGAACTCGGTATCACCGAGTCCAAGGAGTACAACACGGGCGAGTGGTACGCCGAAGTGGTCCAGAAGGCGAAGCTGGCGGACTACGCGCCGATGGGGGGGTTCATCGTCACCCGACCGCGGGGCTACGAGCTGTGGGAGCGACTGCAGGACCACCTCGACGGCTGGTTCAAGGAGACGGGCGTCACGAACAGCTACTTCCCGCTGTTCATCCCCGAGAGCTACCTCGAACAGGAGAAGGACATCGTCGAGGGGTTCGATCCGGAGGTCGCGTGGGTGACCCACGGCGGGCACGACGAGCTGGAGGAGCGCCTCGCGGTCCGCCCGACGAGCGAGTCCATCATCACACCCTTCATCAGTGACTGGGTGCGCAGCCACCGCGACCTGCCGATGCGGCTGAACCAGTGGGCGAGCGTCGTGCGGTGGGAGGCGACTGAGACGAAGCCGTTCTTCCGCACCAAGGAGTTCCTCTGGCAGGAGGGCCACACCGCCCACGCCACGAACGAGGGGGCGTGGGACGAGGTGATGACCCGCCTCGACCAGTACGCGAAGCTGTACGAGGACGTGCTGGCGATTCCGGTGCTGCGGGGCTCCAAGCCCGAGCACGACAAGTTCCCCGGCGCGGACACGACCACCTCCGTCGAGGCGCTGATGCCCGACGGGAAGTCGGTCCAGGGCGGCACCAGCCACCACCTGGGGCAGTCGTTCGCGGAGGCGTACGACGTGACGTTCACCGACGAGGACGAGGACGAGCAGACGGCGTACACGACCTCGTGGGGGCTGTCCTGGCGGGCACTCGGCGCGCTCATCATGACGCACTCGGACGACCAGGGGCTCGTGCTGCCGCCGGCGCTCGCCCCCGAACAGGTCGTCATCGTGCCCATCTACAACGACGAGAACCGCGAGGAGGTCATGCAGTACTCCTCCGAGATCGCCGCCGAGCTGCAGGAGGCGGGCGTCCGCGTCCACCTCGACGACCGCGACGAGCGCAACCCCGGCTTCAAGTTCAACGAGTGGGAGCTCAACGGCGTCCCCGTCCGGTTCGAGATCGGCGGCTACGAGGTCGAGGACGAGGAAGTGACGGTGGTCCACCGGCCCGACGGCGAGGAGGTCGTCGAGGACCGCGCCGACATCGCCGACGCGGTCGAGGAGCACCTCGACGCGGTGTTCGACAAGCTGTACGCCGCGGCCGAGGAGAACCTGGTCGAGAACGTCCGTGCGGTCGAGGACGTCAACGAGATACTCGGCACCATCGGCCAGCACGGCGGCTACGTGAAGACGCCGTGGTGTGGCGACGACGCCTGCGAGGAGGCGGTCAAGGAGAAGGTCCACGCCGAGATCGTCCTCGTCCCGATGGACGACGAGGCCGTCCCCGAGGCCCAGCTCGACGACGGCGAGGCGCTCGAACTCGAGAGCGACGAGTGCACGATGTGCGGCGAGCCGGCCGAGGAGATCGCGTACTTCGCGAAGACGTACTGAGGGTTCGAACCGTCTCGACTCGTCTCAGCTCGCGGTCGAATCGGGGACTCACCGGCCCGCACGCATCCGTTCTGTGGTCTCTCACCGAGTGGAGATATCCACAATCAATATTGCCTTATATGTGTTATTAATACCCTTAGCCATTCAGGAGTAGCCTCTTATACGAGTCAGTGTCCCGTGTACACATGAACCAGCCACAGCGGGTCACCCCTGCCAGCCGGGGGCTCGCGGACCCGGACGACGAGCGGTCCAACTGCGGGGTCGGGATGGTGATGGACCTGGCGGGCGGCAGCGACCACTCGGTCGTGGCCGACGGGCTCGAACTCCTCGAGAACCTCGAACATCGCGGGACGACCGGTGCCGAGCCGAACACGGGCGACGGCGCGGGTATCCTGCTCCAGACGCCCCACGCGTTCCTCGCCGACGAACTCCCCGTCGAGCTGCCGGAGACCTACGCCGTCGGCGCATTCTTCTTCCCGCAGGCCGCAGCGGAACGCGAACCGATGCAGGAGCTCGTCGAGACCTCACTCGCCGACCGCGGCGTCGACGTGCTGCACTGGCGCGATGTCCCGACGGACAACGAGGGACTTGGCCGGACCGCCCTCGACTCCGAGCCGGACGTCTGGCACGCGGTCGTCGCACCTGCGGCCCCCGAGACCGACACCGAGACGTTCGACCGGGCGCTGTACGAGGCCCGGCGCGTCGTCGAGAAGACCGTCGACGAGGTCGAGTTCGAGGGCGCGGAGCGCTTCTACGTCTGCTCACTCGACCGCAAGACCCTCGTCTACAAGGGGCTCCTGACCGGCGAGCAGCTCCCGAGCTACTACCCGGACCTGCGCGACGGGCGCGTCGCCTCGACGTTCGTCATGGTCCACGAGCGCTTCTCGACGAACACCCTCGGCGCGTGGCACCTCGCGCATCCATACCGCGGCATCGTCCACAACGGCGAGTTCAACACCATCCAGGGCAACGTCAACTGGATGCGGGCCCGCCAGACTGACCTCGAATCGGACGACCTGGACCTCGACGCCGTCCGACCCATCATCCAGGACCCGGACCAGTCCGACACCGCGAGCGTCGACAACGCGCTCGAACTGCTCACCCAGGAGCGGGACCTGCCACACGCGCTGCGGATGCTCGTCCCCGAGGCCTGGCGCGGCGACGACTCGATGGACCTCGCCCGCAAGGACTTCTACGACTACCACGCGTCGCTCGTCGAGCCGTGGGACGGCCCCGCACTCGTCTGTGCGACCGACGGCGACCGCGTCGGTGCCGTGCTGGACCGGAACGGCCTGCGTCCCTGCCGCTACGACGTGACGACCGAGGACCGGCTCGTGATGGCCAGCGAGGCCGGCGCGCTCTCCCTCGACGAGAGCGAGGTCAGGGAGCGCGGCCGGCTCCAGCCCGGCCAGCTGTTCCTCGCAGACCCCCAGCAAGGCCGGGTCGTCCCCGACGACGAGGTGTTCGACGACCTCGCTGACGAGCGGTACGGCGACTGGGTCGCCCAGGAGCAGGTCGACCTCGCGGACCACGCCGCCGACGACCCGCGGCCGACGCCCGCGGACGACGACGCCGCGAGCGGGCTGCGAGCCCGCCAGACCGTCTACGGCTACACCCGTGACGAGCTGGACAACCTCATCGAGCCGATGAGCAAGAAGGGGAAGGACCCCGTCGGCTCGATGGGCGACGACACGCCGCTGTCGGTGCTGTCGGACTACAACCGGCCGCTGTTCTCGTACTTCAAGCAGCTGTTCGCGCAGGTGACGAACCCGCCGCTGGACTACATCCGCGAGGAGCTCGTCACCTCGCTGGAGACGCGGATGGGCTACCAGCGCAACCTGCTCGGCGAGAGCCCGGAGCACGCCCGCCAGCTCGTCGCCGACTCGCCGGTGCTGACCGACGCCGAGCTGGGCGCGGTACGGGACCTCGACGGGAGCGAGGCAAGCGGCGGCATCGAGACCGCTGTCGTCGATATCACCTTCCCCGTCGACGGCGACCTCGGGGCGGCCGTCAAGCGCGTTCGCGCGGCCGCCGCCGAGGCTATCGAGGACGGCGCGGACGTGGTCGTGCTCTCCGACCGCGGCGTCGGCCCCGACCGCCTGCCGGTGCCGAGCCTGCTCGCGACCGGCGCGGTCCACCACCACCTCGTGCGCAACGGCCTGCGGAACCACGCCGGGCTCGTCGTCGAGTCGGGCGACCCCCGCACCGTCCACCACACCGCGACGCTCGTCGGCTACGGCGCGGACGCCATCAACCCGTACCTCTCGTTCCGGACCATCGCCGACGTGACCAGAGGGCCGGACGGCGCGGACCTCGCCGCGGCCATCGACGCCTACATCGAGGCCGTCGAGGGCGGCCTGCTGAAGACGATGGCGAAGATGGGCATCTCGACGGTCGAGAGCTACCAGGGGGCGCAGATCTTCGAGGCCGTGGGACTGGATTCGGACTTCGTCGCCGAGTACTTCGAGGGCACCGAGAACCGCACGGAGGGTATCGGCATCGAGGACATCGAGGCCGACCTGCGCGACCGCCACGCGACGGCCTACGACGCAGAGGGTGCGCCCGAGCTCGAACGCTCCGGCGAGTACGAGAACCGCTCCGGCGGCCTCCACCACCAGTGGAACCCGAACACCGTCGGCGCGCTCCAGCAGTCCGTGCGGGCCGGCGACTACGAGCACTACGGCGAGTTCGCCGAGATGATCAACGACCAGAACGAGCAGCTCCAGACCCTGCGCGGGCTGCTCGAGTTCGACAGCGACCGGGAGCCCATCCCCGTCGAGGAGGTCGAGCCGGTCCACGACATCGTCGAGCGCTTCTCGACGGCCGCGATGAGCCTCGGGAGCCTCAGCCCGGAGGCCCACGAGAACAACGCCGTCGCGATGAACCGCATCGGCGGCAAGGCCAACACCGGCGAGGGCGGCGAGCCGCCCGAACGGTTCGACACCGAGAAGGAGTGCGCCGTCAAGCAGGTCGCCTCCGGCCGCTTCGGCGTCACCGCGACGTACCTCGCGAACGCGGACGAACTGCAGATCAAGATGGCACAGGGCAGCAAGCCCGGCGAGGGCGGCCACCTCCCCGGCGAGAAGGTCAACGAGATGATCGCCCACGTCCGCAAGTCGACCGCGGGCGTCGGGCTCATCTCGCCGCCGCCGCTGCACGACATCTACTCCATCGAGGACTTAAAGCAGCTCATCTACGACCTGAAGGCGTCCAGCCCCGACGCGGACATCAACGTCAAGCTCGTGTCCGAGGCCGGCATCGGCACCATCGCGGCCGGCGTCGCGAAGGCCAACGCCGACGTCATCCACATCTCGGGGCACTCCGGCGGCACCGGCGCGTCGCCGCGCACGTCCATCAAGAACGCCGGCCTGCCCTGGGAGCTCGGGCTCGCGGAGGCGAACCAGACGCTCCGGCGGACCGGCCTGCGCGACCGCGTCCGGCTCACCGCCGACGGCGGCATGAAGACCGGGCGCGACGTGGCCGTCGCTGCACTGCTCGGCGCCGAGGAGTACATCTTCGGCACGGCCGCGCTCGTCACCGGCGGCTGCGTGATGGCCCGCCAGTGCCACAAGAACACCTGCCCCGTCGGCGTCGCCACCCAGCGCGAGGACCTCCGAGCGCGGTTCCCCGGCACGCCCGACCACGTCATCAACTACGTCACCTTCGTCGTCCAGGAGCTCCGCGAGATCATGGCCGCGCTCGGCTTCGAGACCGTCGACGAGATGGTCGGCCGCGTCGACTGCCTCACCCAGCGGGAGAGCGACCACGAGAAGGCCGGCCAGCTCGACCTCTCTGCCGTCCTCGCCGACACGGGCGAGGGCCCGCGCCGGAAGGTCCGCGAGCAGGACCACGAGCTCGACGGCCACCTCGACTACGGGCTGCTCGAGCAGGCCGAACCCGCCCTCGACCGCGGCCAGCCCGTCGGCATCGCCACCGAGGTGTCGAACACCGACCGCACCGTCGGGGCCATCCTCTCGAACGCCATCGCCAGCGAGTACGGCGAGGCGGGTCTTCCAGACGGCACGGTCAACGTCTCGCTCCGGGGCACCGCCGGCCAGTCCTTCGGCGCGTTCCTCGCCAGCGGCGTCGCGCTCCACCTCGTCGGCGGGGCGAACGACCACGTCGGCAAGGGCCTCTCCGGCGGGCGCATCGCCGTGGAGACGCCCGCGGACGCCGGCTTCGACCCCGCGGAGAACGTCGCCGTGGGCAACGTCGCGCTCTATGGCTCGACCGACGGCGAGTGCTACGTCAACGGCATGGCCGGCGAGCGCTTCGCGGTGCGCAACTCCGGCGCGACCGCCGTCGTCGAGGGTGTCGGCGACCACGGCTGCGAGTACATGACCGGCGGCGTCGTCGCCGTCCTCGGCGGCACCGGGAAGAACTTCGCTGCGGGCATGTCCGGCGGCATCGCCTACGTGCTCGACGAGGACGGCTCGTTCGAGGCCGACCTGAACACCGGGATGGTCCACCTCGAGCGCGACCTCGACGAGCGCGACCGCGCGATGCTCCGCCGTCTCGTCGAGAACCACGTCGCCTACACCGACTCCGAGCGCGGCCGTGAACTGCTCGAGAACTGGGACGCCGCGCTCGACTCGTTCGTGAAGGTCATGCCCGACGCCTACGAGCGCGTCCTCTCCGAGGAAGACGCTGCCGACGTGCGCGAGGAGCTCCCCGAGAGCGCCACCGCCGTCGCGGAGGCAGGGGCGACCAGGTTCGCGTCGAGCGACGACTAGCCGTCGGCCGCCCTGCCCGCCCCGGTCCTGATTCCTGGATGGCCGCACCCGGCAGGCCCCGGTAACACGGACCCGGAATCACCACGTTCATCCCCCGACCGACCCTCGCACCGCACATGGAGACGGCACTCATCATCGGCGGCACGCGGTTCATCGGCCGACACACGGTGGCGGAGTTCCTCGACCACGGCTACGAGGTCACGGTCTTCAATCGGGGGACCCACGACAACCCGTTCGCGGACGACGACCGGGCGAGCCACGTGCAGGGCGACCGGACCGACGACGCCGAACTCGCCGGCGCGGCACGCGAGGTCGAGCCCGACGTCGTCGTGGACTGCGTGGCGTACTACCCCCGGGACGTCCGCACGGCGTGTCGCATCTTCGACGACGTGGACGCCTACGTCTACATCTCCTCTGGCTCGGCCTACGGCGCGGAGGTCATGCCGAAACGGGAGGACGAGACGGCGCTCTGTGACTGCACCGAGGAGCAGGCGACGGACGACTCGAGCGAGAGCTACGGCCCGCGGAAGGCGGAGGGCGACCGGGCCATCTTCGCGGCCGCCGAGGACGGCGTGAACGCGATGGCGGTCCGCCCCTGCATCGTCTACGGGCCGCACGACTACACCGAGCGGCTGGACTTCTGGATCGACCGCGTGCGGAACCACGACCGGGTCGTCGTCCCCGGCGACGGGACGAACGTCTGGCACCGGGCGTACGTCGAGGACGTCGCGAGCGCGCTCCGGGTCGTCGCCGAGGCGGGCGAGCCCGGCGAAGCGTACAACGTCGGCGACCGGCGCCTGGTCACGCTGGAGGAGATGGTCGAACTCGTCGCCGACGCGCTGGACGCCGACGTCGAGGTCGTCCACGCCTCCGAGCGCGAGCTGGCCATCGGCGACCTCTCGCTCGACGACTACGTCCTCTATCGCGACTACCCGCACGTGCTCGACACGAACAAGCTCGCCGCGCTGGGCTGGGAGTCGACGCCCGTCGACGAGGCGATGCAGGCCGCTGCCGACGACCACCTGGCGTCGGACCGCGACGGCAGCGAGCACGACCCCGGCCGCGAGAACGAGGAGCGCGTCCTCGGCGTGCTCGACACGTTGTGAGCGGAAGTAGTGCCAGATGAGCTGGCCGAAAGTATCCACTTCACAATCTATTAGTGTGCTGATACTGTTTGCCGGGACACGATGGAACGACGACGCTTTCTGCAGGTAGCGGGGGTCGCGGGGGCGACGGCGATGACCACACTGTCGGGCTGTAGCAGCCTCACGGGCGGCGGTGGCGGCACGCCCAGCGGCGACCGCGCGACCTACGACTCCTGGGTGGCCGCCGGCGTGAGCGAGCCGGTGAACGCCTTCACGCTCGACCTCGCGGTGTACCGGACCCTCCAGAACCAGGACGAGGAGACCCAGACGCAGACCGAAACCTCGTCGAACGTCGGGGGCGACCCGCTGGCGGGCATCCCGGCGACGTACCTCTTCGCCGCGGCGCTGGGGCTCGGGTTCGGACTGGCCCAGACCGGCCTCTCGTCGCTCGTCCAGGAGGACGGCTCGGCCCAGCGGGCGCACTTCGTCGACAACGGCATCGTCCTCGAGGGGTCGTTCGACGCCGAGACCGTCGGGTCGTCGGTGTCCGGGGCCGGTGGCCAGGAGGCCGACTCCAACGCGGGCTACACGTTCTACCGCAGCGGCTCGGGGAGCGACGGCACGGTCATCGCGGTCTCCGGCGACGCCGTCGTCGTGGTCCGGGGCGGCCAGACCGTCGCGGACCCGATGGCACGAACCCGGCGACTCGTCGACGCGAACGGCGGGAACACCGACCGGTTCCGGTCGGGCTCCGACGACTACGATTCGCTCGTCACGGCGCTCCCGAACCGCGGGATCATGGGCGTCGCCTACAGATCCGATGGCGGTCTGTTCGAGATCGGTGGCGCTGGCGCCGGCGGCGGCACGAGCGGCCTCGCCAGCTTCAGCGACCTCGACCTCAGCGGCAACGCCGTCGGCGGCGCGACGAGCGCGTCGTTCTCGACCGACCAGCTCGACTCCACCGTCGCCATCCTGTACGAGAGCGAGAGCGAGGTCGACGCGAAGGCCGACATCGAGGCCGCACTCGGCGGGGAGGCTTCCTCCAGCTCGGTGACAATCGACGGGCGGATGGTGTACGTCGAGGGCACGTTCGAGGACCCGAACACCGGCGACTCCTGACTCCGGGGTCCGTCACCGGTCCAGCTTCGCCTCGAGGTCGCGTTCCACGTCGGGCCACTCCGAGTCGAGGATGCTGTAGTAGGCGCTGTCCCGTGGCTCGCCGTGGATGAGCATGTGTCTGCGGAGGATGCCCTCCTCGACGGCACCGATGCGTTCGAGGGCCTCACGCGATCGCTCGTTGCCCGCGGCGGTCTCGAACTCGACGCGGACGCAGTCCCACTCCTCGAACGCGTGCCGGAGCTGCAGCAGCTTCGCCTCGGTGTTCGCGGCGGTCCGCCACTCGTCGGGGGCGAGCCACGTCCAACCGATCTCGACGCTCCGGTTCGCCGGCCGGATGTTGCAGAACCGCGTCGAGCCGACGGCCTCGCCGGTGTCCTGGCGGACGGTCGCGAACGGGAGCGCGTCGCCGTCCGCCTGGGACTCCAGCGCGGTCTCGACGAACTCGCGCATCTTCCCGGGCGTGGCGTAGGCGTCCGCGAACCACCGGAAGATACGCTCGTCACTCCCGGCGGCAGTCAGGTCGTCGAGGTGTTCGTCGGGGTCGAGCGGCTCCAGGCGGACGTACTCGCCGGCGAGCGTGACGGGGTCGAGGTTCACGCAACTGCTTGTTCCTGTGTCGGGAAAACCGTTGGTAGGCCTTGGTCAGGACAGGGCCCCTAAACAGCACAATACAAATCGCAAGGATAAAAATCAAAGTGGAAAGTGGAAATTTAAATACAGTGGGGCGGGATAGAATAGCATGGGCCTGTTTGCATACCGAAAAAACACTGTGGATTGCCCTCCATTACATAGGGTTATTGATGTAATGTGTAGTGAGAACAAAGAATACACCCCCGTAGGGTCTTGTTGATGCGGCAAGAGATGGGCCTACTTCTATTGATAGTATCGACGTCATTCACTGGAGTCGCAGCTGTCGATGCTGAGGGAAAGAGTAACGAGAGTGGTCCGCTGGAGAACCGTTCAGTGACTGTTTCATATGAAAACCTCTCGTACAATGTCGAATACTACCCCGGCAATTTTAGTCTGGTTGGGCTTCATTGAATCCGCAGAGGGCGACGGGATTCACTGTTTCACGGCTTGTTCGACGTTGTAGACTGCGGCGGCGAGCACAATTTCACGAAACTGGCGATACCACGCTCGCGCTCGGACGGCGGAGCCGTACGAGCGCTTAATCACCGAATTCACCGTCTCACACACCGACCGCTGGTTGTAGAGGTCATCGTCGATCCGGGCGTTGTGCGCGTGGTCGTACGGTGCGAAGACGCGATGCTTGATCAGCGGTCGAACGCCTTCTGCGCGAAGCTCCTCGCGGAAACCCATATCGTCGTAGCCCTTGTCGGCGGCGAGGCTCCGCAGG
>NZ_FNIA01000006.1 GCF_900103505.1 Haloarchaeobius iranensis
CCCGATAGTCGTGGGATACTCTGGGACCACCAACAGCCAGAAAGCCCCGATAGTCGTGGGATACTCTGGGACCACCAACAGCCAGAAAGCCCCGAGTGTCTCGACTCGGTGGACTCACTGCGCTCCTCGTTCCTGCGGTGCTTGCGTCGTCCGCCGTCGTCGAGACACTCGCTCCTTTCAGTCCCACCGTCGGAGCAAGCTCCGACGAGCCCCCGTTCGCTCGCAGGCTCGCTCACGGGGACACCCAACCGCGACCGCACCGCACCTCACGCCTCCCCAGCCGATTCGCTCGCGCGGATGGCTCGACACGCTCCCTGCAGTCGCGCAGTCTCGCCAGCCGCGCGCCAGTCGGCTGGTCGATAGTCGAGACGCAGAGACAACTCGGGTTTTCCGCCGTCCCCAACGCTTAGTCCGCGGCGCACGTCTCCCCGTCCATGGACCTGCATCTCGACGGCGACGCGGCACTGGTCACGGCGAGTTCGGCCGGCCTCGGCAACGCGAGCGCGACGGCACTGGCCCGCGAGGGCGCGAACGTCACCATCTGCGGCCGGGACCCCGACCGGCTGGCCGACGCCGAGGCGGAGTTCGAAGGACTGGCGGGCGACGTGCTCGCGCTGGAGGCCGACATCACCGACCCGAAGGACATCGCCGCACTCGTGGAGGCGACGGTCGAGGAGTTCGGCGGACTGGACCATCTCGTCACCTCCGCCGGCGGCCCGCGCTCGGGCCCGTTCCTCGACATGACGGACCAGGACTTCTACGAGGCGTACGACCTGCTCGTGATGAGCGCCGTCTGGACACTCAAGGAGGCCCACCCCCACCTCGCGGCCGACGACGGCGGGACCTGGACCGCCATCACCTCCACCAGCGTGCAGGAGGCAATCGACGGGCTGGTGCTCTCGAACGGCGTACGCCGGGCGGTCGTCGGCGTCGCCAAGACCGTCGCCCGGGAGTGGGCACCCGACGTACGGGCGAACGTCGTCCTGCCGGCGGCCCACGAGACGAGTCGCATCGAGGAGCTGGTCGAGCAGAGCCTCGAACGCGGCGAGTACAGCAGCTACGAGGCGGGGCTGGTGGACTGGGCCGACGGCATCCCGATGGGCCGTATCGGCGACCCCGACGAGCTCGGCGACGTGGTCGCGTTCCTGGCGTCGGACCGGGCGAGCTTCGTGAACGGGGCGTCGGTGCCGGTGGACGGGGGGCGGCTGCGGAGCTGAGTCAGAACAGGTTCTCCTCGCGCAGTTCGCTCACGACCTCCCGCACTCGCTGGGCCTCGTCCTTCGGCACCACCAACACCCGGTCGTCGAACGCGGCGACGACCAGGTCGTCAACGCCGACGAGCGAGACGTGCTTGTCGCCCGCGACGACGTTGCCCGACGCGTCGCTTGTGAGTCCGTCACCGAGCACCGCGTTCCCGTCCCGCTCCTCGACACCGAGGCCGGCGTCAGTGAGCCGTTCCAGCGCGTCCCACGCCCCGAGGTCGTCCCAGTCGAACGTCGCGGGGACGACGTATGCGTCGTCGGTGCGTTCGAGCACGGCGTAGTCCACGCTGACGGCCTCGGCGCGGGCGAAGCCCTCGGCCGGGTCGTCGGCCGTCACGATGGGTGTAAGCGGCGTGTTCCGACACTCCCGGAGGAAGGCGTCGGGCGTCCACGCGAAGATGCCGGCGTTCCAGAGACAGCCCGCGTCGACGAGTTCGCGGGCGGTCTCGGCGTCGGGTTTCTCGCGGAAGGAGGCGACGGGTGCGACGCCGTCGTCGGTGTCGGCGTCGCCGCCGTCCTCGAAGCGTCCCTCGGGTTCGATGTAGCCGTAGCCCGTCGCCGGCCTGGTCGGTTCGACGCCCATCGTCACCAGCCCATCCGTCCCGACCGCAACGTCGCAGGCGTGTGCGGCGACGCTGGCGAAGTCGCCGTCGACGTGGTGGTCGCTGGGCACGCAGACGAGCACGGCGTCGTCGACCTGCTCGCGGATGCGGCGGGCGGCGTAGGCGAGCGCCGGTCCCGTATCCTTCCCCGCGGGTTCGACCAGCACGCCGGCGCGGGGGGCGTGCTCCCGGACCGCGTCCGCGTAGCGCTCGCCGGTGAGGACGTACGTCTCGTCGGCGAAGGCGACGCGGTCGACCGTGCTGGCGAGCAGCGAGCCGTCGCCGCCGAAGTCGAGGAACTGCTTCGGCCGGTCGGCCCTGCTGGCGGGGTAGAGCCGGGTGCCGGTGCCGCCGGCGAGCACCAGCGCGACCGTCGTCACCACGTCTCGATCACTCCCTCACGGATGTCCTCCAGACAGCCCTGGCAGTCGCGGTTCTCGGCGTCGAAACACGGCGGGACGCCGTCCTCCGAGAGCATGACGGCGCGCTTGTCGGCGTGGCGGCGGCAGACGATCTTCGCGCGGCCGTGCTCGTCGGCCGGGAGCCGGGTCACCGTCCGGCCCGTGGTGAACTGCTCGCGGGACTGCTCGTACTGCCGGCCGGCCGAGCGGATGGCCCGGCGGAGATAGCCGCCGATGCCGGAGTCGGGGCCGTCGCTCACCGGGACCACCGCCCGATGGCGGGCGTTCGGATGCGGGGTCGGCACGGACCCGTTGACATGCCCGAGCGTAGCGGGGCGGGCCACAAAGTCGCGTCGGTCGTCCACCTCCGCCTGGACCTGAGCGACGAATACAGGGGTTTCACGGCCAGCGACCGTCGTTTCACCCTCGGAGGGCGCTTTCACTTTCACCGCGCTTGGCACAGTTTAAATACCATCGCGCCCCAACGTCGATACGTCTCCCACTGAACACACGCGGAGACAGAGCCAACCATGACCGATGTGCGACAGCACGCCGAAGACTTACACGAACAGTTCTCCGGACACGCCGACGTGTCCGTCGACGAGATCGAGGAACGACTGGAACGACTGGTCGACGAGTTCAAGGTGCCGATGGACGAGGCCAAGCGCAGCGTCCGGAGCCACTACGTCGACGAGACTGGCGTCGACCGCGACGAGCTCGCGGGCGGCTCCAGCGACGAGGTCGAACTGGGCGACATCGACCAGGACGAGCAGTGGGTCGACCTGACAGTGAAGGTCACCCAGCTCTGGGAGCCCCGCTCCGACTCCATCGCCCAGGTCGGGCTGGTCGGCGACGAGTCCGGCACCAAGAAGTTCGTCTCCTTCGAGACCTCGGAGCTCCCCGAGCTCGAGGAGGGCGCGGTGTACCGCCTCTCGAACGTCGTCACCGACGAGTACGAGGGCCAGTACTCCGTGAAGCTCAACCGGACCACGACCATCGAGGAGCTCGACGAGGAGATCGAGGTCGGCGACGACGACGTGACCATCGAGGGCGCGCTCGTCGACATCCAGTCCGGCTCGGGCCTCATCAAGCGCTGTCCGGAGGAGGACTGCACGCGCGTGCTCCAGAACGGCCGCTGTGCGGAACACGGCGAGGTCGAGGGCACCTTCGACCTGCGCATCAAGGCGGTCGTCGACGACGGCGTCGACGCCCACGAGGTCATCTTCAACGAGGCCGCGACGGAGGACGTCGCGGACATCTCGCTGGAGGAGGCCAAGGACATGGCGATGGACGCACTCGACACGACCGTCGTCGCCGACGAGATCCGCGACGAGGTCATGGGAGTGTACTACCGCGTGACGGGCCCGACGTTCGGCCGCTACGTGCTGGCCGACGACGTCGAGGAACTGACCGAGCGTCCGGACACCGAGTCGACGCTCATCCGAGCGAGGTCGATGTGACATGAGCCAGGCACCCACCCGCGAGGTCGCCAAGCGCGTCTTCGCACGCGAGTTCAACGACGCGACGTACACGTTCAAGGAGTCCGACGAGGAGCGCGCCCCGAACTTCGCGCTCCTGCCGACGGGCGACCGTGCGAACCGCGTGTTCGTCGTCGGGACGCTCACCGAGACCGAGGACATCGGCGACGACTCGGAGTACTGGCGCGGCCGCGTGGTCGACCCCACGGGCACGTTCTTCATCTACGCCGGGCAGTACCAGCCCGAGGCGGCGGCGTTCCTGCGGGACACGGAGCCGCCGGCGTACGTCTCGGTCGTCGGCAAGCCCCGGACGTTCGAGACCGACGACGGCAGCGTCAACGTCTCGTTGCGGCCCGAATCCATCACCGCCGTCGACGAGGCGACGCGTGACCGCTGGGTCGTCGAGACGGCCGAGCGCACGCTCGACCGCGTCGAGGCGTACGACGACGAGACCAACGAGTACGCCGCGATGGCGACCGAGCGCTACGACGCGAGCCTGCTCGACAGCTACCGCGAGGAGGTCCTGACCGCACTCGAGAGCCTCGACGGCGTCGCCGAGGACGAGCCGGAAGCGACGGCCTGAAACCGGCGGCTCTCTCAGTCGACTTCGAGCGAGACGGCAGTCACGAGCGCCCAGAACGACGTCCCCAGGGTCGATGCGTACGGACCGCCGCCGACGAGGCCGACGACGGTTCCGAGGAGGATGAACACGGTGCCGCCGGCCGCCACCCCGCTTCCGACGTCCCGTTTCAGGAGCCCGAAGGCGTGGACCGCCGCCCCGGCGAGTACCGTCAGGTAGACGAGCGCCACAACCGGGAGGTACGCCGGACCGGACTCCCCACCCAGAACCGTCATTCCCCCGTAGTTCACGAGTTCGTACTGCGTCCAGTACAGCGACGTCGTCCAGACCAGGCCCTGGGCGACGACGAACGGGACGGCGACCACGGCGGCACTCGACGACGGGATGGACTCACGGCGGTCGACGGCGTCCCAGAACCAGGCGACGACGGCGACGTGGAGGCAGAGCACGCCGACGTTGCTCAGTACCACCGCCGTCCCGACCTGGCCGACGTACCCTTGCAGCGTCTGCGTCGCAGCGAGGCCGAGGACCGCGGCGACGAGCAGCGCGACTGGGGTGGACGACCGGTGGTCCCGCCGTCGGCCGTGGAGCGCGACGGCGAGGGCGGTAGACCCGACGAGCGTGGCGGCGACCGGGACGCCTCGAGACAGCAACATGCCTTCACGTCTCAAGGGAACGAACAAAACCGATTCGGAGTCGGTCGGTCCGTTCGGGCATCCACGGACCGTCTGACGAACGTTGAAGTGCCTGTGTGACAGTTACGGGTAGCATGGGCAACAAGAACAAGACGGTCTCGTTCCGCGTCAACGAGGACGCGTTCGAGACGCTGCAGGAGATCGCCGAGGAGCGCGACCTCTCGCTGTCGGCGGTGTTCCGCGACTACGTCGACATGCTCGTCGCCCACGACGGGCAGGTCGCGGTGGTGCCCGAGCACGAGGCCCCCGACGACGAACCGGTCGACGAGGCGTGGCCGCCGAAGGTCGAGGTGCCGAAGAGCTTCGTCCGCGAGCACGAGCGCCTCGAACTCGAAGCCGACCACCTGCGCGAGCAGCTCGACGAGTACAAGCAGTACGTCACCTACCTCCGCGAGCGCGTCGACGACGAGAACGACCAGGAGGTCATCCACCTCGAGGACCTCGACGGGGCCGAGGACGAGGACGACGAACCGTACCAGCTCGGCTAACCCGACAGCGTCTCCTTCTCCCGTTTCGCGGCCTTCCGGGCCTCCTCGTTGCCATCGACGCGGGCGAGCTCCTCCATCGCCTCCAGCGTGCGGACGGAGTTGTCGAGGAACGAGAGGATGTCACCCTCGTAGGCGTACACCATGTAGTCGTCACCCATCACGTCGACGATGGCCGACGGGCGAAGGCCCTGCGCCCGGAGTTCCAGCAGGTACCGGACGAACTTCTCCTCCGGGTGGCCACAGTACGGGCTGTTGTCACAGCCACAGTCCATGAAGTCCTTCGAGAAGTCGAGGACGCGCTCGCGGGTCGTCTCGTCGAGCTTGTCCAGCGCCTCACCACCGTTGAACAGCATGTCCAGCGTCGCCCCCTTGAACACGCCCTTGGGGATGTTCGTGTCCAGCTGGGAGCTCAGCTGCCGGTGGTTCTTGACGTAGATCTTGTCCGTGATGGCCACGCTTGGCCCACGTTAGGGTCGTGACGGGCAAAAACGTCGCGGTTCGGACCGTGACACCGCATGACGGAGCCTCTATCGAGTCGTAACGTATTTGAGTTCGACCCGGGTACGTTCTGGTGCAAGTGTCCGGGTTAGGGTAGTGGACTATCCTTCAGCCTTGTGGAGGCTGAGACGCGGGTTCGATTCTCGCACCCGGACTTTCTGTCTGCGAACGAACGTGAGCAGACGAACGTCCGTCGAAGAGAATCGAACCAGGGAGCAGCCGAGCACCGCGAGGCTGCGAGTGAGGTTCGATTCTCGCGGTCTTGCCCGTTCTCTTCGTGAGCGACACCAGACATGCACCGTCCAACCTCGAAGTAAGACGCATTGAGTCCCGGCCTCGTCTCAGCAGTCACGGCTACGTCGCCGTCGCCGTGGCCGGGTCCTCGTCGACCGGCCGGGGGCCGGCCGGAGGACGACCGCGGAACCCGCGCCAGAAGGAGACGAAGACGGACAGCGGCGGTTACGACGGGAACGCCGGCGGCAGAGAGCCTCAGTCGTCCTCCTCCGGAGCCACGGTGGGTTCGTCGTCCCCGGCTCCCGCCGGACCGGCGGCCGCCGTCGCGGTTCCGGCTCCGGTGTCGTCGTCGGAGTCGTCGTTCCGGGTTCCGTCGGCGGGCAGTACCGAGCCGTCGGAGTCGGAGTCGGGGAACTCGAAGGTGCGTTCGGTCTCGTCGGGCGCCTCGACGTCCTCCGGGGCGAGCACGTCGCCGGCGGTCGGCTCCGGCGGCGGGTCGTACACGTAGCAGAGCTCGCCGTCCGGGACGTAGAACCGGCCGTCGTCGCCCGACTCGATGACCCGGGAGTCCGTGTCGATGGCCACGTCCACGAGCCCGGTGAGCGAGTCCACCTCGACGACGGTCCGTGACCGCACCGCGTCGGGGACCGCGCCGACGGTGATCCACTCCGAGAACTCCTCGCGCTCGCTCTCGAACTGCGCCCTGGCCCGCTCTGGAGCGGTGGGTTCGATGCGCACGTCACGGTAGCGAACCGCGACACCCACGCTCACGAGAGCGAACGTGAGTAGCCAGACGGCGCCCGTGCCGACGAGCGACGCAGCGACGACGGGGCCGTCCGGCCGCTCGGTGACGCGCCGCCGTTCGGTGACGGTGACCGGGCTCGCATCGAGACCTGTCGGCTCGACGCGGACGGCGGTCCCGTCACCGGTGAACCGGACGCGGAGTTCCTCGGACTGGTCGACCGTCCGTCCGGCGACCTGCCCGCGCCGGTGGACCGTCGCCAGGAGGAACACCTGCGTCTCGCCGGCGCTGCTGTCGAGCGCGCGCTGGATGGCGTCGACGCGGTCGAACAGCGCGGTGGCGTTGACGGCGTACGGGACCCGGAGCTGTTCGCCGCCGTCGAGCGTCGCACTGGTGGTGTTCCGGGCGACCGTCCGCTCCCAGTAGACGGTCGTCTCGGTGCGCTGTCCGTCGCCAGCGCCCGACCCGTCGCTCTCGCCGACGGCGCGCAGGACCACCGCCGTCTCGACGGTCGTGTTCAGCGTCGCGTCGCCCTGGTGCCCGACGGTGACGGTGCCCGAGATGACCGGCGACACGTTCGCGAAGTACACGGGTCGGTTCTCG
The DNA here is from genome assembly GCF_900103505.1 of Haloarchaeobius iranensis. Classification (GTDB taxonomy): domain Archaea; phylum Halobacteriota; class Halobacteria; order Halobacteriales; family Natrialbaceae; genus Haloarchaeobius; species Haloarchaeobius iranensis. The sequence goes on from NZ_FNIA01000006.1 coordinate 7,584, forward strand.
AGTCGCTCGCGGTCGTAGACGGGTGTCTTCGTGACGACGTCCGCGCCGTGGCTGACGGCTGCACTCGGTTCGTACAGCGTTCGCTCGTCCGTGACCGTCGTCGACTGTGGCTGTACCGCATCGGCAGCGACGACACCGGCGACCGCGCTCGCGACGAGACAGACGACCAGCAGTGTCCGGTAGTTGTCGGCGACCAACGCTCGGATACGTGTCCCTCCTCGTGTCACTCGGTGTTTCCCCCCAGTATGGGTGTCTTTCTGCCAATAATAAGCGTACACGTTGGTATATCACGCATCCACCGGGGCGAGTAACTATCACCGAGCGCGAGGATGACTAGTCACTCCGCCTTACGTCTCCCGGGCGGGCGTCCGTGGACTCGGTTCGACCGAGCCGGTCTCCTGGACGACGTCGAACGCCGTCATCAGGTCCGAGCGCGAGATGAGGCCGACGAGGTCGTCACCACGGACGACGAGCAACCGACCGACGCTCTTCGACTGCATCGTCTGGAGGGCCTCCATCGCGTCGGCGTCGGGGGTGATGGTGTGGAGCTCCCGTGTCATTATCTCCTCGACGGTGTAGGCGTCGCGCTCGACGGCCTTGACGCCGCGGGCGTCCTCCAGCGTGACGAGGCCGACGAGGCCGCCGTCGTCCATGACCGGATAGCCGGTGTGGCGCTCGGAGAACATCCGCGACATCAGCTCCGAGACGCTGGTCTCTGGCGTGACGGTGTGCAGGTCGGGACCGGGCGTCATCACGTCCCGCACGGTCACCCCCTCGAAGGCGGCCTTCATCACGACCTGCTGGGCCTCGGAGGACGCACCGATGTAGATGAAGAAGGCGATACCGATGAGCAGCCACTCGAAGTTGAGCAGCCCAAACAGTCCGAGCAGGAGCGCGAACACCTTCCCGACCTCGGCGGCCATCTGCGTGGCCTTCGCGTACGGTCGGGTGCGGGCGAGCAGCGCACGGAGGACTCGGCCGCCGTCCATCGGGAAGCCGGGCAGCATGTTGAACAGCGCGAGCGCGACGTTCATCAGCGCGAGGTAGCCGAGCACGAACCGTGCCGACGGCAGGCTCGTGGGAACGGCCAGGAACGCGCCGTAGGAGATCGCCCCGATGGCGATGGAGACGACCGGCCCGGCGATGGCGATCTGGAGCTCCTGCTTCCAGTCCTCGGGCATCTCCGAGAGGGAGGCGATGCCGCCGAATATCCAGAGCGTGATGGAGTCGATGGGGAAGCCGTACCGCATCGCGACGACCGAGTGCCCGAGCTCGTGGAGCACGACACCGACGAACAGGCCGATGGCGACCGCGAACCCGAGCACCCACGGCATCCAGCCCGCCACCAGCGGGTCGACCGGCAGGTTCGCCCCCATCGTCTCGTTGAGGAGGTCCGTCACGGAGCCGACCTGCTGCTGGATGAGGAACGCAAAGAGCGGCAGCACCAGCAGGAACGTCAGGTCCAGCTTGATGGGGATGCCGAACACCGACCCGATCCTGAAGCTTCGCATGCTATCGAGTAGCCACCGACCACTCTTAAATTGGGTGACGACGGCCGTCGGTCGGTGGTCGGAACCCGTTAAGTGCCAGTCGGTCCTACCGTCGCGTATGTCCGAGCAGACACCGGTCGTCCGCCGGAGCGAGGACGTATCGTACGAGCCAGTCGACGCCGCCGACGGTCTCTCGAAGGGTGTGCTCGTCGACGCCGACGACGGCGCACCCAACTTCGCCATCCGACGGTTCACCCTCGACCCCGATGCCGAGGTGCCAAAGCACACGAACGCGGTCGAGCACGAGCAGTACGTGCTGGCGGGTGAGTACGTCGTAGGTATCGGCGGCGAGGAACACGTCGTCTCCGCCGGCGACTCCCTGCTGATTCCGGCCGGGACCGTCCACTGGTACCGCAACGAGGGCGACGAACAGGGTGCGTTCCTCTGTGCGGTGCCCAACGGCGACGACGAGATACAGCTCCAGGAGTAACGGGTTCCGCCGCGGGCCCGACGAAGTTCCGAACCCCTGAAATACCCGGCTCTCGTACCGATTCGCGTGTCACGACAGGTCCAGCGCGTCGACACTCTGTTCCTCCACGAGGCCGGCAGGAACTACCTCGCGGTCGTCGAGCGCGACGGCGAGCGCGTCTTCCGTGCGAAGCTCGAACTCAAGGAGACGAACGCGGGTCCCCGTCCGGGCAAGTTCCGGCTCGTCCGCGACTCCAGCGAGGAGCCGCGCAGCCCCGAGGAGTTCGTCGAGATTGCACGTCGCGCCGAGCGAATCCGTATCTCCGAGCAGACCTCCGACCGCGCCCGCGAGGAGCTCCAGGCGATGCTCGACGGCTACCAGCTCGACGCGAAGGTCGTCCGGACCTGTCGCTACTGCGCCTCCGCCGGTCGGTACTCGCCCATCACGACGGACACGGCCGTCAAGGACGGTACGGACTGGATCTGCACCGACTGCGCCCGTCGCGAGCTGGAGAAGGAGCTGGCCTACCACGGCGAGTTCACCAGCGACGCGAAGGAGCGACTGGAGGACCTCCTCATCGAGGTACAGGATTTAGAGCGCATCAGCAACCTGCTCAAGGGCGAACTCGACCCGGACCTGACGAAGTTCGACGAGATATCGGCGACGACGGAGGACATCGACCTCGTCCCGGTCGACGACCTCGGTCTGCACCCGAAGCTGCAGGGCCTGCTCGACCAGCGGTTCGACACCCTGCTACCCGTCCAGAGCCTCGCCGTCGAGAACGGCCTGTTCGGCGAGCACGATGGCGACGGCCCACGCGGGATGGGCGACGACCAGCTGGTCGTCAGCGCGACGGCGACCGGAAAGACGCTCATCGGCGAGCTCGCCGGGCTCCAGAACGTCCTCGACGGGAAGGGGAAGATGCTCTTCCTCGTCCCGCTCGTCGCCCTCGCCAACCAGAAGCACGAGGACTTCGCGGACGAGTACGGCGACCTCGTCGACGTCACCATCCGGGTCGGGGCCAGCCGCGTCAACGACTCCGGCTCCCGGTTCGACCCCTCGGCCGACGTCATCGTCGGCACGTACGAGGGCATCGACCACGCGCTGCGGACCGGGAAGGACCTCGGCGACATCGGCACCGTCGTCATCGACGAGGTCCACACGCTGAAGGAGGAGGGCCGGGGGCACCGCCTCGACGGACTCATCTCCCGGCTGAAGCACTACAGCCAGCAGCGCCAGCAGCAGCGGTCGAGCTACGACGGCGCGCAGTGGGTGTACCTCTCCGCGACCGTCGGCAACCCCACCGAACTGGCGACGGGACTCCGCGCGAAGCTCATCGAGTTCGAGGAACGGCCGGTGCCAATCGAGCGCCACGTCACCTTCGCCGACGGGCGCGAGAAGCCCCGCATCATCAACCGCCTCGTCAAACGGGAGTTCGACCGCGAGTCCTCGAAGGGCTATCGTGGCCAGACCATCATCTTCACCAACTCGCGCCGGCGCTGTCACGAGATCTCCCGCAAGCTCGAGTACAGCGCCGCTCCCTACCACGCCGGCCTGGACTACGGCCGCCGGAAGAAGGTCGAGCGCATGTTCGGCGACCAGGACATCTCGGCGGTCGTCACGACAGCGGCCCTGGCGGCGGGTGTCGACTTCCCCGCCTCGCAGGTCATCTTCGACTCGCTCGCGATGGGCATCGAGTGGCTCTCCGTGCAGGAGTTCAGCCAGATGCTCGGCCGCGCCGGCCGCCCGGACTACCACGACCGCGGGAAGGTGTACATGCTCGTCGAGCCCGAGTGCACCTACCACAACTCCATGGAGATGTCCGAGGACGAGGTCGCGTTCAAGCTGCTCAAGGGCGAGATGGAGCCCGTCATCACCCGGTACGACGAGGACGCCGCCGTCGAGGAGACGCTGGCGAACGTCGCGGTCGCCGGCAAGTCCGCGAAGGCGCTCAACGACCGGATGCTCGGCGACATCCCCACGAAACACGCCGTCGGCAAGCTGCTGGAGTACGGCTTCATCGACGGCTTCGAGCCGACGCCGCTCGGACGGGTGGTGTGCGAGCACTTCCTCACCCCGGGCGACGCGTTCGCGATTCTGGACGGCATCCGGAAGGAGCAGCACCCGTATCAGGTGGTGGCCGAGCTGGAGCTGCGTGAGACGGAGCTGTGAGGTTGCGTTTCTGTTGACCGACACGTTCTCGTGAGTGCTGTTGCTGGTGACTCGAACAGCCAGAAAGCCCCGCTTGCCCGGGGATAGCACACCGGCTCCTACAACCAGAAAGCCCCGACGTGCTCGTCGGCTGCGACTCGCTGTCGTTCGAGAGAGCTTCGCTCTCTCGTGATGACGAAAGACGCCGAAGGCGTCTTTCGAACCACGGTCCTCACTCCGCTGCGGTCCTTGCCTCGTCTCGCTCGACGAGCACGTCGCCCCTTTCAGTCCCACCGTCGGACCTTCGGTCCGACGAGCCCCCATTCGCTCGCAGGCTCGCTCACGGGGACACCCGACCGCGACCGCACCGCACCTCAATCCTCCCCATCCGACTCCGGTGCTCGCTGGCGCTGTCGTTCGAAAATCGAAGATTTTCGTGATGTAGCCAGAAATCATGGATTTCTGGCTGCCTGCCGGACGTAGTCCGGCAATGACGAGAGAGCTTCGCTCTCTCGAACCACGCTCCTCGTCCCTCGCGCGGATGGCTCGCGGCCTCGCTGCGCTCGGCACGCTCCCCAGCCGCGCGCCACCCGGCTGGTTGGACGATGCCGGCGTGGAGGTTACAATATATCTAAACCCCGGCGTCGATACGCCGAACCCGCACCTGCAGACGTAACCCCCATGCCGCCCCGCCACCTAGCCCGAACAGAACCGATGGACGCGCAGACGCTCCAGTCCCACGCGAGCGGCCTCCCGACGGAGCCGGGGGTCTACCAGTTCCTCGAGGGCGACACGGTGCTGTACGTCGGGAAGGCGGTGGACCTGCGATCTCGGGTCCGTTCCTACGCGGACCCGCGGTCGGGGCGCATCGCGGGGATGGTCGAGCGCGCGGACGACCTCGACGTGGCCGTCACCGACACCGAGACGCAGGCGCTGCTGCTGGAGGCGAACCTCATCAAGCGTCACCAGCCGCGGTACAACGTGCGGCTGAAGGACGACAAGTCGTACCCGCTGGTGCAGCTGACCGACCACGAGTTCCCCCGCATCGAGGTGACCCGGGACCCGAACGAGGGTGCGACCGTCTTCGGCCCGTACACGAGCATGGGCACCGTCGAGACGGTGGTGAAGGCGCTCCGGGAGACGTTCGGCGTCCGGGGCTGCTCGGACCACAAGTTCGCTGGCCGCGAGCGGCCATGTCTGGACTACGAGATGGAGCTCTGTACCGCGCCGTGCACGGGTGAAATCGGCCCCGAGGAGTACGTCGCCGACGTCGAGTCGGTCGAGCAGTTCTTCGCCGGCGAGACGGGCGTCCTCGCCGACCCGCTCCGCCGGGAGATGGAGCAGGCCGCCGAGAGCCAGTCGTTCGAGCGCGCGGCGAACCTCCGGGACCGGCTCGAAGTCGTCGAGTCGTTCCACGGCAGCGGCGGGGAGGCCGTCAGCGGCCGGGACGAGTACGAGCGCTCGGTCGACGTGCTCGGAGTGGCGCTGCGGGGCGACGACGCGACGGTCGCGAGACTCCACGCCGACGGCGGCCAGCTGGTCGAGCGGGACCGGCACTCGATGGCCGCGCCAGAAGGCGCGAACCACGAGCCCGGTGACGCCGTCCCGGCCGTCCTCGCGGCGTTCCTCGTGCAGTACTACGCGGAGCGGGCGCTGCCCGACGCCATCCTGCTGCCCGAGCACCACGACGACGCGGAGGTCGCGGCGTGGCTGGACGCCGCGGACGTTGCGATCCGAGTGCCCGGCGCGGGGCGTGAGGCGAAGCTGGTCGAGCTGGCGCTGAAGAACGCCCGCCGGAACGTCGGCCGCCGGGACGAGTCCGCCGCGCTCGCGGACGAGCTCGGGCTCGGCCGCATCTCGCGCATCGAGGGCTTCGACGTGAGCCACGCACAGGGGAGAGCCGTCGTCGGCTCGAACGTCTGCTTCGTCGACGGGAGCGCGGAGAACTCCGACTACCGGCGGAAGAAGCTCGACGAGACGAACGACGACTACGCGAACATGCACGCCCTCGTGCGCTGGCGGGCCGAGCGCGCGCTCGCGGGCCGAGACGACCGTCCCGACCCCGACCTCCTGCTCGTCGACGGCGGCGAGGGCCAGCTCTCCGCGGCCATGGACGCGCTCGAAGCGGCGGACTGGGACGTACCCGCAATCGCGCTGGCGAAGGCAGAGGAGCTGGTCGTCACCCCCGACCGCACCCACGACTGGGACGGCGACGCGCCGCAGTTGCACCTGCTCCAGCGGGTGCGCGACGAGGCCCACCGCTTCGCGGTGCAGTACCACCAGTCGGTCCGTGACGACGTGTCGACGGTGTTGGACGACGTGCCCGGGGTCGGCCCCGAGACGCGCCGGCGGCTGCTGGGGCGGTTCGGCAGCGTCGAGAACGTCCGCGAGGCGAGCGTCGACGAGCTACTGGCGGTCGAGGGCGTCGGCGAGAAGACCGCAGCACAGCTGCGACGGCGGCTCTAGTAGGCGTCGCCGGCGCGGGGGTCGTCGGTTCTCGGCTGCCCGGTCCCGGTCGTCGCGATGTCGCGGGCGACCGTGCCGAGGTAGTGGAAGATACCGGCCTGCAGGATGAAGGCGAGCGGGAAGCCCACGAGCAGCAACATCAGCGGGATGATGACGAAGAGCGCGAGGAAGTTCACGATGGCCGCGACGACGAGCGCGACGAAGTAGTCGCTGGTGAACGCGATCTCGCGGACGGAGCCGAAGTCGAACGCCGCCATGAACTCCTCCTCGGTCGCGACGCCGACGAGCGCCGCAGGCATCACGTAGTACGCGAGCATGAGGAGGAGGAACGCGATGCCGCCGAGGACGAGCATGACGATGAGACCGATACCGCCGCCGGCGGCGGCACCGCCTTCACCGGCCGCGCTCCCGGCTGCCGCGCCGAAGGAGAACACGAATATACCGACGAAGAACACCCCGAACAGGAGCATCATCGGTATCAGTGTGTAGACGAGGGTGACGCCGAACATCATCGCTCCGTCCTTCAGCAGGGCCTCCCAGTCCTCGAACTCGGGGGGCGTCGGGTTGTTCCTGGCCCCGGCACGCATCGACTGGAGGCTGTACCCGTTCACGATGAGCTGTGGGAGCAGCGGGATGATACCCGAGGCGAGCAACAGGCCACCACCGATGATAGCCCGTAGCAGGCCGTCCTCTCCCTTCGTCGGGAACTTCAGTGAATCCACTACCATGGGTCGAAATCCAGCGCGCAGCTGAAAAATGTTCGGACATCGAAACGACGAAGAGAAGCTGGCTGCGGCGGCCTACCCCAGCTCGGAGCGACGGAACGAGAGGTAGCCGACGGCGAGCGAGACGGCCGACCACGCCAGCATCACGAGGACGGCGAACCACGTCTGGTCGTGCAGCTTGTCGCTCCCCGGCTGGAAGTTCATCTGGAACGACTGGTACTGGTCGAACACGCCGGCGTACACCGGTTCAGTCGACTGGAGGTACGCCGTCGCCGGCGAGAGGAGCTGCACGTAGCTCCGGGTGTTATCCGAGATGGTCACGCCCAGCAGGCTCTCGACGGTGTCGAGGATGGTCCCGAGGTTGATGACCGGGAAGAACCCGAACCAGAACACGACGAACAGGAAGTACGCGCCGAGCGCGCCGAACATCGCCCGCGACCGCGAGGAGGCGGCGGCGGAGATGGCGACGAAGATGCTGACGAACGACACCGTGTACGCGAGCGTGACGCCGGTGAAGACGGCGAACCGCTCGACGCTGGGGGCCTGGACGTACGTCGCGAACGCGATGACGAACGACACGAACATCCCCAGCACGACGGCGGCGGTGGCGACGCTCAGCCGCGAGACGAACTTCCCGAAGAAGTACTCCGCGCGGCTGTTCGGCAGCCCCATGACGTACTTGATGGTGCCGTCCATCCGGTCGCCGGCGATGGAGAGGTAGGCCAGCGGCGCGAGGAACAGCGGGAACACGAACGAGACGAACGCCGACACGTCGAACAGGGTCCGGTAGGGCTCGTCGTAGATGCCGTACTCCGAGGCGAATATCATCGCGACGAGCACGGTGAACACGCCGATGACGGCCAGCACGATGGACGACCGGCGAGCGTTCGTGAAGTCGTCGCGGGCGATGGTCGCCAGCCGCATCAGTCCTCACCTCCGGTGACCGGGGCCGCCTTCTCGGGCTGTGCGGCGACCGCCTCGTGCTCGCCGTTCGTGTACTCCTCGAACAGCGACTCCAGCGAGGTCGTCTCGATGCCGATGTCCTCGACCGTCGCGGCGTCGTCGATGCGTCGGAGCGCCGGCATCTTCGCCGCGGGGTCGCCACAGGTCACCGTGACCACGTCCTCGGTGGCGGTCACGTCGCGCACGCCGTCGACCGCACGGACCGGCTCCAGGTCGGGGACCGCGTCCACGGTCGCCTCGACGACGCCACCGACCCCCATCTCGGTGCGGAGCTCGTCGAGCGTGTCCAGCGCGACGAGTTCGCCCTCGGCCATGATGCCGACCCGGTCGCAGACCTTCTCCACCTGGTCGAGGATGTGGCTGGAGAAGAACACCGTCGCGCCGCGGTCTGCCTCCTCGCGGACGATGTTCCGCAGGAGCTTGATACCCTTCGGGTCGAGCCCGGAGGAGGGCTCGTCGAGCACCAGCAGGTCCGGCTCGCCGACGAGCGCGATGGCGAGCCCGAGACGCTGTTGCATCCCCTTGGAGTACCCGCCGGCGGCCCGGCGGGCGTCCTCGGGGTCGAGGCCGACCCGGTCGAGCAGCTCGTCCGGGTCGTCGTCGGCCTCCTTCGTCTCGATGGCGGAGACGAGGTGCTCCCGGCCGGTCAAGTTCTCGTACAGCCCGTACCCCTCGGGAAGCAGCCCGATGCGCTCGCGGACGGCCCGGGAGTGGGTCGTCACGTCCGCGCCGAGCACCTCGGCACCGCCACTGGAGGGCTCGATGAAGCCGAGGAGCACGTTGATAGTCGTCGACTTCCCGGCCCCGTTCGGGCCGAGGAAGCCGAACACTTCCCCCTCCTCGACGGTCAGGTCGAGGCCGTCGACGGCGACGACGTCACCGAACCGCTTGGTGAGGTCGTCGGTTCGTATCGCTGCCATGTGGTTCGACGTACTCACACCATCCCGAAATATCTCGGGCCGCGGTTTCAGAATCTGAAGTGCGTGGCCGCCGTCAGTCGGCGACCGCGAGACGGTCCCGGAGGAACCGTCGGAGCGCCGGTTCGTACTCCGACTGCCACGACGGCGCGTCGATGAGCCCGTGGCCGGCCCCCTCGGCGGTGAACAGCTCGACCGGGACGGATGCGGCCCGCAGCGAGTCGCGCAGCCGGGTCGCGGACCGGTACGGCACCACGCCGTCCTCGGTGCCGTGGAGCAACAGGGCTGGTGGGTCGTCCGCGTCGGTGTGAGAGACGGGCGAGGCCCGCTCGTAGGTGGACTCCGGCTCCTCGGACCCGACGAACGTCTGCACGAGCGCGCTCTCCATCGACTCGGAGTCGGCGAGGTCGTAGATGCCGCTGAACCCGACGAGGGCGTCGACCGCGACCGGCTGGTCCGGCCTGACGTCGGGCCGGAACGCCGGCACGTCAGGTGCGACGGCGACGAGCGCGGCGAGGTGTGCGCCCGCGGAGTAGCCCGCGAGCGCGCCACGAACAGGGTCGATGCCGTACTCGGCGGCGTTCGCACGGACCCAGGTCACCGCCGCGACCACGTCACGGACGGGGACGGGGAACTGTGCGCCCGGTGCGAGCCGGTACTGGACGTCGGCGACCGCGATACCGGCCTCACAGAGCATGGGGAACAGTGGCCTGAATCCCTTGTCACCCTGGAGCCAGCCGCCGCCGTGGGCGAACACGACGAACGGGACATCCGTCCGGTCCCGGGGGCGGTACAGGTCCAGCCGGAGCGGTCCCGCGTCGGTCTCGACGAACGACAGGTCCCGGTCGACCCGGTAGGCGGGCTCCGTCGCGGTCCCCGTCGTCGTCTCCGTCGATTCTGTCGTCGTCGCCGTCGTTGCGACCGTCGTGCCGGCGCGCGTTGTCGACGGCGACATCTCCGTCCCGCCGCCGTCGCTCTGGCAGCCGGCGAGCAGCGCCGCCGTGGCCGTCGCGAGGATGCCGCGTCGTGTCCAGTCGCCGTCCCCGTCTGTCATCGGCCACCGCTACGGGCCGCCGCGGTTTATTTCTCCGGATACCGGGCGGACGAGAAGCGTCAGAACTCGGGGTCCGCCTCTGGCTCGATGGTGCCGTCCTCCGGGTCCGAAAGCGCCTCGAACTCGGTCCGGAGGTCGCGGATGCGGTCGCGGATGTCGGCGGCGAGCTCGAACTCGAGGTTGTTCGCGGCCTCCTGCATCCGCTCCTCGAGGCGCTGGATGCGTGCGGCGGCGGCCTCCGCGTCCGCTGGGCCGTCCTCGCTGGCGAGCCCGTCGGTGTCGGTCGCCGCGCCGGGGAGGTTCGTCTCCCCGACCTCCTTCTCGATGGTCGTCGGCGTGAAGCCGTGGTCCTCGTTGTACTGCTGCTGGATGCGCCGGCGGCGCTGGGTCTCCTCGATGGCGGCGTCCATCGCGTCGCTGTGGTCGTCGGCGTACAGTACGACTTCGCCGTTGACGTTGCGAGCGGCGCGCCCCATCGTCTGGACGAGCATCGTCTCCGAGCGGAGGAACCCCTCCTGGTCGGCGTCGAGGATGGCGACGAGGCTCACCTCGGGGATGTCCAGCCCCTCGCGGAGCAGGTTGATGCCGACGAGCACGTCGATGTCCCCCAGGCGCAGCGCCCGAACCAGCTCGTGGCGCTCCAGCGTGTCCGTCTCGTCGTGCATGTACGCCACGTCGATGCCCGACTCCTCCAGGAACTCGGTGAGGTCCTCGGCCATCCGCTTGGTGAGCGTCGTCACGAGAGTGCGTTCGTCGCGCTCGACTCGTTCGTCGATGCGGTCCATCAGGTCGTCGACCTGACCAGTCGCGGGCGCGACCTCGACCGCCGGGTCGACGAGGTGGGTCGGGCGAACGATCTGTTCCGCGATGTTGTCGCTGTGCTCGCGCTCGTAGTCGCCGGGGGTCGCGGAGACGTACAGCCGCTTGTCGGTCTTCTCGAAGAACTCCTCGTAGGTCAGCGGGCGGTTGTCGTACGCCGTCGGCAGCCGGAACCCGTTCTCGACCAGGGAGTCCTTCCGGGACTTGTCGCCGGCGAACTGGCCCTTGATCTGGGGCAGCGTCTGGTGCGACTCGTCGATGACACAGAGGAAGTCGTCGGGGAAGTAGTCGAGGAGGGTGTAGGGCGCCTCGCCGGATTCGCGGTCCGACAGGTACAGCGAGTAGTTCTCGATACCCGAGCAGTAGCCCGTCTCCTGCATCATCTCCAGGTCGAACGTCGTCCGCTCCTCGATGCGCTGGGCCGCGACGGCGTCGCCCGTGCGCTCGAAGTAGCGCACCCGGTCCGCCATGTCGGACTCGATCTGCTCCATCGCGCGCTCCAGGCGCTCCTCCGGGATGGAGTAGTGCTCCGCCGGGTGGACCAGCACGGCCGGCTCCTCGCTGACGACCTCGCCCTGCATCGGATCCATCTTCACCATGCGGTCTATCTCGTCGCCCCAGAGCTCGACGCGGACGGCGTAGCGGCCGTACATCGGGTATATCTCGACGGTGTCGCCGCGCACCCGGAACGTCCCCTGCGTGAAGTCCACGTCGTTGCGCTCGTAGTTCAGGTCGACCAGCCGGGCGAGCAGCTCGTCGCGACCCACCTGCTCGCCCACCTCCAGCCGCATGGACATGTCGACGTAGTTCGCCGGGTCGCCGAGCCCGTAGATGGCAGAGACGCTGGCGACCACGATGACGTCGTCCCGGGTGAGCAGCGAGCGGGTGGCCGAGTGCCGGAGCCGGTCTATCTCGTCGTTGATGGAGGCGTCCTTGTCGATGAAGGTGTCCGTCTGCTCGACGTACGCCTCCGGCTGGTAGTAGTCGTAGTAGCTGACGAAGTACTCGACGGCGTTGTCCGGGAACAGCTCGCGGAACTCCTCGTAGAGCTGTGCCGCCAGCGTCTTGTTGTGCGCGATGACCAGCGTCGGCTCCTGGAGCTCCTCGACGGTCCAGGACACCGTGTTGGTCTTGCCCGACCCCGTCACCCCGAGCAGGGTCTGCTCGGTCGCACCCGACTCGAAGCCCTCGACCAGGGACTCGATGGCCGCGGGCTGGTCGCCCGCCGGCTCGAACGGGGCGTCCACCCGGAACGGCGTCTGGGCGTCCGGGCGGTCGGGTAAGAGGGGGCCGGAGTTGGCGTCGCTCATCTTGCCCGTGGTAAGCGAGCCAGGGCAAAGAGTCGTACGCTCGCGAGTGACGGTGGTCGTGCCCGCCACCCGGCTCCCCCGGCCCAGTCCCCAGCATCGAGAGGCAGTGACACGCCACAACACACATCCGATACGGTTTTCCCGACCCCAGAGCAACCACCTTGCAAATGCTCGACCGCCGATACCTCCGGGAGAACCCCGAGGACGTCCGCGAGAGTCTCGACGACCGGGGCTACGACGTGGACCTCGACGAGATCCTGGAACTGGACGCAGCGTGGCGCGAACTGAAAGCCGAAGGCGACGACCTCCGCCACGAGCGCAACGAGGTCAGCAGCAAGATCGGCCAGCTGAAACAGGAGGGCAAGGAGGAGGCGGCCCAGGAGGCCATCGAGCGGTCCAGCGAGCTCAAGGAGCAGCTCCAGCAGGTCGAGAAGCGCACCGACGAACTCGAGGACGAACTCGACGAGGCCATGCTCGAACTCCCGCAGGTCCCCCACGAGAGCGTCCCCGTCGGCGACGACGAGGCCGACAACGTCGAGGTCGAGCGCTGGGGCTTCGACGACCTGCGCGACCTGCCCGACGAGGTCACGCCGCACTACGACCTCGGCGAGGAGCTCGACATCATCGACGAGGCCCGCGGCGCGAAGACCACCGGCGCCGGCTTCTACTTCCTGAAGGGCGACGGCGCGCGCCTCGAGCACGCGCTCATCCAGTTCATGCTGGACGTCCACCGCGAGCAGGAGTACGTCGACGTGTTCCCCCCGGTTCCGGTGAAGTCGACCTCGATGCGCGGCACTGGCCAGCTGCCGAAGTTCAACGAGGACGCCTACCGCATCGGCGGCGACGAGTTCGACGAGTACGACGACGACGACCTCTGGCTCTGCCCCACCGCGGAGGTGCCGGTCACGAACATGTACCGCGACGACATCCTCCTCCGGGAGGACCTCCCGCTGAAGCACCAGGCGTACACGCCGAACTTCCGACGCGAGGCCGGCGAACACGGCACCGAGACGCGCGGCATCGTCCGCGTCCACCAGTTCAACAAGGTCGAGCTCGTCAACTTCGTCGAGCCCGAGGAGAGCTACGACCGCCTCGACGCGCTCGTCGCGGAGGCCGCCGAGGTGCTCGAACGCCTCGGGCTCCCGTACCGCGTGCTGGACCTCTGCACCGGCGACCTCACGTTCGCCTCCGCGAAGACGTACGACCTCGAGGTCTGGGCACCGGGCACGGACAGCGACGACGCTCCCGAGGAGCTGGGCGGCCGCTGGCTGGAGGTCTCCAGCGCCTCGAACTTCGAGGACTTCCAGGCGCGCCGGGCGGGCATCCGCTACCGGCCCGAACACCACGAGAGCGCCGAGTACCTGCACACGCTCAACGCCTCGGGGACCGCCGTCGGCCGCGTGATGGTCGCCATCCTGGAGTACTACCAGAACGAGGACGGCACCGTCGACGTCCCCGAGCCGCTCCAGCCGTACATGGGCGGCACCGAGGTCATCGAGGGCCACGAGAAGGTCGGCGAGAGCGCGCTCGGCACCGACGAGTAACGCCCGACCCCCGCCGCGAAACGCTTTTTCGACGTCCCGCCGTGGCTATCGTATGTTCCCGCCCGCGTTCTTCGGCGGCGTCGGTGCCCCCGAGCTCGTCATCATCCTGTTCGTCTTCTCGCTCCCGGTCGCGCTGGTGCTCCTCGCCGGCGTCATCCACGCCGCGCAGTCCCAGCAGTCGAGCACGGACCGCGCGCTCGAGGAGCTCCGCATCGCCTACGCCCGCGGCGAGGTGGACGACGACGAGTTCGAGCGACGGAAGCGAACGCTCGAAACCGAAGGGCGGGACTGAGACAGCCTCACCGCGTGTACGTCTCGACGCGCTCGATTCGACCCGCCGAGAGCGTGAACACGTCGACGAACCGGAGCAGCGGCTCGCCGTCCTCGCACACCCGACCACGCACCAGCACCGTTCGCTCGGCGTCACCGTTCTCACCGGGAGCAGCTTCCGGCCGGAACCGACCCCGTAGCTCGTGGCTCGTCTCCGGTGACGGTCGGCCGTCCCGCATGAACCGGACGAACGGCTCGCGACCCTCGAACGAGCGGTCCGGCCGGTGCTGGACGAACGACGGCGAGAGGACCGAGCGGAGCGTCTCGTAGTCGTGCTCGTCGAGCGCGCGGTAGTACGTCGCGACCGGGTCGTCGGAAGCCATGGGCGTGCTTCGGTCGCCGTCAACAGAAACCCCGTGGTCGGCGACGGAGCACGAGACCGCCGGCGGCTACTCCTCCGGGAACAACGAGGACGGTGCCGGCAGCTCGTCGCCGGTGCTCGCTGCCTCGTGTGGCTCCTCCGCGTCCGTCCGGTACTCGTCGCCCAGCTCGTCCTCCCCGTCCGCGTAGTACTCGGCCGAGCGAGCGTACCACCGGGCAGCCTGTCGGTAGTCGTCGGCACGGTCGCCGGCCGCCTCGCAGGCCCGTTCCACGCGTGCCGACTCCGCGAAGCGTTCGGCGGAGCGGAAGCTCTCGGCCGCCGCGTCGAAGTACGCGACCGCGTCGTCGAAGTGCTCTACCGCGCCGAGCCACGCGGCCACCTCGTACTCGCTCCAGGCGGTCTCGAACCGGTCACGCCCCGTGTCGAGGTGTTCGTGTCCCCGAGCGTACCGCTGGACTGCAGTCCGGTCGTCCCGCACGTCGTCGATGGCCGCGCGGACCTCTCCCACGTCCGGCAGCACGCTCTGGTCGTCCGTCGACCAGGCGTAGCGCACCCGCTGGCGCTCGTCGATGACGAACACCGAGCGCTTCGGGACGTTGCGGTGCCCGCGCCAGTCAGCCATGCAGACGCCGTACTCCGCGGCGACCTCGCCCATGCTGTCTGCCAGCAGCGGGTAGGTGATGTCGTACTCCTCGGCGAAGCGACGGTGGCTGTACACCGAGTCTCCGGAGATGCCGAAGAGAGTCACGTCCGCGTCGAGGTTCAGCAGGTCCATATCCTGCAGCGTGCAGAGCTCGTTCGTGCACGTCGGGCTGAAGTCGGCCGGATAGAAGGCGATGACGACGAGGTCCTCTCTGAGTGCGTCGACGAGGGAGTACTCGTCGAAATCGCCCCCCTCGACGCCAGGAAGTGAGAAGTTCGGGGCTTCGGAGCCGACGGAAAGCATGGAACAGTGTATCGTCCCCGTCGACTTAACCATGGTTGCCGGTCGACGACCACGTCACGACACCGCCGCCGGCCAACGGTTTTCACACGTGCACGCGATGGTTGCTCACGACGACCGCTGACGACGGGTTCGGCCGCGTGGACACAACGGTGACGCACCGCGCCCACACGCACTGCCTCTCGAATCTTTTTACCTCCCGCGGCCCCTGTCAACCGGGTATGGTACGGTTTCGACTCGACGGCGTCTACGGTGGCTGGGAGGCAGCGGTGACCGGGCCCTCGGACCACGTGGAGTTTGCCGTCGCGACCGACGACGACACGGTGTACCAGGGCTACGGCTCCGTCCACTCCCTGCTACGGCTCTACGACCTCGCCCGGCTCGAACGAGCGGTCCACCCGCAGTTCCTCGGCTACGACGTGGCCGAGCGCGGTGGGACCGTCCTCGTCGACCTCCAGATGGGACACCTCGAGACGACCTACGACGAGCTCCAGGCGGCCATGGAGCCGTTCCTCGCCGAACTGTTCGAGACGATGGACGGCCAGACCGTCGGCGAGCGTGCCGACCACATCGCGACGATACAGGAGCGCGAGCTGACGCTGGTCGACGTCGACGCGCTGTACGACCGACTGGTGTAGCGTGGCGCTTTTGCCCACTGCCGGGCAACGGGAGGTGTGAAGCTCCACGTCCGGTACGAGGGCGACGACGACCCCGACAAGTGCACGGCCCGGAAGCTCGCGAAGTTCGACCTCGCCGAGTTGCACCGCTCGAACCGGGCGACCCCGTACGGGCTGGTCCTCGACCCGCACGCGGAGCAGGCGCTCTCGCCGGCTGACGACCCCGACACCCTCGTCGCGCTCGACTGCTCGTGGGAGAGCGCGGACGTGGATGCGTTCGACCTCCGCGGCGAGCACCGGGCGCTCCCGTTCCTCGTCGCCGCGAACCCGGTGAACTTCGGGAAGCCGTTCGCGCTGACGACCGTCGAGGCGCTGGCCGCGGCGCTGTGCATCCTCGGCGACCGCGACCACGCCGAGCGCCTCCTGGCGAAGTTCACCTGGGGCGAGACCTTCCTCGAACTCAACGAGGAACCGCTGCGGCGCTACGCGGCCTGCGCCGACTCGAGCGAGGTCGTCGCGGTCCAGGACGACTACCTCGCCGACGAAGCAGAGTAGCGAACAGACGGCACGCTTCCCGTACGCAGGGGTGTGCCGTGCTCCCGCCTCGGCCCCCGCGCGACCGGACTCAGGTCACGGCAGGTCTGGCTCCGGCTTCGTATTTGAATGATTGCTCAGCGATGGTTGCCGAGTCTTCACCACCCGCGCGCGGCTGTCTCGGAATCGCGGAGCGATTCCGATGGTCAGTGAGAGCTTACTCTCGCAGTGGATGAGCGAGGGAGACGCGACCGCCAGGGAGCGTCTCCAGACGGAGCGGCGAGCGATGCGCGGTTCGAAACGGGCGAAGCGAGTGAGAACCGCGAGGCGAACGGGGAGCGAAGCGACCCGTGAGCAAGCAAGCCGTGGAGTGCTGCGACCGAGCGAATCGGCTGGGGAGGCATGAGGTGCGTCAGCAGTGACGCCGATCCCGTTCGACCACACAGCTCAAAAAAGTCGCGAACGCACTCGGAAACGCTTTTACGCGCAGCACGGTGTAGGGACGAGTATGGCACGATTCGAGGCTGCGGAGAAACGGTCGCTCGAGAAGATGATCTGCATGCGCTGCAACGCGCGGAACCCGAAGCGGGCGGACAAGTGCCGCAAGTGCGGCTACAAGAAGCTCCGACCGAAGGCGAAGGAAGCGCGCGCCGCATAATCGCAGTCGTCTTTCTCGTCTCACCAGCGCCGGGAGTGACGACGCTCGCGCGCTGGGTGGCGGCTACTCGTCGGGGTACTTCGGTTCGCGCTTCTCGGCGCGGGCGAGCGCCGTCTCGATCACGTCGTGCACGTCGCCGTGGAAGGTCTCGCCGTGGCCGGCGTACATGTGCTCGGCGGTGTCGGGGGTCCGCTCGAGCAGGGTACGGATGCTCTCGATGAGCCGTTCGCGAGACTGGCCGGCCATGTCGGTCCGGCCGAAGCTGCCGTAGTCGAACGCGCCGTCGTCGTGGACGACGACGTCGCCGCTGAACAGGCTGGTGCCGCTGACCAGGGAGACGTGGTCCGCGGCGTGGCCGGGCGTGTAGACCACCTCGAAGCGCTCGTCGCCGACGACGAGATCGTCGCCGTCGGTGATGGCGTGGGTGCGTCGCGGATGGTCGCCGTAGGCGTAACAGTCCGGGTCGTCGAACGCCTCGCAGACGGCGTCGAGCTGGGCGACGTGGTCGCCGTGCTGGTGGGTGAGCACGACCGCGTCGAGGTGGTCGGTGTGCTCGCGAACGACCTCGACGACGTCGTCCATCGCCCCCGCGTCGACGAGTACCGTCCGGTCGCCGACGGCGAGGTACGCGTTGCAGGTGAACGTCGCCGCGCCGGCAGTGACGTTGTGGACTTCCATACCCCGCCGTACGACAGCATCACTTAAGTGCTGACTGGAGCCTGCAACGGGTACGAGAAGTTTCCAGTAGACATTCCCGAACGTGATTCGAACGGGGTTTCCGCCGTGGTTTTTTTGAGTCCTGCACGATTATTGTACAGTGTATGGGTTTCGGGAGCTACGACGAATCGGAACAGGACAACCAGAGCATAGACACAGACCTCGACGAAGAGTCGGTCGATTCGCGCGAGAGCGACCACAAGGGACGAATCGAGTTCGAGAACGGGGCGAGCAACGACGAACTCATCGACCGACTGAAAGACATCAAAGACGACGGCTGACGGGATGAAAGCCGGCGTGCGGGCGGTGGGCATCGCCGAGTCCACGCAAGGCGGCGTGAGCACGCTCGCCGGCGTCGTCGTCAGAGCGGACCGCACCGTCGATGGCCTCTCTTTTGGGACGTGCACGGTCGGCGGGAGCGACGCGACCGGCGCCGTCGTCGAGACTGTCGAACGACTCGGCCGCGAGGATGTCCGCTACGTCGTCCTCGCCGGTATCGCGCTGGCGTGGTACAACGTCGTCGACCTCCACGCGGTCCACGACGCGGTCGACCGGCCGGTCCTCTCGGTGACGTTCGAGGCGAGTACTGGCCTCGAATCCGCTATCGAGGATGCCTTCGACGGCACCGCACGCGACCACCGCCTCGAGGTGTACCGCCGCCAGCCGTCGCGAACGCCGGTCGGGGTCAACGGCGAGACGGTGTACGTCCGCGCCGTCGGCGTCGACGACGGCGAGGCCTGTGACGTGGTCCGTGCGTTCACGCCCGAAGGGGGACGGCCGGAACCGCTCCGTGTCGCCCGGTTCGCCGCTCGCGCCGGCGACGCACTCCGACGGCAGTAGTCGGGGGCGGTCGGCCCCAGAGCGTAGCGGTTAGGTGGGCCCGCCACACGTGAAGGCGTATGGAGACCATGGACGGGCTTGAGGTCCACGACTGCGAGCGCTGTCCGGCGCTCTGTGACTCGCGCAGCCGGATCGTCAACGGCGTCGGACCCGCCGACGCGGACGTGCTGTTCGTCGGCGAGGCTCCCGGCGCGAACGAGGACGAGCAGGGCGAGCCGTTCGTCGGCCGCTCCGGCGACGTGCTCACCGAGGCGCTCCGCGAGGTCGGTCTCGACCGGGAGACCGTCCGCATCACCAACTGCGTGCGCTGCCGACCGCCGGAGAACCGCGACCCACACACGGCAGAGCTCGCGAACTGCCGGCCGCACCTCGAGCGCGAGATCGACCTCGTCGACCCCGAGGTGCTCGTCACCCTCGGGAAGGTGCCCGCCGAACACCTGCTCGGGCGTTCCGTCGCGGTGACGAACGAGGCCGGCGGGGTGACAGACGTCCGCATCGAGGGCGAGCCGCGGCGCGTGCTGGTCTGTGTCCACCCCGCTGCGACGCTGTACGACCCGAGCCAGAAGGAGACGTTCGTCTCGGCGCTCGAAACTGCTGCCGACCTGGTCGGCGGTCGCGAGGAAGGGAGCGACGGGCAGTCCCGTCTCGGCGAGTTCTAGTCCTTCTTGGGGTTCTCGGTCCCCAGCCACTTCTGGGTGTCACCCAGACCGCGGATGATGTCCAGCAGCCCACGCCCCTCGTTCTCGCCGGGACGCATGTACGACCGGATGCGCGACGAGAGCATCTCGACGGTGAGCACGATGGCGATGACGACTATGATCCCGGCTGCCGCCTGCGGGTACGCGCTCGGCGTCCCGAACGCACCGAGGCTGATCTTCGCGTCGATGTACTGCCCGATGCCACCGACGCCGACGACCCCGAGGCCGATGGCGATGCGGGTGTTGATCTCGAGGACGTACAGCGTCCAGGCGACGTAGCCGTTGTACACCTGACTCAGCATCCCGAAGATGATCGTCTGCGGACGGGACGCGCCGGTCGACCCGACGGCCTCAATCGGGCCGTCCTCGACCTCCTCGAGCTCGTCCGTCAGCAGCCGCCCGAGGTTGCCGATCGTGTCGGTCCCGATTGCGAGCACCCCGGTGACCGGGCCGAAGCCGGTCAGCGGGACGAAGATGAGCGCCCAGATCAGTGCTGGCACCGCACGGATGGTGCTCATGATGCCCCGGAACACGAAGTTGAACGGGAACGGCACGACCCGTTCGGACCCGAGGATACCCAGGAGGAGCGCGAGGGGGAAACCCAGAACCGTCCCCAGGAACCCCATGATGACGGTCAGGACGGCCGCGCTGACGAGCACACTCGCCTCGCCCAGTTCGGCGTTGAGGACCGACGAGACGAACCACTGCGGGTGCAGTATCGTCTGGACGATGGCGTCGAGCCCGCCGATACCACGCTCTTTTGTCTGCGACGTGAGGTCGACGAAGTCCGGCGGGAAGAAGCCCCCGAGGAACTCGGTCCACCCCGGCAGGTTCCGGTAGAGCAGCCCGACGGTGAGCTCGACGAACCACAGCCCGGCTGCCGTCACCGCGAGCAGAACGAGGATTCCGGCCAGATAGAGGAGCTGCCGGTTCCGGGAGGCGCGGTCCAGCTGTGCGAGCTTCTCTCGAATCCGGCCGTCGTCTCGTGGTGAATCTTCTGTCGCCATGTTAGATGTGCTGGATTCCTTCGTCGCTCTGCACCGTCTCGTCGCCGTAGTAGATACGGTCGACGACGTCCATCGTCAGTTCCTCGCGGTCCCCGTCGAAGATGAGCTCGCCCTCGTTCAGGCCGATGAAGCGGTCCCCGAACTCGCGGGCGATGTTGACCTGGTGGAGGCTCACGATGGAGGTGAGGTTACGGTCCATCGCCGCCCGACGCATGTACTCCATGACGTCCTGGGCGGCCTTCGGGTCGAGACTGGCGACCGGTTCGTCAGCGAGCAGGAGCTCCGGATTCTGGGTGAGCGCACGGGCGATGCCGACGCGCTGTTGTTGCCCGCCGCTCATGCTGCTCGCACGCTGGTCGGCCTCCTCGAGGAGGCCGACGGTGTCCAGCGACTCGAGCGCCATCTGCTTGTCCTCCTCGCGAAAGCGGTTGAGGAGACTTCCGACCGTTGAGGAGCGACTGAGCGCACCGGAGAGAGCGTTCTTGTACGCGCTGAGCCCCTCGACGAGGTAGTGCATCTGGAACACCATCCCGACGTCGCTCGTGGGCATCGCCTCCACGAGCTGGCCGTTGAACTCGACCGTCCCCTCCGTGGGCGTCGTGAGGCCGTTCAGTATTCGAAGCAGTGTCGACTTCCCGGCTCCGGACGGGCCGAGCAGGACGACGAACTCGCCGTCAGAGATTTCGAACGAGACGTCGTCGAGTGCGACTGTGTCGCCGTAGATTTTCGATACGTTGTTGACGGAAATCGTTGCCATTGTGCGGTGCTAAAACGAAATTGGATTTCGACCGGTTCTACCCGAAGATCTCTTCGCCGTAGCCGAGGTTCTCGGCTGTATCGACGACCGGCTGGTACGTGTCGACGCCACGCTCGCGGACATCGTCGAACCACACGTCGTCGTCGGTGTCAGCCTCGCCGTCGGCACCGTAGTACATCTCGTCCGGTGCGTCGGTGAACGCGGTGATGATCGCCTCCTTCTCGTCGTCGCTGAGTTCGGGCGAGACGACGATCGGCGCGCGGGGAATGCCGCTGCGCTCCGCGACGACCTGCAGGTCTTCCTCGTTCGCGTAGTAGGCGAAGTCGCCGACGCCGGCCGCGTCGACCTGTTCGTCGGCTGCCGCGTTGGACGCCTCGATGTGGGTCGTCCACTGCGGGTTGAAGTCCGCGCCGGTCGCAGAACCGGGCTCCTCGGGGAGCGAGAGGTCCGTCTCCTCCTTGATCATCGCAAGCGGGTAGAGCGACCCACTCGCGCTCAGTGCGTCGGCGAAGGCGATGTCGGCACCCTCGAGGTCCGCGGGTTCAGTGATGTCCGAGCCCTTGGGGGCGACGATGAAACTGGAGTACTCCCAGCCGCCGAACGCCTTGCGCTGGAGGATGATGTCGACCTTGCCAGAGTTGACGCCGAGTGCGGCGGCGAACGGCCCCGTCTCGGCGACGTCGGCGTTGCCGCTGTTGAGGCCTTCGAGCGTCGCGCCGTAGTTCTCGGAGTAGCGCATCTCCATGTCGTCCTCACCGATGGGGTCAAGCTGGTCGACGAGGTGCTCGCCGATCGGCTCGTACTGTGCTGTCATCTGGTCCTGTGGCTCGGTCGGGGACATCAGGAACGTCAGGCTCCCGTCGACGTACGGGTCGCCCCCGAACGAACCGATACAACCAGCGGTACCCACCATCCCAGCCGTGGTCGCTGCGCCGGCGGCCTTGAGGAAGTTGCGTCGACTTTCCATAGCGAATCAATTCATAGTTCTTGATGTTGCTATTAAAAGTTCCTAATCTATCTACATAGAACTACGTAGGTCACAGTCTCGACGTGTCGAGACGCCTCGACGCGGCAGTTCTACGCACCGATGACACGGCCGCTGGTGGTTTCGATGTTCATCTGGCAACACAGCCGCGGGAGCGGACGCTGGGCGTCAGTGAAGGAGGAGCCAGCAGGGGTCCATAGTCCGTGTGCTATGTAGACAAGGAGCCGCGTTCTCCCCCGGGGGGTCGAGCAGCAAAATGAGCGACGCGGTGCCCTGGACCGAACGTCGCTGAAGCGAATCGCGCCGGGGCGAACGTGACCGGAACGGAAACGCACTTGCGCCGCGATGGTGAACGACTCCGTATGAGCACGCAGTCGCGGCCGCGCGAGCAGGAGACGCTCGCGGACATCGTCGTGGTGGACTACGGACTGGGGAACCTGCGGAGCGTCTCCCGTGGTCTCGAACGGGCCGGCGCCGCGGTCAGTATCGAGAGCGACCCCGAGGCGTTCGGCGACGCTGACGGCGTCGTCCTCCCGGGCGTCGGTGCGTTCGGCGAGGGGATGGAGAACGCCGAGTCGGTACGGGACGCCCTCGTCGAGGTCGCCGAGTCCGACACGCCGCTCTTTGGCATCTGTCTCGGGATGCAGATGCTGCTGACCGAGAGCGAGGAGGCCGAACGCGAGGGACAGGGCGACGTGAAGGGACTGGACCTGGTTCCGGGCCGGAACGTCCGCTTCGAGGCGGGCCAGACGGTCCCCCACATGGGCTGGAACGACCTCTCGGTCCAGCGCGAGCACCCCCTCGTCGAGGGCGTCGACGGCCGCTACGCATACTTCGTCCACTCCTACTACGCCGTCCCGGACGACGAGGGTGCTGTCGTCGCGACGACCGACTACGGCGGTTCGTTCCCGGCCATCGTGGCGAACGACGACGGCACCGTCTTCGGCACGCAGTTCCACCCCGAGAAGTCCGGCGAGACCGGACTCACCATCCTGCGGAACTTCGTCGAGCTCTGCGCCGAGTAGGCGAGTACAGCATCATCGCCGCCAGCTTCTCCGTGGGTGCGACGTTCGTCTGCGACCTGACCGTCGCCAGAGCGTAGCGTCGTATCGGCACTCGACCGGTCGCGTATCGAACTGGTCCCCGGCGGACATCGACCGACCAGCAGCCGTAGCAGGGCGAGCCACCGGAGCACAGCGATAGCACGTGGCACGCCGGCTCCGTACGCGTGTAAGGGCCTGCCATCGATATGGATTCGAACCCCGGCTGTAAGATTCCGCAGGGCGACCTGCCAAAAGGATAATCACTGGGAAACGTTCAATTCTCCAATAATGTCTCCCGAAGACACCCGACGCCGGTCGTTCCTGCTGACCGGGGCGACAGCCCTGACCGGTGGCCTCGCCGGCTGTACGGGACTACTCGAAGAGTCCGACCCCGAAGAGGGGACGGAGAATGGTACCGCAACCTCGACGCCGACGGCCGCCCCGACGGCGACCCAGGAGCCAGTCGAGCTACCCGTCGAGGGCGATGCGACGCGCATCGAATACGGTGCGAGCGTCTCGGCCGAGCTCACGGCGAGCGCACCCTCCGACTCCGAGTTCGAGGGCCACTACCAGCCCTACACGTTCGTCGGGTCGGCCGGCGACGTGGTGCAGATTTCGATGACCTCGCCGAGCGGCGACCCCTACCTCTTCCTGCTCGACGCTGAGGGGAACGTGCTCGCGGAGAACGACGACTCTGAAGGCCTCAACTCGGCAATCAGCGGGGTCGAGCTGCCGGACGACGGTGGCTACGTCATCCTCGCCGGGAGCTTCAGCGACACCCTCGACTTCGAGTACCAGCTCTCGCTCACCACCGTGCCGTCCGACCTGCGCTCTATCGACGTCGGCGAGACCCTGACCGGGACCATCGACACCAGCGACCCGCAGAGCAGCCAGTTCAACGGCTACTACGAACCCGTCACGCTCGAGGTCGGGAGCGAGACGTCGATGAACATCTCGCTGAGCTCGGCGAACGGCGACACCCACCTCTACCTCCTCGACCCCGACGACAACGTCATCGCGGAGAACGACGACTTCAGCGGTCTCAACTCGTTCCTCCTCGGCGTCACCCTCCCCGAGGCAGGGGAGTACACCATCGTCGCGGCGAGCTTCGAGCCGGAGGAGACGTTCACCTACGAGCTCTCCGTCTCCGATGCGACCGCGACGCAGTCCATCTCCGTCGGCGAGACCATCGAGGGCGAGCTCAGCAGCGACGACAGCCAGCTCCCGGCGCTCAACGGCTACCACGACTTCATCGACCTCGACGTCGGCAGCGACGTCACGGTCGACATCGAGATGAGCTCGGACGCCGGTGACACCCTCATCGCGGTCCTCGACGCGGACGGCAACGTCGTCACGGCCAGCAACGGCCCCAACACCGGTATCCCGCGGCTCGCCGTCCCCGCGAACAGCGAGTACACCATCATCGCCACCAGTGCCGACCCGAGCGCGACGTTCGGCTACGAGCTGTCGGTCACGGAGAGCGGCGAGCTGCCGGATCTGCGGTCTATCTCCGTCGGCGAGACCAGGACCGGTGGTATCGACACGGGCGACCCCCGCGAGGACCGGTTCAACGGCTACTACGAACCCGTCACGCTCGAGGGCGAGGCCGGCCAGTACGTCGACATCGAGATGACTTCCGAGCCGGGCGACACCTACCTCTACCTCCTCGACCCGAGCGGACAGGTCGTCGCGGAGAACGACGACTACGACGGCCTCAACTCGCGCATCGAGTACGAGCTGGCCGCCTCCGGCGAGTACACCATCATCGCCGCCAGCTTCTCGTCCACTGCCACCTTCGAGTACGAGCTCTCGGTCAGGCAGGCCTAGAGGAACTCCCGGACCTCCGAGTACCACATGTCGTGGTGGTCCATCGCGCCGACCCGCTCGGCGATGGGCACCGCCAGGGCGTGCCAGCACAGCTCCGTGGGGTCGTCCGGGTCCAGGTTGTACTCGGCGTCCTTGCACGTGCAGCCGCCGTCCTCGACGATGTACTCGTCCTCGTAGCCGACGACGACGGTGAAGTCGCGGTACCGTTTCACACGGCCTTCGGAGACGGCCTCGATGGCGTGCTTCCCGCGGTCGCCGTGGACATCCATGATGGCCTCGACCGCGTCGGGCGTCAGCTCGCCGGCGTCTTCGAGAGCCGCCTGCCACTCCTCGACGGCGCGCTCGCGGTCCTCATCTGTCACGCGAGCCACCCGGCGGCGATGCCCTCAATCACTGTCCCGTCGTTCGGTCGGAGGTGTGAAAACAGTTCGGTCCCGGCACCCGAAGGCACTTATCGGAAATCACCGTTGGTCAGGGTATGCCTTCCAGACGGCAGTTCCTCGGAGCGACCGCCGTCGTCGCCACGGCCGGCTGTCTCGGCAGCTTCGATACGGGCGACTCGGAGTCCGACGGGACACCGACCACGACGGCCGCACTCGCCACCGGCGAACGGACCCGAGGTGAGGCCGACCGCCTCACGTTCGAGAAGACGGTCACCGCCGACCGGTACGAGTACGTCGAGTCGAACGACACCGTCCGATATCCCGCGACGACCAGCGGCTGGGACGACCCCGAGTACGGGTACGAACCGTTCGACGAGTGGGTACGGGTCCAGTGCGCGGAAGCCAGGGTCGAGGCGGTGTTCGACCGACTCGACCGTGGATTAGAATCCACGGCGCACGTCTCGGTGGGGTTCGGTCGCGACCCGGGTTCCGAGGAGTTCTCCGTCTTTGCTGAACACCAGACCTACCGAGACGACGCAGGCACCGTCGTCGCGGAGCCGGACGTTCCCGTCGGGGCTCTCGTCGTCGAGACCCCGCACAGGGTCGACGCGCACGTCGAGTTCGCGGAGCGGTCGGGGAGCCGCTCGTTTCCGGTGTTCGTTCGGCGGGCCGTCCTCGACGAGACGTGGATCGAAACCGACGAAAGCTCCGCTTACTGTTCCCGAAGATGTTTAATGAACATCACCGTTGGTAAGAATATGCCCTCCCGACGAACGTTTCTCGCCAGCGTCGGCACCGTCGTTACCCTCACGACGGGGTGTCTCACGACACTCGATTCCGGAGGGACTCCAACCACGTTCGAACCCGGACACCGGGTGAGAGCGGAAGGTGAACCAGTGACGACCGAAACGGAGATCGAGGACCCCGAACTGGAGTACATCGAGTCGAACGACACGGTCCGCTATCCGGAGAAGAAGTCCGGAGAAACGATTGTCGAGTACGGGTTCATTTCCTTCGATGAGTGGGCCCACAATGAGAGCTGGCACTTGGCACGAGACGCGGTAGTGAATCAATTTCGACCGCCATTGTCGGACCGAGAGTACATTTATGTTTCATCTGAAGAGGAGCCGAACGAACAGGAAGATGTCGTGGTCCATCATGTGACCGTGCAAGAGGAGTCCGATGAGACGGTACACGAGCCTGAGGTGGGCTTTTTCCGTCTCCTGAGTGAGACTCCGCGTACGGTTACAGCAACGGTACAGTTTGCTGGACGAGGGGTGACGAACGAACACCGAGTATTTGTGAAAAGATATAGCCAAAACGACAATGAATAGATTCTAGAATTGAAACTTGGGAGCTAGTGGTAGAATCCGTTATACGTGTTCTCAACTGCTTCAGCAGTATTCCCGATATCTACTCCGTTTTGGTAATAAAATTGATTAATGATGCCGAGTATATACGCCCCGTAACCGTCTTCGGATTCTGCAAATATCAGTCCACCAGAATCACCGCATTCCACATCCGCTGTAAACTTGATTTGTTGTGTTCCACCCCCATTATTTTCGTCGTATTCTGTAATTTGAGACGACACTCTCTCCAGGACATTCCCCTGTGCATAGACTGTCTCCCCGGTTGCTTCGTATGTATTCTGGATGCCCTGATCTGTTATCGACCCATAGATATCGTAATCTGTCGTCGTGGTCGATGGATGCCGGATTCTACGTTGTGTGTTCTGGCTATACGTTCTTAGTAGCGCGTAGTCACGGTCAGTCGTGTCAATTTTATCGAGCACATAGCCATCAGGCGAGTCTAAATCTGGATTTCCCCAACTGGGGTTTGGCTCGCCGGCTTCGGGTGCTTGGACACAATGTCCTGCTGCGATCAAACAGTATTCACCATATTTGTGGTGGTAGAAGGTGCCGTTGGCAGTTCCAGGATCTCCATCGGGCCATCCCCACACACAGCAGCCTGCTGGAATATCGGACCAGTCGTGGATGTACGAGGGGGGAGTATCGTCATTGTCACCACATTCGGTCTGTGCTGCTCGCTCTACCTGAGTTCGACTAAACCTCACAGGAATTCCTTTTCGGGTAGCGGCCCATTCGTCTCGACCCACGGTTATTTCAAGCGTATTTGGGAGGGCCTCCGCTACAGATTGAGCCGATGCATGCGGAGTCACTTCCGACCCACCCGAATCAGAAGCTACCGGATACCGAACGACAATTTCGTACCCAATTGGACTCTGGTCTGATTCGACCTTATGGGCGTTGAGTTCTGGTGACCGGGGAAATTCTTGTCTTAGGAGTCGATAAATTCTGCTCTGGGCTTCGGATGCGGTTTCGACTCGTATCCACTCGTCGCGAGAAATAGAATTGTATATTGGTTCTCTCCTGATTGGATTCCCGTCGTCGTCTTCTACCACTCTCAGGCGCTCTACGTATGAGACTTCTTCAGACGGATCCCCCATTGCAGAGACCAGTCCCTCTTGGGTGCCAAACCGGAGGCATGATGTCGAGATTCCGATTGCTGAAGCTACTTTCATAAATCGACGTCGCCCCATTCGTTCAAGTTTCGAACCTCTCAACTTCATGAATTTCTAATAGCCAGTACCAATAGTGCCTACAAACAACTTGTGTTCGTGGAGAGCGGAGGTAAAACGACCACATCGCATCCCTTTTCGCCCACCGCCGCGCACGAACCCGCATGGACGTCACGGAGGGCAACGTCACGGTCTCGGTGCCCGCACAGGACGGCGAGGGCACCCACGAGTCGGTCTTCTTCAACCCGGTCCAGGAGTTCAACCGCGATCTGACCGTCGCGGTCCTCCGGGCGTACCGCGAGCACGAGGAGCGCGCGGACACCTATCTCGACGCGATGACGGCCTCGGGAATCAGGGGGGCCCGGGCCGCCGCCGAGGGCTGGAACGTGACCTGCTGTGACGTGGACGAGGAGGCCGTGGAACTCGCCCGGGAGAACCTCGCACGCAACGACCTCGACGCCGAGGTGGTTCACCGGAACGTCAACGCGCTCATGCACGAGGACTACTTCGACGTCGTGGACCTGGACCCGTTCGGCACGCCGATGCCCTTCGCCGACGCCGCCTTCGCCAACACCCGGGACCTGCTCTGCGTCACCGCGACGGACACCGCCCCGCTCTGTGGCGCGCACTTCGACTCCGGCGTGCGCTCCTACGCCGCCGTCCCGCGCAACACCGACTACCACGCCGAGATGGGCGTCCGTATCCTGCTCGGCGCGCTGGCGCGGGCCGGCGCACGCTGGGACACCGGCATCACGCCGCTGCTGACACACGCGACGAACCACTACGTCCGCACCTACCTCGACCTCTCGGGGCGGGCGACCGACGCCAACGAGAGCGTGGACGAACTGGGCTTCCTCCACCACTGCGAGGACTGCCTCCGGCGCGAGCCCGAGCAGGGACTGATACCCCACCCACCCGAGACCTGCCCCCGCTGCGACGGCAACCGGGTGCTCACCGCCGGGCCGGTCTGGCTCGGCCCCTACCGCGACCCCGAGTTCGTCGCCGACGTGCGCGACCGGGTCACCGACGACATGGGCACCGCCGACCGCGCGCAGGACCTCTGTGATACCCTCGAAGCCGAGCTCGACGAGCCGAGCCACTACGACCAGCACCGCCTCTGCAAGCTCTGGGGCCGCGGTGCCAGCGGGATGGACGAGTTCCTCGACGCGCTCCGGGAGTCGGGGTTCGCCGCGTCGCGAGCGCACTACGGCGGCACGACGTTCAAGAGCGACGCGTCGATTCCGGAGATGGAAGCGGCGACCGAAGATCGCTGACCGGCTGGGCGTCCGTTGCTCGGCCGGACAGCTGGCCGAACCGAGCGGTTCCAGGGCGAACCCGAGCCACAGTGGCGACGGCCTTTTTGTGGGAGTCGTCGTACCCGTACCCGTGTCACTCCCGCCAGCTATCCAGCGCGTCCGGTTCCTCGTCACGGCCGTCGTCACCATCGCTCGCGACGAGCAGCTGACGTTCCTCGCGGCGGCCATCGCCTACTACGCGTTCGTCTCGCTGTTCCCTCTCGCGCTCCTCGTCGCCGCCGTGGCGACGGCACTCGGCGGCGAGGCGCTGGCGACGGACGTCGTCGGGATGGCGAGCGAGACGCTCACGCCCGCGAGCCAGGAGGTGCTGCGGGACGCACTCGTCGGCAGCGATGGGCGCAGTGGCGCGACCATCGTCGGGCTCGTGGTGCTGGTCTGGAGCGCGCTGAAGGTGTTCCGCGCCATCGACCGGTCGTTCTCCGCGGTGTACGGGCAAGGGCTGGAGGAACCGCTCGCCGAACAGCTCGTGGAGGCCGCTATCGGGCTCGCGGCGGTCACGCTCGCTGGCACGGTCGCGGTGGGCGTCACGGTGGCCGTGAACCTGGTCGACCTGCCGTACGGGAATCTGGTCGGGGCGGTCGTCACCGTCGTCACGCTCGGGCTCGTGTTCTTCCCGCTGTACTACCTCTTCCCGCACGCCGACGTGAGCGTCGAGGAGGCACTCCCCGGGTCGGTGTTCGCGGCGGTCAGCTGGGCCGTTCTGAGCTTGGTCTTCTCGGTCTACACGACGGAGTACGCGACGGCCTACGCGGTGTACGGCGTCGTCGGCGGCATCCTGCTGCTGGTGACGTGGCTCTACCTCGGAGCACTCGTCCTGCTCGTCGGGGCGTCGCTGAACGCCGTGCTCGCGGGCCGCAGTCTCGCGACGGACGACCTCGACGCGAGTCTCGACCGGCACCTTCAAACCGCGGGCCTGCGACAGGACGAAGCGACAAGGAACAGCGACGATGCCTGAGGACGAGACGGACGACCCCACCGAGCAGGGCACCGACGCAACCGAGGACGACGACGCACCAGCGAGCGAGGAGGGCGCGGGCACGGAGCAGCCCGCGGGCGACGGCGCAGACGACGCCGACACCTCCGACGACGCTGGCGGCGTGGGTGGCGACGAGCCCGGCGATGGGGGTCCAGACGGCGACGGCGGCACCGGCAGCGGTGGCTCCGGCGACGACGACGACCGGACCGACCAGATCGACCGGCTGTACGAGCGGCTGGCCGAGCTCGAGGACGAGGTCGAGGGCAGCCGCGCGAGCAAGGACTCCGTCGCCGACCTTCGCGAGGAGCTCGACGAGTTCGAGGACGACGTCCAGTCCCGTACGGTCGACCGCGACGAGATGCGGAGCGAGCTCAAGCGCTACGTGCGACGGAAGCTGCGTCGCGGCCACGCCCGCGGCTGGGGCCCGTACGTCGTGCTGCTCTACGGCACGGTGATGACGCTGGGGCTGCTGTACACCCCACGACTGCAGGGCGACGGCTGGGTGGTGCTCGCGATGATCATCATCTGGCTGTCGACGCTCGGGCTGTACGTGCTGTTCGTCCTCTTCGGGCTGACGTTCTCCGTGCTCGGCATCCCGGGACGGCTCCGGGACCGGGTGCAGGAGTGGCGGTCGAGCTAGGCGGCGCTCGGAGTGTGCGGCGACGCGGCGGAAAAACGGATTCGTGCGGACTCAGTACTTCTCGAGGTACCGGTCGATCTCCCACTGGGAGACGTCGACGAGGTAGTCCTTGAACTCGGCGCGCTTTGCCTCGGTGAACTTCTCGTAGACGTGCTCGCCGAGTGCGCTGGCGACGACCTCGTCCTCCTCGAGTGCGTCGACGGCCTCCCCGAGGTTGGTCGGGAGCGTCTCGATGCCGTACTCCTCGCGCTTTGCCTCGTCGAACTCGTAGATGTTCTCGCGGATGGGGTCCGGGCAGTCGAGGTCCTGCTCGATGCCCTCGAGGCCGGCGTGGATGAGCGTCGCGAACGCGAGGTACGGGTTACACGATGGGTCCGGGAAGCGCGCCTCGATGCGGCTCGCCGCCGGGACGCGGGCGGCGGGCTTGCGGATGAGCGCGGAGCGGTTCCGGTCGGACCACGCGACGTACACCGGTGCCTCGTAGCCCGGCACCAGGCGCTTGTAGGAGTTCACCGTCGGGTTCGTGACGGCGGTGATGGCCGGCGCGTGCTCGAGGATGCCCGCGGTGAACTGCTTGGCGGTCTCGCTCAGGTTGAACTCGTCGTCGTCGTCGTGGAACGCGTTCTCGCCGTCCTCGGTGAACAGCGAGAGGTGTGTGTGCATCCCGGAGCCGTTGATGCGCGGGATGGGCTTGGGCATGAACGTCGCGTGCTGTCCGTGTTCGGCCGCGATGGCGCGGACGACGGAGCGGAACGTCGCGACGTTGTCGGCGGTCGAGAGGGCGTCGTCGTACTCGAAGTTGATCTCGTGCTGGCCCTCTGCGACCTCGTGGTGGGAGGCCTCGATGTCGAAGCCCATCGACTCCAGCCCGAAGATGATGTCCTTGCGGACGTCGCTCGCGAGGTCCTTCGGGGCGAGGTCGAAGTAGCCACCGGCGTCACTGGTCTCCGTGGTGGCGTAGCCGTCCTCGTCCTCCTCGAACAGGAAGAACTCCGGCTCGGGGGCGGCGTTGACGGTGTACCCGAGCTCCTCGGCGCGCTCGATGGCACGCTTGAGGACGCCACGCGGGTCGCCGGAGAACGGCTCGTCGGTGGACGTGTTGATCACGTCACAGATGAGCCGGGCCGCCGCGCTCTCGTCAGTGTTCCGCCACGGCAGGATCGCGAACGTCGTCGGGTCGGGGTCGAGCCGCATGTCCGACTCCTGGATGCGAACGAAGCCGTCGATGGACGACCCGTCGAAGTAGATCCCCTCCTCGAACGCCTTCTCGGCCTGGCTCGCCGGGACGGAGACGTTCTTGACGGTCCCGAGGATGTCCGTGAACTGGAGCCGCAGGAAGTCCACGTTCTCTTCCTCGATCTGTTCGAGCACAGCTTCCTCCTCCGCACTGAAGTTTCCGCTTGTCATCTTTCTGGTCAGCTAACCCAACTATTGCCAGTACTAAAACCCTGCTGTTATACGCAAATCTCGGGAGCAGCATGCGGAATTGGATGTTCGTAAACTTCTAATGTCTGGGGGCGTATCGTAGATACAATGACGTACGAAAATCTCGACGCGAAGTTGGTGAATGCACTTCTGGACAACGGCGACGCGAGCCTGCGGAGCCTCGCCGAGCAGCTCGACGTCTCCGTGACGACGGTCTCGAACCACGTCTCCGCACTGGAGGACGAGGGGGTCATCCGTGGCTACACGCCGAAGGTGGACTACGACCTGCTCGGCTACGACGTGACCGCCATCCTCCAGCTCAAAGTCGAGGGGAGTGCCCTTCCCGACATCACCGACAGACTCCGGACGGAGAAGCAGATGGTCTCCGTCTACGAGGTCACCGGTGACTACGACGTCATCGCCATCGGGAAGTTCACCGACACGGATGGGATGAACGAGCAGATCAAGCGCCTGCTCACCGACCCCGAGATCAACGAGTCGAACACCAGCGTCGTGCTGAACTCCGTCTGCGAGAACGAGCAGTTCTCGCTCGAAGTGGACGACTGAACGACTCAGTAGTGCAGGAAGTCCCACCATAGCTCGGCGAGCGTCGGTGACCCCACGCCGCCCGGACGTTCCACGTCCAGCGTGCCGTACTCGCTGAACTCCGTCACGACGACGTAGTGTCGCCGTTCCTCGACTCTCCCGCCGTCCGGCCCCACGACCCGGTACGACGCAACCCGGTGCTCGACGATGCGGTCCACCCGCCCGGACGCCCGGTCGATGTACACCCGGATGGAACTGCCCTCGTGGATATCCGTCGCCCAGTACATCCGACGGGTCTCGTAGTACTCCTCGTGGTCCTCGATGCCCAGCACGACCGTGGACTCGTTCTCCGAGACGACCGACCAGTCGGCCGCGGACGCCCCCTGCAGGAAGACGTTCCCGGCGAACGGGAGGTGCCACAGCGAGGCCGGACGGTCCGTCGTCGCCCTGACCGCATCGGGCTCCTGGAACCGATACTCCCCGATGCTGCCCTGCTGTGGGGCGTCTTCGTCCACCACGAGCCGGCCGTCGGTGAGGTACCAGGTGCCACCGGCCGTCTCCAGTCGCGTCACGAACAGGCGGCTGTACGGCGTATACTGCGGCCGGCCGCTACCGCCGCTGCTGACGGCCCTGTCGTTGACCATCTGTGCCAGGTACTGCCGGTCGGAGTAGTCGTACAGGTGTTCGAACGCGAACGCCCGCTCGCGCTCGCTCCCGTTCTGCAGGTAGACCCGCGTGACCGTCCGGTGATCGACGTGCTGGAACGCCTCGTTGGCGGTCGCTATCATCTCGCCCGGTTCCGACTCCGTGGAGATGCGGTGTGCCGGCCCTGGGCCGTGCACGTCGGCGATACGGACGTAGGCGACGAGCCCGCCGGTGACGAGCAGGAACGCGAGGAACCCGGAGACGACCAGCCGCCAGCGAACGTCGGCCGCGAACGGCCAGCGCCAGTTCATCCGTCGGGCCCCGACATCGTTCCGAACTCGTCGACTGCGAACGTGGTCTGTCTCAGGGCGTCCGGGCTCCAGTGGTAGACATGTACTTCGCCGACAGGTTCCGGCGTCGCTATCGACAGTTGGTCGCCCGGCTCCAGCGGGAACGCCTGGCGGACCGACTCGGCCGGGGGCAGACGCGGCACCGACTCGCGGGACACCCACACCACGTCGTCGTGGTCCGGCCGCGCGACGACGACCCGCCCGGTGTTCTCGGCCGTCAGCGTCGTCCCCGAGTCGGCGACACAGCGCAGTTCCCCGGCCGCCGCGTCGCAGGAGAGGTCGACGTCGACCTGCGGCCCGGTGAAGGCGTTCGTCGACGGAGCCGACCGGTCCGGCGGGAACGCCCCACAGCCACCGAGCGTAGTCGTCGCCAGTCCGGCCAGGACGGCTCGTCGTGTCGGCATACGTCTCTATCGCCAGCTCGATGACACAAAAAGCTACTCGCTCGGCGTCGAGTCGCCCGCGAAAGAAGCGCTCGGTCGTCGGCTGTACGGCTGGCAGGTGGGGGTGTGAGTTACCTAGCCGGCGTTCACATCGCACCGCCCATGCCGCCCATGCCACCCATGCCACCCATGCCGCCGGGTGCGCCGCCCTCGTCGTCACCCTTGTCGGTGCTCAGGTCACCGGCGGAGATGATGTCGTCGATCTTGAGGACGAGGTTCGCGGCCTCGGTGGCGGAGGACAGGGCCTGCTCCTTGGAGTGGGCGGGCTCGACGACGCCCGACTCGAAGGTGTCCTCGACCTCGCCGCTGAAGACGTTCAGCCCGGACCGCTTGTCGCCGCCCTCGTGGGCGGCGCGCAGGTCGACGAGCGTGTCGATGGAGTCCAGGCCGGCGTTCTCGGCGAGGACGCGCGGGACGAGCTCCAGCGAGTCCGCGAAGGCCTCGACGGCCAGCTGCTCGCGGCCCTCGACGCCGTCGGCGAAGCTGCGGAGACGGTCCGCGACCTCTACCTCGATGGCACCGCCGCCGGCGACGACGCGGCCGTCGGAGACGGTCTGTGCGACGACGTCGAGCGCGTCGCTGACACCGCGCTCCAGCTCGTCGACGACGTGGTCGGTGGAGCCGCGCAGGAGGAGAGTCACGCCGTGGGCGTTCTCCGCGCCCTTGACGTAGAACAGCTCGTCCTCGTCGTCGCGCTCGACGTTACCGAAGCCGAGGTCCTCGGGGCCGAAGTCGTCGAGGTCGGAGACGATGTTCGCGCCGAGGATCTCGCGCAGGAAGCGCACGTCGGCCTTCTTCACGCGACGGACGGCGAGGATGCCCTCCTTCGCGAGGTAGTGCTGTGCGAGGTCGTCGATACCCTTCTGGCAGAAGACGACGTCGGCGCCGGAGTCGACGATCTGCTGGACCTTCTGCTTGAGCTGCTTCTCCTCCTGGTCGAGGAACTGCTGGAGCTGGCTCGGGTCCGTGACGTTGACCTCGGTGTCGACGTCGGTCTCCTCGATCTCGACGGCCTCGTTGAGCAGGAGGATGTTCGCCTCCTCGGCGGACTTCGGCATGTTGTCGTGGACGGGGTCCTTGTCGATGACCGCGCCCTTCAGGAGCTCGGAGTTGGAGGCGGACTGACCCGTCTGGGTCTCGATGTTGAGGTACTGCATGTCGACCTGCCCCTCGACGGTGACCGAGCTGATTGCCTCGACGATGATCTGGGCGAGGTGCTCCTTGTCGAGCTCGGCACCCTTGCCGGTCATCGAGGTCTCGGCGACCTTCCGGAGGAGGTCCTCGTCGTCGGCGTCGACGTCCTCGGAGATGTCGTCGATCTCCTCGCGGGCCTGCTGGCTCGCGAGGTGGAAGCCCTTGATGATGGCGGTCGGGTGGATGTCCTGCTCGAGGAGGTCCTCGGCGTTCTTCAGGAGCTCACCCGCGACCGCGACGGCCGTCGTGGTGCCGTCGCCGGCCTCGTCCTCCTGCGTCTCGGCGACCTCGATGATCATCTCGGCCGTCGGGTTGTCGATGTCCATCTCCTTCAGGATGGTGACGCCGTCGTTCGTGATGGTCACGTCGCCCATCGAGTCGACGAGCATCTTGTCCATCCCTTTCGGGCCGAGTGTGGAGCGTACGGCCTCGGCGACCGCGCGAGCGGCCTGGATGTTGTACTCCTGCGCGTCACGGTCCTTGACGCGCTGGGATTCCTCGGACATCACGATCATCGGCTGTCCCTGCTGCATTCGCTGGCTCATGGTCACTCGAATCTATGAATGTGATTCTATATAAAAGTTGGCGTTCCGTGTCCCGCCGTTGGACGGAGTCCGTTCGGGACGGCTCGTCAGAACCGCAGTACTGCAGCCCATTCTGCCGCCCACATTGACAAACAGTAACACGACACAGACGTGCGATGGAGACCGCAATCCCCGGGATTTATATATCGTTGCTCGGCCCGTCGCTGCCGACCGCGCTCGTATCGATAGTCGTCACTACACGGCCGGTAAATTCCTGGCTATCGTGTGGTAAATATACATCCACCATTCGACATTGCCATCGGCACCCATAAATATATTATTTCCGACAGTTTCACGGTCGGTGCCGGACAGCCTCTACTCGATGTCCGACGACGGCACCCCCCGGCACGTACAGACCAACCGACGTGGCTTCCTGCGGAGCGTCGGCACCACCGCCGTAGCTGGCGGTCTCGCGAGCATGCTCGGCGAGCGGGCTATCGCCGAGCCGGTCGCACCCGACGACGACGGCACCGGCTCCCCGTTCTCGGTCGACCCCGCAGCGGACCCCGACGAGACGTTCCCCCAGTCCGTGATGAGCGGCGGCCCCACGGCTGCGGGTGCGCTCGTCTGGACGCGAATCGCCCCCTCGGCGTACCAGGACGACCAGCCACTCGGCGTCCAGGTCGCCACCGACGAGAGCTTCGAGGACGTCGTGTTCGAGGGGAGCGTCCCGGCGAGCGAGATCGGCCCCAAACACGACTACACCGTCACCGTCGACCTCGATGGCGAGCTCGACAGCGACCGGTTCTACCACTACCAGTTCGTCTACGGCGACACCGCCACCCGCGCCGGCCGGCTCCGGACACTGCCGGCCCCCGACGAGAGCGTCGACTCCGTGTCGTTCGCCGTCCTCACCTGTCAGGACTACCAGAACGGCTACTACGGCGCGTACCACCACCTCGCGAACGAGGACGTCGACTTCCTCGTCCACCTCGGCGACTTCATCTACGAGTCGGCCGACGGCGCGTACGTCTCCCCGACCGAGGGCATCAAACCCGGACGCGACCTCGAGCTCCCGAGCGGCGCGTCCCTCGCGGAGTCCCTCGACGACTTCCGGCACCTCTACAACACGTACAAGGCCGACCCGCTGCTCCAGGAGGGCCTCGAACAGCACACCCTCATCGCGGGCTGGGACGACCACGAGATCGGCAACAACCGCTACTGGGACTACGCGACCGGCTCCCCGGTCCTCCCGGACAAGGAAGGCGGCGACGACCCGGAGTTCGCCCTCGAAGTCACGGCCAACGGCATCCAGGCGTGGGTCGAGCACATGCCGATGCGCGTCGAGTACGACCCCGCCGCCGAGCAGCTGCACGAGCAGTTCCAGCTCTGGCGGCAGTTCCGCTTCGGCGACCTCGTCGACCTCGCGTTCACCGACGAGCGCCTCTACCGCGACGGCCCACCGTGCGAGGACGCGACCGTCACCTGCACCGACGAGGAGGCCGAAGACCGGACCGTCCTCGGCGACGAACAGCAGGCCTGGTTCGAGTCCTGGGTCGCCGGCTCCGACGCCACCTGGACCACCTGGGCGAACGAGGTGCTCAACATGCCGCTGACGAAGGGCGACGGGTTCGACCAGATCGAGTTCATCCACGACTCCTGGGACGGCTTCCAGTACGAGCGCTGGGAGCTGATGCAGCACGTCGCGGAGACCGACCCGCAGAACTTCGTCACGCTCACCGGCGACCTCCACTGCGCGATGGCCGGCTACATGATGGAGGGCTACGGCGAGATCGACTGGCAGTGGGACTACGACCGCGTCGGCGTCGAGCTCATGACGCCCTCGGTCACCAGCGTCAACGCCGCCGACGTCGTCGACTTCCCCGACGACTGGGACCGCGACGCCCTCGCCGCCATCGCCAAAGAGGAGAACGAACATCTCTCCTACGTCGACTGGCATCACCACGGCTACGCCGTCGTCGAGTTCACGACCGAGGACTGTACGTACACCGTCTACAGCGTCGACAAAGAGGAGAACTCCGCGAACGCGACGAAGGAGAAGCTCGCCGAGTACCGCACCCCGAACGGCGACATCGAGATCGAGGAGTTGTACCAGGAGTAGCGTAGCGCGATTCGGACCACGAAGACGCAGTTTTTTCAGGTAGCCTCAGTGGAACCTACTGGAGCGTGTGTCCCTCCTTCCACTTCGCTAAATTTGCGGTACTCACTGCAAGTGTAACCCGACTGAATATTCCCATTTTCTAATTGTGCAACCCCATAGTTGACTTCTGACGATGTGGGGCAAGAGACCGCGATATTCTTGATATTCACTTTTGATTCGGTGGTTACAACGTACACTCTCTCAGGTCGCCCCCGGAACTCGTGTTCCTCGTTTGTATAGCCACCACCGCCAAGTTGATACCGTCTGGAGAACATCGTCTCCCCCTGTTCGTCCGTAAAAAAGACAGTCATAGTTACTGGCTCAGGGTGGTAATTCCGGACGACAACATTTATTTTCTGCTTCGAGCCACTCTGCTGATTTGTAAGTGACGAACAGCCGGACAACGATGCAAGGAGAGAACCGAGAACTGCTCTACGTTTCATGTTCCTCTATTCCTCACCAGGGTCAAAATGCATTTGGTGATTGCTAGTGGCGGTGTTCAGATAAGCATTGAAAGGTGAGGAACGGCATTTTCGAAGTGTTCTATGCCCGAAAACGCCGTCGTCAACGGGGGTATGGACGAGATCGAGTTAGGTTTTGTGGAGCGCGAAGCGACATCGCAGCCGTTGATGAAGCTCAGTATTCAGCTACATCTTGCTGGCCTCTCGCTTTCGGATACTGTTTCGATTCTCGAACTGTTCGGTGTTGACCGTGTCAAATCGACCGTTCACAACTGGGTGCACAAGGCTGATCTACTGCCCGAGGATGGTCACTCACCGGATCACGTCGCCGTTGACGAGACCGTGATCCAACTCGATAACGAACGGTACTGGCTGTACGCTGCCGTCGACCCCAAAACCAACGAATTGCTGCATACGAAGCTCCAACCAACCAGAACGAACGTGCTCGCTCACGCGTTCTTCACGGAACTGCGCGAGAAACACGACGGCGCGACACCGCTGAAAGACGCCTGCACCCGTCATGGGCTCGATTTCCGCTACGAGAAACACGGAAATCGAAACAGTGTCGAACGTGTCTTTCGAGAGGCAAAACGCAGAACTACCTCTTTCTCGAACTGTTTCAGCCACGCCGAAGCTGAAACTGCTGACGAGTGGCTCAAATCATTCGCCTTCGCATGGAATCAGCTAATCTGAACGCGACCCGACACAGACACAAAAATATTAGCTTTATACGATCATACGTGGAATGGGCCGTGTAATTCCTTTGGACTGACTGCATCGTTCCCGTGTTCGATTGGGATTACCTACACTACAAACAGTTCTGTGGATCATGAGACGACAACGACCGAAGACGATGGAACCAGCGGATTGTTCGTTAGCAAGGACCGCCTCTCTTCCTAGTTACTCTCTTCAATAATGCTCGGCCCGTCGTTCGACGGGTCGTTCACCGCCGTCGATACCGGGTACGCTCGCATCGCGTCGGCGGGATAGGGGTCGAGCAGCGTCTCTGCCTCGTCCGCGTCCCCGTGGAGCCACGTCTCGTACTCTTCAGGCGCGAGCAGCACCGCCATCCGGTGGTGCAGGTCCGCCACGAGTTCGTTCGGCTCCGTCGTCAGCACGGTGAACGAGACGTGCCGTTTCGTCTCCGGCTCTGCCGACCCGCCAGCGAACGCGTCGAGGCCGGGCTGGCGCTCGACGCCCTCCCAGACGGCGAACAGCCCGGCCATCGCGAACGGGGCGTCGTCCTCCATCGTCACCCGGTAGGGCTGCTTGCCGCTCCCGGTCTCGACCCACTCGTAGAAGCCGTCGGCGGGGACGAGACAGCGGCCCGCCGTCACCGCCTCGTCGTCGCCATCACCCTCGAACGCCGCCCGGAACGTCGGTTTCGCGCGCACGGTCTCGGAGCGCGCGTTGATGGGCTTGCTCGCGTCCGCCGGGTCGTCGGCCCACGACGGGACCAGACCCCAGTTCGCGTCCGAGAGCTCGTCGTCGCCGTCGCTACGAATCACCGGCAGGTCCTGTCCCGGCGCGGCGTTGTACCGCGGCTCGAACCGCTCGGGCACTCGGACGCCGAACGCCGACGCCAGCTCGTCGGTGTCGACGAACAGGCTGTACCGTCCACACATGACCGCACGTACGCACGGGGACTACTTACGACCGTGCATCGCGGTCGTCGTCCCCGTCCTCGTCCCGGCGGTCGCGCCGGCGGCGGCTCCCGCTCCGGCGTCGGCTGCTGCCGTCACCCCGCTCGTCGGCATCACGGCGGTCGCGTCGTTCGTCGGCCCGGCGCCCGTTCGTCCCGGTCTCGCGGTCGTGCCTGTCACCGCGGGCGTCGCGGTCCGTGCGCCGACCGCCCTGCTCACTCCTGTCACGCCGGTCCCCCCGGTCGCAGCTGTCACGACGGTCACGGCTGTCGCTGCGGT
Organism: Haloarchaeobius iranensis; assembly: GCF_900103505.1. Lineage (GTDB taxonomy): Archaea > Halobacteriota > Halobacteria > Halobacteriales > Natrialbaceae > Haloarchaeobius > Haloarchaeobius iranensis. The sequence continues at coordinate 48,295 of NZ_FNIA01000006.1, forward strand.
CTCGCCCGCGCCGCCGCTCGCCGGCGGCACGGTGCTCGTCCGGGTCGCGCCGACGCGTCCGTGCCTCGGTGTGTTCGGCCACGTCCCGTTCGATTCGCTCCTCGTGGTCTCGGCCGCCGGCGGAGCCGCCCCCGCCGCGCCGGTCCGCCACCGCCGAGGCCGTCTTCGACTTCACCGTCCCGCCGGCGTCGGCGCCCTTCTTCGCCGTCTCCTTCGCGGCGAGCCAGGTCGTGTGCAGCGACTCGAACGTGTAGAAGCCCGCGAGGATGCAGCCGACGAACAGGAATAGCACGGCGTCGACCTCCCCGCCGAGCATCGGCACCGTCACGTTGTACTCGACGCCGACGAGGCTCAGCGCGAGCGTCGCCGCGCCGCCGACGCCGAAGCCCGCGTATCGGCTCACCTTCTCCGCGGCGGTCAGCAGCGTCCACACCAGCCCCGCGAGCGCCGCGATGGAGGCCATCGCGTCGAACACGCGGGCGGCGTACTCCTCGCCGACGAGCAGCCCGACGGTCCGCCGGGCCAGTCGCCGGCCGACCGTCTTCGCGGTGACGACGAGCAGACTCGCCACGCCGAAGACGAGCAGTCCGGCGACCAGCGTGTTGCCTTCGGCCAATCCGAGGACGGCGTCGACCACCGCCAGAACGAGGCCCAGCGACAGGCAGTACGCCGTTCCCGCCAGCGCGTATCGCTTCCGCTCGGCCGTCGCGAGCAGCATCGGCACGACGACGGCCGTCAGCCCGAACAGCAGCGGGACGGCGGGTGCTGTCGGTAGCAACGCGAGCATCAGCAGCGTCACGACGACCCCCAGCGCCGTCGCGTGTCGGAAATCGAGGTCCTCCCTCATGTCCCTCGCCAAGACGCGTGGGGGCGATAAAGTTACTGCCCGCTGTCAGGAACTGACCGTCGAAAAAGTGGGAACCGTCGGGGTCGCTGCGGAGTCGGGGAGCGGTCAGTCGGCTTCGGCCTGTTCGGCGGGTCGCCCCACTCCCCGCCTCACTTCTCGAGGCGAACTCCCTCGCTAACGCTCGCGGGTCGTTCCTCCCCGCTCGCCAGACCGAGGTCTCGCTGCGCTCGACCTCGCGTCAGTCGTCCGCCTCGCCCTTCTCGATGGGGGCACCGACGAGGTTGCCCCACTCGGTCCAGGAGCCGTCGTAGTTGATAGCGTCCTCGTAGCCGAGCAGCTCGTGGAGCGCGAACCAGGCGACCGAGGAGCGCTCGCCGATGCGGCAGTAGGCGACGGTCGTCGAGTCGCCGTCGATGCCCTTGTCGGCGTACAGCTCGCGGATCTCGTCGGCGGTCTTGAACGTGCCGTCGTCGTTCGTCACCGCCGCCCAGGAGATGTTCTGGGCGCCGGGGATGTGGCCGCCGCGCTGGGCGGTCTCCTGCAGTCCCGGGGGCGCGAGGATCTCGCCCTTGAACTCCTCGGGCGAACGCACGTCGACGAGGGGGACGCCGCGCTCGATGGCGTTCTCGACGTCCTCGCGGTACGCGCGGATGCTCTCGCGCGGGCCGCTGGCGGTGTAGTCGACGGCGTCGAACTCGGGCACGTCCGCCGTGAGCGGGTAGTCGTGCTCGAGCCAGTAGTCGCGGCCACCGTCCATGAGCTTCACGTCGTCGTGGCCGTAGTACTTGAACTGCCAGTACGTGTACGCCGCGAACCAGTTCGAGTTGTCGCCGTAGAGGACGACGGTCGAGTCCTCGGTGATGCCGTGGCTCCCGAGCAGCTCCTCGAAGTCCGCCTTCGTGAGGATGTCACGGGTGGTCTGGTCCTGGAGCTGTGTCTCCCAGTTGAAGCCGATGGCGCCGGGCGCGTGGCCCTCGTCGTAGGCTTCCGTGTCGACGTCGACCTCCACGAGTCGGTGTGCGGGGTCGTCGCTCTGGAACTCCTCGAGGTTGTCCTCGACCCAGTCGGCCGAGACGAGTACGTCTTTCGCGTAGTCAGTCATACACCCGTAGTTATCGCTACAGGGGTATATTCCTGTTCCACACCGGCATCGCCCGCCGGTCATCGGCCGAAGCGGAGAGAATCGCCGGTGGTTGGGCCGGACCCGGCCGCCAGTCCGTGGCACACGGACACCCCCACGGTGCGGTCGCCGGCCGAACTATCCGTCGCCCGATAGTTGTTCGCAGGCCAACAATCGGCAACAGTTGCCGACCTCTACGAGACGGGGGGTTCCGCCGGCATCGTGGGTGCTTAACCGCCCCGAGACGTACTGTCGTCCATGATAGACGCGCCACGGGTAGTCTCCCGGGAGTGGCTCGCCGACGAACTGGACTCGGTACGGGTCGTGGACGTGCGCGACGCCTGGGAGTACGAGGGAATCGGCCACATCCCCGGCGCGGTCTCGGTGCCGTTCGACTCGTTCCGTGACGAGGCCAGCGACGCACCGGGCACCCTGCCGGACCCCGACGACTGGAACGCCCTCCTCTCGGCCGCCGGCGTCGCGACCGACGACACGCTCGTCGCCTACGACGACACCCACGGCGTGTTCGCCGCTCGGTTCGTCGTCACCGCGCTCGCGTACGGGCACGCGGACGTCCACCTCCTCGATGGCGACTTCTCAGCCTGGCGGCTCGCCCACGAGACCGAGAGCGGCACGCCCGAGGTCGAGCCGACCGAGTACGTGGGCCGGTTCGACGAGGACTGGCCGCTGGTCGACGCGGCGGACGTCCTCGCCGCGCTCGACACAGACGCCGTCCTCGTCGACACCCGCGAGGACTGGGAGTACGAGGAGGGCCACATCCCCGGCGCACAGCTGCTCGACTGGCGCGAGTTCGTCGACGAGGAGAGCCGCGGACTGAAACCAGAAGCCGAGCTCAGGGAGCTACTCGAGACACGCGGTATCACGCCCGACCGTCGGGTCGTCCTCTACTGCAACACCGCCCGGCGCATCAGCCACACCTACGTCGTCCTCGACCACCTCGGCTACGAGGACGTCTCCTTCTTCGAAGGGAGCCTCACCGAGTGGGAGTCCATCGACGGCCCGCTGGAGACCGCCTAGCCGTCGTCGCCGTCCGGGTCAGCGTCGACTTCCGGCTCGGGCACGTCCGTCCCGCCGTCGGTGTCGGTACCCTCGGCGTCCGGCGGCGGCCCCCCGGCGTCCGTCAGCCCGCCCTCGGCACCGTCGTCCGGCACCTCGTCGTCCCCCTCGTCTGGGACTGGAACCTCCGGCACCTCGTCGGAGAGCAACGTCACGCTCTCCGTGAACAGCGCGACCGCCAGCGGCCCCATGATGACCCCGACCGGGCCGACCGTGAGCAGACCACCGACGAATCCCACGAAGTAGAGACTGCCCGGCATGTCGGCGGTCATCGCCGCCAGCCGCGGCCGGATGAGCGCGTCCGGCAGGTAGGCGATGACGACGCCACCAACGACGACGATCAGGATTGCTGCGTTCACGTCCCCGACGCTCATGTGGTACAGTGCGGCCGCGCCGATGAGCAGGCTCGGCCCGATGACCGGCAGGAACTGGAGGACGCCCGCGATGACCGCCATCGTGACGGGGAAGTCGTAGCCGAGCAGCCAGAACGTGGGAAGCGCCATCGCGAACGTCCCCACCGCGGTAGCGATCTGGAGCAGGTAGATCGCCTGTAGCGTGTCCTTCGTCCGCTCGTGGAGCGCTCGCATCGCGTCACGGTACTCGACGGGGACGACCCCCAGTACGGTCCGGTACGCGTGGTCCTGTCCGATGAGGAAGCCGAACAGCACCATCACGAACACGAGGACCTTCAGGCTGAGGTCCGGTGCGGCCCGCGCCGCGTCCTCCAGCAGCACCGTCATCAAGTCCAGCGCCATCGACTGGGCCTCCTCGAGCGAGAGCTCGTACGTCGTCCCAAGGGCGGTCACGGAGAAGGTCTCCGGCAGCGTCTGGACGAGCCCGAACATCTGCTCCCGGCGGAGGTACGCGACCACGAACAGCGGCGAGAACACGACGACGCCACCGACGAAGGTCGCGCCGGTGGTGACGACCGCCGCCCAGTACTCGGGGATGCCGCGGGCCTCGAGTCGCTTCTGGAGCGGGAGCACGACGCTCGCGACCGTCAACGCGAAGAACACCGTTCCGAACACGGCCGAGATGACACTCCAGGTGAGGGCGCCGACGACGACCACCACCAGTGCGAGTCCGAGTCGGCGGTTCAACTCCATCACTTGACTACGTCATCGCGGGGATAGAAAAATACTCCGTCCTCCCGGCGACCCGATGCCGCCCTCCGGAAATCGTCGCACGAACGCCCGTTCCGCCACATCACGCCCCTTTTGTACCACCGAGTGCAATCACCCACTAATGAGACGCAGAGCGTTCCTGAGTGGTGCAGGGTCGGCGGGGGCACTCGCACTCGCGGGCTGTCTGACCCAGGGCGGTGGTGGCGGGGAGCCGAGCGGCACACTGACGGTCGCGACGTACGAGTCGTTCGTCGACTCGCCGTCGTCCAGCCCCGGTGGGTGGATAAAGCAGAACTTCGAGGCCGAGTACGACGACGTGACCGTCGAGTACGTGACGCCCGAGAACGGCGTCACGAACTACGTCCAGCGGAAGCAACAGGGCGCGCCGGTCGAGGCCGACGTCTACGTCGGGCTGAACGTGGACGACCTCGTGACCATCGACGCCACGCTCGGCGACGACACGCGGCTGTTCCGCGAGCTCGACCGCGACTTCGTCTCGAACGCCGAGCACCTCCGTCCCGAGCTGGAGTTCGGCGACCCCAAGAGCCGCGTCCTCCCGTACGACACCGGCTACATCAGCCTCGTCTACGACGAGGAGGCGGTCGACGAGCCGGCGACGTTCGACGACCTGACCAGCCCGGCGTACGAAGGGACGCTCCTCGCACAGAACGCCCAGAGCGCGGACTCGGGACAGGCCTTCCTCCTCTGGACCATCAACGAGTTCGGCGCGGACGGCTACCTCGACTACTGGCGCGACCTCCAGGCGAACGACGTGCGTATCCTCGGGAGCTGGTGGGACGCCTACAGCGCCTACCTCGAGTCCGAGCGCCCGATGGTCGTCTCCTACTCCACCGACCAGGTGTTCGCCAACGAGGACGACCTCCCGATGAGCCGGCACCGGATCGGCTTCCTCGAGGACCAGGGCTACGCCAACCCCGAGGGGATGGCCGTCGTCGAGGACTCCGGGAACGTCGACCTGGCCACGGACTTCTTGAACTTCATGCTCCGCGGCGAGACCCAGGCCGAAATCGCGGTCCAGAACGTCCAGTTCCCCGCCGTGACCGACGACCAGGTCGACCTCGACGACTCGTTCGCCCAGTACGCCCACCGCCCGCCCGAGGCCGTCTCCTTCGGCTACGAGGAGCTCGAGGGCAACCTCTCGGGATGGGTTGACGAGTGGGCACGCACCATCGCGAGCAACTAACTCGAGGGGGCGAGTTCGGGGAGCCATGAGCCGGCGCGAGTGGACCGGACTGTCCGCGGACCGCACACTCCGCAGCCTCGCCGTCGCGGCCACCGTCGTGACCGCGGGCGTCCTCCTGCTCGTGCTCTACTTCCCGGTCGGGCTGGTGTTCGCCGAGGCGTTCGGCGGTTCCAGGCCGCTCGACTCCTTCGCGAGCACCCTCACCGACCCGTTCTACACCGGCGTCCTCGCGGAGCTGTTCGCCCGGCCGTTCGCCGTCGGGGTCCACCTCGACAACGTTGGCTCGTGGTTCGCCGGCGTCTCGGTCGGCCCAGGCGGCGTGGACACCCCGCCGCTCAGCAAGGGGCTCTTCGGGTTCACCGCCTACCAGGCCGTGCTGTCGACGCTCGCCAGCGTCGCCATCGGCCTACCCGGTGCGTACGTCCTCGCGAACTACGAGTTCCGGGGGCGACGCACCCTCCGCTCGCTGACCATCGTCCCCTTCGTCCTTCCGGGCATCATGGTCGCGAGCGGCTTCTACGCGGCGTTCGGGCAGGCCGGCCTGCTGAACGACGTGCTCGCGCTCGTGGGGGTCGGTCCACAGCGACTCATCGAGACGAACCCGCTGTTCGTCGTGATTCTCGCCCACGCGTTCTACAACGCGCCGCTGGTCGCCCGGGTCGCGACGGCGGCCTGGGAGTCCGTCGACTACCGGGCCGTCGAGACCGCCCGGAGCCTCGGCGCGACCCGCCGCCGCGCGTTCCGCGACGTGGTGCTCCCGCAGCTGACGCCGGCCATCGCGACCGGTGCGCTCCTGACGTTCCTCTTTACCTTCCTCACGTTCCCCATCGTCCTCGCCATCGGCGGTCTCGAACTGGCGACGGTCGAGGTCTGGGTGTACTACCAGCTCACGGAGGTGCTCGCGTTCGAGGAGGCCGCGACGCTCGCCGTGCTGGAGACGGCCATCTCGCTCGGCGTGACCTACGCCTACCTGCGCTACGAGTCGGCCCAGCGCGCCGCGAACCCCGGCGAGGGGCCGCCACGCGAGCCGCTGTTCGGCCGTGCGAGCGACGCCGCCGGCTCCTGGCTCGCACGCAGCCGTGTCGTCGGGGCGCTCGACGCCCGCCGGCTCGCTATCGCGGGCTACACCCTCGTCGTGGTCGTCCTGTTCGTCGGCCCGCTCGGGGCGATGGTGCTGGAAGGGCTCACCGACGGCAGCGGGCTCACGCTCCGGCACTACGAGTTCCTGCTGCAGCGGCAGGCGTCGGGCGCGAGCTTCCAGACCAAGCCCCTGCCGGCCATCCGGAACTCGCTCGTGTTCGGCGTCGCGACGGTCGCCGTTGCCCTCCCGATGGGGCTCGTCGTCTCCGTGGCCAGCACCGGCGAGGGGCGCTGGCGCTCGCTGCTCGAGACGGCGACGATGCTCCCGTTCGCCGTCTCCGGCATCGTCTTCGGCATCGGCCTGCTCCGCGGGCTCGTCTTCGGCATCTCGCTCCCGGGCGGCTGGCGGTTCGTCATCACGGGCGGGGTCGCCATCGTCGCCGCCCACGCCGTCGCCGCCTACCCGTTCGTCGTGCGCAACGTCGCGCCACAGCTCGCGGGCGTCGACCCCCGCCTCGTGGAGTCCGCTCGGAGCCTCGGCGCGAGCCGGGTGCGGGCGTTCCTCGACGTCGAGCTCCGGCTGGCCGCGACCGGCCTCGTTGCCGGGGCCGCGTTCGCGTTCGCCATCAGCATCGGCGAGTTCGATTCGACGGTGATTTTGGCGAGCGACGTCGCTGGCGACACAGTGACCTACACGATGCCGGTCGCCGTCGAGCGCTACCTCGGCCGTCGCTTCGGGCCCGCGATGGCCATGGGCACGGTGCTGCTCGTCGTCACCGCCGTCAGCTTCGTCGTGGTCGACCGCCTCGGTGGGAGGGTCGAGCGTGGCTGAGCTCACCCTCGAGGGCGTCTCAGTCAGCTACGGCGACGCGGTCGCGCTCTCGGACGTACACCTCGACGTAGCCGACGGCGAGTTCTTCACCCTCGTCGGTCCCTCCGGCTGCGGCAAGACCACGACCCTGCGGAGCATCGCGGGCTTCGAGACGCCCGACACCGGCGAGCTCCGCTTCGGCGGCCGGGAGATGACCGGCGTCCCGCCGGAGGAGCGCGACGTGGGCGTCGTCTTCCAGAACTACGCGCTGTTCCCGCACATGAGCGTCGCCGAGAACATCGGCTACGGGTTGCGCTTCCACCCCGTCGACGACCCCGAGGCCCGCGTCGCCGAACTCCTCTCCCTCGTCGACCTCGACGGCTTCGGCGACCGCGACCCGACCGAACTCTCTGGCGGCCAGCAACAGCGTGTCTCGCTCGCGCGTGCACTCGCCCCCGAACCAGACGTGCTCCTCCTCGACGAGCCGATGAGCGCGCTCGACGCCCGCCTCCGCGAGGAGCTCCGGCGCGAGGTGAGACGCATCCAGACGGACCTCGGCATCACCACCGTCTACGTCACCCACGACCAGGAGGAGGCGCTCGCCGTCTCCGACCGCGTCGCCGTCATGCACGACGGCCGCGTCGAGCAGGTCGGCACCCCCCGCGAGGTGTACCACGAGCCGGCGAGCCGGTTCGTCGCGTCGTTCGTCGGCGAGAACAACCTGTTCGACGGCGAGCGCGTCGACGGCGGCGTCCGCGTCGACGGCACCACGTTCACCGTCGACGGCCTCGACGCCGCCGGTCGGGACACCGGCGGCCACGCCACCCTCTGCGTGCGTCCGGAACACCTCCGGCGGGACGCCGCCGAGAACCGCTTCGCCCTCACCGTCGAGCAGTCCGAGTTCCTCGGCGAGGCGACCCGCGTCCACTGCGACTGGGACGGCCGGACGGTCGTCTGGCGCACCGACCGCAGGGTGCCCGAGCGCGGTGCGGCGGTGACGCTCGGGTTCGCGCCCGAACACGGTCGACTGCTGTAGGAGGGCTCGACGAACCGGCACCCGACCGGTGCTCACTCCAGCGGAATCGAGATCTCGACGCTGTCGTACCGCACCGCCGCCCGCTCGACGCGCCCGTTCTCGTCCGGGTCGACCCGCACGAGCCCGAACCGCTCGAGCACGTTCAGCGCGTCGGCGATCTCGTCCTCGTCGCGGTCGAGCACGCCAGCGAGGTCCGCAACCGTGGTCGGTTCGTCACTCCCGAGCTCCCGGAGGAGTCGGACGTTCGCCGGGGCGAACAGCCGTGCGAGTTCGGCCTCGCTCCGGACGCTGAGCGCGTCGGCGGTCCCTCCGTCGATGCGCTGGTAGAACTCGTCCGCGGACTCGAGCCGAACCCGGAAGGGCTCCCCGTCCGCGTCACGCTGACTGGCCATATCCTCAGAGGAACTCGCGCATGGTGATTTAAACCTTGCCCTAACTAGATGCCGCCGTACTGGCCGTGTCCGCCGTCGCGTTCGGCGGGTGGATACGGACGCCACCCCCGTCGGTCGCCGTGGCGCTCGCGCCCTCGACGAACACCTCGGGACCGACGAACAGCACGACGGTCGCCGAGTCGACGCGGACGACGCGGAAGCTCGCCTCGGTGACGTTCCCGGCGGTGGTGTTCGAAACGTGGTCCGCGATGGCCTGCTCGAACTCGTCGGCGTCGCGCTCGGTGTCCCAGCGCGTGACCCAGGCGTCGCCGGTGCCGTCGAGCGAGCCGAACGTGACCCTGGTGTCGTTGCCCCAGCCCGTCGCGGCGGTGTCGGCGCGCGAGTCGGAGAGGTGGGCCGTCAGCACCGCGTAGGTCCAGAGCTCCCCGCGGCGATTCGGGCCACCGGGTCCGGGCTCGCGGACGACGCTCCAGTTCTCGGTCCCGGTCGGGGTCACCGAGAGCGCCGCGGGTGGCTCCTCGGTTGGCGAGTAGTTGTGCCGGAGCTGTTCGGTGGTGTTCGGCGGGTTCTCGTAGACGGTCCCGAGGGTCGCCGGGTCGTCGATACGGGCGGCGATGTAGCGCGCGCCGACGCAGTACGGGGCGAAGGTCAGCTTCGTCGCCGCGTCGCCCGACTCGTACCGCTCGCAGACGCGCTGTCGGTCCGACGCCGTCTCGCCGTAGCGCTCGACGTACGCCGTCGCGACGTAGCTCGCACCGCCCTCGCTGAGTGCGTGTGCCGCCGCGGGAGACTGCAGGGAGAGCCGTTGTACAGCCTCGTGCCAGCCACGCTGGTACTGGACGGCGTGAGCGTACTCGTGGACGAGCACCGAGCGGACGGTCGGTGCCGTCGCGCGGTCGGAGAGACCCAGCCGGACCTCGTCACCGGTCGATGCGATTCCCGTGACACCCCACTCGTTCGTCCACGACCCGTTCGGGACGCCGAGTTTCCGAGCGAACCCGGGCGACGGTTCGGGTACGTTCCGGCGTACGGAGCCGTCGTCGACCCGGGTCCGCGGTCGCTCTGCGTCGACGTCGAGCAGGACTTCGAGCCGCTCGAAGGTGTGCGACTGGGTCACCGGGAGCAGTTCGTCGCCCCCGGTGTCGCCGTCGGCTGCGGTTGTGGTGGCGGTGGTTCGCTCGACGGCGGTCGGCTCGGTCGTCGTCGGTGCGACGGCCGTCGCGTCCCCTTCGTCGGTCGTCCCGGTCGGCTGGTCGGCGACGGGTGCGCCACAGCCGGCGAGGACGAGGAGGAGACAGCAGGCGAGCCGTCGGAGTGGAGGGCTCCGCATGGCACCCCATGGCCCTAACCGTCGGAAATGGCTTACGAAAACAGGGTCCGCAGTCAGCCCAGCCGCGCCACGAGGTCGGCCCCTTCGACGTAGGGGATGCCCTCGCGGTCGGCGTAGGCGCGGGCGTCGGCAGGGGTGAGCGCGCCGCCGGTCTCGTCGTCGAGCATCTCGCAGACGACGACGGCGGGGGCGACGCCGGCCGCCTCGGCGAGCGCGACGCCGAGTTCGGTGTGGCCGAGGCGGTGGTCGAGCAGGCCGGGGGCGGCCCGGAGGAGGTGGACGTGGCCGGGGGCGCGGAACTCCTCGACGAACGGGAAGCCGTCGGGGTCGGCCGCGGCCTCCGCGAGCTTCGTGATGGTGAGCGCGCGGTCCTCGTCGGGGATGCCGGTGAAGGTGTCGCGGTGGTTCACCGTCAGCGAGAACGAGGAGCGCTCGTCGTAGTCGAGCTCGTGGTCGGCGGCGAGGGGGTGGTCGAGCGTCTCCTGCACGAACGGGAGGTCGAAGGCGTCGGCGACGGCGTCGGGCAGCGCGACGCAGACGAGGCCGCCGGCGTCGTTGCGCATCCGGCGGACGGCGGCGGGCGTGACGCCGTGGGCGGGGTAGACGAGGTCGGTCTCGCCCTCGCGGTCGGCGGCGTCGTGGATGGCGACGGGCTCGCCGGCGCGGAAGGCCGCGACCGCGCGGTCCACGTCGTCGGCGTCGACGGGAACGTCGGCGTCGACGTCGCCGTCGTGGTGCTGTGACCGGGTCATCTCACTGCTCCCTGACATGGATGGTCACCTCGGCCTCGTCTCCCAGGTCGAGCGCGTCCCGGAGCTTGTCGGGCGCGATGACCTCCAGCTGGTCCTCGTCGTGGTGGGTGCGCTCGGGGGCGATGGTGTGTGCGTTCTCGTAGGTGGTCCCGTCGGCGGTCTCGACGGTGGCGGGGTAGCAGACCGCGGGGCCGTACGTGCGCTCGTCGTCCTCCCAGCCGTCGATGTGGGCCGGCTCGATGGCGGACATCGCGGTGCGCCGGCGGACGCTCTCGTCGTCGAGGTCGACGTTGAGCGTGCCGAGGAACGGCTCGTAGCCCAGCTTCTCCTCGAACTGGCGCATGTAGCCGGGCAGGGAGATGTAGTGGCGTCCCTCGCCCATCCCGCTGGTGACGACGCCGGCGAGTTCGACGCTCGTCTCGCCCTCGAAGACGCGGCGGTAGTCCTCGTACTCGGCGCGGAGGGCGCGCTCGCCCTCGTCGGTGAGCTGGACCCACTGGCCGTCGCTGACGGTCTCGCGGGTGATGTAGCCGGCGTCCTCGAGTCGCTGGAGGCGTCGGGAGGCGGTCTGCGTGGAGGCGTCGAGCCGTCCGGCGAGCCCGGAACAGGACACCTTCACCTCGCCGTCGATGGCGCCGTCGAGCGCGAGGAGCTTCGCGACGGCGAGTTCGTCGTGACCGACCGCGTACGACGCTGTCTCTGACATAGGCTGGGCTTGGAACTCGCACCGGATAAGCATACCGAATACGGTATGCGTAACATCTTCGTTATAGCACCGTCACGCAGTCGTGACGGTCGCGTAGAAACAAGACTCGTGTGGAAAGTTGTCGCGATATCACTAAAGCGCGTCGGTCACGGCGCGGCACAGGCCAGAACCGTTAACTCGAATCCACACTCGTGTCCGATAAGTGAGTAAAGCGACGACGTCACCCATCGTCCGGGTGACGCCAGCGGACGGCGACCGACGAGCGCGCTCCCTCGGCGGCCGGTCCGTCAGGTCTGTGCCGGCACACGCCGACGACGACCCGGCCGAGGTCGCGGAGCGTGCCCTCGCCGACGACCCGTCCTGCGTCGTCTGCGACCACCACGCCGGTCTGGACGGCCTCGCGGTCCTGCGAGCGCTCCGCCGGGCCGCACCGTCGGTCACGGTGATCCTCTGGACGCCCGAACCGGACGGCGCGGTCGCGAGCGACGCGACCCTCCTCGGTGCCGACACCTACGCGTACGGCGACCGGCTCACGGACGCCGTCGTCGCGGCCACGACCGACCAACACGGGGCGACAGCCGACGCCGAGGGCGGTCGAGCGAGCGACGCGGGGGCGGCATCAACCTCAAGCGCGGGCGAGAACCTGCTCGAGCGCATCGACGACGGCTTCTTCGCCATCGACGACGACGGCCGCTTCAGCTACGTCAACAGCCGGGCGGCCGCCCTCCTCGCCGCCGACCCGGACGACCTCATCGGACAGCCGGTCGCCGACGTGTACGACACCCCCCACGCGGAGCCGTTCCTCGACCGGTACGAGCAGGCGATGGACCGACAGGAGACCGCCACGTTCGAGCAGTACTTCGAGCCGCTCGACGCGTGGTTCGAGGTGTCGGCCTACCCCGACGAGGCGGGGCTGTCGGTCTTCTTCAGCGACATCACCGAGCAGAAACAGCGGGAACGGATGCTCGACGGACTCCTCGACACGACCCGTCGGCTCATGGCCGCCGACGGGAGCACCGCCGTCGCCGACATCGCCGTCGAGGCGGCGCGTGACGTCCTCGGCTTCGACTACGTCGCCGTCAGGCTGTACGACGAGGAGACGGAGACCCTCGAACTGGTCAGCCGGACGGCCACGGTCGTCGAGGAGATGCCGACGCGGCCGACCTACGACGCCGACGAGGGCAACGTCGGGCGCGCGTTCAGCCGGAACCAGACGGTCGAGACCGCGGTCGACCTCGGCTCGGTGTCGGCGGCGCGCTACCTGCCCCTCGGCGGGTTCGGCGTCATCTCCGTCGGTGCGAGCGACCCCGCGCAGTTCGACGACCTCCGTCGGGGCGTCCTCGAAGTGCTGGCCGCCAACGCGACCGCCGGGCTCGAGCGGGCCGACCGCGAGACGACGCTCCAGCAGTACGAGCGCGTCCTCGAGACGGTCAACGACATGGTGTACGTCCTCGACGAACACGGCCGGCTCGACTACCTCACCCGGCCGCTGGCCGAGTTCCTCGGCTACGAGCGCGAGACGATACTCGACGAGCACCCGACCCGGTTCATCGCACCAGCCGACAGGAGCTACGTCCAGAACCGCATCGAGCGGCTCGTCGCGGGCACCGAGAGCGACGACGAGACCTTCGAGGTCCGCCTCGAGACCGCCGGGAGCGAGCTCGTCCCGGTACAGATCGACTCCGCGGTGCTGACCGACGGCGACGACCGGCGCTTCGCCGGCACCGTCGGCGTCGTCCGCGACATCTCCGACCTCAAGCGCACACGGGAGGAGCTCGAGGCCGAGAACGCGCGGTTCCGGAACCTGTTCGACCACATCCCCGACCCCGTCTCGGAGGCCCGCTTCGAGGACGGCGAACCAATCGTCACCCGGGTCAACCAGGCGTTCGAGCGCGTCTTCGGCTACGACAGCGACGTGGTCGTCGGTGGCTCGCTCAACGACCTCATCGTCCCCGACGGGGAGCGCGACCGGGCGCGCCGACTGGACCAGCGCTCGACCCGGGAGCCGGTCGTGACCGAGGAGGTCACTCGTCTCACCGCGACGGGCAAGCGTGACTTCCTCTTCCGCGGGGTGAGCTACGAGCGCGAGAACGGGACGCGGGCCGGCTACGCCATCTACACCGACATCAGCGCCCAGAAGGACCGGCAGCGCCGCCTCCAGGTCCTGCACACGGTCCTGCGGCACAACCTTCGCACGGAGCTCACCCTGGCACGCGGGCACGCCGACCGGCTGGCCGACGAGACCGGGAGCCAGGCCGTGGCCGACCTCCAGAACGCCATCACCGAGATCGAGAACCTGAGCGCGAAGGCCCGAACGCTCGAACGTGTCGTCGCCGACGAGACCTACCCCGCGGTCGATACGACCGACATCGTCTCGCGTGTGCGGTCCGTCGTCGACCGGTGTCGGACGCGCTATCCCGCGGCGACCATCCGGGTCGACCTCCCCGAGCGCGCGGACGCGGTCGCCGACTACCGGCTCGAGCTCGCCATCGAGAACCTGGTCGAGAACTCGGTCGACCACGCGTCTGACGGCGAGCCCGAGATCGTCGTCGACGTGCGAAACGAGTCGACCGCCGTCCTCGTCACCGTGCGCGACGACGGCCCGGGCATCCCGTCGCACGAACGCGCGCTGGTCGCCGGCGAGCGCGACATCACCCAGCTCGAACACGGCAGCGGGCTCGGGCTCTGGATCGTCGCGACGGCGATCCGCTCGCTCGGGGGTGAGCTGACGTTCACCGACGACGCGGCCGGCGCTGCGGTCGAGCTCAGGCTGCACCCCGCGTAGGCCAGGAGCGTTACTTCCGGTGATCAGGGTGTCGGCACCCGACTCGGCGACTGCGGTCGCCGACCGCCGGCTCGTGTTCGCGCTGTCGAACGCCATCGAGAACGCGGTCGACCACAACGACCAGCCGTCGGTCGAGATGTCCGTCGAGACGACCGACACGGCCGTCGAGATCCGCGTCGCCGACGACGGGCCGGGCATCCCGGAGCAGGAGCGCGACATCACCCAGCCCCAGCACGGCAGCGGCCTGGGGCTCTGGGCAGTCAACTGGGTCGTCGAGAGCTTCGGCGGGAATCTCGCGTTCGAGACGCCGGAACGGGGCAGTGGCGTCGTGCTGTGGCTCCGCCCTCAGTAGTCGACGAGCGGGTCCTGCGCCCAGAACTCGCTGTCCTTCCGCAGCTTCGGCACCCAGGTGTCCGCGTCCCGAGCCAGCAGGGCGACCCGGGAGCTCGGCACGTCCTTTATCTCGTCGTGCTCGGGCATGTGGGCGGCGACGTCCTCGGCGAACGCGAGCACGTCCTCGTGGTCGGGCATCGCTGACCGGTCGAGCCGGCCGCGCGAGTGACCGACGTGCATGTACGCCTTCAGCTCCACGAAGTCCGGCCTGGCGCGCCGGTAGAACGCGGCGTACCAGTCCGGGTCGCGCATGTTCTCGCCGTTCACCAGCGTCGTCCGCAGGACGGTGCGGGTCTCGTCCTTCGCCGCGAGTACGTCCATGGTGTCGACGAGGCGCTCCCAAGCGTCGTCCTCGACGGCCTTGACCACGTTGTCGAACGTGTGCCGGTCGGGCGCGTCGACGGAGACGTAGAGCTGGGTCGGGTCACAGCGCGCCAGCATCTCGGGAGCGGTGCCGTTCGAGACGAGGAAGGTCGTGATGTCGCGTGCGTGGAACTCGTCGATGAGCTCGGGCAGGTAGGGATAGAGGGTGGGCTCGCCGTCCAGGCTGATGGCGACGTGTCGCGGCTCCATCGCCTGCTCGAACACCTCGCGGGGGACCTCGTCGTTCCCGCCGTACCCCGCGAGCAGTTCGCGCTGGAGCTCGAGCGTGGCGTCGGCGACCGCCGCCGGGTCGTCCCACTCCACGTCGCCCAGCTCGTAGGCGTGACCCGCGTGGTCGCGCCAGCAGAACACGCAGCGCTCGTTGCACTTGACGACCGGCGTCATCTGCATGCAGCGGTGGGACTCGATGCCGTAGAAGGCGTACTTGTAGCACTTCCCGTCGCCCGTCAGCGCGTTCTTCGTCCAGCCGCAGGTCTGGGCCGCGGTGTGGTTGACGCTGTGGTAGTCCGGGTCGTCAACCTGCATCGGGCCGTCGGACTCGCTCATTGCACGGGTCGACGGGTTCCAGTCCTAAAGAATCCGTTCCCTCGGCACGCCGGGGGCCTCGGACCGGTCGGAGGGAGAGTTCATGTGACGGCGTGACGTACGTCGACGTATGCTCGTTCGAACGCTCCTCGGACTGCTCGGGCTGGCGGAACTGCTCGCGCCACGTCGGTTCGTCGACTTCTGGATGCGGCTCGCGACGACGTCAGAGGACGTCGAGCTCCGACGCTGGGTGTACACTGCCGCGCGGCTGGAGGGGCTGGCCATCCTGCTCTGGCTGCTGACCCGCGGCGACGACGACTCCGGCGAGGCCGTCGCCGTCACGGCCGAGACCTGATATCGCATTCAGAAACCCCTTTACAGTCGCCAGCGGTACGTGGCGGTATGTTCATCGCCGTCCGCGAGGAGGTCGCGGCCGCCATCGAGGACGCCCTCGACGCGCTCGACCTTCCGACAGACGACCTCGGCATCGAAGAGCCGCCGGAAGACGTCGACGCCGTGCTGGCGTCGAGCGTCGCCTTCCGGCTGGCCGGCGAGGTCGGCGCACCGCCGCCGAAGGTGGCCGCCGACATCGCCGACGGGATCGACCCCGACACGTTCGAGTACGTCGGCGCGGTCACCACGCAGGGCCCCTACGTCAACTTCCTGCCGAGCGAGGCGTACTTCGACGCGACGCTGTCGGCCGCACAGGACGAGGACTACGGCCACCTCCCCGACCGCGACGAGTCGGTCGTCGTCGAGCACACCTCCGCGAACCCGACGGGACCCGTCCACGTCGGCCGTGCCCGCAACCCCATCGTCGGCGACGCTGTCGCGAACGTGCTCGACTTCGCCGGCTACGACGTCGAACGCCACTACTACGTCAACGACGCCGGCCGCCAGATGGCCGTGTTCACGTGGGCCTACGAGACGTTCGACGAAGCGGACCTCGGCTCGGAGCCTGCACGCGACCGCATCGAGTACGACCTCGTGCGCTACTACCGCAAGGGCAACGCGTTCCTCGAAGATGGCCCCGACGAGGAGGTCGAGGCAGCCGAGGCCGCGATACAGGGCATCATGCAGGGCCTCGAAGCCGGCGACGAGGATACCTTCGAACGCGTCAGCGAGGTCGTCGACCAGGTGCTCTCGGGGATGCAGGAGTGCCTCGCACGCCTCCCCGCCGAGTTCGACCGGTTCGTCAAGGAGAGCCAGTTCATGTTCGACGGCTCAACCGACGACCTGGTCGACCGGCTCAAGGAGCTCGACGAGGCGGTCTACGAGGAGGACGCCTGGCAGCTCGACCTGAGCGAGTACGGCATCGACAAGCAGCTGGTGTTCCTGCGCTCGGACGGCACCAGCCTCTACACGACCCGGGACCTCGCCCACCACGAGTGGAAGTTCGAGAACTACGACCGCGCGGTCACCGTCCTCGGCGAAGATCACAAGCTCCAGGCCGACCAGCTCCAGCAGGCGCTCTCCCTGCTCGGCAACGACGTCGACCAGCTGGAGAACGTCATCTTCTCGTGGGTCAACCTCCCCGGCGGGCTCGGGATGTCCACCCGCGCGGGCACCGGCGTCGACCTCGACGACCTGCTCGACGAGGCCATCGACCGCGCCCGTGACGAGGTCGAGACCCGCATGGAGGAACGCATCCGCGACGACGACCTCACCGAAGCGGACGTCGAGCGCATCGCTCACCAGGTCGGCATCGGGGCCGTGCGCTACGACATCGTCTCCAAGCAGCCGACGAAGGCCATCACGTTCGAGTGGGACCAGGCGCTCGACTTCGAGGCCCAGTCCGCGCCGTACGTCCAGTACGTCCACGCGCGCTGCTGTGGTATCCTCGACGAGGTCGACTCCGTGCCGGAGGCGGTCGACGCCGGCGTCCTCGAACGCGAGGAGTCACGTGACCTGCTCCGTGTCATCGCGCGGTTCCCCGGCATCATCGACGAGGCCGCGGACGACCTCGAGCCCCACACCGTCGCGACCTACACTCGCGAGTTCGCGGAGACGTTCAACGCCTTCTACCGGGAGTGTCAGGTGCTCGGTGCGGACGACGAGGCCGTCCGCGACGCCCGCATCGCGCTGGTCGCAGCGGCACGGCACACCATCGCGAACGCGCTCTCGACGCTGGGCGTAGCTGCGCCGCGCTCGATGTGAGTTAGAACAGGGGTGCGGTCCACGCCATCAGACTTCCGCCGGCGAAGATGACCGCAGCGACGCCGGCGCCCAGTGCCAGTGCGACGAACAACAGTATCCAGGAGAGCGGAACCGAGTTATCGTCGTTTGCCATGGCCGATACTCCGACGTGGTGACCCATAACGGTTTCCAGTCGCCGCCGTCAGCCTACGTGTCCGACTCGGCGTCCGGGATGTCGATACGCGGCTGCCCACCGTCAGTCTCGGAGTCCGCGTCGATCTCGGAGATGGCCGCGGAGACGTCGTCCTCGCTCGCGGCGCTGGCGCCGCCCTGCTCGGTGTCGTCGCCGTCAGCATCGCGCTGGGGTGGCTGTGACTCGGACCGCGCGGGCGACTCCGACGCCCCCTCGAACGTCGGCCTGTCCTCGGGGTCCGCCTCGCCGACGAGCCGAGCCGCGAGGTAGCGGTACGCCCGGGAGGCGGGGCTCTTGGGGTCGTGGACAACCAGCGGCGTCCCCGCATAGACGCTCTCGCGTACGGTGGGGTCCTCGGGGATGGTCACCAGGAGGGGGAGGTCGAGCTTCTCGGCGATGCCCTCGTGGTCGATGTCGCCCGACGGATGCGTCCGGGTGAGAACGACCCCGGCGATGGTGCCACCGGCCCGGTCCGCCAGGTCGCAGGTCTTCTGTGCGTCCTGCACCGACGCCGGCTCGGGCGTCGAGACGAGCAAGACGGCGTCCGCCAGCCCGAGCGGGAGCACCGTCTCGTGGCTGACGCCCGCGCCGACGTCGAGGAGCACGTAGTCGAACTGGTCGCGGAGCTCCGCCACGACCTCGCGGAGGTTCTCCGTCTCGACGGACGCGTAGCTGTCGAGCCCGATGCCGCTCGGGACCGCCCAGATCCCGTCCGCGAGCTCGTACGTTGCCTCCGTCACGTCGGCCTCGCCAGCGAGGACCTGATGGAGTGTCGTGTCCTCGGGCGAGAGGCTCACGAATCCGGCCAGGTTCGCCATGCCCAGGTCGACGTCGACGATCACGACGCGGTTGCCTGCCCCCGCGAGGGCGGTGCCCAGATTCACCGTCGTCGTGGTCTTGCCCACGCCGCCTTTGCCGCTGGCGATGGCGTACACCGTCTCCTGCGTGTTCATGTGTCTGAACAGAGTCACGGACGACTAATAAAACATGAAGCCACGGCTCCGGCGTCGCGAGCAGGCGGCGATCAGCGCACGCCCCCGGGGGTCGCCGCGCACCCGCCTCGGCCACCGGGGGACCGTCGTCAGGTCACACCGCGTCTGGCCCCGGCTTCATGTAAAAACCGTGCGACGAGGCCACGCCGAGAATCACCCGCATGCGAGGGTCTGCCGGGCAAGGAACAGTTACTTACCGCCAGCGGGGCCTAGAACCTCCAATGAGTCAGCAGGAGGGCGAGGAGTCCGACCGCAAGAAGTACGAGTTCCGGAAGGTGATCGAGGAACTCGACGAGTACGAGGGGTCGGGCACGCAGCTCGTCACCATCTACGTCCCCGAGGACAGACGGATCAGTGACGTGGTCGCCCACGTCACCCAGGAGCACAGCGAGGCGTCGAACATCAAGTCCAAGCAGACCCGGACGAACGTCCAGGACGCGCTCACCAGCATCAAGGACCGGCTCCGGTACTACGACAACCCACCGGAGAACGGGATGGTGCTGTTCTCCGGTGCGGTGAACTCCGGCGGTGGCCAGACCGAGATGGTCACGAAGGTCCTGGAGGGCCCGCCCCAGTCCGTCGAGTCGTTCCGCTACCACTGCGACTCGGCGTTCCTCACCGAGCCGCTGGAGCACATGCTCGCGGACAAGGGCCTCTACGGCCTCATCGTGCTCGACCGGCGCGAGGCCAACGTCGGCTGGCTCCGGGGCAAGCGCGTCGAGCCCGTGAAGTCAGCCTCCTCGCTGGTTCCGGGCAAGCAGCGCAAGGGTGGCCAGTCAGCACAGCGGTTCGCCCGCCTGCGCCTCGAGGCCATCGACAACTTCTACCAGGAGGTCGCAGAGATGGCCAACGACCTGTTCGTCCCCGAGCGCCACGACCTGCAGGGCGTCCTCGTCGGCGGCCCCTCCCCGACGAAGGACGAGTTCCTCGACGGCGACTACCTCCACCACGAGCTCCAGGACAAGGTGCTCGGCAAGTTCGACGTGGCCTACACCGACGAGTCCGGCCTCTACGACCTCGTCGACGCCGCCGAGGACGTGCTCGCCGACGCCGAGATCATGGAGGACAAGGAGCTCATGCAGGACTTCTTCAAGCAGCTCCACGACGGCAACAAGGCCACCTACGGCTTCGAGCCGACCCGCGAGAACCTCGTCATGGGCTCCGTCGAGACGCTGCTCATCTCCGAGGACCTCCGCAAGGACGTCGTCACCTACGACTGCCCCGACGGCACCGAGGAGTACGAGCTCATCGACTCGCGCAAGAACACGCCCACCCACACCTGCGACGACGGCACCGAGGTCGAGGCCGAGGAGCGCGAGGACGCCATCGAGTTCCTCATCAACATCGCCGAGCAGCGCGGCACCGACACGAAGTTCATCTCCACCGACTTCGAGAAGGGCGACCAGCTCTACAACGCCTTCGGCGGTATCGCGGGTCTGCTGCGGTACTCTACTGGCGTCTAAAGCTGATTCTCCGGTCCGGAGACGGACCACACAAGACTTTTACAGGTTCTCGGGAGTCCTGAATCAATGCGACGGAGAACGGTGATTGCCGCCGGTTGGTCGCTTCTCGCTTCGGTCGGACTGGCCGGCTGTCAATTCCTCGGGCTCGGCCCAGACTCTTCGGAGTTCCACCTCGAAGCCGAGCCGGTGACCGAGTCGGAAATCTGCGAACAGGCGACAGAGCGACTGGAAGTACTTGGACCACCCGAGGAAGATGCAGCGAAGCGGGTCATCGCAGGAGAGGACAGCGCAATCGTCGATTTTACCGGGCGGAAGGAACTATATCTGGAGGGTCAGGACCGGTACCACCACGTCGAGATTCGACATCGAGACGGTGCTGACGACTACCAGCTCTCGCTGGTAGCGAGCGTCGACACGCGGGAAGCGATATGTGAAATCGTCCTCGACGATCTCGTTGCACAAATCGACCAGTCGACTACGAACCAGACCGTCCGAGAAGTGCTCCGTCAGGCGGCCGCGAACGGCCAGTTCGAAGCCGCGCCGATTAACGAGTCAGCAGCTGAGACGTACCGATTCGTCTCCGGTCTCACCGTCGATAGGGGATTTCATCCGATATATATCCGGATTGACAGTGAATACTACGAGTTGGACTACCAGTACGACTCCGGCGAGTGACCACCCACCAACTGTAAGTCGGTCCACACCAACCCTGTTGACTGAATGGTCGACGAGCTGGCACGGACGTTGCACTGGCGCAGCGACCTGCTCGCGTTGCTGGTCGAAGAACCGCTGGACAAGCGGGCCCTCGAGGAGCGCGTCGACGCCTCGCGCTCGACCGTCGACCGTGGTATCCGCGACCTCGAGGCGGTCGGGCTGGTCGAGCGGACGAACGGCGGCTACGCGGCGACGGTCTCGGGGCGGCTCGCCGCCGAGTCGCGGGCCGCACACGTGGCGGAGCTCGACGGCGTGGACCGTGCCGGGCCGCTGCTCGACCTGCTGGCGGACGACGGCGACCTCGGCCGCGAGATGCTCGCCGGTGTCGAGGTCGAGCGAGCCGAACCGCCGTCGCCGGCCGCGCCGCTGGACCGGTTGAAGGACGTCATACGTCGGTCGGACCGGTATCTGGGGATGTCCGCGATGGACACCGGGACGGGGTTCGGCCAGTTCTTCCACGACCAGGTTGTCGAGGAGGGACTGGACCTCTCGTTCGTGTTCACCCGCGAGATGGCCGGTCATCTGGAGTCGAACCTCGGCGACAAAATTCCCCCGATGAAACAGGCCGGCTTCGAGATGGGCGTGGTCGACCACCTCCCATTCGGCCTCGGCGTGGGCTTCGCCGACGACTGGGCCGTGGCCGTGGTGCTCGTCTACGGCCCCTCGTCCAGACTCGCCGGCATCCTGTTCAACGAGAACCGGGCCGCCGTCGAGTGGGCGACCGGGCTGTTCGACAGGTACAGCGCGCGTGCCGAGACTGTTCCCCCGTAGTCCGTCGACGACCCGCCCTGTCTGCCGCCGCATCGCGCGGCACTGGTCGCTATGACGAGTGTCGAAGTAGCCTTACCTTCCGACGAGGACGCTCACCGGCCGAGTTCTGGTACAAAAAACTTTGTCAACCCATGAGCTGCTCGAGTTGACTGCGGCGACGGCCGATGGCGACCGCCGGCTGCAGGCTCGTGTCCGCCTGCAGCTCCTCGAGGACGAGCATCGGGTCCACTCCGCGGTCCTCGACGTGCTCGAGCAGCGTCTCGATCTTCGACCGGTTCAGCGCGAGCGAGGAGAGCAGGCCGACCACGAGCGCCATCTCCACGGCCGCCTCCTCGTCGACCGCGAACGCCTCGCTGACCGCCGACAGGTCGGCGTCATCGTCGGGTGACTCGACGGCGAACACGTTCAGACAGGACGTACAGATGGCCGCCGCAGAACCGTTCCCGGGCGCGAACTCCGAGACGTCGTCGGGGACGGCGAACGCGACGGTGTCGGAGCGACAGTTCGAACATTGCATACGCCCCACAAGGCGGGGATACCTCTAAAATCTAGGCCGGCGTCAGTCCGCGCTGACGGCCTCTCGCTCGCGCTCCGCCTCGGCCTCGAGTTCGTCCTCCTCGGCCTCCTTCTTGTCCTTGATCTTCTTCATGCGGAAGATCTCCTCGCGCTCTTGCTCCTCGAGCTTCTGCTCGATGAACTCCTGGTTCTCCTTGAGCTCGGGGAGGAGCTTGAACTCCAGCGCGTTGACACGGCGCTTGGTCGTCTCGATCTCGGTGAGCATCTTCTTCATCGCCGTCTCGACCTCCGCGGCGAGGATGATGCTCTCCAGCAGTTCCTCGTAGGCCTCGGCGGCCTCGTCGATGCGGGCGGACGTGCCCAGGACGCCGTAGCCACGCTCGCCCAGCGACTTCTTCACCTTCGAGGACTCGATCTGCGGGACGACGACGCCCATGATGTTGTTCGACTCGGTCGTGATCTCCGGGTGCTCCTTCAGCGCGGCCGCAGCCCCACGGACCGCGACGTCGCCCTCCATGGCCCGCGCCATGTTGATCTTCTTCTGGGCGGTGTCGTAGTCCGACTCCAGGTTCGAACGGACGTCCTGTGCCTCGTCGAGGATGTCCATGAACTCCATGATGAGGCCGTCGCGCTTCTGCTCCAGCGTGTCGTGGCCCCGCTCGGACAACTCGATGCGGTCCTCTATCGCCATCAAGTTCTTGCGAGTGGGCTTGACGTCCTTGGCCATTAGGTGAGGCTTGCGCGGCCAGCCTGTTAACCCTTTACGATTGTCCCCGTACGCGTGCGTACCGTGTGTGGAGGTGTTCGGGACGCGGTTCGACCTCGGTCGGACCGGTGAAGCAGAAGAGGTATGCTTCCACCCCACAGCACCACGCATTGATGGAACAACATCCGTCTCCGGAGATGGACACGGTCCCCAGTGTGACGGGACCGCGATTGCAGGGGGTCCTCGTGGACCACGCCATCGCGTGGGCTCTCATCGTCGCAGTCGCTTTCGTCGGCGTATTCCTCGTCCCGGACCCGACAGCACTCACGGGCATCCTCTTCCTTTCAGGCGTGCTGTACGTGCCCGTCTTCTTCCTCTACAAGACCGGGATGGAGGCGATCTACGGACGGACCCTCGGGAAAGCTGCTCGCGGGATAACCGTCCGGAGTTCGGATGGGTCCCCGTGTACCTGGCGGGGAGCCGTCGTCAGGAACGTCCTGCTCGTCGTCGACTTCGCCCCGACCATGTACCTGCTCGGCTGGTACGTCGCACGGCGGTCTGAGACGGGCCAACGGGTCGGCGACATCGCTGCGGACACCGTCGTCGTCCGTCAGGCCACGTAACCCTCCAAGACGCACCGGTCAATCAGTTCGGATGCCGTCCGGACGGACCTATCCCAGGAACAGGTCGGCCAGGTCGCCGTCGGAGACCCCCTCGTACAGCTCGGCGTGGTCGGCCCGCCTGTGCTCTACGCGCTCATCCAGTCCGAAACGAGCGAGAGCGAGGTGCTGGACCGCGCCGACGCGGAACGGCAGGTCAGAAACGACACCGACGACGGCGACAGCCGGCGGTGACCGGACCCACCGCTGGTCGGCCGTCGAAACGGAGAGAGAGTAGAATCCCGAGTTCAGGCCTCGACGGCCTCTGCGTCTTCCTGGTAGTACTTCTCGATGAGCTCCTCGTCGACGCGGTTGAGCTCCGTCTTCGGGAGCGTCGAGAGGAGGTCCCAGCCGATGTTCAGCGTCTCGTCGATGTCGCGGTTCGTGTCGAAGCCCTGGTCGATGAACTCGGACTCGAACTGGTCCGCGAAGTCGAGGTACTTGTTGTCACGCTCGGACAGTGCCTCGCGACCGACGATGTTCACGAGGTCGCGCAGGTCCTGGCCCTCCGCGTACGCGGCGTAGAGCTGGTCGGAGACGCCACCGTGGTCCGCACGGGTGAGCCCCTCGCCGATACCGTCGTCCATCAGCCGGGAGAGGCTGGGCAGGACGTTGATCGGCGGCTTCAGGCCCTGGCTCTCCAGGTCGCGGTCCATCATGATCTGTCCCTCGGTGATGTAGCCGGTCAGGTCCGGAATCGGGTGCGTGTCGTCGTCACCCGGCATCGTGAGGATGGGGATCTGCGTGATGGAGCCCTCGACGCCCTTCAGGCGACCGGCGCGCTCGTACAGCTGCGCCAGGTCGGTGTACATGTATCCGGGGTAGCCACGGCGACCCGGGACCTCCTCGCGTGCGGCACCGATCTCGCGCAGTGCCTCACAGTAGTTGGTCATGTCCGTCAGGATGACGAGCACGTGGTACCCCTTGTCGAAGGCGAGGTACTCGGCGGTCGTCAGCGCCAGTCGCGGCGTGACCGTCCGCTCGACTGCGGGGTCGTCCGCGAGGTTCATGAAGACGACCGAGCGCTCCAGCGCACCGGTGCGCTCGAAGTCGTCCATGAACTCGTTCGCCTCCTCGGCGGTGATACCCATCGCGCCGAAGACGACTGCGAACTCGGAGCCGCCGTCCTCGTCCTCGCCCTCGTCCTCCTCCGGCACGGTCGCCTGCCGGGCGATCTGGAGTGCGAGGTCGTTGTGCGGCAGCCCGGACGCCGAGAAGATCGGCAGCTTCTGGCCGCGCACCAGCGTGTTCATGCCGTCGATGCCGGAGATACCCGTCTGGATGAACTCCTCGGGGTACTCGCGAGCGTACGGGTTGATCGCCGCGCCGACGATGTCCCGACGCTCGTCGGGGACGATGTCCGGCCCACCGTCGATGGGGTTGCCGGAGCCGTCGAGCACCCGCCCGAGGAGGTCCTCGGTGACGGGCATCTTCATCGTCTCGCCCATGAAGCGGACGGACGAGTTCGTGTCGAT
Organism: Haloarchaeobius iranensis; assembly: GCF_900103505.1. Lineage (GTDB taxonomy): Archaea > Halobacteriota > Halobacteria > Halobacteriales > Natrialbaceae > Haloarchaeobius > Haloarchaeobius iranensis. The sequence goes on from NZ_FNIA01000006.1 coordinate 73,486, forward strand.
ACCCTCGGTTCCCTCGAACACCTGGATGGCCACGAGGCCACTGCTGGATTCGAGGATCTGACCGCGCTTGATGTCGCCGCTCGGGGTCTCGATCTCGACGATCTCGTCGTAGCCGATATCCTCGTCGACCTCGGCGAACACCAGCGGACCGCTGATCTCCGTGATTGTCTGATACTCCTTCATTGTTAGTACAGCTCCCGGAGCTGCTCCGTGATGTCGGCCTCGAGCTCGTCGGTGAACTCCTCGGCCTCCTCGTCCTCAGTCGTCGCGATGCGGTTCAGCTGCGGTGCCGCGTCGATGTTCTGGATCTCCTCGACCGGCACGCCGGCGTCGAGCGCCTCGAACGCCTCGTCGTTGAAGTGCTTGATCGCCGTGAGGATACCGTAGGTCTTCTCCGGCGGGCAGTACTGGTCGACCTCGATGAACGCGTTCTGCTGGAGCCACGCCTCACGCAGGTAGCGCGCGACCTCGAGCGTCAGCTGCTGGTCCGGCGGCAGCGCGTCCTTGCCGACGAGCTGGACGATCTCCTGGAGCTCGCCCTCCTCGTCGAGGGTGTCGACGGCCCACTGCCGAACCTCGGGGTAGTCCTCCGCGACGTTCTCTCGGTACCAGGGATCCAGCTGATCCTGGTACAGCGAGTACGACTCGTTCCAGTTGATGGCCGGGAAGTGCCGACGCTCCGCGAGGTCGGCGTCCAGCGCCCAGAACGTCTTGACGATACGCAGCGTGTTCTGGGTGACCGGCTCGGAGAAGTCACCGCCCGGCGGCGAGACTGCCCCGATGACCGAGATGGAGCCCTCCGTGCCGTTGATGTTCTCGAAGTAGCCGGCCCGCTCGTAGAACTGCGAGAGGCGCGCGGCGAGGTACGCGGGGTAGCCCTCCTCGCCGGGCATCTCCTCCAGCCGGGAGGAGATCTCGCGCATGGCCTCGGCCCACCGCGAGGTGGAGTCGGCCATCAGCGCGACGTCGTAACCCATGTCGCGGTAGAACTCGGCGATGGTGATGCCCGTGTACACACAGGACTCACGCGCCGCCACCGGCATGTTCGACGTGTTGGCGATGAGGCAAGTCCGTGCCATCAGCGCGTTCCCCGTCTGCGGGTCCGGCAGCTCGGGGAAGTCGTCGATGACCTCCGTCATCTCGTTGCCGCGCTCGCCGCAGCCGATGTAGACGACGATGTCCGCGTCCGAGAACTTCGCCAGACTCTGCTGCGTGACTGTCTTCCCGGAGCCGAACGGGCCCGGAATCGCGGCCGTCCCACCCTTCGCGAGCGGGAACAGGCCGTCGAGGATGCGCTGGCCGGAGACCAGCGGCGTCGTCGGGGTCTGCTTGTCGGCGCTCGGTCGCGGCCGCCGGACGGGCCACTCCTGGCGCATCTGGATCTCCTCGCCGCTGTCCAACTCGGCGACCGGCTCCTCGACGGTGAAGTTGCCGGCCTCGATGGCCGTGACCTCGCCGCCGTCGTAGCCCGGCGGCACCATGACCTTGTGATCGATGGTGACGGTCTCCTCGACGACACCGACAACGTCGCCGGGTTCGACCTCGTCACCGACCTCGACTTCCGGCTGGAACTCCCAGGTCTTCTCCAGGTCGATACCCGGCGCGTCGACACCGCGGTCGAGGAACGCCGAGTCCATCTTCTCCTGCAGGACGTCGAGCGGGCGCTGAACGCCGTCGTAGATTGTGTCCAGCATGCCCGGCCCGAGGTCCACGGAGAGCGGCTCGCCCGTGTTCTCGACGGGTTCGCCCGGCGCGACCGCCGAGGTCTCCTCGTACACCTGAATCGTGGACAGGTTCCCTTCGATTTCGATGACCTCGCCCATCAGGCCCTCGTCACCGACGTAGACGACGTCGTTCATCTTGGCCCCGAGGTCCGTGGCGGTCACGACCGGACCGCTCACGCTCTCGATGACGCCGTCCTCGCGAACGGCCTCCGAATCTGTTGCTTGGCTCATGTATCAGTCTTCCTCCATCAGGTCGATGCCGATGGCTCGTTTGATCTGTTCGCGCAGTCCGCTGCTCCCGGCGTCACCGCCGACGGTCACGAACGTCGGCTCGACGCTCGTGTCGACGATGCTGCGTGGTTCGCGCGAGAGGTAGTCGAGGTCCTCCGCGTGCATCACGACGATGCCGACCTCCTGGTCCCGCGCGACCGACCGGACGGCGTCGTCCAGCTCGTCCGACTTCTCCTCCGGCGTGATGTTCTCGAACTTCCGAACACCAGCCAGCCGGAATCCGGTGGTGAACTCCGGACTGCCGATGACGGCTATCTCCTGGCTCATATCGTGACCAGCTCCGCTTCGATCTCGTCCTCGTTCAGTCCCGCCTCCTTGCCGCGTGCGATGGCGCGGATGTTGTCGGTCTCCCGCTCCTTCGCGATGATGTACGCGAGAACCGGGGTTACCGATATCGGGAACGAGTTCGAGAAGTGGTCCGCGTACTCCTGTAGCGCCGCGTCGAGCGCGTTCTCGAACCCGATGAGGCTCTCGGCCTCCTCCAGCTCGTTGAGCGCCGCGGACAGGTCGTCTCCGTACGCACTGTCGCGGATTCGGGCGACGAGTTCGTCGGTGTTCGTCACCAGCTGGGTCAGCTCGTCCGCGTCGAACAGCCGACCGCCCTCGATGAAGTACTCCGCGGGGTCGATGTCGGCCCCGCTGCGCGAGAGCCGGAGCGCGTTCCGGACGTTCCGGAAGTCGATCTCCGCCTGGAGGAACTCCAGGTAGAGCGCTGCCGGACTGTCGACGTCCGTCACCCGCCCGGCGTCGTCGAGCAGGTGCTCGTAGAACGCGCGGTCGACGGCGTTCTCGAGCGGGACGAGTGCCTGCGTCTCCTGGTACTGCTCCAGTGCCTCGTCCAGCCCGGGCCCGAAGATGGTGCCCGAGCAGAGCTCGACGATGCCCTCGATGTCCTGCACCTCGAGGAGCCGTGCGAGGAACGCGTCGTCGAACTCGCCGGCCCGGATGAGGTCGGCCTCGATCTCCTCGCTCGCCGAGTCGGCGTACACGCCGCGCAGAATCGTCTTCAGGTTCCACGCGTCGAACTTGCGCAGGTACGCCGCGAGCTGGTCGTACAGCTGCCCACCCGACCAGTCGAGGATGTCCTCGAAGTGCTTCGCGAGGTTGCGGTTCAGCGCGTACTCGATGAGGTCGACGCCGCTGTAGCGGGAGCCGAGTGCGTTCATCTCGGTCTCGTACTCGGACTCCTCCATGTAGCGGGCGATCTCACCGGTCCCCATGCGGACGAGCTTGCGGTAGTCCTCGTCGTCGTAGAGCTTCGCACGACGCGCTCTGACCCGGGCGTTGACGTACTCCGGATTGGAACCGCTGTCGCTCTTGCTCATTGCTCGTCGAACAGTCGGGTGCTGATTTCCTTGAGTTCGTCCTCCCAGACGTCCTCGACCACCGAGTCGAACGTGTTGTTGACTCGGAGGCGGCTCTCATCACTCTCGACGACCACGCCGCCGAGGCAGTCGTACTCGCCGGCCCACTCGTAGCCGTCGTAGTCGGCGAGTATCTCCTCGACGAGCGCCTGGTCGTCGGCGCGGCCGTGGACGAGGACGCCGTCGGCGTCCTCGAACTCCGTCGCGGCGTCGTCGAGCAGCGCACGGGTCAGCTCCTCGCGGTCCTCGCCCTCGAGGTCGACGATGGCCTCCTCGACGGAGTCACGGACCGATTCGAGCACGTCCCGGCGCGCCTCGAGGCGCATCTGCTTGGCCTCGAGCTTCGCGCTCGACAGTTCGCGTTCGCGTTCCTGTTCGACGTTCCGTTCCGCCCGGCGCTCGGCCGCTTCGAGGGTCTCCTCGGCGTCCGCCTCCGCCGCCTCGACGAGCGACTCGGCCTCCGCTTCGCCCTCTCCGCGGATTTCCTCCGCACGCGCGCGGGCTTCCTCTCGTATGTCCTCAACGACTGTTTCCAAGGTCATTGTAAGAAGGGGGAACGGTTTAGACGAAGAGCGCGACGAGCGCGAAGATCGCCAGGGTCTCCGGCAGGACCGTCAGGAAGACGGCGATACCCGTACTGATGGAGTCCTCGGCGAGTGCGCCGACGGCGGCTGCACCGATACCACGCTCGGCGTACCCTGCGCCGATCGCTGCGAGGCCGATACCGATCGCGGCGGCACCCTTCTGGGTGAGCGCGGGCTGGGCGTTCCCGTTGAGTACCTCCTCCTGCATCGGCAGGAAGTTTGCGACACTGTCCATTGTGAGCATACCGGCGTCGGCGAGAGCTTCGAACATGATTTCGTGTACCTCCGAACAGGTGGTACTTCACCCTACGGCCTTCATAAAACTTCCCAAAAGAAACCGCCGAAATCGCCGCTCTAAACGCTAATTGGCGGGTTCCAGGGGGATTATAGTTTCGATTGGCGGTGGCTATCGGCGCAAGCGAACAGGAAGAATCGTGAGGAAAGGCCGCGGCTCAGTCCTCGGTCGTGAACTCCCGCTCGTAGCCGAACGGGTCGAACGTCCGACCATCGCCGTCGTAGAACTTGTCGAAGAACTCGACGTACTCGAGACGGATTCCCTGCAGGCCGGCGCTGGTGATGCCGAGCAGGAGCACGGCGAAGTGACCCACGACGAGGATGACGACGCCGATGAGCGCCATCGCGATGCCGCCGTGGAGCAGCCCGCCGAACATGATGTCGGCGACCTCGTAGTGGTGGTACTCGATACCCGTCTGGCTCGGCATGCCGCCGGTCCCGAAGTGCCAGGCACCGTGGGAGTCCTCCCAGGCGCCGAAGAACAGGAGGTTGACGACGAACGCCATCCCCGCCTTCGCCAGCAGCACCGCGGCGAGCCGGAAGTACGAGAGCACGTTGACGAGCACGTTGACGCTCTCGAGCGGGCCGACGACCAGCCCGGGCACGCCCATGTGCTGGAACTCGCCGTAGGTCATCACGACGAGGCCGAGCGCGAACATCCCGAGGCCGAGGAACGCGGCGGATTCGGGCAGTCCGGTGTAGCCGAGGTTGTAGGCGGCGCCCTCACCACCGAGCGTGTTGAACAGGAACGACGGCTTGATTCCCTCGGCGGCCGTGCTGAGGATGGCCAGCCAGAGCCCGAGCATCATCGTCAGCCACGAGAGGTCCTCGTAGAGGACCTCCTCGATGCCGTGGCTGAGGTTGTTGACCACGCCCGAGAAGTACCCGAGCGTCATGTGTGCCAGCCCGGCGAGCACGCTGACGAACAGCCACGTCTGGGCGTACCGCGAGTAGGTCGGCTGCAGTCCCTTGTGCATCGGTGGCTTGCCGTTGAACAGCACCTCGCCGAGGACGTGTAGTCCGAATATCTCGCCGTACAGCACGCCGAACAGCATCGTGAACGCACCGGCCCAGATGCCGATGCCACCGAGCGCGCGGATGGCGTCGCTGTCGAACCGGCTGTACATGAAGAAGCCGGCCGCTGCGTAGAGAATCCCGTAGCCGAGGTCCCCGATCATGAACCCGAAGAACGCCGGGAACGTGAGCATGATGAAGAACGTCGGGTCCAGCTCGTCGTAGCTCGGGAGCCCGACCATCTTCGTCAGCAGCTCGAACGGCTCCGCGGGGCCGACGTTCTCCTGCATCGTCGGCGGCGAGTCGTTCATCGTGACGACGCCGCCGTCGGTCGCGGCCGTCTTCCCGGAGCTCTCGCCCTCAGGCGCGACGTGCTCGGTGCTCGTCGCCTGGCCGTCGCGGTACTTGGCGCGCTCGATCTCGTCGACGTCGACGCGGTCCCCGACCACGTCGGCGAGCTCGGCCTTCAGGTGGTCGACCTCCTCGGTCGGAATCCAGCCCTCGGCGACGAACGCGCTCTCGGTCGTCGCGAACTGGAGCGGCGCTTCGGACTTCTGGACGTCGATGGTGAGACGCTCCTCGGCGGCCAGCAGGAAGCCCGCGGCGTCGAGTCGCAGGTCGCCGATCTCGTCCTCGATGGTCGAGAGCTTCGACTCGAGCTGCTGCTTGCGGTGGCGGAGCTGCTCGATGTACTCCGCAGCGTTGCCCTCCGCGTCCGGAACCTCCGTCCGCGTGAAGCTCGCCTGCACGAGCAGGTCGTCGAGGATGCTCTCACGTGCGTTGGACTCGGGGTAGGCGAAGACGGCGACGAGCTGGTCTCCGGTCTCGATGTCGAACGAGCGGATCGCCTTCGAGTCAGCGAGCACGCGGCGCACTGCCGCCGGGTCGCCCTGACCGACGGCGACCTCCAGCGAGTCGTAGCCCGAGAGCAGGTCCAGGGGAACGCCGAGCGCCGTGAACGGCTCGACCTCGTCGATCTCCTCCTCGACCTCGCGGAGCTCGCTCTCGACCTCGTTCCGGCGGTCGTCGAGGTCGTTGGCCTCGGTCCGGATCTCCTCGAGCTCCTCGTCGAGCGCCTCGTCGGTGACGATGCGGCTCGGTCCGGCTTCGTCCCGGTCGACGTCGAGGATGCTCTCGAGGGAGCGGACCGTCACGAGCTTCTCGGACGCGTCGTCCGCGTCCGAACGGGGCGTCCCGTTGTCGAACCCCTCCCAGGAACCGTCGTAGTCGCTCAGGTGGACCCGGTTGAGGTCGTGTACCGTCTCGATGACCGGGTCCATGACCGCCTTGGACCCCGTCACCGAGACCTTGCTCATCTGCTCAGGTCTGAGCATGTACCTCCTCCTGGAAGGTCTCGAGGACGTACGCGACGACGTCGTCGACGCGACCGTCGGCGCGTTCGCGAAGCTCCTCGCGCTCGGCTTCGCCCTCCTCGAGGATGCGGTCGCGTTCCGCCTCGATTTCTTCTCTGGCCTCTTCGAGCCGCTGCTCTTCGAGCTCGCGTGCCTCCTCCTCCGCCTCCTGACGGATCTCGTCGGCGCGCTTTCGAGCCTCGGCGATACGGTCGTCGCGGTCGGCCTCCGCCTCGGCGACGATCTCGTCGGCCGCTGTCTCGGCCTCCTTTATTTCTTCGAGAACCTCTGGCCTCGGCATGGATTGAACAGTCGAGAGTTTACACAGCGCCTATAAGGTAGTTGCGAAAGGTGTCTGCCGCGTGGACGGCCGATTCGCGTCGTCACGACAGAACTTTGTGCCGACGTTCCCAAGCCCCGCCAATGGGTATCCTCGAAAACAAAGCGCGGGCGCGCCTGTTCTACAAGTATCTCTCGCAGGTGTACGACAAGATCAACCCGTTCATCTGGAACGAGGAGATGCGGACCGAGGCTATCGGGATGCTCGACATCCAGGCGGACGACCGTATCCTCGACGTCGGCTGTGGCACCGGCTTCGCGACCGAGGGGCTGCTCGGCCACGAGAACGTCGACGAGGTCTGGGGCCTCGACCAGTCGCCACACCAGCTCGAGAAGGCGTTCGCCAAGTTCGGCCGCACCGGTCCCGTCCACTTCAACATGGGCGACGCCGAACGGCTCCCGTTCGCGACGGACAGCTTCGACATCATCTGGTCCTCGGGCTCCATCGAGTACTGGCCCAACCCGGTCCGGGCGCTCCGGGAGTTCCGGCGCGTCGTCAAGCCCGGCGGGCAGATACTCGTCGTCGGCCCGAACTACCCGAAGACGACCATCATGCAGAAGGTCGCCGACGCCATCATGCTGTTCTACGACGAGGCGGAGGCCGACCGGATGTTCAACGAGGCCGGCCTCGAGGACGTGCGCCACCGGCTGATGGGGCCGAGCTACGACCCGGATGTCGCCATCACGACAGTCGCACGCGTGCCCGGCGGAGAGGACGAGGTCGCAAGTACCCCGGCCGAGGAGCCCGAACCCGACATGGCCGGCGACCGCGGTGCCGGTAGCGACAACGTCGAACCCGACGAGGAGCCCGAACCCGACATGGCCGGCGACCGCGGTGCCGGCAGCGACAACGTCGAACCCGACGAGGCAACCGACTGACCGGTCGCAACCGACCGGACGCTGGCGACGACCCGCCCCTCGACCACGAGCGTCACGACGACGACATCCCGAGGAGAGAGCGTCGGCGCGTTCGTCCCCGCGATCACGAAGCTCGCCGATTCGCCCGCCGTCCAGCGCTGATCGGCCGCCGCGTTGAACGGGCCGGTCGGGCCGGAGACGAACCCCCGCGCGGAGAAGAACGGGACGGGGGGCTGCCGCCGTAGTTTCTCGCCGTCGACCGTGACGACGAGCTCCAGCTCGTCCACGTCGATGGCCTCGCCCCCTCGGTGGGTGACGATGATTCGGCCCGTCGAACCATCCGCCCTCACGTCCACCGTCGCCTGCGGGGGTGCCGTCTGCTCGGCCGCGAGGTCGAGCGCACCGACGGCGACGACGCTCGACGTGACGACTGTGAGCGCGAGCAGGAGGGCGATTCCGACGACCGGGCTGACGGCGCGAGCGGCGAGCACACCCGGTCTGGGCGCGTCATCCGACAAGAAGGTCAGGCCGCGACGGTGGCGTTCGTCGTGCTGGCTGGTCGCTGGAGGACGACCGTCCCGTCGGGCGTCTCGACGGTGACGGTGTACTCGTCGGACGGCTGGAGTATCCAGATACTGCCGCCGCCGCCGGTCTGCCCGACCAGCTCACCGTCGACGTACACCTCGGCGGGGACTGCGTCCCCGGTCAGTGCGTTCGTCGCGACCAGCTTCGCCGGGCCGCCGTTCGGCGTCAACTGCATGGAGACCGTCGTCCCGTTCTCCGTCACGGTCTCGACGCCACCGCGTGGCAGGTCGCTCAGCCTGAGCGACTGGTACTCGCGGTAGATCGCTTCGGTGCGGCCGTCGTTGTAGAGCCGGATGTCCCCCTGGTCGTGGGAGTTCACGTAGACGTTCGTGCCGTCCGTCGTCTCGTCGAGGTCAGCGTCGAAGGTAGTGGCGTACGGATACCGACTGTTGAGCAGGTCGAGGAACTCGTTCAGGCTGTACGTGTTCGCCCCCTCCTCGTAGTTGTCGAACCGGATCGCCTCCCGGTAGTAGTCGCGGCTGAAGCGGGACTCCGACAGCGCCTGCAGCACGAGTCCCGCCTCGGACCCGCGGACGTGGACACGAACCGGCGTGTCCGCCTGTCCGCTCAGCGCCTCGCTGACCTGGGCACGGATCGGTGTCTGGAGTTCGCCAGCCCGACGCCGGAGGTCGTCCGCGTTGAAGTCGGCCCCGTCTTCCTCGAGCTGGGTCGCGGCCGCCCCGATGGTCGACGCGCTCGAGTGGATCACCGCGAGGCGGTGCAGTAGCTCGCGCTCCGATATCTCCCCGTTACCGTACGCCAGGAGCACCGCCCACTCACGGTCCCGGAGCTCGGAGATGGCCTGGTTGAGTCGCTCGACCTCGGCGTCCGCGATGGCCCGTCGCCGGGCGGCCGACCCGGCCCGTTCGACGCGGACCGAGAGGTACTCGAAGCGGAGTCCCTGGTCGATACGCTGTCCGGTCACGGCGACGGTGCTCGCGAGGTCCATGCCCGGAGTCGAGTAGTTCGAGCGGCCAGCCGCCGTGATGTCGAGTCGTCGTGTCGTGTTGTTCGCCTGTATCGTGACGACCGTGCCGCTTCGCTCGGTGGTCGCTGCGGGCGCGTCCCCGCCCTGGCCGGCCGCGAGCGGGGTGGCGGTGCCGCCGACGCCAGCCACCGACGCGACCGGCGCGATGGCGAGGAGGGTGAGGAGGAGGGCGAGCGTGAGACGCGTCATCGCAGGCACGTACACGGTGGGGATACAAAAAGCGGTCGAACTGGCCGCTCAGGGGACACTCGGGTGACAGCGAGACGGGAGAACGGGTGAGACCGTTCATAACGCCGTCTGACGTTTTATCAGGATGGAAAGCGTTTTTTCCTATGAGGCTCCACGTCCAGGCGTATGCGGTCACTCTCCGCGTTCGCCGTCGCCCTCCTCGCACTCTCCCTCGTCGCCGCTCCCGTGGTCGGCGTGCCCAGCGGCGGGGCCGGTACTGCCGCCGAACAGGGTGACCGGCCGGGCGTTCAGGCCGTCGACTCGCACTCGTTCGAGGAAGCGAGCCCCGCCACCGTCTTCGAGGTGAACGTGACTGCGTCCGGGGACGCCCGGTGGTCGATCACCTACCGGTACGTGCTGAACTCGTCGAACGAGACCGAGGCGTTCGAGCGCTTCGGCGAGGACGTCGCGACCGGCACCACCGACGTCGGGTTCTCGCCGCAGATGTTCCAGCGGTTCGCCGAGCGAGCGCAGGCCTGGACCGACCGGGAGATGACGATCGAGGCGGCCGGCTGGGAGGAGGTCCGGGTTCGGGAACGGCCGGAACCCGCGGACACGACCACCACGACGGCGACCGGCACGACGGCGACCGGCACGGAGAACGGGACCACGACCTACATCGGCGAGCTGACGTACTCGTTCGTCTGGACGAACTTCGCGGCCGTCGAGGAAAACACGGTCGTCGTCGGTGACGTGTTCGGGACGGAGAACGAGACCTGGTTCAACCAGCTGTACGAGGACCAGCGGTTCGTCCTGAACAGCCCGACGAACTACGGTATCCGCGACTCTCCCGACGACAAGGGGCCGGACAACGGGACGCTGGTGTGGGACGGGCCAGCGACGTTCGAGCCGGGGTATCTGGAGGCGACGTACTTCGAACTCGCCTCCCCGAACACGACCACGCCGACCGGGCCCGGGCCCGGCCCGGAAGACGAGAGGCTGTCGCCGTTCCTGCTCGTCGGGCTCGTCGGCATCCTCGTCGTCGCGGCGGCCGGTGGCGCGTACATGTTCGCGAAACGCCAGTCCGAGACGCCGGCCGGCGGCGGCCCGGCACCGACGCCGAACGGCGGACAGGACGGGACCCTCGACGCCGACGACGGCGCCGACCCCACCGACGGCCCGTCCGGCGGTGCGGCGGCCGAGACGGCCGAGACCGAGCCGGACGGAGACGACGACGTCGACGAGGAGCTGCTCTCCGACGAGGAGCGCGTGCTCAGACTGCTCGACGACAACGGCGGGCGGATGAAGCAGGCGAACATCGTCAAGGAGACGGGCTGGTCGAACGCGAAGGTGTCACAGCTGCTGTCGGGCATGGCCGACGACGAGGAGATACGGAAGCTCCGCATCGGCCGGGAGAACCTCATCACGCTCCCCGACGAGAGCCTCGGTGAGTTCGACGACGAGCAGTGACGCCGCAGACGGCCGCAGAAACGGTTCTCGGTGGACGCCCGGTTTCGTAACCATTTACGTAGGGGGCAGCGTTAGCTTTCGACGATGAAAGTTCTCGTTACCGTCAAGGAGGTAGCCGCCGTCGAGGACGAGTTCCAGATCGCGGGCACGTCCATCGACGAGACGTACCTCGAATACGACCTCAACGAGTGGGACGACTACGCCGTCGAGGAGGCCGTCCAGCTTCAGGAGGCCGGCATCGCGGACGAAGTGGTCGCCGTGACCATCGGCCCGGAGCGCAGCGAGGAGACCATCCGGATGGCGCTCGCGAAGGGTGCGGACCGGGCGGTCCGTATCTGGGACGACGCCCTGGAGGGCGCGGACCTGCTCGACGTGGGCGCGAAGACCGCCATCCTCGAGAAGGTCGTCGAGGAGGAGGACCCAGACATCGTCCTCTCCGGCGTGCAGGCCGACGACGACGGCTTCGGCGCGACCGGTGTCTCGCTGGCCGACGCGCTCGGTTACGAGTGGGCGGCCGTCGTGAACCACCTCGACCAGGACTCCGTCGAGTCCGGCACCGCGTCGGTCCGCCGCGAGCTTGAGGGTGGCGTCGAGGAGCTCACCGACGTGGAGCTCCCCGCGGTCCTGACCATCCAGACGGGTATCAACGAGCCGCGCTACGCGAGCCTCCGCGGCATCCGGCAGGCACAGCGCAAGGAAATCGCACCGAAGACGCTCGGCGACCTCGGCCTCGACGCCGCGGCCGTCGAGAACGAACTCGAACTCACCGACATGTACGAACCCGAGACGGAGAGCGACGCGACGTACTTCGAGGGCGGCCCCGACGAGGCTGCGGGACAACTTGCTGACCTGCTCCGCGAGAAGGGGGTGGGCGCACAATGAGTGATGTCCTGGCCATCGCCGACCACCGGCGCGGCGAGCTCCGTGACATCTCGTTCGAACTCGTGACCGCGGGCCGCGAGCTGGCCAACGAGACGGGCGGTGACCTCCACGTCGCCGTCATCTCCGGCGACACCGAGCGCTTCGGTGAGCAGCTCAAGCTCGACGGCGTCGACACGGTCCACACCGTGAACCACGGCGAGGAGTTCAACCACGGCGTGTACGCACAGACCGTCACGCAGCTGTTCGACGCCGTTGCGCCGCAGTTCCTGCTCATGCCCAACTCGGTCAACGGTCTGGACTACGCGCCGGCCGTCGCGAACCGGCTGGACCTCACCTACGTCAGCGACGTGGTCGACATCGGAGTCGACGGGTCGACGCTGACGGCGACCCGCGAGATGTACGGCGGGAAGGTCGAGACGACGACCGCGGTCGAGGCCGACCAGGTCGCCGTCTCCATCCGCGGTGCCGAGTGGCCCGCGACCGAGGACACCGGCGACGCGACCGTCGAGGCGTTCGAGGCCGACGTCGACGAGTCCGCCGTGCGCTCGACGGTCACCGGCTTCGAGGAGGTCGGCGGCGGCGACGTCGACATCAGCGAGGCGGACGTGCTCGTCTCGGTCGGTCGCGGTATCGAGGAGGAGGAGAACCTCGACCTCGTGCGCGACCTCGCGGACGCGCTCGACGCGACGCTGTCGTCGTCGCGTCCCATCGTCGACGCCGGCTGGCTGCCGAAGAACCGGCAGGTCGGACAGTCCGGGAAGGTCGTCACGCCGGACGTCTACATCGCCATCGGCATCTCCGGTGCGGTGCAGCACGTCGCCGGCATGAAGGGCAGCGACACCATCGTCGCCATCAACACGGACCCGAACGCGCCCATCTACGACATCGCGGACTACGGTATCGTCGAGGACCTGTTCGACGTCGTCCCCGCGCTCATCGAGGAGTTCCAGTAAGGGACGCCGTCGGCGTCGGGCCGCCCCCTCGCGCCCGAGCACCGGTTTCCGTCCCCAGCCGACCGCACGGACCCCCGAGCGCTGCGGCGCGGCACCGACCTTGCGTCCGGAGCGTGTCTCTCGAACTTATATCGTCTCTACTCGACAATTGTCCGACGTGTAGTTCCACGTCCGGTGAGGAGTACATTCTCTGAATCGAATAGTTCGGCGGACGTGAAAGCAACTACTAAACGTGTCCTGCCGGCTACTCAATACGATGGGTTCGAACACACGAAGGCGGTTCCTGACGGTCGCAGGGACAGCGGGCAGTGGGCTGCTCGCTGGCTGTACCGGCGTCCTCGGCACGGGTGACGCCGCCGGTGACGATGAATCGGACGGCGACGAGACGGACGCGCCGGCGACGACGGCGGCCGACGACGCGACGCACGTCGGCATCGTCTACTCGCTGGGTGGACTCGGCGACAGATCGTTCAACGACATGGCCAACCGGGGCATCCAGGAGGCACGACTCGACTACGACGTCGAGTACACGAACAAGCTCCCGCAGGGCTCGGACGAGTTCGGGCCGCTCCAGCAGGCGCTCGCCGGGTCGGACGACCCCGACTACGACCTCACCTGCTGCATCGGGTTCTCGCAGGCCGAGGCACTCGGCGGGACGGCCGGGGACTACCCCGACGAGCGGTTCATGATCGTCGACTCGGTGGTCGACGCGCCGAACGTCGCGAGCTACGTCTTCCGCGAGGAGGAGGGCTCCTTCCAGGCGGGCCACCTCGCCGGCCGCCTGACCAGCCGCGACCTGTCCGCGGGCGCGGGGTCGACCGCACCGGATGCATCCGTCGTCGGGTTCGTCGGCGGGGTGGACGTCCCGATCGTCGAGAAGTTCGAGGCCGGCTACGTCGCCGGCGTCGAGCACGCCGACGCCTCCATCGAGGTGCTCACGGACTACGTCGGGGCGTTCGACGACCCCGAGGGCGGCCGCGCGGCCGCCGCGGAGATGTACGAGCAGGGGGCGGACGTGGTCTACCACGCCGCCGGCGGCAGCGGCATCGGCGTCTTCGACGCGGCCCAGTCCGCAGGCCGGTTCGCCATCGGCGCCGACAGCGACCAGTCCGTGAGCGACCCCCGGTACGCCGATGTCATCCTCGCGAGCGTCGTCAAGCGGGTCGACAGCGCGGTGTACACCGCAGTCGAGTCCCTCATCACGGAGACGTTCGACGGCGGGAGCATCCAGTCCCTCGGCCTCGGCGAGGGCGGGGTCGAGCTGGTCTACGGCGATCAGCTCGGGGACAGCGTCCCGTCCGAACTGAAGGACGAACTGGCGGTGACGCGCCGTGGCATCGTCGACGGCGAGATATCGGTGCCGACCGAGCGGAGCGGCGACCAGCGCCAGGAGGTGAGTGACCGATGAGCGACGCGTCGCTGCTCGCGCGGCTCGTCCCGGGGGTCGTCCGGAGACGATACGCGGTGAAGTTCACCGTCTCCATCCTCGTCGTCGTGCTGGTCATCGCGGGCGTTGGCGTCGTGGGCTACACACAGGCCGCCGACACTGTCGAGCAGAGCACCGAGGACCAGCTCACCGAGACCAGCTCCCTCCGCGGCGACTCGCTGGGGAACTGGGTCGAGAGCATGAAGATACAGACGCGGAGCGTCTCCGCGGGCACCGAGCTCAGACAGGGCGCCGGCGCGAGGGCGTACCTGCGGAGTGAACGGAGACGGCTCTCGTCCGACATCCTCTCGATGCACTACGTCAACGCCTCGACGGGGACCATCGAGGCGAGCACGGTGACACCGCTCGAGGGCCGCGGGCTCGACGAGGTCGAGGCACCCTGGACCGAGGCCGACGTCGCGAGCGGCTCCGCGGGCGCGAGCGACCAGGTCTGGGTGTCGAGTCGCTCCTACGAGTCCCCGGTCCACGACAGCGAACCGGTCGTCGCGTTCGCCAGCGCGGTGCCGGCACACGACGACCGCTACGTCGTCGTGGTCAGCCGCATCCAGACGCACCTCGACACCATCGTCGAGGGCGAGTCCGACGGGACGACGCAGATCGTCAACGCCGACGGCGAGGCCGTGCTGCGCCCGGACACCGGCATCGACGCCTCCGTCCACGAGTCGGGGCTCGCGAGCGTCCGCAGCGACGGCGACGCGGTGTTCGACGAGTCCGGCGGCCAGGTCCACGCCTACGCGGCGGTGCCCGGTACGGACTGGGTCGCCATCACGACCGTCGAGAAGTCGACCGCGTTCGCCGTGCGCGACACGGTCGCGACGAACGTCGGCGGCATCGTCGTCGCCAGCCTGCTCTCGCTCACGCTGGTCGGCGTCGTCCTCGCACGACAGACGGTGACGCCGCTCGCCGACCTGCGGGACAAGGCGGGCCGCATGGAGGACGGCGACCTCGACGTCGACTTCGAGACCGCGCGGGTCGACGAGATCGGCCGGCTGTACGGCGCGTTCGGCAGCATGCGTGACTCGCTCCGGCAGCAGATACGGAACGCCAACGAGGCACGCGAGCGGGCCGAACTCGCCCGCGCGGAGGCCGAGGAGCTCAACCAGCACCTCGAACGCAAGGCCGACCGCTACAGCGAGGTGATGCAGGCGGCCGGCAGCGGCGACCTCACGGTCCGGATGGACCCCGAATCGAAGTCCGAGGCGATGACCGACATCGCCGAGGAGTTCAACGAGATGGTCGCCGAGCTGGAGGCGACGACGGACCGCGTGAAGGCGTTCGCCGGCGACGTGGCGGCGGCGTCCGAGCAGGTCACCGCGTCCAGCGAGGAGGTTCGCTCGGCGTCCGAGCAGGTCACCGAGTCGGTGCAGCAGATCTCGGACGGGGCCGAGCGACAGAACCAGTCGCTCCGGTCGGTCGACGACGAGATGGACCAGCTGGCGACGACGACCGAGGAGATCGCGGCCTCCTCGAACGAGGTCGCCGACCTCGCCGAGCGCACCGCCCGCACCGGTCGGGAGGGGCGCGACGCCGCACAGGCGGCCATCGAGGGGATGGACGCCGTCGAGTCCGAGGCCGAGGACGCCGTCGACGCAATCGCCCAGCTGGAGGCCGAGATGGCCCAGATCGACGAGCTCATCGAGTTCATCACCGACCTGGCGAACGAGACGAACATGCTGGCGCTGAACGCGAACATCGAGGCCTCCCGCGGCGGCACCGACGGCGACGGGGATGGCCAGGGCTTCGCGGTCGTCGCCCAGCAGGTCAAGGAGCTCGCACAGGACACGAAGGAGGCCGCCGAGGACATCGAGGGGCGCCTCGAGGGAATCAAGGCCCAGACCGACGCGACCGCCGAGGAGGTCGAGGGCACCGCCGACCGCATCGCTGAGCAGGCCAGCTCGGTCGAACGGGCGGCCGACGCGCTGGACGAGATCGCCGAGTACGCCCAGGAGACGAACACGGGCGTCCAGGAGATATCGGCGGCGACCGAACAGCAGGCAGCGTCGACGGAGGAGGTCGTGGCGATGGTCGACGACGCGGCGACCATCTCCGAGGAGACCACCAGCGAGGCCGAGAACGTCGCCGCCGCCGCGGAGGAGCAGACCACCGCGCTCACCGAAGTGTCCGACAGCGCGAGCGACCTCTCTGACCAGGCGGCACAGCTCAGCGAGGTGCTCGGCCGGTTCGAGACCGACCCCGACGAGGAGACCGACTCGGACCTCGTCGAGGCGCCCGCGAGCGCGACCGACTCGTCGTTCGAGTTCGGGAACTGAGGACGGTCCGGGCCGCCGCCGCAGGCCGGCGTGTTCCGTCACCTACTTTTCGGGGCGTTCCTAACGCTCTCGCGATGGAGTTCCTGAAGCGTCGGCGCGAGCTGGTGGACGACCGGCTCGTCGAGGTGTTGGACGCCGTCGAGCAGCCGGAGCTCGCCGACGAGCTGCGACACGTCTCGCTCTCGGGGGGCAAACGGGTGCGTCCGACGGTGACCGTGCTGGCCTGTGAGACCGCTGGCGGCGAGCCTGAGGACGCCGTCGACTTCGGGGTCGGTATCGAACTGGTCCACAACGCGTCGCTCGTCGTCGACGACATCATCGACCAGTCCGAGGTCCGTCGCGGCACGGCCGCGGCGTGGGCCGAGTACGGCTACGGCCCGGCGATCATCGCCTCCGACGGGCTGCTCGGGGAGGCGTTCGCGCTGTTCTCGTCGGACCCGCAGGCGATGCAGATCGTCTCCGAGGCGATGGTCGAACTCGGCGAGGGGGAGGCGACGGAGCTCGCCGCACAGCCGACGAACGAACGCGAGTACATGGAGCTGGCCCGGCGGAAGACCGGCGCGCTGTTCCGCGCCGCCGCCGAACTCGGCGCGGTCGCGGCCGACGCCGACGCCTACACGGTCGAGGCGTTGGGCGAGTACGCCGAGCGGGTCGGGGTCGCGTTCCAGATCCGCGACGACGTGCTCGACGCGACCGCGGACGCCGACGACCTCGGCAAGCCCACCGGACAGGACGCCGAGATGGACCGGCCCTCGGTCGTGCAGGTGACGGACCTCACACCCACGGAGGCGAACGAGCGCGCGAAGTCCGAGGCGAACGCCGCGCTCGACGCGCTCTCGACGGTCGACGCGGGCAACACCGACGCGCGGGAGTACCTGGAGGACCTCGCGCGGTTCGTCGTGGTTCGGGAACGATAGTCGAGCCGTCGTCGCCCGCGAGCTGACTCTTATCCCGCCTCGACGCGCTCCGAGAAGTGCGTCTCCGCGATGGCGAAGGCGAGCGTGCTCGCCAGCCCCAGCAGCGTGCCGCCCAGCAGCACCGCCGCCATGCTCGACAGCACCATGAACTGGAGGAAGTAGGCGGCGACGGCGTGGAGCACGACAGCCATCGCCACCACGTAGAACGGCGCGTTCAGGTAGCGCCACTCCAGCGTGCCGGCGATGTACTCGTCCGTGATCTGGCCGAGGCTGGTGGTGACGCCCGCGGCGGCGAACCAGCGCACGGCCCCGAAGGTGAGCGCGGCGAGCACCTCGGTCGCCGTGAGGCTGCTCTCGCTCGCGGCCTGGACCGCCTCGAGCTGTTCGACGCCGGAGACGCCGCCGACGACGAGCAGCGCCGCGGCGACGACGTACGAGATGAGCGTCATCCGGCCCGCGTACAGCCCGCGCCGGGCGCGGTCGACGGCCGCGTCGATGCGTTCGCCGAGGCCGAGCCCGCGCGAGATGAGGTAGAGGCCGAGCAGCGCCGAGGAGAGCCCCAGCATCGAGCCGGGGAGGTTCAGCAGGTCGCCCAGCAGCGCGAGCGGGTAGATGAGCACGAGGATGCCGATGGGGACGAGGATGGTCCCCCGCGTCTCGGGGTCGTTCAGCACCTGCTTGATGGTGTAGTACATGGACTCGAGGTCCTGCGCCTGCCGGACGACCACCCGGCGTACACCGTCGACCTTCACCCGCGAGCGGATGACCGGGATGACGGACTCGTCCTGTGCGCCGTCGGTGACGATGAGCGCCGTGACCTCCTCGCTGGTCGACAGCCCGGCGAGCACCTCGTCGACCTCCTCGCCGACCTGTCGGTTCGCGCTGACGTCGCCGCGCTCGTTGCCCGCGACCGCCGCGACCTCGACGGATTCGGTGGCGAACTCGTCGACGAGGTGGACACCCTGGAACAGGACGTTGACGTCGCTGTCCTCGGGGTCCGCCGTGGCGAGCTTCACCGCCGCCGCTTCGACGGCGTCACGGCCGACGACCGGCGTTCGCACGTCGGTCTTGCGACCCACGTCGTCGTCGAGGTCGACGCACAACACGAGCAGCATTCACGTCTCCGTTGGCCGGTACCGGTCAAGTGCTTTTGGTTCCGTGTCAGTGTACGTCTATGTCGGCGGCGGGCGGGCCGTCGGTGCGGGCGCGGCCGGCCGCACCACCCGTCGCGGCCGACCCGACCGTCGGCCGAGCATACAAGGGCACCCCACTCGTACGGCCAGCAAGAGATGCACGCGACGGTCGGGTCGGTCCTCGATACCATTCCGGACGGGACGAACGTGCTCGTCGCGGGGCCGCCACTGACGGGGAAGCGAGCACTGCTGTACGAGCTGTTGGGTGGCGACACCAGCGACGGGACGGTGTTCGTCTCGACCCGCAAGCGCGCGTCCGTCATCGAGCGGGAGTACCGGCACACGCACCGGAGCCGGCGCTGCGGGTGGTCGACTGCGTGAGTCGCCAGCTCGGGTCGCACCGCGGCGATGGCCACCACCGGTTCGTCTCCGACGCCGGCGACCTGACCGGAATCGGGATCCGGACGTCGGAGTTCATGCGCCAGCTGCAGGCGTCGTGTGACACGGTCGGACTGGGGATGCACACCCTGTCGACGACGCTGATGTACGCGGACCTCCGGTCCGTGTACCAGTTCCTGCACGTGCTGACGGGACGGGTGGGGAGTGGCGACTTCCGGGGCGGGTTCGTCCTCGACGACGTCGGCGACGCCCGGTCGTACTCGGTGCTCAGGCAGCCGTTCGACGGGCTGGTCGAGGTGCGCGACGGGGACGAGGCGCGGGAAGTACGGACCCGCGGGCTGGACATCGGCCCGCGGGCGTGGACACCGCTGCCGCGGTGACTACAGCTCCTCGTTCTCCAGTTTCTCGAGGGTCCGCTCGATGGTCTCGCTCCCCGCCCGGTCGGCGACGACGACGACGCCGGACCAGTCCTCGTCGGGGAACGAGGCGACGACGACCTCGTCGTAGAAGCGGAGCGTCGCGTCGAGGTGGCCGAAGTCGAACAGCGAATCGTCGCTCGGTGGGTCGCCGAGGCCCTTCATCATCAGCGTCTGGATGCGGTGCTCGAACTCCTCGTCGGTGAACTGCGCGCTGACGTCGTCGCGGACGTGCAGGGTCTCGTACGACTCGCCCTCGAAGCGGAAGGCGAGACGGACGTCGTCCCCGAGGTCGAACTCGGAGAGGAGGGCCCGGAGCTGGGGGTCCTCGACGCCGTCGAAGTCGTCGGTCATGGACGGTTGTTCGCCGGGTCGACACATAAATGATGTGCGCGACCACACCCCGATGCCGGGCCGTGGGCGGCAGGGGGGCCAGCCCTGCGGGAACCTGAACCCCTTTACCGGCCGGTGTCGAACGAGGAGCCAATGACGCTGGTCGCGTTCGACTTCGACGGGACGCTCTCGGACTCCGAGATGACGGTGCTGCTCGGCCGCCGCTACGACGTGGCCGAGCAGATGGAGGCAATCACCGCGCGGGCGATGAACGACGAGCTCGGGTACGCCGAGAGCCTGCGCCAGCGCGCGGCGCTGCTCGAGGCACTCCCGAACGACGACGCCCAGGCGGCGTTCGACGAGGTGCGTTTGCGCCCCGGTGCGGCCGACCTCATCAGCGAACTGAACGAGGCGGGCGTGACGACGGCGGTGTTCACGGGCGGGTTCCAGCGCGGCGTCGAGGCCGCCCTCGAACGCGAAGGCGTCACCGTCGACGCCATCGTCTCCAACCGGCTGCCCGTCGCCGACGACGCGCTGACGGGCGAGGTCGAGGGACCGCTCGTCGAGGGGACGAAGGACGACGCGCTCGAGTCCCACGCGACCGAGCTCGACATCGACGTGGCGGACACCGTCGCGGTCGGCGACGGGGCGAACGACCTGCCCATGCTGGAGGTGGCGGGGCTCGCAGTCGGCTTCGACCCGAAGCCAGCTGTCGCGCCCGCGTGCGACGAGACGGTGACGGCGATGGCCGAGCTGCGCGAGCTGCTGGACGCACGCGGCGTGCTCTGAGCCGGGGTCGGAGCGAGGACGGGTCCGGGCGTCCACCCGGATTGTCGCGAGGCCAGCCTCGAAGTAGGTCCGACACCAACCACCCGCATGAGCCTCGAACCCGTCACATCCGTCGTCCCGCCGCTCAGGATTCTCCTCGGCGTCGTCGCGGGGGTGGTGGCGACCCGCGGGATGGACGTGGTGATGGCGAGACTGCCGGAGGGCGGGACCCCGCCCTTGGTCGCCGCCGGCGTCCTCACCGAGCGGTCGCCCGACGCTGCGCCCGGCCGCCTGGCTGCGGTCGTCCACCACGTCGCGGGCTGGCTGACCGGTCCGCTGTTCGTGACGCTGCTACTGCTCGCAGAAGGTGTCCTCGGGACCGGTCCGGTCGCGCTCGCGGCCGCGACGCTCGTGCTGTTCGTGCTGATGGTCGGCTTCTTCGTCGCCGTGGTGCTGCCCCGAGTCGGTGGGTTCGCTCGCCAGCGGGTGCGCCAGACGGGGCGCGACTGGGCCATCTCCGCGGCGACCTACCTCGTCGTGCTCGTCCCGCTGGTGTGGGCGACCACCGAACTGCTGACCGCGCTCTGAGGGCCGCCCGTGTGGCCGGTCAGTTCGTCGCCTGCCCGATTGCCTGGTCGAGGTCCGCGACGATGTCGCCGACGTCCTCGACGCCGACGGAGAGGCGGACCATGTCGGGCGTGACGCCCGCCGCGAGCTGTTCCTCCTCGGTGAGCTGCTGGTGCGTGGTGCTCGCCGGATGGATGACGAGCGTCTTCGCGTCGCCGACGTTCGCGAGCAGGCTCGCGAGTTCGGTCGACTCGACGGTCGTCCGCGCGGCGTCGTAGCCCTGTGCCAGCCCGAACGTGATCATGCCGCCGTAGCCGCCGTCGAGGTACTCGCTGGCGGCGTCGTGGGTCTCGTGGTCCTCCAGTCCGGGGTAGTTCACCCACGACACTTCGGGGTGGGCGGCGAGGTGCTCGGCGACGACCTGGGCGTTCTCGCAGTGGCGGTCCATCCGCATGGGCAGCGACTCCAGCCCCTGGATAGTCTGCCAGGCGTCGAACGGCGACTGCTGGTTGCCGAGGTCACGCAGCCCGCGGGCGATGGCGGCGTAGGTGAACGCGGCCTCGCCGAAGCGCTCGGCGAAGTTGACGCCGTGGTACGCCGGGTTGTCCTGGGCGATCTCCGGGTAGTCCTCGGCGTACTCCTCCCACGGGAACGAGCCGCCGTCGACGAGCACCCCGCCGACGGTGGTGCCGGAGCCGTGGAGCCACTTCGTCGTCGACTCCCAGACGAGGTCCGCGCCGTGCTCCAGCGGGCGGCAGAGGTACGGCGTCGCGAACGTGTTGTCCACGAACAACGGGACGCCGTGGTCGTGCGCGATATCGGCGAGGCGCTCGATGTCCGGCGTCACGAGCGCCGGGTTCCCGATGGTCTCGAAGTGGACGTACGCCGTGTCGTCGTCGATGGCCTCGGCGTAGGCGTCGTAGTCCAGCGTGTCCACGAACCTGGCTTCGACGCCGTTGCGCGGCGCGGTGTGCGTGAAGTACGTGTACGTCCCGCCGTACAGCGACGACGCGGTGACGACGTTGTCGCCCGCGTCGGCCAGCAGGAAGGTCGCGAGGTTCAGCGCGCCCATCCCCGACGCGGTGGCGACCGCGCCGACGCCGCCCTCGAGCGCGGCGATGCGCTCCTGGAGCGTGGAGACGGTCGGGTTCATCAGCCGCGAGTAGATGTGCCCCGGCTTCTCCAGGGCGAACTGGGCGGCGGCATCCTCCGCGTCGTCGAACACGTAAGAGGTCGTCTGGTACAGCGGCGGTGCACGTGCGCCAGTCGCCGGGTCCGGCTCCTGTCCAGCGTGCAGCGAGTGCGTCGCGAACTGCCGCTCGTCGGAATCCTCGTCTGTCATGCCTGTCAAGTAGGGCCGGTGGGGGTAGTAACGCGGTGGTAGCGGCCGGATTTGACGCTATGAGTGACGGTCGTTTGGGGAGCCGCGAGATTCCCTGTAGTAACTGCGAACCGTCAGAACGTTCGGTCAGCCGGGGGACTCGTTGGTGACGACAACAGCCAGAAAGCCCCGACCGTCGTGGGAACGGACTCCACCGCAAACAGCCAGAAAGCCCCGGCAGTCTCGACTCGGGAGGCTCGCTGCGCTCCTCGTGCGTGCGGTGCTTGGCTGGCGAGACTCCTCCGTCGTCTCGCTGCTTCCCACTCGGTCGCAGGCTCCCTCGCGGGAACGTCGCCTGCCTTCGTCGAGACTGCCGCCCCTTTCAGTCCCACCCGACCGCACAGCACCGCACCTCATACCTCCCCAGCCTCCTGCGATGCTCACTTCGTTGCGCTTCTCGTCCCTCGCACGTACATGGCGAGCGGCCTTCGGCACGCTCGCCAGCGCGCGCCAGCGGCTGTGAAGATACCGACCCTCAGTCACCGAACAGGCTCGTGTGCACGGGCGCGAACTCGTCGCCGTCGTCGCTCGATTCGGCGGTGTCGGTGACGGCCTGGCCGGCGACGCCGTCGGCGACGAAATCGGCCAGCGGCGGCCCGACGCGCTCGGGTTCGACGAGGAAGGCGTCGTGGCCGTGGTCGGAGTCGACGACGTGGTGGGCGACGGGCACGTCGGCCTCGCGGGCGGCCTCTGCGAGTTCCTCGGACTGGCCGACGGTGAAGTGCCAGTCGCCGGTAAAGGAGAGGCAGAGCAGCTCGCCGTCGAACGCGCCGAGGGCGGCCGCGTCGGACTCGTAGCCGGCGGCGGCGTCGTACTCGTCCATCGCGCGGAGGAGGTAGAGGTACGCGTTGGCGTCGAAGCGCTCGACGAACCGTTCGGCGTTGTAGTCGAGGTAGGACTCGACGTCGCGGTACGGGAAGAACGAGGCGGCGGGGTCGGGCGACTCGCGCCCGTGGCCGCGGCCGGCCGAGCGGCGGCCGAACTTGCCGTCCATGGAGGCCTTCGAGAGGTACATGATGTGGCCGATGCGGCGGGCCTGCGCGAGGCCGTCGTCGGGGTCCGGGCGGTCGTCGCCGTAGTAGTCGCCGCCGTTCCAGTTCGGGTCGGTGGTGATGGCGCGGCGCGCGACCGTGTCGAGGCCGAGGCACTGCGCGTCGAGCCGCGGCGCGGCGGCGACGACCGCGACGTGGTCCACGTCGTCGGGGTACTGCACCGCCCAGTCGAGGGCGTTCATGCCGCCGACGCTCCCGCCGACGACCGCCCGGAGGCGACCGACGCCGAGGTGGTCGAGGAGGCGGCGCTGTGCGCGGGTCCAGTCGGCGACGGTGACCGGCGGGAAGTCGGTCCCCCAGGGCTCGCCGTCTGGCCCCTCGGTCGGCGGCCCGGAGGAGCCGTAACAGGAGCCCGGGACGTTCGCGCAGACGACGAACTGCTCGCCGGTGTCGATCGCCTTCCCGGGCCCGACCACGTCACCCCACCAGGCGCGGGCCTGCCCGGCGGTGTCGCTGCTGCCGTCGTCGTTCCCGCCGTCCCCGCGCTCCGGCCGCCGGGCGACGTGCTGGCTGCCGGTGAGCGCGTGGCAGACGAGCACCGCGTTGCCCGCGTGGCGGTCGCCGTCGGCGGGCTCGTACTCGCCGTAGGTCTCGTAGGCGATCTCGAGGTGCTCGATGGACTCGCCGCACTCGAACGTGAACTCGCCGAGGTCGGCGACGCCGCGCTCGTTCATCGGGACTCCTCCCCGGCTGCCTGCTGGGAGCCGGTCGCCGCCGCGATGGCCTGCTCGACGTCGGCCAGCAGGTCCGTCGGGTCCTCGATGCCGACGGAGAACCGGAGCAGGTCCGGCGTGACGCCGGCGTCGCGCTGCTCCGCCTCGGTGAGCTGGGCGTGGGTCGTGCTCGCCGGGTGGATGACGAGCGACTTCGCGTCGCCGACGTTCGCGAGGAACGACGTGACATCGACGGCCTCGCAGAAGCGCTTGCCGCCGGCGTAGCCGTTCTCCAGCCCGAACGTGAGCATCCCGCCGTAGTCGGCGAGGTACCGGCTGGCGTTCCCGTGAGTCGGGTGCGAGTCGAGGCCCGGGTGGGAGACCCAGGCCACGTCCGCGTGGTCGTCGAGGTACTCCGCGAGGATGATGGCGTTCTCGCAGTGCCGGTCCATCCGGAGCGGGAGGGTCTCGATGCCCTGCAGGGTCTGCCAGGCGTCGAACGGCGACTGCTGGTTGCCGAGCGCGCGGAGCGACCGGTACTGGACGGCCTTCGCCAGCGGCGCGTCGAACCGCTCGGAGAAGTCGACGCCGTCGTAGCCCGGACTCTCGCCCGCGAGCTCGTCGTAGCCGCCGGCCGCCCAGTCGAACGTCCCGCCGTCGACGACGACCCCGCCGACGGTGGTGCCCGAGCCGTGGAGCCACTTCGTCGTCGACTCCCAGACCACGTCGGCCCCGTGTTCGAGGGGCCGACAGAGGTGCGAGGTGGCGAACGTGTTGTCGACGACGAGGGGCACGTCGTGGGCGTGTGCGAGTTCGGCGACGCGCTCGAAGTCCGGCGTCACCAGCGAGGGGTTGCCGACCGTCTCGACGTGGACGTACGCGGTGTCCCCGTCGATTGCGTCGGCGTAGGCGTCGTAATCGAGCGTCTCGACGAACGTGGTCTCGATGCCGCGTCGCGGGGCGATGTTCGAGAGGTACGAGGTCGTGCCGCCGTAGGTGTCGGTCGAGCAGACGACGTTGTCCCCCGCCTCGGCGAGGACGAGCGTGAGGGCGTCCAGGGCCGCCATCCCGCTGGCGGTGGCGGTCGCGCCTGCCGCGTCGTGGAGCGCTGCGAGCCGTTCCTGGAGGCGGTCGACCGTCGGGTTGGAGATGCGGGAGTAGACGTGGTCGTCGCGGTCGAGCGCGTACCGGGCGGCGGCGTCGTCGGCGTTCGGGAACGTGTACGAGGTGGTCTGGTAGATGGGGGGCGCGCGGGCCCCTGTCGCTGGGTCCGGCTCCCCGCCCGCGTGGAGGGCGCGGGTGTCGAAGCTGGCGTCGTCGTTCATGTATGTGGTGCATATTGCTGCAAGCCCGTATAACTCTCAGTTACGGCAATATTCGATGGGACCGGCGGTGTGCCGACGTGGCCCACACCAGGTGTCCGAGACGCCAGCGGCTGCCGGGGCGTCCGTCGTCGAAGAGGCACGGGAAAGAGAGTCGAATGGTGGTGGATTCAGCAGGCAGTCCGGGTCGGTCGGGAGTCCGACCCGGGTGGGTGCAGGGGCCGAGTCAGTCCGGTCCAACGAACATGCAGATAGGCGCAGATGGCTCGGCCCGGTCGTGGCTTGAGGTGCGGAGCGAAAAGAGGGGGCGGCCGATTCCAAGCGACTGAGAATCGGCGGGGCGCTTCAGTAGTCCCGGTCCAATCCGGGCGACTCAGTACAGGTTGACGTTGACGTTCTTGACCTGCGTGTACTCCTCGATGGCTTCCTCGCCCTGCTCGCGGCCGTAGCCGGACTCCTTGTAGCCGCCGAACGGCGTCTGCGGGAAGGTGACCGGGTACTCGTTGATGGAGACCATGCCGTACTCCAGGCGCTCGGCGACGCGGTGTGCGCGCTTGATGTCGTTCGTCCAGATGCCCGACATCAGGCCGTACGGCGAGTCGTTGGCGATCTCGATGCCCTCCTCCTCGTCGCTGAACTCGATGACCGAGAGCACCGGCCCGAAGATCTCCTCGCGGGCGACGGTCATGTCGTTGGTCACGTCGGTCAGCACGGTCGGCTCGACGAAGTGACCGACGTCCTTGTCGTCGGGGACGCCACCGCCGGCGGCGACGGTCGCGCCCTCCTCGACGCCCTGCTCGATGTACGAGAGGACCTCGTCCTGCTGGCTGGCGGAGACCTGCGGACCCATCCGGCCGTCGTCGTCGATGCCGGAGCCGAGCGGCGTCCCCTCGGCCATCTCGCAGACCATCTCGACCAGCTCGTCGTGGACGTCCTCGTGGACGACCAGGCGCGAGCCGGCCCAGCACATCTGGCCGCAGTTCATGAAGATACCGTTGCGGACGCCCTTCGACGTGGCGTCGAGGTCGGCGTCCGGGAAGACGACGTGCGGGCCCTTGCCGCCGAGTTCGAGCGTGACGCCGGTGACGTGCTCGCTCGCGGTCTCCATGACGTGCTTGCCGATGGCGGTCGAGCCGGTGAACGCGACGTGCTCGACGCCCTCGTGGCTGGCGAGCGCGTCACCCGCCGTGCTCCCGCGGCCGGGCAGGACGTTGAACACGCCGTCGGGCAGGCCGGCCTCCTCGGCGGCCTTCGCGTAGTACAGTGCCGACAGCGGCGTCTCGCTCGAGGGCTTCAGGATGGCCGTGTTGCCGGCGGCCAGCGCGGGCGCGAGCGAGCGGCCGGCGAGCTGGAACGGGTAGTTCCACGGGCTGATGTGGGCGGTGACGCCGAGCGGCTCCCGGCGGGTGTAGTTCAGGCGCGGGCCGTCCACGGGGATGGTGTCGCCCTGTATCTTGTCGGTCCAGCCGGCGTAGTAGCGGAACGTGTCGACGACCATGCCGACGTCGATGGAGGCCTCGAACGGCGTCTTGCCGTTGTCGTGAGATTCGACGAGACCGATCTCCTCGTCCATCGCCTCGATGGCGTCGGCCATCGCGTGCAGGTGCTGGCCGCGCTCGCCCGGCCCCATGCGACTCCACTCGCTGTCGTGGGCCGACGCCGCCTCGGCCGCCTCGACCGCGCGGTCGACGTCCTCGGCGCCCGCCGCGGCCACCTCGGCGTACAGCTCCTCGGTCGCCGGGTCGTAGGTCTCGATACTCTCGCCGGACGCCGCGTCCGTCCATTCGCCGTCGATGTACAGCTGTGTTGGGCCATCGTATGCCATAGACGGTGGTTCGGCGTCAGGCGGATTAGTAGTACCGGAGCGTGGCAAGGCGCGCCGGGTCTCCCGGCGCGCCAGGCGGACCCCGGAATCGGCCCGGCGCGGGGCACCCACGAGACAGGCTTTTCACCCGGGGGCACGCGCCTCCACGTATGACAGCAGGCGACGTGAACGAAGTCACGACGGGCCAGTGCTCCGACCTGTACTACGTCGACACCGGGATGTACGGCACCGCCGAGTACGGCGCGGTCTACGTCCTCGACGCCGACGAGGTGGCGCTCGTCGACACCGGTATCGGCACCCACCACGACCGCATCCTCGACGCGCTGGACGAGCTCGACATCGCAGCCGATGCGGTCGAACACCTGGTGGTCACGCACGTCCACCTCGACCACGCGGGCGGGGCGGGCTTCCTCGCCGACACGTGCGAGAACGCGACGGTCTGGGTGCACGAGCAGGGCGCGCGCCACCTCGCCGACCCGTCGCGGCTCTGGGAGGGGACGAAGGCCGCGGTCGGCGACCAGATAGAGTGGTACACCGAGCCGGAGCCGGTGCCGGAGGACCGCATCGAGACGCTGGCCGACGGCGACGCCATCGACCTCGGGGACAGGGAACTGCAGGCAGCGCACGCCCCCGGACACGCACCCCACCAGCACGTGTTCCACGACCCCGCGAACGACGCGGTGTTCACGGCGGACGCGGCGGGCATCTACGTGCCGAGCCTCGACGTGGTGCGCGAGACGACGCCGCCGCCGCAGTTCGACCTGGAGCGGGCGCTCGCCGACGTGGAGACCATCCGGTCGTTCGAGCCGTCGACGCTGCTGTACCCGCACTTCGGGCCCGCCGAGACGGACGACCGGCTCACCGAGTACGAGGCCCGGCTGGAGTCCTGGGTCGCGGCCGTGGCGGAGAAGCGCGACGAGCTGGCCGACGACGAGGCCGTCGTCGAGCACTTCGCGGAGACGACGGAGATGGCCGAGCTCTGGGGCGAACGCAAGGCCCGAGGCGAGACGGGGATGAACGTCCGGGGTGTGCTCCGGTACCTCGACAGCCGGGAGGAGTAGCCGGTGTTGCCGTCGGGGAGAAACTGACCGAAAGTTCAGGTGTTTTTATCCCCTCTGCAGTACAGGGGTGTGGTATGAACTGGCAGGAGGCGGAGCGAGAGTACACCGACGAGGTGACAGGTGAGACGAACCTCGCCCGGATGTTCGAGGACAGCGCCGAGCGACACGCGGGCCGGCCGGCACAGATGTTCAAGGGCGGGGTGTACGACCGTTCGCTGACGGACTCCGTCGTCCCGGCGGCGCCGGAGGGCGAGTTTCGCGCCATCAGCTACGACGACATGCGGACCATCGTCCGGCACCTCGCCGCCGGGTTCCGGGACCTCGGCGTCGGCGCGGGCGACCGCGTCGGTATCTTCTCGAACACGCGGATGGAGTGGGCCCAGTGCGACTTCGGCCTGCTCTCGGCCGGCGCGGTCGTGACGACGGTGTACTCGGGCTCGTCGTCCCGGCAGGTGCGCTACCTGCTCGACGACCCGAACGCGTCGGGTGTCGTCGTCGAGAACGCGGACGCGCTGTCGCACGTCCTCGAAGTGGAGGAGGACCTCGACCTCGAGTTCATCGTCTCGATGGACCGCCTCGACGGCCACAACGAGCGCGACGACATCCTCACGCTCGCCGATGTTCACGACCGGGGCGCGGAGCGGTTCGACCGCGACGAGTACGAGTCCTGGGTGGACTCGCGCGGGCTGGACGACCTCGCGAGCCTCATCTACACCTCCGGAACGACGGGCCAGCCGAAGGGTGTCCAGCTCACCCACGGGAACTTCCGCGCGAACGTGAACCAGATCAGGAAGCGGTACGGCCCGCGACCGGACAAAGGTGACCTCCCGGTCATCGACGACAACACCCGGACGGTGTCGTACCTGCCGCTGGCGCACGTGTTCGAGCGGCTCGCCGGGCACTTCGAGATGTTCGCCTCCGGCGCCTGCGTCGGCTACGCCGAGAGCCCCGACACGCTGCAGGAGGACTTCGCGGCGGTGCAGCCCAACGCGGCAACGAGCGTCCCCCGGGTGTACGAGAAGATCTACGACGCCATCCGCGAGCAGGCCGAGACCTCCGGCCTGCGCTCGCGCATCTTCGATTGGGCGACCGACGTCGGCGTGGAGTACCACGAGACCGAGGACCCGGGGGTCGCGCTCCGGGCGAAGGCCAAACTCGCGGACAAGCTGGTGTTCCAGAAGGTTCGCGAGGCGCTGGGCGGGAACGTCGACTTCCTCATCAGCGGCGGCGGCTCGCTCTCGGCGGAGCTCTGTGCGCTGTACCACGCGATGGGGCTGCCCATCATGGAGGGCTACGGCCTCACGGAGACCGCACCCGTCGTCGCGGTCAACCCGCCGGAGGAGCCGAAGATCGGTACCATCGGCCCGCCGGTGGTCGACGTGGATGTCTACATCGACGAGGAGGTCGTCGAGCAGGCGACGTTCGCCGACGACCCCGGGCAGGTCGGCGAGCTGCTCGTCCACGGCCCGAACGTCACCGAGGGCTACTGGGAGAAGCCCGGGGAGACGACACAGGCGTTCACCGAGATTGACGGCAAGCAGTGGTTCCGCACCGGCGACGTGGTCCACCGCCGACCCGACGGCTACATCGAGTTCCGCGAGCGCTCGAAGCAGATCCTCGTGCTCTCGACCGGGAAGAACGTCGCGCCCGCACCCATCGAGGACGCCTTCGCCGCCTCGCCGGTCGTCGAGCAGTGCATGGTCGTCGGCGACGGCGAGAAGTTCGTCGGCGCGCTCATGGTGCCGAACCTCGAGCGGCTCCGCGACGAAGCTGCCGAGGACGGCACCGACCTCCCCGACGACGACGAGGCGGCCGTCGACCACGAGTACGTCCAGAACCGCGTCCGGGAGGAGGTCGACCGCATCAACCCGCAGTTCGAGACGCACGAACAGATCAAGCAGTTCCGGCTGGTCACCGAGGAGTTCACCGAGGAGAACGACCTGCTGACGCCGACGATGAAGAAGAAGCGCCGGAACATCATCGACGTCCACGACGAGCTCATCGACGACATCTACGCGGAGTGACGCCGGCGAGCGCGTCGCGGGGCGACGACAACCCCCTCGACCATCGGCGAACAGGGTGACGGCGGCGCTTGAACTGCCGGCAACGGGCGAAACTGCCATAACCTTTTATCATGCACCGTCCGTGTTAGTGTCCAGTCATGGATTGGCGGGAGGCAGAACAACAGTTCTCCGACGACGTGACAGGCATGAACAGCCTGGCACGGATGTTCCACGACAGCGCGGACCGACACCCGGACCGACCGGCCCAGAAGTACAAGGGGGGTGTCTACGACCGCAGCCTCGCCTCGGTGGGTGGCGTTGACGAGGCACCGACCGACGGCTACGCGACGCTCAGCTACGCCGAGATGCGGGAGGTCGTCCAGAGCCTCGCGACGGGCTTCCGGGCCCTGGGCGTCGACACGGGCGACCGGGTGGGCCTGTTCTCGGACACGCGGATGGAGTGGGCACAGTGCGACTTCGGCCTGCTCTCGGCCGGCGCGGTCGTCACCACCGTGTACGAGTCGTCCTCCCCGGCACAGGTCCGCTACCTGCTCGACGACCCCGGCGCGACGGGCGTCGTCGTCGAGAACCAGGAGCTGCTCGACCGGGTGCTCGAGGTGTCCGACTCGCTCTCGATACGCTTCATCGTCTGTATCGACGACCTCCCGCCCGAGTACGACGACGAGGAGGGCGTCTACACGCTCGGCGAGGTGTACGAGCAGGGCAGGAAGCGGTTCGACCCCGACACCTTCGAGTCGTGGCTGGACGAGACCGACGTCGACGACCTCGCGAGCCTCGTCTACACGTCCGGGACGACTGGCCAGCCGAAGGGGGTGCGACTGACCCACCGCAACTTCCGGTCGAACGTCAACCAGACGTACCGGCGGTACGGGCCACGTCCGGACAAGCAGAGCGGGTTCCCGACGGTCGACGAGACCACGCAGACGGTGTCGTACCTGCCGCTGGCACACGTGTTCGAACGGCTCGCTGGCCACTTCCTCATCTTCGCCGCCGGCGGCTGTGTGGGCTACGCCGAGAGCGTCGACACGCTGAAGGATGACTTCCAGGCCGTCGAGCCGACCACGGCCACGAGCGTCCCGCGGGTGTACGAGAAGATATACGACGCCATCCGCGAGCAGGCGTCCGAGAGCGGCTTCAAGGAGCGTATCTTCAACTGGGCGACCGGCGTCAGCCGCGAGTACTACCGCTCCGACCGCCCGGGCGCGCTGCTGAAGACGCGGTACTGGCTGGCCGACAAGCTGGTATTCAGCGACGTCCGCCAGGCACTCGGCGGGGACCTCGACTTCCTCATCAGCGGTGGCGGCACGCTCTCCGACGAGCTCTGCACCCTCTATCACGGGATGGGGCTGCCCATCTACGAGGGCTACGGGCTGACCGAGGCCGCGCCCGTCGTGTCGACGAACCCGCCGGAGGACGTCAAGATCGGCACCATCGGCCCGGCGTTCCACGATATCGACGCGCGCATCGACACCTCGGTCGTCCCCGAGGGCGAGACCGCGGACACGATGGGCAAGCTCGGCGAGCTGCTCATCAAGGGTCCGAACGTGACCGACGGCTACTGGAACAAGCCCGAGGAGACCGACGCCACGTTCACCGAGGACGGGTTCTTCAAGACCGGCGACATCGTCCACAAGCGGCCGGACGACTACCTCGTGTTCCGCGAGCGCTCGAAGCAGATCCTCGTGCTCTCGACCGGGAAGAACGTCGCGCCAGCACCCATCGAGGACGCCTTCGCCTCCAACCATCTCGTCGAGCAGGTGATGGTGATGGGCGACGGGGAGAAGTTCATCTCCGCGCTCGTCGTCCCGAACTTCGAGGCCCTCCACGAGAGAGCGGCGGCGGAGGGCGTCGACCTGCCCGACGACGACTACGCGGCCTGTGACGACGATTGGGCGCACGAGACCATCGAGGCGGAGGTCGCCTCGGTCAACGAGCGCTTCGAGAAGCACGAACAGATCAAGCAGTTCCGGCTGGTCGAGGAGGAGTTCACCGAGGAAAACGACCTGCTGACGCCGACGATGAAGAAGAAGCGCCGGAACATCAAGGACCGCTACGACCGGCTCGTCGAGGAGATCTACGGCGACGACGAGCGCGCCGAGGCAGCCGAAGCCGACGACTGATCCGGGGCTCGAACGCCGACAGCGACCCTCGTTCCCGGCTCACGCCGCGATTGGACGTCGTCCAGAAATCCTCTGGCCGCAAACGGGTTGTTTATACACCAAGGGGCCAACAACCCGGGTACATGGGTGTCCCCGTGACCGACGTGTTCGGAGGGGTAGTGCTCGCGGGCGAGAGCGGTGGCCACCTCGCGCTCATCGTCGCGCTCATCGTCGCCCTCGGCGTCGGCTCGCAGATCCTCGGCGACCGGTTCCGCACGCCGAGCGTGCTGTTCCTCATCATCGCCGGCATCCTCGTCGGGCCCGAGGGCATCGGCAACTGGGTCACGTTCATCGACCCCATCGTCACCGAGGACACGTTCGGCGGCGCGCTGTCGACAATCGTCGGCCTCTCGGTCGCCGTCATCGTCTTCGAAGGGGCGTTCCACCTGAAGATATCCAAGCTCAGGGAGGCCCCCTCCGCGAACGTCAAGCTCGTCACGCTCGGCGCAGCCATCTCGTTCGTCGGGACCACCGTCGCCGTCCGGTACCTGCTCGGCACCCAGTGGGCCATCGCCGGACTCGTCGGTGCGCTCCTGATCGCGACCGGGCCGACGGTCATCACGCCGATCCTCGAGGTGGTCGCGGTGCGCGACCGCGTCGAGGCGGCACTCGAGACCGAAGGCATCGTCAACGACGTGACCGCGGCCATCCTCGCGGTCGTCATCTTCGAGGTGCTCTCGGTCGAGCAGTCGAGTCTCGAGATCTACGTCCAGCGGTTCGCCGAGCGCCTCGGCACCGGGCTGCTCATCGGGCTCATGGTCGCCGGAATCGTCTGGTACGTGCTTCGTCACCTCGACCTCTCGCCGGACAACGCGCCGCAGAACGCCCGGCTGCTGACGCTTGCGGGCGCGGTCGTCGCGTTCGCGGTGGCCAACGAGATCTTCTCCGAGGCCGGCGTCGCCGCCGTCGCCACGGCCGGCATCGTCCTCGGCAACGCCGACCTGCCGTACGAGGAGCAGATCGAGGATTTCAAGGGCGACGTGACGCTCATCGTCCTCTCGTTCGTCTTCATCGCGCTGGCGGCGCTGCTGGAGTTCGAGAAGCTGTTCGGGCTCGGCTGGCAGGGCATCGCCGTGGTACTCGTCGTCGCGCTGGTGCTCCGGCCGCTGCTGGTGTTCGCCAGTACGACCGGCGGGCAGTTCACGACCTCCGAGCGCTGGTTCATCAGCTTCGTCGGACCACGCGGCATCATTCCGGCGTCCGTCGCGACGTTGTTCGCACTCGAACTCCAGAACCCGAACACGGTGCCGTTCAACGAGGCCGGCGCGGACATCCTCGTCGGGGCGGTGTTCCTCGTCATCCTCGTCACCGTCGTCTTCGAGGCCGGACTCGCCAGACAGATAGCGGAGCTACTCGACGTCATACCAATGCGTGTACTCATCATCGGAGGCGGACAGGTTGGCCGCTCGCTGGCCGACCGCCTCGACGACCGAGGAGAGAACGTCGTCATCATCGAACAGAACCCGGAGATAGTGGAGGTCGCCCGCGAGGCGGGCTTCACCGTCCACAAGGGTGACGGCACCGACACGGACGTGTTGCGTGCCGCCGGTGCCGACAACGCGAAGATCGTGGTCGCCGCCACCGGTGACGACGACGCGAACCTCCTCGTGGCACAGCTCGCGAACAGCAAGTTCTCCGTCGATACCGTCCTCGCACGGGCGAACAACTCGGACAACGTCGAGGCGTTCGAGGATCTCGGTGTCCGGACCATCTCCTCGGCGATGGCGACCGCGTGGGCCATCGACAACGAGATAGAACGGCCCGCGCTCTCGGACTGGATCACCCACTTCGGTGAAGAGGGTGATATCCAGGAGATAACGGTCACCTCGGACGAGCTCATCGGACGGACGCTGTCCGAGATCGGACCGGAGCTGCCGCCGGGCTGTCTCATCGCCCTCGTCTCCCGCGATGGCGAGGTCGAGGTCCCCGGTGCGGACTTCACGTTGCAGGAGGGTGACAACCTCACGCTGCTGGGCGAGCGCGACAGCGTCCGCGAGGCGATGTCGTTCTGCCATCCCGAGGACTGACGGCGTCCCACCCGGGACCGAGCGCCCTTTTATGCAGGTCCACTCCCAAGACGTTCACATGTCAGCGACGGCACTCTACACGCTGAACACGGCCCACTGGACGTTCGACTTCTCCGCAGCGGTGCAGATGCAGAACCCGGGCGAGCCGTACCGCGGCACCTGCCCCGCCTACCTCGTCGAGCACCCGGAGGGGACGGTGCTGGTCGACACCGGCGTCAGCCCGGACCTGGTCGCCGACCCGGCGTCGTACGGTCCGGCCGGCGCGGCGCACATGGCCCCGCTACTGGAGACGCTGGAACAGAGCGAGGACCAGCACCTCGTGAACCTGCTCGACGGCATCGGCTACGCACCCGAGGACATCGACATCGTCGTCATGAGCCACCTGCACACCGACCACGCGGGGAACATCGACCTGTTCCCCGACGCCGAGTTCGTCGTCCAGAAGCAGGAGCTCCGCTACGCGTTCTACCCGGACGGGGTCCAGCGGCTGTTCTACGTCACCGGCGACTTCCACCACCTGCGCCGGATGGACTACGACGTGACCGCCGTCCACGGCGAGTACGACGTGTTCGGCGACGGGAGCGTCGTGGCGTTCCCGACGCCCGGGCACTCGCCCGGCCACCAGTCGGTACAGGTCGAACTGCCCGACGCAGGGACCGTCATCCTCGCCGTCGACGCGGCGAACCACCGCGAGGGGTACGAGGGCGAGCTCGCGGCGTCGTTCGCGCACTCGCTCGAGGACTCGGTCGAGTCCATCCAGGCCATCAAGCGGCGGGCCGCCCGGACGGACGCCGACGTGTACGTCCACCACGACCCCGACGACATCGGCTCGCTGCCCGAGCCGCCCGCGGCGCTCGAATAGGTAGGTTCGCCGACAGCGTTATTTCGGGGACACCCGAAGCGTCTGACGCATGTCCGACGCGGCGGGCGAGTGACTCGTCGGCGGCTGCGTGACCCACGATGCATTCGGCAGTCATCTCGACGTTGCCCGACGAACACCACCAGCGAGTGCTCGACATCTGGGACGACCTGGAGGCGGAGTTCGGCATCGACCCGGCCTCCGAGCTGCCGCCGCCGCACGTCTCCTACCACGTCGCCGACACCTACGACGCCTCGACCGTGGAGTCGCGGCTCCACTCCGTCCGCCCGGAGGTCGAGCCGTTCACCGTCCGGACCGGCGGGCTGGGCGTCTTTACCGCCGCACCCGTCGTCTACCTGCCCGTCGCGCGCTCGCCGGAGCTGGCCGACCTCCACGACAGCCTCTGGTCGCGGCTCACCGACTTCGCCGACCGCGCCGACGACTACTACCACCCCGAGCGGTGGTTCCCGCACGTGACGCTGGCCTACCACAGCCTCGACGCCGAGCTCGCGGGCGAGATGGTGACGTTCCTCTCGGACCGCGAGTTCGACTGGGAGATGGAGATCCGCGACCTCGCGCACCTGGAGTCCAACGGCACCGAGACGCGAATCTGCTCGCGCGTGGAGCTGTGAGGCCGCGTGCGGCCGGCCACTGCGTCTACTCCGCCGGCGAATCCGGCGTCGCGGCCGCCGCCTCCTCCGTCGTCACCGCGAGGAAGGCGTCCTCCAGGCTGGCCGCCTCGCCCGTCTCGGCGCGCCGTTTGAGCTCCTCGGGTTCCCCCTGCGCGACGAGCCGGCCGTCGTGGAGCACGCCGATGCGGTCCGCGAGCTCGTCGACGACCGGCAGGATATGCGTCGAGAGGAACACCGTCATCTCCTGGTCCGCGAGGTCCGCGATGGTGTCCCGCATCGTGCGCGCCGCACGCGGGTCCAGCCCCGACGTGGGTTCGTCGAGGAACGCCACGTCGGGCTCGTGCAGCACCGCCTGGATGACGCCCGTCTTCTGGCGCATCCCCTTCGAGTAGGCGTCGACGCGCTTGTCGGCGTCGTCGAGCAGGTCGAACCGGGCGAGCAGCGACTCGATGCGCTCTTCGGCCTCGTCGTCCGGGATGTCCCGCAGGCCGGCGACGTACTCCAGCTGCTCGCGTCCCGTGAGCTCCTCGTACAGGGGCGGCTCCTCCGGCAGGTAGCCGATGTGCGGCGTGACCGTCTCGCGGTCCGTGATGGAGTGGCCCGCGACGTGTGCGGTTCCCGAGGTCGGCCGGGTCAGCGTCGTCAGCATCCGCATCGTCGTCGTCTTCCCCGCGCCGTTCGGGCCGAGGAAGCCGAACACCTCGCCGCTCTCGATGCGCAGGTCGAGGTCGCCGACCGCCCGTTCTCCGTCGTACTCCTTCGTGAGGCCGTCCGTGACGATGGCCGCGTCGGTCATTGTCGGCGTCTTCGGGTGCCGGCGGTATGAAGGCTCCGCGGCTGTTTCCGGGCGTGAAAAGTCGAGTCTTCTGTGGGAGCCTGTCTGTCGACGGTCGTGGACGCGATACTGGGCCGGTCGCCGTAAACAGCCAGAAAACTCGTGTGAGACTCACTGGACCCGATACAAGCCAGAAAGCCCCGAGCGTCTCGCCAGCCTCTTGCGATGCTCGGTCGCAGGCTCCCTGCGCTTCTCATCCCTCGCGCGGATGTCTCGCGGCCTCACTGCGTTCGGCACGCTCGCCAGCCGCGCGCCACCCAGCTGGTCGGGAAGCGTCGCCACTCCTCACCTCGAAAAGACTAAAGACCGCAGAGTCAGTCGGTTATTCGCCCTCGACCTCGAACTCGATGGCCGCGCCCTGGCCGAAGCCGACGCAGAGCGTCGCCAGGCCGAGGCCGCCGCCGCGCTTGCGGAGCTCGTGGATGAGCGTCACGGGCAGGCGGGCACCGGACGCGCCGAGCGGGTGGCCGATGGCGATTGCGCCGCCGTTGACGTTGAAGCTGTCCTCGTCGATGCCGAGCTCTTCACGGGCGTACACCGTCTGGGAGGCGAACGCCTCGTTCAGTTCGACGAGGTCGTAGTCCTCGATGTCGCGCCCGTTGCGCTCGAGCAGACCGCGGGTGGCGGGGACCGGGCCGATACCCATGATGGTGGGGTCGACGCCGGCGACGTTGTTCATGCCGACCTCGGCGAGTATCTCCAGGTCGTGCTCCTCGGCGAACTCCTTCGAGGTGACGAGCGTCGCGGCCGCGCCGTCGGAGATCTGGCTGGAGTTCCCGGCGGTGATGTCCTGCATGAACGCCGGCGGGAGGCTCTGGAGGGTCTCGAAGTCGGTGCCGGGGCGGATGCCCTCGTCCTCGGTGATGGTCCGGGTCTCGGTCTCGACGGGCTCGCCGTCCTCGTCCTCCTCGACGGTGACCTCGGCCTCGATGGGGATTATCTCGTCGTCGAAGCGACCCTCCTCGGTGGCCGCGGCGGCGCGCTGGTGGCTCTGGACGGCGTAGCGGTCCTGGGCCTCGCGCGAGATGTCGAACTCCTCGGCGACCTTCTCGGCGGTCATGCCCATCTGGAGCTCGACCATGTTGTACATCTCCTGGAACGCGGGGTGGAACGCACGGCTGTCCATCCCGCCGCCCATCGGCACGCGGGTCATGTTCTCGAAGCCGCCGGCGATGATGCAGTCGCGGTTGCCGGCGGCGATTGCGTCGGACGCCGAGATGACCGCCTGCATGGAGGAGGCGCACCAGCGGTTGATCGTCGTCGCGGGCACGCCCTCGCCGAGTTCGGACATCAGCGCGATGATGCGAGCGACGTTGTTGTCCTGCTCGCCGCGCTGCTGGGCGCAGCCCCACATCAGGTCGTCGACGTCCTCGCCGGCGAGGTCGTTCTCGGCGAGTATCTCGTCGATGAGCGGGGTGGAGAGGTCCTCGCCACGGGTGTTCTCGTAGACGCCACCCTGGCGACCCTGGGGTGTCCGGTACGCTGCTGCGATGACGGGCGTGTGCGCTGGCATACCAGTAGCGAGGGGAGGCACCACCTTAAAT
Organism: Haloarchaeobius iranensis; assembly: GCF_900103505.1. Lineage (GTDB taxonomy): Archaea > Halobacteriota > Halobacteria > Halobacteriales > Natrialbaceae > Haloarchaeobius > Haloarchaeobius iranensis. The sequence continues at coordinate 111,976 of NZ_FNIA01000006.1, forward strand.
CACGGCTGAACGGGCAGTAATCGTGTCGGGAGTTTATTCTGCCCGCTCGGGAGCCGCCCGAATCGTCCCAGCCACCCGACACGCCGTCGGATACCGGCGACCAGTCCACCGAACGGAACCCAAAAAGGGTTTAGGCACGCTCTCGCTGGAAGCGAGTAATGACCGACGACCCCACGCCGCCCTCCAGCCGTCCCGCGGACGCACTCCGCGCCGACGGTGGGTCGTCGTCCCGCCCGACGGACGACCGCGATGGGACCGACGACAGCGACCGAGCCGCCGACCCGGACGCGCCAGTCGGCGACGACCCCGTCGACGGCGCCGACGACGAGGCGACGGACGACGAGTGGAGTGAGTGGACGACCGCCGACGCCGTCACCGAGGCGGACGACGCCGTCGGCGAGCCCGACGACGACCGGAGCACCGACCCCGAGCCGGGCGGGCTCGCGGGCAACGACGAGTACCCCTGGCCGTCGAGCCCGCGCACGCTCGGCGCGCTGGTGCTCATCGTCGCCGTCGGCCTGGCCGCGCGGCTCGCGTGGCTCGGCGAGCGGCTCGTCCACCAGGACGAGGGGCGGGTCGCCTACTGGGTGGTCCGCTACCTCGAGACCGGCGCGTACGAGTACCGCCCCATCGTCCACGGCCCCTTCCTGTTCCACGTCGACAAGTACGTCTTCCAGCTGCTCGGGCCGTCTGACTTCACCGCCCGGCTCCCCGTCGCCATCCTCGGTGCCGTGTTGCCGCTCTCCGCGTGGCTCTACCGGAAGCACCTCCGGGACACCGAGGTCGTGGCACTCGGGCTGTTCCTGGCGTTCAACCCGGTGCTGCTGTACTACTCCCGGTTCATGCGCTCGGACATCCCGCTCGTCGTGTTCGTCGCGTTCACCGTCGGGTTCTTCCTGCGGTACTACGACGAGCGCCAGCGCCGGTACCTCGCCGCCGGGGTCGCGACGCTCGCGCTCGCCCTGACGACGAAGGAGAACGCGCTGCTCTACCCGCTGTGCTGGCTGGGCGCAGCGGCACTCCTGCTCGACCACCGGCTGTTCCGTGCGCCGGTGACCGACGACCTCTCGGTCTGGGGCGTGTTCGTCGACTACCTCGACTGGGTGCTGCCGTTCGACCTCCGCGGCTCGTGGGGCGAGCTCGCTGGCGGGAACGTGAACGCGCTCATCGACCGGCACATCGGTTGGTGGCGCACGGGCTGGACCTCCGTCGTGGTCGCAGTCGGCCTCGTCGTCGAGTTCTTCGCCATCATCGTGCTGTTCTACGCGCCACGCGGCGGTGGCTACACGAAGCAGAACGCGGCGGGCTGGCCCGGGCCGGGGCAGGCGGGCCAGAACATCGGGCTGTGGAACTCCCTCGGCCAGCTCGCCGGCGGTGACCCCGAGATGTTCGTCGCCGTCGTCTGGGAGTCCATCGTGGGCTCGTGGGAGGAGTTCACCGGTCAGTGGGCGAGCGACCACGGCAACTCCTACCTCGCGTTCTTCGAGCACTACGTCAACGTGCTCGAGGCGGCCGCGCTCGTGCTCTGTGCCTTCGCTATCATCGGGTTCGTCGTCGACCGCTACAGCAGCGACGGCCCGCGCGACCTCGTCGCCCTCGCGTCCTACTGGGGCTTCGTCAGCGTGCTCGGCTACCCCATCGCGACGGACATCCGCGCGGGCTGGGCGACGACCCACGCCATCGTCGCGCTGGCCATCCCCGCGGCGGTCGGCCTCGGCATCGTCTTCCGCTGGGGCGTCGACTCGTTCACCGACGACGACCCCGTCGGCGTCGCGCTGACGGTCGTCGTCCTCCTGCTCGTCTCCGGCCAGGTCGCAACGACGGCGGTCGGGCTGGTGTACGTGAACGACCAGGACCCCGACAACATGCTCGTCCAGTACGCCCAGTCCTCCAGCACCGACCTGAAGGACACCCTGCAGGACGTCGAGCGCATCGGTCGCGAGCAGGGCGGGCCAGACGACGTCGACGTGCTGTTCTACGGCAACGAGTACTACACGTCGAACATCAGCGACGACTTCCAGCCACCGGCCTCCAGCGGCTACTACGAACGCCGGACGCTCATGTGGTACATGGAGACCTACCAGTACCGCGCGAACCAGACCGACGGAGAGAGCTTCGTCTACGACACGGCCATCACGCTCCGACAGGTCAACCGGACGAACGCGCCGGTCGTCGTCGCCATCGGGAACGGCGAGAACGGCGACGACGCCGAGGACATCCACCAGTGGCTCATCGAGCAGGGCTACGAGGCCCGCGAGTTCCAGCGCTTCGCCACGGTGAACCGGACCGACCAGGACCTCGGCCCCGGCACGCCCTTCGTCGTCTACGTCAACGAGTCGGCGCTGTCGGGGACCGCGGACGTGCCGCCGCCCGAGCGCTCCCAGTCGACGGTGGCGGCGTCGACGTCCTGGACCGACCACCGGCAGACGGTGGCCCGGAGCGCCGTCGGCGACGGCTGGCTCCGACGCGCGGCGCGGCCGGCCGGAGCGAGCGAGTCCTCCGTTCTCGGGTCGTAATCGGCGCTCCGACGGCCTTAAGCGGCCGTGGCGTCAACCTCTGAAGGAATGAGTAACGCGGCGCTATCGGTCGTCGAGTTTCTGTTGACCGCCGACGTCTACACCGAGAACCGCGAGCTGGACGAGAACGACCTCCCGCCGCGGTTCCGGCGCGTGTTCTACGCCGACGGCGAGGTCGAGCGACCGCTCACGGTGACGAACAAGACGACCCGGGCGGCGACGGGCATCGACCACCCCTGGGATGCGGTCTCCGAGCTGTTGTTCACCGACCGCGACGAGTTCTCGGGCAAGCTGAAGCTGACCCAGCCGGAGATGGCCGAGAACTGGTTCCTCGAGCGCGTGGACGCGGACACGCTCCGCCGCAACCCGACACTCGCCTGGGAGTTCGACGACGCGTTCGACGACGTCACCTACGAGGAGGCCCGCGAGGCGAACCGACCCATCCAGGCCGACCGGGTCTGGATCGACTCGCTGCTCGACGAGATGTTCGAGGACGAGGAGGACGAGGAGATGCTCGACCTCGTCGACATCCGCGCCCCCGAGGAGATCGACCAGACGCTCGACGACATCGTCCTCACCGAGGAGCAGGAGGGTGAGATCCAGAAGGTCGTCAAGGCCATCGAGCACCGCGACTACCTCGCCGAGATCGGCCTCCGCGAGATCGGCAAGCTGCTGTTCGTCGGCCCGCCGGGGACCGGGAAGACCTCCGCCGCGAAGGGGCTGGCGTACAAGCTCGACCTCCCCTTCGTCGAGGTGAAGCTCTCGATGATCACCAGCCAGTACCTCGGCGAGACGGCCAAGAACGTCGAGAAGACGTTCGAGGTGGCCAAGCGGCTCTCGCCGTGTATCCTGTTCATGGACGAGTTCGACTTCGTCGCGAAGACCCGCGGCGGCGACGAGCACAACGCCATCAAGCGCGCCGTCAACACGCTGCTGAAGAGCATCGACGACATCTCGCTCATCCAGGACGACGTGCTGCTCATCGGCGCGACGAACCACCCCGACCAGCTCGACGCCGCGGCCTGGCGGCGCTTCGACGAGATCGTCAACTTCCCCAAGCCCGACCACTCGATGCGCTCTGACATCCTCCGCATCATCACCCGCGCGATGGACATCGAGGAGTTCGACCCGGACGCCATCGCCGACATCACCGAGGGGCTCACCGGGAGCGACCTCCGGCTGGTCATGCGCGAGGCGGTCCTCGACGCGCTCACCGAGGAGCGCACGACCCTGACACAGGCAGACCTCGAGGCCGCGGTCGCCGACTTCGAGGAGCGGGACAACCTGAAGAACATGGACATGATCGAGGGCGACCACGACGCGCTCGTCGCCGGTGGCGACATCGCGGGCGACGGCTCGGGGCACGACCACGACCACAGCCACGACTGACCGTCGTCCGGACTATCCTGCGACCAGTCGACCCACTCTGACGGCGGCGATTCCACCTGCCAGGCCGAGCGATGCGCTCGCGTAGACGGACAGCGGCGGGTGGACGAGGTGGACAGTCCCCGCGAGCAGGGCGACCAGCACGGTCAGCACCGCGATTCGACCCCGCCAGTCGACCCAGCCGAAGCCGAGGTCACCGCGCGGACCGACCAGCAGGCCCCAGCCGCCACCGACGGCCGCCGCGACGGTCAGCGGGCCTGTCGCGACGGTCCCGCTGTCGGCCAGCACGACGACGAACGGGAGCGCCACGAGGAGCAACAGGAGGAGTTCGAACACCGGCGAGGCGGTGAGCGTGCCGGCTCCGTTCCTGCCGTCGTCCATCGGGTCGAAGCGGGCGTCGTGTCGACAAGAAACTGGCGTCACGGTCCTGTCGACCGCCAACCCGCGCCTTTTTCGCTCCCGACTGCAAAGGGCGGAACGATGCTGGTCACGCTGCTCGGAACGGGGGACACGACGGGGACGCCGACCCCCGGCTGCGACTGCGACACCTGCCAGGCGGCCGTCGAGCGCGGCGTCGAACGCACCCGGTTCTCGGTCCACGTCCGCAACGAGCGCACCGGCGAGTCGCTGCTCGTCGACTGCAGCCCGGACTTCCGCTACCAGTTCCTCCACAACGACGTCGAGCTGCCCGACGCCGCGGTCGTCACGCACATCCACTTCGACCACCTCGACGGGCTCGGTAACGCCTACCGGCTGTTCGACGGGCTCCAGGTGTACGCAGCGGACGAGACGGACCCCGAGACGGGCGAGAGCGTCGCCGACACCGTCGACCGGAAGTACGACTACCTCGATGCGGTGACGGTCAACCACGAGACGGCGTTCGAGCCGTTCGAGGCCTGCGGTCTGCGGGTGACGCTCGTCCCCGTCGTCCACCCGCCGCTGGTCTGCTACGGGCTCGCCATCGAGGACCCCGAAACCGGCGCGAAGCTCGCCATCTCGGGCGACACGAGCTACGCGCTGGGCGAGGCGTCACGCGACGTGCTCCGGGACCCGGACCTGCTGCTCGCCGACGGCATCGTCCCGGCGGCGCTCTGCGAGCACCATCCCCTGGGTGGCGACCATCCGGACGCGGACGGCGTGTTCCGGACGTTCGGCACGAAGCACATGACCTACGAGGGAGCGCTCGCGCTCGGCGAGGACATCGACGCCGACGTGACGCGGGTCGTCCACGCGGCGCACTTCTACCCGGTCGAGCAGGCGTTCGACGACGCTATCGCGGTCGACGGGGAGACGTACGAGCTGTAGAGGATGACAGTCGCGGCCGTGTGCCCGATCCGCTCAGAGCGCCTCGCCGACGAGGTGGACGAGCGCGAACGGGCTCGCGACGACCCCGACGAGGAGCGCGGCGTAGACAGTCAGGCCGACGGCGAGGGCCAGACCGGGGACGAGCGTCAGCGCGACCGTCAGCAGCGCGACGACCCCGACGAGTGCGAGCAGGACGCGGCCGAGTCCCTGCGGGACGGTGGTGGTGGGAGTGCTGTTCTTCGGGCCGAGCGCGGTGGTGGTGTTCGTGCTCATTCAACTATACGTATGCCCGCCGACCCCATAAGTGTAATCTGCAAAACATTTCTGTAAGCTCGTGTACTGAAATTCGTTTCACCACTGGCCGAGCTACGTCTCGGGAGGTAGCGTGGAAGGAACTGGGTCGAGAGAGCCCGGGGGAACGACGGCAGCCACTCGGCTGTACAGGGGTCTGCCGACTGGCGTGTGAACGTCAGCGAGGACGACATGGGACGGCCGGACCGACAGGGGTGGGATGACAGGGTCGTCGTCGAGTCGTCAGGCGGACGCGGCGACGGCATGGACGACGGCGACGGGCGCCAGGACTACCAGGGCCAGCAGGCCCGCCCAGAGGGCGAGGCCCGCGACCAACAGCAGGCCCGGGACGAAGCTGACGGCCAGCCCCGCACCGGTCAGCAGTGCGACGAGGGCGAACAGTGCGCGACCGAGACCCTGTGGGACGGACACGGTCGGACGGCTGTACTCGGTTCGAGTGTGGGTGGTCGTACTCATCTGCTCTTATGTAGTCGTATGCACGCCGACCCCATAAGTGTCACCTGGAGGATATTTCTGTAAACGGAGATACTGAAACTCTCTACACCAACTGCTGGCAGGTGAGCAAGGCGGCAGGACGGGGACGAGACGGCGGGACAGGTCAGTCGTCGGCCGGCACCGCGGCCGTGCGCTCGACCTCGGCGACGGCGAGGTCGTCGTCGATGGTGACCGCGAGGGAGTCGCCGCCGAGCTCGATGGTCACGGTGACCGAGAACGGGTCCGTCGAGTGGACGGTCGTGCCGTGGTCGGAGACGCACCACGGGAGCTCCCAGTACGGCGTGCCGTTGAGGTCGACGCCGTGCTCGCGGTGGAAGTGGACCACGTCGGACTGGTCGAGCAACACCAGGCCGATGGCGGAACAGAGCGAGTGCCCACACTGCTGGCAGACGTGCTCGACGCGGACGTCCGAGCCGATGCAGCAGTCGCCCTCGCGCTCGACGTGGCTCGTCATCTTCCCACTGCACTCCGGACAGACGCCGTCCGCGGCGAGACAGTGGAGGTGCCGGACGCGCTGGTCGAACGCGCGCATGACCTCGTCGCGGTCGCGGTCGGTCAGACCGCCCGGCGGGAACGGGTACTCGCCGTGGGGGTGGCCGCAGTCGGCGCAGTCGACCGCGATGCACTCGTCCTCGTACACGGCGACGAGGGACCCGCCGCAGGTGACGCAGTCGGCGTCCAGCTCGTGGGGGCCCCAGCGCGGGTTCTGGTTGAACTCGCCGGCGATGACCGCGCGGACGACCTTCTTCCCGGCGTAGCGCAGGTCGTAGCCGTCGTCGGTGTTCACGACGAACTGGTCGGTGAGCTGCTGGAGGTGGTAGTTGAACTGGGCGCTGTCGCGCATCTCGACGGTCTCTCGGAGGTCCGAGAACCGGACCGGTCGGTCGTCCGCCTGCCAGAGCGCCTCGAGGATGGACAGCCGCGTCTCGTTGCCGACCACCGAGAACGCCTCCGCAGGCGCGACGCACGTCTCGCACTCGTTGATGTCCGGTTTGCTCATGGACAGTATTTCAACAGCGGTCGAGTAAAGCGTTCCCTCAACTCCGTTTTAGTAGAGTTTCGGACAGGTCTTCGGCCGAGGATTCAAACGGGAAGACGGAACCAACGAGGGCGTGCCCTGACGAGTCGAGACGGGCCGGTCAGCGGTCGTACGGCACCCCGGCCCGTTCCCCGCCGACTGTGCCGTCTGTTCGCCAGCCAGTCGCGACGGCCTCGGTCAGCCGAAGCGGTCCAGCCCGGCCTGTCTGCTGGCCAGACCGTCCGGCTCCGCCACCCAGCCGGTCCGTCGGTCGCGCTCGCCCGACACGTCGACCGATGGCGACTCGCCCTCCTCAAACCCCGGACAGTCCGGGTCACACTCGTTCCCCGGGTCGACGACGCGTCCCTTCCACTCGCAGTGCGGGAGGCCGCCACCACCAGCGACGGCTTCGTCCCGGACCCGCGCACAGCCCGGGAACTCGTCGACGCGCCAGCCCTTGCCGTAGGCACGCTCGGCCAGCCGCCGTCGAGCCCGTTCCTTGGCGGTGGGCGTCGCCACGTGAACCTCGGTCCAGCCGGGGTGTTCCTCGACGATTTCGGTCCCGTACGCGTCCACGTCGAGCGGCCTCGGCTCCCTGACGACGGTACGCTCCAGCGTCTCTGGGTCGAAGCGCCAGACGCCGACAGCCTCGGGGATGCGGTTCAGGTGCGCCCGGGTGACGTGACTCGCCGTCGCCAGCACCACCTCGTCGACGAGGCCCAGTCGGACGTCCTTCAGGAGCTGCGTCTCCAGGTCGCCCGGCGTCCCGAGGTCGGGCTTGTTCTCGACGGCGACGAGCCGGTCGAACCAGCCGTCCGGGTAGCGACACGCTCGCCGGACGTGCTCGGCTCCCGCGGGCGGGTCGCGCTCGAAGAAACCGACGTCGACCGCGCGCTCGACGATGCCCTGGGCTCGCTCCGCTGGCAGGTCGAACGCCCCGCGCCAGTCCCGCGAGCGGCCACGGCCCACGTCGCTCTCGATCGCCCGGTGTGGGATGGTCCGTTCGGTGATGGCAGCGCGGTCGTCGAACGCCGGCCCGGGCTCGACCAGGACCACGTCGAGCACTCGCCGTGCGCTGTGGACGCCGCCGCCGAGCTGTCGTGCGAGCACGCCGTCGACGGCCCGCTCCAGACAGACACAGAGCCGCTGTTCGAACGCGAATTCGCGCACAGCAGGAGTTGGTCTCGGGGGAGTAAAAGTCCGTCTCCGGCTCAGAGCGACGCGCCGATGGCCCGGACGCCGAAGACGAGGCCGGCGACGACGACCGGGAGGAGGCCGGCCCAGGTGAACAGTAGCAGCGGGAGCGCGAACCGGGCGAGGTTCGAGACGGGGACGGGCTCGTAGTCGATACCGGCGGTGGTGGAGCGGGTGGTGCCCATTGAACAACTGGCGGACGGCCACGAGGACATATACCCGGAGTTGTACCGGTTCCGTCGGCAGATGGGGTAGCTATTTTTGCTCGACGGGAGAACGACGGACAATGGCGGTCCCACAACCGACGACCGCGATGCTCGTGGTGTTCGGCCTCACCGCCGCGGCGCTGCTCGCGTTCGTGAGGGAGGTGGTCTCGCCGGACGTGACGGCACTGGCCGTCCTCGTCTCGCTTGTCGTCCTCGAGCCGTGGACTACGGTCGATGCAGCGACCGCCATCTCCGGGTTCGCGAGCGCCGCGACCGTGACCATCATGGCGATGTACATGTTGAGTGAGGGGGTCCAGCGGACCGGCGCCGTCCAGCGGCTCGGCGCGTTCCTCGCCCGCGTGACGGGTGGCGACGAGCGACGGGTACTCGCGGCGACGGTCGGGACGACGGGGCCGCTCGCCGGCCTCGTCAACAACACGCCCGTCGTCGCCGTCTTCATCCCGATGATCAGCGACCTCGCGGAGGACAGCCACCTCTCGCCGTCGAAGTTCCTCATCCCGCTGTCGTATGCTGCGATGCTCGGGGGAATGCTGACGCTCATCGGAACGTCGACGAACATCGTCGCCTCCGACCTCGTCGCGACGGACCTGGTGCCCGACCATGGCCCCATCGGGATGTTCGAACTCACGCCGCTCGGCATCGTCGTCCTCCTCGTCGGGAGCGTCTACCTGCTGACCGTCGCGCCGCACCTGCTCCCCGACCGGGTGCCGCCGACGCTCGACGTGACCGACACGTACGAGGTCACCGACTACCTCGCACAGGTCCGGGTGCGGGAGTCCTCGGCGCTCGTCGGCCAGCGCGTCGAGGACGCGTTCACGTCGATGGAGCTCGACGTGGACGTGCTCCAGCTCGTCCGCGACGAGGAGGTGTTCATCGCGCCGGGCAGCGACCGCGACATCGTGGCCGGCGACGTGCTCACCGTCCGGGCGAACCTGCAGGACGTGAACCGGTTCTCGGAGGCGTACGACCTCCGGCAGCTCCCCCGCGAGGAGGTGACCGGCGACAGCCTCAGCGCGCCGTGGATCCGTGGCGAACTGCTCGAACTCGTCGTCCCCCCGGAGTCGGACTTCGTCGGCGACACGCTCGCGGAGCTCCGGTTCAGGGAGCGGTACGGTAGCACGGTCATGGCCATCCGGCGCGGGAGCCAGGTCACCCACGAGCGCCTCGACGCCTTCGAGCTCTCGGGCGGCGACTCGCTGCTCGTCTACGCCACCTCGACGGCTGCCGAACTCCTCGCGGACGAGGACGAGGTGCTCGTGACGAGAGGGCCGGCGGGCGAGACGGAGAACCCCCGGCTCTCCCCGAAGACGCCCGTCGCCATCGGCATCCTGCTCGCCGTCATCGGGCTCGCGGCGTTCACGCACTTCCCCATCGTCGTCACGGCACTCGGGGGCGTCGTCGCGATGGTCGTCACGGGCTGTCTCGACATCGACGACGCCTACGACGCGGTGTCGTGGAACGTCGTCTTCCTGCTCGCGGGCATCCTCCCGCTGTCGGCGGCGCTCCGGGCTTCCGGCGGCGCGGGCTACCTCGCGGAGCTGCTGGTGCTGTTGGCCGAGGGCGCCGACCTGCTGCTGGTCGTCGGCGTGTTCTACGTGCTGACGGGGCTGCTCGCGAACGTCATCACGCCGGTCGCGAGCGTCGCGTTGCTGGTGCCGGTGGCGGCACGGTCCGCGACCGAACTGGGCGGCGACCCGTTCTCGTTCGTGCTCGCGGTGACGTTCGCGGGCTCGACGGCGTTCATGACGCCCATCGGCTACCAGACGAACCTGATGGTGTACGGCCCCGGCGGCTACCGGTTCACCGACTACCTGCGGGTCGGCGCGCCGCTGCAGCTGCTCCTCGCGGTCGTGACGACGCTTGGTATCGGCGTACTGTGGCCGCCGGGGTGAGGCCGAGACCGCCGAAACCACACCCAGTATCAATCGTCAACTACGACCATCGCCAATGGCTTCATCCAACGGTACCTCCCCGCTGCTCGGAATCGTCGTGGTCCAGCTCGGCATCCTCATCCTGACGACACAGGGTGCCACCGGTGACCTGGTGCAGGTCGTGTCGATGGTGTTCGGCCTCGGCGCGGTGGTCGTGACCCCGTTCTGGCTCCTGCTGGCGGCGTACGATTCGGGGCCGAGCGGAACCGAGACGGCCGAGTAACGGGCGTCTGAGAACGGTGGGTTTATCAAGCGCACAGGGGTAGTCGTAGCCAAGATTACTCTCGATATGGCAGGAAACCACCAACAACCGGAGGTGAACATCGGACTCGTCGGCCACGTCGACCACGGGAAGACGACACTCGTGCAGGCGCTCAGTGGCGAGTGGACCGACCAGCACTCCGAGGAGATGAAGCGTGGTATCTCCATCCGCCTCGGCTACGCGGACGCCACGTTCCGCCGCTGCCCCGAGTGCGAGGAGCCCGATGCGTACACCGTCGCGGACACCTGCGAGGAACACGATGTGGACACGGAGGTCGTCCGCACGGTCTCGTTCGTGGACGCACCCGGTCACGAGACGCTGATGGCGACGATGCTCTCCGGCGCGGCCATCATGGACGGTGCCGTCCTCGTCGTGAGCGCGACCGAGGACGTGCCTCAGGCCCAGACCGAGGAGCACCTGATGGCGCTGGACATCATCGGCATCGAGAACATCGTCATCGCCCAGAACAAGGTCGACCTCGTCGACGCCGACCGCGCCCGCGAGAACTACGAGCAGATAAAGGAGTTCGTCTCGGGCACCGTCGCCGAGGACGCGCCCGTCATCCCGGTCAGCGCCGGGCAGGACGTCAACATGGACGTCCTCATCGACGCCATCGAGACGCGCATCCCGACCCCCGACCGCGACCCCGACGCCGATGCACGGATGCACGTCGCGCGGTCGTTCGACATCAACCGCCCGGGGACGACCTGGGACCAACTCAAGGGCGGCGTCATCGGCGGCTCGCTCGTCAGCGGCCGACTCAACGACGACGACGACATCGAGGTCCGCCCGGGGCGCGAGGTCGAGGAGGGCGGACAGACCGAGTACCGCCCCATCGAGACGACCGTCCGCTCGCTCCAGGCCGGCGGCCAGACCGTCGACGAGGCCTCGCCGGGTGGCCTGCTCGGCGTCGGGACCGGCCTCGACCCGTCCTACACGAAGGGTGACGCACTCGCCGGCCAGATCGCCGGCCCGCCGGGGAAGCTCCCGCCGACGTGGGAGGCGTTCACGATGTCGGTCGACCTGCTCGACCGCGTCGTCGGCGACGACATGGGCGAGGTCGAGGACATCAACACCGGCGAGCCGCTGATGCTCACGGTCGGCACCGCCACCACGGTCGGTGCGGTCACCTCCGCCCGCGAGGGCGAGTGCGAGGTCAACCTCAAGCGGCCGGTATGTGCCCCCGACGGCGCGAAGATCGCCATCAACCGTCGCGTCGGTGCACGCTGGCGGCTCATCGGCGTCGGCACGCTCCAGGGATAGCCGATGTCGACACGGGTCGCTCTCGATACGAGTGCGCTCATGATGCCCGTCGAGCTTGACGTGCGGCTGTTCGACGAGCTGGACCGCCTCGTCGAGGGAGTCGACCCGGTCGCGCCGCAGGCAGTCGTCGAGGAACTGCGCCGGCTCTCCGAGAAGGGCGGCGAGGAGGGCACGGCGGCGAACGTCGGCCACGACCTCGTCACGGAACGCTGTCTCGTCGTCGACACGGAGGAATCGTACGCAGACGACGCCATCGTCGAACTCGCCCGCGAGGGCCACGCCGCGTACGTCGTCACCAACGACCTGCCCCTGCGCGACCGCGTCCTCGACGCGGGCGTTCCGGTAATAGCTTTACGGGGCAAGAACAAACTTGCAATAACTCAACCATAAACAGATGTACAAACGCGTCAGGCTCAAGGACACGGTCGAGGTGCCGCCGGAGGAGCTCGGGGACGTCAGCCCGGACCTCGTGAAGAAACTGCTGCAGGACAAGCTCGAAGGTCGCATGGACGAGGACGTCGGGAGCGTCGTCACCGTCACGAAGGTGCACGACATCGGCGAGGGGACCGTCCTCCCGAACCGCCCGGGCGTCTACTACGAGGCGGACTTCGACGCGGTCACGTTCGACCCGAAGATGCAGGAGGTCGTCGACGGGACCGTCGTCGAGGTCGTCGAGTTCGGTGCCTTCGTCGGCATCGGCCCGGTCGACGGGCTGCTCCACGTCTCGCAGATCTCCGACGAGTACCTCGCCTTCGACCACGAGAACCAGCAGCTCGCCTCCAGCGAGTCCAACCGAACGCTCGGCGTCGACGACGCCGTCCGAGCGCGCATCGTCACCAAGAGCATCGACGAGCGCAACCCGCGGGACTCGAAGATCGGGCTGACGGCGAAACAGCCCGGCCTCGGCAAGCACGGCTGGCTCGAGGACGACAGACAGAAGCGCGAAGCGCAGGCGGGTGATTAGATGGCCCAAGACAGAGTCGTCTGCCGCGAGTGCCACCGGGTGAACGAGCCGAACAACGCGACGTGTGAGTCCTGTGGCTCCAGCTCGCTGACGGAGGACTGGGCGGGCTACGTCATCATCGCCCACCCCGAGCGCTCCGACATCGCCACCGAGATGGAGGTCACCGAGCCCGGCAAGTACGCCCTGAAGGTTCGGTGACGTGAGCGGGGACAGCGACGGAACGGTCGTGCTCACGCTCCCCGAGTCGCTCCGCAGCGCGTTCAAGGAGCCGCTGGGACCGGTCGAGACCGACGCGAACACCCTTCTGCAGGACGTCACCGGGCCGCTCGTCGCGGTCGGCGACATCGTCACCTACCACTTCGTGCGCGCCGGGCGACAGCCGGACGTAGCCCTGGTCGACGAGCGGACGAAACGCGCGCCCGTCGACGAGGCCGTCCGCGAGGCGGTCGTCGACGCGGACGTCACCGTGCCGAACCCGGCCGGGACCATCACCGCGGAGCTACTCGTCGCGCTTCGCGAGGCGCTCGCCGACGGCGAGGCGACGACCATCTTCGTCGACGGCGAGGAGGACCTCGCGACCCTGCCCGCGGTACTGCTCGCGCCCGACGGTGCGAGCGTCGTCTACGGACAGCCCGACGAGGGGATGGTCCACGTCGAGGTAACGCCGGAGAACAAACGCGAGATGCGGTCGTTGCTCGACCGGATGGACGGCGACCACGAACGGGTCGCCGAGCTGCTCTAGTCCTCGTCCGCACCTTCGCCGAACTCGAACTCCACGTCGTCAGCCGCGGGCTCGTCGGCCGGACCGTCCAGCACCGTCCCCGGGTCGTCCCCTGCCGGGTCCTGCGTCGGCTGGCCGTCGAGCGAGTCCTCGAGCTGCAGTTCCTCGCCGAGCAGGCCCTCCGCACTGTCGGAGGCGTCCGTATCGAAGCGGTCGAGCGCCTCGCTCAGGCGGGACGCCTGCTGGCTGAGCGAGCCGGCGCTGTTGGACACTTCGGTGAGCGCGGTGGTCTGCTCCTCCGCGGCGGCGGCGACGTTCTCGGCCTCGCTGGTGGTCTCCTCGGAGATGGTCGCCGCGTCGTCGACCATCGCCACGACCTCCTCCGTCGACGCTGCCTGCTGTTCGGTCGCCGCCGATATCTCCTGGACGCCCGTGTTCGTCTCCTGGGCGTACTCGGCGATCTCGTCCAGTGCGTCGGCCGCCCGTTCGACCGACTCGACGTTCTGTGAGACACGTGCCGCCGTGTTCTCGACCTCCTCGGCGGTCTCGTCGGTCTGCTCCTGGATGCGCTCGAGGCGTTCCTCGATGTCCTCGGCGGCCTCCTTCGTGTCCTCGGCCAGCTCTTTGACCTGCTGGGCGACGACCGCGAACCCTTCACCCTCCCCGTCGGCGTTGCCGCCGGCACCCCGCGATGCCTCGATGTTCGCGTTCAGTGCGAGCATGTTCGTCTCCTTCGCGAGGTCGGTAATGAACTCGGTCAGCTCGTCGATCTGCTGCATCTCGGCCTTGAGCTGGTCGATGGCGTCGACGGCCGATTCGGAGTCCGTCTCGATCTCGCGCATCCCTTCGATGGCGTCCCCGGCGGCGTCACGACCGGCACGGCCGGTCTCGGCGGTCCGTTCGGCGATGTCGGCGACCTCGTTCGAGGAGGCCGCGATCTCCTCGGTGGTCGTCGAGAGACTCTCCATCTCGCCGCTGACGTTCTGGAGGCTCTGGTTCTGCCGTTCCGCCCCGTCCGAAATCTCCTGGATGGACTCAGTGACCTGCTCGGACGCGGAGCGGACCTCCTCGCTGGAGGCCGTCACCTGTTCGGACGCAGTCGCGACCTCGCTCGCGAAGCGCTTGAGGCGCTCGACGGTCGTCTCGATCTCGCCGATCATCTGGTTGAACTCGGTCGCGATGTCGCTCATCGCGTCGGACTTGGACTCGGCGTTCATGCGGGCGGTGAAGTCACCGTCCCCGCAGGACTGCATCACCCGGGCGTACTGGTCGGCCTTCTGCTCCAGATGGCGGTTCATCTCCTCCGCCTCGGCCTGGGCGAGTTCGGCGGCTTCACGGGCCTCGTTTGCGTTCTGTATCTGCTCGCGCAGGGCGTCGCGCATGGACGCGAAGCCGGCGTACAGCTGGCCGATGTTGTCGATCCGGCCGGTCTCGAAGTCGACGTTCAGGTCGCCCTCCTCCATCTTCTCGGCCTTGCTGCGCAGGCGGTCGATGGAGGCCGACGTGTTCCGACCGAGCACCGCGCCGACGAGACCGATGAGCAGGACGATGCCACCGGTGACGTACAGCCCGTTCTGGGAGATGTCGGAGACGACGCCGTAGGCATCGTCCTGGGGCTTGTGGACCGCGACAACCCAGTCAGTGCCCTCGACCGGTGCGTAGCCGACCACGTAGCCGCCTCTGAGACCGTACGAACTGCTGTCGAGGACGCTGTCGGGCGAGCTGGTGGTGAGCGCCGCGCTGTCGTTGCTGCTGCCGCCGGCGACCCCGGTGATGTCCCCGGCACGGTTCGCGTCGTAGGTCTGGCCGAAGAACAGCGACGCGAACTGGTCGTCGAAGAGGATGTTCCGGTCGCTGTCCATGACGAGGGTCGCGCCGGAGTCGCCGACGGTACCGCGCAGGTTCAGCGAGTAGGCGTCGGCACTCATCGTCAGGAGGATGGCGTGTCCGTCACCGGTCGCCGCGGCGTAGGTGACCGCCTGCAGCTGGCCGTTCTGGTAGACGTCGACCATCCGGGGGTTCTCGGTCCCTTCGATACCGTCGAGTGCGCTGGTGGACGACATCCCGATGCTGTCGACGCTCTGGCCCTCGAGCCCGCGCGTGCTCGCCTCTATCGTCCGGTCGTCGAGGCTGATGTACTCGATAGCCTCGACGTCCTCGAGCGTGCTGCGCTGTGAGAGCATCGACGAGATACGGGAGATGTTGCCGCGCTCGACCGTCTCGGACGTCGACATGATACGGGTCAGCTGTTGGTTCCGTTCGTTCCACTTCGCCAGCTCGTTCGCCTCCTGATTCGCGAGGATGGCGTACTCGTCGTTGGTCCCCTGTTTGACCTCCTGTTCGACCTGCGCGGTCGCGGCGAGCCCGACCGCGCCGACGACGACGCCGAGGAGAACGAGTGCGATTGCGAACTTCAATGCATACCGTTTCCGAATCGCGTTCGGAACGAGCATCCGCACGAACTGGAACATACAGTTGAATTCAGTGGGTGATTGATAAAGCTCTCGGCAGTTATTGTCACTCGAACCGAACTACGGTACCGAGGACCGTGGAGAACGTCGGCAGGGAACGTCGCTACTGCTCGCCAGGTCGTTCGCCGCCGGTCACCAGTCGCCTCAGCGGTCGAACCTCCCACTTCGAAATCCTTTTACCCGCTTCGCGGGGTAGATTAGGTAACTGGATACCATGGACATCGAGATACTCTCTGAGGAGGAGAACCCCATGTTGCACCGAACGGACGTGAAGTTCGAGATGGTTCACGAGGAAGCGACCCCGTCTCGTCTTTCGGTTCGCGACAGCCTCGCGGCGATGTTGAACAAGGACGCGGACGAGGTCGTCATCCGCACGCTCGACACGAAGTTCGGGATGCGCAAGACCGTCGGCCACGCGAAGGTGTACGACACCGCAGAGCGCGCCCGCGACGTCGAACAGGACCACATGCTCGACCGCAACAAGATCGTCGCCGACGAGGCCGGCGAGGAAGCCGAGGAGGCCTGACGATGGCACGCTACGAGTACTACAACGACGACGGCGAGGCCGAGCGAGAGCTGTGCCCGCGCTGTGGCGACACGTTCCTCGGCGACTACGGCGACCGCAAACACTGCGGGAAGTGCTCCTACACCGAGTGGGAGTAGATGCGCGTCCTCGGCGTAGAGGGGACGGCCTGGTGCGCCAGTGCCGCCTGCTACGACGCTGAGGCCGACGCCGTTCTCATCGAATCTGACGCCTACGAACCGGAGAGCGGCGGCATTCACCCGCGCGAAGCCGCAGAGCACATGCAGGCGGCGCTCCCGGCCGTCGTAGAGCGCGTCCTCGCGCAGGTCGACGGCCCCATCGACGCCGTCGCGTTCTCGCGTGGTCCCGGTCTGGGACCCTGCCTCCGCATCGTCGGCACCACGGCGCGGGCGCTCGCGGGTTCGCTCGACGTGCCGCTCGTTGGCGTCAACCACATGGTCGCCCACCTGGAGATCGGGCGCCATCGCTCGGGGTTCTCGTCGCCGGTCTGTCTGAACGCCAGCGGCGCGAACGCCCACCTGCTCGGCTACCGTGACGGCCGCTACCGGGTGCTGGGGGAGACGATGGACACCGGCGTCGGCAACGCCATCGACAAGTTCACGCGCCACGTCGGCTGGTCGCACCCCGGCGGCCCGAAGGTCGAGGCCCACGCCGAGGACGGCGAATTCGTCGACATGCCCTACGTCGTCAAGGGGATGGACTTCTCCTTCTCGGGCATCATGTCGGCGGCGAAGCAGGCCTACGACGAGGGGACGCCGGTCGAGGACGTCTGCTTCTCGCTGCAGGAGCACATCTTCGCGATGCTCACGGAGGTCTCCGAACGTGCGCTGTCGCTGACCGGCAGCGACGAGCTCGTCCTCGGCGGCGGAGTCGGGCAGAACGCCCGCCTCCGCGAGATGCTCGAGGCGATGTGCGAGCAACGCGGCGCGGACTTCTTCGCGCCCGAACCCCGGTTCCTGCGCGACAACGCTGGCATGATAGCGGTCCTCGGCGCGAAGATGTACGCGGCGGACGACACCCTCGCCGTCTCCGACTCGGGCGTCGACCCGAACTTCCGGCCCGACGAGGTGCCCGTCACCTGGCGCGGCGACGACGAGGACGTGGCCATCGCTCCGGAGTCCGGGCCCGTTCGCGGTGCCGAGGCGGTCGTCGAGTTCGACGACGACCACGTGACGAAGCGGCGCCTGCCGAAGACGTACCGTCACCCCGAGCTCGACGCGACGCTGCGGCGCGACCGCACGGTGCAGGAGGCCCGGCTGACGAGCCTCGCCCGGCGGGCCGGCGTCCCGACACCGGTCGTCCGCGACATCGATGTCCGGTCGGCGACCATCGAGTTCGAGCACGTCGGCACGGCGGACCTGCGCGACGGCCTCTCGACGGCACGCGTCCGCGACGTTGGCCGTCACCTCGCGACCATCCACGACGCCGGCTTCGTCCACGGCGACCCGACGACCAGAAACGTCCGGGTCGCCGGCGACGACGACCGCACCTACCTCGTCGACTTCGGGCTCGGCTACCACACCGACCACGTCGAGGACTACGCGATGGACCTGCACGTCTTCGACCAGAGCCTCGTCGGGACTGCCGACGCGCCCGACGAACTGCGGGCCGCCGTCCGCGACGGCTACCGGGCGGTCGGCGACGGAGCGGTGCTCACGCGGCTACAGGACGTCGAAGGCCGCGGTCGGTACCGGTGAGAATCAGGCGGGCCGCTCCTCGACGTCGGCGCGCTCGCGGATCAGCTCGCGAAGCTCCTCGGCGTCGCGCATCTTCTCGACCTCCTCGCGCTCGACGATAGCGGTGCCGTCGACGGACTCGCGCTTCGAGCGGTCCACGAAGTACACCGACCGTGTGCGGGTCACGTCGCCGATGGACGCCATGATTCTGGCCCGCTTCTCGGCGGCCCTGGTGAACGCCGAGTGGCCGGTGAGGATGGTGTCCTCGCGAACGTCCCACGCGTCGGCGTCGTCGCTGGCCTCGTGGTCCTCGCTGACGGCCTTGAACGGCGCGCGCGTCGTCGGGTGGACGTCGAAGCCGACACGGGTCATCACCGTGACCATGGGTTCGTCGTCGGGGTCCGCGTCGGGGTCCTCCGGCGTCGGTTCGGCGTCGCGCACCTCGTCGGCGCCGTCTTCGAGCACGTCGACGGGGGCCGTGAGGGGTGCGTCGAACATCTCCTCCAGACGCATCGCGACCTCGACGGAGGCGTTCATGCCGTCCTCGTACTTCGAGACGGTGCGACGGGAGACGCCGAGCTCGTTGGCGAGCTGGCCGAGGCTCATGTCCTGCTCCTCGCGCTCGTCTGCGAGCAGGTCGCCATCGATGTTGACGTAGAGGCCGCCGGGCGCGGCGTAGACGAGTGGTGGGACGCCCTCGACGAACAGGCCCATGGCGGTGTCGGGGGCGAAGACGGGCACGCCGTGGCGGAAGTACACCACGTCGGACTCCAGGTCCTCGTCGCGGGTCCGGAGGCCGATGACCATCGGGGTCGCGTTGAGGTACGCGCCCAGCCGACGCATCTCCGCGCCGGTCGCGGCGTCGAACGCGTCGATGTTCGACAGCACCTTCAGGAGGACGAGGTCCTCCCCACGGCGGGCCGCGAGGTCGAAGCTCTTGGGTCGGATGGCACACCGGTCGCTCACGGCGAAGCCCGCGTCCTGGAGCATTGCTGTGAGGTTACCGACCAGTGCATCCCGGGACATACCCATACGTAATCGATTCTTCGCATATATGTGTTGTGTCGGGCGCAAACACCCGATGTCCGGTGATTCCGGGCGGACTCGAGGGGAAGGTTCAAGTACCAGGTCAGCCGCGCCCGCGGGCTCGCGACCCGTCACCACGCTCCCGAAAGCGCTTACCGGACGCCCCCGCTACCCCCGTGCGATGACCGTCATCGGGCTGGACGACACGGACTCCCGCGAGCTGGGGATGTGCACGACGTACGTCGCCAGCCGCGTCGCGGACCGGGTATCGGCCGCGGGCGGCCGGGTCGTCCGCGTCCTGCTCGTCCGGCTCAACCCCGCCGTCGAGCACAAGACGCGGGGGAACGCCGCACTCGCGGTCCACTGCGACCTCCCGCCCGAGCGGGCCGCGGCCATCGCCCGCGAGGAACTCGCCGTCGCCGAGACCGACGACCCGCGGACGAACCCGGGCTTCGTCGTCGCCCCCGGAAGCCCCGAGCGCGTGTCGGATGGCGTCGCCGCCTTCGCCCGCGACGCGCTCCGCGAGATTCACGCCATCGACGACGCCGTCGCCCTCGCCGACGAGTCCGGCTACCGCCACGGCGGCCGGGGCAACGCCCGCGGCACCGTCGGCGCGCTCGCCGCCGTCGGGGCGTGGGCCGCCTTCGACGACTGGACGTACGAGCAGATCAGCTACCGCGAGCCCGACCGCTTGGGCACGGAGCGCGACGTCGACCTGGACTCCCTCTTCGCGGCCGCGGACCGCCACTACCCCGACGCCTGGGACACCGTCGACCGCGTCGAGGGCGAGGCCGTCTGTGTCCCCCGAACACCCTGCCCAATCCTTCACGGTATCCGCGGCGACGACCCGGACGCGGTCCGCGCGCTCGCGAGCGAGGTTCAGAGCGAACCCGTCCACGACTCGCGGCTGTTCGTCACCAACCAGGGCACCGACGCCCACCTCGCCGCCGGCGAGCTCGGCGCGCTCGACCCGAAGCGGGGGTGGCGGGTCGACGGCACCGTCCTCGACGAGCCGGAGACCCGCGAGGGCGGCCACGTCTTCGTCGCGTTCGGCGAGCCGGACGGCCCCCGCGTCGACTGTGCCGCCTTCGAGCCCACCAAACGGTTCCGCGACCGCGTCCGCGCGCTCCGGCCCGGCGACCGCCTCACCGTCTGTGGCGAGGTGAGCGACGGCACCCTCAAGCTGGAGAAGTTCGCGGTACGAGAGCTGGACCGGACCGAGCACGTGACCCCAGCCTGTCCCGACTGCGGCCGGACGATGGAGTCCGCGGGCCGGAACCAGGGCTACCGCTGCCGGGACTGCGGCACTAGCACCGATGGCAAGGTCGAGACCACCGTCGAGCGCGACCTCGAACCCGGCTGGTACGAGGTGCCGCCGTGTGCCCGCCGACACGTCGCCAAACCGCTCGTGAGAGGTGGGTTCGACGCCGAGACGCACCCGGAGCGCTGAGCTGGGGGATTTCCGATACGGCGCGGAGCTGGCTCGCGTGGCGAAGCCCGCGAGCGAACGGGGGCTCGTCGGGGCTTGCTCCGACGGTAGGACTGAAAGGGGCTGCTGGCTCGGCGAACTCGGGCGAAGTTAGCACCGCAGCGCAGCGAGGAGCGAAACGAGCACCGGGAGTCGAGCCAGCAGGGGCTTTCTGGCCGTCCTCGTCACCAACGACTCCCACGACCCGGACGGTGTTCCGACTGTGCTCTGTCTCCGATACCTCGCCAACGGAGATGCAGCCGAGACTCCCAGTCGAAGCGACGGATACGCCCAGCACCGACACCGACAAACCCCTCCCACCCGAACCCCGGTCCAATGACCGACACCGTGCAGTGCTGGCTCGTGGAGCGCTCGTTCGGCGACCGGAACCTCGTCACCGTCGTCTACGCGACGGAGGACGGGACGCTGTACCGCCAGCAGGAGCGCTCGGAGCACGCCGTCCGCCGGTCGCCGGTCACGGCGGGCGCGGAGTTCCCTGCCGACGAGCTGGAGGAGACGCCCGACGAGGAGACCCGCGAGCGCTACGCGCTGGAGGCGACCCGCACGGCGGAGTCGTACGAGCCCGACGAGGAGATCTGACACCGGGCGCGCATCAGAAGCCCGAACTGATTCCGGCGAAAGATACGAAACCGAACACGAGAACTCGTTTTCACCCATATTCGAACTTCTCACGGTTTTTAAGACCGTGACACAACCAATCAGAGTACCTATAAATATTCGAAAGACGTATATCTATTATGGCTTCTGTAATTGAACTTACCAACGTGACGAAGCAGTTCGGTGACGTGACCGCACTGCGTGATGTGGACCTCGCCGTCGAGAAGGGGGAGGTGTTCGGCTTCCTCGGCCCCAACGGGGCCGGCAAGTCCACCACCATCGACATGCTCCTCGACTTCATCCGGCCGACAGGCGGCGAGATTCGCGTGCTCGGGATGGAGCCCAAGCACGAGAGCGTCGAGCTCCGAAAGCGCGTCGGCATCCTCCCGGACGGCTACCACGTCTACGACCGGCTGACCGGCCGCCAGCACGTCCAGTTCGCCATCGACTCCAAGGCCGGCGACGACGACCCGATGGCGCTCCTGGAGCGAGTCGGCATCGCCGACGCCGCCGACCGCAAGGCCGGCGGCTACTCCAAGGGGATGACCCAGCGCCTCGTCCTGGCGATGGCCCTCGCCGGCGATCCCGACCTCCTCGTCCTCGACGAACCCACCACCGGCCTCGACCCCGCCGGCGCGCGCGAGATGCGCGAGATCATCCGCGAGGAGGTCGCCCGCGGCGCGACGGTGTTCTTCTCCAGCCACATCCTCGAACAGGTCGAGGCCGTCTGTGACCGCGTCGCCATCCTCAACCGGGGCGAACTCGTCGCCGTCGACACCATCGACAACCTCCGCGAGAGCGTGGGCGACGGCGCGACCCTGACGGTCACCGTCGACGCCGAGCCGACCGCGGAGACGCTCGACGCCATCGAGGCGCTCCCGGGCATCAGCTCCGTCGGTGTGACCGGCACCACCATCACGGTCCACTGCATCTCGAGCGCCAAGACCGCCGTGCTCGACGCAATCGAGGCCACCGGCCTGCACGTCTCGGACTTCACGACCGAGCGCACCTCGCTGGAGGACCTGTTCCTCAAGTACACGGGCAACAGCGACGAACCGGCCGAGTCGGGCGACGACGCGGCCGAACCGGCGACCGATGCGGCGATGGAGGTGGAGCAATGAGCTGGACCGCCGTCGCACGGAAGGACTTCCAGGACGCCCGCCTCTCGCGGTCGCTCTGGCTGCTGACCGGGCTGTTCGTCCTGTTCGCGGCCGGCATGGCCTGGGTGTACACGGAGATCGAGGCCCTCGGCGCGGGCGACCCCGAACTCACCGCGCTCGGGCTGTACGACTTCCTCGCCTCGTCGGCGACGCTGTTCGTCTCCATCGCGGCGCTGGTGCTGGCGTACAAGGCCGTCGCCGGCGAGCGTGACTCCGGCAGCGTGAAGCTCCTGCTCGGCCTGCCCCACTCCCGACTCGACGTCGTGCTCGGCAAGGTCGTCGGACGGACCGCGACGCTCGCGGTCTCCATCGTCCTCGGGTTCGTCGTCGCCCTCGGGGTCATCGTGGCCCTGTACGACGCGTACTCGCTGGTCGACTACGCGCTGTTCGTCGGCGTGACCCTGCTGTTCGCGCTGGTGTACGTGAGCCTCATGGTCGGCATCTCCGCCAGCGTCTCCACCAGCGGCAAGGCCGCCGCCCTGGCGTTCGGCACGTTCGTCGTCGTCGAGCTCCTCTGGGGTGCGGTCGCCACCGCCGCGGTGTACGTGGCCAACGGCTTCGCGCTCCCCGCCACCATCACCCAGTACCCGACCTGGTACTTCGGGATCGTGAGCCTCTCGCCCAGCGCGGCCTACCAGTCCGCCCTCGCGACCGTCCTCGACGGCGCGAGCACCACCGGCGAGGTCATCGGCGGCACCGCCGAAGCGGTCTACCTCGAGCCCTGGTTCGGCTTCGTCTGGCTGGCCCTCTGGCTCGTCGTCCCGCTCGCAGTCGGTGCGTTCCGGTTCAACCGCGCCGATCTCTGAGCGACCGGCTCGGAGACGGAGCACGGACACGGAAGCCGTTTTTCCGGTTCGGTAACTCGTCTACCTGTTTTATGTCCTGACTGTTCGTAGCGTCGCACACACATGGCCGCCATCAAACTCGACGATGTCACCAAACGGTTCGACGAGGTCACCGCACTCGACGAGCTGAGCATGACCGTCGAGGAGGGGGAGGTGTTCGGCTTCCTCGGCCCCAACGGAGCCGGCAAGTCCACCACAATCGACATCCTCCTCGACTTCGTCCGCCCGACCAGTGGCTCCTGTACGGTGCTCGGGATGGACCCGCAGCGCCAGCCGGAGGCCGTCCGGCGGCGCGTCGGCATCCTCCCGGACGGCTACCACGTCTACGACCGGCTGACCGGCCGCCAGCACGTCCAGTTCGCCATCGACTCCAAGGCCGGCGACGACGACCCGATGACCCTCCTCGAACGGGTCGACATCGCCGACGCCGCGGACCGCAAGGCCGGCGGCTACTCCAAGGGGATGACCCAGCGGCTCGTGCTGGCCATGGCCCTCGCCGGCGAGCCCGACCTCCTCGTCCTCGACGAGCCCACGACCGGCCTCGACCCCGCCGGCGCGCGCGAGATGCGCGAGATTATCCGCGAGGAGGTCGACCGCGGCGCGACGGTGTTCTTCTCCAGCCACATCCTCGAGCAGGTCGAGGCCGTCGCCGACCGCGTCGGCATCCTCAGCGAGGGCGAGCTCGTCGCCGTCGACACCATCGACAACCTCCGCGACGCCACTGCCGGCGGAGAGACGCTGACGGTGACGCTCTCGACCCCGCCGGACGACAACGCCCTCGCCGCCGCCGAGAGCGTCGACGGCGTCCAGGACGTCGCCGTCGACGGTGCGACGCTCACCATCTCCTGTCAGGGCAACGTGAAGATGGACGTCCTCGACGCATTCGAGTCCGCCGGCCACGAGGTCGTCGACTTCTCCACCGAGGAGACCTCGCTGGAGGACCTGTTCATGCAGTACACGGAGGTGAGTGCATGAGTCTCGCGCTCGTCGCGAAGAAGGACTTCCAGGACGCCAGCCGCTCGAGGGTGCTGTGGATACTCTCGGTGCTGTACGTCCTGCTAATCTCCGCGATGGTCTGGGCGTTCTCAGCGTTCGAGGGCCTGCTCGCCGGCGACGAGGCTGCGGCCGCGGCCCAGCAGGGCGTGAGCTTCAACCTCTACATCTTCCTCGCGGGCGCGACCACGCTGTTCATCTCCGCCACCGCGCTCGTCGTGAGCTACAAGGCCATCGCCGGCGAGCGCGAGTCCGGCCAGATCAAGCTCCTGCTCGGCCTGCCTCACTCCCGGCTGGACGTGCTGCTCGGCAAGGTCCTCGGGCGCACCGCGGTCCTCGCCGTCCCCGTCCTGCTCGGCTTCGCCGTCGCGCTCGTCGTTGCGTTCGCCCTCGGCGTGAACGTCGTCGTCACCGAGTACGCCTTCTTCGCACTGCTGACCGTCCTCTACGCGCTGGTGTACGTGAGCATCGTCGTCGGCGTCTCCGCGATGGCCAACACCACGACGCAGGCGACCGCCGGCGCCATCTCCGTCTTCGTCGTCCTCGAGGTGCTCTGGGACCTCGTCCCCACCGTCACGCTGTTCGGCTACTACTACGTCACCGACCAGTCCCTCCCCGTGTCCCCGGCGGAGTATCCCGAGTGGTACTACGTCGTCACCCGGCTCGCGCCCACGTCGGCGTACAACGTCGCCCGGAACGCCGTCCTGCCGAAGTCCGCGTCCGTGAGCATCGACAGCAGCTCGTTCCTGCTGCAGGACTGGCTCGGCTTCGTCGTCCTCGGCGTCTGGCTGGTCGTTCCCCTGGTCGTCGGCTACTGGCGGTTCGACGCCGCCGACCTGTGATCCCGCCCCGTGTCCTCCGGGCGGGTTCGCGGCGCACGCGGCCTCACTCCCCGACCCACTCGCCGACGCCGTGTTCCTGCAGGACCTCGCGGAACTCGGCCTCGTCGATTGTCGGCACGTCGTTCGCGTCAGCGTCGTCGCGCTTGGACTGACCCGGGTTCTCGCCGACGACGAGGTAGTCCGTGTTGCCCGAGACCGACGACGTGGCCGAGCCGCCGTGGCGCTCGACGAGGTCCTGGAACTCGCTCCTGGACTCGGAGAGCGCGCCCGTGAAGACGAACGTCAGCCCGTCGAGCTCGTCCGCCCCCTCGACCTCGTAGGTGTCGGGCTCGACGCCGGCGTCGGCGAGCCGGTCGAGGACGCGCTGGTTCGCCTCGCTCCCGAAGAAGTCGACGATGGTCTCGGCGACGATGGGGCCGACATCGTCGACCGACCGGAGGCGCTCCTCGTCACCGTTCTCGGCGGTCTCCCGCAGCGCGTCGAGGCTCCCGAACTCGGCGGCGAGCGCGCGGGCGGTCTCCGGGCCAACCTTCTGGATGCCCAGCGCGGCGAGGAAGTCGGGGAGCGTGGCCTCCTTCGAGGCGTCCAGTTCGGACAGGAGGTTCCGGGCGCTGGTCTCGCCCCAGCCCTCCAGTTCGAGCAGGTCGTCGCGCTCGATGTCGTAGAGGTCGGCGACGCCGTCCGTGACGAGGCCCGCCTCGACGAACGTCTCGACGGTCTCCGCGCCGAGCCCCTCGATGTCGAGCCCGGTGTCGCTGCCCCAGTACTCCACGGAGCGTTTGAGCTGTGCCGGACAGCCGAGCCCGCCCGAGCAGAACGCCAGCGGCCCCTCGCGCTCGACCTGGCTGTCACAGACCGGGCACGTCTCGGGCAGCTCGAAGTGCCCCGCCGACCGCTTCTCGACGACCTCCGCGACGTACGGAATCACGTCGCCGGCGCGCTCGACGCGCACCACGTCGCCTACGTTCACGTGCAGGCTCTCTATCTCGTCGGGGTTGTGGAGGCTCGCGCGCGAGACGGTGACGCCGCCGACATCGACCGGGTCGAGCAGCGCGACGGGCGTCAGCCGCCCGGTGCGGCCGACCTGCACCGCCACGTCGGCGAGGCGCGTCTCCTCGTTCCGGGCGGGGAACTTGTAGGCGAACGCCCAGCGGTACGAACGGGCGGTCGCGCCCAGCTCCTCGCGGGCGGCGCGGTCGTCGACCTTCACGACGACGCCGTCGATCTCGTAGTCGAGGCCGTCGCGCTCGTCGAGCAGCCGGTCGCGGTAGTCGATGGCGTCCTCGACGTCGCACCCGGTCTCGACGCGGTCGTTCCGGGGCAGGCCGAACTCGGGGAACGACGCGAGCGCGTCGGCGTGGGTCGCCCACGCCCGGCTCGAGTCGAGCACGTCGAAGAAGAACACAGAGAGCGGGCGCTCGGCGACGACGCTCGGGTCCTGCTGGCGGAGCGTCCCCGCCGTCGCGTTGCGCGGGTTGGCGAACGGCTCCTCGCCCGCCTCGACGCGGGTCTTGTTGTGCGCGGTGAAGTCGTCCTTCGGCATGTACACCTCGCCGCGGACGGCGAGGTACGCCGGGTAGTCGCCCCGCAGTCGCTGGGGGACCGCCGGAATCGTGCGGACGTTCTCGGTCACGTCGTCGCCCTCGTGGCCGTCGCCGCGGGTCGCCGCGCGCTCGTAGCGACCCTCCCGGTAGATGACCTCGATGCTGACGCCGTCGAACTTCGGCTCGCAGACGTACTCGACGTCGCCGACGGCCTCCCGGACGCGGCGGTCGAACTCGCGGACGTCCGCGGCGTCGCCGGACTGGTCGATGGACAGCAGCGGCGCGACGTGCTCGACCGTCTCGAACTCGTCGACCGGCTGGCCGCCGACGCGCCTCGTCGGCGAGTCCTCGGTCTGCAGGTCGTACACCTGCTCGAGTTCCTGCAGCCGCGAGAACAGCGCGTCGTAGGTGCGGTCGCCGACGACCGGGTCGTGGTCGACGTAGTAACGGTAGTCGTGATAGCGGACCGCCTCGCGGAGCAGGTCGACCTGCTCGCGGGCCTCGGCCGCGGTCAGTTCCTCGGCCGGCTCGAACGTCGTCGGCGGGTCCTCGACGTACGGGTTGTCGTCGGCGAGTTCGGCCTCACTCATCGGTCCCGGCTTGGCGGCGGTCCGGGTTAGGTCTTGCTCGACGCACTCAGCACTCGTCCACGCGCCGGAGGTCCTCCCGGGCCGCGTCGCGCTGTTCGCGTGCGGTCGAGACGTCCTCGTTCCGGGCCGCCGCCAGCGCCCGCTGGAAGTGCTCGGTCGCCGCGACGAGGTGCTCGCTCTGACAGCGCGACCGCTCGAGGTGCGTCGCGATGCTCGACGGCACGTCCTCGATGCCGTCGAAGTACTCGTCGGCCGTGACGAACTGCTCCTCGGCGTCGGCCAGCGCCGTCTCCGCCGTGTCGTACTCTCGGTTGTCGAGCGCATCCTGGGCGGTCGCGAGG
This sequence comes from Haloarchaeobius iranensis, assembly GCF_900103505.1. Taxonomy (GTDB): domain Archaea; phylum Halobacteriota; class Halobacteria; order Halobacteriales; family Natrialbaceae; genus Haloarchaeobius; species Haloarchaeobius iranensis. The sequence goes on from NZ_FNIA01000006.1 coordinate 139,688, forward strand.
TCGTCGCGTCCGAGCAGGATGGCCTCGTACCCCCGGGTCATCGCGAGCAGCCCGTCGACGAGCCGGATGGCCGCGTTCAGCGACGGCTCCAGCTCGTCGTAGCTGACCGCATCCACCGCCGCCAGCCGGTCGGGGTCAATGGCGTCGCTGGCCTCCTCCGCGGTCGTCACGTGCCCGTCAGCCTCCGCTGCGAGTGACTCCGCCTCGCGGACCCGTGCGAGCGCCTCGTCGTAGTCGCCGTTCTCGACGGCGGTCTGGACGGAGCTCAGTCGGCCGTCGATGTCCACGGTCGCGAGCAGGTCCACCAGTCGCGTCATCGACTCCAGCACGGTCGCCAGCGCCCGGAGCGACTCGATGGTCGCCTGCTGGTCCGAGTTCGCACCCTCGGCCGCCGCGTCGAGGTCCGAGCGTCCGCTGTCGATGGCCGCGAGCGTTTCCTCGGTGTCCAGCTCGACCGCAGTCGGCTCCTCCTCCACCTGCGACTGTAGCTCGGAGAGCCGGTAGCCGACGCGGTTGAGCATCCCGACCGCCGCGCGGATGTGCTCGGCGGTCTCGCCGCCGTCGCTTCCGCTGCCGTCGCCCGAGCCACCGTCGTCGGATCTGCCACCGTCGCCACCCGACCCGCCGTCGTCGTCACTCGACCCGCCGCCGTCGTTACCACCGTCGTCGGACCCGCCGACCCCACCAGCCGGTGCCTCCGAGCAGCCGGCGACGGCCGCCGTGCCAGCGACCGCGGCTGTCCTGATGAAGACGCGTCTGTGCATATCTGCCTGCACTTCCCAACGGCCGAACTTCACACTTCTGGCCTACAGCACCACCAGTACGACGCCGAACAGGACCAGCACGCCGAGCACGTCGCAGGTGTTCGTCACGACCGGGATGACCACGTCGTCGGGGTCGAGCCCGAGCCGGTAGGCGGCGTACGTCGTCAGCAGCGTCACCGCGATGGCGAGCACCGCCAGCACCGCGCCCGAGCACGCCGCCACGAGGACGACCCGGGTCGGTGCGAGCGTCGCCCCCACGGTCAGCTCGGTCAGTGCCCACGCCCCGAGGCCGACGACCGGGAACACCGAGACGGCGAGCCCGGCCGTCGCGACGGCGTTGCCGACGAGCGTGTCGTCCTCGGGCGAGAACGTGACGGTGCCGAGGTGGACCGCCGTCGAGAGCCGTGCCGCCAGGATGGAGCCGAGGTTGCCGGCCGTCCCGATGGTCACCGGCACGAGCACCAGCAGCGACGGCCGCCGCAACAGCTCGTCCTCGAAGCTCCCGAGCACCAGCCCCGAGCCGAGCTCGACCAGCGAGAGCGCGAGCAACAGCGGGAGCATCGCCCGCGAGATCGACCGGACCGACCAGTGTTCGGGCACTCAGACACCCCCGAGGAAGAGCACGATGCGCGCCGCGAGCAGGAGGAAGGCCATCCCGAACACGTCGCCGGTCGTAGTGACGATGGGGCCCACGAGCGTGTCCGGGTTCTGCCCGCGACGGAAGCCGACGAAGACCACCGAGACGACCGCGACCGTGAGCGTGATGCCCGAGAGCAGCCCCGCGAGCAGCGACACCGCGACCAGCGTCGGCAGCGGCGCGGCCGCCTCCCCGAGCAGCGCGAGCAGCACGTACGCCGCCGTCGCCGCGAACACGCTCACGAACAGCCCGTTCGTGATGGCCGCCGCGACCGCCCCCCGGAGCCGCTCGTTCCCCAGGTCGATGCGGGGTTCGAGCAGCCCCTGGTGGAGCCCGGTCGCCAGCCGCGCGCCCAGCGAGCCGTAGACGTTGCCGCGCGTCGCCAAGAGTGCCGGGACGAGCACGAGCAGCCCGGGCACCTGCTGGAGCTCCGACCGCATCCCGCCCAGCACCACGCCGGCGAACAGCCCCCCGACGACGCTCGCGCCCAGCGCGGGCAGCGCCTCGCGGTAGGCCTCGCGTGCGACGGCGCGGATGCTCATGTGGGTCGGCACACGGGCGAGGGTGATAAAAGACCACGCCACGACTGGCGGACCGACCGGGTGGCGCGCGGCTGGCGAGCGTGCCGAGCGCCAGCGAGGCCGTGAGCCGAGGCTCGTGCGAGCGACGAGAAGCGCAGGGAGCCTGCGACCGAGCATCGCAGGAGGTTGGGGAGGTTCGAGGGCGGTCGCGGTGTTGTGCCGCGGGGTGGACTGAAAGGGGCGAGGCTGTCGGCGAAGGCAGGCGACGTTCCCGCGAGGGAGCCTGCGACCGAGTGGGAAGCAGCGAGACGACGGAGGAGTCTCGCCAGCCAAGCACCGCAGGCACGAGGAGCGCAGCGAGCCTCCCGAGCCGACAGGCCCGGGGCTTTCCGGTTGTTTGCGGCACCAGCGGTTGTCGCCGACGACGGGACGATCCAACCGTTCCCAGTTCAGACGAGCCCCACGGCTGACGGAGAGTCCCCACTGGTCCGAACTCCTCCGTTACCCCACGAACCGAACCCAACTACTCCCTTCAGAAACGGACTCCGGGAAGACTTAGCCCGTCGAACCCGAACGCACCAGTAACGTGACCGACATCCTCCTGACGAACGACGACGGCATCGACGGCGACGGGCTGGCCGCCCTCCGCGAGGAACTCCTCGATATCGGCGACGTGACGGTCGTCGCGCCCGCGGACAACCAGTCCGGCGTGGGCCGGAAGCGCTCGCGGTACACCACCCGCGAATCGCACGAGTGGGGCTACGCCATCGCGGGGACGCCCGCGGACTGCGTGGCGTACGGCCTGCGCGGGCTGGACCGCGAGTTCGACCTCGTGGTCTCCGGCTGCAACCACGGGCCGAACATGGGCTCGTACGTGCTCGGGCGCTCGGGCACCGTCGGCGCGGCGGTCGAGGCCGCGTATCTGGGCACGCCCGCGGTCGCGGTCTCCGCGTACCACAACGTCGAGTTCTTCACCCACCCCGCCGCGGAGTTCGACTTCTCAGAGCCGACCCGGGTCGCCGGGGAGCTCACCAGGGCCGCACTCGACGCTGACGTGTTCGAGGCCGTCGACATCCTGAACGTGAACGCGCCCTGTGACGCGACCGACCCGCGGCTCCGGGTGACCCACCCGCACGACGACTTCGACGTGCGCGTCGAACACCGGAGCGTCGAGGAGAGCGAGGTCGAAGACCTGCCCGTCGACGTCGAGGCCGACGACGAGCTGGTCGCGCTCAACGACAAGTTCTGGCCGCACGTCGAGAACTGGGAGAACCCCATGACCGAGGCCGATTCGGTCCGGGACCGCTACCCCGTCGGGAGCGACCGCCGGGCCGTCGTCGACGGCGAGGTGAGCGTCTCACCGCTGACCGCGCCGCACGAGGCCGCCCACCACGAGAAGCTCGACGCCATCGTCGAACAGCTGAACCTCTCCTGACAGGCCCCAGCCAGTCTCGCAAGAACAGCCGGTGGTAACCGTCGAGGGGATGAAGAGTGATAGACGCCGGGGAGAAAACCATGTTACCGGTGGTACACGGTCCCGCATTCCTTCCTCCAGACCGGACGTAAGACGGATAGCTGTCCGCGACCCCATCGAAGCTCGCGAGTCCGACACCGGTGCGGTCCGCTGGAGCATGGTCGGTGCCGGCGACGAGCAGGTCTCGTACGCCGAGCCCGTCGTCGCGTCGGCCCCGTCGATGGTCGCCTGTTCGCCGGACGAAGCCGAGTAGACAGGCAGCCGGCCGCAGAGTGCTGTAGCCCTCAGAACGACTGCTCGGTCCCGATTCCCGATTCCGCCGCCGACTCGTACACCTCGGCGGCCGCCGCCACGTCCAGGACGGCCGTGCCGACGCTCTCGACCACCAGGATCTCCTCGTCGGACTCCCGCCCCGCCTCGCCCTCGAACACCGCCGAGAGCGGGATGAGGTCCTCGACAGTCAGGTCGGTCGCCAGCAGGTCGCCGATCTCGGCGACCTCCGCGGGCACGTCGGCGAAGACGCGGGCGGCCCGGTCGAACACCGCTGCCTCCAGCTCCTGCATCTCGACGGTGTACGCGCCCACGGCGACGACGAGTGCCCCCGGCGCGAGCGCGTCGGCGGGGAACACCGGCTCCGTGCTGGTCGTCGCCGTCACGACGACGTTCGAATCCTCGACTGCCGCTGCCGCCGAATCGACCGCCTCCGCGGGAACGTCGTGTTCACGGAGGTCGGCCGCACAGTCGTCCCGCGAGTCGCTCGGCGAGTAGATGCTGGCCGACTCGACATCGCAGAGCGCCGCGATGGCACGGGTCTGCCAGCGCGCCTGCGTGCCCGCGCCGAGCACGCCCACGTGGAGCGGTTCCGACACCGCGAGGTCCCGGGCCGCCAGCCCGCCGATACAGCCGGTCCGGGCGTTCGTGATGCGCCCGCCGTTCATGAAGGAGACGGGCTGGCCCGTCCGCGCGTCGGCGAGCACGACCTGTGCGTGGATGGTCGGCAGCCCACGCTCGGCGTTGCCCTCGTGGACGCCGACCAGCTTCGTCGCGAAGTACGGCTCGCCGTGGACGTACGCCGGCATCGCCAGTCCCATCCCCAGCGGCTCCGACCCGTCGATGCCGGCCCCAACGTCGTAGTGTGGACGCTCCGGACGTTCGACCTCGCCCCGACCCTGCTGCACGAGCGCGTCCGCCACCACGGGTGCGAGCGACGGGAGGTCGACGAGCGACGCGACCTCGTCGTCGGCGAGTACGAGTACCATGTCCGGGGAGTGGCCGGGTGCCGTGTTAACTGTTTCCGGCTGACTCACTTCGCCAGCCGGGCGTTGTAGTACACCTCGTGGCGATGCTCGACCTCGGTCACGGACCACGGTGTCCCGACGCAGATGTCCCGCAGTCGGGCGGGCGAGAACAGCAGGAAGTGCAGCGCCCGGCCGAGAATCCGGTCGCCGTCGCGCGGCTCGTACTCGAAGTGGAAGGTTCGATGGGCGAAGCCGTCGCGGGGGTCGGGCCGGAAGCCGAACAGCTCCGAGTCCACGAGGCTCGCGTCGTAGTTGTCCACCTGCGCGGTGGCCTCGCCGTCGGTGACGTAGGCGAGGTCCGACAGCAGCGAGCGCACGCCCGCGACCGACTGCGCGAGCCCGACCTGCGTCCCGTTCAACAGCACCGACCGGAACCGGTCGCGCTCGAACGGCAGGGCGAACATGTCCCCGACGGCGACGTGCTCGACGCCGCGCTCGCGGGCCGCCTGCACCGCACCGGGGCTCACGTCGACGCCGAGCACCTCGGTTCCGCGGTCCTCGAAGAAGCGGACGTGCTGGCCCGCGCCGCAGCCGAGGTCGAGCACCGGGCCGTCGAGTTCGCCGAGACGTTCGCGCTGCGCGTCGTCCCAGTCCTCGTGGCTGCCGAAGTAGTTCTCCGCGATGTGGCCGTCCATCCGGTCGTCGCCGTCGACGTACCAGCAGTCGCCGAGGTCGCCGCGCTGGTAGTCCCACATTGCCGTGCCGAGTGCGTCTGCTGCCATACAGATGAGCTAGCACACCCCAATTGTAATAAAACTGTAATGAAAGATGGTAACGTGCCACAGCTGTGAACGGCTAACGTCCACACGGCCGGTCCGGCAGGCGGGACAAAGCACTTCCCCACCCGCGCAGAACCGCGAGAACGTGCCAGCACGCCGTCGAATCCTCCAAACGCTCGCCGGAGCCGGAGTCGCCTCGCTCGCCGGCTGTTCGGTCGGCGGCGAGTTCCACGACTTCGAGGCCGACAACCGGCGCGACCAGACTGTGACAGTCCTCGTGGCGTGGGACGGACAGGAGGAGCGGTTCGCGCTCGACGCAGGCGAGTCCGTCTCGCGGCGCGACCTGTTGCCCGACGGGGACACCGGCGTCGTCGTCACGGCCGGGGACACGGAAGGCACCGTCGCGTGGACCGGCGACGGGCCGACGCTGTTCGTCGAAATCGGCCCCGACGGTATCCAGGTGGGAACGTACTACGACGACTGAAAATCGAACGCCCGATTATCCGAACGGCCCGCCACCGCCGCCGCCGAGGCCACCCATACCGCCACCGCCGCCGCCGCCCTGCTGTTGCATCTTCTTCATCATGCGCTGCATGTCGCCGTCCATGCCACCCTGGAACTGTTTGAGGGTCTGCTCCATCATCTTGTGCTGCTGGAGCAGCTCGCGGATCTTCTCCTCGGGCTGGCCGGAGCCCCGGGAGATGCGCTCGACCTGGGACTGGCCGACCGAGCGCGGGTTCTCCATCTCCTGGTCGGTCATCGAGTCCATGATGACCTCGAAGCTGCGCATGCGCTCCTGGGTGACGTCCATCGCGTCGTCGGGCAGCTGGTCCTTCAGCCCGCCGCCGCCGAAGCCCGGAATCATGTCCATCACCTGGTCGAGCGGGCCCATGCGGTTCATCGCGTCCATCTGCTTCTTCATGTCCTTCAGGGTGAACTGGCCCTGGAGCATGTCCTCGGGGTCCCAGTCCTCCTCTTCCTCCTGGGTCTCCTCCATCGCGCGCTCGACGCGCTCGACGAGCGAGCCCAGGTCGCCCATGCCGAGCAGGCGGGAGATGAACCCCTCCGGCTCGAAGCGCTCGATGTCCTGGACCTCCTCGCCGGTACCGAGGAAGGCGATGGACGAGTCGGTCTCGTTGACGGCGGTCAGCGCGCCGCCACCCTTCGCGGTCCCGTCGAGCTTCGTGATGACGACGCCGCCGATACCGACGGACTCGTCGAACTGCTGGGCCTGTTCCTTCGCGCCCTGACCGATGGCCGCGTCGAGCACGAGCAGCGAGATGTCGGGGTCGACCGTCGCCTCTATCTCCTCGATCTCGTCGATGAGGTCGTCCTCCAGCGCGTGGCGGCCGGCCGTGTCGACGATGTGGACGTCGGCGTCCTCGGTCGCTTCGAGCCCCTTGCGGGCGATGTCGACCGGGTCGTCGTTGTCCGGGTCGCCGTAGAACTCGACCTCGGCGCGCTCTGCCATCTGCTTGGCCTGGTCGTACGCACCCGGACGGAACGTGTCCGTCTGGATGACCGCCGGGCGGAGCCCCTTCTTCGAGAACCACCACGCCATCTTCGCCGCGGAGGTCGTCTTCCCCGACCCCTGCAGGCCGGCGAGCATGATGGTCTGCTCCTCCAGCGGGAGCTCCGTCGAGTCGCCGATGAGGTCGACCAGCTCCTCGTACACGATACGGAGGACGAAATCACGCGCCGGCGTGCCAGACGGTGGTTCCTCCTCCAGCGCACGCTGTTTGATGTTGTCCGACAGCTCCATCACGAGGGAGACGTCCACGTCGGCCTGCAGCAGCGACCGCTGTATCTCCTTGACGACCTCCTCGACGTCCTCCTCGGAGATGCGTGACTTCCCGCGGAGTTTGTCGAGGGTGCCTCGGAGAGAGCTCCCGAGATCGTCGAGTACCATTATCGACTGCAGGTACGTGACTCCCGCCTAAAGGCCTTTTTCTCGCCGGAGCCCGGAGGCACGCCCGCTCGCCGCGCGCTCCGAATCGCGAGCAACGTATCGATTTGACTACCGAAACTGGCTTCTGGGACCGTTTATACCCCCGGTCGTCGTACCGACGTGTGCAGCCTGTCGCCAGCTGTCATCCCACCCACTTCCATCATCCGATGGCACCCTGGCGATGCTTCTCTCTTTCGAGCGAACCAATCGGAAGAACGGAGGGTCGCTACGACTCGTCGCCCAGCAGCCGTCCGACGACGACCTCCGGGTCGAACCGTTCGAGGTGGTCGTAGCCCTGCCCGACGCCCAGGAAGAGGATGGGCTTGCCCGTGACGTGGGCGACCGAGATGGCCGCGCCGCCGTTGGAGTCGGCGTCGGCCTTCGTCAGGATGGAGCCGTCGATGGTGACCGCCTCGTCGAACTGCTTGGCGCGCTGGACCGCGTCCTGGCCCGCGACGGCCTCGTCGACGAACAGCGTCATGTCGGGGTCGACGACCCGCCCGATCTTCTCGAGCTGGTCCATCAGTCCCTCGTTCGTGTGCAGGCGACCCGCCGTGTCGCCCAGCACCACGTCGACGTCGTTCGCCTCGGCGTACTCGACGGCGTCGTAGATGACCGCCGCCGGGTCGCCGCCCTGCTGGTGGGTGATGAGCTTCCGGTCGAGCGCCTCCGCGTGCTCGCCGATCTGCTCGTTCGCCCCGGCACGGTAGGTGTCGCCGTTCGCGAGTACGGAGGAGTAGCCGCGCTCTTCGAGGTACTGCGACATCTTCGCGATGCTCGTCGTCTTCCCGACGCCGTTGACGCCGGTGAAGATGATGACGAGCGGCTTGTCGGCGTCGGCGACGCGCTCCTCGAAGTCGAACTGCCCAACCGAGATGACCTCGAGCAGCGCCTCGCGCAGCGCGTCCTCGACGATGCTCCCGGTCGATTCGGTGAACTTGCGACGCTCGCCGACGAGCTCCTCCTCGACGCGGTCGAGGATCTCCTCGGCGACGCTCATCTCCACGTCCGACTCGAGCAGCGCCATCTTGAGGTCCCAGAGCGGCTCCTCCAGGTCCTCCTCCTCGATGACGAACTTGCCCGTCGCCGCGGCCTTCATCTTCGCCCCGAAGCCCGTCGACTTCTCCTCCTCCTCGGTGGGTTCGTCGGCCGGCTCGTCGGCCGCCGTGGACGCCTCGTCGGCGTCCTCCGCGGCCGGCTCCGCCACGGCGGACTCGGCAGCCGGGGCGTCGTGCTCGGTCGACCTCTCGGCGACCGTCGCGGCCTCCGCAGTCTCGCCCTCGGGAGCCTCGGTCGGGGCCTCCTCCTCCTCCTCGGCGGCCTTCTCCTCGGCCGTCTCCTCGACGTCGTCGCGGAAACTGCCGAGCTTCTCCTTCAGGCTATCGAACATCGTCGCTTACTCGTCGTCGGCTTCTTCCTGCTGCTGGGCCTGCTGCATCTGCTGCTGGAGCTGTTGCTGCTGGGCCTGCTGGGCCTGCTGCTCCAGCTTCTCGTTCTCGCTCTCCAGCTCGGCGATCTCGCCCTGCACGTCCTCGATGCGGTCGTCGACCGTCTCTTTCTTCGTCTCGAGCGTGTCGATTGCGCCGTCCTGGTCGCGCTCCGCGGCGTAGCCGCCGCCGAGACCGACGACGATCTCGTCGATGTCCTCGACCGTCGCGCGGATGTAGGCGTCGCCACCGAGCGGCACCTGCACGACCGAGTCCGACTCGAGCGTCTCGAGCGCCTCGATGGCCTCGTCGATCTCTGTCTTCTCGGTGCGGAGGTCCGTGACCTCGCCCTCGAGCTCCTCGATCTCCTGCTGGATGGCCTGCATCTCCTGCTGGAGCTGCTGCATCTGGCCGCCACCGCCGCCACCGCCCATCATTGTGCCTCGACCTCCGTGACCGTCATCTGCGTGCGCTTCAGACCGTGCTGGCTCCCGAAGGTCGCGAACGTGTGCTCGCGTGCGACGTTCTCGTTGGGCGCGTCGACTGTCGTCTCGAAGGGGCGGTCCCCCTCGCGTGCCTGGAACGTCCCGCGGACAGTAAACTGACTCATGGCCGCTACTCGGTCGGGCAGATGGAAGAATGTTCCCTTCTGTCCGTGCGGGTGTCGATTCGGAGTGGTGTTCCCGCACCGGTCGGCGGCGGCCCGGACGGCCGCGTGTTCGGTGCGAAACCCGTCGTCCGACGGCGGAATCAACCGAGCCGACACCCGCTCGAAGTCCCGTCCCGCCGGCGGAGAGTTTACACTAGAGGTAAACGCCCGAGCGAAGTCGACGGCAGAAACGCCGAAACTCAGTCCACGAGCCCGAGCGCGTCCTCGATGCGCCCGAGTTCGGGGCCGGTCGTGTCCTCGCCGGCGACGTAGCCGTTGTCGTTGACGACGAGGCCGGAGCCGACGAGCGGCGCGCCGTAGTTGACGGTGCCGACATCGGCCGGGACGCCGAGCAGGTCCTCGAGCGCGTCGAGCTCCGCGTCGGTCGACTTGGGGTGACAGAGCACGCCCTTGTTCGTCGCGACGGCGGCGGTGCCGACGGTCCTGACACCGGCGAGGTCGCCGCGCTCGACGGGCACGTCGAGGGTGTCCTCGACGACGGCGACGGCGTCGTCCGGGAGGTCCGGGTGGACGTACGCGCCGGTGTCGTTCGCGAGGACGATGTTGCCGGCGGCGTTGTGCCGCCCGGGCAGCTCGCCGAGCGTGCCGTCGATGGCGTCCTCGAGGCGCTCGCGCTCGTTGTCGCGGATGCGGCTGGTGACGAGCAGGCCGTTGGAGTTCCCCGTGGCGAGCGCGCCGACGGTGGAGGAGCCGGCGACGTTCGTGGGGATGGCCGGCACCGAGAGCTCGTCGGCGAGCTGGCTCTGGAGTGACTCGTCGAGGTCGGGGCGACACAGCAGACAGGTGTCGGTGGCCCGCGCGAAGACGCCGACGTAGGGAGACCCGGCGAACGCGGTCCGTAGCACGGCTTCGTTACTCCGCGTGTTCGGCTTCCACGATCGACTCGCCGTCCTCGTCGAAGCGGGCGGCGCGAACGCGGAGCTTGCTCGGGGGCTTCTTGCGACCGCGCGACCAGACCGCCTCGTTGATCGAGGGGTCGAGGCGCACGGCGTCGCCGTCGACACTGAAGTGCTGCGCGAGGTGGTCCCGGATGAGGGACATCGCCTTGTCGGCGCGCTTGTGCTTCGCTTCCGCGTTCACGTCGCGGAGCGGCACGGTGATGACGCGCTCCTCGAAGTCGTTCGCGCTCATTATTCGTCGGTGTCGTTACGCCGCCAGTTCCGGCGCTTGTAGTTGCGCTGGGTCTCCATGTCGGTCTTCAGCATGACCCATGCAGGCACCCGGCTGTTCTGTCGCTCGAGCTTGGCGAGGCGCTTTTTCTTCGCCTTCGACTTCTTACCCATAGTGCCCGCAGATACCCCGTCCGCGTTTATAGTGTTGTTCTTTTCGGGCCGCGACGCGTGACCGGGCGGTCCGGGCCCGATCGCCGCCGCGTCGGAGGGCTACAGCGGGAACCGCGCGACGGTCTCGTACTCCGGCCCGTCGTCGGTCAGCGTGCTCTCCGTCAGGCGAATCTCGTCGACGTGCATCGAGCCGGCGGCGGGGTCGGTCTCGCGGACCAGCTCCTGGACCCGCTCCTTGCCGCCCGCGTGTCGCATCCGTCCGAGGGTGACGTGCGGCGTGAACGTGTGGGCCTCCGGCGAGAAGCCGATGGCCGTCGTCTCGGCCTCGATGCCCTCGTGGAGCGTCACGAGGTCGTCGCCCCCGTCGCGGAGCCCGAGCCAGACGACGTTGATGTAGTCGAGCGACGGGAAGACGCCGAGTCCCCCGAACGTCGCCTCGAACGGCTCGACGGTAGCGCGGTCGACGCCGGCGGCGACGGCATCCTCGACGCGCCCGAGACGGGCCTCGCTCACCTCGCCGAGGAACTTGAGCGTGATGTGGACGCTCTCGGGGTCCGTCGGGTCCATGCCGGAGACCTCGCCGAACCGCTCCTGCACCGAGGCCACGTCGTCGGCGAGGTCGTCGGGGAGATCGACACTGACAAACAGTCGCATGACCCACCAGATGCCCGACTGCGACTTGAAACTATCCTCCGTTCAATCGCAAGCAGAGAGCGGGTTCTCGCCCGGTCCGCACGTCGCAACCCTTACCCGTCCGGACCGCCAACCGCGGTGTATGACTGACGAGGACCGAACGCACGAGTTCTCCGAGGGTCAGGGCTTCTCCGACCCGTACGAGGGCTTCGACCTCGACCCCCCAGAGCTGGGCGTCGACCCGAGCAAGGTCGACCCCGTCGACTCCCGCGTCGTCACAGACATGCTCGACCGGGAGAACCTCGACAGCGGCAACGTCGACGCCGACGCGCTCATCGACGTCGGCCTGAACTACATGGGCATCAACCGCCACGAACAGGCCGCCGACGCGTTCGAGCGCGCCGCGCGCTTCGCCGACGACGAGCTCGTCGAGCAGGAGGGCTGGGTGAACAAGGGCGTCGCCCACGCCGAGATGGAGGAGTGGGACGCCGCCATCGGCGCGTACCGCGAGGCGCTGCACATCGACGACGACTCCGAGCACGCCGCCTCCGCCGAGACGAACCTCGCCTACGCGCTGTGGGAGTCCGGCGACGTCTCCCAGGCGCTCGAGCACGCCGAGCGGGCCGTCGAGCTCGACTCGCGGTTCGCACAGGCGTGGTACAACCGGGGCTTCTTCCTGCTCGAGCGCGGCCTCGCCGAGGACGCGCTCAACGCGCTCGACAACGCCATCCGCCTCGACATGCGGACCGCGGACGTACTCGAGGAGAAGGCTCGCGCGCTGGAGGAGCTCGATAGACATCAGGAGGCCGAGGAGATCGCCGAGGAGGCCGAGGCCATCCGCCGGCAGCAGGAGCAGGAACTCGTCGACGGATGATTCTCAACGAGCGACGGACCGAGGAGGGACTGCTCGTCTCCGTCTGCGACCCGGACGTACTCGGCGAGACGTTCGAGGACGGCGAGCTCTCGCTGACCGTCTCCGAGGAGTTCTACGCCGGCGACGAGGTCGACGAGGCGGCCGTGGTCGACAGCCTGCGCCGGGCCAGCGTCGCGAACATCGTCGGCGAGCGCTCGGTCACCGTCGCCATCGACGCCGGCATCGTCGAGGAGGCGAACGTGCTGGCCATCGAGGACACGCTCCACGCCCAGCTCCTGCGGCTCGGGTAGGACGGGGACAGACCGCTCCCGTTCGTGCCGACCATGGACGCCCGCCCGCCACGGGTAGCGTCGGCTTACCCGACCGGCGGTCGGCCCCGGTCCCTGTTCCCCGAGAACGTCCCGCACAGCGGCGCAACGCGGGCCGCTAGAGGAAACGTTAACCCGGCCGGGCTGGTTGCTTGCGGCATGAAGGTTCTCGTAACGGACCCCATCGCGGACGCGGGTCTGGACGTGCTCCGCGACGCGGGGCACGAGGTCGAGACGGCGTACGAGGTCTCCGGCGACGACCTGCTGGAGGCAGTGAGTGATGCGAACGCACTCGTCGTCCGCTCCGGAACGGAGGTCACCGAGGCCGTCTTCGAGGCGGCCCCCGAGCTCGTCATCGTCGGGCGGGCCGGCATCGGCGTCGACAACATCGACATCGACGCCGCCACCGACCACGGTGTCATCGTCGCGAACGCACCCGAGGGGAACGTCCGCGCGGCCGCCGAGCACACGGTCGCGATGGCGTTCGCCACGGCCCGCTCCATCCCGCAGGCACACATCCGCCTGACGGGCGGCGAGTGGGCCAAGGGCGACTACCTCGGCACCGAGGTCAACGGCAAGACCCTCGGCGTCGTCGGCCTCGGCCGCGTCGGCCAGGAGGTCGCGAAGAAGTGCGGCTCGCTCGGCATGGACATCGTCGCGTTCGACCCGTACATCTCCGAGGAGCGCGCCGACCAGCTCGGGGCCGAGCTGGTCGACCTCGACGGCTGTCTCGAGCGCGCCGACTTCCTCACCGTCCACGTCCCGCTGACCGACGAGACCGAGGGCATGATCGGCGAGGCCGAGCTCGCCCAGCTCGAAGGTGGGTACGTCGTCAACTGCGCCCGCGGCGGCGTCGTCGACGAGCCCGCCCTCGCCGCGGCAGTCGAGGACGGCGTGGTCGCCGGCGCGGCGGTCGACGTGTTCGCGGAGGAGCCCGTGAGCGAGGATAACCCGCTGCTCGATGTCGACGACGTGGTCGTCACGCCCCACCTCGGCGCGAGCACCGAGGCCGCACAGGAGAACGTCGCGACCTCGACGGCCGGGCAGGTCGTCGCCGCGTTCGCCGGCGAGCCGGTGATGAACGCGCTGAACGCCCCCTCCATCGACGAGACGGCGTTCCCGCGCGTCGAGCCCTACATCGGACTGGCCGAGACCGCCGGGAAGGTCGCCGCCCAGCTCCTCGACGACCGCATCTCGAACGTGGAGGTCGTCTACCAGGGCGACATCGCCGAGGAGGACGTCGACTTCGTCACCGCGAGCGCGCTCAAGGGCGTGTTCGAGCCGCTGGAGTGGCACGTCAACGCGGTCAACGCACCGAGCATCGCCGAGGAGCGCGGCGTCGAGGTCACCGAGTCGAAGACCCGCTCGGCCGAGGACTTCCAGAGCCTCGTCACCGTGAAGGTCGCCGACGGCGACCGCGAGGTGTCCGTCTGTGGCACCCTGTTCGCCGGCGACGACCCGCGCATCGTCCGCGTCGACGGCTACCGCGTCGACGCCATCCCGCACGGGCGCATGGTCGTCGCGCGCAACGCCGACGAGCCGGGCGTCATCGGTCTCATCGGGAGCGTCATGGGCGACCACGACGTCAACATCGCCGGGATGTTCAACGCCCGCGAGACGATCGGCGGCGAGGCGCTGACTGTCTACAACGTCGACGGCGAGGTGCCGGAGGCGGCCATGGAAGCACTGCTCGCCGACGAGCGCATCATCGAGGTGCGCCAGATCGTGCTCGACGACGACTGAGCGACCGGAAACAGATGACCCGCCACTGACGACACCCCCTTCTCGGAACGACGCCGAATTACAGCGACAGCGCGTGCCTGAGCCGGTCGACGAGCGTCCGCCCGCCGTCGGTGCGGAGCTCGCGGTCCTCGTCGCGGTCGCGGGCAGCGAGCGCGGTCTCGTACCGCTCCCGCATCGCGTTCACCTGCGACTCGCGCGCTTCGAGGTCTCGTTCGAGGAGCGCGACCTGCGCACGCAACGCCGCGGGGTCGGTCGGCGTGTGGTCGGTGTCGCGCTCGTCGGTCGGTTCCGCCCGCGACTGGGCCGACGACGGGTCGGGTTGGGCGTTTCGGGACACGGACAGTATGCTACGGTCACACGGTACAAAAATCGGCGGCAGACTCCCGACCGACGGCCGTCTGACTGGCGGGTGAAAGTGGTCCCGGTCAGCTCCCGAGATGCTCGAGCACGCCGGCGGTGTCGCCGGGCACCGGCTCGGGGTCGGCACCGGCCGCGGCGGCCGCGTCGGGGTCCTTCAGCAGGTGGCCGGTGGTGAGGCAGACGACGCGCTCGTCGGCGCTCACGTCGCCGCGCTCGCGCAGCTTGCGGAGACCGGCGAGGCTCGCCGCGGAGGCGGGTTCGACGCCGATACCCTCGCCGGCGAGGTCGCGCTGGGCCTGCGTGATGGCGTCGTCCTCGACGGCGACCGCGGTGCCGCCCGTCTCGCGGATGCCGGGCAGGGCCTTCGGCGCGTTGACCGGGTTGCCGATGCGGATGGCCGTCGCGACCGTCTCGACGTGGTCCCAGCGCCGCGTCTCGTCGTTCCCCTCCTCGACGGCCTCGACCATCGGGGCCGCGCCGGCGGCCTGCACGCCGGTCAGCTTCGGCACCTCGTCGCGGTCCATCGCGCCCGCCTGGACGAGCTCGCGGAAGCACTTGTACAGCGCCGCGGTGTTGCCGGCGTTGCCCACCGGCAGGACGATGCGGTCGGGGTACTCGCCGTAGTCCGCCCTGTGCGCCTCCAGTATCTCCAGCCCGATGGTCTTCTGGCCCTCCAGCCGGAACGGGTTGAGCGAGTTGAGCAGGTACGCCTCGCCCCGCTCGGCGAGGTCCTGCACGATGTCGAGGCAGGTGTCGAAGTTGCCGTCGACCTCCAGGATGCGCGCGCCGTGGAGGCTGGCCTGGGCGACCTTCCCCGCGGCGACCTTCCCCGCGGGCAGCAGCACGAGCGTCTCCAGCCCGGCGCGTGCGCCGTAGGCCGCGAGCGCGGCGGAGGTGTTGCCCGTCGAGGCACAGGCGAGCCGACCGACGCCGAGCGCCTGGGCGGTCCGCACGCCGACGGTCATGCCGCGGTCCTTGAACGAGCCGGTGGGATTCATCCCCTCGTGCTTGACACGGAGGCTCTCGACGCCGACCTCGTCCTCGAGCCGTGGGACGCGGTGGAACTGGGTGTCGCCCTCGGGCAGGCTCACGCCCTCCGCGAACGGGAGCGCGGCCGCGTAGCGCCAGACGCCGCGACCGGCGAAGTCGTCCCAGGTCGGCAGGTCCTCGTAGCGGACCTCCAGCAGCGAACCGCAGTCACAGGTGTAGCGGACGGAGTCGAACGGCGCGTAGGCGTCGCCGCAGTCGATGCATTCGAGCCAGACGCCGTCGACGGCGGCCGGCGGTGCCGAGGGAGCCTCGGCCGAGAGCGAGAGCGAACTCATTATGGGGGGGTGGCGCTACGCGGGGAAAAAGGCGCAGGTTCGTGCGAAGTGATGCCGAATTCGCGGGCTCAGGCGTCGCCGTCGAACGTCTCGATGACCCCGTGGACGTGCTCGGTCCACTCGTCGAGCGCCCCGTGGAGCATCTCCTTCGCCTCGGGCAGTTCGACGCCGGTGTACTGGTAGACGTAGCCGCCGGAGTCGAGCAGTCTGCGTTCGCGTTCGACGAGCCCCCGGTCGAGCAGCGTCGAGAGCGAGCGGTTGACGTTGCTGCGGTCGCGTTCGAGCTGGTTCGCCAGCTCCTCGACGGTGCTGCCGGGCTGGTCGAGCAGCAGCAGGTACGTGCGTGTCTCGTGCTCGTGGATGCCGAAGACGCAGCTCATCACCTGCCGGAAGCCCGGCTCGGGCTGTTCGAGCAGGTCGCCGAGGTCGTCGGGGGAGGCGTCGCTCATGGGCGAACGCACGGCCGGTGTGACCTAAAGGCTACCCACCTCGACCCGGCTACTCCTCCCGCGTCGGCGCGTAGCCCTGGTTCTCGATGCACTGCCGCATCTCGTCCTCGGTCTCGTGCTTGTGGAGCGTCGTCGGCGTGTCGCAGTAGAAGATCGTGCCGTCGTGCCTGAGCGTCACCTCGTGGTCCGACCCGAGCAGTTCGGTGACGATACGGACGCGGCGTCCCTCCCGGAGGGCGGCGAGTATCTCGTCGGTCTCGAGCTCGCCGGCGCGGGCGCGGAGCGGCTCTGTCATCGTGTCTAGCTGCTCGCTTCGACACCTTCGCTCTTTTCCCTCGCGGTCGGCGTGACCGCACCCGGACGCGATGAGCCCTGCCGCCCGCGTCGTCTCCGGCAGTGTGTTCGGCCTGACTGGCCCCCTCGTGGCGTCGGAGAACCGAGCGACCGCGAACCGGTGAGCGGGGTTCAACAATCGTGCCGGCCCGGTCGACCGGGAGCGGGGAGGCGACGACGGCGTCGACCCGGCAGCACACGACCGGGACCGACCCCCCATTCTTTACCGGAGCTATCAGACCACATATATATCTATCCAGAGTGCCAAGCTATTGTATGGCACACTCACCGGAGCGGCCGGAGCTGTACGTCTGTGCTGACTGCCAGATAGTGTACGCCGGGACCGTCGCCGAACACATCGACGGCGGCGACCACGTGTACGAATCCCCGACGGAGTGCGCTGTCTGTGGGTCGACGAGCTTCGTCGAGACCAGCCAGTGGCCCCACCGCCACGACTGAGGTCTACCCGACGAGCGTCGCGAGCAGCGCCTTCTGGGCGTGCATCCGGTTCTCGGCCTGCTGCCAGACGACCGACCGGTCGCTCTCGATGGTCTCCTCGGTGATCTCCTGCCCGCGGACCGCCGGCAGGCAGTGCATCACCTTCGCGTCGGTGCCGTCGAGCAGCGACTCGCTCAGCGTGAAACCGTCGAAGTCGTCGACCTTGTCGTCGTCCTCGCCCATGCTCACCCAGACGTCGGTGTAGACGATGTCGGCGTCAGCGACGGCGGTCGCCGGGTCGGTCGTCACCGTCGGCGGGGTCCCGACCTCGGCTGCCGCCTCGAGCACCTCGTCGGCCAGCCCGTGGCCCTCGGGGCAGGCGACGGTGAGGTCGATGCCGACCATCGCACAGCCGACGGCGAACGAACTGGCGACGTTGTTGCCGTCGCCGACCCACGCCGCCGTCACGTCGTCGAAGCCGCCGAACAGCTCCTTGATGGTGAGCAGGTCGGCGAGCGTCTGGCACGGGTGCGCGTCGTCGGTCAGGCCGTTGACCACCGGCACCTCGGCGTAGGCCGCCAGCTCGGCCAGGTCGTCGTGGTCGAACACGCGAGCCATGATCGCGTCGACGTAGCCCGAGAGCGCGCGGGCGGTGTCCTTCACCGGTTCGCCGCGGTCGAGCTGGGTGTCTTCGGGCCCGAGGAAGACGGCGTGGCCGCCGAGCTGGGTCATCCCCGTCTCGAAGGAGACGCGGGTTCGCGTCGACGGCTTCTCGAACAGCATCGCGAGGGTCTTGTCGCCGAGTTCGCCGTGGGGCTCGCCGTCCTCGACGGCGCGCTTGTACTCGGCCGCGAGGTCGAGCACGGACTGGAGCTCGGCCGCCGACAGGTCGTCGACGGTGAGGAAGTGCTTCGGTGGCTGTGCTGGGTTCGGTGATGTCACGTCGGTGTGTGTGCTCATTGCAGGTCGTCGCAGACGGTCTCGAGGACCGCGATGGCGCGGTCGTACTCGGGCAGTGCGAGGCGTTCGTCCGGTGCGTGGTCGAGGGCCGAGTCGCCCGGGCCGTAGGTGGCCATCGGGCAGTCCCACGCGCCGGCGAACAGGTTCACGTCGGCCGTTCCGGTCTTCTTGAGGAGGCGAGGGGAGCCCCCTCGCTCTCGGATGCCGACGCGGAACGCTCGCCCGACCGCGCTGCGCGGGCTGTCGAGCACGGGCGGGATGGCGTCGCGCCACTCGACGGTGCCCGCGTCGAGTTCGGCCTCGACTACCTCGCGTATCTCCTCGGCGCTGCTGCCCGGCGGGATGCGGAACTGCACGTCGACCGTCGCCGCGACGGAGAGCCCGTCGTCGGCGACGCCGCCGGACACGTCCACGGGCTTTGCGGTCACCGACTCGAAGACGGCATCGTCCGGGCTGTCGAACGCGGCCTCGACCCGGTTCCACCACGCCATCGCGTGCTGGATGGCGTTTAGCTCCGGGCGCGACGTGTGGCCCGCCTCGGTCTCGACGCGGTAGGTCCCGGCGAGGAAGCCGCGGTAGCCGAGCGTCAGGGCGTCCCAGCCCGAGGGTTCGCCGTTGACGACCGCGTCGGGTACCTCGCGCTCCGCGACCAGGTGGCGCGCGCCCCGGGAGTCGGTCTCCTCGCCGACGACGCCGACGAAGGAGACGCCCGTCCGCACCGCCGCGACGGCCATCGCACAGAGCGGGCCGGTCGCGTCGACGCTTCCCCGGCCCCGGAGGACGGCGGCATCCTGGGGTGCCTCGTCGTCGCCGCCCCAGGGCACGGGGTCGTCGGTCTCGTCCGGGCCATCGATGCCCACGGGCACGTCGCCCGGGACGGTGTCGACGTGGGATGTCAGCAGCACCGCGTCGTCGGCCGGCGCGCGGACGTTGCCCACGTCGTCCAGCCACGCCTCGCGGCCGTGGTCCCGCAGGAAGTCGCGCAGGTGCTCGGCGGCCGCGCGCTCCTCGCCGGTCGGCGACGGGATGGCGACCATGGATTCGAGCAGCTCCCGCGCGGCGGCGTCGGAGACCCCGCCACCGTCGGCCGCGTCGCTCACGCCTCCGTCACCTCCAGCGTGGCTTCGAGCGCCCCGACGACCTCGTCGGCGTGGCGCTTTCGCAACGTCAGCGGCGGGAGCAGGCGCACGACGGTCCGCCCCGCCGGCAGCGCGAGGACCTGGTGGTTCATCGCGAGGTCGCGCAGGACGCGGTTCGCGCCGCGCCCGATCTCGACGCCGACGAGCAGGCCCTCGCCGCGCACGTCCCGCACCGGCAGCTCGGAGAGGCGGTCGACGAGGTACTCGCCCACCTCGGCCGCCTGCCCGGGCAGGTCCGCGTCGACGATGGTGTCGAGCGTCGCCGTCGCCGCCGCGGAGACGGCGGGCCCACCGGAGAACGTCGAGCCGTGTGGGCCGGCGTCCTCGGCGACCCAGTCGGTACAGAGCGTCGCCCCCATGGGAAGCCCGTTCGCGAGTCCCTTCGCCGTCGTCACCACGTCGGGGACGACACCCGCGGCCTCGCAGGCCCAGAACGTCCCCGTTCTACCGAGCCCGGTCTGTACCTCGTCGAAGACGAGCGCCGCGCCGTGGTCCGCCGTCGCCTCGCGGGCGGACTGCAGGAACTCCGTGGTACTGGGGTTCACGCCGCCCTCGCCCTGGACGGGTTCGAGGATGACCGCGGCCGTCTCGTCGTCGACGGCCTCGCGGATGGCCTCGCTGTCGCCGTAGTCCACGAACTCCACGTCGTCGAGCAGCGGTTCGAACGGCGCACGGTACTTGGGCTTCCAGGTGGTCGACAGCGCGCCCATCGTCCGGCCGTGGAACCCCTTCTTCGTCGCGACGAACTTGGTCCCGTCAGTGGCGCTACGGGCGAACTTCAGCGCCGCCTCGTTGGCCTCGGTGCCGGAGTTACAGAGCCAGACGTTCTCCACCCCCGGCGGGGCGACCGACGACAGCTTCTCGTACAGCTCGTCGCGGGCGCTCGTCGGGTACGAGCCCTGGACGTAGGTGAGGTCGGCGAGCTGTGACTGGGCCGCCTCGACGACGTCGGGGTGCCCGTGGCCGGCGGGCACGCAGGCGTAGCTCGCGCCCACGTCCAGGTACTCGGTGCCCGAGTCGTCGTAGAGGAACACGTCCTCCCCGCGCTCGATGGTGATGGGCTTGCGCGAGAAGACGAAGTCGGTGGGCATCTACTGACTCACCTCCGGTTCGTCGGCGTCGGCATCGGTGTCGTCACCGAGCGCACTCGGCAGCAGCGTCGTCCCGTCGCCGGCCAGTGCGGACTGGATGGGCGCGTCGGCGTTCGCGGTGGCGACGACGACGGAGGACGCGCCGCCGTCGAGTGCCTCCTCGGCCGCGAGCACCTTCCGGGTCATGAACCCCTCCGCCGCGGCTTCGAGGGCGTCCCAGTCGGCCGCCGTCTCGACGGTGTCGATGCGGGTCGACTCGTCGTCGGGGTCCGCGTAGACCCCGGAGATGTCCGTGAGGACCACGAGGTCCGCGCCGAGTGCGCCAGCCACCGCAGCGGCGGCGCGGTCGGCGTCGGCGTTGACCGCGGTGTACGTGCCGTCGCCCTCCGCGCCGAGCATCGGGACGGTCACGACGGGCGTGTAGCCGCCCGAGAGCATGGTCTCGAGGAGGTCGACGTTCACCGACTCGATGGTGCCGGAGTGGTCGCCGCGGCGGATCTTCTTCTTCCCGTCTTCGAGGACGCGAACGGCGGACTTGCGCGGCCCTTCGAGCAGGCCGCCGTCGACGCCCGAGAGCCCGACCGCGTCGACCCCCTCGCTCTGGAGCGACTCGACGAGCCCCGTGTTGAGCTTGCCGGGCAGCACCATCTGGAACACCTCGACGGCGTCCGCGTCGGTGAAGCGCCCGACGACGCCGCCGGGCGTCTCGACGTACTCGGGCTCCATGCCGAGCGATTCGAGGGTGTCGTCGACCGCGGTCGAGCCGCCGTGGACGACGACGACGTCCTCGCCCGACTCGACGAGGTCCGCTACGTCGGCGAGCGCGCCTTCGGGGTCGACGGCACGCGCACCGCCGACTTTGACCACAACCGACATCTACGGACTCCCCACGGGGTGCAGCCCCGCGAACTCGAGTCCGGCGGTCTCCTCGAAGCCGAGCGCGACGTTGGCGGCGTGGACCGCCTGCCCGGCCGAGCCCTTCATCACGTTGTCGATGGCCGAGAACACGACGACGCGCTCGTTGCCGGGGTCCAGCTCGAACCCCACGTCGGCGTAGTTCGTCCCGGCGACGGCCTTCGGTTCGGGGTAGCGGTACGACCCGGAACCGCCGGCGACGAGCCGGACGAACGGCTCCGCCTCGTACGCGCCGCGGTAGGCCGTCCAGAGCTCTTTCTTCGAGACCGGTCCATCCGGAAAGACGTGGCAGGTCGCGCTCGCGCCCCGCACCATGTCGACGGCGTGGCAGGTGAAGGAGACGGAGAGCCCGAGCCACTGCTCGATCTCGGCCTCGTGGCGGTGGCCCGTCGGCGCGTACGGGCGGACGACGCCCGAGCGCTCGGCGTGGCTGGAGGCCGCGCCGCCGCCAGCGCCGCCTTCGCTGCTGCCGACCTTCACGTCCACGACGACGTCCGCGCCGTCTCGCGGCTCACCGCCGCTCGACGTATCCGAGGCGCCTTGCGCCTCGCTGCCGAGGACGCCGGCATCTGCGAGCGGTTTCAGCCCGAGCAGCGTCGCCGTCGCGTTGCAGCCGCCCGAGGCGATGATGTCCGCGTCCCCCAGGTTCTCGCGGTTGAGCTCGGGCAGCGCGTACTCGGCCACCTCCAGGTACTCGGGGGCCGTGTGGCCGTCGTACCACTCGTCGTACTGTCCCTCGGTGGCGAGGCGGAAGTCCGCCGAGAGGTCGACGAGCAGGTCCGCGGCGTCCGTGTACTCCTCGACGTGCTCCATCGTGATGCCGTGGGGCGTCGCGGTGAACAGCACGTCGACGGATTCGAGCGCCGAGGGCTCCGAGAAGCGCAGCTCGCGCCCGCGGAGGTTCGGGTGGACCCCGCCGATGGACTTGCCGGCGTACTCGCGGCTCGTCGCCTGCACGAGCTCGACGTTCGGATGGCCGTCGAGCAGCCGCAGGAGCTCGCCGCCGGCGAAGCCGGAGCCACCGACGACGCCCGCGGTGACGGTCTCCGTCTCGGCGTCGGCGTCGGCCGCAGCGGTGGTCCCCACTACGCCGTCACCTCCGCCGCATCCGTGTCGAGGCCGGGCTCCACGACCGACTCCAGCCAGTCGACGACCGTCGCGGGCACGTCGACGGCGGTCGCGTCGTTGAGCGACTTGAACTCGACGGTATGGTTGACCTCGTGGACGGTGTAGCCGCCCTCCTCGGTCTCCATCAGGTCCACACCCAGGAGCCCGCCGCCGACCGCGTCGCTGGCGCGCTGGACGAGGTCGCAGACCTCGTCGTCGAGGTCGAACTCCTCGGTGTCCGCGCCCTTCGCGGCGTTCGTGAGCCAGTGGTCCGACGAGCGGGCCATCGCCGCGACGGGCTCGCCGTCGGTGGCGAGGACGCGCAGGTCGCGGTCCGGCTTGCCGACGAACTCCTGGACGTAGAACACCGAGTGCTCGTAGTGCCCGAGCGTCGACTTGTGTTCGAGGATGGCCTCGGCGGCCGAGCGCGACTCGACCTTCGCCATCAGGCGACCCCACGAGCCGACGACCGGCTTGAGGACGCAGGGGTAGCCGAACGACTCGATGGCCTCGAGGGCGGCGTCGGTCGTGAACGCGACCTTCGTGTCGGGCGTGGGGACGCCCGCGTCGGCGAGCGCGAGGCTCGTCTTCGCCTTGTCCGCGCAGATGTCGGCGGTCTCGGCCGCGTTGACGACCGGGATGCCGTACGCCTCGCAGAACTGCGTCGCGTAGAGGCTCCGCGAGGTCGCCATACAGCGGTCGAGCACCACGTCCAGCCCGTCGAACGAGTCGGGGGCCTCGTGGAGGTCGAACTGCTGTTTCCGCACGTCGATCTTGACGACCTCGTGGTCGCGGTCGCGCAGTTCCGCGAGCAGGAGCTTCTCGTCCCGGCGGATGCGCGAGTAGAGCAGTCCGACCTTCACGCCGCCCACCTCGACCCGCAGTCCAGCGTCGGGAGTGCCTGTGCCAGCCCCGTCATCCTACTCACCCCAGTCCTCGGCCAGCTCGGGCGCCACGTCCAGCGTGACGGGGTCGGTGTCGATCACTTCGAGCTCGGCACCGCAGGTGGTACAGTCGACGATCTCTCCGGCTTCGAGGTCCTCGTGCAGGGACAGTGCTGCCCCGCATTCGACGCATTCTGTCATCACCTGACGTTCGAGCCCGACATCACTTAAAGATTCCGAACCTACAAAATAATTTACAAAACCAGCAATGCCTCTAACTGGTTTGAAGCGACCAATAACGTGTGAACCCGGTTTCTACTATCGAGTTCTAAATATGTCGTCCCCGTCGGGGGACTGGTGGCAGTGGTGGGCGTGGGGCCACCGCGGCGTCGTGCTCAGACATGGTCGGTCACCTCTGCGGTGAGTTCGTCGTGGGCGGCGGCGATACCCTCGGCGATGCCCTCGACGACCGCCCGGTCGCTGGTGAGGGAGCGCTCGGCCTCGTTCAGCGCGTCGGCGACGGCGTCGGGTGCGGGGCCGCCGGCCGAGTCGCGCATCGTCACGCTGGCGGCCGGGTCCAGCGCCGTCTCGACCGCCTCGCGCTCGACGTACGCCGCGATGGACTCGCCGAGGGTCTGCTCGGTCGCCTCGTCGATGATGGCGTAGTCGGGCTCGGTGCCGGCCGCGCTCGCGAGCTCGCCGGCCGTCGCGACGACCTCGTGGGCCGTGCGGAACGGCAGGCCGGCCATCGCGAGCAGGTCGGCGACGCCCGTCGCGGTCGAGAAGTTCGAGCCGGCCTCCGCGGCCAGCGTCTCCTCGTTCCACGTCGCCGTGGCGACCCCGCCCGCCGCGACCTCGGTCGCCTCGGTGACGGCGTCGACCGTCGCCCAGACGTGCGGCGTCGCGTTCTGCAGGTCGCGGTTGTACGCGCGGGGCAGCCCCTTCAGCGTCGTCAGCAGCCCCGTCAGACTGCCCGAGGCGTCGCCCGCGACCGAGCGGACGAGCTCGAACGTGTCCGGGTTCTTCTTCTGGGGCATGATGGAGGAGGTCGACGAGTAGTCGTCCGAGAGTTCGAGGTAGCCCTGGTTCGCGAAGAGGACGACGTCCTCCGCGAGCCCCGACAGCGTGGTCGCGAGCGCGGCCAGCGCGGCCGCCGACTCCACGAGGAAGTCACGGGCGGCGACGGCGTCGGTCGCGTTCGTGATGACCTCGTCGAAGCCGAGCAGCTCGGCCGTGCGCTCGCGGTCCACGTCGAAGGGCGTGCCGGCGAACGCGGCCGCGCCGAGCGGCGACCGGTTCACGCGCTCGAAGGCGTCGAGGAGGCGCTCGGTGTCGCGCGCCAGCGCCGACTCGTACGACAGCAGGTAGTGCCCCACCGTCGTCGGCTGGGCGTGCTGCAGGTGCGTGAAGCCGGGCATCGTCGTCTCGGCGTGCGCCTCGGCGGCCTCGAACAGCACGGCACGCAGGTCACAGACCGCCGTCGCCGCGTCGAGGAGGTCCTCGCGCAGGCGGTACCGGATGCAGGTCGCCACCTCGTCGTTGCGCGAGCGGGCGGTGTGCATCTTCCCGCCGTCGGGGCCGACCTGCTCGACGACGGCCGTCTCGATGGCCTCGTGGACGTCCTCGCCCGCGGGCAGGGCCGCGTGGCCCTCGACCTCGACGACGTTCAGCGCGGTGAGTATCTCGGCGGCGATGTCGTCCTCGATGACGTCCTGTTCGGCGAGCATGACGACGTGCGCGCGGTCGACGGCCACGTCGGCCGCGAAGATGCGCTCGTCGGCGGCGAGCGACGAGAGGAAGCCACGGGCCGGGCCGCCGCTGAAGCGGTCGCCGCGGACCGCGGTCCCGTCGCTCCCGCCGAGGCTGTCGCCGTCGTCGCCGTCGAGGGTGAACTCGCCGTCGTCGCCGCCGAAGCCGGCCATCTCAGTCGTCCGCGGTGAGTTCGACATCTGTCTCGTCCTCGTCCGTGCCGCCCGCGTTGGCGAGGCGGGCCTGGAAGCCGTGGTACTTGGCGACGCCCGTCGCATCCGCCTGTGCGATGCCGTCGACGGTCTCCGTGTCGAACGACGCCGCCGACTCGGAGTAGACGGCGTGCTCGCTCTCGCGACCGACCGGGCGGACCGTCCCGCCCTGGAGCTTCACCGTCACCGTGCCGGTCACGTTCTCCTGGCTCGCCGCGACGTAGGCGTTCAGCGACTTCATGATGGGCGCGTCGATGAGCCCCTCGTAGGCCTTCTTCGCCCACTGGTGCTCGACCTGGGGCTTGAACTCGCGCTCGTCGGCGGTGAACACGAGCTGTTCGAGCGCCTCGTGTGCGGTGAGCAGCACCGTCGCGGCCGGGTGCTCGTAGTTCTCACGCACCTTCAGGCCGAGCATGCGGTCCTCCATCATGTCCGTGCGGCCGACGCCGTACGCGCCGGCGTACTCGTTGAGGAACTCGATGAGCTCGACCGCATCGAGCTCGCCGCCTTCGCCGTCGGCCGTGGTCGCCGAGACGGGGTAGCCCTGCTCGAACTCGACGGTGATGGTCGTCGTCTCGCCCGTGGGCGCGTCGGTCCACTCGTAGATGTCCTCCGGCGGCTGGTAGCTCGGGTCCTCGAGGTTCTTCCCCTCGACCGAGCGGCTCCAGAGGTTCGTGTCGACCGACCAGTCGCCCTCGTTGCCGCCCTCGACGGGCAGCTCCTTCTCGGCGGCGTACTCCTGCTCCCACTCGCGAGTGAGCCCGAGTTCGCGCACCGGCGCGATGACCTCGAGGTCGGAGTCGCGCCAGACTGCCTCGAAGCGGAGCTGGTCGTTGCCCTTGCCCGTACAGCCGTGAGCGATGCCGGTACAGCCCTGCTCGATGGCGACCTCGAGGATGGCCTCCGCGATGACCGGGCGGGCCATCGCCGTGCCGAGCGGGTAGCCCTGGTACGTCGCGTTCGCGGTCACGGAGTCGAGGCAGAGCTCGGCGAACGCCTGTTTCGCGTCGACGACGTAGTGCTCCAGCCCGAGCGCCTCGGCCGTCTCCTCGGCCTCGTCGAACTCGGCCGCCGGCTGGCCGACGTCGACGGTGACGCCGATGACCTCGTCGTAGCCGTACTCCTCCTCGAGCAGCGGGACACAGACCGTCGTGTCCAGCCCGCCCGAGAACGCGAGTGCTACCTTCCCGCCCGATTCCTGTGTGCTGCCGTCCGATGTCGTGTGTGTCATTGAATGTCGTGGAAACTGGCGGACTGACGTCCGCCGGAGTTAGTTGCAAACTGTGCCCAGCGCTGGGGATGAATGAGTGTGGCCCTAACGGGCCGGTCGTGGTCGCGGTCGTCGGACGGCAACACCGCTCGCCGAAGAAGTGCGAGCGCGGAAGTCGCGGTGTTGCCTCATCGTACTCACTCATACAACGAGGCCGCTATTAAAGCCTTGCGGGCAGGCAACGCTTGCACGTCAGGCGATTTCGCGGTTCGTGCGAACACCCCGCACGAATTGGCCGTGGTTTTTTACACCACCCCGGATAACTGGCGCCCATGTTCGATGGAATCGACGACAGAGGCGACATCGAGGCCGAGTCGCTCCTGCTGGTCATCCTCGGCCTCGTCGTCGTCTGGATCGCACTGGAGGTCATCAGCGAGCTGCTCGGCCTGCTTGGCTGGCTCCTCGGGCCGTTCAAGCCGGTGCTCGGGCTGGCCATCGTCGTCATCATCGTCCTGTGGCTGACCGACCGCCTCTGACCGCCAGCCTCTTCTCCCGCGACTGCCGAGTACGACCGTGTTCAGCCTGAACGTCCCGGTCCCCGGCTCGGTCTCGCGGCTCGCCCACGAGCTCCAGCCGGCGCTCTTTGGCTTCGAGCGCGTCCGCGACGAACACACCCTGCTGGCAAAGCGCATCGGCGACCCGGACCACTTCGACGCCCGCACCCACGAGGTCCGCCGCGCCCTCCGCGGCCAGCCCGCCTTCGAGGTGCAGGTCACGGGCGTCGACTACTTCGCACAGCCCACCGTCGGCACCGCGCCGGTCGTCTACCTCGCCGTCGAGAGCCCCGGCCTGCGCGAACTGCACGACTCGCTGGTCGACGAGTTCGGCGCAATCGACGGGCTGGAGGGCGAAGACTACACGCCACACGTGACACTCGCCCGCGACGGCGACATGGCGAGTGCGGAGCGTGCTGCAGAGTACGACGTGGAGCCGGTGACGTGGACCGTGACCGAGCTGGAGTTCTTCGACGCTCAGTACCGGGAGGTCGCCGGGCGCATCTCGTTGCCAGCCTGAGAGCTTCCTGGCCCGTGTGAACCTGCATCCCCCATCGTGGTACCGCGACCCTCGGAACCCTTATCCCTCAGCCGCCTGAATATATTA
This sequence comes from Haloarchaeobius iranensis, assembly GCF_900103505.1. Lineage (GTDB taxonomy): Archaea > Halobacteriota > Halobacteria > Halobacteriales > Natrialbaceae > Haloarchaeobius > Haloarchaeobius iranensis. Next base: position 167,320 of record NZ_FNIA01000006.1, read on the forward strand.
TCGTAATGGCAAACGGTAAGGTTGACTTCTTCAACGACACAGGCGGCTACGGTTTCATCGAGACTGAGGATGCGGACGAGGACGTTTTCTTCCACATGGAGGACGTTGGCGGACCGGACCTCGAAGAGGGACAGGAGATCGAATTCGACATCGAGGACGCCCCGAAGGGCCCCCGCGCGACGAACGTCGTCCGTAACTAACTACGAGTTTCGTCCGTCGCATCCCGCGACCGGCCGATAATTTCGTTCTACAACCCTCACACTCCCGAGCGGCTGCTCCACACGTCACCAGAGTCGGTTTCGGTGCCTCGGACGGCCGACGAGCGGCTGTATTCGGCGTATCCCGAACAGGCTCACGAGCGGACGGAGAACCTGGCTGCGACGCCGTAGTCCGTCTCGTAGTCGGTCTCGGCCTCCTTCTCGGACGTGACGCCCCAGTACACGAACCGGTACTCCCCGCTCCTGAGCGGCGCACAGACCTGGTACGTCGGTGAGTGGCGAACTGCGTCCGACGCACCGTCCTGTGTGAACGTGAGTTCCCACCGGAACCCGTCCCCGGGGCTGTGCGTCACGCCTTCGTCCGACCAGCCTGCGAACACCTCCTCGCGGCCGAAGACGGTGCGCCATCGGTCCGTGTCGCGGTACTGGATGTCGAACTTGCCCTTGTTCCCGGTGCTGTTGGTCTCGCCCGAAACGTTCTCAAGCGTCGCGACGAGCGTCTCGCCCACCGACATAGACCGGTCCTCGATTGCGAGTCGATACCCGGCGAGTCGGCCGTAGCTCTCCACGACCCAGTACGGTTCGATTGACTGGTACCCATCACGGCAGGACTCCGCCGTGCCAGCACTCCCGTCGGTTACCGGAGCGGTCGTCCCAGGCTCTGTCGGGGCTGGCGTCCCGGAGACGGTCTCGGTATGGCTAGTTGTCTGCTGGCCCGTCGTAGGCTCCGGACCGTTTCGGGTGCCGGTGGTGGAGAGACAGCCTGCGGCCGCGCAGGATAGAGTGGCGGTAACGGTCAGGAGCTTCCGGCGGGTCGGACGGCACATATCACAGTGATGGTATCCCCGGTTGCAAGTAACCTTCGTCGACCTACAAACCCGTCACGGCTGCGGCGGCTCGCCGTCGTAGCCGTCCATATCCTGGTAGAAGTTCAGCATCGCGAACTTCAGCTTCTCCGGCTGGAGGTCCAGCATCTCGTCGCGCTCCTCCACCGGGAACGTGTCCCGGACGCTGTACTTTCCCATCTCACCCTTGCTCTTTGCGGTGTAGCGCTCGTCGAGCAGGATGCGGACACCGAAGTCCTCGGGCGAGCGGATGACCCGGCCGATGGCCTGTCTGGTCTTCCTGATGGTGGGGATCTCGACGGCGTAGCGCCAGCCGGCCTCGCGCTCGCCCTTGCGGCCGAACGCCTCGCCGTAGGCCTCCTGGACGGCCTCGGCGCGGTCGTCGAGGTGTGGGTACGGTACGCCGAGGACCACGACGGAGCGGGCGTCGTCGCCGTCGAAGCTCACCCCCTCGGAGAGGGTGCCCCACAGCGACGTGAACAGCACGCCGTTCTCGTCGTCGGTGAACCGCTGGCGCAGGTCCTCCGCGCGGACCCCCGGCTCGTCGAGGTACACCGTCGCGTCGGTCTCGCCGCGCAGGCGGGTGGCGTAGCGCTCGGCCTCGGCGTAGTTCGGCGTGAACACGAGCGTGTTGCCCGGGGTGAACCGCACCGCGTCGGCGAGCGTCGAGCCGACGGTCTCCTGTACGTCGGCGTCGTTGCGGGCGCTGGCGAACAGCGCCGGGGTCGAGACGGCGTAGGTGCGCCGCCGTTCGGGCGGGAACTGCAGCCCGAACGCCATCGTCACCGGCTCGGTCAGCCCGAGCACGTCGTTGGTGACGTTGAACGGGCGCAGGGTCGCGCTCATCAGCACCGTCGCGTGGACCTCCTCGAACAGGTCCCGCGTCACGTCCTGCGGGATGCAGGTGTACAGCTCCGCTCGCCCGTACACCTCGTCGGTGCCCTGGTCGCGACGGACCGAGGCGACCGGGTAGAGCCCCTCGTCGGTGCCCTCGCGCATCCACGCCCCGACGAAGCCCGCCGCCTGCAGGGTCTGTGACTCCTGTCTGGTCGTCGCCTCGCCGTTCTTGTACGCCTCCTCGTAGGCGTCGTCGAGGTCCGAGCCGAGCGTCACCGCCGCCTCGAGGTCGGTCTTGTAGCCCGGGCCGCTGTACAGCCGGAGGAACGCGAGCGTGAGGTCGTCCCGTTTGTCCTCGTTGGCGACGGTCACGTCGACCCAGTCGTCGCCGACGCGCTCGCGTTCGCCGAAGCCGAACGACTCCTCGTACGTCTCCACGAGCGCGTTCCGGAACGGCCGGAGGACGTTCTCCGCGCGCTCGGCGCGGCTGTCGTCGCTCTCATCCAGCTCCTCGAGCGCCGCGTCGAGCGTCTGCTCGGTCAGCGTGCGGGTCGCGTGGTCCCGGGCGGCACCCTCGACGTTGTGCGCCTCGTCGAACACCGTGATGACGTCCTCCGGCTCGCGCCCCAGCCAGCGGAAGAACTGCTCGCGGATGTTCGGGTCGAGCAGGTGGTGGTAGTTGCAGACGACGAGGTCGACGCCCTCCATCGACTCCTTCAGCAGCTCGTAGCCGCACATCGTCCGCTCACCCGCGTAGTCGTACACGTCGTCCGGCGTGCGCACGTCGTCGAACAGCCACGACCGGAACCCCTCGACGTCGCCGGTGAGGTTGTTCCGGTAGTGGTCGCAGACGTTCTTCTCCTCCGAGATGGCGGTGGCGCGCTCCTCGACGCTCTCGAGCTCGTCCACGACCGCCTGCCGGGCCTCCGCGGCGTCGGTCTCGCCCGTCTGGGCCTGTGCCAGCAGCTCGCGCTCGCGCTCGCGGAGCTCCGCGGCCTCGCGCCGCGTGTCGACCAGTTCGCGGGTGTTGTCGCGGAGCACCTGGCACTCCTCGTAGCCCACGTCGATGTGACACATCGAGGCCTTCCCACGGAAGACGACCGCGCGGATCGGCTCCTGTCTGGTGATGGCCCGGGCTTCCGCGACGAACTGGCGCATCTGCTGGTGGACGTCGGTCGTGATGACGACCGTCTTGTCGGCGTCGCGTGCGTACTCCAGTGCCGGGGCAAGCGCCGAGAGGGTCTTCCCCGTCCCACAGGCACCCTCGAACAGCACGTCCTGGCCGCGCTCCAGGGACGTATGGATGCGCGTCATCGCGCTGTCCTGGTTGGCGTAGGGCGTGTCGTACGGGAAGAACCGCATGTACGCGTCGGTGTCGGCCACATCCGCCTTTGGCCGGCTTCGGATAAAATGGTTCGTGCCCGTCGGTCGTGGGACGGTACCGCCCGCCCCGCACGTGAGTTTACATATACTGTAAACCAAGGAACCGAGGAGTGGTCCGCGGACTCCAGGCGAGGGTTCAGAACCGTCGCCGTCTTCGAGCCGGCCGCGGTGCCCGCCGGCTCCGTCCCGACCGAGCAGTTCGAACGAGTCGCAGTCACGACCAGCAGTCCGACACGTGGTGCGCCAGTCCCACAGAGCTAAGAGCTATCGAGACATATGGTACCACATGCCAGTGCCCGGCTACGACCTCGACGATCTGGACGAATCACTCCGGGAACGCCTCGCACAGCGGGCCCTACAGGACATGCTCGACGACGACGAACTGGCTCGGCTGGAGGCCGGTGAGGGCCTGACCGACGTGCTCGAACCGGAGGAGATCAGTCGACTGCTCGAGACCGAGGCGAGCTGAGCTACGCCGCCGCGTCGGTGCCCGAACCGCCGTCGAGCCTCGTCTCCGGCTCGATATACACCGTCTTCACCGCGCTGTCGCGTCCCTTCAGCTCGGCCTCGATGGCGCCGATGGCGTCGTCGATCTCGGCGGTGTCGAGGCCGGCCTCGAACGAGACGTCGGCGGTGACGACGAGGCGGCCGGGACCGAAGTACACCGTCCGGAAGTCGTTGACGGAGACGACGCCGTCGCCGGCCGCGATGGCGTCACGGAGCTCGGACTCCTCGTCCGCGGGCATGGACTCGCCGAGCAGGAGGCGCTTGTTCTCCCACGCCAGCGCGACGGCGAAGAACATGAGCAACAGCCCGATGAGCAGCGCCGAGACGGCGTCGTAGATGGGGTTCCTCGTGGCCCGCGTGAGGTAGACGCCGAACAGTGCGATGCCGGCACCACCCATCGCGATGGTGTCCTCGGTGAACGCGGTGAGGGTGGTCACGTCGCTGGTCTTGCGGAACGCCTCGCGGTAGCTCGACCAGCCGTGTTTCTCCATCTGCAGCTTCAGCGCCTTGTTCGCCTTCCAGAGGGCCCAGGCCTCGAAGACGATGGCCCCGGTGAGGACGGCGTAGTTGACCCAGACCCCCGGGAACGTGAAGCCCAGCAGGGTCGGGTCCTGCATCTCGGGCAGGTGGGGGTGCATGATGGCGTTGTAGCCGTGCTTCGCGGACTCCCAGCCAGCGATACCGAACAGCAGCACGCTGACGAGGAAGGAGTAGAAGAACTGTGCCTTCCCGTAGCCGAACGGGTGGCTGCGGCTCGCGTCCTTGTCGGAGTAGCGGATACCGACCAGCAGGAACACCTGGTTACCCGTGTCGGAGATGGAGTGGTACGTCTCGGAGAGCATCGCCGGGCTCATCGTCAGGAGATACCCGACGAACTTCAGGATCGCGATCGCGCCGTTGGCGATGAGTGCGGCGATGACGACTGACTTGCTCGAGGCCATTGTCTACCCGACTGACATGCAGGCAAAAAACCGTTCCGGAGCGGCTTCGGTAGCCTCTCGGGCGGCGACGGCGCGTTTCAGGGGCCGGCGTACGTCCAGGTGGAGCCGTCGTCGGAGGGCCCGTCGACGCCGGGGAGCCGGGTGAGCCGCGGGCGGAGGAACGCCCACCACGCGTCGGGCGTGTCGTAGCCCGCCTTGTGGCCCGGGTACACCTCGCGCTTGAACGCCCGGTCGCTGGCCCGACCCTCCTCCGCGAGGTACTCCCAGGCGCGTTCGAGCGCGTCGCGCCGCCAGTCCTGCATCATCTCGCTCACGCCCGGCACGTCGAGCTCGGCGATGGTGCGCTGGACGGCCGCACGACGGGCCGTCTCGGGGTCGATGCTGCCGCCCGGATGGACGTCCGGGGAGAGGTAGTACGCCGTGAGCGCGTCGTCGCCGTCCACCAGCTCGGCCGCTTCGAGCTCGCCCGCTTCGACGAGCGCCGACAGCGTCGCGGCGACGTGGTCACGGCCCACGTCGAGCTCCTCGGCGACCCCCTCCGCCGTCCGCGGGCCGAGCGAGTCGAACGTCGCGAGGACGACTGCGCGGGGTGGTGCGTCTTCCGCCTCGGGACGCTCGCGCTCCTGTGCCATGCCCCAACGTTGCGGCGGCGGCACCAAAGTGGTTTCTGTCGAACGAAACGTACCTCATCCCCGGGGACCTACGACCGAGCATGCTCGTCGTCTGCTCAGACACGCACTCACACACCGTCCACGCACTGACCGGCCGGACCAGCGAAGCGGTCGGGGCCGCCGAACTCGTCGTCCACGCCGGCGATTTCGTCTCGCCGGACGCGCTCGATGCCTTCTACGAGGTGGCGTCCGAACTCCGCGCCGTCCACGGCAACGCGGACGGCCCGGCAGTCACCGAGCGCCTCCCGACCGCACGCGTCGTCGAGCACGAAGGCGTCCGCATCGCCGTGACACACCGCCGCAGCGGCGGCGCGACCGGCCTGGCGATGTTCGGCCGCGAGAAGGGGGCAGACCTCGTCGTCTCCGGGCACACGCACCGGCCGACGGTCGTCGACACCGGCGACGTGACCCTGCTGAACCCCGGCAGTCACGCCCAGCCGCGGGGGAACCGACCCGGCCACGCCGAGCTCGAACCGACCGACGACGGGCTCTCGGGGCGCATCGTCCAGCCCGACGGGACGCTCGTCGAGGAGTTCTCGGTGAGGGCGCGGGATCGCGACACACGGGAGTGAGCGCCGAGCAGCGGGTGTCAGACACGGGGATGTGGGGAGAGGGGTGCCGTAGCGTCGGTCGTCGGCCGACGTGCCCCGGGGTCGTGTGTCATGACAGGTGGAGGGCCGAAGCCCCGGGGTCCACGTCGACCAACGACACACGTATCAAAAGAGATACTGATAGCACAAAGCCGCGTTTCACCTACTGGTTCGCGGTGTACCAGTAGGCGAAGCCAGCGGCGAGGATGAGCGCCCCGCCGAGCAGGAACGCCAGTCCCGGGGAGACCGACGAACCGGCCGTGTCGGCCGCGACACGTGTCGCTGCCGTCGTCGTCTCGACCGCCGTGGTCGCCGTCTCGTTGGGGTTGTTCGCGACCGTCTCGGTCGACGGTGGGGGGAGCGGCTCCCCGCTCGGGGGGCCCCCACCGCCGAAGTCGAAGAACGAGCCGAGTCCGCCACCGAACGTCTGCTGGACGAGCAACGACCCCACCGCGAGCAGCCCGAAGGCACCGAGCAGTCGGGAGATAGCCGCCTTCAGTCCCGTCGACTGCTCCGAACCGCCGGCGAAGACCACGAGCGGCTGGTCGGCCGGCGCGTACACCTTCATCTCCCTTCCCTTCGCCGAGTACGCCGTATCCACCACCTCGATGATGTCGGCGTCCTCCAGTTTCTCCAGGTGGTACTGCGTGTTCTGGAGGGAGGTGTCGACCACGTCGGCGAGCTGGGAGGGTGTCGCGGGTTCGTCGTGGAGCGCGGTGAGCACCTCACGCGCCGTCGACGAGGAGAGTGCCCCGATGAGGTCGTCGGCGTCGTCGCTGTCGAGGCCGATGACGCGAGGCTCCGCGTCGTCGGCAGCCGACGTGTCCGGAGAGGAGGGCAACAGGTCCGCCATATCGTAGGGATGGGCATCGTCGAACATGAACGTTTGTATATCTTCGATAACTCTTTGTGTTTCCAGAATCGCAAGACAGCACCGCGATTGATAGCCGGTAACACACCACCGCCAGCAGTGATTTCCACGGGAAAAGATAACGGGACACTAGACCCACCGACCGACGGCTCGGCCCCATCAGTTCCCACCGGAAACGTCGAAACGCATTTGTCTCGAGCCACGAAACGAAGACCCATGCAGACACCCGTCCCCGCACAGGCCGACGGCTTCTTCGAGGACCCGTTCACGCTGTTCGTCGTCGTCGTGCTGCTCGCGCTCATCTTCTTCTTCTACCTGCTGTTCCGGCGCACCATGCTCGGCTTCAAGGAAGGCATGGAGGAAGGCTCGGGGAAGAACTAGAGCGCCGACTCGACCCGCTCCACCGTCGCCGCGACCGCCGCCTCGTCCACGCCCCAGTGCGTGCAGAACCGGACGACGTGCTCGCCGAAGGCCGAACCCAGCACGTCCTCGTCCGCACATCGGTCGAGGAACGTCTCCGCGGTCAGCCCGCTCTCCGACGTGTCCACGAGCACGATGTTCGTGTCCGGCTCGGTCGCCGAGAGGCCCGGAAGCTCGTCCAGCCCGGCCGCCAGCGTCCGCGCGTTCTCGTGGTCCTCGGCCAGCCGCTCGACGTTCCCGAGCGCCTGCAGCCCGGGCCCGGCGATGACGCCCGCCTGCCGCATCCCGCCGCCGAACAGCTTCCGGTTCCGCCGTGCGCGGTCGATGAACTCGGCCGGGCCAGCGAGGATGGAGCCGACCGGCGCTCCCAGCCCCTTCGAGAGACAGAACATCACGGAGTCGACGTGCTCGGTGATGTCGCTCGCCGGCACGCCCAGCGACACCGCGGCGTTGAACAGGCGCGCGCCGTCGAGGTGCACCGGCACGTCGAGCTCGTGTGCCGCCTCGGCCGCGGCCGCGATCTCGTCGGGCGTGATGGCCACCCCACCCTTCGAGTTGTGCGTGTTCTCAAGCGTCAGCAGGCCCGTGCCGGGCCGGTGCAGGTCCTCCGCGACGTAGCCCTCGCGAACCTGCGCGGGCGTCGGGGCCCCGCGTTCGCCCCCGTCGAACGTCCGCACCTGCAGCGACGAGAGCTGGGCCATCCCGCCGAGCTCCCACTTCACGACGTGGCTCTCCCGCCCCGAGAGCACCTCCTGGCCGCGGTCGGTGTGGGTGCGCACCGCCACCTGGTTGCCCATCGTCCCCGTCGGGACGAACAGCGCATCCTCCATGCCCACGAGCTCCGCCGCCTCCGTTTCGAGCTCGTTCACCGTCGGGTCCTCCTCGTACACGTCGTCGCCGACCGGTGCTGACGCGGCCGCTTCGCGCATCGCCTCGTCCGGCTTCGTGACCGTATCGCTGCGTAGGTCGATCATCGTGTGTGAGTGTGTGGGGACCGGGTGGAAATAGCTCGCGGTCCGACCGTGTGAACTGTCCGTGTCCGCGCAGCCGACCATGAGATGTGTTGACATATAACTTAAGATTCTGGCTCCCGTCTCTCCGACCATGTCCCACCAGGACGAGGAGCCACGCATCAGCTTCGGCACGGGTATCTACACCGAGGACGGCACGAAGATCGGCCACGTCCGCGGCTTCGACGAGCACGGCTTCTACGTGACAGCCGAGGACGGCATCGAGGGCATGAGCATCGGTCACCATCGTGCAGGCCACGAGTTCGGCGAGGGCGAGCTAATGTGGCGCTGCTGGGAGTGCGGCGAGATGGGCAAGCTCGACAGCGACCTCCCCGACGAGTGCCCGAACTGCGGCACCGAGAAGGAGGACATCTACTACTGGACCGAGGACTGACCGGCACACTTTTTCTCCGTCGGCCACCCACGTCGAGCCATGCGAATCGTCGTCTACGGCGCGGGCAGCCTCGGCAGCCTGCTCGGCGGCCTCCTCCAGCGCGGCGGGCACGATGTCACCCTCGTCGGCCGTGACCCGCACGTCGCCACCGTCCGGTCCGAAGGGCTCCGGGTCGAGACGCCCGGCGGCGTGGAGACCGTCCACCCCGACGCGACGACCGACGGAGCCGACCTCGACGCCGACCTCGCGCTCGTGACGGTGAAGGCGTTCGACACCGAGACCGCCGCACGCGACCTCGCCACCGGTAGCTTCGACGCGGTCTGCTCGCTCCAGAACGGGATGGGCAACGAGGCGACCCTGGCCGCACGCGTCGACTACCCCGTCTACGCCGGCACCGTCACCTACGGGGCCATCCTCCACGAGCCCGGCCGGGTCGAGTGCACGGGCGTCGGCGAGGTCGTGGTCGGCGTCCACGACGGCGGGACCGGCCCCGCGGACTACCTGCTCGAACGCGCCCTCGTCGACGGCGGCCTCGTCGCCGCGGTCGTCGACGACATGCCCCGCCGCCTCTGGGAGAAGCTCGCGGTCAACGCCGGCATCAACACCGTCACCGCGCTCACCCGCAGCGAGAACGGCGCGCTGCTGGACGGGGTCGCCAACGGGCTCGCCCGTGACGCCGCCCGCGAGACCGCCCGTGTCGCCCGCGGCCACGACGTGTCCCTGTCGAACCGCGAGGCCGTCGAGAGCGTCGAGGACGTGGCCGAGGCGACCGCCGCGAACACCTCCTCGATGCTGCAGGACATCCAGTCGGGCCGGCGCACCGAGGTCGACGCCATCACCGGCTACGTGGTCGACCGTGCCGGGGAGGTTCGGGACGCCGACGTCGACGTACCCGTCTGCGAGACGGCGACGCGGTTGCTCAGGGCGTGGGAGGCGGCGCGGGGACTGCGGTGAACCGGGTTGTCGAAAGTTTTACCTAACTAAGCTGTCAATCCGGCGGTATGGCGCTGCGCGACTCCGGACTGGCCCCCTCGCCCGTCTTCGTGCTCTTCTTCGTGGGAGTGGTGCTACTCCTGGTCGTCACGACCGCGCTCGGCATCGGTGCGGTACGGTACGAGTTCAGCTACACCGGGACGGTCGACGAAGCCGAGGGGGTGCGCTGGCGGTTCGACTACGAGGACCTCTCGGCCGAGGACAAACGGGTCGTGCAGCGAGCGATGGAGGGCGAACGGTTCGTCTTCGAGGACGAGGGGGCACTGCCCGGTCCCGGACGAGGCGACATCGCGATCAGGTATCAGAACGAGTGGCACGGGTTCGAGCGACGAACGTACTTCGAGCCGAAGACCGCGTTCGGGGCCGGGGCGATAGCGAGTGCGTTGGCCGGGGTCGCCTGTATCGGGGAGTCGATTCGACGGAAACGAGGGGACTGAACGCACGGCCCGGCTTCGACGCCCCGTGGTCGGCGACGGTGCCCGGCTTCGACGGCACCGACGGCGGTCACACCCGTGCCGTCACCCACAGCGCCGCGATGCCACCTACGAGCAGCGCGAACACGAAGCTCTCGACGCGGTAGAGCGTCGTCACCGCGAACGCCGTATCCGCGGGCAATCGGCCGATCTCGACGAGCAATCCCGTCAGCGCGCCCTCCACCGCACCCAGTCCGCCCGGCGTCGGCACCAGCCCGGCGATGGTGCTCGCGGGGACGATGAAGAACACGAGCAGGAGCCGCATCGACGCGTCGACGGCCCGGAGCGCGGCGACCATCGGAAGCGTGAAGAACAGCCAGCCGACGTAGGAGTAGCCGAGCGCCCGGGCGAGTTCCCGGGGCTCGCCGGCGATGTCCTCGATGGAGCCGTAGAACCGCTCGATGCGGCCGCGCGTCCCGTCGACGCTCACCCGGCTGGTCACGCGGGCGACGGGGCGGACCACCCAGACCACGAGTTCCTCGACCGCGTCGCGGTGCCGCCAAGCGAACCAGACCACGAGCGGGATGCTCACCGCGAGCAGCCCCAGCGCGAGCACGAGGTTCCCGACCGTCTCCGTGTCTCCGAGCGAGGTCTGGACGACGAGGTACGCGGTGCCGACCGCGGCGAAGTTGAAGAACGGGAGCAGGTTCAGGAGGTCCGCGGTGACGACGCTCGCGAGGCTCTGCTCGTAGTCCGCCTCGGTGTCCCGCGAGAGCACGTACGCGATGAACGGCTCGCCGCCGGCCTGCCCGAACGGGGTGACGTAGTTCGCAAAGGTCGCCGCGAAGTAGGTGACGACGAGCTTGCGATACGGGACCTCGACGCCGCCGACGGCGAGGACGATCTGCCACGCCCGGCCCCACGATGCCAGACAGAGGAACGTCGAGAGACAGCCGGCGGCGACCCAGACGGGGTCGGCCCTCCCGAGCTGGTCGAGCGTGCGCTCCCAACCGACTGCAGTCCCGAGCAGGTAGACGAGCAGCAGCGAGATGCCGAACCCGAGCCCCATCTTCGCGAGCGTCCTGCGACCGAACAGGTCCCCGAACGCCCCACCAGATGTCCCGCTCACACTACTCCATGTACCCGAGGTCCTGTAGTCGTTCCTTCGCGGTGTCGCTCATCTCGTCGAGCTCGCCGTCGCCGTCGTCGGTCGACCAGTTGCCGTCCCACTCGTCGGCGACGCGGTCCTCGAACTCGGCGAGGGCGGCCTCGACCTCGCGCTCGACCGGGTCGCCCTCGCCGCGACGGTCGTCGGTCTCGTCGGGGTCCTCGTCGAGCCGGTAGAACTCGTCGGGGATGCGCTCGTTGCGGACGTACTTGCCGTCCGCCCGGCGGGCCGCCCGCATCCGGGAGTAGAACCGGGAGTCCTCGTCGAGCGTGATGCCGGCGTCGGCGGCCTTCCCCTCGAGCTGTTTGAGCTCGACGACGGGCCGGGAGTACTCGACGAAGGCGTACTCGCCCTGCTCCCGGTCGCCGTGGGAGTCGTCCAGCAGCGACCGGGCAGGCTCCGGGTCGACGCCGCCGCCGACGGCCGTCTCGACGCCCGCGTGGTCGAGGACGGTGTGGTAGAGGTCGAGCAGCTCGAACTGCTGGTCGTACCGTCCCGGGTCGAGCGCCGGATGTTTGACCATGCAGGGAACGTTCACGAGCGGGTCGTAGATGCAGAACTCGTGGCCGTAGAGGCCGTGCTCCCCGAACAGCTCGCCGTGGTCCGCACAGACGACGACGAGCGTGTCCTCCCAGTGGCCCTCGGCCTTGAGCCAGTCGAACAGCCGCGTGAGTTCGGCGTCGATGTGGCGTATCTCGGCGTCGTACAGCCCGCGGATGTCGTCCCACTCGTCGTCGTCGATGTCGCGCGCCCCGGAGTTGTACTCCTTCGAGTTCTGGCACACCGTCGCCGAGTCCACGCCGGGGGCGAACGCCTCGCGGTGCTCCTCGGGTGGGTGGTACGGCAGGTGGGCGTCCATCAGGTTGACGAACTGGAACCAGTGCTCGCCGTCGGCCTCGGCCTCGGCGATGAACTCCTGCGTGCGGTCGATGACCTGCGGCGTCTTCGAGTCGGCGCCCTCGCCCGAGGCGGTGTACTCGTGTATCTTGTTCCCCACCGAGACCATCCAGTCGGCGACCCGTCGGAGGGTCGGGCTGTCGTTCATCGCCTTCCAGGCGCGGGCGATGGGTCCGGAGAGGAACTCGCCGGGCATCACCTCGAAGAAGTTGTCCTGGTCGTCGAAGCCGTCCGTGAGATGGGTGTACGGCGTGATCCACGCGTTCGAGGAGTAACACGCCGTCCGATGCGTCTCCGCGAGCGTCTCTGCGAGCGTCGTCGCCCCCTCCAGATACGGGTTCTCCTGGCTGGCCCCGTGCTGGCTCGGGTACAGCCCGGTGAACAGCGAGGCGTGCACCGGGAGCGTCCACGGTGCCTGCGCGACCGCACCCTCGTACACTGCGGCCTCCGATGCGAACGCCTCCAGGCCGGGCGTCGTCGGGCGGTCGTACCCGTAGACGGACAGATGGTCTTTCCTGACCGTGTCCATCACGACGAACAGGACGTTCCGCCCGTCTGTGGGGTTCATACTCGGCCTCGGGGGGACGAAGGATTAAGAACTGTTGTTTTGCCCGGAGCGAAGTCGGTTCGACGGCGGCGGCCTCAGAACGGGGCCTGCGGGCCTTCGTCCGTCTCGTTGCCGTCGTCGCCGTCCTCGACGGTCTCGCCGGGGAACGAGGGGGACTGGCCGCCGCCACCGCCGTGGCCGCCACCCTCCCCGCCGGTGTCGGCGTGGACCTGCTCTATCTCGGGGATCTCCTTGACCATGCGGCTCTTGATGGCCTGGATGGTCATCGGGGAGATACCACAGCCGGAGCAGGCACCGCCGAGGAGGATGGTGACCTCGCCCGTCTCGCGGTCGAGGTCCTGGATGGCCGCACTGCCGCCGTGCATCTGAATCTGCGGGAAGTTCCGACGGAGGAAGTTGGTGACGCGCTCCTCCAGGTCGTCGCCGCCCTGTGTCTCGGTGCTCATGCTCCGAGTTTCGGGACGGGCGTCCCTAAACTTTGCGCACCACGTATTCGCCCCGCGATGGCGGGTGTTCCCCTCCGTTCACCCGCGTCCGGCATGGCGCGAACGTTTATGCTACTCGGTATCGTCTCTCAGGCAGACATGAACGTCCTCACGGTGCTACTGGAGGCGATCGACGGGTTCCGAGACGGCGGTGCGACGGAGGCCATCTCGGAAGGGGTCGAGGAGGTCGCAGAGCAGGAGACCGGCCGCGAACTCTGACACCCGGCGCCGCCACCAGCCGTCGGGGAAGCCCGCCGGAACGGGACCCGACTACAGCCCGAACACCCGACGGAGCTCGCTCCGGATCTCCTCGCGGTAGCGTTCCATCACCGCGTCGAACTTCTCCTCGTCGACGACGACGGCCGTGAGCCGGTCGTAGGGGTCGTCGGGCAGCTCGACGGTGAACCCCTCGTCCTCGTCGTAGAACGGCTCGGACTCGTTGAGCACCTGCTGGTCGATGCCGTGGATGAGCGTCGAGTCGAACTCCTCGTTCATCGTCTCGAACGCGTTCTTGTAGGCGCGCTGGAGCTGGGGGAAGTAGTCGACGTACTTCTCGGCCTCGAAGCGCTCGGGGTCGAACTCGGTCATGCGTGGAGGAAGGGACAGGGCGGTCAAAAGTGGGGCGTTTCCGAGGTCCGGGAGTTGGCCGTCCTCGGGACACCGCCGTCAGCGCCGGCGCCGCTCGACCACGGCGAGCGACTCGTCGACGACCAGCTCGAACGGCTCCCTCCCTGTGTCGTGCGTCGATAATCGGCTCTCGTCTTCCATGGTCCGGGCGGGGGTCCTCTCACCTCGTCGGTACGACCACTGTTCGGCAGGAGCGACAAAAAATCATCCCGTGACCGTGTGCGGAGCCGAAGCTGGGTGGAGCCGCGCCGGGTCGCCCCGTGCGACCGAACACTCCCGCGCTCGCTACCGACCGGCGGCACCGTCGTGCGACACCGGGAGCCGTTTTCGTATAGTGGCATCCGATTTATTGGCGGCGGGCCGACGAGCAGCCGACGGACACAGAGACACCGCCTCAGGCAGCGAGCTGGCTGAAATCGGGATTTCACCTTGGAATCACGTTATGTGCGTCGCGAAAAAAGAGAGCCGTATGTCCCCACGAAAGAGACGCTCGTTCCTCGCGCTGGCGACGGCGACGGCCGCGTCGCTGGCCGGCTGTAGCACCAGTTCGACGCCGGGGAACGACCCCGCAACGGACGGGCCCACCGACCTCCCGACGACGGCGCCACCGGGCAGCCTCGTCGACGACTGGCAGTTCGACCCGGCCGACATCGGCCAGGGCGGTGGCGCCGGCTCGAATGGCGGCAGCGGCGGCGCGAACGTCACCTACTCCGCGCAGACCTCCACCGGGAACAGCGTCGGACTCGCCGCCGGCGGCGCGAAGGACGTGAACAACTTCCGCCAGAACGTCGAGGAGGGGTACCTCCCGCTGCCCAGCGACATGCCCTACGAGGGGCTCTTCTACGACTACTACTTCGACACCGGGAGCGCCGGCGACTGCGACTCGCTGTTCTGCCCGCGCTACGCACCCGCCGTCTCGGCCGACCCGCTGTCGGGCGAGACCGAACGCTACCTCTCGGTCGGCCTGAACTCCGGCCTCGACGCCGACGACTTCGAGCGGAAACGACTCAACTTCGTCGTCGTGCTCGACGTCTCCGGCTCCATGGACTCGCCGTTCGACGAGTACCACTACGACGAGGACGAGAGCGGCGACGAACCCGACTCCCGCCCGAAGATCGCTGTCGCCCGCGACGCGCTCGCCTCGCTGACGGAGCAGCTCCGCCCGGGCGACCGCTTCGGCGTCGTCCTCTACAACAACCAGGCGACGGTCGCGAAGCCGCTGAACACCGTCGAGACGACCGACATGGACGCCATCCGCGGCCACATCGAGGCAGACATCGAGGCCGGCGGCGGCACGAACCTCTCGGCCGGGCTGGACGAGGCCAGCGCCCTCTTCGACGACGTCGCCGACGCGGACCCCGACGTCTACGAGAACCGCATCGCCGTGCTCACGGACGCGATGCCGAACCTCGGCGACACCAGCGAGAGCGGTCTCCAGGGCCGGCTCGAGCGCGAGGCCGAGCGCGGCGTCCACGCGACGTTCGTCGGCGTCGGCGTCGACTTCAACACCGAGATCGTCGACGCCATCACGAGCGTGCGCGGCGCGAACCACTACTCAGTCCACTCGGCCGACGAGTTCGAACAGCGGGTCACCGACGGCTTCGAGTACATGGTCACGCCGCTCGTGTTCGACCTCTCGCTCGAACTCGACGCCGCTGGCTACGAGATAGAGACGGTGTACGGCACCTCTGCCGCCGAAGAGTCCACTGGCGAGGTCATGCAGGTCAACACCCTGTTCGCCTCGGACCGTGAAGAGGGGGCGACGAAAGGCGGGGTCGTGCTCGCGAAACTCCGTCAGACCGGTGAGAGCGGCTCCCTGCAGCTACGAGCGAGCTGGGAGGACAGAGCGGGCGAGACGAGCGAGACGACCGCGACGGTCACCTTCCCCGACGGGGGCCCGGAGCAGTTCGCGAACACGGGCGTCCGGAAGGCGGTCCTGCTGACCCGCTACGCCGACCTCTGCCGCAACTGGGCGGTCGCCATGCGCGAGGACGACGGCGAACCACCCGGTGACGGCATCAGCCCCGTCGAGTACGACGACCTCGGACGCTGGGAGCGCCAGTCGACCGACCTGGCCGTCTCGCCGGAGTACGCCGAGCGCTTCGAGTCGTTCGCCGACTACTTCGAGTCCGAGATGGCCGAAATCGGCGACGAGAGCCTTTCGCGGGAGCTTGCAGTGCTCGAGCAGCTGGTCGAGGCAGGTGTGACGACTCGGCGACTCGGACGGTGACGGTGTGACGTACGGCCGTTTCGAGGCCTGAACCGGCTTTTTTGTCCCGTTCGCGTGTTCTCTGGATGACAAGCTTCGGCCCTCGCTCGGTACTTCATAAACCACATGTCGAGATATAGAATAGCTTGCCGGCAGCGTGCCACCGACCGCGAGAACAGCCCTGTTCCCGCGGCGTCGCGACGGAAACCGGCCGCCGACGGTGACGACGGCAAGTATCTTCCGCACGTCGCGGTCCGAGCAGCCGGCGACGAGACGGACCACGGCGTCCGGGACACCGGGCGAGAGGAACACGACGACAACGCCCGCCAGCCCGTACTCACCGAGGCCGGTGTCGAATCTGTAGAGCGGTTCGGGTGCGACGACGACCTGCCGGCGGTCCGCATCCTCCGCGAGGAACCGAGTGCGGGTCACGGGCCGGGACTCGCGCTCGACGGGTTCTATCTGGCCTCGAGCCGTCGGTCGAGCCAGCCGGCGAGGTCCTCGCCCCAGTGACGCAGTCGTGTCGTCGCGAACACCGTCACCACGAGGCCCCCGAGGAGGTTGAACAGCAGGTCGAACATGCTGTCTTCGAGTCCGTAGAGGATGAGGACCGGTTCCTGCCCGAGCCTGATCGCGACCTCACGGGCGAGGAACTCCGCGACCTCCCAGAGTACGCCCATCGCGAGCACGAACGCGAGCACGAACAGACCGGTGAACGGCGGCGGGAGGTGGATGTCCTCCCGATGGACGTCGACGGCCCAGACGACGGTGTACGCGACGACGGCGACGACGGTCGCCGAGAACGTGTGGGTCAGGTGGTCCCACCACCAGACGCGGTCGTACAGCCCGATCATGCCGATGGAGTGCAGGAAGACGGCGGCGGTGACGACCAGCGCGAACCGTGGGTCGAGCAGGAGGTCACGGTCACGCGCGAGCACGGCGGGGACCAGCGTCACGCCGAAGCCCGCGAGCGCGTTCACGACGACGCTGACGTTGCGAGCGAGGACGCCGAACGCGAAGACCACGACGAGGCCGACCTGGAGGGCCCGATTCAGCAGCCGGAAGCGGTCCATACAGCGTGGTAGCTCCGGCGGCGACAAAAACCCACCCTCTGTCCTTCCATAGGGGACAGATTAGTAAGGCCGCGCCTCGTACGGAGGCGTGATGATGGCCATGACCCACGCGCTGGCGGGGCTCGTCCTCGCCGCGCTCGCAGTCGTCGTCGGTGGCGACCCGGCGACGGTCGCGGTGATGGGGCTCGCCGGGAGCCTGTTCCCCGACCTCGACATATACGCCGGCCACCGGAAGACGCTTCACTACCCGGTGTACGGGTGGATTCCGGCAGGGGGAGCCGTCGCACTCGCCGTCGCCGTCCCGACGAACGCGACCGTCGCGCTGGCGACGTTCCTCGTCGCCGTGGCGCTCCACCCGGTGATGGACATCTACGGCGGCGGCCTCGAACTCCGACCGTGGGAGGGCCGGTCCGAGCGCGCCGTCTACAGTCACTACCACGGGCGCTGGCTCGCGCCGAAGCGCCTCGTCCCCTACGACGGCTCGCCCCACGACCTGGGGACCGCGGCCGTGCTGGCAGTCCCGGCGATGACCCTGCCCGACCCCGTGCCGGCGTTCGCACTCGCGCTGCTCGCCGTCGGCGCGGTGTACGTGGCGCTCAGGAAGCGGCTCGCCGCGGTGTGGTCCGCGCTCGCCCGAGCGCTCCCCGAGCCGGTCGCACAGCACGTTCCGGCCCGGTTCTTCGAGTGACCGAGGTCAGCCGAGCTGCTCCCCCACCAGCCGGTCCGCCTCCGCGACGAACGCCTCGACCTCACCCCGTGGAATCGTCGCCCCGGCCGCGACGACGTGCCCCCCGCCGTCGCCACCCACGGCCTGGGACGCCTCGCGCATCACGACCGACAGGTCGAGTCCCTTGCGAACGAGCGCACCGCTACCCCGCGCTGAGACCTTGACCTCGGTGTCGCTCTCGTTCGCGAACGCAAGGATGGGCTTGCGAGGGTCGATGCCGCCCGCGCCGAGGGCCATGCCGGCGACGATGCCGACGATGGTCTCGCGGATACGGTCGTCCGCGTGGAACCACTGCACGTGCGCCTCCGCCGTCGTCCCCTCGTTCTTCACGAACTCCAGCCCCTCCGAGAGGTTCCGCCGGTGGTTCCGAAGCAGCGTGCGGGCCGACGTCAGTGCATCGTCGCGGTCGCCCAGACAGACCGCCAGCCCCACATCGGCGCGCTCGTATCGCGCGGTGGCGTTCAACAGCGTCGAGAACTCGCTGGCGTCACGGAGCTCGGTGCCCTCGGGTTCGGCCGTGAGGGTGTACGTCGTCCCGACGAGTTCGTCGATCCGGTCGGCGGGCACGCCCGAGGCGACCGCCCGCTTGACCAGCGCGCTCGCGACGGTCTGGCGCTCGTCGGCGGTGAGGTCGACCCACCGACGCCACTCGCCGTCCGCCCGGCAGTCGACGTCGAGTTCCTCGAGGAAGGCGACCGCGCCGTTGTGGTCGTTCGTCACGCCGGGGATCTGCACGTCGCTCGCGTACTCCAGCAGCTTCGGGAGCGGGCGGGTCTGCTTGCCGTACACCGCGAGGTCGGTCCCGCTCTCGACGACGCCCGCCGCCACGCCGTCGTCGACGATGGCCGCGTTCGCGCCGTGGAGCTCGCCGTCCTGGTCCTGCATATCCCCGACCGCACCGACGATGGCCAGCCGGGCCAGGTCGCGGTTGTCGCCGTCGCCCTCGAGCGCCCGGGCCAGCACGTAGGCCGCGCCCGCGCCCGAGAGCTCGGAGCCGCCGTCGATCCCCTCGAGCAGCGGGTTGAGGTGGAACTCCGTGTCTGCCTCGCCGGGCTGGTGGTGGTCCGCGATGACCGGCGTGAACGCCCCCCGCTCCTCGTGGGGGACGATGTCGTCGATCTGCCCGCTGCCGAAGTCGGTGAACAGCACGGTGTCGTAGTCGGTCTCGGCGATGGCGGCGATACGCTCGGCGTCGAGCTGCTTCTCGAAGACGACCTCGTGGTCGATGTCGGCGCGTTCGAGCGCGCTGGAGGCGACTGCCGCACTGGTGAGCCCGTCGGCGTCGATGTGCGAGGCGAGCAGCACCGCCTCGGCGGCGCGCAGGCGCTCGGCGCAGGCGGCGGCGCGGTCGGCGAGTTCCGGGACCGGTGACGTGGCGGACATTCGTCGGAGCATGGGTCACAATCGCGGTTAAAGCCTCGGGTGGGGCGGTCCCGACGCCGGGCTCGGCGCACGCTTTTCAGGCCGGTCGCCGTACCGCCACCAATGACGGACGACAGTGCGACACCGGCCGTCGACGCGCCCCGGAGCGGCAAGCGGGTGCGCTACCTGGCGACGGCCGAGGAGACCGACGGCGAGTACGCCCGGTTCGAGATGTGGCTGGCTCCGCCGCCCGACTCACACGGACCGATGCGCCACGTCCACCCCGAGCAGGACGAGTACCTCGAGGTCAGAGCGGGCACGCTCGGTGTCTGGCACGACGGCACGGAACGGTTGGTCGGACCCGGAGAGAGTGCGACCGTCCCGGCGGGAGACCCGCACCGGTTCTGGAACGCTGGCGACGACGAGCTCCACCTCGTCGGTGAGGTCAGGCCCGCGCTCGACACGGAGCTGTTCATGTACGTCACCTACGGCCTCGGCCGCGACTACGCGACGACGCCCTCAGGGATGCCGCTCAACCCGCTCCGGCTCGCGCCGGTCATCGACGAGTTCGACGACCTGCTCTACCTCTCGCACCTCCCGACGTGGCTCCAGCGTGCCGGCGTTCGTGTCCTGGCTCCCGCCGCCCGCCGGCTTGGCTACGGCCACGAGTACCCCGAGTACGTGCCGGCCGAACGGCGACATCTCATCGACACTGCCTGACGGAGCGGCGCCACGGACCGCCCCGCCCCCGTTCTCGCCGCCGAACCGTCCAGAGAGTCACCGACGACGCCGAGCAGCGGGGTTCGACGGAGCCCGCCGTTTCCGGCCGGGAACGCATTTTGTATCGCGAAATATAGTGTATCGTCGGGGCAGGTCGCACGCTATCCACAGTGAGCAAACAGGCCTTAGAAAGCCCACTCCGTTCGAAAACAGTAGCTTCGCTCAGTCCCGATACGTCGGACCCGCCCGTTCGACGACCGCACAGGCCAGTTCGTCGAACTCCGCCTGCTCGGGCACCACGTCGACCGCGATACCCTCCGTCTCGGCCGTCTCGCGGGTCGGTTCGCCGATGACCCCGACGACGGCGTCGTCCAGCCCCGAGACCGCCTCAGTCCGGACGCCCCGCTCCTCGGCCGCAGTGAGGAAGTTCTGGACGGTCAGCGAGGAGGTGAAACAGGCCGCATCGAGGTCGCCGCTGGCGGCCAGTTCCGCCGACTCGCCGGCGCCCTCGGGGCGGACGAGTTCGTAGAGAACCGTCTCGTGCTGGTACGCGCCGGCCGACTCGAGCCCCGCGAGCAGCACCTCGCTACCGTGGTCGCTCCGGGCGACCTCGACCCGTGCGCCCTCCACGCGGCCGGCGAGCAACTCGACCATCCCGGTCGAGGAGTACTCCTCGGGGACGAGGTCGACCTCGTACCCCTGATCGCGCAACGCCTCGGCGGTCGCGGAACCGATGGCACAGACCGTCGTCTCGCCCGGCTCCCAGCCCGTCTCGCGGGCGAGTTCGGCCCCGGTCTTGCTCGTCAGGATGGTGTACTCGGCGTCGGTCCGAGGCGATGCACCCGTCTCGTGCACCTCGAGCATCGGGTCCGGGACCGGCGTCGCACCGAGCGATTCGACGAGGGAGACGGCGTCGCGCAGGCGCTCGTCGTCCGGGCGGAACACGGCAACTGTGGTGTCTCTCGTGGTCATGTGCGGGTTCTCAGGAACTCGACGACGCGGTCTCTCGTCCCGGCCACGTCGCCGATGACGGTGATGGCGGGCGGTTCGATACCTGCCTCGTCGCGGACGTCGACGATGGTGTCGAGCGTGCCCGTTGCGACCTGCATGTCGGGCCAGGTGGCGCGCTCGACCAGCGCGACGGGCGTCGCGGGGTCCATGCCGGCCTCACGGAGCGCGGCCGTGTAGTCGGGGAGCTTCCCGACGCCCATCAGGACGACGAGCGTGCCACCCGTTGCCGCGAGCGCCTCCCAGTCGACCGCTGACTCCGCCTTGGTGGGATCCTCGTGGCCCGTGACGAAGGAGACGGAGGAGGCGTGGTCGCGGTGCGTGACGGGGATACCCGCGACGCCGGGGCCCGCGATGGCCGAGGTGACGCCGGGAACGTACTCGAACGGGATATCGTGTGCAGCGAGGTGCTCGGCCTCCTCGCCGCCGCGACCGAAGACGAACGGGTCGCCGCCCTTCAGCCGGACGACGGTCTTGCCCGCCTCGGCGAGTTCGACCAGGCGTCTGTTGGTGTACTCCTGGGGCGTCCACTCGCCGCCGGCGCGCTTGCCGACGTCCTCGCGGCGCTCCTCGTCGATGGTGCCCAGTATCTCCGGGCCCGGAAGCTTGTCGTGGAGCACCACGTCGGCCTCGTCGAGCAGCCGGCGAGCCTTCACGGTCATGAGGTCGGGGTCGCCGGGGCCGCTCCCGACGAGGTAGACGAAGCCCGTCATCGCTCGCGAGCGGCCGCGACGTGGTCGTCCGCGCCGGCGTCGCGAAGGTTCTCGGCGAACTCCTTCGCCGCCGCGACGTGGGTCTCGACCGGGATGTCCCGGCGCTGCTGGACGACGTCGTCGCCGTCGGGGTGCAGCACCTGTGCGGCCGTGTGGACGTACTCGCCCTGCAGGACCGCGTGGACGCCGATGGGGGCGATGCAGCCACCGTTCAGGCCGGCGAGGACGGTCCGCTCGACGGTGGTCTCGACCCGGGTCCGCGGGAAGTCGAGCACCTCGTGCAGCTCCTCGGCGGTCTCACCGTCGCGTGCCGTGACGGCGAGTGCGCCCTGTCCCGCCGCGGGGACGAACGAGTCGTTCGAGAGCCGCTGGTACTCGACGTGGTGGGCCAGCCCGGAGCGCTGGAGTCCGGCCTCGGCGAGGACGATGGCGTCGTAGCCCGTCTCGACCTCGCGGCCGAGCGCGCGGCGCTCGATCTCGCTCCTGTCGTCGAACCACTCCTCGACGGTCCGGTCGAACTCGGGCTCGAAATCGTCGTTCCCCACGTTACCCTTCTTGTCCTTCTCCGCTTCCGTCCGGCGTTCGTGTTCGGCCTGGAGGTGGGGCGCGAGCACCTTCTCGACCCGCGTATCGACGTTCCCGCGGATGGGTTCGACGGTCAGGTCGTCGCGGTCGTGCAGGAGCTGTGCCTGCCGACGCATCGAGGCGGTGCCGACGACTGCGCCCGGCTCGAGGTCCTCGAGTTCGGTGCCGTCGGGCGTCACCAGCACGTCACCGGCCGGTGCGCGCTCGGGGATGCCCGCGACGACGAGGTCGTCGGGCATCTCGGTCGGCATATCCTTCATCGAGTGGACGGCAGCGTCGACCTCGCCGTCGAGCACTTTCTCGTCGAGCGAGCGGACGAACGCCCCGGTCTTGCCGAGGTTCGCGATGAGCTCGTCGCGGACCTTGTCGCCCTCGGTCTCGACCTCCACGAGCTCCACCTCGTAGCGTCGCTCCTCCAGCGCATCGCGTACCGTCGTCGCCTGCCGGATGGCGAGGTCGGAGCCTCGCGTCGCCAGCCGAATGGTCCCACGTGTTCTCATGCGAGTGAGTCGGTGGCCGACGGTGAAAAGCCCACCAGTTTGCAGTCGGCGGGAGACACACCCCGCCGTTCCGGTTTCGAGACGTGCTGCGGCCGGTTCCGACGGAGAACGGCGTTCTGACGGGTGTCGATCGGCCTACGCCCCCGACCGGGTAGTAAATCACATACTGCGATACAAAATCATCCCCTGCCGGCCACGACCGCGTAGAACGGGTCGCCGCCGACCCCGGGCAGGACGGAGCGTCGCTCGTCGCTGACGGTCTCGACGCGGTCGAAGCCGGCGCTCTCGCAGTACGACCGGACGAGGGCGGCGCGCTCGTCCATCGACCGCTCGCGCCACGCACGGATGGCCTTCGTGCGGAACGTGCGGTTCGAGAAGGAGACGACGAGCACCCCACCCGGAGCGAGGACACGATAGAACTCGCGGAAGACGGCGGTCGGATACTGGAGGTACTGGACGGAGACGGCACACAGCACCGCGTCGAAACCGCCGTCAGCGGCCGGGAGACGCTGGTCCGCGTTGAGGTTCTGGACCACGTACTCGTCGAGTCGCGGGTTCTCGGCGAGCTCGGCCTCGTTCAGTCCGTGGCCGACGACGCGGCCGAACTCGCGGTCGTCGGGGAGGTGGGAGACCCAGCTCGACATGGCATCCAGCACACGGTCGCCGTCCGTCAGGTGCTCGCGGTACAGGTCGGTGAGGCGTTCGCGGAAGCCCTCGTCGACGTGGTGGACGAAGCGGGGCTGGTCGTAGAACGCGTCGTCCGAGCGTGAGTCGAGCTTCGCGCGGTCCGTGTCGGAGAGGACCGGGTCGTCGGTCATCGGCCGACCGTAGGTGTCGGAGCGAGAAAGAGGCCGCGACGGGCCGACCGCCGTACCTGAGCCTACAACGCCTCTTTGTACGCCTCGAGCGTCTCCTCGACGTCTTCCTCGGTGTGAGCGTAGGAGACGAACTGGGACTCGAACTGGTTCTGGCTGAGGAAGATTCCCTGCTCCTTCATCTGTGGCCAGAAGACGCGCCGCCAGCGGTCTGTCTCGCCCGCGGCCACGTCGCCGCCGTTCTTCGGGCAGTACTCGTAGCGCGGGCAGGCCGTGCGCTGGCGGCAGCCCGCCTCGCACTGGCCGTCGAGGTCGTCCGGGCCGTCGCGGGTGAAGATGACCTTGAAGAGGGAGTCGAGCCCGGCGACGGTGTACTCGGGGGCCTGGTCGGCGCAGATCTCGGTGAGGCCGCGGCGGAGCTGCTCGCCGAGCGAGTTGACGTGGTCGTACACGTCGTTCTCGGCGGCGAACTTCAGCGTCTCCAGCCCGGCGGCCATCGTGACGGGGTGGCCGGAGAACGTGCCCGCCTGGAACACGTCGCCGGAGGGCGTGAAGTTGCGCATGACCTCGGCCTTGCCGCCGATGGCGCCGACGGGGAAGCCGCCGCCGATGATCTTCCCGAACGTGGTGAGGTCGGGGTCGATGCCGAACTCGCCCTGAGCGCACTGGAGGCCGCCGACGCGGAAGCCGGTGATGACCTCGTCGAACACGAGCAGCGAGCCGTGGTCGTCACAGAGGTCCGAGAGGGTCTCGTGGTACTCGTCGGCGGGCGTGACGATGCCGTAGTTCGCGAGGACCGGCTCGACGAGCACGCAGGCGATGTCGTCGCCGTGCTCCTCGAAGACGTGCTGGGCGGCCTCGTGGTCGTTGAACGGCACCGCGATGGTGTGCTCGGCGAAGTCGTCGGGGATGCCCGGGCTGGACGGGCTGACGTGTGTGCCCTCGCCCTCAACGAGCGTGGAGTCGTTCGCGCCGTGGTAGCTGCCCTGCATGACGACCACCTTGTCGCGGCCGGTGTAGGCGCGGGCGAGCCGGACCGCCGAGACGGTCGCCTCGGTGCCCGAGTTGACGAACCGTATCATCTCGACGCTCGGGACGTGTCGGGTGACGAACTCGGCGTGTTCGACCTCGATGGGCGTCGGCGCGCCGAACATCGGCCCGTTGCTCGCGTGCTTCTGCACCGCCGACTCGACCGGCTGCGGGAGGTCGTGCCCGAGCAGGAGCGGGCCGAGCCCCATCACCCAGTCGACGTAGCGGTTGCCGTCGGCGTCGACGACGTGGCCGCCGTCGCCGCGCTCGACGAAGAACGGGTACGGCTCGATGGCTGCGCGCACCGATGAGTTCACCCCGCCGGGCATGACAGAGAGTGCCCGGTCGTACAGGTTCCGCGAGTTCTCCTCGTTCATGTCCGGGCGTTCGGAGGGGGAGGTAAAAGGATTGTCTCACTGCCGCGTCGGCCGGCGTTGTCCGGCACCGGACCCGGGTAACCATGTTGAGCGTTGGCACCACGCAAGTCCTATTGTCGGACCTCTCCTCGGCCGAACTGTGAGACGTCACGAGAACCTGCTCGGCTTCCTCGCCCTCGCGGCCCTCTGGGGAGCCTCGTACCCGGCCATCCGCGCGGCGAAGGCCGGCGTCGACCCGCTGCTCATGGCCGCGCTCCGGTTCGACGCCATCGGCATCGTCGTGCTGGCGTACGCGCTCGTCCGCGGGCAGTCCATCGTCCCGGGCAGGGCCGACGTGCGGGCCGTCCTCGTCGGCGGCGTCGGCATCGTCGCCGTCCACAACGGCCTGCTGTTCGTCGGGCAGGCGCGCGTCTCGGGTGCCATCGGTGCGGTCGTACTCGCGACCGTCCCCATCTGGAGCGTCGGCTTCGCAGCCGCGTTCCTCGACAGCGCCCGCCCCACGCCCTCCCGGGTCGCCGGCGTCTGTCTCGGCCTCGTCGGCACCGCCATCCTCGCCGTCCCCGGCCCGATGGCCGTCGACGCGCCCGACCCCCTCGGCGTCGCCCTGCTGTTCGCGAGCGCGGCGGCGTTCGCGCTCGCCGCCGTGGGACTCCGTCGGGAGAGTCCAGCACTCGGTGTCGCCGCCCGGCAGGGCTGGATGATGCTCGTCGGGGGACCGCTGCTCCACCTCGGGAGTCTCGTCGCCGGGGAGCCACAGACCGTCGCCCTCTCCACCCGTTTCGTCGTCGCCTTCGGCTACCTCGTCCTCGCGGCCGGGGCCGTCGGCTACCTGCTCTACTTCGGGCTGCTCGACCGGCTCGGCCCGGTCGAAATCAACCTCGTCGGCTACGTCGCCCCCGTGTTCGCGACGCTCGTCGGCTGGTACTGGCTCGGCGAGGTCGTCTCCACGAACACCGTCGTCGGCTTCCTCGTCATCTGCGTCGGGTTCGTGCTCGTGAAACGGGAGGCCCTGCGGGCGGCGGTTGCGAGTTAGTAAGTTCGTGGACCGCGGTCGGTGGTAGGTCAACTAACCGGGTGGCGCGCGGCTGGCGAGACTGCGCGACCGCAGGGAGCACGTCGAGCCATCCGCGCGAGGGACGAGCACCGCAGGGAGCCTGCGACCGAGGAGCGCAGGAGGCTGGGGAGGTACGAGGTGCGGTGCGGTCGCGGACGGGTGGGACTGAAAGGGGCCGTCGTCTCGGCGAGCCCGGCCGAAGTAAGGACCGTGGTTCGAGAGAGCGAAGCTCTCTCGTCATCACGAAAGAGCGCGGAGCGCTCTTTCGAACGACAGCGGAGCGAGGACCGCAGCGAGGCCCGGGAGCCGAGACGGCGGGGGCTTTCTGGCCGGTGTCGGGAACAGTCGTTCCCGTAACGGAAGGAATCTCGGTCCGGTTCGAAGCCACAGCTGCGCCAGTCCAACGACCACCAGAAAAAGCAACTACTGGAACCGCGTTCAGACGGCGTCGACGCCGGTCTTGCCCGTCCGAACCTGATACGCCTCCGCCACCGGCAGGACGAATATCTTGCCGTCGCCCTTCTCGCCGGTGTGGGCGGCGTCGGCGATGGCCTCGGCCACGTCCTCGGCGGGGATGTCGGCGACGACGCACTCGACCTTCACCTTCTGGTGGAGGTCGACGACGTACTCCTCGCCGCGCCACTGGCTCTTCTTCGCGGGCTGTGAGCCGCGGCCGGAGACGTCGGTCACCGTCAGCGAGGGCGCGCCGACCGCCGCCAGCGCGCGCTTCACGTCGGTCAGCCGGTCGGGCCGGATGATGGCGACGACCATCTCGATGTCGCTGTCAGTCATCGGCCTCACCTCCGTCGATGGGGTCGGCCGCATCGTCGACGCCGCCGTCGGTCTGGACGCTGCCGCCGTCCGCGCTCACGGTCCGGCGGGACGCCTCGGGGCCGCTGTCGCCGACGAACTCGGGGTACGTCGAGATGCCGTGCTCGCCGGCGTCGAGGCCGGCCTCCTCCTCCTCCTCGGAGACGCGGAGGCCGATGGTCGCATCGACCACGAGACCGGTGACGCCGGTCGCGAGGACCGTCCAGGTGCCGATGACCGCGACGCCGACGACCTGCATGGCGAGCTGATCGACGCCGAGGAACGCCCAGCTATCACCCAGGATGGCGGTTCCGGAGCCGGACGCGGCGAACACCGGAATCAGGATGGTGCCGACCGCGCCGGCCGCGCCGTGGACCGCGAAGACGCCACAGACGTCGTCGATCTGCAGCGTGTCGACGGTCCAGCGGTAGGCGGGCAGCACCAGCGCGCCGCCGATTGCGCCGATGAGCAGGCCGCCCCACCAGGTGACGTGCGGGACCGCACCGGTGACAGCCACGAGGCCGGCCAGCAGGCCGTTCGCCATCCAGAGCGGGTCCGGCTTGCCCTGCCACGCCGTCGAGACGGCCATCGCGGCGACCGCGCCGGCACCCATGCCGAGCGTCGTCACGAGGACGACCCGACCGAGTGCCGCGCCCATGAAGGTGAGCGAGCCGTCCTCCGCGACCGCCAGGACCGTGGCCTGCGTGCCGACGTTGAAGCCGTACCAGCCGAACGCGAGGATGAGCGTCCCGAGCACCGCGAGCAGCATCGAGTGCCCCGGGATGGGCTGGCTGTCGCCGTTCTCGTCGAAGCGACCCTTGCGCGGGCCGACCATCTTCGCCGCCACGAGGCCGGCGAGGCCGCCGACCATGTGGACGACGGTCGCGCCCGCGAAGTCGAGGTAGCCGACGCCGAGGGCCTCACCGATGAAGCCGCCGGTGCCGTCGGGCGTCGGGCCCGAGAGCAGGCCGCCGGCCCAGGTGAGCCCCTGCACCGTCGGGTAGATGAGTGCCGTCAGCACCACCACGAAGACGACGTACGCGGTGAAGTCCATGCGCTCTGCGACCGCACCGGAGACGATGGTCGCCGCCGTCATCGCGAAGACGGCCCCGAACACCCAGTTGATCCAGCCGGTCGACCCCGGCGCGCCGATGTAGGAGAACGCAGCCATCACGTCGAGGCCCGACCCCGACGTGAGCATCCCGACGATGCTCGCGAGGCCGGCCCCGACGACGAAGTACGTCAGGACGCCGAGCGCCCAGTCCGTCATGTTCTTCGTCAGCACGTTGCCGACGTTCTTCGCCCGCACCTGCCCGGCCTCGAGCAGCGCGAACCCCGGCTGCATGAAGAAGATGAGGAAGCAGACCACCAGCACCCACACGTAGTTGATGCTGTCCGCGATCGCCTGTGCCTCCGACTGCAGGGGCAGGAGTTCTAGCATCCCACCACCACCGGCTTCGCGCAAGTGTTGCCATCTTCTGCACGTTCGTCCACGTTTCCCAGCAATACCGCCATACTCGTGCTCATGTTCTACGGTCACAGGACATGGGAAGCAACAGTATAATGGTTAGCGTTGACATACGTCCATAATAATCTGCCCTAATTCGCATTCGTCCATCTTAATAGCAAATATAATCCATACAAGGTTGTTTATCGAGCGGTTTCGTGGGCGTTCGTGGGGGAAAATCGAACAGTCGTGGACGGTGGAAGCTGTCGTTCGAGCGACCACCGACGGACCGAGCGGCGGCGTGGACGGGTGTCGCGCCTACGAGAGCGACCGCGCCACGTCCTCCGCGAAGTAGGTGAGAATCAGGTCCGCGCCGGCGCGCTTGATGGAGAGGAGCGACTCGTGGGCGACCGCCTCCAGGTCGAGCCAGCCCTTCTCCGCCGCGGCGTGCAGCATCGCGTACTCGCCGGAGACGTTGTAGGCGGCGACGGGGTGGTCGAACTCCCGACGCACGTCCGCGACGACGTCGAGGTACGGCAGCGCGGGCTTGACCATCAGCACGTCCGCGCCCTGCTCGACGTCAAGGGAGACCTCGCGCATCGCCTCGCGACGGTTCGCGGGGTCCATCTGGTAGTGCCGGCGGTCGCCGAACGACGGTGCCCCGTCGGCAGCGTCGCGGAACGGGCCGTAGAACGCCGACTCGTACTTCGCCGCGTAGCTCATGATGGGTACCTCGTCGTGGCCGTCCTCGTCGAGCGCCTCGCGGATGGCCGCGACCATGCCGTCCATCATGCCCGACGGGGCGACCATGTCCGCCCCGGCGCGGGCGTGCGAGACGGCGATGCGCTCCAGCGCGGGCAGCGTCGCGTCGTTGTCCACGGTGAGTCCCTCGCCCTCGCGCGCGCCCTCGGCGAGCAGCCCGCAGTGGCCGTGCTCGGTGTACTCGCACATGCAGACGTCCGTGACGACGTAGGCGTCCGTCTCGGCCGTGACGCGCCGGGTCGCCTCCTGCACGATGCCGTCGCCCGCCCAGGCGCGCGAGCCCTCGGCGTCCTTCTCGGTCGGGATGCCGAACAGCATCACCGCCTCGACGCCCGTCTCGCGCACCTCTTCGACGCGGGCGACAGCCTCGTCGACCGGCACCCGCTCGTGGCCCGGCATCGATTCGATGGGCACCCGCTCGTCGGTCGTCGCGTCGACGAACACCGGCGCGATGAGGTCCGACGGCGCGAGGCTCGTCTCGCTGACCAGCCCGCGCACCCCGTCGCCGCGCAGCCGCCGCGGTCGGTTCCTGAGGTCCATACTCGGGCCTCTGTCGGCGAGCCTAAAAACCGCACCGTCCGTCGGGCGTCGGGACAAGTGAGGGAGCCGGTGTGGCCGACCGTCACGCGAACGTCACGGCCGAGAGAACGCCGATACCGAGCATGACGATGCCGGCCACGAGCGTGAAGACCGCCCCGCCCCAGGTGGCGACGCGGTGGGCCAGCGTCGGCTCGATGTCGAACGGCTCCCGGTCGGGGACGTTATCGAGCGCGAGCACGAAGGTACCCGTCGCCGCGAGCGCGATGGCGCCGACCCCGAAGGCCCCGGCGAGCACGAGGCTCACGACCGTCGCGAGCCCGCCGACCAGGCACAGTCCGAGGCCGACGACGTAGCACTGTCTCGGCTCCATCGTCTCCCCGACAGTACCGCCACTGACGGAATGAATCCACCGACCGGGAGGGCGGTCGTCGCCGGCCGGCCCTCCCGCCGTCGTCCGGGTGCGGAAACGATTTACCTGCCGACCGACCACTCCAGAGCGATGGCAGACGAACGCGCGGACGGTGGCTACGGGGCCGCCGATGCAGGGACGACCGACGACGACGCCAGCGACGGCCGGAGCAGGGTCCGGGTGTTCGCGGAGGACTACGGCCTGCTCGTCGTCGCGGGCGCGTTCTTCCTCGCCGGCCTCGCGGGCATCGCGCTGTTCGTCTGGGGCGACGAGGCGCTCGCCCGCTCGCTCATCGACCGCTACGGGCTGGTCGCGCTGTTCGCTATCTTCGTGCTTGAGGGGGCGATGCTGCTCTACTTCGCGCCGAGCGAGGCGCTGGTCCCGGTGAGCATCGGCGTGCTCGCCGGCGGCGGCGAGAACGTGGTGATGGTGGCACTCATCCTCGCCATCGCGGTGGCGGGGGCGACGGCCGGCCAGACGCTGCTGTTCCTGCTCGCCCAGCGCGGGGGGCGGGAGTGGCTGCTGGAGAAACCCTGGTTCCGCGTGAGCGAGGACAGCCTCGACCGCTTCGACGGCTGGTTCCACCGCTACGGCCGCCCGGCGGTGCCGGTGAGCAACGCGTTGCTTTTCACCCGCGGGATGCTGACGGTGCCGGCGGGGGTGAGCGAGATGAAGGTCCGCGAGTTCGCCGCGCTGTCGGCGCTCGGGACGCTCGTCTTCGAGTCCTGGCTCGCGGCCGCGGCGCTGCTGGCTGTCGAGCTGAACCCCTTTGGCCTCCTCTGAGGTGTGCGATAGGGACGCAGGCTCCCGCAACGGCTTAGTGTCGTTCGGATGACCGTCCAGCCATGCCCGGTCCAATCTTCGAGACTGGCGAGCGAGTCACCCTCCGAACCGTCGAGGACGAGGACGCCGAGTTCCTCGCCACGCACGCGAACGACCCGCGCATCCGCGACCCGATGACGCTCGTCGGCCCGACGAATCTCGACGAACAGCGCGAACACATCGGCACCGACGGCGACGGCGCGCAGTTCCTCGTCTGCGTCGAGGGCGACGACGCCGGCTACGACGAGCGCTTCGTCACCGAGGACGGCGTCGAGCCCATCGGCTTCGTCATCTTCTTCCACGTGAACGAGCGCGCCGGCAACGGCGAGGTCGCGTACTGGCTCTCTCCCGCGGTCCACGGCGAGGGCTACTCGAAAGAGGCCGTCTCGCTCGTGCTCGACTACGCGTTCGGGAACCGTCGCCTCCACCGGATGGAGGCCCGGGCGCTCTCGACGAACGAGGCCTCCCGCGGCCTGCTCGAATCGCTTGGCTTCCGCGAGGAGGGCGTCTCCCGCGACGCGAAGTTCGTCCGCGGCGAGCACGTCGACGTCCACGACTACGGACTCCTCGCCGACGAGTGGCGCGACGGCGACGGCTGAGAAGCCGTCACACACCGCCGTAACGGCTTTTTCGCGGGGCACTCGACCTCCCTCCATGCCAGGAGCCGCCTTCCTCTCCGGCGAGCGCGTCACCCTCCGGACCATCGAGGAGGAGGACCTCGACCTGCTCAACCGGAACGTCAACGACGCGCGCGTCCGCCGACCGCTGACCAGCGCCGACCCCGTCAACAGCGAGCAGACCCAGGAGTTCTTCGAGAACGTCGTCTCCGACGACGACTCGGTGAACCTGCTCATCTGCGTCGACGGCGAGGACGGCCCCGAGCCCGTCGGCGACATCGTGCTGTTCAAGATACTGCCGTGTTGAATAGATGCTGAGTCATGGTTAGAGAGGTTCACAGAGCGGTTCTATGTTGGAGATGGCGAACATGAGGACGATTTCACGGAACTGTCGATACCAGCCGAGCGCTCGCACGGCATCGCCGAGCGAGCGCTTCGTTGTCGAATACGATGTTTCGGCCATCCAGCGCTGAGAGTAGCCTTTTGCCCGGATGAGCGCGTTATGTCCTAGCGTCAACGGTCTTGATCCACGCTGTAAGATGAGTGGCTCGACACCGAGTGCGTAGAACTCGTATTTCGTGATCCAGTTGTGGAAGGCTTTGTCGGCAGCCACTGATAGCAGGTCGTCCGC
>NZ_FNIA01000007.1 GCF_900103505.1 Haloarchaeobius iranensis
AGACAAGGCCGTTCTGAAGTTCTCGTGTAACCGGACGCGTGCCGTAGACATCCTCGTAGTAGCAGTGGAGGAAGCCACGAAAGAGGTCTGCTGGCTCGTGAACTCGTGTTCGCCCCCGGCAAGCGGGGGCGAACACGTCGTACTCCAGCAGAAAATCGAACTCAAGATACTCGAACAACGGTACTGTCTCGGTAGCCGCCGCATTCAAGAAGTCGTCTACCGAAGCTACGTCTTGCAGGGCGTTGGTACTGCTGGACACAGTTTCCAAACCCTGCGGCCTCCCTTGGGAGGCTTTCTATGACACGCTCCGTCGTCATGCTGGGCACCGCGCTCGGCTTCCTCGTGCTCGCCGGCACGCAGTGGGAGTACAGCGTCGCGACGGGCGAACTCGCGGCGGCACTCCTCGCGCCGATGGCGTAACCGACACCACGTTCTCCCCGTCAGAGACCGCGTTCGTCCGCGAGCAGTATCGACTCGATCTTCGAGAGCGCACGCCGGCAGACCGGAACGTAGCCCGCAGCGAGCGGCGGAATCTCGAAGACGACGCGGCACCGGTCCTCGCCGACCTGCTCGACGCGATGGCCGGTCGCCGGCAGCTTCGCCACGTCCCACGTCCACCGGCCGTCGCCGCACGTCGTCACCTCGTAGGGGACCCAGAACGCTCCGAGGACGCTGACGCTGCCGTGACTTCCCTCGGAGATGAACCGGGTGGGGGCCGTCACGTCCTCGACGGTCGGTCCCCACTCCGGCCAGCGCCACGTGTCGGTCAGCAGCTCCCACGCGCGGCGGTGGTCGACGGCCACCTCGCGAGCGACCTCGATGCGGCGACCGTCGGGGGTCGAGCCGAGCCGGACCGACGTTCCTGCAGACACGGCTCACACTGCGGTGTGGGACCGGATAAGCGTACCGTCGGGGGCAGCGACGCCACCCGTTCGTGTCAGCGAAACCGATAGCGGGGCCGGTATCTTCAAATCTCGGGGGTCCTTCGCAGGTGACAACGGATGATAACGGTCGAGGACCTCCGCAAAGAGTACGGCGGGTTCGTCGCGGTCGACGGCAGCACGTTCTCGGTGGACAGTGGCGAGGTCTTCGGCGTCGTCGGGCCGAACGGTGCCGGCAAGACGACGACGCTCAAGACGCTCGCGGGGCTCGTCGAGCCGACGAGCGGGACGGTCTCGGTCGCCGGCCGGGCGGCCGACGACCCCGAGATGCGTCGCAACCTCGGCTTCCTCCCCGAGGAGTCCCCGCTGTACGAGGAGATGACGGCCAACTCCTACCTCGAGTTCTTCGCCGACCTGTACGACGTTCCCGACGACGTGGCCGCCGAGCGCATCACCGAGGCGCTCGACCGGCTCGACCTCGAACACCGCGAGCGCCGTATCGGCGACATGTCCAAGGGGATGAAGCGGAAGGTCGCCATCGCCCGGTCGTTGGTCAACGACCCGGACGTGCTCATCTACGACGAGCCGGCGTCGGGGCTGGACCCGCTCACGACCAACTACATCATCGAGTTCACCGAACAGCTCGCCGAGCAGGGCAAGACCATCGTCTTCTCCGCGCACAACCTCTACCACGTCGAGAGCATCTGCGACCGGGTCATCGTCATGAACCACGGCGAGATAATCGCGCGCGGCACGCTCGACGAGATCCGGCGCGAGCACGGTTCGACCGAGTACCACGTGTACACCGACGTGGAGCTGGACGCCGCCGAACCGGCCGGGGACGAGCGCTACGAGTCTGTCGTCGGCGACATGGACGCCGTCGAGGCGCTCCGGTCGCAGGCCGCCGCGCTCGGCGGGTCCGTCGTGGACATCCAGACCCGGGACCCGAGCCTGGAGGACATCTTCCTCGACATCGCGGGCGAGACGCCCGAGCAGGCGAGCGAGGGCGAACGCGACCGGACCGTGGAGGCGGAGACGTGACGCGGGGCTCGCGCCTCACCGCAGTCACCACCCGACTTCGCTCGGTGCCGTCCCGACTCCGCGACCGCTGGCCGCCACTGTCCCCCCGGAAGACCCTCCGCATCGCTCGCTGGGAGGTCGAGAAGAGCGCCGGGACCATCGACAGGCGGACCGCGGCCGTCGCGCTCCTCATGCTCGTCGTCGGCGGGCTCGCGGCGCCGGTCGTCATCGCGCAGGGTCCTGGGCTCGACGACGGCATCTACCGCGTCGGGGTCGAGCCCGGCGACCCGTACTACGAGGTCGTCCAGGCGAGCGACAAGTTCGACGCCCGCCCGGGGAAGGCCTCCGCCGCCGCGCTGAACGGGGGCGAGA
This sequence comes from Haloarchaeobius iranensis, assembly GCF_900103505.1. Lineage (GTDB taxonomy): Archaea > Halobacteriota > Halobacteria > Halobacteriales > Natrialbaceae > Haloarchaeobius > Haloarchaeobius iranensis. The sequence continues at coordinate 2,274 of NZ_FNIA01000007.1, forward strand.
TCGACCTGCTCGTCACCGACCGTGGCCCCATCATCCCGCGTTCGACGCGGAAGGGGCAGGCGGCCTACGCCGAGTTCCGCTCGGCGGTGGTCGAGTACAACGACGGGCAGATGCATCTGGAGGACAACCAGAGCGCCGCGTTCCCCGTCGCAGTGGACGTGTTCTACGAGTCACGCGGCGGCTCTAGCTTCGCGCCCGACGGCGGAACCGACGACGGAGCCGGGAGCACCGATGGGACCGACGACGACGGGAGCGGCACCAGCACCGGCGGCGACGGGTCCGACACGGGCGAGGACGGAGCGGCTGGCGGGGGCGGCACCGACGCTGACGGCGACGACGGTGTCCCGGCCGCGAACCTCGGCGGCACCGGCGGCTTCGGCGGCGGCACCAGCTCGGGCGACCCGAGCAGCATCAGCCCGCCGTTCCCGTTCAGCTCGCTCGTGCTCGCGTTCCTGTTCATCGTCCCGATGAACTTCGTCATCCAGGCCTACGGGAGCACCATCATCAACGAGCGCATCAACCGTCGTGGCGAGCTGTTGCTCGTCGCGCCCGTCTCCCGGCGGGACATCATCGCGGGGAAGACGCTCCCGTACCTCCTCGGGCTGGTCGCGGTCACCGTCGGCATCGCGTGGGCCATCGGCGGCGGCCCGGCCTCGGTCGGCGCGGTCATCCCCATCGCCTTGCTCTTTCTCGCCTCGACGTTCGTCGGCGGGATGTTCGCGCGGTCGTTCAAGGAGCTCACGTTCGTCACCATCGCGGTGTCGGTGTTCCTCACGTCGTACGTGTTCGTGCCGGCCATCTTCACCGACGTGACGCCCATCGCGCTCATCTCGCCGTTGACCGTCGTCGTGATGGACCTGCAGGGACAGTCGGTGGGACTCGGCGAGTTCACGTTCGCCACCGCGCCGTTCCTGCTCACCTCGCTCGTCCTGTTCACGCTCGGTGCGGGCACCTACCGCGAGGAGGACATGTTCAGCCAGCGCCCGGTCCACCGGAAGGCGCTCGACGCCATCGCGACGCGTGTCCGGAGCGTCGGGTCGGTCGCTCTCGTGACGATGCTGCTGCTTCCGTTCGTTTTCCTCGCGGAGCTGCTCGCCATCGCGCTCGTGTTCATCCTCCCACGCTCGGTCTCGGTCCCCGCGCTGTTCCTCACCGTCGCGGTCATCGAGGAAATCGCGAAGAGCATCCACGTCTACGCCGGCTTCGAGTACGCGCGGTTCGAGCGGTCGAAGCGAGCGGCGGTCGTGCTGGGTATCGCGAGCGGCGTCGGGTTCTTCCTCGCGGAGAAGCTGACGCTGCTCGTCCAGCTGGTCCAGCTCCAGACGCTCCCGGAGGGCCAGAGCGCGTTCCCCGACGCGGCCGTCGGGGGTGTCGACCCGCTGGTCGCGCTCGGCCTGCTGGCGCTTCCGCTGCTGTTGCACACGGTCACGGCCACCCTCTCCGCGCTCGGCGCACAGCGGTCGCGGCGTGCGTACCTCGGCGCGTTCTGCGTCGCCGTCGCCGTCCACCTGCTCTACAACCTGGGGGTGTCCGGCCTTGTCGCGTGACGGCCCGCCGGTCCACCACGGCGGCGACGACGACGGCCCGACGGGAACGCGGAACCGACGCGCGTCGGTCCGTGCCCGCCTCGCCATCGCCAAGCGCGAGGTCGCGTCGCTGCGCTCCGAGAAGACCATCGTCCTCGCGCTGCTCATCCAGCTGTTCGTGGCGTCGTTCTCCTCGTTCCTCGTCGTCGGGCTGGTCTCGCTGTACGACCCGGGGAGCGTCGAGGGCTACACGCTCCAGATGGCCGTCAGCGGCAACGCATCCGACGAGGTCGTCGAGGTCGTCGACGGCGACCCCAGCATCGAGGTCGTCCAGTACCAGACGCCGGCCGACGCCCGCGAAGGGTTCCGGAACCGCCGCGTCGACGCCGTGATGGTCGCGACACACGCCGACAACGGCACGGTGGCGGTCCAGGCCACGGTGCCGGACGAGAACCTGCGGACGACGGTCATCATCGTCCAGGTGCGGGAGACGCTGGGGGCGATGGAGGAGAACCTGCGGCAGGAGTACCGGACCAGTCTCGACCGGGCGGTGCTCGACGTCCCACCCAAGCAGGGGTCGAGTCCGTACTTCGGCTTCACCTACACCGTGCTGGTGCCGCTGTTGATGTTCCTGCCGGTGTTCATCTCCGGCTCCATCGCGGTGGACTCGCTCACCGAGGAGAGCCAGCGGGGGACCCTCGAACTGCTCCGGGTCGCACCCGTCACGCTGGGTGATATCGTCGACGCGAAGCTGCTCGCGACGGCGACGCTCGCGCCCGTGCAGGCGGCGCTCTGGCTCGGCCTGCTCTGGTTCAACGGGACGGCGATCTCCAACGCGCTGGTCCTCGTCGGGCTGGTCGGCGCGCTCGCCGTGCTCGTCGTCTCCGTGGGCATCGGCATCGCGCTCGCGGCCGCGGACCGACGGCAGGCGCAGTTCCTCTACTCGACGGGCGTGCTCGGCGCCGTCACGGTCGCCGGCCTGCTGCCCGAACACCCCGCGAACACCGTCGCTCGGCTGGCAATCGGCAGCCCCGGCGAGTGGACCTGGGCGTTCGTCGTCGTCTACGCCTGTCTGGGCGTCATCGCGTACCTCGGCACCAGGCTGGCCGTCGGGTTCATTGACCCGGAAGGCCTCTAGATGTTCTGGTAGAACCAGGGGAGGACCTTGAAGTAGAGCGCGACGACGAAGCCCATGAACCCGACGGCGACCCCGAGCATCCCGAGCACCGGCAGCACCTGCGAGTCGCCCCGGCCGGACGTGTACCGGTACACCTCGTAGTCGAGCGTGCGCGTCGTCGTCCCGGTGTCGTCGGTGATAGCGACGGTCACGGTGACGTTGCCCGTCTGCTGGAACCGGTAGCTGGCCTGTCTGGTGGTCGCGGTCGAGCCATCGGGGAACGTCCACTCCACGGAGACGTTCCCGGTCGCGTTCGTCACAGACACGTCGAAGGTCGACGTCGCGTTGTAGACGGCCCGTTCCGGCGCCGAGACGGTGACGTTGGGGCCGTCGTCGGCCGCCTGGGCAGGCGTGCCCGCAACCGCGACACCCACAGCACAGCCCAGTAGACAGCACAGTGCGAGGAGGGTATTCAGATACGTCGACATGTATCGGCCTGCTCCCAGCCCGGAAATAAGCGTTCCGCTCACGTTTTTGCCTCCGCGGTTCGTGGTGCTCGCCATGGAGTACACGACTCTCGGTGACACCGGGCTGGAGGTCAGTCGCATCTGCCTCGGCTGTATGAGCTTCGGCGACCCGGACTGGCGCGGCTGGGTCCTCGACGAGGACGAGGGGACGGAGCTCGTCGACCGTGCGCTCGACCTCGGCATCAACTTCTTCGACACCGCGAACATGTACTCGGACGGCGAGTCCGAACGCATCCTCGGCGAGGCCCTCGATGGGCAGCGGGACGAGGCCGTGGTGGCGACGAAGTGCTACTTCCAGATGGACGAGGACGACCCGAACTCCGGTGGCCTCTCGCGGAAGGCCATCGAGCAGGCGCTCCAGAACAGTCTCGACCGGCTGGGGATGGACACCGTCGACCTCTACCAGATCCACCGCTGGGACGACGACACGCCCATCGAGACGACGCTCCGGGCCCTCGACGACGCCGTCCGACGTGGCCAGGTCCGCTACGTCGGCGGCTCCTCGATGTGGGCCCACCAGTTCGCCGAATCGCTCTCCACCGCCGACAGCCTCGGCACGGAGCGATTCCTCACCATGCAGAACCACTACAACCTGCTCTACCGCGAGGAGGAGCGCGAGATGCTCCCGCTCTGTGCGAAGGAGGACGTCGGCGTCATCCCGTGGTCACCGCTCGCCAGGGGCTACCTCGCCCGCCCCCACGAGGAGTTCGACGCGACGGAACGCGGCGCGCAGGACGAGCACGCCCGCGGTCACCCCTACTTCGAGGGCGGCGGCCGCGAGATCAACGAGCGCGTCCAGGAACTCGCCGCCGAACACGGCGTGACGATGGCCCAGATCGCCCTCGCGTGGCTGTTCTCGAAGGACGTGGTCGACGCGCCCATCGTCGGCACGACCAGCATCGAGCACCTTGAGCAGGCCGTCGAGGCGCTCGACGTCGACCTCAGCCACTCCGACGTCGCGTGGCTAGAGGAGCCGTACGAGCCGGTCCGGGTCTCCGGGCACGAGTGAACGGGCGGCTCAGCCGAACGTCTCGGCCACGTCCCGGAGCGTGTCGGGCTCCCACGCCGCCAGCTCCACACAGATGATGCGTGCGCCCTTGCTGAGGTCGAACCCGGCGACCCCGCAGCCGAGCGCTGGAAGCACGAGCGACTCGCAGCCGCACTCAGCCCCGGTCGGATTCGTGTCGGCGGGAACTCAGCCGTCATCTTCCTCGTCCTCCGCCCGTCCGTGCGGGTCGTACGCCTCGCGGGAAACGTCGTCCGTCGCCGGGTCGAAGCGGTCGAACCAGCCGAGCAGCTCCTCGAAGCGGTGGATGGCACGGTCCGGGGTGCTGATGTCGTGGCCGTCGTCGTAGACGACGAGCCGGGCATCGAGGCCCTGCTTGCGGAGGGAGACGTAGAACTGCTCGGCCTGCTCGGGCGGGCAGCGGCGGTCGTTCGCACCGGCGGTGAGCAGGGTCGGCGTGTCGACCTGCCCGGCGTCGGGCAGACTGGAGATGGCGTCGTAGGTGTCGCCGTCCTCCCAGGGGAGGCCGAACTCCTGGCCCCACCAGACGTGGGAGTCGTCGGTGCCGAAGGCCGAGCGCGCGTCGTAGATGCCGTGCTCGGCGGCCGCGGCGGCGAACCGGTCGGTGTTGGTGACGAGGTAGGCGGTGTTGATGCCGCCCTGGGAGAAGCCGGTGGCGAACAACCGGTCGGGGTCGGCCCAGCCCCGCGCGACGAGCGCGTCGGTGACGGCGAGCAGGTCGTCGACCTCGACGGAGTTCCACTGCGCCCGGAGTGCGCCGGAGAAGTCGGTGCCGTAGGAGGTCGAGCCGCGGTAGTTCACGCGGCAGACGACGTAGCCGCGGGTGGTGAGGGCGGCGTCGAGGAACCGGAACCGCGGCTGGTCGTACACCGCCGGACCGCCGTGGATGGCGAGCACGGTCGGGTGGGGCTCCGGGTCGTCCGGGTCGAAGCTCGGCGGAGAGAAGGTCCACGCGTCGACGGACACGTCGCCGGACTCCACGGTGAGCTTCCGACAGTCTGGCTGCTCGTACCGGTCGAGCAGGTCGTCGTTGAGCGCGGTGAGGCGGGTCCGGTCCACGTTCGCCCCGGCCGTCAGCGCCTCCGCGTCGAGACCGTACACGTCCACGCCGTCGTCGGGCGCGGAGAACACCCCTGCGGCGGTACCACCGTCGGCGTCGAAGGTCAGGAGCGACTCGGCGTCCCGCTGCCCCTCGTACAGCCGGGACGCGCCGCCGCCGTCGGCGTCGAACCGCACGAACCGGGTGCGGCCCTCGTCGCCGACGGGCGCGAGGATGTCGCCGTCGACCCAGCGCGGCCCCCCGAAGTACCAGAGCGTGCGGTCGAGGCCCGCAGCGACTGATTCGACCGCGCCCGATTCGCGGTCGAACACGTGCGGTTCGGTCGGCTCGTACACGTCGTCGGCCGGGTTCGCGGCGAAGGCGAGTCGGTCGCCGGACTCGTTCCACGCTCCCCGGCCGGCGCTCAGGCTGCCGTCGGTGTGGACCGCGTGCTCGGAGCCGTCCGGGGCGACGCTGTGGAGGTCCCGCGCGTAGCTGTCGTCGGCGTCGTCGCGCTGGTTCGCGAAGAAGACGATGCGGTCGCCGTCTGGACTCCACGCCGGACCGAGCCCGTCCTGCGCCGCCGCCGTGGCGTCGGCAGTGTCGTCGAGTCGGCGCTGGTCCCCGGTCTCCACGTCGACGACGAACAGGTACGTGCTGGCGTCGTCGAGGAACCCCTGCCCTTCGTGGACGTGCTGGAGGCGCTCCGTCTCCGTCTCGACCGGGCCGTCCTCGCGGACAGCGGCGTCGGCCTCCTCTCGCGCCGTCGGATCGCGGGCCGAGACCACGAGGCGCTCGCCGTCCGGAGCCCAGTCGAAGTCGGCGACGCCCTCGTCGAACGTCGTGACCTGTCGGGCGTCCCCGCCGCGTGCGAGGTCGAACAGCCAGACCTGTGGCTCCGGTTCGTCGCCGCTCGCAGCTTCACCGTCCGTCGCCGACTCCTCGTCGTCGTCAGATGCTTCCGCGTCGTCGTCCGGCGCTTCCGCAGCGTCGTCCGGTTCGTCCGCACCGTCGTCCTCCGACTCCGCGCCTGCCTCGTCCCCGGCGACGCTCAGTTCGAGGTCCTCGTCGCGCGCGGCCACGAACGCGAGTCGCTCGCCGTCCGGACTCCACTTCGCCGGCCCGGCGTCGGAGGCGCGGTTCAGGCGGTGGGGGTCACGGCTGCCGTCCGTCGGAACGACGAACAGCGAGCTGTGGGCGTCGTCCTCGTCGGCGTCGAACTCCGTGACGGTGTAGGCGACGCGCTCGCCGGTCGGCGAGACGGCGAGCTGGGACCCCGGTCGCCTGTGGTCGTAGTAGGAATCGAGTGGCAGACCGTCCATGCCGGCTCCTCTCGCGGCGGGCACATCAATCCACCTTCGTCGGCCCACCCGCCTCGTTTAGGCGAACCAAAACCATTATAGCTTTAGGCCCGCCTAATCACTCGTAATGAGCCAGACGCCGCGTCAGGAGTCCACCGAGGGAACTGTCGTCAGGGCCAACGAGACCGCACCAGGCAAGGTCGTCTTCTCCGAAGACGACAACAACGACGCGTGGATCGCGACCGACCTGACGGTCGACGTCCAGCGATAATCGAAAGGAGAGCTGTTCTGCGGGCGGAGCGTGCCGGTCTACTGCTTCAGCGAGTCGTCTTCCAGGTAGTGCTCGAGGTGGTGGACGTTCTCCTCGAGCTCCGTGAGCTCCTCGCGGAGGATGTGCGCCGTCGCGTGGTCGCCGAGATTCTGGGCGACCTCGACGTGTTCGCGCATCGTCTCGATGATGTCGCCGCCCATCTCCAGGTCGTTCTCCAGCGAGGTACGGATGTCGTAGACGTCCTCGTCCTCGGGCTCGACGGGCGAGCGCTTCGCGAGGGCCTCCATCCCGGCGACCGGGACGCCACCGAGGGCCTGGAGCCGCTCGGCCTGCTCGTCGGCGGCCGCTTCGAGGTCCTCGGCGAACTCACCGAGGAAGATGTGGAGGTCGCGGAACTCCGCGCCCTCGACGTTCCAGTGGTGCTTTCGGACCTGGTGGTAGAACGTGTACGTGGCGGCGAGGTCCGTGTTCAGTGCGTCGATGATCTGTTCGGCCTTCTCGACGTCGAGCCGTAGCGAACTCTCGTCGACTGTCCCTGCTTCCTGGAGGACCGTCTTCTGTGTGCTCATTGCATCCGTTACTTCGCCCCCCACCCACTTAAAACTTCATACGAATAAAACAATTTTTTGGCTATCCAAAACTCTGTTTCCCATTCTTAGTCCATTAAATCCCAATTTGCAAACACCGGGTTCTTTACTCCCGCTTTTAAGCTCTTTATTCGCCCATGAGTAAATTTTTGTGCTGCGGGTCCCATGGTTTGTGTATGGCTACCAGAACCGCACAGCGAAAGGAACGCTTGCTCGTCGACGGCGAGTGGGTCGACGGCGCAGACGTCATCCTGGTGACGGACCTCGCCGACGGCGGCCACTTCGCGGAGGTCGTCGCAGCCACGCCCGAGCAGGCCGAGGACGCCCTTGCCGCCGCCCAGCGAGCGGAGGCGACGATGCGCGAGACGACCATCGTCCAGCGCGGCGAGTGGTGCGAGGAGATCGCGGACCGACTCGAGGCCCGCACGGAGGAGATCGCGGAGGTCATCGTCCGCGAGGCCGGCAAGCCCATCTCCAGCGCCCGCGGCGAGGTGGGAAGCGCCGCCGAGCGCTTCCGGCGCGCCGCCGAGGAGATCCGCCACATCAAAGGCGAGTTCCGCGAGGGCACCACCAGCGGGCACGAGGGCTGGGAGGCGGTCGTGAAGCACGAGCCGGTCGGCACCGTGCTCTGCATCACGCCGTACAACTACCCCCTCGCGACGACCGCGCTCCAGGTCGCGCCGGCCCTCGCGGCCGGCAACAGCATCGTACTCAAGCCCGCGACGAAGACCCCCGTCGCCGGAGCCATCCTCGCCGACGTGATGCGGGACGTGGTGCCAGAGGGTGCCATCAACCTCGTCACCGGCCGCGGCTCCGAGATCGGCGACGTCCTCGCCGGCGACGACCGCGTCAACGCCATCGCGATGACCGCCTCCTCGGGCGCCGGCAAGCACGTCGCCTACGAGTCCGGGATGGTCAACCTGCACATGGAGCTCGGCGGGAACGCGCCCGAGCTCGTCTTCCCGGACGCGGACCTCGACGAGGCCGCCGCGGCCGCCGCGAAGGGCTCCCTGAAGTACGCCGGACAGCGCTGCTCCGCGGTCTCGCGGGTCCTCGCTCACGAGGAGGTACACGACGACCTCGTCGCCCGCATCGACGACGCGATGGACGACTGGACGCAGGGCGACCTCTTCGACGAGGAGACCGACCTCGGGCCGCTCATCTCCGAGGACCAGGCGGACTGGGTCGAGGAGCTCGTCGAGGACGCCCTCGAGAAGGGTGCGACGCTCGTCAGCGGCGGCGGCCGCGACGGCGTCGTCTACGAGCCGACGCTGCTCGCGGACATCCCGCACGACGCCCGCATCCTGCAGGAGGAGCAGTTCGGCCCGGTCTGTGCGGTCACGGCCGTCGCCGACGAGGACGAGGCCGTCGACATCGCCAACGGCGGCGACCTCGCGCTCGACGCCTGTGTCTTCACCGGTGACTACGACCGTGCGATGCGCCTCGCGGACGTCATCGACGCCGGCGCGGTCCGCATCAACGGCGCACCGAGCCACGGGCTCGGCGACATCCCGTTCGGCGGGAACCGCGACTCCGGCATCGGCCGCGAGGGCATCGACGCCTCCATCCACGCGTTCATGCGGAAGAAGAGCATCGTGCTCTGAGGTACGGACCGTTCTCGAACCGGGCTCAGGGGAGCGTGAACCGGCCGAGTATCTCGACATCGCCGTCGGCCGGTCCGTCCCAGATGACCGCCACCGTGGTCCTGCTCGACAGGTCGCTCACGTCGACCGTCACCGACGAGCCCGTGGAGACGGTGTCGTCGCTGAACTGGGTCCCTATCGCCACGCGGTCCGCCGTGATGTACACCCGGTCCGCGTCGACACTGTCGCCACCTTCGTGGCGCACGGTCAGCGTCTCGGCCGACGGCTCGTACTCGAACGCGAACTCGACGGACGGTGCCGCCTGTTCGGTCGTGTCCTCGCTCTCCGTCTCCTGTTCGGTCGTCTCCCTGTCGCCAGTCTCCTCGTCGCCCGACCCGTCCCCGTCGGAATCGCTCGCGAAGGCGGCCCTGAGGAACAGCCGAAAGGACTCGGTGTCGAGCACCCCGGTCGTCGTGACCAGCCTCGCCTCCGTCGCCGTCGAGAGCTCCCGGTAGCTGTCGTTGGTCACGTCGGTGCGTACGAACTCGGTGAACGCACCCGGCCCTGGTCGGTCCGCCTCGGGGTACGTCGCCGCCAGTTCGAACGTGGACTCGGACGGCGCCAGCGTCCAGGCGTACGTCACCGCGGTGGCGTCCGATAGCGGGTCGTCCGGCGCCGGGACGGCGGACTGCGGGTCGGTCCCGAGGATGCGGTAGTTCGCGTCACTGGTCTCGGACACCACGGTCGCCACGTCGGGCTGCTCGTCCACCAGTCTCGGGGCGGCACCCGCCGCGGCGTCCAGCACGGTCTCGACGAGTCGCCGGCCGTCCGGGTCGAAGCTGCGGACCAGCACACCGTCGAGGATCCCGACCGTCTCCGTCCCGTCTCGGACGGTCCCCGACTGCAATAGCGTGGCCTCACGGTCCGTGTCCAACCGGTCGTAGCCGGCGAACATGAACCGACCCTCGACCTGCGCGTCGTCGACGGCGAGCCTGGAGAGGACGGTCCCCGACAGGCTCGACTCGCCGTCGCCCCCTGTGATTCGCAGGGTGGTCGTCAGGTTCTCCGGGGGGACGATGGCCGGCCTGTCACGGGTCACCAGCAGGTCGACGGCCCCGGTGTAGGACGGCCCAGGGAGCTCGTCCTCCCGGTTCAGCGACTGTATGGCATCGAGGGCTCCCCAGTCGACCACGAACGGCTCGTCGTCGACGGCAGACGGGGCAGGGAGCCAGTGGAAGAGCCCGTCGGGCGTCCCGGCCGTCCGTCGGCGGTCCGTACCGCCAGCTGTCGGCGAACCACCGTCCGTCCCGGCAGCGCCGTCCTCCTCGTCGGGAGCGGACCCACCGAGACAGCCACTCGTCGCCGTACCGACGGCCGTCGTCGCGAGCGCCGCCAGCAGCCCACGTCTCGAAGGTTCGTTCACGTTCTGTACGGGCGCCACTTCGTGTAAAAAATCCACCCTTTCGCGACGGACGTTACGGAAGCATGAACATCGCGATGACCTGTGTCCTGTCGTCGGGACCCGACCAGACGAGTCGGATCTCCGCCTCGTCCGGCGCGCCGCTCACGTCGACCGTCACCGACGAGCCCGCGGTGATCGTCTCCCCGTCCTCGGCGAACGACTTCGACCCCTCGATACCCTCGATATCGATGGTGAGCCGACTCGCCTCGATCGACCCACCGCCCTCGTGGACGATGGTCACCGTCTCTGCCTCCTCGTCGTACTCGAAGCCGAACGTGGCCTGTGGCGCCTCTGTGTCGCCGGAACCGGTGTTGCTCCCGCCCCCGCCGAACAGCGAGAACTCCTCGGTCGGGAGGGAACCGGTCGTCGTCACGAGACGCCCATCGGCTGCCCCCTCGAAGTCGCTGTAGGAGACCGGGGTCGCGTCCTCCTCGATGTACGTCGTGAAGTCGGCGGTGGGTGGGGTGTCACCCTCGGGGTAGACCGCGGTGGCGGTGAACGTCGTCTCGTCCGACCCGAGCTCCCAGGCGTAGACGAGCGTCTCCGCACCGGAGAGGAGGTTCTCCCCGCCGCCGACCGCCGCAGCGGGCTCCGTGCCGAGGACGCGGATCTGGGCGTCCGGGGTCCGCTCGTACAGCGTGGCGACATCGTCGTTCTCGTCTGCGAGTCGGGCTGCGTCACCGGCTGCGGCGTCGACGACGGTCCGGACGCTGCTGCCAAGTCCCCGGACCATGACGCCGTCGTGGACCGCCAGTGTCGTCGGAGACCTTCCGTCGCCTGCTCCCACGTACAGCGTCGCCTCACCCTGGGTTCCGTTCTGTTCGAAGCCGGCGTCGACGATGGCACTGCCCAGCTCGTCGTCGCTCATGTCCGTCTCGACGACCACCGTACGGACGTTCTGTATCGTGATGGCGCTCTGGAGCCGGTCGTCTGGAACGATGGGGTCCCGACCACCGGTGACCATCCCGCGGACCGCGCTGTCGTAGAGGTCGGCGGTGAGCGAGTCCTGCATGCCGCGGAGCGCCGCGAGGTCGGTGTGGTAGTAGGCGACGGACTCGGTCTCCAGCGCCTCGGCGGTCGGGACCCAGTCGACGAGCGCGGGCACCGGTCCGGCGTCCTCGCTCGCGGTCGTCTGCCGTGCGGTCGGCGTGGCGGTCGGTGTATCGGTCGCGTCGTCGTCGGCACCGGGGTCGCCACCGTCGTCGGTGAGACAGCCCGCGAGCGTCAGCGCGGCGGTCGTCGAACCGAGGCCAGCGAGAAGTCGTCGTCTGGAGGGAGTTCGCATTCATAATTCTCTATCGAACGCGTGTAAAAAACCTGCTATCCGACGCCGTCGCTCCCGGTCAGTCGTCGTCGACCGTCGACCGCGGGACGGACGACTCCGCGACGATCTGGGCGGCATCGCCATCGGCGCTCGTCCACACCACCTGCACCTCCGAGCCGCTCTCGACACCGGAGATGTCGACCGTGATGGCGTCGCCGGCGGCGAACGTCTCGTGCTCGTCCGCGAACTGGGTCTCGGCGCGGGACCCGGCGACGTTCACGTGCAGCCGTGCCGCGGCGACGGAGTCACCGCCCCCGTTGGCGATGGTCACGGTCCCGGCCTCCACGTCGTAGTCGAACTCGAACTCGATGACGGGAGCAGTCTTCGAGTCCTCCGGAGCGCCGCTCGAGAAGGGGGCGAACCGGTCGGTGGGGACCGTCGCGGTGACCGTCCGGACGTGCCCGTCTGCGGTCGGTTCGAACGCCTCGTACCGGTCGGCCGGGAGCTTCGACTGGACGAACGATTCGAACCCCTCGGCCGGCGGGGCCTCGCCCTCTCGGAAGGTGGAGACCGCGGCGAACTCGGTCGTCGACGGCCCGACCGCCCAGGTGAAGGCGAGGCCGGTGATGCCGGGGAGGAAGTTCCGTTCCGCACCCACCACCGGCGGGCCAACCGCGCGGACGTTGCTCCCGTCCGTCCGGTCGTACAGCGTCGCGTGGGCCTCACTCGTCTCGAGCAGCCTGTCAGCCTCGCCCCTTCGGGCGTCGAGGACGGTCTCGACGGTGTCTCGACCGGGCTCGCCGGCTCCCTGGACGAGGACGCCGTCGACCACAGCGACGGTCTCCGGCCACTCCTCACTCGACGTGCCCGTCGCCGGGGATGTGTCGTCGGTGCTCCTCGTCGCCGTCGAAGAGTCCGGGTCGTCCGTCTCGGGCGAGTCCATCCGCGTCGTCATCGCCGGCTCGTCGCGCCGTGAGTACAGCGGCACGTCGCCGTACGTGGCGACCTCGGACAGCCCGGCGTCGGTGAGGGCCTCGGCGAGCGCTGCGTCGGAACGGTCGGTCCGGACCAGCACGACCCGCTCCTGGACCAGCTGGACGACCTCCTGGAGGTGCTGCGTCCCGAGGTACTGCGCGAAGGGACCGGTGAGGACTGTCTCGACGAGGTTGCCGAACGTGCTCGGCACCATCGCGTCCCGGTGCTCGCCGACGGCGGCGACGTCGGCATCGTACAGGGTGACGGCGTCGTTTCGGAGTGCGGACGGCGCGGGGAGCCAGCGCCGGAACTCGTTGGCCGGTGGCGCATCCGCGGTGCCGCCGAAACTGACGTCGAGACAACCCGCGAGCGCGGCTGTCGCACCGACCGCCCCGACGCTCGAGAGTATCTCTCGTCTGGAGGGCTCTCGCATCGAAAACATGTCCGATCACGGACCTAAAAAGCGTGTCGGAACCTCGTCCTGCGTCGACAGGAGCGACCGGGGGTCAGGGAACCTGCGTTCGGCCGAGCGTGACGGTGCTCCCGTCCGCCGACCAGAGGAGCCGCACCGTCGTCCCGCTCTCGACATCCGAGACGGCAACGTCGATGCTGTCGCCGGCGGTGACCTCGTCGTACTGGTCGGCGAACTGGGTGTCCGCCGGACTGTCACCGACAGCGAGCGTGAGCGCGGCCGCCGAGACCGAGTCACCGGCCTCGTGGGTGACGGTCATCGTCCCGCTCTCGAACTCGAAGGCCCACTGGACCTGCGGCTGGCGGGTGCTCTCGCCTCCCGAATCGCTGGACTGGAGGAGGTCGAACTCGCTGGTCGCGGCGGAACCGGTGACGAGCAGGGTTCGGCCGGTTACCGTGTTCTCGAAGTTGCCGTAGTCCGAGACACCCGGTCGTTCGGTGAAGTAATCGGCGATGTTCGAGGGGTCGCGCATCTCGCCCTCGGCGTACGTGACCCCGAGCGTGAGCTCCGTCGTGTCCGCGCCGAACTGCCAGCCGTAGCCGGCCGCGGTGGAGCCCTCCAGCGCCGGTTCGTCGTTGGAGTCGCCCGACCGCCGTTCGAAGACGATGAGCAGCTCCGAGTCGCCGATGGACTCGACGACGGTCCGGAGCTCGCTGTTGTTCGGCAGGAGCCGGTCGGTGGTCCCGGCCCGCGCCCCGAGCACCGGCTCGAAGTTGTCGGCGTTACCGAAGCTCTGGACGACGACGCCGTCGACGACCGCGGCCGTCGTCCCGACGCCGTTCGTCTCCCCTTCGAGCAGTGTCGCCTCCCCCTGGCTCCCGGTCTCCGAGAACCCGGCGTCCGTGAGTGCCGTAACGAGCTCGTCGTCGCTCATCGCCGTCTCGAGGACGACGGTCCGGGCGGGAGGAATCTGGACGACCTGCCCGCGTCGCTCGAGCGGGACGACGTCGACGAGGCTCGGGCCGACGAGCGTCCGGCCGATCTGCTCGAGCGTCCCCGCCGAGAAGGAGTCACGCTGTTCCACGATGGCCGCCATGTCCGCCGCGTAGAAGTTCGCGGCGGGAATCTCGGCCGCGAAGGCGTCCATGGTGGGAATCCAGTCGCGCAGCTGCCCGGACCCTGCGACCGCGCCGGCGTCGGTCGCTTCAGTGGTGGTCGCCTGCTGGTCGGTCGCGGTCTCGTCGGTCGCCGGCCCGGCCGTTCCCGTCGGCGTGCCGTCACCGTCCCCAGAATCGGTGGAACAGCCCGCGAGGAGGGCCGAGGTGGCGGCGGTACCGGTCGCTGCGAGGAGCCGTCGTCTGGAGGTCTCGTTCATACGAACGAGTTCCCGACCAAACGTAAAATCCTTCTGACCTATCGGTGCTGTGGTATCCCTCACCACTCCGTGACGCTGCCGTCTGCGCGTCGCCAGACGGGGTTGTGCCAGTCGGGCTCCCGGCTCGCTGCGGCGAGGGCGTCCTCGTCGACTGTCACTCCCAGCCCCGGCCCGTCGGGCACCTGGACGTACCCGTCCTCGTAGTCGAAGACGGACGGGTCGGTCACGTAGTCGAGTACGTCGGCGGTGTCGTTGTAGTGGATGTCCAGGCTCTGCTCCTGGATGAGCGCGTTCGGTGCGACGGCGTCGACCTGGAGGCAGGACGCGAGGGCGACCGGGCCGAGCGGACAGTGCGGCGCGAGCGAGGCGTCGTACGTTTCGGCGAGGTCAGCGATGCGCGTACACTCGGTGATGCCGCCGGCGTGGGAGAGGTCGGGCTGGACGATATCGACCGCGCCGGCCTCCAGCAGCGGCTTGAACTCCGTCCGGTGGTAGCAGCGCTCGCCCGCCGCGATGGGCGTCGCGGTCCGTCGGCGATGCGCGGGAGCGCGGACGAGAGCACCCGTTGCCGGTGTCGCTGCCAGGGTACAGCGGTCGCGACGGTCCGCTGCGCTCTTGTCGGGGGCGGGTGAAGCACCGGCAGTGCCACCCGAGGACCAGCGCTCTCAGGCCACAGCCCGTGCCCGCTCACACGTCGTCGCGGACCACGCCGACCTCGTCGAGGCGGTCGCGGCGTGCGCCGACCAGGTCGCCGGGGCGTGGGAGACGCCGCCGACCGACCGTGCGGGCGTCGTCGAGCCGCTCCGGGAGGTACTCGCGGAGACCGGCGCGCTCGAAGGGCTCCCCGGGCTGCTCGCCGGTGCAGTCGAGGCGGCTGGCTACGAACTCCGGGCCGCGCCCGTCGCCGCGCCGCCCTACGTCGCGGTCACGAGCGTCGGCCCGGTCTGTCGGGCGACGGTCGCGGACGGCCGGCTCGTCGTCACCTTCGAGCTGTTCGTGGTGGACCGCTCGGGGGACGAGCCGACGTATCGCCGGCGGGACTGCAGTCCGACCGAGAGCGTCGTGGTCGCACTGCGGGACTGAGACGCCACCACCCGGCTGTCGCGCGCTACTCGCCCTCGAACTCGGGCTCCTCGTCGCCGAAGAACGCCTCGTAGCCCGTCGCGTAGTCCCGGGTGCCCGAGAGTCGCGTGATGGTATCCTTCTCCGCCGCGAGCTGTGCCGGCAGGTCGCGGTCCTCGCCGCGGGCGAGCAGTCCCTTGATGCTCGCGTAGGCCTTCGTCGGGCCGGACGCGAACTCCCGTGCGACCTCGTCGACGCGGTCGTCGAACTCGTCGGCGGCGACGACCTCCGTCGCGAGCCCCTCGGCGGCGGCGTCCGCCGCGGAGATCGGCTCGTCGAGCAGCGCGAACTCCCGGGCACGCCGGTAGCCGAGGAGGCGCGGGAGGAACCAGGTCGAGCCGCCGTCCCCGGAGAGCCCGATGCGGGTGTAGGTGAACTCGAACCGCGCGTCCTCGTGAGCGAGCACCACGTCGGCGGCGAGTGCGAGTCCGAGGCCGCCGCCGGCCGCGACGCCGCTCACCGCCGTCACGGTCGGCTTCTTCGCCGTCGCGAGCGTCTCGACGGCCTTGTGCAGCGGCGTCGCCACGGCGTCGAGTCGTTTGCGGTCCGTCTCGTCGCCGGCGAACGAGCCGAGGTCGGCCCCCGAGCAGAAGGCGGGGCCGTTGCCACCGAGGACGAGACAGCGCACGTCGTCGTCCTCGGCGAGTTCGACGACCGCGGTGCGGAGGTCCCGCGCGGTCGCCGCGTCGAGGGAGTTGTACACATCGGGGCGGTCCAGGGTGACGCGTCCCACGCCGTCGGTTCGCTCGAGCGTCACGTTGTCGGACGCGCCGTCTGTGTCGTCGGCTCCGTCGGTCATGTCCCGACCTGCGGCTGGCACCGTGAAAAATCCGCCGAGGCGGTTCAGGGGGTTTAATACGCCGCCATGAAACCAGTCTGGGTATGGAACACGTGGACGTAGCTATCGTCGGCGGCGGTCCAGCGGGGACCAGTGCCGCCATCGAGGCGGCATACCACGGTGCCGACACCGTGGTGCTGGAGAAGGGCGTCCCGCGAGCCGACCGCGAGGGGCTCGGCCCCGACTCGACCGACGCGGCGGGGATGCTCGACTACTGGATCGACCTCATGGACCTCGACGTCTCCGAGCTGCCGGACGACGTGGTCCTGCAGGAGCTAGACGGCGTGGATTTCGTCGGCCCCGCGACGACGACCCGGATGAACAGCACGGGCATCGACTCGTCGTACGACCGGTTCGGCTTCACCTTCCAGCGCGCCCGGATGGACGACTGGCTCCGCGAGCGCGCCGAGGACGAGGGCGCACAGTACCGCGTCGGCGTCTCCGTCAGCGGCGTTGACTCGGACCTCGACGAGGAGCACCGCCACACCGTCCACCTCGCGGACGGCGAAGACGTCGCCGCGCGGTACCTCGTGCTCGCCGACGGCCCGCAGCGGACCGTCACCATCCCGACGCTCGACCAGTTCCTCCCCGGTGACCGCAGCGTCGCCGACGTGATGGCGTCGACGCAGGCCAACCACATCGCCTACCAGGAGCACCGACGGGTCCCCGAGGAGGTGTTCGAGGAGAACATGCTGAAGTTCTGGTGGGGCTGGATGCCCGGCGAGACGGCCTACCCGTGGATCTTCCCGAACGACGAGAACATCGCACGCATCGGCCTGACGATGCCCATCGGGATGACCCTCGACGACGTCGGGCACCCCGAGGCGTACCGGCTGCTCGACCCGGAGGACGACAGCCTCCCCCGTGCCGGCGAGTACATCCGCAGGCTGCTCGAGATCGAGTACGGGGACGAGTACGACATCGAGGAGGACTTCCCGCTCGTCGAGGACCGCGGCAAGTCCGGCGGGACCGAGACGTACCCCATCTCCTCGACGAACCCAATCGACTCGCCCGTCGGGGCCGGCGTCGCCGTCGCCGGCGGTGCGATGGGTACCACCTCTGCGTTCCACGAGGGCGGCTACCACGTGGCCGCGCGCTCGGGCAAGCTCGCCGGCCGCCTCGCCGCGGTCGACTCGCTCCACCGGTACAACGACGTCTGGAAGAACATCATCGGCGAGGAGCTCGTCCGGAACCTCTCCTTCGCGGACATCGTGAAGGACTACGAGCCGGACGACTGGGACCGGACGTTCGGCATCGCGAACGACCTCATGGCCGACGCGGCGAGCGAGCTCATCGAGACGAACTTCTCCGGCGGCATCGGCGGCCTGAAGCTCGTCTACAAGTACAAGAAGCGCAAGCGGAACTTCCTGAATAACGGCTTCGTCCAGATCCGCGAGGACGAGTACACCGTCTGAGCGTCCGACCCGCAAGACCTTACCCCGTCCGCCGGCTATCCTCGGCTGCGTGCCATTAGTCCCCGCCCGAGCCAATCCATTTCGGGAGCGATGAACCGGCGGAGAACCCAGGCACGCGACATCGCGCCGGCCGCTCTGCGGCCCGCCGACCAGGTTCACGCCGGTCGGCATCCGGCGGTGCTGGCACACTGCCCGCCCGGCACGAGGGTTTCCCGGTCGACTTGGCACGCCGCCTCGGGATGAGACCGGCCGTTAGTGTTCCGGGCGTACATTCTGCGACCGTCAGTCGTCAGTCCGTGCTGTCGAGTCCGCCGTGCTGCCCTCTCGAACCGACAGCTGGACGTGCCCCCCAGGCGAGCCGGCTGGTGGTGTTCCGCGGCAAGTCGCTGTGGGCTTTATTGTGCTGCCAGTCGAACTACCGGTATGGCTCCCGACATCGAGGTCCCCGACTCGCCGGACCTCTCGAACCGAGGAATGCCGCGCGGCTTCGAGTGGCAGGAAGAGACGCTCGGCTCGGAGGACTTCTACCGGGAGGACATCGAGGACCTGCTCCAGGAGGGGGCGTGGAAGGAGGGGTTCAACGAGTGGACCGAGTACACGACCCTCGACGACGAGCAGGTCCGAACCGTCGACGACCTCGGCCTGTTCCAGGCGTTCGACTTCTACTGGGACCCGACCGATGACCGCCTGCGCTTCGACGCCCCGACGGTCCCGGACGACTGGCGGGAGCGAGAAGCCACCGAGTCCCTCTCATCGAGCACGGTGTCGACGATCGACGGCGCGCTGGACGACCTCGGACGGGCGGTCCAGGAGGTGCTCGAGGACTACCTCGAACGGAACGACGCGACGTCCGACTTCGGGTGGGGCGAGGAGTCCTACGGCAGCCGCGACGAGTGATTCTGCTGGCCGTCGGCCGACCCGGCGCTGGGTCGCTGGACCTCGCATCGGTCGCCGGTGCACGCGTCGTGGCTCGGAAGGCCCAGCCCCCGGCAGTCACCTGCCCCGGAAGCGACCGTCGCCGAGGCTCACGACGATGGCCTCGCGGTACCGACTGGCCAGGGTGGCCACCACGAGCCGGTCGCGGTCGTTGACGCCGAGGAGCACGAGCGTGCCGACGTACGTCACGGCCCCCAGCGAGAGACCGAGGACGAGGCCGGCACCCCCGGCCAGGCTCTCGCGGACGAGGAACATGACGCCCGCCGTCGCCGTGCCGGCACCGAGGGGTTTGAGGAACGTCGCGTCGAACGGCCACAGTCCCTCGAAGCGACGCAGGAGGACGACCTGGATGCCGTTCTGGACGGCGATGGCGACGGCCGTGCCGAGCGCCGCGCCGGCCAGCCCGAACGCGCGGACGAACGCGAACGTCAGCAGCGTGTTCAGCACGGCGAGCAGCCAGTCCAGCGCCATCCGGGCGTACTGGTGGTCGGTCATCATCAGCAGCCAGCCCGTCGCACCGACCGCGCTGCCGACGAGCACTCCACCGAGGTACACCACGAGCGGGACGTAGCCGGCGGTGAAGCTCGGCCCGAACACCGAGAGAATCGCCTCCCCGTAGACGAGCAGCACGACGAGGATGGGGACGACGGAGGTGACGATGAGCCGCGTCACCGCCGAGTACACCGCGTTCAGCGTCGTCATCTCGTCGTCGGCGTACAGGCCCGACGCCACCGGCGGCAGGAGCATGTTGAACGAGAGCAGGGGTATCCACGCGAGCGACACCAGCACGAGCACGACGTTGTAGACCCCCGCCGCGCTCGCGGTCAGCAGGAACCCCACGAGCATCACGTCGACGCGGTTCTGGAACACCTTGCCGAGGCTGCTCAGCGCGATGGGGCCGGAGTGGTTGTAGAAGCGTCGGGCCTCGGACCGAATCCCCGACAGGACGGGCCGGATACCGGTCGCCGAGACGACCACCGGGAACCCGACGAGTGCGAGGCCGGCCATCCCCAGGACGAACGCGCCGGCGACGCCGACGACCGAGTAACCGAGCAGCAGCGCGCCGACGGCTCCGACCAGCCTGACGGCCGGTCGGAGCACCCGGTTGAACAGCACCTCGCCGCGGGCCGACTGCATCGCCCGGAGGATGCCGGCGTGGATGTTGACCAGCCCGACGAGGACGAGCAGGGCCGCGAACAGCCGAACGGTCGGCGGGAACTCCGGGTGCGAGACGGTCGCGCTGTTGAGCCAGTCACCGCCGAGGAACAGCCCGCCTGCGAGGACGAGGCCGACGACGACCGTCGTGAGGTAGGCCAGCGCCACCACGCGCCCCTGCCGGTCGGGGTCGTCACTGTAAGCGGCGAGGTAGCGCTGGAGCGTGCCGACCGACCCGAAGTTCACGAGCCGGAACAGCAGCTGTGTGATGCGCCAGGCGAAGGCGTAGACGCCGTAGACGACCGGGCCGAGCCCCTGTGCGAGGGCGTACTCGGTCGCCGTCGTCAGCGCCCGCTGGAGGGACTGGCCGCCGGAGGTGACGACCGCACCGTGCCCGATGGTCAGCAGCGCCTCGCGCTCGTCGTCGGGGATGTCGTCGGGGGTCTCGGTATCCACGTTGACGTCCGTCTCTCTCGATTCCGTCGGTCATAAGTCGCCTGATTCCCCGGTCCGAGCGAGGGTCAGATCCGGGCCGTGTCCAGCAGCCAGCCGGCCAGGTCCGCGACGACCGCGCCCGCGACGTTCCCGCCGAAGTAGAGGCTCAGGAAGCCCGTCGGCGTGCTCACGGGCTGGAAGTAGTGGTCGACGTCCTCGTAGCGCTCGACACGACTGCCCGCCGGGAGCGGGGCGTCCCGCCAGGCCTCGAACCCCCGGTGGAAGAAATCGGCGAGTTCCGGCTGGGAGTCGTGGTCGGCACCGCAGGTCTTCAGCACGAATGTGGGCACGTCGAGGTCGCTCGCGGTGCCGGAGGGGTCGTACTCCCCGACGCTCCGGTGCCAGACACCGGGCTTGCCCATGATCGTCTCGTCGTCGTCGAACTCGCCGTCGGCGAGCCGACGGTACGTCGCCTCGGCCTCCGCTATCTCGGCCCGCGCCTCGTCGTCGATGTCGCCCTCGACGTCGAACTCGTACCGCATGAAATCGAGGCCGTCGGGGTCGAGGGCGGAGTCGGCGCGGCCGTCGAGGACCACGCCGCCGGCGAGGTCACCGTGGCGCTCGACGATGCGCGGCGCGGCCATCCCGCCCTGGCTGTGCCCCGCGACGAACACCGAGTCGCCGTCGACCTCCGCCGCCGCGAGGCGCTCGGCAGCGGCGACCGCGTCGTCGACGACCACCCTGTCCAGTGTGAACTCCTCGTCGGGGACCTCGTGGTCGGCGAGACGTTTCTCGTATCGGAGCGTGGCGACACCCTCGCTGGCGAGCCCCCACGCGAGGTCCCTGAGTATCTTCGAGTTCTCGGCGGTCCCGTCGGAGTCGTGGATACCGGCCCCGTGGACGAGGACGACGCCGGGGAACGGCCCCTCGCCCGTCGGCACGGTGAGGATGCCGTCGAGGTCGACATCGCCGGCGTCGACGGTCACCGTGCGTTCCGCGAACGCGGAGTCGTCGGCGTACGCCGGCGGCTCGTACTCGGGGTCGAACCGGAGGTCGGCGACACCCTCCTCGGCGATGGCGAGGTGAGCCGTCTCCGTGCCGTTCTCGAACGCGAGGGTAACCCGAGCGTCGCCGTCTTCGACGGTCAGGTCCGCGATAGCTTCGGGTTCGCCGTACTGGCCGTGGAGTCCCCACCAGTACTCCTCGAACGCGTCTGCGGCGGTCATCGAGTCGTCGCGGAACTCCTCGGGGAACGCCTCGACGACCGCATCCCGGCCCTCGTCGGTCAGCAGGGCTTCGGCGTCCGAGAACGCGCGGTCGAGGAACCGGTCCGCGAACTCGCGTGCCGCCCCGGTGGCGTCGCTGGTGTCGGTCATCGTCCGGCACTCGTCGGACCGGGGACAAATAGCTTGACGTCCCTGCAGCCGCGAGGTGCGGGACCTACAGCCCCGCCACGTCCTCGATGGCGTCGGTCAGCGCCCGAATGGAGTCGAGGTCGTGCTCGCCCATGTGGCCGATGCGGAACGTCCGCTCGCCGAGCTGGGAGCCGTAGCCGTTCGAGAAGACGAAGTCGTACTCCTCGCTCACCTGCTCGATGGTCGCCGCGACGTCGATGCCCTGCGTGTTCTCGATGCAGGAGACGGTCCGGGACTCGTAGCCCTCCTCGGGGAAGGTGTCGAAGTGCTCGTGGGCCCACTCTCGGGTGTACTCGGCCATCTCGCGGTGGCGTTCGCTCCGTTCCCGGTGGCCCTCGTCCAGCATGTGCTTCATCTGCTCGCGGTAGGCGAGCATGACCGGGATGGCCGGGGTGGAGTGGGTCTGGCCCTTCCGGTCGTAGTAGTCGATGGTCCGCCGGAAGCCGCCGTACCAGGACGAGGTCTCCTTCTCGGCCTCGCGCTCGTAGGCGTCGTCGCTGACCACACAGACGGCGAGCCCCGGCGGCATCGCGAACGCCTTCTGCGAGGACGCGAAGATGACGTCGATGTCGTGTTCGTCGATGTCGACGTGGTCGCCGCCGAGCGCGGAGACGGCGTCGACGACGAAGTACGTGTCAGGGTAGTCCGCGACCACGTCGCCGATCTCCTCGATGGGGTTGCGCACGCCGGTCGAGGACTCGTTCATCACGGTCGCGACCACGTCGTAGTGCTTCTCGCTGGATTCGAGCTCGGCGCGGATGTCCTCGGGCTTGATCGCCTGGCCCCACTCGTACTCGAGTCGGTCGACGTCCTTGCCGAGTCGCTCGGCGACGTTGGCGTGGCGCTCGCTGAAGCTGCCACACGTCGGCACGAGGATGTTCTCGTCGACGAGGTTGAGCGTCGAGGCCTCCCAGAACTCGGTTCCGGACGCCGTGAGGATGACGACGTCGTTGTCGGTGCCGAGGAACGCCTTCGTGTCCTCGACGATGGTCGTGTACAGGTCCGTCATCCGGTCCATCCGGTGGCCGAACATCGGCTGCGCCATCGCCTCGATGACGTCGTCGCGGACCTCGGTCGGGCCGGGGATGTACAGGGTCTTGTCTCGGTAGTCGTCGCTGTATTCGCGTTTCTCCATGCCGGTGTCCACCTGAGTACGGCCCACTGCGCGGCGAGGCGGCATGGAACTTGTGATACCGGCTCCTGTGGTCTGGTCGCCACCGTGATGATGGCGGCAGGTTCCGGGCGGTGCCTCGGCCCCTGACGCAGGCCCTGGCGGGACGCTGCCGGGCGAACAGCTATCCGGCAGAGCGTGCTACAGTGACCCATGGGTCGCTTCGAGCAGTTCGAGCACGACAGACGGCGACGCATCTACGAGTACGTGGAGTCACAGGGCGCGGTGGAGCCCGAGACGGTCCGCCGTAACGTGCTGGTGACACCCGAGACGAGTTCGAAACCCGCTCGCTCCGGGCCGAACCTCCCGCCGTCGACGCCGATGTCGTTCCAGGAGTTCAGACACCACGTCTCCGCCCTGGAGCGCGACGGCTACCTGACCGAACGCGACGGCAGACTCAGGGTCGCGCTCCCGATGGACGAGGACGAGTCGACCGTCGACCTCGACGACGGGGTCGAGGCGACCATCCGGCCGGCGCGACAGGAGGACATGGGCGGCATCGTGGGCGTCGTCGAGACGATCGCGGCCGAGGACGCCTACGCCGTCGCGCGCCGGCTCGCCGACAAGGTCGCCCGCGAGGACGTGCTCCTCCGGCACAACGAGGCTGGGAACCGGGTGTTCTTCGTCGCGACGGTCGACGCCGAGGCCGTCGGCTGGCTCCACGTCGAAGCCATCAGTTCGCCGATGATGGACCACACCGCCGAGCTGACCGTCGGCGTGCTGGAGGAGTACCGTGGCCACGGGCTGGGCTCGGTCCTCATGGAGCGCGGTCTCCACTGGGCGCGCGAACGGGGCCTGCTGAAGGTGTGCCAGCGCCTGCCGGCGACGAACGAGCGCGCCGTCGGGTTCCTCGAGGATGCCGGCTGGTCCGTCGAGTCGACGCGCGAGGGCCACTACCGCGTCGACGACGAGCTCGTCGACGAGGTCCAGCTCGCGGTCTGGTTGGACACGTCGAATCGTGACGGCGGCTCGTGACGGCGGACGTGCTGCTCGGGCCGTTCGACGCGGCCGGTCTCTACGCGAATCGCCGGCGGGTGCGGGCGGGCGACTTCGACGGACCGGTCGACTCCTGCTTCGAGGCGGCCATCGTGCGCCGGGCGTCCGTCAGGTGCGGTGACCCCAATCGAGTCACGGGGCGTGCGACGATACCCTCCGTGAACTGCCGGTTTCTGCCCCCTCCCGCGACTATGTGTATCAGAACCATGGTAACTGTTTTACTGTCACGGACTATCATTTCACACGGCACAGCCTGAAACGGTCTGACACGAGGTGACCACACATACATGGAATTCAGCGGGACATTCGAACTCGAAGACACCACGGTAGACGAGGTATGGCTCGCGCTCTCGGACCCGGTGCTCGTCCAGGAGTCGTTGCCGGGCTGTACCTTCCTGTTGCACGTCGAGGCGGAGGAGGCCGACTTCGACGAACTGGGCGAGCAGGCGGAGGGGATGGACCGGGAGCTCACGAACGACCCCGAGGTCATCGCGGGGCGTGCGTTCCGTGAGGGGGAGCGGTACGCCGCGCTGATGCAGGTGAGCGTCGGCCCGGTCAACCCGACGTTCGAGACGGTCGTGACCATCGACGAACGCGACCGTCCGCGGATGCACGCCTCCGGCGAGGGCAGTTCCGGCGACAGCTCGTTCGAGATGTCGTCGTCGATGGCGCTCTCGGAGACCGAGGACGGCGACGGGGTCGCCGTCGAGTGGGAGACGGAGGCCGACGTGTTCGGGAAGGTGGCCGGGATGGGACAGCGGGTCATCAACCCCGTCGCCAACCGAATCGTCAAGCGCTTCTTCTCCTCGGTGCAGGAGGAGCTCCACGACCTCGGCGTGGAGGCGGTATCGTCGTCCGACGGGGACGAGAGCGACGACCGGAGCCTGGTCGACCGCGTGCTGGGCCGGTCGAAATCGACTGATTCTGAATGACTGAACACGACATCACACTCACGGTCAACGGGGCAGAGCACGACCTGACGGTCGAAGCACGGACGCTGCTGGTCCACGCGCTGCGGGACGAACTCGGCTACACCGGGACGAACGTCGGCTGCGAGAGCAGTCTCTGCGGGGCCTGTACGGTCCGGATGGACGGCGAAGCGGTCAAGTCCTGCACCGCGCTGGCGGTGCAGGCCGACGGCGCGGAGATACGCACCGTCGAGGACCTCGGCACGCGCCACGACTTCCACCCCATCCAGGAGGGGTTCCAGGAGGAGCACGGCCTCCAGTGCGGCTACTGCACGCCCGGCATGATGATGACGGCGCTCGACATCCTCGAGGAGAACCCGGACCCGACGCGCGAGGAGATCCGCGAGGGGCTGGAGGGCAACCTCTGTCGCTGCACGGGCTACCAGAACATCGTCAACGCGGTCCAGAACGCCGCCAAGGAGATGCAGCCGGCGGCGGTGGCCGACGGGGGCGAGTCGGACGACGACCCGACGCCGGCGACCGACGGGGGTGAGGAGCTGTGACTATCGACTCGCTCGACCCGGAGGACGTCGACGCGGCGGACATCCTCGGCTCGGCCATCGAGCGCCGGGAGGACCCCGCACTGTTGACGGGCAACGCCGAGTACACCGACGACATCCAGCTCGACGGGATGCTCCACATGGCCGTCGTGCGCAGCCAGTACGGCCACGCGCGACTGGAGGACATCGACACCAGCGAGGCGGAGGCGATGGAGGGCGTCCACGGCGTCTACACCTACGAGGACCTGACGAGCGACGAGACGCCGGGCGGCGGCTCGTTCGCCCTGCCGACGGCGTGGCTCCTCGACAGCCTGGAGCAGGTGCCACACCCGGTCCTGGCGAGCGAGAAGGTTCGCCACCAGGGCGACGGCATCGCCGTCGTCGTCGCCGAGGACCGCTACACCGCCCGCGACGCGGCCGGCGCGGTCGACGTGGCGTACGAGCGCCTCGACGCGGTCGTCCACCCGAGCGAGGCGTTCGCGGACGACGCCGAACGGCTCCACGATGACGCCGAGGGCAACGTCGCGTTCGACTGGGAGATCGGCGACGCCGAGAAGACCGCCGACGCGTTCGCCGACGCGAGCCACACCGCGAGCATCGACCTGGAGAACCAGCTGCTCATCGCGAACGCGATGGAGCCACGCGCCGCGGTCGCGGAGTACAACCCCGGCACGGACGAGCTGGAGGTGGCGATGACGACGCAGAACCCGCACGTCCACCGGCTGCTGATGGCCGGTGTCATCGGCCACCCGGAGCACAAGCTCAGCGTGCGGGCACCCGACGTCGGCGGCGGCTTCGGGAGCAAGATACACCACTACGCCGACGAGGCGCTCGTCGCCTGGTGCTCGATGATGCACGAGGCACCCGTCAAGTGGACCGCGACGCGCTCGGAGACGTACCTCACCGACGCACCGGGCCGCGGTCACGAGACGAAGGCCGAGATCGCGATGGACGACGACGGCAACATCGTCGGCCTGCGCGTCGACACGATGGCGAACATGGGCGCGTACCTCTCGACGTTCGCGCCCGCCGTCCCGACGTACCTGTACGGCACCCTGCTCTCGGGACAGTACGACATCCCGGCCATCTACGGCCACGTCAAAGGCGCGTTCACGAACGTCCCGCCGGTCGACGCCTACCGGGGTGCGGGCCGGCCCGAGGCGTCGTTCCTCGTGGAGCGGCTCGTCCACCTCGGTGCGAAGGAGGTGGGGATGGACCCCGTCGAGTTCCGCAAGCGGAACTTCGTCCCCGACGACGCGTTCCCGTACGAGACGCAGGTCGCCGTCGTCTACGACAGCGGCGAGTACGGGAAGCCGATGGACGAGGCGCTGGAGCTGCTCGACTACGAGAACTTCCGCGAGGAGCAGGAACGGGCCCGCGACGAGGGGACGTACCTCGGCGTCGGCTTCTCCTGCTACATCGAGGCCTGCGGGCTCGCACCCTCGGAGCTGGCGGGGCAGCTCGGCGCACAGGCCGGGCTCTGGGAGTCCAGCCTCGTCCGGATGCACCCCTCTGGCACGGTGACGGCCTACTGCGGGACCTCCGGCCACGGGCAGGGCCACGGCACGACGTACGCCCAGATCGTCGCGAACGAACTCGGCGTCCCCTACGACAGCGTTGAGGTCGTCGAGGGCGACACCGACGAGATTCCCCAGGGGATGGGAACCTACGGCTCGCGAAGCGCGGCCGTCGGCGGCAGTTCGCTCGTCAAGAGCGCCCAGAAGGTCGTCGAGAAGGGCAAGGAGATCGCGGCCCACCAGCTCGAAGCGGACCCGGACGACATCGAGTTCGAGAACGGCGAGTACAGCGTCGCAGGCGCGCCCGCCCGGAGCATGTCGATGGCCGACGTGGCGGGGGCGGCCTACCTCGCCCACGACATCCCGGCCGAGATGGAGCCCGGGCTCGAGGCCACCAGCTTCTACGACCCGGAGAACTTCGTGTTCCCGTTCGGCACCCACGCCGCCATCGTCGAGGTCGACCCCGACTCCGGCGAGATAGAGATCGAACGGTACGTCGCTGTCGACGACGTCGGCAACCAGATCAACCCGAAGATCGTCGAGGGCCAGATCCACGGCGGCATCGCCCAGGGCGTCGGCCAGGCGCTCTACGAGGGGGCGGAGTACGACGACAACGCCACCCTGCTGACGGGCTCGATGCAGGACTACGCGGTGCCGAAGGCCGAGCACATCCCCGAGATGGAGACCGAGTCAACGGTGACGCCGAGCCCGCACAACCCGCTGGGGGTGAAAGGCGTCGGCGAGGCCGGCACCATCGCCGCCCCACAGGCCATCGTCAACGCGGTCGCCGACGCGCTGGAGCCGTTCGGCGTGGACCACATCGACATGCCGATGGACGCGGAGTCCGTGTGGAGCGCCGTACAGGCCAACGCGACGGCCGACGGCGGGGCGGAGCCCGCTGGCGACGACGCGGACCCCGGAGGTGAGCGCTGATGTTCCCCGACGGGTTCGACTACTACGAGGCGTCGAGCGTCTCCGAAGCCATCGACCTCATGGCGGAGCACGCCGGCGCGGAGACGGAGCTGCTCGCCGGCGGCCACAGCCTGTTGCCGGCGATGAAGTCCGGCCTCTCCAGCCCGGACGTTCTCATCGACATCGGCGACGTGGAGGCGCTCCACGGCGTCACGGCCGATGGCGACACGCTCGGCATCGGCGCGATGACGACGTACAGCGACTTCATCGGCGAGGACGCCTCCGAGGAGCACGCGCCGGCGCTCTACCACGCCGTCCGGCAGGTCGGCGACACGCAGGTCCGCAACCGCGGGACGGTCGGCGGCAACATCGCCCACGCCGACCCCGCCTCCGACCTGCCCGGCGCGGCGCTGGCGTCGGACGCGACCATCGTCGTGACCGGGCCCGACGGCGAACGTCGGGTGTCGGCCGACGACTTCTTCTTCGGGATGTACGCGACCGACATCGGCCCCGACGAGCTCGTCACGAGGGTCGAGGTGCCGTCGGCGGCCGACGCCGTCGGCGCGTACGCGAAGAAACCGTCGCCGTCCTCGGGCTACGCGATGGTCGGGGTCTGCGTGCAGGCCACCGTCGACGGCGGCACCGTCCAGTCCGCCCGCGTCGGCGCGAACGGCGTCATGGACCGCGGCGTCCGGCTCGAGGGCGTCGAGGACGCGCTCGCGGGCGCGTCGCTCGACGAGGCCACCATCGATGCGGCCGCCGACCGCGCCACCGAGGGGCTCGACACCGCGATGATGATGTCCGACCTGCAGGCGTCGGCGGAGTTCCGCGAACAGCTCGTCGGCACGTACACGAGGCGGGCGCTGGAACGGGTGCTCGACCGCACCCCGACGCCCGCCGCCGCCGACTGACCCGCACGTCCCGCCGGGGACGTTTTGCTGCTGGGACCCCCCTATGCCACCAAAGGACGACGACATGAGCGAGACAGACGGATTCGACGACGTGACCGAGGCCGACATCCGGGCGGTCTTCGACGAGCAGTCGTACGTCGCGGACGACGACATCGTGACGACGGTGCTGCTCGCGCTCCGGCTCGGCCGCCCGCTGCTCATCGAGGGCGAGCCCGGCGCGGGCAAGACCGAGCTGGCGAAGGTGCTCGCCGGCGGCTTCGACGCCGACCTCGTGCGGCTCCAGTGCTACGAGGGGCTGGCCGCCGAGAACGCGCTGTACGAGTGGAACTACACGAAGCAGCTGCTCGCGGTGCAGGCGGGCGAGAGCGGCGTCGCGACGGGGTCGACCAGCGACAGTCACGACGAGTCCGTCTTCTCGGAGCCGTTCCTGCTCGAACGGCCGCTGCTGCAGGCGCTCCGGGGCGAGGGCCGCCGGGTCCTCCTCGTCGACGAGGTCGACCGCGCCGACGAGGCGTTCGAGGCGCTGCTGCTCGAGGTGCTGAGCGACTTCCAGGTCTCGGTGCCGGAGCTCGGCACCATCGCCGCGAGCACACCGCCGGTCGTCGTCGTCACCTCGAACCGCACACGGCCGCTGAGTGACGCGCTCAAGCGGCGCTGCCTCTACCTGCACGTCTCGCCGCCGAGCTTCGAGAAGGAGCGCGAGATACTCGCCCGGAAGGTGCCCGAACTCTACGACGCCGTCGCCGCCGAGCTCTGTGGCATCGTCGGTCGTCTCCGGGAGGAACCCCTCAGGAAACCGCCGGGCGCGGCCGAGACAATCGACTGGGCCCGCGCCGTCGCCACGCTCAGGGAGAACGGCGGCCCGGACTCGCTCTCCCGCGCGGAGATTCGCCGGACCCTCGGGGCCGTCCTGAAGGAGGTCGAGGACGTCGAGCGCGTGGACGACGAACTGCTCGACTCCCTGGTCGAGGCGGCACGGGCAGCGCGGGAGGCCGCCGAGTCGTGACGGACGACGCGCCGGCTCGCGGACCGGACCCGGGTGACATCGACGGCGAGGCCGTCGCCCGCGCTACCGAGCACGTCCGCGACGAGCTGGTCCGCTTCGCCCGTTCCCTCCGCCGGGCCGGCGCGTCCGTGCCCGCGAACGCCGCGACAACGGCCGCCCGCTCGCTCGTCGTGGTCGGGTTCTCGGACGCGGACCGCGCCAGGGCGGCCACCCGGGCGACGCTCGTCACCGACCCGCGGGACGCCGACGAGTTCGAGCGCATGTTCCCCGAGTTCTGGCGGCGGCTCACGGCGGGACTCCGCGAGACGGGCCCGGCGGAGCGGTGGGACGACCCGCCGGAGGGCGCGCTGGCACCGCTCGGAGGTGACCCGACCGACGGCGAGGAGCCCGAAGCGACGAACGAGGGCGAGACCACGGCGGAACCTGACGACGACACGGAGAGCAACGTTGCCTGGCGCTCCTCGTCGCTGGCGGCCCACCTCGACGACCGCGACGACGAGCCACTGGCTCTCTCGCGGTACAGCCCGACCGGTTCACGGGCACCCGTCGAGGCACTCCCGGGATTCGTCGAGCACGACGAACTGGGAGCCGCCGTCGACGAGCTGACGGTCGCGCTCGCGACGCTCCGGGGGCGGGCCTGGGACACCGCCGGCGCTCGCCACACGGACGCCCGGCGCGCGCTCCGGGCCAGCGTCGGCACCGGCGGCACCGTCATCTCGCTGCCCACCAGGGACCGCAAGGAGCGCGGGGTGCGCGCGACCTGGCTGGTGGACGTGAGTCGCTCCGTGCTGGACACGCTGGACCGTGGGTTCCTGCTCGAGGTCCTCGGCCGGAGCCGGACGGCGTGGCGCGACTGCCGCGTCTTCTTCTTCGACGAGGACCTGCGCGAGGTCACGCGGGCGTTCGACGACGGCGCCGCAAGCGGGGCGGCCGGAGCGCTCGCCGACGCGGAGGCGGCCTGGGGCGGGGGCACCCGTATCGGTGGCTCGCTCGCGGAACTGCGCGGACGGACGCCGGACGCGGTCGACAACCGCACGGTCGTGTTCGTGGTCAGCGACGGGCTGGAGATGGGCGCCGTCGCGGCGCTGGAGCGCGAACTCGCCTGGCTCTCGGCGCGCGCCGCCGCCGTCGTCTGGTGCAACCCGCTGGCCGCCGCCCCGGGCTTCGAGCCGACCGCGCGGGGGATGGCGGCCGCACTCCCGTTCGTCGCAGGGCCGTTCGCGTTCGCCGGGCCCGAGGACGTGGCCGAACTCGCCCGGCAGCTGCGGGCGCAGGGCGCGGGCGGCCGCGTCGGCTACGAGTACGACCCGCGGCGGGAGGACGCCTGAGCGTCGACCCCGGAAACGCGGCATCACCCGGTCGCCGTTCCAAAACGGGTTAGACCACGCGGTGCCGATGGCTGGTATGGACCGGGACCGGTACGTCACGCTCGCGCTCCTCGCCTTCGGGCTCGTGCTCGTGGGGTTCGTGCTGCTTGGCTTCGGCCGCATCTTCCTCGGCTACCACACCGCACAGCTGCTCTCGGCCCCGTTCGGGCTCACGGGGTTCGCCATCGTGGTGGTGCTGTTCCTCGAGGGAGTTCGGACCGCCGTGCGCGGCCGGACCGGCGAGTGACCGAACGCAACCGTTTTTCGCGGCCCGGCCGAAGCTGCTCCCATGAACGTACGAGCAGTCGCCGACCTGGGTCCCGACGAGCGGCGCGCCATCTTCGAGCGCGACGCGGGCGTCGACGCGGTCCGGAGCGACGTGGCCGACATCGTCGACCGGGTGCGCGAGGAGGGCGACGTGGCGGTTCGAGAGTTCTGTGCCGAGTTCGACGACGTGCAGGTGGCGAACCTGGACGTCGCCGGCCAGTGTGAACGGGCGTACGAGGCCATCGACGACGACGTGCGCGAGGCCGTCGAGACGGCCGCCGCGAACGTCCGCGAGTTCCACGAGGCGCAGGTGCCCGACGACTGGCGCGACGACTTCGACGGCCGCGAGCTGGGCCGTCGCTTCCGCCCGCTGCAGCGTGTCGGCGTCTACGCGCCCGGCGGGACCGCCGCGTACCCGTCGTCGGTCATCATGGGCGTCGTCCCGGCCGTCGTTGCGGGCGTCGAGGACGTGGTCGTCTGTACGCCGCCGGCCGACGAGCTGAACCCGGTGACGCTGGCGGCTATCCACGTCGCGGGGGCCGACGAGGTGTACTCCGTGGGCGGTGCACAGGCCGTCGCAGCGATGGCCTACGGCACCGAGTCCATTCCGGCGGTCCAGAAGATCGTCGGGCCGGGCAACCGGTGGGTGACCGCCGCGAAGGCCGAGGTGCAGGGCGACGTCGACATCGACTTCCTCGCCGGCCCCTCGGAGGTGCTCGTCCTCGCCGACGAGACCGCCGAACCCGCCTTCGTCGCTGCCGACCTCGTCGCACAGGCCGAGCACGACGAACACGCCTCGGTGGTCTGTGTCACAGACGACGAGGCGCTCGCCGAGCGCATCGCCGCCGAGGTCGAGGCACAGGTCGCCGACGCCGAGCGCGAGACCGTGGCCCGAGAAGCCCTCGAGAACGACGCCTCGGGGGTCCTCTTCGCGCGGTCGATGAGCGAGGCCATCCTGTTCGCCGAGGAGTACGCCGCCGAGCACCTCTCCATCCAGACCGACGACGAGGAGGCCGTCCTCGACCGCATCGACAGCGCCGGCAGCGTGTTCCTCGGGCCGTACACGCCCGTCGCGGCCGGCGACTACGCCTCGGGGACGAACCACGTGCTGCCGACCGGCGGCGGCGCGAAGCGCCACGGCGGGCTCTCCGTCGACCACTTCCTCCGCTCGACGACCGTCCAGCGGCTCGACCGCGACGCACTGGAGGACCTCTCCACGACCGTCACGACGCTCGCCGACGCGGAGGGGCTGGCCGCACACGCCGACAGCGTGCGTCGCCGGTTCGAGGACTGAGCTACTCGTCGTCCTCGTCGAGACTGACGCCGATACCACAGATCCCGATGGGCCCGCCGTCGTCGTCGGTGAGCAGTGAGGCGCTGATGCGCCGCCGCTCGAACTCGCCCGACTTCTTTTTTATCCGCGCCTCGTAGGTCGCCGTCTCTCCGTCGCGGACCCGGTCGATGACCGACTCTATCTTCGGGATGTCCTCCGCCGCGAAGATGTCCTCGATATCGATGTCGCGCAGCTCAGCGTTCGAGTAGCCGCTGACCTCCTCCAGCCTGCTGTTCCAGCGCCACCCGGACCCGTCGAGTTTCGCGACGTAGAACACGTGTGGCAGGGCGTCCAGCGCGGCGTCGAACAGCTCCTGCTCCTCGCTGAGCTGTTGCTCGGCCTCGACCCGGTCGGTCACGTCGCGCGTGTTGATGACGTACCCTTCGATTGCCGGGTCGTCGAGGCGGTTCGCCCCCCTGGACTCGATGTGACGCCACTCGCCGTTTGCGTGCCGGAGCCGGTAGCTGATCGAGGGTGTGGCCGATGGGTCCTCCCGCATCCGCGAGAACGCGTCCATCACGGCCGCCAGGTCGTCGGGGTGGACCATCTCGAACGAGGGCTCGCCGATGAGGGTCTCGGGTTCGTATCCGAGGACCTGCTCCGTCGCCGGGCTCGTGTACTGGAACACGCCGTCGTCGTCGAGGATCGTGATGAGGTCGGATGAATGCTCGATGAGCGCCTGGTACCGGTTGCGGGCCTGCTCGCGCTCGCGCTCGGCCCGGCGCTTCGCCACGGCGTTCCCGATGCGGTTCGCGAGCACCGTGTACTGGTCCGACCCGCCCCCCTTCTGGAGGTACTCCGTCGCACCCGCCGAGAGCGCCCGGCTCGCGATCTCCTCGCTCCCCCTGCCGGTGAACAGGATGAACGGGAGATCGGGCCTGCGCTGGCGGACCGACTCCAGCAGGTCGAGTCCGTCCATGCCGGGCATCTCGTAGTCACAGACGATACAGTCGACCCGGCCGTTCTCCCGGAGACACCGCAGTCCGTCCCTGCCCGAACTGGCGCTCTCGACCGTGATATCCTCCCCCTCCCGTTCCAACATCGTCTTCGTCAGGCCGAGCAACGAGTCGTCGTCGTCCACGTGGAGGACACGGATGGTCCTCGACATCTACCGACGAGACACGTGGCGATAGCTTCAAACTACCGGCGGCCCCCCGACTCGTGCAACAGCATTAACATCCCGCGGCGACGTACGGTGATGTATGAGCACGGGCACCGCGGATGGGGAGATGTCCCCGCGAATCGAAGTCACCGAGACGGCAGCCGACGAGGCCCTCTCGCTGCTGGAGGGGGAGGGACTGGACACCGACGAGGCCGGCCTGCGACTGTTCGTCCAGCAGGGCGGCTGTGCCGGCCTCTCCTACGGCATGCGGTTCGACGACGAGCCGGAGCCTGACGACACCATCTACGAACACCACGACCTGCGCGTGTTCGTCGACCCGTCGAGCCTGAACTACGTGGAGGGGAGCGTCCTCGACTTCGAAGGTGGCCTGCAGGGCGCCGGCTTCCACGTCGAGAACCCGAACGTCGTCTCGGAGTGCGGCTGCGGCGAGTCGTTCCGGACGTGACTGCGGTCCCGGTGACCCCTCCCGTCGAGTGGACGTTCTCTCCGTCGTAGCCGTGAGACAGCCTCCGCGTCTCACGCCGCTCGGACTGGGTCCTACGTCGGTCGCCTAATCTCGCACCGTGGCGCATGACCGCTTCTCGGCTCGTTCCAGAGAAGACACTCTGTTGACACCTGCTCAGTCGAACACTATCTTCGGTGAAACAGCCGGTACGTAGGACTGCCTATCGCTCGGACGTGACGAACAGGACGACGAGTGCCAGTCCGATAGAGGTCGCCGACAGCGGTTCCCAGTTCCCTGTCTGCGCAGCGTTGTAGGTGGCCGCACAGACTGCTAAAATCCCCACCAGAGACACGGCTATCTCCACGTTCTGGTCAACGGCGAGCTTCGGGACTGAACCGTCACTCATGTGGATAATGGTTGACGAATTGAAGTTTAATTGTTTCGATTTTCTCGGCGGCGTATGCCAAATTCCTCATCTGTATCTGCCGATTACACCGATACGTCCTGTTCGCGACTGGGGATTTCACCAGCGCCGGAAAAATATCGACATGGGCTGTCGGTGAGTCTCCGTCGCAGCCATCCGGACTGTCACGGGGTGATGCCGGCCCGGCGAGCCGTCGGCGGTCAGCCGTCCAGTTCGAACGCCACCGTCACCTCCGCCTGGTACTCTCGGTCCGCAACCGACGCGATTTCGACGCCCAGCTCCTCGACCTCGACCCAGTGCACGTTGTCTATCGTGTCCTGCGCGCGGTCGATGGCGTTGTCTGCGGCGTCCTCGAAGCTCTCCGAACTCGTGCCGATGAGCGTGATCTTCTTGAAG
Source organism: Haloarchaeobius iranensis (assembly GCF_900103505.1). Taxonomy (GTDB): domain Archaea; phylum Halobacteriota; class Halobacteria; order Halobacteriales; family Natrialbaceae; genus Haloarchaeobius; species Haloarchaeobius iranensis. The sequence goes on from NZ_FNIA01000007.1 coordinate 37,392, forward strand.
ACCATATCCGTGTGGTAGCACGAGGCATACAAACTTAAAGCTACGTCGCGCCGCCGGCCGATTCGTCGTCGCCCTCCAGCCGGTTCCTGACCGCACCGACCACGTCGCTCAGGTAGGCCTGCCCCCAGACGGCGACGACGAGCCCACCGGCGGTGTTGAACACGAGGTCGCGCATGGTGTCGTCGACGCCGAACTGGATGAGGAACCCCCCACTGCCAAGCGCCGCCGTGGCGATGCCGATGCCGAACTCCACCAGCTCCCAGACCACGCCGAACGCCATGACGAACGAGAGGATGAAGACGAACGTCACCCGCGATGGCAGGTGTATCTCGTCGCTGTGCTCGTCGAGGGCCCGGACGGTCGTGTAGCCGGCGGCGGCGACGAGCGATGAGGAAAGCGCGTGGGTCATGTGGTCCCACCACTGGGTGCTCCGGTAGAACGTGCCCTCGGTACCGGGGATGCCGACGGTCCCCAGCGCGTGCAGGAACGCGGCGGTGGTGATCCAGAGCGACAGCCCGGCGTCGAGCGGGATGTCGAAGTCGCGTTCGATGACCGCCGGGAGCTGGGTCACGGCGAGCCCCAGCAGCGTGTTGACCACGATGCCCAGGTTCCGTCGCTCGATGCCGACGAACAGCAGCCCGACGAGCGTGAGCTGCATCAGCCGCGTGACCCGCCGCTGGAACGCCTCGTCGATGCCCAGTCTGTCCCGGAACTTCACTTCTCGTTCACCTCGAAGTCGAACTGGTCACTCAACTCCTCCGAGACCTCCTCGACCATCGCGAGCGAGCGCCGTGCGGTGTGGTTGCGCCGCCGGAAGTACGCCTCGAAGGTCAGCCCGGCGAGCAGCCCGGCGGCGGCGGAGTAGACGAACTCTATCATCAGCGGGTCGAGCTCCGTGTAGAACCCCGTGCCGATGTAGATGTGTGCGAGCCACCGGACGACCGCCCAGACGCCCGCCGCGGCGAGTGTGAGCACGACGACCGTGAGCACGGCGAAGCCGGGCGTGAGCTTGACCGGCGTGAACACGTGTAGCTCGACGACGACGATGAGCGCGAAGGCAGCCACGGAGACGTAGGCGGCGGTGCTCGACACGGGCGAGGCCGAGAGGAACCCCTGCACGGTGGGCAGCGTCGCGAGGACGATGTCGTTCAACAGCCCACGGACCAGCGCGGTCCGGCCCAGCACGGGCAGTGCGGCCAGCAAGAGCACCTCCCACGGCAGCATCACGAGCCACCGCCTGTGCGTCAGCGGTGGGAGGACCGCGACGCCGGCCACCGCCAGCGCGAACACGGTCCAGAGCCAGTCGCCGAGGAGGACCTCCTCGATGGCCGCGAGGACGACGACAGCGACGAGCACCCACGAGAGAGTCGCGTTCAGCCGGTGCTCCTCGAACAGACGACCGAGGTCCCGTTCAGTCATACGATAGCACGTAGGGCTAGGTGTATAAGAGTGTGTTTCCCCGGATGTCCGTCGCGCTCAGACGAGGACGTAGAGGCCGCCGTAGGCGACGAGTGCGAACGTGATGGCCGCGAGCCCGGTCGCGACCGACCTGACCCCGTGGTCGGTGACGCCGCGGCGGAGCGCGTCGAATGCGACCTGCGTTCTGGTCGGGGCCGCCAGCGGCACCGCGAGCACCGTGCCGACGGCGAGGATGGAGAACACGAAGTGGTACGAGACGTCGAGCGTCGGCGGCGGCAGGAGGAAGAAGGCACCGCCGTAGGCGAGGCCGGCGGTCGCCCGCGACTTCACCTCCGGCCGGCGGCCGGTCACCCAGCAGAAGGCGAGCAGCGCGAACCAGACGACTGCGAGCTCGACCGCGAACGCCCCCAGCAGGTGGAGGGTGGGGTCGGCCGAGAGGGCGACGTGGCTGGTGAAGACGGTGGTGTCGAGCGGCCAGAGCATCGCGGGCGGCTCGCCCGTGAACAGGTCGCCGAACGGGTGCGAGGCGAGCCCCGCGAGCGCCACGACGAAGGTCGTCCGGGCGTCGAGGCTGCTGCTCTCGCGGACGATGGCCGCGACCGCGACCCCGGCGAGCGAGAACGCGCCGAGGACGACGAGTCCCAGCAGCCCGTGGAGCGCCGCGGCGACGACGGTCAGCGCGCCGAGCAGGACGAAGCCGACGGCGATCGAAGTGCCCGCGTGACGCCCACGGACGACGACGAGCGCGAACGCGAGCGCCGCGATGGGTGCGACGACGAGCGAGTGCGTCACCGACCGGTGGACGACGGTGCTCGCCGACCAGAACGCCGTCGTCACGGAGAACACGCTGTCGAACTCCGCGCCGGCGAAGCCCGTAAGTGCGTACACCATGTCCGTGTCGGGGACCGCGGCGAACGCCCCCGCGGCCGCGCCGGCGGCCAGCGCGCGTCCCGGCGAGGCGTCGAGGGCACGCGCTACCGTGGCGACGAGCGCGAACGCCAGCAGCGAGTGCCCGACCATCATGTCAGCGCCCGTACGAGCCGCCGGGGCATAAGTCACTCGCCGGGCGTGCGAACTGGCCTCAGTCGGCGGTCGCGCCCGTATCGCTCGGCTCCCCGCGCTTGGTCCACTTCTTCTCTATCTCGGCGTTCCCCCGGACGACGGTGTCGCCGTCGACCGCGAAGCGGGTCTTCCGGAGCTCGATGGTCGTCACCTGGCCGCTGACGTCGCCGACGGTCACCTCGTCGCCGGGGTTGAAGTCGGGGTCACGGAGCAGGTAGACGCCGGCGACGGCGTCGGCGATCATCCCGGAGAGGGCGTAGGAGACGCCGAGTGCGACGAAGCCGGCGGATGTCCCGATGGCGGCCGCCAGCTCGGAGAGCCCGACGACCGAGAGGAACGAGAGCGCGACCGCGAACCAGAGCACGACGGCGATGATGGTCGAGAGGAACTGGCGATACACCGGTGCCTCGCCCGGCAGCGTCCTGGCGAGCACTCGCCGAACCGCGAACATGACGAGCTTCACGAGGAGGCCGGCGAGCACGAGGAAGACGATGCCAGCGAGCACCTTCGGGAGTGCCTCGGTGATGTCGGTCACGAACAGTTCGAGCGAGCGTTCGACGACCTCGACGACGCCGGTCGGCGGGTCGGTCTGGTCCTGCATGGCCAGTCGCTCGGTCGCCGGGGTGGTAAAACCACAGCTGGACCGGCGACACCCGGTCACGCCCCGTCGAGCGCCGCCGCCACGGCCTCGATGGGGTGCTGTGGGCGGCTCGCGCCGGGTCGGTCGCCGAGCTGCGTGCGGCAGGACGCGCCGGGCGCCACCGGTCGACCGTCGGCGGCGTCGACCTGGTCGAAGAGGATGCGGCCGATGGCCCGCGAGAGCTCGTGGTGCTCGGCCTCGTAGCCGAAGCTGCCGGCCATGCCACAGCAGCCGGCGTCGAGCGGGTCGACGGTGTACCCCGCCCGTCGGAGCACGCCGACCGCGTGGTGGTCAGTCCCGAGCGCCTTCTGGTTGCAGTGGCCGTGATAGACGAGCCGGTCGTCGGGCGCGTCCGTCGGCAGGGACGAGACGAGTCGGTTCCGGTCGAGGTACTCGCAGACGCCCCCGCTGGCCGCCGCGACGGCCGCACGCGCCGGCGAATCCGGGAGGAGGTCGGCGTACTCGTCGGCCAGCATCGCGGCGTCGCTCGGCTCGACGAAGGCCACCGCCCAGCCGTCCGCGACCAGCGGTTCGAGCGCGCCGACCGTCGCCCTCGCGCGCTCCCGGGCCACGTCGAGGAAGCCCAGCGAGTACGCCGGCCGGCCGGTCGCCCCGAGGTCCGTCGGGACCGCGACGTGGACGCCGGCGGCCTCCAGCACCCGGACCGCCGCCCTGCCGACGGCGGGCTCGGTGTAGTTCGTGTAGGTGTCCGGGTAGAGCACGACCCGTCGGTCGGCGTCGCTGGGGACCTGCGGACCGCGCGTGGCGAACCAGTCCACGAGGCTCTCGCGCTCGAACGTCGGGAGCTCCCGGTCCGCCGCGACGCCGAGCAACCGTTCGCCGAGGGCACGGGCACCGGGAAGCTGTGTCGCCCAGTTCGACAGCGGGGCGAGCGTGCTCCCGACGGCTGCAAAGCGGTCGATGTCGCGGAAGAGGCGTTCGCGGAGGGACGCGCCGTCGCGCTCGTGGTGCTGGTGTTTCACCTCCGCTTTCAGCTTCGCCAGGTCGACGCCGGTCGGGCAGTCACTCGCACAGCCCTTGCAGCCGACACAGAGGTCCAGCACCTCGGACTGGAACCGCTCGGAGTAGAGTTCCTCCGCGTCGAGTTCCCCGCTGATGGCCGCCCGGAGCAGGTTCGCTCGGCCCCTGGTCGACTGGACCTCCTCGCGGCTCGCGCGGTAGGTCGGACACATCGTGTCGCTGCCCGTCTGGCGACAGGTGCCACAGCCGTTGCAGAGCTCGACGAGGTGGGCGAAGCCGCCGTCGTCGTCGAAGTCGAGGGTCGTCTGCGGTTCGAGCGCGCTGTACTCGGGGCCGTAGCGGAGCCGCTCCCGCATGTCCGCGCCGACACCGCGGTCGCTCGGCGGGCCGTGGTCGGACGCCGAGTCGCGGTAGACGACGTTTCCGGGGTGGAGCTGCCACGCGGGGTCGAACGCGGTCTTGACACGCTTGAACGCGTCCCAGAGGGTGGGGCCGTACATCTTCGGGGTGAACGCCGTGCGTGCGAGGCCGTCGCCGTGCTCGCCCGAGAACGCGCCGTCGTACTCCAGCACGAGGTCGGTCACGTCGTCGGCGATGGCGTGCATCGTCTCGACGCCGTCCTCCGTCTTCAGGTTCAGGATGGGCCGGATGTGGAGCGTGCCGACGCCGGCGTGGGCGAAGTACGCCGCCGAGGTGCCGTGGCGCTCGAGCACCGCCTCGAACTCCTCGACGTAGCTGGCGAGCCGGTCGGGCGGCACCGTCGCGTCCTCGATGAACGGGTACGGCTTCGGGTCGCCGTCCATCGACATCAGCAGCGGGATGGCCGCCGTCCGGAGCTTCCAGAGGTCCGCCTGGTCGTCCGCGTCGAACGCCTCGAGGTGCCTGGTCGCCGCCCCCTCGCGCTGGAGCGTGTCCGTGGCGGCGTCCATCGCGGCCACGAAGTCGTCGTGCAGCTCCGAGTCGAACTCGACGAGCAGGAACGCCGCGGCGTCGTCGGGGAACGGCTCGGCGTACTCGCTGTACTCCGGCGCGTCGCGGGCCATCGCGACCACCTGGTTGTCGACGAGCTCGACCGCGCTCGCGTCGTGTGCGAGGGCGTCCGGGACCGCCGCGAGCGCGTCGACCAGGTCGTCGTAGGCGTAGACCGCCAGCGCGTGGGACTCGGGGCGGGTCACGAGGTCGAGCTCCGCGGCCGTGACGACGGCGAGCGTGCCCTCGCTCCCGACGACGAGCTTCGCGAGGTTCATGACGCGCTCGCCGTCCGCCTCGCGGACGACCTTGTGGAGGTTGTAGCCCGAGACACAGCGCTTGAGTTCGGGGTACCGGGACGCTATCTCCGCCTCGTGCTCCTCGACGAGTGCCCGGACCGTCCGGTGGAGGTCGGCGACGCGGTCGTCGCGGCCCAGGAGCTCGTCCCACTCGGGTGAGTCGAGGGTCACGTCGCCGAGGGTCGCCTCGGTCCCGTCGGCGAGCACCACGTCGACCGAGCGCACGTACGCGTCGGTGATGCCGTATCTGACCGAGTGTGCGCCCGTCGAGTTGTTGCCGATGCCGCCACCGACCGTCGCGCGGGCGGACGACGCGGGGTCCGGCGCGAACTGGAGGCCGTGGGGTTCGAGGACGGCGTCGAGGTCGTCCTGCACGACGCCGGGCTGGACGCGGGCGGTCCGCGCGTCGGGGTCGACGTCGAGCACCGCGTCCATGTGGACCGAGCAGTCGATGACGACACAGCCCTCGCCGACCCCCTGCCCCGCCAGCGAGGTGCCCGCGCCACGCGGGAGCACCGGCACGCCGTGCTCGGCAGCGGTCCGGACCGCCGCCTGCACGTCCGCGGCGTCGCGTGGTTCGACGACGCCGGCCGGCCGCGCCTGGTAGATGCTCCCGTCGGTGGCGTACAGCACCTGTGCGTACTCGTCGAAGCGCACGTCCCCGCGCACCGCCCCGCGGAGGTCGGCTGCCAGGTCGGCGTACGCCTCGTCGCCCGGGTGGGCGAACCCGAGCGCGTCGTGGCTCGGGCGGGACTCCTCGTCCGTAGCCATCGTGTTACGTGACGACGTACCATGGTAAATGCCTTCGCCACGGCCGGCGAGATAGCTTTTTCCCGCGACGGGCTGATTCACCCGGTATGCAGGATGCACCGCAGGTCGGCGAACTCACACCGCCGAACCGTACGCTGATGGGGCCCGGACCGAGCGACGTCAACCCGCGGGTGCTCCGTGCGATGAGCACGCCGCTCGTGGGCCACCTCGACCCCTCCTTCATCGAGATAATGAACGAGGTACAGGACCTGCTCCGGTACACGTTCCGGACCGACAACAAGTGGACCATCCCCGTCTCCGGGACGGGCTCGGCCGCCATGGAGGCGGCCATCGGAAACGTCGTCGAACCCGGCGACACGATGCTCGTGCCCACGAACGGCTACTTCGGCGGCCGGATGGCCGAGATGGCCCGCCGTGCCGGCGGCGAGGTCGTCGAGGTCGACGCGCCGTGGGGCGAGCCGCTCTCGCCGTCGGCCGTCGCCGACGCCTTCGACGAGCACCAGCCCGACGTGTTCGGCTTCGTCCACGCCGAGACCAGCACCGGCGTGCGCCAGCCCAACGTGTCCGAACTCACCGGTATCGCCCACGAGCACGACGCCCTCGTCGTCGCCGACAGCGTCACGAGCATCGGTGGCGTGGAGCTGCGCGTCGACGAGTGGGGCATCGACGTGGCCTACGCGGGCCCGCAGAAGTGCCTCTCCTGTCCGCCCGGCGCGTCGCCGCTGACGCTCAACGACGACGCGATGGACAAGGTGCTCTCACGCGAGGAACCCGCCCGCTCGTGGTACCTCGACCTCTCGCTGCTGGAGGGCTACTGGGGCGACGAGCGCGCGTACCACCACACGGCACCCATCACGAACGTCTACGCGCTCCGCGAGGCGCTCCGGCTCGTCGCCGAGGAGGGCATCGCGAGCCGCTGGAAGCGTCACGAGCGTATGGCCGGCGCGCTGAAAGCCGGCGTGAAGGCGATGGGCATGGAGATGAACGCGCCCGACGAGTACTGGCTCCCGAGCCTGAACGCCGTCCGCGTCCCCGCCGGCGTCGACGACGGGACGGTCATCTCGCGACTCCTCGACGAGTACGACCTGGAGATCGCCGGCGGGCTCGGGGACCTCTCGGGCGAGATATTCCGCATCGGCTGCATGGGCCACTCCGCGCGGCCGAAGAACGTCACCTACCTCGTCAACGCGCTCGGCAGCGTGCTGGCGGACGAGGGTGCCGACATCGACGCGGCCGCCGGGGCCGAAGCGACCGCGGAGAAGCTGTAGCGGGCCGGGTCAGATGGCGGGCGGTGCGCGCTCGACCTCGTAGTCGGCCTCGTCGTCGACGCCGATGACGGCCCACTCGTACTCGGGGTCGGCCTTGCGGACGCGCCGCCTGACCGCGTCGGCGTGTTCCCGCCGGGTGACGAAACAGCGATACGCACCGGGGGAGGCTGACTCGGGCGGATTGTGTAGTTCCTCTGTGGCGGTCACGTGGACGACCTTCCAGTCTCGCTCCGCGCGCACTTCGTCGCCGTCGGTCGTGACGGTGTACCCGAGGCGGCTGAAAATCGACTCCGCTTCCTCCCGCAAGTGCCGATTCGTGTTAACGGGGCACATTCGGTATCTACTACCACGGCAACCGTAATAAACGTTCACCCGAGCTACCTCTCGGAGCGTGCCACGACGGGTGCGCTGCTGGCCGAATCCGGGGAGTCGTGCCCGGCGCTGACGCCCCGACCGCCGACACTCACTCGTGCGCCGCGTCCCACTCCGTCGCCTTCCGGAAGTTCTCGCAGACGTTGCACTGGATGCGCCCCATCGAGTCCATCGCGTTGTCGACCGTCTCGCAGTTCGCACAGAACCAGCCGTACTTGCGCTCGCGGTCCGGCGTCCGGTAGACGACGAAGAAGGGCGCCTTCGAGCCGCGGTCGCCCTCCCGCCGGTCCACGTACACCGTCTCGCCGTCGGCCGTCCGCAGCTCCTCCAGCGCGTGCTCGCTCATGCACCGGGCTTGGGGGTACGGTCGCTTAGGTCTGTTCGTCCGGGCCGAACGTTCTTGACCGGCGAGGAGAGACGCCCGGACGTGACCCTCCGACTGCTGCACTACGCCGACCTGGAAGCCGCCTACGACGTGCCCGAACGGGTCGGACGGCTCGCGACGGCCGTCCGCGAGCGTCGCGACGACCGGACCGTCGTCACCGGCGGTGGTGACGACACCGGCCCCTGCGTCCTCAGCTTCGAGGCCGACGGCGGGCACGCCGAGACGTTCCTCGACGCCGTCGCGCCAGACGTCGAGACGTTCGGCAACCACGAGTTCGACGGCACGCTGGACCGGGCCCGTCGGTTCGCCGCCGAGACGCCACCGACCTGGCTCTGTGCGAACCTGTACGCGGGTGACGGGAACGGTGACGGCCGGTTCGCGGCCGACGCGACCGAGCCATGGACCGTCGTCGACACCGCGGCCGGCCCGGTCGGGCTCTTCGGCGTGACGACGCCGGCTCTGGGCGACATCAAGCCCGGCATCGGTCTCGACGGCCGTGACCCGGTCGCGGCGGCACGCGAGGCCGTCGACGCCCTTCGCGACGCCGGCGTCGAGTACGTCGTCGGCGTCTCCCACTGCGGCGACGACGACCCCATCGCACGCGGCGTCGACGTGGACGTGGTCCTGGGCGGGCACGTCCACGAACCACGCGACGACGTCGTCGCCGGGACGCGGCTCGTCCGTCCGGGGGCGGCCGGCAGCCACCTCGTCGAGGTCCGCATCGACGACGACGGCGCGACCGAGACGCGCTTCCACGACGTCGACGACCACGAGCCGGCCCCCGGGCTGACGGCCGACCTGCGGGACCAGCTCGCCGCGGTCGGCCTCGACGACGTCGTGACGCACGTCGACGGGACGGTGAACCGCCGTGCCCGCGAGCCGTCGCCCGTCGGCACGTTCGTCGCCGAGGCGTTCCGCCGGGCCGGCGACGCGGACGTCGGGCTGGTGAACAGTCGGACGATGCGGGACTGCGGCGTCCCGCTCTCCGGTGCGGTCCGCCGGGTCGACCTCCACTCGCTGGTACCGTTCCCGGCCGGGCTCGTCACGCTCGCCCTCGACGGGACCGAGCTCCGGTCGGTCGTGGCCGAGGCCGGCGAAGGGCACCGCGACCAGGACGGTGCGCGGTGGAACGGGCAGTTCGCGGGCATCGAGGTCGACTGGGACGTCGCTCGCGACCGGCCCGCCGGAGTGACCGTCGCCGGCGCACCGCTCGACCCGGACGCGACGTACCACCTGACCACGATTCGGTACCTCGTCGTCGAGGACGTGGAGTTCCCGACGATTACCGAGGCGAACGTCGTCGAGGACGCCGGCGGCCTCCACGAGGCGATGGTCGCCCACGCCGAGCGGGTGGGCATCCCGACGGAGCCGGTCGAGTGGTTCCGCCGTGTCGGCCCCGAGTGAGGCACTCGCACACAAGGAGAACGTTCTTGAACCGGTAGGCGTAGGGCTCTACCATGCCCCTCCGCATTCTCCACTACGCCGACGTCGAGCGGGCTCCGGACGACCCGGAACTGCTCGCACGACTCGTCGGCCTCGTCCGCGAGCGTCGCGACGAGGAGACGCTCGTGTTCGGTGCCGGCGACAACCTCGGGCCGGGCGTGCTCTCGCTCGTGACCGACTGCCGCCACGCGCTGGACTTCTTCGAGGCCGTCCGGCCCGACGGCGACACGTTCGGCAACCACGACTTCGACCACGGGCCCGAGGCCACCCGCGCTGTCGTCGCCGACTCGCCGATGCCCTGGCTGTGCGCCAACGTCTTCGACGCCGGCGAGCCCTTCGCCGCCGACGAGGGTGCCGTCCCGTGGGCGGTTCTCGAAGCCGGCGAGCATCGCGTCGGCGTCACCGGCGTCGCCAGCCCGGAGACCCCCGACATCAACCCATCGGCCGAGGGCCTCTCGTTCGGCGACCCGGTCGCGGCAGCGGACGACGCGGTCGCGGCACTGCGCGAACGCGACGTCGACCACGTCGTCGTCCTCTCGCACTGCGGCGACGACACGGCCCTCGCCGAGCAGCTCGATGTCGACGTCGTCCTGGGTGGGCACGCCCACGAGGAGTTCATCGACAGGGTTGCGGGGACACTGCTCGTCCGCGCCGGCTCGAACGCCTCGGGACTCTCCGAAGTCGTGTTCAACGACCGACCGACGGCCTACCGGCTGCCAACCGGCGACGCACCGGTCGCCGAGGACCTCCTCGAGGCGCTCGAGGCGCGCCGGCGCGAGGCCGGTCTGACGGACACCATCGCCACCCTCGACGAGCCCGTGACGGTCACCCGGGCGGATACGAAGCAGGGCGAGAGCCGCGTCGGGAACCTGGTCACGGACGCCTACCGGTGGGTCTCGAGCGCCGACATCGCGGTCCACTCGTCCGGCGGCCTCCGGACGACCGAGCCGCTCGTCGGCGACGTGACGGCGGCCGACATCATCGGCCTCTGCCCGTTCGAGAACGAGCTGGTGTCGGTCCGCATCACCGGCGAGCAGGTCAGGCGGACCGTCCACGACGCGGCACTCGCCCAGTACGGCGACGAGGTGCCGACGCACTGGTTCGGCCATCTGAGTGGCCTCTCCGTCGTCTGGGACGACGAGTTCGACGAGGCTCGGGAGGTACGCGTCCGCGGCGAGCCGCTCGAGCACGACGCGACGTACACGCTCGCGACGAGCGGCTACTACGTCGAATCCTCGCACCTGTTCGACGCCTTCGGGCCGACCGACGTGGTCGCAACGCACGGCCAGCAGTACGAGGCCATCGTCGAGTACGCCCGCGAGCACGGAGTCGACCCCAGCATCGAGGGCCGCATCGAGCGCCCGACGCTGGACGCGGTGTCGGGCGCGCCAGCGGACGACGACTGACCGTAGACGGGAGGCCGACGGGCGGTGTTCCGCGTCTGGTCCGACGCTAGACCGCCAGCCGGACCGACACGTTGATTTGCGACTCCCCGCTACCGGGAGTGGATGTCTCCTCGTCTGCTCCACTACTCCGACATCGAGAACGCCTACGACGACCCCGACCGTATCGGGCGGCTCGCCGGGACTCTCACCGCCCTCAGCGACGACGACGCACTCGTCGTCGGCTCCGGCGACAACACCTCTCCCGGCGTACTCTCGCTCGTGAACGAGGGACGACAGGCGCTCGACTTCTTCCGCGCCGTCGACACCGATGTCGAGACCTTCGGCAACCACGACTTCGACTACGGGCCCGAGGCGACCCACGACCTCGTCGCCGACTCGCCACAGACCTGGGTCTCGGCGAACGTCCGCGACGGCGACGGCCGCTTCGCGCCCGACGTGACCGAGCCGTGGACCATCCGGGATGTCGACGGCGCTCGCGTCGGCCTCTTCGGCGTCACCGACCCGAAGACACCGTCGATAAACCCGAATGCGACCGACCTCCACTTCGGTGAGCCCATCGCCGCGGCCGAAGACGCGGTCGCGGCGCTGCGCGACGCCGGCGTGGACTACGTCGTCGCCGTCTCGCACCTCGGCCGTGGCGACGAGGAGCTCGCCGTCTCGGTCGACGTCGACGTGGTCCTCGGCGGCCACGTCCACAGCGTCGTCGAGGAGTGGATCGACGACACGCTCCTCCTTCGCCCCGGCGTCAACGCCGCCGCCGTCTACGAGGTCGAACTCGGGCCCGACGGCCCGTCGGCCACCCGCCACGACCCGATGGACGGGCATCGCAACGAGGCGCTCGCGGACACCCTCCGCGACCGGATGGCCGCCGCCGACCTCGACGAGGTCGTCGGCCGGGTCGACGAGCCCATCGAACGGACGAACTCGGCGGCGTTCCGCGGCGAGAGTCGCATCGGGAACTTCGTCGCCGACGCCTACCGCTGGGCGACCGAGGCCGACGTCGGCCTCCAGAACTCCGGTGGTATTCGCGAGGGCGACGCGCTCGAGGGCGACGTGACCATCGCGGACCTCGTCAGTGTCGTCCCGTTCCAGGAGCCCGTCGCTATCGCGGAGGTCTCCGGCGCGGAACTGCGCGACGTGTTCCGCGAGGCCAGCGGCGCGAACCTCGCGTTCGGCGAACTCGACTGGTGGCACGCCCACATCAGCGGCGCGTCGGTCACCTGGGACCGGAGCGAGCACGAACTCGTCGACGCGACCGTCGACGGCGAGCAGGTTGACCCCGAGGCGACCTACACCGTCGCGACGACGGACTACCTGTTCCACACGGACCACGAGTTCCCGACGCTCGACGAGGGGCACCGGGTCGCGCTCCACGACACGCAGTACGAGGTCCTGGCGGCGTACGCCCGTTCGGTCGGCGTCGACCCGTCGGTCGACGGACGCGTCGTCTGGCGCCGTGATTGAGAAGCTTTACCCGGTTCCGAGGACTCCCTCACACCGATGACCCGCGTCGTCGTCCCCGTCCGGTATCCGCTGAGCAAGCACTCCAGAGCCACGCTCGACTCCGCCATCGAGGTCGCGACGGAACGCGACGCGGCGCTGACGGTCCTCCACGTCGACCTCTACCAGAACGGCAAGCGCGTCTCGCGGGCCGACCTCAAGCGGGCCACCGAGCGCGAGTTCGGGACCGTTCCCCACACCCGGTACGTCGTCCGCCGTGGCTTCCTCGTCGAGGAGACCATCCTGGACGAAGTCGCCGCTGAGGGGGCTGACGTCGTCGTCATCGGCTCGAAGCAGGTGGGTCGGTGGCAGCGCATGCTCCGGAAGGTCGTGGACGAACCGGACATCGACGACTACCTTCGACGGAACCTCGACTGCGAGGTCCTCACGGTCGAGGCCGAGTAATCAGTCCTCGCGTTCCTCCGGAGCCTGTCCCGCACGTCCCGACGGCTGCCCGTCGCGCTGCATCTCGACCGGGAGCGAGCCGCTCGTCTCGTCGAAGACGACGTGGGAGTGCGGGTACGGGATGTGGACGTCGGCGTCGTCGAGCTGGGCCCACACCCGTTCGTTCACCTTCGAGCGAACGGTCAGCAGCTTGTACGGCTCCTTCGCCCAGTACCGGAGGACGAGCTGTACACCGTGGTCCGCGTACTCCTCGATGTAGCACGTCGGCGCGGCCGGGTAGCGCGCCGACCCGATCCGGATGTCCGGCCCCCCCGTGATGACCCCGTCGATGCCCTTCGCTGCGTCCTCCACGAGCTTCCGGGCCTCCTCGAGGTCACCCTCGTATGTGACGGTGAGTTCCAGCGACAGCCGCGTCCGTTCGTCCTCGGCAGAGTAGTTCACGATGTCGCGTTCCCGGATCGAGGAGTTCGAGATGACGATGAACGTGTTGTCGAGCGTGAATATCTTCGTGTACCGGATGGTGATGTCCTCGACGAACCCGCGGGTGTTCGTGTCCGAGATCTCGATCATGTCGCCGATCTCGTAGGGCTGGTCGGCGAGGACGAACACCCCGTTGATGATGCTCCCGACGATGGGCGCGAGGACGATACCGAGGACCGCAGAGAACACACCGACTGAGAGGAGGATGTCGCTGCCGCGGAAGCCGACGATTGAGAGCGCGATACCCACGGCCACGAGCATGACCGCGAGGCGAACCGACCGGAGCACGGTCTGGGTGATGCTCGGCCGCTGGATGCGACGGGCGATCGTGCGGCCGAACAGCCGGATGACGAGTTTGGAGCCGTACCAGCCGAGCACCAGTATCACCACGGCCATCCCGTACTCGACGGCGACGTGGGGCACGGCGTCGGGGAGAAGCTGGTCGATGAACCTGACGCCATCCTCGGTCGCGCCGCTCGCCGTGGTCGTCTCGGGTGCCGACGTGGTCCCACTCCCGGCGGTCGTCGTACCGCCATCCTGCGAGACCGACCCCGGTGTCATACCCCAGCCCTCTCGCTGCCCCGAAATAAGGGTTGGGACCCCGGTCGACGCCGGAACTGGTCCCGGGCTCATCGCTGGCGGGGACGTACCGGTGGTCGCTACCGATGACTACCGGAGCGGTCGCCTCGACGGGAGCGAGCTCCCACCGATGGCCACCGGCTTCCTCGACGGCGTGAACGCCGCGCTGAACCTGCTCCACGCCGTCTCGACGGTGTCCGACCTCGACCTCGAAACCGGTCCCCTGGAGGAGTTCGCGGAGCGCGTCGCCCAGTACTACACCGAACTCCGGAGCGCCTCGAGGCCGTCCCGGACCGCGATACGGCAGACGACCGGATGTACATGTGACAGTCTGACAGGAGCCTGTTTCGGAACTGCGTGCTACTCGAATTTCAGTAAACGGTTTAACGCTCCCCCCGAGTTGATACAGTATGCCATCCGACGACCTCCGTGGGACGATGGAGCGGGTTGGGGAGCGGTTCAATCTCGGGGAGTACGAGATCGACGCCTACCTGACTGTGCTCGAACACGGGCAGCTCACCGCATCGGAGATCGCCGACCGGACCGAAATCCCCCAGCCACGGGTGTACGACACGGTCCGCAGCCTCTCGGACCGCGGCCTCGTCGAACTGCGCGAGTCCAGACCGATGAAGATAATCGCCGTCGACCCCGACGATGCGTTCTCCGACCTCGAATCCTCGCTCTCTGAGCTCGTCGACGAACTGAACGCACGCTACACGGCCCCCGCTCGCGATACCGAAGCCGTCTCCCTCGTCAAGTCGCGGTCGACCATCCTCCGCTACCTGGAGGAGGTCATCGACGCCGCCGAGTACGAGCTCGCGCTGTCGCTCACGCCCGACCTGCTCGAACGCTTCGAGGACCTCCTCGCGAACCGCCACCATCAGGGCATCAGCATCGAACTGCTCGTCACCCCGGCCGCCGGGGCACCGGACCCCGACGAGTTCGACTACGACCGCATCGCGACGACTGTCCGGGTCCGCCGTGGCATCACCACCCCGGTCATGGCCGTCGCCGACGGCTCCTACTCCATCTACGCCACGCAGGACGCGCTCCGGGACGACCAGGACCGCTACGGCGTCATCTTCAACCGGTCCGCCCTCGGCTTCCTCGTCTCCGGCTTCTTCGGGACGGTGCTCTGGACGACCGCCGACGAGGTGTTCGCCGACGGCGAGAACCGGCCGTTCCCCCGGCGCTACTCCTCCATCCGCCGCGCGGTGAAGGACCTCATCGAGGAGGGCGGCGAGTTCTACGCAACCATCGAGGGGCGGGACGTCGAGACCGGCACGCCCAGGCTCGTTCGCGGGCAGGTCACCGACATCGCCTTCGAGATGACGGAGGAGGTCGCCGGCCTCACGCTCGAGACCGACGATGGCGAGGTGACTGTCGGTGGCCAGGTCGCGGCCTACGAGGACGTCGAAGCCCACGAGATAACCATCGGCCGGGACGAGCCGCCGGCGGTGGACCGCTAGCTCAGAACTCCATCACGCCTTCGTCGGTTATCGCACGCTCCAGCAGCGATACCGGCGTCGAATCGTAGGCGGGGTTACGCACGTCGAACCCCTCCGCCGGCTCCCGCATCACCTCGCTGGGCGACCGGAACTCGTTCTCGAAGACGAAGCCGCTCTCGATGACCTTCGAGCTGGAGCCGACGACGCTCACCGGCACGTCGCAGTGGTCGGCCGTCGCCGCGATGGTGAACGTGCCGACGCGGTTGTACAGCGTGTCCCCGACGATGCAGTCCATCCCGACGAACACCTCGTCGCACTCCTCGAGGTAGTACCCCGAGGCGGCGTCGGTCAGGAGCTGCGTCTCGACGCGGTCGTTGCCGGCGAGTGTCCGGGCGGTCTTCCGGCCGAGATACCGGGGACGGGCCTCCGTGACGAACATCTCGACGTGTGCGCCGTCGCGTGTTGCGAGCTCGATGGCCTCGAGCACGGTCGAGGAGTAGTCGTGGGTGAGGATGGTGCTGCCGTCCTCGATGTGCTCCGCCGCCCGTTCGGCCGCTCCGCGCTTGCCGTGTTCGACGGACTCGACGACGCGCTCGACGACCTCGCTCGTCGTCGCCTTGGCATCCTCGACGCCCTCACTGTCGGCCGTGCTCACCGCGTCGACGACCTCCCGCATCGCGTTGTACAGGGAGGCGTGGGACGGGTTCGCCCGCTGGAGCGCCTTCGCGTTGCGGTCGAGCGCTCGCTCGTACTCCTCGACGGTCGCGAACTCGCGGTCGAGCAGTTCGAGCAGGGCCCGGGTCGCCTTGACGGCGACGACCGAGGAGGAGTGGGTCTGCATCTCCTCGATCTCCTCGACGGTCTCGTCTATCATGGTCGAAACGTCACCGCTCGGTGTCAAAGACCTTTCCACTGGGACGGGACGGCCGCGGAGCTAAGACGGTCCAGTGTCTACTGGACGTATGGTCTCGGTCACCTACTACTGCCCCTACTGCGAGGCGCTGACGAGCCTCGAACGCGACGCCTACATGGCCGACAAGTGCGTCACGAAGGAACCGCTCGAGGGCTGGGAGTACGCGTCGACCACCGGCGAGTACGAGACGGCCGACGGCGTCGAGTTCGTCTGTCTCGGTGACGCCGACGACGAGGCGGACGCTGGCTGCGGCCGGACGTTCTACCTCAGTTTCGTGAAGTACGAGGCCGGCGAGCCGGTCGAGCATCGCGTCCCGGATATCGACCGGCCCCGGTTCGACTTCCTTCGCTGACCGGGGACGGGTCGCCGCCAGCCGGATGCTTTTGTGGCGTCACCCCCGATACCGGGGTGATGGACGACGAGATACTCGACGAACAGCGCGAACTCGTCCGCGTGCTCGAAGCGCACGGCTGGGACGTGACGGAGTCGGAGCTCTCCGTGTACGAGAGCCCGTGGGAGGACGACGACACCCCGGAGGCGACCATCACGCTCACCGCACGCCGGCAGTTTCCCGACAGCGACGTGCCCGAGGGCGGTGGCGAGGGCGACGACGACGACAACCCCTATCGGCTGAAGTAGCGGCCGCTCGCGCTCGGTTGGCGAACAGGCGGCACGTGTCGGGCCGCATCCGGCGTGCCGCGCGACCGCCCGGACCGGAATGCGGCGTAGGTCAGACCACGCCAGGTCTGACCCCGGCTTCGTACTTGAGGGGCCGGACGGTCGGCGGCGCGTCGCCGCTGGTCAGCCCTTGATGTTGCAGACGGGGAACGTGCGCGCGACCCGGTCGCCGATGCCGAGCGCGTCGCTCACCCGGACGACCTCGTCGACGTCCTTGTAGACCCCGGGCGCCTCCTCGGCGACGGTCGCGCCGGACTGGGCCTTCACGTAAACCTGGTTCTGCTCCCTGAGGTCGGTCCGGACGTCGCCGCCCCAGTACTCGTTCTTGGCCTGCGTTCGACTCATCAGCCGGCCAGCGCCGTGGGCAGTCGAGCCGAACGTCTCGTGCAGGGACCGCTCGCCACCGCTGAGGACGTAGCTCCCGGCTCCCATGCTCCCGGGGATGATGACGGGCTGACCGACCGCACGGTAGGCTGACGGGACCTCCTCGTGGCCCGCCGGGAACGCCCGCGTCGCCCCCTTCCGGTGGACGTACAGCTCCCGTGTCTCGTACTCGACGGCGTGCTCGTCGTCGGTCACGACCTCGCCGTCGGCGTCGACGCCGACCTGGTGGTGCTCCTTCTTGGCGATGTTGTGGGCCACGTCGTAGAGGAGGTGCATCTCCATGTCGCGCCAGTCGCGGTCGAACACCTGCTCGAACACCTGCCGGGTCCGGTGCATGATGAGCTGTCGGTTGACCCAGGCGAAGTTGATCGCCGCGCACATCGCGCCGTAGTACTCCTCGGCGAGCTGCGAGCCGGCCGGCGCGGCGGCGAGCTCCTTGTCCGGCAACCTGTCGAGCATGCCGGCGTGGGTCTTCTCGATGCGTCGGAGGTAGTCGTTGCAGGTCTGGTGGCCGAGCCCGCGCGAGCCACAGTGGATGAGGACGACGAGCCGGTCCGGCTCGAGCCCGTACTCGGCCGCGACCCCGTCGTCGTAGATGTCCGTGACGCGCTGCACCTCCAGGAAGTGGTTGCCGGAGCCGAGCGACCCGACCTGGTTCTTCCCGCGGTCCTTCGCCTTCTGCGAGATGGCCGACGGGTCGGCGTCCGGCCGCTTGCCCTCGTCTTCGCAGTGTTCGAGGTCCTCCGTGACGGCCCAGTCGTTGCGCAGCGCCCACTCCACACCGTCCGCGAGGATTGCTTCGACATCCCCGATGGTGCCCTCGAAGATGCCGCCGCCGCCGAGGCCGCTGGGGACGTTCGCGAACAGGGCGTCGACGAGTTCCTGCTCGCGTCCCCGGACGTCGTCGTAGGTGAGGCTCGTCGTCATCATCCGGACGCCGCAGTTGATGTCGTAGCCGACCGCGCCGGGGGAGAGACAGCCGTTCCGGGCGTCCATCGCGCCGACGCCGCCGACGGGGAAGCCGTAGCCCTGGTGGCCGTCTGGCATGCAGATGGCGTACTTGGTGATTCCCGGCAGCTGTGTCGCGTTGCGGAGCTGTTCGAGCGTCTTGTCGTCGCTGATCTCCTCGAGCAGGGCCTCGCTGGCGAACACCCGCGCCGGGACGCGCATGTCGCCCTGCTTCGGGATCTCCCAGACGAAGTCACGGACCTTCTCGAGCGTGACGTCGCCTGCGTCGTAGGTTGTCATGGTCGACAGTTGGACGGCACGGCCGGAATAGGTTGTGACTTGTTCACATCGGGTCGCCGACTGCGCGGCTATCGGTCGGGCCGCCGGGCCCTACACGTCGAAGACGACGTACGCCCGCCAGCCGTCGTCGGTCTCCTCGACGGTCATCTCGGAGTAGGTGACGGCCTTGACCTCGCGGGCGTCGACGGCGTCGAACGGGACGCCGTGCGCGCTGGCGTCGACCCGCCAGGTACCGTCGGCCGCCGCGGTGACGGTCGCGTCGTGGTCGGCTGGGAGGACGCCCCGAACGTCGCGCTCGTAGACGAGTTCGTCGAGGTAGTCGAACAACAGGCTCTCGCGGCTCTCGCTCCGGACCGAGAGCTCGAACCGGTCGCCGACGCCGGCCGGGACGTCGTCACACTGTGCGGCGGTCAGCCCGTCGGCGACAGCCGCGAACAGCTCCCCGAGACGTCCGCCGGTGGCCTCGACGGCCACGTCGGCGGTGTGCTCGCGGAGTTCGAAGCTCATGGCGTGTTCTCGTCGGTCATATCGGCCTCGGTCTGGCGGTCGTCGTCGTCGTCCGCCTCCTCCGTCGTCGTGGCGTCGCCACCGAGCTCGTGTTCCTCGCGTGCACCGGCCCGTCGCCGACCGCCGCTCTCGATGTCGAGGTCGCCATCGGGGGCGACCTCGTCCGTCTGCTCGGCTTCGTCCGCCGTCTCCCGGTCGAGCACGTCCGGTTCGACCTCGGGCTCGGCCGCCGTCCCCACGTCGTCCTCGGCCTGCTCGAACGCGGCCATCTGACTGAGTTCCGCCTCGGTGAGGTTGTCGGGCTCGCTCGGGTCGCCGCCGGTCGCGACGCCGGTCGTCACGATGGTCCGGATGCCCTCCTCGACGGACATGTCGACGTCGACGACGCGATGTTCCGGCACGTGGACGAGGTTGCCACCCATCACGGGGTTCGGCGCGAGCGGGAGGAAGAGCGTGACCATGTCGTTCCGGCCGACGGCCTCCTGGAGCGGCTGCGGGGTCGAGGTGGTCAGGAAGCCGATGGTGTACGTCTCCTCCTGTGGGAACTCGACGAGTTTGACGTCGCGGAAGTTCCGCTCCTCGCTCTGGACGATGACCTCGGACATCTCGCGGAAGCTCTCGTAGATGGAGCCGAAGCCGGGGACGCGCGCCACGAAGCCGTCGACGTACGAGATGGCGAGTTCCCCGTACCGGAACCGGGTGAGAAAGCCGATGGCGAGGACCAGCAGGACGACGAACAGGATGGTCAGGGTCTGGACGACCAGCACCGAGACGCCCTGGCTCATGCCGGCCTCCTCGAGCGCGAGGACGACGGCGTCGAGGAACGTGAAGAGGTAGCCAGCGAGGACGTTCAGCACGAACAGGGTGACGATGAGGGGGACCACGACCGCGAGCCCAGCGACGAACGCGTCCTGCAGGACGTTCAGAGGGTCGAACCGGTTTTCGTCCTCCGCTGGGGAGCTCATCTCCTGTTTGGACGGGCGGCACTCTTCAAAACCTTTCCCCAAACCCGATTGGGGGTGCTCGACTGCCGGTGGAATTATATCGTCGTGTCCCGGAGTTTCACGACAGTGAGCGTCAACGTCGACACGCGCGTCGCCTCCCCCGGAAGCGACGAGTACGTCGAGGATGCGTGGCGCCTGAAAGAGCGCATCCGCCGCGATGAGGACGTACTCAAGCAGCGAAAGAGCTTCTTCACCGACGCGTATCGCCGGTCGAAGGTCCACCTCTTCCTCGACGAGGGGGCCGACCAGCCGGTCATCGGGTTCGCCGCAGTCCGCCGCGACGGCTACATCCTCTTTCTGGCAGTCGACCCGAGCTATCGCGGTGAGGACATCGGGAAACGACTCGTCGCCCGCGTCGCCGAGGAGCACCGCACCGTGACCTGCCACGCGCGTACCAGCAACGAGAACGCGCTGCGCTTCTACGAGCACCTCGGCTTCGACATCAAGCGACGCATCGACAACTACTACGAGGACGGCGGCGACGCGTACTACCTGAAACTCGGGGACGACGTGAGCATCACGGGGCGGCTCTCCGAGTTCATGCGTCGCTGAGACGGGGCGACTCCGCAAGGTTTGTACGACCACCTTCCGAACCAACGAGAGCCATGAACGAGCGCACCCGACGATACCTCCGCGGTCGCTTCGGCGACCACTACCGGGGGACGGAGCTCTCCCCGCCGCCGCAGCCGAACGAGCGCGAGTGGGGGTACATCACCTGGTCGTCGGGTGGCACGACGATGATCCGCCATCACTCCTGGATGGAGGTCGGCGACCTCCGGACGTTCCTCACGGACGAGCGCCCGCGGCACGTCTACTTCTCCGCGGGCCGCTACGACGACCCCGGCGCGGGCTCGATGTCGAAGAAGGGGTGGCGCGGGTCGGACCTGGTGTTCGACCTGGACGCCGACCACCTGCCGGGGGTCGACCCGGACGAGGACAGCTACGCCGAGATGCTCGCGGTCTGCAAGGACGCCCTGCTGCGGCTGCTCGACCTGCTCGAGACCGACTTCGACTTCGAGGACCTCACCGTGGTCTTCTCCGGCGGCCGGGGGTACCACGTGCACGTCCGCGACGACGGTGTCGACGAGCTGGACCGCAGCCACCGCCGCGAGATAGTCGACTACGTGATGGCCAACGACGTGGACTTCGAGTCGCTGGTCAACCGCGAGTCCGTCGCCGGGCTGGGGCTGAAGAACCCGACCGACAAGCGCAGCCTCGACACGACGGGCGGCTGGGGCCGACGGGTCCACGACCGGCTGCTCGCCTTCGTCGACGAGGTGCGCGAGCTGCCCGACGAGGAGGCCCGGGAGCGACTGCAGTCCTTCGAGGGCATCGGTGCCGGCCGCTCGAAGAAGCTCGTCGAGGTGCTCGACGACCGCTACGACGAGCTCGCGGCCGGCAACCTCGACGTGCATCCGACCGTCGTCCGGCTCGCCGACATCTTCGCCGAGGAGACGTTCGCGGCCGAGACGGCACCCATCGACGAACCGGTGACGACGGACATCAACCGGCTCATCCGGCTGCCGGGGAGTCTGCACGGCGGGACCGGCCTGGCCGTGACGCGCATCCCGCGGGACCAGGTCGCCGAGTTCGACCCACTGCACGACGCCGTCCCGGGGACGTTCGTCGGGAACGACATCGAGGTCACGGTCGACGAACCGACCGCGGTCGAACTTGGGGGCGGTAGCTTTACGGTGGAGGCAGGCACACAGACTGTACCGGAGTACGTGGGCGTGTTCTTGATGGCCCGCGACCACGCCGAGAAGGGGAAAGAATGAATCTCGACGAACTGCGCTCTGCGCTCGACACGGAACGGCAGAAGGGTGGCCTCCAGGGGTTGCGCGACTCCTTCTACCAGGAGGTCGCGGAGTTCGTCGAGGAGCTGAAAGCGGAGCGCGACCGGGTGGCCGCGGAGTCAGACGACCCGTTCGGCTCCCCGGAGGTCCAGCGCCTCACCGACCAGATCGACACCGCGCGCTCGACCGCCGAATCGCTGTACGAACGCCGCCTCGGCAAGCTTGTCAAGCAGGCCAGCCTCGCCGCCGCCGACATGGCGAGCATGGACCAGGTCAAGGGCCTCACCGACGAGGAGCGCGCCCTGTACGACGACCTCGTCGACCGGATCGAGGGCAACAAGAACCACATGTTCGATGTCATCGCCGGCGAGGCGACGACACCGCCCGTCACGGACGACGACTCGCCCGCGCACCACCCCGAGGACGGGATGGCGACGGGGTCGAGCGGGTCGTCGGCCCCAGCCGAGCCGGGCGGTCGGGAGACATCGGACCCGACGACGGCGTCCGAGACGGACAGTTCGACGGACACAGCAGCGGACGACGAGCCAGCGCCGGATGACGACCGCGCGCCCGACGTTGCAGCCGCGGAGGCGAGTGCGGTCGCGGGCGCCGACGATACCGAACCGGAATCCGACGGTGTCAGCGCCGCGGACGTGATGGGCGAGACGCCGTCGCCCGGCGAGGCACCGTCGCCCGGCGACCCCGCCACGGACGGTTCGGGCGTCGCCGCACAGTCCACCGACCAGCCAGCCGACCCGATACCGGCCGGCGGTGCAGCCGAGTCGACGAGCAGCGACGACGCGGCGGGACGGGATGCCGGCGGCGACGGCGGACCGACCGTCGAGCGGACGACGGTCCGCATCACCGACGAGGTCGGAGAGATATTCGGCGTCGACCAGCGCGAGTACAGCCTCGGCACGGACGACGTGGTGACGCTCCCGACGGCGAACGCCGAACCCCTGCTCGACCGCGAGGCCGCGGAGCGCCTCGACTGACCGTCGGCCATTGACACGCCGTCACGTCCCTCCAGTAGCTTCTTGCACCGGTGCTTCGTAGCCGGTGCCATGACCGAGACGGACGCTGCGGATGCGGTCGCCGGCGACGCCACGGCGACGACTGGAACGGTCGAGGCGATTCACATCGCGCCCGAGTCGGGTGAGCCGGTCGCGCCCGTCGAACGGGTCGAGGCTATCGCCGAGGCGGGGCTGCGTGGCGACCGCTACTTCGATGACGGCGGGACGTTCTCGGACGGGACCCCGCGGGGTATCACGCTCATCGAGGCCGAGGCCATCGAAGCCGCCGCGAGCGACTACGGCGTCGACGTGAGCGACGGACGGCACCGCCGGAACGTGACCACGCGGGGGGTCGCGCTCAACCACCTCGTCGACGAAGAGTTCCGCGTCGGCGACGCGATCTGTCGCGGCGTCGAACTCTGCGAGCCCTGCTCGTACCTCGAGGGACTCACGGAGGACGGCGTCGCCCGGTCGCTCGTCCACCGGGGCGGCCTCCGGGCCACCATCGTCGAGTCGGGTGAGCTGGCGGTCGGCGACACCGTCGCACCGGAGTGAGCGCTCGCCGGAAGCGAAATCCGTTTTACCGGGCGTTCCCTTCCGAACGCTATGCTCGAAATCGGTTCAGAGGCTCCTGACTTCGAACTGCCCGACCAGAACGGCGACCTCGTCTCGCTCTCGGACTATCGCGGCCAGACGGTCGTCCTCTGGTTCTACCCCCGGGCGAACACCGAAGGCTGCACGACGGAGGCCTGCTCGTTCCGCGACAACTGGGACGCCTTCCAGGAGCGTGATATCGCGGTCCTGGGCGTCAGCGACGACGAGATCGCCGACCTCGAGCAGTTCGAGGCCGACCACGACCTGCCGGTGACGCTGCTCTCGGACGAGCACGGCGAGGTCGCCACCATCTACGAGTCCTACGGCGAGAAGCAGCTGTTCGGCAACACGTTCGACGGCGTGTTCCGGAACACGTACGTCATCGACGAGAACGGCGAGGTCGCGCGCGTCTACGAGGGTGTCGACCCCGAGGAGCACGCCGCGGAGATACTCGCGGACCTCGACGCCGAGTGACCGACGGCGGGCGCCTCGGGGCGGGTGGTCGCTGTAGCAGTCGGTAGACGCGGCCCACGTCGCCACGGGGACGCCGTGGCGCGTGACGAGGCAGGCCCAGCAGGCGACCAGGCCGACGGCCGCCGGGGGCGAGCCATGCGTCGGACAGCGAGAGGGGCCGCGGTCCCTACTGGAACGTCCGACCGATCTGCTGTTCCTCGGCCACGACGTCCTCGCGGCCGAAGCGCTGTTCGATCTCCTCGTAGCGTTCCTTGACCTCCTCGGTGACGCTCGCGGTCACCTCGTCCAGCGCCTGCTCGAAGTGGTCGGCGGTGATGCGGACGTTGCCGACCGACTCGGCCATCTGCTCCGGTTCGACGGAGTTGATGAACTCGCGGGTCGCTGCGAGCGACGCCTCGCGGCAGACCGCCTCGATGTCCGCACCCACGTAGCCATCCGTCCGCGTCGCGTACGTCTCGAGGTCGACGTCGTCAGCGAGCGGCTTGTCGCGGGTGTGCACCTCGAAGATGCGCTTGCGGCCTTCCTCGTCGGGGACGGGGACGTGGACGTGGCGGTCCAGCCGGCCGGGGCGCAACAGCGCGTCGTCCATCAGGTCCGGGCGGTTCGTCGTCGCGATGACGACGACGTCCTCCAGGTCCTCGAGGCCGTCCAGCTCGGTCAGGAGCTGGGAGACGACGCGTTCGCCGACGCCGGAGTCACCGGTCCGGCTGCCACGTTCCGTGGCGATTGAGTCGATCTCGTCGAAGAAAATGACCGTCGGGGCGTTCGACCGTGCTTTGTCGAACACCTCGCGGACGCCCTTCTCCGACTCGCCGACGTACTTGTTCAGCAGCTCCGGCCCCTTGATGGAGATGAAGTTGCTGTTGGCCTCGTTGGCGACGGCCTTCGCGAGCAGCGTCTTGCCGGTCCCGGGCGGCCCGTACATGAGCACGCCACGGGCGGCTTCGAGGTCCATCGCCTGGAACACGTCGCCGTAGTCGAGCGGCCACTGGATGGTCTCGCGGAGGCGTTCCTTGGTGTCCTCCAGGCCACCGACATCCTTCCAGGTGACGTCGGGGACCTCGACGAACACCTCGCGCATCGCCGACGGCTTGACCGACTTCATCGCCTCCTTGAAGTCCTTCTCGGTGACCTGCAGGTTCTCGAGCACCTCGGCGTCGATCTCCTCCTGCTCGAGGTCGAGCTCGGGCCGGATGCGCCGGAGCGCGTTCATCGCCGATTCCTTGCTCAGGCTGGCGATGTCGGCACCGACGAACCCGTGCGTGTTCTCCGCGTAGTCCTCGAGCTCGACGCTGTCCGACAGCGGCATCCCGCGCGTGTGGACCTGGAGGATCTCCAGGCGGCCACCAGTGTCGGGGACGCCGATCTCTATCTCGCGGTCGAACCGGCCGCCGCGGCGGAGCGCGGGGTCGAGCGCGTCGACGCGGTTCGTCGCCGCGATGACGGTGACCTGGCCGCGCTCCTCGAGGCCGTCCATTAGCGAGAGCAGCTGGGCCACGACGCGGCGCTCCACGTCGCCGGATGCCTCGCCGCGCTTGCTCGCGATGGAGTCTATCTCGTCGATGAAGACGATGGCGGGCGCGTTCTCCTCGGCCTCCTCGAACACCTCGCGGAGCTGCTCCTCGCTCTCGCCGTAGTACTTCGACATGATCTCCGGCCCGGAGATGGTGTGGAAGTGGGCGTCGATCTCGTTGGCGACGGCCTTGGCGATGAGCGTCTTCCCGGTGCCCGGCGGGCCGTGCAGGAGGACGCCCTTGGGCGGTTCGATGCCGAGCTGCTGGAACAGCTCGGGGTGGCGCATCGGCAGCTCGATCATCTCGCGCACCTGGTCGAGCTCGTCGTCGAGGCCGCCGATGTCCTCGTACGTCACGTTCGGGACGCCCTCCGCGTCACCCTCGCCGCTGGGGCCGACCTGCTCGGCGGGCGTCTCGGATATCTGGATGTCGGTCGAGTCCGTGATGATGACCGTCCCCGACGGGTCGGTCGAGGCGATCTTCAGCGGGACCGACTGGCCGCTGCCGCCCATCGGACCGAACGAGAGCGAGAACGGGACGGTCTGGCCGCTGGTGACGGCCTGCCCGCTGAGCTTGTCACGGACGAGCGGCCCGATGTTCCCGCGGATACGGAGGTTCTGCGGGAGGGCGACGGTCACGCTCGTCGCGGGCTTCACGTCGGCCTTCTCGACCTCGACGCGGTCGTCGATACCGACGTTGGCCTGCTGGCGGAGGCGACCGTCGATACGGACGACGCCCTGGCCCTGGTCCTCGGGGTAGCCGGGCCAGACGCGGGCGACCGTGGTCGCGTCCTGCTTACCGACGAGGCGGATGTAGTCGCCGTTCTCGAGCCCGAGTTCGGCCATCGAGCCTCTGTCGATCGCGGCGAGTCCACGACCGGCGTCCTTCTGTTTGAGGGGTTTGACGGTGAGTTTCATGCATCGACCTCCATCTCGATAGTGAGGACGCCGTTTCTGATAAACGCTTGCGAGACGCCGGGGACCTCGAGCTCGTACTGCTCGGCCCCGTCGCCGACCACGATGACCGTCTCGCCGATGACGTCGACGGACCCGGTGCCGGCGAACTCGCCGGCGAGGTCCACTGCCACGACGTGTGCGTCGTCGTACGCGTACTGCCGGACGAAGCGCTCGTCCTCCGCGGTGAAGTCTTGGATATTCATGAGTTCAACTAACCCAAGGTTAGTCGTACTACTATATAAATGATTCGGCGGCGGAACCACCAGACGGTATCGGGTTCTCCCGCGTATGGTGTATCTGCGGTTCAGGATAGACTTAGGCTTTATGCCCTCGGCCCGGCAACCTGTTCGTATGCAGCAGGTCACACACCACGGTCGGACGACGACGTACGAGAGCTTCGACCGTGGCGGCTCCGGGGAGACGGTACTGTTCGTGCACGGGAGCGGGGGAAGCAGGCGCCTCTGGAAGTCACAGGCCCGCCTCGCCGACGAGTTCCCCGTGGCCGCGGTCGACCTCAGCGGCCACGGCGGCGCGAGCGACACCGACGCCAGCGCGGGCTTCGAGTCGCTGTCGGCCTACGCCGACGACGTGCTCGCCGTCGCCGAGGAGGTGGACGCGAGCGTCCTGGTCGGCAACTCGCTGGGCGGTGCCGTCGCCCTCCACGTCCTCCTCGAGCGCGACACCGAGTTCGACGGTGTGGTCCTCGCCGGCACGGGCGCGAAGCTGGGGGTACTGGAGGACCTGCGGAACTGGCTCGCCGACGACTTCGAGCGCGCCATCGAGTTCCTCCACGCGAACGACCGGCTGTTCCACGACCCCGACCCGCGGCTCGTCGAGTTGTCGACGGAGAGCATGCGAGCCTGTGGCCGGGCGGTCACGGAGCGTGACTTCCTGACCTGCCACCAGTTCGACGTCCGTGGCGAACTCGACGGGCTCGACGTGCCGACGCTCTGTATCGTCGGCGAGCACGACCAGCTGACGCCGCCGCACTACCACGACTACCTCGCGGAGGTCATGGACGGGCGCGTCGCCGTCGTCGAGGACGCCGCCCACCTCACGATGCTCGAACAGCCCGAGGCGTTCAACAGCGCGCTCGACCGGTTCGTGGCACGCGTACAGGAGTAGGACTCAGTAGATGCCGTCGAGGTCGTCCTCGACGTGGCTGTGCTCTTCCGCCGGGAACTCGCCCGACTCCACGGCCTCGCGGTAGGCGTCGACGGCGTCGGCCATCTCGCTCCGCACGTCACCGAACTCCTGGACGAACGACGGCGTCCACGTCGAGAGCCCGACGGCGTCGTCCACGACGAGTACCTGCCCGTCGCAGTCCGGGCCCGCGCCGATGCCGATGGTCGGCATCGTCACCGTCTCCGTCACCTCGCGGGCGACGTTCGCCGGCACGTGCTCCAGCACGAGCGAGAACGCGCCCGCCTCCTCGTGGGCGACCGCGAGGTCGAGCATCTCCGCCGCGGCCTCCGCCGTGGTGCCCTGTCGCGCGTAGCCGAGCTGGTTCACGCGCTGGGGCGTCAGCCCGAGGTGTGCCATCACCGGGATGCCGAGCTGGCTCATCCGCTCCGTCAGCTCGACCGTGTGCGGCCCAGACTCGAGTTTCACCGCGTGCGCACCGGCCTCCTTCAGCATCCGACCGGCGTTCTCGATGCTCTCCTTCGCGTCGTGGCCGTAGCTCAGGAACGGCATGTCGGCGACGACCAGCGCGTCCTCCGTCGCCCGCGAGACGGCGGCCGTCGCGCTCGCCATCTCGTCGACCGTCACCGGGAGCGTCGACTCGTGCCCCAGCTTCGTGTTCCCGATGCTGTCCCCCACCAGGATGACGTCCACGCCCTGCTCGTCGACGATCTCCGCCGTCACCGCGTCGTACGCGGTGAGCATCGTGATCGGCTCGTCACCCGCCTTCTCTCGCACGTCACGCACCGTGGTTCGCATGTCCCGAGGTAGCTCGGCATCGCTCAAACGCCTGCCGGTTCCGTGACGACTGGGCGTCACATACCACGGCCTCGCCGTCCCCCAGACGGCCCGCGAGCCCGAGAGGTTTACAGTAATCGTAAACTATCGCCGTGGGCGCGTCCACCGAGAGGACCACCGGCTGCCGACCGCGAAATCGGCAGACCTTACCCACTGGCGGGGTCAGCACCGTCTGTGAGCGATGCAGACGCCGAGGCGGACGAGCCGGAACCCGTCAGCAACCCCGAGGAGGCGGTCGACGCGGCCGTGGGCGAGCGCGAGGAGGAGGGTGTCGACTACGCGTGGGTGATGCGGACGACGTTCGTCGTCACCATCCTCGTGGGCGCTCCGCTGGTGACGCTGCTCTCGGTCCCGGTCTCGCTGCCGACGTGGAACGCGCGCGCCGAGTTCGCCATCCGTGTCGGTGCCGTGGTCTGGTTCCTCACCGCCGTCGGCGTCTATCTCTACGCGTCACGCAAGCGCTGACCGGCGGGTCAGTCGACCCACTGGAAGCCGGTGCCGGCGCGCTCGGCCGTCACCGCGTCGCGTTCCGAGTCGCCGACGAACAGCACGTTCTCGGGCGAGAGGTCGAGTCCGTCGACCGCGTGGAGCAGCGGCGCCGGGTCGGGTTTCCACGTCGAGAGCGTGTCGCGGCCGACGACGGGGCCGACGTGCGGGGTGAGGCCGTGGGTGTCGAGCGCGACCCGACAGGCGGCCTCGCAGTTGAGCGAGCAGACGGCGGTCGGACGGCGCTCGCCGACGAGTTCGTCGGCGTAGGGGAGCAGGTGCGACTCGCGGGCACCGGCCCGCTCGTGGGCCGCGATGGCAGCCTCGACCTCCTCGTACAGCCCGTGCTCGCGTGCCTCGCCGAGCATCGTCCAGAGGTCCCGGTCAGCGGGCGCGATGCCCGCGTCGGCGTACACCGTCTGAACGTCCCGCGCGACCGCGTCCCAGTCGACCACCAGGTCGACCAGCGTCCCGTCGAGGTCGTAGACGACGCCCGCGTACTCGCCCGTCATCGACCGTCGATTGGGTCGAACGCCGGTTGAGCGTGTCGGTTCGGGACCGGGGGACCCCGTCGTGGTCCACCGCGGCACCTAGCTTCTTGCCCGTGGCGGCCGTCCGTCAGCACGGATGTCCTACACGAAAGCCAGCACGGACGACGTGGACTCGGTCGTCCCGGAGGAGTACGGCGGTATGTGGTTCCTCAGGGACGCCCTGGATGCCGAGGCGGTGGGCGTGACCGTCCTCGAACTCGAACCCGGCGCGAAGGGCAAGGAACACGACCACGAGGGTGATGGCCAGGAGGAGGTGTACGTCGTCGTCGCGGGCGAGGTCGCCGTCGACCTCGGCGACGAGACGGTCCACGTCAGCGAACACGAGGCCATCCGACTGCCGGCCGACCAGACGCGCCAGATCCACAACGACGGCGACGAGCGCGCCCAGCTCGTGCTCGTCGGAGCCACCCCGTAACCGGGAGAGGGACCGTCACCCCCGTCCGCCGGCTCCGCAACCGTGAAACCCGTCGCCCCGGTAGGGACGCGCATGATACAGAATCTCGCCGCTGGCGTCCGGGCGTTCACCAGCAACGCCTTTCTGGTCGAGGGTGACCGCCGCGTGCTCGTGGATACGGGCGCGAACTTCGACATCACGGAGCGCGTCACCGAGCACGGTGGCATCGACGCCGTCGTGATGACACACACGCACGCCGACCACGTCGGCAACCTCGCCGACGTGAAAGCGGAGTTCGACGTGCGGGCGTGGGGCTTCGACACGGACGAACCGGGTATCGACGAGCCCATCGCGGACGAGGAGACGGTCCAGCTCGGCGACCACGAGTACGTCGCCCTGCACACGCCGGGGCACAAGAACGACCACTGCTGCTTCTACAGCGCGACCGCCGGCGTACTGTTCGCGGGCGACCTGGTGTTCCAGAACGGGAGCTTCGGTCGGACTGACCTGGAGGAGGGCGACCACGGGTTGCTCGTCGAGAGCATCGACCGGGTCCTCGACGTCGTCGACGAGGACCTCGACGAGATGCACGTCGGGCACGGCCAGTCGATGACCGACCGACCGTACAGCCACATCGAACTGGCGGCGCGGATGGCCCGGTCGTCGGGGCCCTGACTCAGGAGAGCGCGGCCGTCACGAGCGCCTCGTAGGCGACCTCGTACGCGTCGGCCACCGTCGCCGGGTGGGACCGTTCGTCGCTCGAGAGCGCGGGGAGCGTACAGGTCGCGAGCGGGTCACAGAACGAGAGCACGTCTTCGACACGCTCCTCCAGCCGGCCCTCGCGCGGACTGCCGCTGACGGCCTCGCAGGCCCGCCCGTAGCGACCGCCGTCGTACACCCTGGCGCGCTCCGGCTCGACGACGGCGACGGCGTCGAAGGCGACGTCCTGGAGCGGGAGCGCGATGTCGGCGTAGGACTCGACGACCGCCCGGTCGGCCCCCTCTACTGTCTCGCGTATCTCCGCGAGCGCCGGCGCGTGGAGCTGCTCCATCACCGCGTTCAGCTCGTCGAGCGTCCCCACGTGGATGGCCTCGTCGAGTGGGAGGTGCTCGCGGGCGTCGTCCGGCACGTCGGCGCGCTCGTTGACGACGTACCGCTCGCCCACCCGGTCGAGCACGAACTGGCGGTGGCTAGCGCCGATGATACCGGTGTCACTGCCCGGTTCGGGCCGCCAGAGCCGGTGGAGTGGGTTCAGTTCCTCCGGCCGGCGGTCACCCGGGCTCGCCGTCGCGAGCCGCTTCGCGTCCTTGCCGTACAGTCGACCGTCGGTGACGGCGGCGAGGTAGTCGTCGTGGTCGAACCAGTGGTCGTTGCCGGCCCGGGGCTTGAACCCGGTGGCGTCGAGGTACTCGCAGAGCCCGGTCGAGAAGGTCGTCTTTCCGGCGTCGACGCGGGCGTCGCCGGCGACGAGGAGCCTCATGTGGCGAGGCCGTAGTAGCCGGGTTCGTCGTCGGACCGGGGAGTGGCGACGACGAGGTCGTCTGCGTTGCCGATGATCCACGGGATCGCCCAGTCGAGCAGGACGTCCTCCGTCTCCGGGTCGAGTTCGGCATCCGGCTCGATCCCCTGCAGGAGGCGAGCGATCTCGTAGACGGTGTACATCTGGTTCGCCTCGAGCAGCTCGTCCGGCTCGTAGAAATCACACGGGTGGAGATCGTCGAATTCGGACTTCGCGGTGGGCATGCGGGCTCGTAGGTCCGTGCCCGACCTAAAGCGTGCGGTCCACGGCTGCGGCTGTCGGTGAGTGTCGTCGAACGGAACCGGGGCCCAGAGGCCCCGTCCCGCTCGAGCAAGGGACGACCCGTCCGACCGGCAGGATGACAGGCGGTGGTCTGCGGTACGTCGGTCGGAGGGCCGGGGTGCAGGTGCGAGTGTGTCGGCTCGCGAGTGGTGGTGGTGGTGGTGCTGCGCTCTGCGGTCGGTCGCCGTTCGGGACGGCGAGAGACGCGCACCGCAGTGGCACGGTGGACTGCGGCGGCTGGCAGCAAGCGGGGCTACTCCACGGCGACGCCTAAAGCTATCGGATTTAATATATGTTCTGCTCTGAGGGGAACAGTCGGCTCCGGAGGCCTCCATAGACCTCGATAGCGGTGCCCGGATACCGGCGTCTCACCGCGCTATGTGCCAGTATCGCGAATCCAGGCCGGGGAATTCACGACCGACGCGGAGGGGAGCGGGCTCGGGCTCTCGGTCGTCCAGTCCATCGCGGACGCCCACGACTGCGAGGTCCGGGTCGCCGAGAGCGAGCCCGGCGGCGCGCGGTTCGAGTTCGTCGCTCCGGCGGCCGCGGTGGCGGCCCCGTCGTCGTCCGCCGACGACTGAACCGGCCCCGGGCTGGCCGTCGTCGACGGCCCAGCCGGTGGTGGGCGGGTCGAGTTCACCGGGGCTGTCGTTGCCCGAGCGGCGCGTCGACGCGAAAAAATTCGGTGGTGTACGGCTCGTCGCTTACTCGACGCGACCGACGACCTTCGAGTACTCCTCGGCGACCTTGTCCCAGTTCACGACGTCGAAGAAGTTGTCGATGAAGCTGCCGCGGTCCGGCCCGTAGTCGTAGTAGTAGGAGTGCTCCCAGACGTCGAGCGCGAGGATGGGGTGTGCGCCCCAGAGCGCGCCCTGGTCGTGCTTGTCGACGGCGACGTTGCGGAGCTGCTTGGCGACGGGGTCGTAGACGAGCAGCGCCCAGCCACCGGCGGCCGAGGCAGCCGCCTCGAACTCGCCCTTCCAGCCCTCGTAGGAGCCGAAGTCCTCCTCGATACGGTCCCGGAGCTCGCCCTCGGGCTCGCCACCGCCGTTCGGGGACATGTTCTCCCAGAACAGCGTGTGCAGGTAGTGCCCACAGCCGTTGTGGGTCACGTTCCCGAGTGCACCCGCGGTCGAGGAGTGGTCGCCCGACTCGCGATTCTCGGCGAGCGTCTCCTCGGCTGCGTTCAGACCGTTGACGTACCCCTGGTGGTGTGTATCGTGATGCCAGGTAAGAACCTGTTCGGATATCGACGGTTCGAGTGCGTCGTAGTCGTACGGGAGCGGCGGCAGTTCGGCGTGTGATTTCTCGGCCATTTGTATCACCCAGTCATCCCATACGGTCGAGTACCGTTTAAAAGTTTAGAACCCGTATGCGTCTAGTTGGCAACCTGGCTCTCGGCGGTCGCCGGCTTCTCGGCCTCACAGGGCACGTGGAGTGTGATGGCGTTGCCGGTCTCGGCCTCGCCCTCGAAGTCGATGGTGCCGCCGATGGACCGCACGCCCCAGACGGCCAGCCAGAGCCCCAGCCCGCTGGTGTGGTCGAGCGGCGTCTCCGTCCCGGACTTGAGCACCTCGCGCTCGCGCTCCGGGATGGCCGGGCCGTCGTCCGCGACGGTCACGGAGACGTAGCCGTCGGTCCCCGGCGTGACGAAGACGGTCACCGTCGCGTCCCCGTTCACTGCGGCGTTCTCGAGGAGACTCCAGACGACCGGCTGGAGGGTCCGTGGACAGTAGACCACCTCCTGCTCGGTCGTCCACGTGGACTCGAACGTCGCTGACGGGTACTGGTTCCGCCCTCGCTCGAGAACGCGCGAGAGCATCGTCTCGAGTGGCTCCAGGGCGCTCTCGTCGGCGCTCTCCAGCAGCGTCTCGATGCGCCGCGCGGTGTCGCCGAGGGTGGCGACGTCGTTGGCGCGCTCCCGGATGGTCTCGACGAGTTCGCGGTCGTCGTCGTCGACCCGGCCCGAGAGCTCCTCGGCGCAGGCTGCCACGATGTTCATCTCGTTCCTGAGATTGTGCCTGAGCACGCGGTTCAGCACGTCGAGGCGCTGTTCGTCGTGGGTGCGTTCGGTCACGTCGCGCATCGTCACCACCCGGCCGATGCGGCTGCCGCTGCTGTTCGTGACGGCCGACACCGTCACGTCGAAGAACCGTCGCCCCTGCGCGGTCTCGACCGCAACCGTCTCGTTGTCGCCGTCGACTGCTGTGGGGTAGCCGGGAATCGCGCGAGCGGCGTCGCGACCGAGCGCGGCGGCCGCGTCGTAGCCGAGGACCGTCGACGCTGCCGAGTTCGCGTCGACGACCCGGTTGCGCTCGTCGACGACGACGACGGGGTCCGTCATCCCCTCGACGACCACGTCCCGGGCGATGTGGTCGGGGACGGGGACGGCCTCGAACAGTTCGAGCTCGTCGAGTGCGACGTAGCTGGCGACGCCGGTCACCATGAACGCGATGGGTGTCGGGTCGAGCGCGACCATCGGGACGTCGAGGACGTGGACCAGGTTGCCGAGCCACGGTGCCAAAACCGCTGCGAGCAGGGCGACCGACTGCCGTCGGTGCGTCGGACTCCGGTCGAATATGAGCGAGACGAACAGGAGCGACCCGACGAGGACTATCAGGTAGGCGTAGCCGACGCCGAGATAGAACAGCGGCCCGAACACGTGGTCGACGACGTACGTGCCTCCCTGCTCGACGATCTGTGGGTCCTGGTAGACGAGGGTGTGGTGTTCGAACGTCGCGACGAACCCGAACACGACCGCCGGGACGACGAGCAGTGCCGCCACCGACCGCCGGGTGACGTAGCGGTCACGGCCGGTGTACTCGAGGGCGAAGAGCAGCCAGAGGACGGGGATGGTGAGACTCGCGAGCCACTGGAGCTTCATGAACGGCCGACGTGTGGCCATCCGCTGTATCGGCAACTCGAGTGCGTAGAGCGCTGTCCACCACGCGACAGCGACGAGCATCGCGGCGAGCCACATCGCTCCTGGCTTCGGCCGCTGACGGTATGCAAGCCAGGCGACTATCGTGGTCACCGCGGCGATGATGAGGAGCCCTGACATGGGAACGAGCGAGGCGGACATTTCCGGTGAAGCCGATGTACATCGGGTTCGCGTCCCAGGCCCTTAACTCGACTGGCAATATCGAGCCGCGATTTCAGACAGCGACCGCCACACAGCAGAGCATGAGGACGTACTGACAGTCGCGGCAGGTACCGAGCCGTCTGCGGTCGATGTCGCGGCCGACCAGCGTGGTCACCAGCACCGAGTAGCCGACCGCGGGTACCAGCGCGACTGCGAGGGGGACGGCCAGGATGTCGGCCGTCGCCGCCAAGGCGAGGAGCCCGAGTGAGAGCGCGTCGAGCGCGTAGAGCGCCCACTGGGTCCGCCGCACGCCGAAGACGGTCGCCATCGTTCGGACGCCCTCCGCACGGTCGCCGACCACGTCACGGGCGTTGAGGACCTCGCCCGCGACGACGGTCTGGAGGAAGAAGAATGCACAGACGACCACGGCAGTCATCGACACGGACGCATCGGCGTACGCCACGGGGATGAACGCCACGTAGAGGGCCCAGGAGCCGGCGACGAGGACGGTGTTGGCGACGAGGAGGTCCTTCACCCGGGTCCCGCCGTCGAGCGGCAGCCAGGGTGTGCTGTACAGCACTGCGGCGACGGCGGGGACGAGCGTCAGGAGGAACGAATCGAGACCCTCGAGCGCTGCGAGGCCGAGCGCGACGACGTACGCGCCGAGCGTGCCAAACAGCAGCAGTTCGCGGTTCCGGGCGACGAAGCTGGCACGGTCGGGGCAGTTGACCTCGTCCTCGGCGTCGACGAGCTTGTTCGAGCCGTAGACCGAGAAGGTGACGAGTCCGGCCAGCAGCACCGCCGTGGTGACCGGCAGCGACAGCAGCAACGACACCACGACGACCTTCGTCGCCGCGACGAGGCCGTCGAGGAGTGACGCGTGCTTCGCCACACCGAACGCGCGCTCGACGGCGACGGTCGGGTCCGGGAGGTAGTACCTGAGCTGTTCGGGTTCGTACGGGCCGCTCGATTGACTCATAGAACGTGTGACAGTCGGGAGCGACCCCGGAAATAGCTTAGTGCGATGGCCGACAATTATTTCAAACCTGGAGGCCGTTGGTGGCCGTTTCTGCGGGAAGAGGGACAGGGTAACTGGGCGAGCGTCGATTCGTTCATCGGCACGGCCGGTCACGGTGACTTCGAGAACGAGACGACGGGGAGTACTCGGTGGGCGGAGGCGGCTGCCGACGGCGTCGCAGCCGTCGACCGGCCAGTCGGTCCCGTCGCTAAGTGGAAGCCGGAGCACCAGCCGGGCGCGTGCCGATTCGGGGACCGCCACTCCCGCCGAACGACTCGCCGTGGGTCACTCCTCGCCGCGTGCCGATTTGAACATCGCCAAGGCCTGCTCGCGGCGCTCCCCGTGGTCGACGATGGGCCGTGCGTACTCCGGTGCGCCCTGCTCGCGCATCAGCTCGCTCGCCTCGTGCCAGCCGTGGATCAGCGACGGGTCGGCGTCGCGCAGCTCTGGGACGTACTCCGTGATGTACTCGGCGTCGGGGTCGTAGCGCTCACCCTGGGTCATCGGGTTGAAGATGCGGAAGTACGGCTGTGCGTCGGTGCCCGTCGAGGCGGCCCACTGCCAGCCGCCGTTGTCGTTCGCGGTGTCGTGGTCGACGAGGTGTTCGCGGAAGTGTGCGTAGCCCTCGCGCCAGTCGACCAGGAGGTCCTTCGTGAGGAACGAGGCGACGATCATCCGCACTCGGTTGTGCATGTACCCCTCCTCGCGGAGCTGCCGCATTCCGGCGTCGACGATGGGGTAGCCCGTCTCGCCGTCCTTCCAGGCCTGGAGCTCCGCCGGGTCGTTCCGCCACTCGATGGGGTGTTCGTACTCCTTGTAGTTCGCCGAGACCACCTCCGGGTTGAAGAAGAGGACGTGGTGGTAGAACTCGCGCCACGCGAGCTGGCTCTGGAACTCCTGGACGGACTCGCGGTCGGACTCCGAGTCCGCGAGGTCGGCGGCGGCCGCGGTCTCCTCGTACACCTCGCGGATGCCGATAGTGCCCCACTTGAGGTCTGCCGAGAGTCGCGACGTGCAGCCGTCGGCGGGGTAGTCCCGGCGCTCCGCGTAGTCGTACACCGGGCCGTCACAGAACGCGGTGACCCGGTCGCGAGCCGCTTCGGTCCCCGCCGGCTGGATGGTCGCGGTCGGCTCCGCGAAGCCGAGGTCGGCGAGCGTGGGCAACGGCTCCGGGTCTGGCAGGTCGGCGGCGTCGGCGAGCGCGCCGGCCTCGGGCGCGTCCACCGGGTCGGCCTTCGGCCGGTCGCGCCACTTCTTCCAGAAGTACGTGTACACCGAGTACGGGTCGCCGTCGTTGGTCGTGATGGACCCCGGCTCGTGGTGGAGCGCGTCGGTGACGGACTCGCGGGCCACGTCGACGGCGTCGAGTCGCTGTCGGACCGCGGCGTCGCGCTCGTTCGCGAGCCCCGAGTAGCCCTCCGCCCACGTCACCGACACGGCGCCGAGTTCGGTTGCGAGGGCGGGGAGCACCTCGCGCGGGTCGCCGTGTCGGACGAGCAGGTCGCTGCCGCGGTCACGGTACGCCTCCCGGAGCTGTGACAGTGCGTCGAGCATGAACGCGACCCGGTTCGGCGAGCCGTGGGCGAGTACGTCGTCGTCGAACACGAACACCGGGGCGACGGGACCGCGCTCGGCGGCGCGGTCCGTCGCTGTCGAGAGCGCCAGGTTGTCCGCGACCCGCAGGTCGTCGCGGTGCCAGTGTAGTTGCATACCCGACCGAAGGACCGGTCGCTCCCTTAAGCTACTGCCAACGCGGCGCTACACCTTGCGGTCCGGCGGGACGACCCGGTCGTCGGTGGTGCGGACACCCGGCCGCGTCCGGATGCCGGCCCCGAAGCCGAAGACGGCGGCCAGGACGGCGATGGCGAGCCCGTAGGCCGGTGCCGTGACGCTCGCCCCGGCGACGACGACCGCGCCGACGACGCCCCACGCGGAGTGGTCGGCACCGACGAGGTCGGCGCCGGCCTGACACAGGCCGACGAGGCCGATGGCCGTCCAGACCGTCCCGAGGCCGACGAGGACGAAGAGCACCGGCGTCGCGATGAGCGAGACGACCTGGTCCTGTCCCGCTGCGTACCAGATCACGCCGATACAGGCCCCGTAGATGACGGCGACCACGCTCCCGATGAGGAACGAGGAGACCATGCTCTCGCGGACGCGGTCGATCGCCGTCGTGCCGTAGTCCGGGAACAGACCGACGACGAGTATCCCGAGTAGTAGTGTCGAAGCGGAGAGGACCGCGGCTCGAACTGGGACCGAGAGTGTCCAGAACGCGCCGAGGTTCTCCAACCCCGCGGTCGTTGCAGTCGCTGTCGTGCCAGCCCCCAAGCTGGCGAGTGCGGCAGGCACCCCCATACGAGCCTCCTCGTGCCCGAGTTGCAAAGAAGTATCGCCCGAGATATTATAATTGTCCGAAGTTTGTGGCAAGCACCGATCGCGGGGGGCGAGCAGGCTACAGTGGCTCCTCGCCGTCGATGATGCGCTGTGCGCGGTCGGCCAGCGCGGGGACCGCCTCGCGCATCTTCGGATAGAGCGGGTCGTCGGCGTCGCCGGCGAGGTGGCGCGCGAAGAACATCTCGCCGAGGCCACAGAGCTTGTACACCGCCAGCGCCCGATAGAACCGGTCGTTGGTGTACTCGATGCCGGTCGCGGCCTCGTACCGGTCCACGAGCTCCCGCCGGGTCGGGTAGCCGTCGTTCTCGAGGAACGGGTCGAAGAACTCGCCCGAGACCGGGTCGGGGTCGCCGGCGTCACGCCAGAACGACAGCATCCAGCCGAGGTCGGTCAGCGGGTCGCCGAGCGTGCTCATCTCCCAGTCGAACACCCCGATGAGTTCGGGCTCGTCGGCGAGGTCGTACATCACGTTGTCGAGCTTGTAGTCGCCGTGGACGAGCGTGTGCGGGTGCTCCTCGGGCGCGTTCTCCTGCAGCCACTCCATCACGTCGTAGATGGCCGGCACCTCGCGCTCGTCGCTCGTCTTCGAGAAGGCCCAGGTGAGCTGCTCTGACCAGCGCTTGACCTGCCGCTGGCTGAACCCCTCGGGGTGGCCGAACTCGGTGAGCCCCACGTCGTCGACGTCGACGGTGTGGATGGCCGCGAGCGTGTCCACCAGCTCCTCGCCGACGCGCTTGCGGGCCGCCGGCTCGGAGAGCGGGTCGCCGTCCCCGCCCCGGACGACGGTGCCGTCGAGGCGCTCCATCAGGTAGAAGTCGCTGCCCACCACGTCGTGGTCGTCGCAGGCGAGGACGGTGCGGGGGAGCGGCACGTCGGTCGACTGGAGCGCGTCGACGACGGAGTACTCCCGCAACACGTCGTGGGCCTTCTCCGCCGTCTCACCCGGCGGCGGTCGCCGGAGCACCAGCTCCTCGCCGCCCCAGGTCACGAACAGCGTCTCGTTGGAATGGCCGGCCTGGTGGCGGCGTACCTCGAAGTCGTCCGCGTCGCCGAGGTTCGCCCGGAGGTACGACTCCAGGGCGGCCTCGTCGACGAGTCGGTCGAAGTACTCGTCGGATTCGTCTGTCACGCCCGGGACGACGTGAGGGTCGTACGAATAACCTCGGGTCACGGCAGCTAACAATGTTAAAACGGGGATGAAATGTCCGCTACCGCCGGAGGACGGGAGGAAACGCCGAACGAGTTCCCCGCTGTGTGGGACCGTTTTTGACCCCGGCCCCCGAAGCAATTGCCATGGAGTACCACGACCCGGACGTCGGACAGGAGGTCGCCGAGCGAGCCCGCGAGTTCGTCGAGAACGAGGTCATCCCCGTCGAGCGCGAGTGGCTGGGGCACGAGTCGATCCCCGACTCGGTGATCGACGACCTGCGCGAGACCGCCCGACAGTACGAGGTGTACGGGCCACAGATTCCGGAGGAGTACGGCGGGCTCGGGCTGGACTTCCGCGCGATGCTGCCCGTCTTCGAGGAGGCCGGCCGGAGCCTGCTCGGGGGGCTCGCCATGCGCTGTGCCGCCCCGGACGAAGGCAACATGCACACGCTCGAGATCGTCGGGACGAAGGAGCAGCAGCAGCGCTGGCTCGCACCGCTCGCGGCCGGCGAGCTGAACTCCGGGTTCTGCATGACCGAGCCGATGCAGGGCGGCGGCTCGGACCCGAAGATGCTCAGCACCACGGCCGAGAAGGAGGGCGACGAGTGGGTCATCGACGGCCACAAGTGGTGGACTACGGGCGGTGCCGACGCCGACGTCTTCCTCGTGATGGCCCGCACCGACCCCGACGCGCACCCCTACGAGGGCGCGAGCATCATCCTCGTGCCGCGTGACACGGACGGCGTCGAGGTCGTCCGCGACATCCCGCACCTCGGCGGCGAGCCAGTCGGCTCCAGCCACTCGGAGGTCCGGTTCGACGGCGCGCGCGTTCCCGTCGAGAACACGCTCGGCCCCGAGAACGCCGGCTTCGCGGTGGCCCAGAAGCGGCTCGGTCCGGCCAGACTGACCCACTGCATGCGCTTCGGCGGGATGGCCGACCGCGCGCTCGACATCGCCACGGCGTACGCGAGCGAGCGGGAGTCCTTCGGCGAGCCAATCGCGGAGAAGCAGGCCCTCCGGTTCCGCGTCGCCCGCTCGCGGACCCGACTGCACGCGGCCCGCACGATGATCCGCCACGCGGCCGACGACATCGCGGCCGGCGAGGAGGCCCGCATCGGCGTCGCCATGGCGAAGGTGTTCACCGCGAACGTCGCACAGGAGGCCGTCGACGAGGCCGTCCAGATCTGTGGCGGCAACGGCATCGGGAAGGACCTGCCGCTCGCCGACTTCTACGAGAACGTCCGCGCGTTCCGCATCATCGACGGCGCGGACGAGGTCCACCTCCGCAGCATCGCCCGGGAGGCCTTCGCCGAGCCGAAGCTTGACGAGCTGGAGAACGTCACCAGGTTCGGGCAGTAGTCACGTCCGGATCTCGAACCGCGCGCCGCCGTCGTGCGAGTCGACCAGCTCGACGGTCCACCCGTGGGCGGTGACCACGCGCTCGACGATAGCCAGCCCGAAGCCGGTGCCGTCCGGGTCCGAGCTCTCTCCGGCCTCGAACAGCTCCTCCTGGACCGATTCGGGCACGCCGACGCCGTCGTCCGCGACGAAGAAGCCGTCCGCAGCGAGTGTTCCGACCGTGACCGTGAGCTCGTGGGCGTCGTCGGGTGCGCCGTGCTCCAGCGCGTTGCGGTACAGGTTCTCGAACACCTGCTGCAGTCGGTCCCGGTCGGCTTCGAGCGTCGTGTCGTCGACGACTGCCAGGGTCGCCGCCCCCGTCTCCACCGTCTCCCACGCCTCGGTGGCGAGCGCCCTGATCGAGACCGGTTGCCGGTCGCCGATCTCCCGCCCCTCACGGGCCAGCGTGAGGACGCCCTCGATGATGCGTTCCATCCGCTCGTGGGCGTTCGCTATCTTCCCGATGTACTCGTGGTCGACGTCCGCCCCGAGGAGGTCGAGGTACCCATCCGCCACGCTGAGCGGGCTCCGCAGGTCGTGGCTGACCAGGTGGGCGAACTCGTCGAGCCGCTCCTTCTGGCGCTGCAGCTCCCGCTCGCGCTGTTTCAGTTCCGTGATGTCCGACGAGATACCACAGACGCCGACGGGGTCGCCGTCGCCGCCGTACAGCGGGACCTTCACCGAGTAGTAGGTCCGTTCGTCGCCCTGGAACTTGCCGGTCTCCTCTATCTGGATTGCTTCGCCGCGTTCGACGGCCAGCCGGTCGTTCGCGTGGACCTCCTCGGCGTGGGCGTCGTCCTGCAGGTCGAAGTCGGTCTTGCCGACCGCCTCGCCCGGCGCCAGCCCGAGCAGCTCCCGGAAGCTGTCGTTGACGAGTTCGTACCGGCCGTCGAGGTCCTTGATGTAGATGTTCGCCGCGGTGTTGTCGAGGATGGCCTGCAGCTGCTCGTTCGTCCGTCGCAGGTCCGCCTCGCTCTCCAGCCGGTCGAACGCCTGCGTGACGTGGGTGACGAGGAGCTCCGCGAGCTCCCGGTCGGTCTCGGTGAAGGCGTTGGCCTCCTCCGAGATGGCCTGGAACACGCCGTAGCGACCGACCGGGACGCTGACCGCCGAGCGGAACTCCGGCTGGTCCGGCTGGGCGGTCGTGTCCTCGCGGACGTCCCTCACCAGCACCGACTCGCGCTGTCTGTACGTGTGCCCGAGGACGCCGTCGTCGACGGTCGGGAGGTCGTCCTCCGGTCGGTAGCTGCGCTCGGTCAGGGGGACGAACCGGCCGTCTTCGAGCACGTAGATGCCGGAGACGTCGAAGTCGAGGATGCGGTCGGCCGCGACCAGCGCCTGGTCGACGACGGTCTCGCGGTCGTGCGCCCCGGCGATGGCGACTGCGTGGTGATGGAGCCCCTCGAGGCGGCCTCGCGTCTCCGCCAGCCCGCGTTCGGCGCGGCACTGGTCCACGGCGTTCCTGATGCGCTCACGGAGGAGCTTGCGGGCCTCCGTGCCGCTCTTCCGGAGGTAGTCGGTGACACCGGCGGAGATCGCCTCGCTTGCGACGGACTCGGAGCCGGTGCTGGTGAACATGATGAACGGGAGACGGTCCCTGCGTCCCCGGACGGCCGCCAGCAGGTCGAGGCCGTCAATCCCGGACATCTCGTACTCGCTGACGACGCAGTCGATCCGCGTCTCACCGAGGCGGGTGAGCGCGTCCGCGCCGGTCGTCGCGACCAGACAGTCGAACCCCGCGTCCTGCAGATACTCCGCGGTCCTGCGGCCGGCGTCCCGGTCGTCGTCCACGCAGAGGACGCGGAGGTCGTCTGGCATCCGTATTTCGAGGAAGAGCCACGGAACCGACAT
This sequence comes from Haloarchaeobius iranensis, assembly GCF_900103505.1. Taxonomy (GTDB): domain Archaea; phylum Halobacteriota; class Halobacteria; order Halobacteriales; family Natrialbaceae; genus Haloarchaeobius; species Haloarchaeobius iranensis. The sequence continues at coordinate 80,004 of NZ_FNIA01000007.1, forward strand.
GATTCTTGCGCTTGTCGGACGTTGACAGGGGCCGTGGTATCAGGGACCAGCTGACGCGCCGACCACGCTGTCGGGGACGTCCTAGCCCTCACCGGCCTGATACGCCCCGGGGTGGCAGGAACAGCGGTCAGGCCCTGGCGGCGGGTGCGAGCTGGCTCTCGACGGCGGTCGGGCCGTCGAGCGGGAGGCGCATCTCGAGCTCGACGGCAGCTCGGTCGGCGACCTGGAAGCCGAGCTTGCGGTAGACGGCGATGGCGGTCCGGTTCTCGTTCGCGACGTTGAGCCGCAGCGCCCGGTGGCCCGCGGCGGCCGCGTACGCGATGGCGTGTCTGGTGAGCTCGGTCCCGAGTCCGCGGCCGTGGGACGCCGGGTCCACGTAGACCAGGAACTCCGGCTCCTCGCCGTCGTGTGGGGCGAACCCGGTGTGTCCGACGACCCGCTCACCGTCCCACGCGAGCAGGTTGGTGCCGCGTGCGTGGAGGGTCCGCAGCCAGTCACGAATCCCCCGCTCGCTGATCGGTGGGAGCCCCATCGAGCGGTGTTCCTGCGGGTAGTCCAGGTACATCTCGACGAGTTCCTCCGGGGTGTCGTCGGCGGCGGGAATCGGCTGTATCAGGTAGTTCGTCCCGTGCTTGCCGACGAACCGTGGACAGCGTGGCGGACAGTGAGTCGTCCCTTCACAGCCGTCCACGTTCCAGCCACCGCACGCGTTCGTTGCCATCCTGCGATCACTGTACACAGCTACGGGGCGGACCGAGGAGGGAGCTCGCCCGTCTATGTACGGGGTTTAAACATACGCGTGGCAGATGCGGTCCTCCAGAGTCGAGCGAGAGAACCAACGACACTGGCCGCAGCCGACACTCAGACCGACGACAGCTCGTGGTCGTCGTCGATGTCCTCGAGCAGCTTCCCGATGGTGTACTCCTCGGAGCCGGTCGGCGAGAGCACCATGCCCGCCAACTCGGCGTCGAGTTCGTCGACGTCCGCCCGCTCGGTCTCCCGCTGGAGTTCGGTGAACGCCACCATCGCATCGGTCGGTTCGTCGCTGTCGGGCGTCGACCCAGCATCCGCACCGAGGCCGGCGTCGGTCCCGTCCTCGTCGTCGAACGTGAACTCCTCGGACGAGCCGAACCCGCCGTCGACGCCGAACCCATCGCCGGTGTCCGAGTCGCCGTCCGTTCCGAGGTCGTCGGGTTCGAACGCACCGTCACGGGTCCCGAACTCGTCTTCGTCGGTGCTCCCGCCCGGCGAGACCGGCTCCGGAACGAAGTCGCCCGGTTCGCCCGGTCCGGTGGGGTCGACGGTGCTGGCGTCGTCGTCGACGGTTCCCTCGGCGACGACCGGCGCGTCCGAGTCCGCCAGCGCCGTCGCGGGTTCGACCGGGTCGGGGCTGTCGGTCGACGCTGGGCCCGGTGTGGCAGCGTCGCTCCCCTCCTCCGCCGTCGGCGACGCCGATTCGAACACGGTGGCCGCGAACTCGTCGGGGTTCGGGTCGGCCGACTCTGGCCGCGCCGCCCGTGCGGCGACCGCGCCCGTCAGTTCGGTCACGACCAGCCCGGAGACCCGGTGGTCGTCGCCCAGGGCCGTCACGATGCGTTCTGCCTGCCAGTTCGTCCCGATGGCCACGTCGAGGACGCGCCACGCGCCGCCGTCGCGGTCGTCCGCGTCGGCGTACAGCACCGAGAGCGCGTTCGTCAGGTCCTCGAGGACGGAGACCTCGCGCGCACCACGGTCCGCGGAGTCCACCGACAGCCGGAGGTGGTAGTACCGGTCGTGGTCCGCGTCCGAGCCGCCACCGACGATGGCGTCGGCCGCCTCGTTGACGACCGCCCGGGGCGGTGCGTCGAGGCCGTCCCCGGGGTCCGGGAGTTCGGCGAGCGTCGGGATGGTCCCCTCCTCGCGGCGGAATGCGCCGTCGGGTACGTGCTCGGCGACCGCCGACGTGCCCGCGCCGGAGCCGGCCCCCGTGAGCAGGGTCTCGTCGAGCACCTGCGGGTCGGCGTCGCGCCCGACCGTCCGGACGGACTCGACCGTCGGCGGCGTCAGCAGCGACAGCGCCGTCTCCGGCGCGTCGAGCCACACGGCGAGCACGACGCGACGCGACTCGCCCGGTGCGAGTTCGCCACGCCAGACGAGCTCGCCGCCGTCGTAGCAGGTCCAGCCGTCGCCGCCGTACTCCGGGTGGTAGCCGACACGGTCGGGCTCGACCGTCGCCGGCAGCTGCTCGACGAGCGTGACTTCCGTTCGTTCCTCGCGCTCCGACCGAAGTTCGTACGAGACGGCCGGTAGCGGTAGCGAGTCCACGTCGAGTCGTTTCGCGACGACGATGCCCCCCCGGGCGACCGTCATCCCGTGTCGACGGGTGTCCCCGTTCGTATGTTCCATTGATGCCCCCCTTCGCGTTCCACCCACATTTCAACTCTACAATAGTTATAACTTCCCTACAATTCCAGTGGGCCGAACTGTTGCTTTTACCGAGAATAAACCGGGAACGATTCGCACGGTGTTTCAGCCCGTCGCCTTCACCGACCTTTATTGCTCACAGTCCGTACGGTACGACAGCATGACACACGAGCATCTGGAGGCGGTTCGATGAGTACCGAACAGTTCGCGGTCGACGGCGACGTGGCCATCGTCACCGGGTCGTCGAGCGGCATCGGCCGGGTGATCGCCGAACGCTTCGCCGACGACGGCGTCGACGTGGTCGTCTGTTCGCGCGAACTCGACAACGTCGAGCCAGTCGTCGAGGGCATCGAGGACAGCGACCGGCCCGGTAGCGCGCTCGCCGTCGAGTGCGACGTGACCGACCGCGACGCCGTCGAGGCGCTCGTCGAGGCCACCGTCGAGGAGTTCGGGGGCATCGACGTGCTCGTCAACAACGCCGGCGCGTCGTTCATGGCGAACTTCGACGACATCAGCCCGAACGGCTGGCAGACCATCGTCGACATCAACCTCACGGGCACCTACCACTGCACGCAGGCCGCCGCAGAGCACCTGAAGGAGTCGAACGGCACCGTCATCAACCTCTCAAGCGTCGCCGGCCAGCAGGGCGCACCGTGGATGAGCCACTACGCCGCCGCCAAGGCCGCCGTCGAGAACCTCACGAAGACGCTCGCCTACGAGTGGGCCGACGACGACGTGCGCGTCAACTGCATCGCCCCCGGCTTCGTCGCCACCCCCGGCGTCGCCAGCCAGATGGGCGTCACCGCCGAGGAGCTCGACCGCGACGAGGTGAAACGCCGCATCGGTCTGAGCGAGGAGATCGCCGACATCGCGCAGTTCCTCGCCTCACCCGCGTCCTCCTACGTCGTCGGCCAGACCATCACGGCCGCCGGGCTGCCGGACATCATGGAGAACCCCGACGTCTGAGGAGTCGGCCCACGCCGGGTTCTTACGCCGGACCACGCCGAGTGCGTTCATCTCGGTTCCACGTTCTCTGCACGAAAATGGGGAGTAATCAAGTTCCCACGGCCCCAACTGCAGCAGTATCGTGACAGATTATCACGTCCATCTACCGGTCGCCGCACAGGATTCGGTGCAGGACTTCGTCGACATGGCGGTCCGCGCCGAAGAACTCGGGTACGACTTCGTCTGGCTGCCAGAGACGTGGGGACGGGACGCCGTCACCGTGATGACGAGCATCGCCCACGCCACGGAGGAGATCGGTATCGGCTCCTCCATCATGAACGTCTACTCACGGTCGCCCGCGCTGCTCGCACAGACAGCCGCGACGCTGCAGGAGGTCTCCGACGGGCGGTTCCGCCTCGGCATCGGCCCCTCGGGTCCGGCGGTCATCGAGGGCTGGCACGGCATCGACTTCGGCAACCCGCTCCGACGCACCCGCGAGTACGTCGACATCGTCAAGATGGTGCTCGAGGGGAAGGAGCTGGACTACGACGGCGAGTACTTCAACCTCTCCGGGTTCCGGCTGCGCTGTGACCCGCCCGAGCCGCGGCCGAAGGTCGACGCCGCCGGCATGGGCCCGAAGGCCGTCGAGCTCGCGGGGCGGTTCGCCGACGGCTGGCACGCCATCCTGTTCACGCCGGAGGCGATGCGCGACCGCCTCGAGGACTTCGACCGCGGGGTCGAGATGGGCGACGGCGACCGGAGCGAGCAGGACGTGACGCTCTCGCTGACCTGTGCTGCGCTCGACGACGGCGAACGGGCGCGCCACCTCACGAAGCAGCACTCGGCGTTCTACGTCGGCGCGATGGGCACCTACTACCGCGACTCGCTCGCCCGCCAGGGCTACGAGGACGAGGCCCACGACATCGCCGCGAACTGGATGAACGGCGACCGCGAGGCCGCACTCGACGTGTTCACCGACGAGATGCTCGACGACTTCACGGCCGCCGGGACGCCCGAGCGCGCTCGGGAGGAGCTGGCGAAGTTCGCGGCGATCGACGGCGTCGACAACATCAGCGTCGGCTTCCCGCGTGCCGCGTCCCGGGAGGAGATTCACGAGACCCTCGACGCGCTCGCGCCCGACCAGCGCTGACGCTCGGACCGCCGGAAGCTTGAGGCTGCTCTGCGGGCCACGTTGGCTCTGGTAGCCAACCAGATGTCCGATGTCCCCGCCCTCAGCGTCGCACTCGCGGCGGCGGCGGCAGCCGGTACCGCGTTCCTCTCGTTCGTCGGGTACCGCCGGAGGCACCGCCCCGTCGCTCGCACCCTCGTGCTCCTGGCCGGTGTGACCGCTGCCTACGCCGGCATCTACGCCGTCAGTCTCCCGGTCCCGGCCAGCTCCCTCCGCACCGTCCTCGGGACCGCGCAGTGGTTCACGCTCGCGCCGATTCCGGTCCTCTGGCCGTTCTTCGCGCTCGAGTACACGGGTCGGGTCGAGTTCATCACGCCACGTATCGCGGTTGCGCTCGGCGTCGTCCCGGCGCTGGCTGTCGCCGGGGCACGCTGCCCACTGGTCGCGAACGCAGTCAGCATCGCCGGTGGCTCACCGGTCGCCGGGTTGGACCTGCTCCCGTTCTGGCTCCCGGTGACGGCGGCGCAGCTGACGGACCGGACGACCCGTGACCGACACGCGGAACGGGACCACCACAGCGAGGCTTACCGTCGCCGTCAGGGGGTCGACTCGCCGTCGACGACCTCTCCGGTGTCCTCGACGTCGCCCACGCTGGCGGCACCGGCCCCGGTCGTCGTGGCCCCGAGCGCGGCCCGTGCGACGGCACGGCCGCCCTCCGCCGTTCGGGCCACAGAATCGAGCGCACGCAGGAGACGCGGGTCGGTGTCGGACGCAGTCTCGAACAGCGCCGTCTCGACGGTCTCCTGCTCCGCCGTGAGCGACTCGGTGCGCCCGAGCAGGTCGGTGACCTCGTCGACGGTCGCCCCGTCGAGCACCAGTTCGGTGGCGTCCTCGAGGAGCGTTCGAGCGTCGGTCGCGAGCGTCTCGAAGGAGTCGACGAACCCGTCCGGGAGCGGGCGCTCGACCGACTCGGCGACGCTGGCGACGATGACGCCCTCGTCCGCGAGTCGCTCGTACTCACGGGCGACCCGGCAGTGTGTGAACAGGTCGGGACGGCTCACCCCGAGGGCGTCGGTCTCCTCGAAGTCGCTGAGCGAGCGGTTGAAGTGCCGCACGACCATGCCCGCGAGCCGCTGGACCTCGGCCGCGCGCTCCCGGAGGTCGGTCGGACTGCCGTCCTCGCCGTCGACCAACGTTTCGACGGCGGACCGATGCAGCGACAGCGCCGTGAACTGCAGCTGGAGGACGGACTGCTGGACCGAGACGTCCGCGGCGTCGAGCAGGCTCCGGACGGTGACGGCTGCCTCGTCCGCGGCGACGACCTGGAGCCCGACGGTGTCACGGGCGACATTCGTTACCTGCCGCCGCTGGGCGTCGCCGAACCCGTCCGGCGCGGTCAGGGTTATCTCGTCGAAGCCCGCGGCGTACAGTCCCCGGAGGACCGTCGCTATCGTCTCGGGGGGCTCGCATCCGAGCTCGACGGTGCGCTCGGCGAGGCCCTCGCCGTCCGTCCGCGAGGCCCGAACGACGAGCGAGCCGTCGTCGTGGGTGTAGAGGTGGACGTCCTCGCCGGCCTCGATGTGGTGTTCGTGCGCCCAGTCCTTCGGCAGCGAGACCGTGTAGGTCGAGCCGCCGACCTTCTGAACCTTTCTCCGTTCCATTGTCAGTAGATGAGCGTCCGGTCGTTCTCGACCATGTACGCCGTCCGCGCCGCGATGTTCACCGCGTGGTCACCGATGCGTTCCAGATCACGGACCGTCAGGAGCAGCCGGGAGACGTCGTCGAGGACGCGCTCGACGGACCACGCGTCGGTGACGTGCTCTCGCTCGATGAGCGCCCGCACGAGCTGCTCGCTCGCCCGCAGTCCGTTCGCGTCCACCCTGTCGTCGCGGTCAGCCAGTTCGTAGCACGCCTCGACGTCCCGTTCTGCGTAGGCTGTCATCCCATCCTCGACCATGGCCTGTACGTCCTCCGCGAGGGCGACGACGTCGACTTCGGGGACGCTGCTGCGCTGTTCCGTCAGTGCGTACGTGCCGAGGTTCGACGCGAGGTCGCCGATGCGTTCGAGGTCGGTGATGATCTTGAACGACGCCGCGACGATTCGCAGGTCCGAGGCCACCGGCTGCTGGAGCGCGAACAGGTCGAGGCAGCGGTTCTCCAGGGCGACGTACGTCTGGTTCACCGCGTCGTCGCCATCGACGACCCGGTGGGCCGCCGTCTCGTCGCCGTCGAGAGCGTCCAGGGCCAGGGAGAGACGGCCGGTCACGAGGTCGCCCATCCCGGCCACCTCGGTTCGGAGGGTTTTCATCTCGTTCCGGAAGCCTTCGCGCGCCACGGTATCACCCGAACTTGCCGGTGATGTAGTCGTCGACGCGCTGGCTCTCGGGGTCCTCGAAGATCTTCTCCGTCCGGTCGTACTCGACCAGCTCGCCGCCGGTGAGGAAGACGGCGGTCTGGTCGGAGATGCGTGCGGCCTGCTGCATGTTGTGCGTGACGACGACGACCGTGTACTCCTCGGCCAGCTGCTCGATGAGGTCCTCGATCTTCGCCGTCGCGATGGGGTCGAGCGCGCTCGCGGGCTCGTCCATCAGGATGACATCCGGGTCGACCGCGAGACAGCGTGCGATGCAGAGCCGCTGCTGCTGGCCCCCGGAGAGCCCGAGCGCGTTGTCGTCGAGGCGGTCCTTCACCTCGTCCCAGAGCGCGGCCTGCTTCAGGCAGCGCTCGACGAGCGCCATCTCGCTCTCGCGGTCGTCGCGACCGATGAGCCGGGAGAGCAGGCTCGTGTCGAGGTCGCCGTGCTTGCGCGGCCCGTAGGAGATGTTGTCCTTGATGGACTTCGGGAAGGGGTTCGGCGCCTGGAACACCATCCCGACGCGCTTGCGCAGTTCGACGAGGTTGGTGTGGCCGCCGTAGATGTCCTCGCCGTCGAACTCGACGGACCCCTCGACGCGGGCGCTGGAGATGCGGTCGTTCATCCGGTTGAGCGAGCGGAGGAACGTCGACTTCCCGCAGCCGGAGGGGCCGATGAGGGCGGTGACGCTCTCCTCGGGGATGTCCATCGTGACGCGCTTGATGGCCCGCTCGTCGCCGTAGTAGACGTCGAGGTCCTCGACCGAGAGCTTCGCCTCGCCGGGGTACTGGTAGTCGCTCCAGGCGTCCTCGACCGTCTCCTCGCTCTCGCCGGCTGTGGTCAACTGGCTGTCCGTCCCGTCGGTGTCGATCTGTCTGTTGCTACTCATAGTGCAGTTTCCTCCGGAAGTAGAGCCGGCTAGCGACGCCGATGGCGTAGAGCCCGAGGACGACGAGCAGCAGGACCAGCGCGGTCCCCCAGCCGAACTCCTGGTTGCTGTATATCTCCGGGCGCGGGAACACCCCGGCCGTGATGGTGGAATACAGCTGGTACGGCAGCGCGCTCGCCGGTTCGAGCAGCGCCTGATTGGTTATGAACGGCGGCTCGGTGCTGAACGAGAACTGGCCGACGACGTTGGGGCTCGCGCTCGGGTAGGGTGCGCCGCCGAACACGAGCAGCAGCGGCGCGGTCTCGCCGGCGATGCGGCCGACGCCGAGGATGACGCCGGTGATGGTGCCGGGCATCGCCGCCGGGATGACGACGCTCCGGATCGTCTGCCACTTCGAGACGCCCAGCGCGGCGCTCGCGTCGCGGTACTCGTCCGGCACCGATTTGATGGACTCCCGGCTGGTGATGAGCACCAGCGGGAGCAGCATGAACCCGAGGACGAGCTGGCCGACGAAGATGGAGTTCCCGCCGCTGATCCGCGGGACGAGGAACGCCAGCCCGAACAGCCCGAACACGATGCTCGGCGTGCTCCAGAGGCCGTTCGTGGCGACTTCGACGACCTGCGTGAACCGCCCCTGTTCGGCGTACTCGGTGAGGAACACCGCGGCACCGACGCCGAGTGGCACCGCGAACAGCACCGCGCCGAACACCAGCCAGAGCGTGCCGACGACCGCGGGCATCACGCCCGGCGTCTCGACGAACAGGCTGCCCGTGACGTTCGTGACGAAGGGCACCTCGACGAAGGGGAAGCTGAGGCCGGTGAACGGGACGTTCAGGTGGCCGCCCGTGAGGCTCGCGCCGGTCAGGAACGTGTCGAGCCCGTTCTTGACGATGAACCAGATGAGCAGCGCCAGCACCGACAGCATGCTGAAGACGACGGTGGCGATGATGTAGAACGCGCCCGCCTCCCGTCCCTGCGCACCGAAGCCCTCCTTCGCCTTCCCGGCGCTCCACGCGCCGAGCAGCGTCGCGCCGGAGACGAGCAGCGGGATGAGCTCGCTCCCGGGGAAGATGGCCCCGGTCCACTCGGCCTCGTACACCCAGCTCGCATCGAACACGCCGGCGACGATGAGGCCTCCGAGAACGGCGAGCAGCAGTGCCGAGGGGACCGTGGAGCCGATGTCCTCGCGGGGCAGCGTCGCCGTCAGGAGCCCGACCGCGCCCATGACGAGCGCGACCGGCCCCCAGGAGAGCACCGTGTTGCCGAGGTACTGGAACGAGACGGCCATCCCGATGGCCGCCCAGAGCGTCCCGAAGACGATGCCGACGGGGAGCCCAGCCGTCGGCGACGGCGTCGTGTCGATGTAGCCGAAGCGCGAGAGGACGCCGATGCCGGCGACCCCCGCCGCCATGAGCAGCAGTGCGACGCCGAACACCGTCAGCACGGTGAGGCCGAGCACCGTCCGCGACTCGTCGATCCACTGGAACGTGGTGACCCACGTCGCGAGGAACGTCAGGAACGCGAGCCCCAGTACGGGCAGTGCGACCTGTCGACCGAGCGTCGTGTAGCCGGCACGCAGTTCTGTGTCCGCGGCGTTGCTCATCTACTGGTCACCTCCGAGCTTCCTGTGCATCCTCCACTCGATCCACTGGGAGGTGACGCTGAACAGCATCACCATGAAGAAGAGGACGACGCCCCCCGCGAACAGGGCGCTGAGGTGGATGCCGCTGGCGCTGGCGCCCTCGAACGCGATGACCGTCGTCAGCGTCTCGCCGTAGTTCGAGAACACGTCGAACGCCGGCGAGGGGAACCCCTTCGTGTGCGAGAGCATGACCGTCGCGGCCATCGTCTCGCCCATCGCCCGGCCGACGCCGAGCAGGACCGCTGCGGAGACGCCAGACAGCGCCGCCGGCAGGGTGACGCTCTTGGTCGTCTGCCACTCCGTCGACCCCATCGCCAGCGAGCCGCTCTTCATCGACTCGGGTACCGTCGAGATGGCGTCCTCGGCGACGGTGACGATCGTCGGGAGCGCCATCAGCCCGATCATGATGCCGGCCGCGAAGTAGCTCCCGATGGTCGGGGTGCGGAACTCCGTGTAGAAGTACTGGTTCAGGATGGTGAGCCCGATGAAGCCGTAGGTGATGGAGGGGATGCCGGCCATCAGCTCGATGCCGGGCTTGACGACCTCGCGGACCGTCGGGGGAGCCATCTCGCTGATGAAGATGGCCCCGGCGATGCCGAGCGGTGCGGCGATGGCAGTCGCGACGAGCGTCGTCAGCGCCGTCCCCATCATCATCGGGGTCAGCGAGTAGACGCCGCCCTCCGAGGGCGTCCAGAGCGGTTTCTCGATCCGCGTGAACACCCCGAGGCCCATGTGCTCGACGATGGCCATGGACTCCCACAGCAGGAAGCCGATGATGAGCGTCAGTATCGACACCGTCACGATGGTGGTGAGGAAGGTCAGCCCCATCGCCACCTCGGCCTGCTGGCGCTGCCAGCCGACCACGATGACGGCGACGAACGCGAGCAGGGGGATGACGGTCCACTCCGACCCGGCGAAGAACATCACGAAGGTCAGCAGCGTCGTGAACCCCGCCGCCGCGTGGAACAGCAGCGCCTCGTCGTCTGTTCGAGCGCGGTACGCCCGTGCCCGCCGGGAAACGCCCCGTACGAACTCGCCCGCGCGGTTCTGGATCTGTTGTAGCATTCGTACTGAAATATCGAAGGTGGTCAATTCCCGTCGTCGGGAACCGGGTCGTCAGTAGTTCGAGGCGTCGACCTTCTCGCGCTCGGTCTCCAGGCGGTCCTGCGGGAGCTTGAAGTAGTTGTTCCCGGCGACGAAGACCTCCTGCCCGAAGTCGCTGAGGCAGAAGTTGATGAACGCCGCCTCCTTGCGGCTGGTGTCCTCGTAGGTGTACGCGTGCAGGTCACGCGAGAGCGGGTAGTCGGCCGCACCCAGGTTCCGCCCGTACTCGTACAGGGTCCCGTCGATCTCGAGGCCGACGGCGGGCGTGTCCTCGGTCACGAAGGCGAGCGCGATGTACGAGATCGCGTTGTCGGCCTGCGCGATGGCCTGCTGGAGCTGCTGGTTCTGGCCGAAGCGCTGGTCCGGCTCGATGGGCGCCTCCGGGTCGCCGAAGACGTTCTGGCGGAACGCAGTGTCCGTCCCGGAACCGACCGCACGGCCGAGCGCGAGGATGTCGCGGTCCGGGCCGCCGAGCTCGCTCCAGTTGGTGATCTCCTGGTTGTAGATACCACGGAGCTCGTCGATGGTGATCTGTTCGACGCCTGCGTCCTTGATCTCCTGGCTCACGACGATGGGCTGGCCGTCGACGCCGACCACGTGGTCGACGAAGCCGTCGAGGCCCTCCGCGTCCGAGCCGAGTTCGGACTCGGCAGACGAGCTCGCGTCACCGATGTCGACGCGACCCTCCATGACGCCCTCGATACCCGTGCCGGAGTGGCTGAGCGCGATGCTCACGCGAAACGGCGGGTGGGAGCGCTCGCCGGTCGCCTCGTAGCCGTACTCGCTGGCGAAGAAGTCGGCGAGGCGCATGTCGGTGCCGTACTCCTCAGCCCAGTCGGACGGCCAGTAGTCGCCGTCGCCGGCCTCGGGGTTGGAGTTCCAGTAGCTCGCGGCGGTGTTCGTGATAGGGAACACCGTCGAGGAGCCGTCGCCGGTCAGGACTGTCGTGTCGAGCCCGGACTCGTTGCTGTCGTCGTCGTTCTGCGTGTCCTGGTCACTGTTCTCGGTCTCCGGAGCCTCGGTCTGGTCGCCGTCACCCTCGCCGTCGCTCCCGTCGCTGGACTGGGAACAGCCAGCCAGCATGGTGAGTCCAGCGGCCCCTGTGGAGACGAGGAACTTGCGACGTGATGCCACCTCTGCCAGACGCGTCGAGCCTTGCGTCATCAACTGGGCGAATACGTGTTTACTGTAAAGCGATTTATAATATCGCTACTCTTCGATGGGTTCTCCTCGCCAGTGGTACGCTTCGGGTTATACCGGTACGTACGGTATGTCGACATTGGGTCGGCTATTGCGGACTATGTAGGTGTCTGTATTGCCGGTCGCCGGCCGGTGATGGACCGGGAGCAGAATAATATTAGAACTGACATGTGGGCACTGACACCGGCGGGGTTCGGGGGCTCATGCCATCGGCTGTCTGCTCCCGGACTCGTGACCGTCGCGAGTGCCGCCGTGCCAACGATTTTCACTCCCCCCGCCGAGGAAGCAGATATGACCGAGTACACCGGTGCGGACCTGTTCGTCGACGGCCTCTCCGAGTACGGCATCGAGTACGTCTTCGGCAACCCCGGGACGACGGAGCTCCCGGTGATGAACGCGCTCGTCGACTCCGAGCTGGAGTACGTCCTGGGGTTGCACGAGGACGTAGCCGTGGGCGCGGCGGCGGGCTACGCGAGCGTCCGACGCCAGCGCGCGGACGAACTCGACGGGCTCCCGGCGGGCGTGGTGAACCTCCACGTCGCGCCCGGGACGGCCCACGGGCTGGGCAACCTCTACGGTGCCGCGATGGCGGGCGCACCGCTGGTCGTCACGGCGGGCAACCACGAGCGCGACTTCCGCGCCGAGGAGCCCATCCTCTCGGGCGACCTCGTCCAGCTCACCGACCAGTTCACGAAGTGGTCCGACGAGGTGCTGTCCGTCGAGGCGCTGCCCCGGATGCTCCGCCGGGCGTTCCGCGTCGCCTGTACCCCGCCGACCGGCCCCGTGTTCCTCGGGCTTCCGATGGACGTGATGCGCGAGGAGACGGAGCTGGAACCGGAGCCGATGGGCGGGACGGTTCCGAACCCCGGCCGGGGCGACCCCGCGGCCATCGAGGACGCGGCCGACGCCATCGCCGAGGCGGACAACCCGGTCCTCGTCGTCGGCGACCACGTCGGCCGCCACCGGGCCTGGTCCGGTGTCGAACCGGTCGACGCGGCCGTCGACCTCGCCGAGGCGGGCGGGCTGCGCGTCCACGGCGAGATTCTGGGCTACGAGGTGAACTTCCCGACCGACCACGAGCAGTGGGTGAGCCACGTCCCGCCCAGCGAGGACGTCGCCTCGACGCTGTTCCACACCGACACGCTCGTCTTCGCCGGCTGCTCGACGAACACGACGCTCTGGGGCCACGAGAACCCGCTCGTCCCCGAGGACGCGACGGTCGTCGACCTCACCGACGAGCCGTGGGAGGGCGGCAAGAACCAGCCCGCGACGGTCGTCACGGGCGACCTCGGCCACGTCATGGACGAGCTCGCCGACGCGGTGGCGGCCCGGGTCGACGAGGAGACGCGGGAGGAGCGGCTCGTGCAGGTCGACGCGATGAAACAGCTCGCGGCCCAGCAGATGGACGCGATGGGCGAGGACGAGGCACCGGCGGGCGACAGCCGGGGGTCGAAGGCCGACCTCGTCGACGCCATGAACAGCGTCGCGCCGGACGCGCTCGTGATGGACGAGGGCGTCACGGCACGCTACGCGCTGCTCACGCGCTGGGACCTCGCGCCGGGACACCTGTTCGGCAACAAGGGCGGCGGACTCGGCTATGGGCTCCCGGCGGCCGTCGGGGCGGCGCTCGCGGAGTCCGAGCGCGAGGACCCCCGGACCGTCTTCGGGTTCGTCGGCGACGGCTCCTACCTCTACTACCCCCAGTCGCTCAACACCGCCGCCAGACACGACCTGGACCTGACAGTCGTCGTCCCCGACAACCGGAACTACCGAATCCTGAAGGACAACACGGCGGCCATCTTCGGCGGCGACGTCGAGGACTACGAGTACGTCGGGATGGACTTCGAGCCGGCGGTCGACCTCGCGGCGAACGCCGAGAGCCACGGCGCGACCGGCTTCACGGTCGAGCACGGCGCGGAGCTGGAGGCGACCATCGCGGAGGCCGTCGCGGCCGAGGGGCCGACGGTCGTCGACGCGTTCGTCCACGACTGAGCCGTCGGGGGCGCTCCCGCGACCCGGCAACCACAAAACGATATGGTCGGGGCGGTCGAACAGCCCGGCTATGTCCGACAGAGGTAGCGGGTTCGACCCGGTCCACGGGGACTTCTTCGAGAAGCTCCCGGTCCTCGTGGTGTTCGCCACCCTGGCGGTCGCCATCGTCGGGAACGGGGTCGGGGCCTACGCCGTCACCGCACCGCTCGTCGCCCTCGGGTTCGTCATCGTTCTCCCGCTGTCGTTCCTGTTCAGGGACGACCTCCGGCGGCTGGTCGGCCGCGAGCCCGACCCGGAGGACGGGCCGGACCCGAAGAACGACGCCTTGGACCAGCTGCAGCGGATGTACGCCAGCGGCGAGCTCTCCGAGGAGGAGTTCGAACGGCGTGCCGCACGCATCCTGGAGAACGAGGACCTGGAGCGGGTCCGTTCGCGGGTCGAGCCCGGGCAGGGGCAGGCATCCGACGAGGAGCGCCGCGAGTCCGAGTTCGAGCGCTGAGCGCTGCCCGGCGCGGGCGGGTACTTACTTCACCTGACAGCGCAAACGGAGTGATATGACAGTGACGCAGCGAACCGCCGACCGGGGACTCCCGTGGTGAGCGACCCGGAGCGGTGCCGATGACCGACCCCGTCTTCTGGGGACTGGTCGTGGTGGCCACCCTGACGAGCCTCGGCACCGCGTGGACGCTCGGCGCGAACAGCAACTCGCCGCCGTTCGCGCCGGCCATCGGGGCGAACGCCGTCTCGACCATGAAGGCGGCGTTCCTCATCGGCATCCTCGCCGCGCTCGGTGCGCTCACGCAGGGCGGGAGCATCTCCGAGACCGTCGGCGCGGGGCTCATCCAGGGAGAGCCCATCACGTCGCTCGCGGCGACCGCGGGACTGCTCACCGCGACGGCGTTCATGGCGTTCGGTATCTACTCGGGGTACCCGGTGCCGGCGGCGTTCGCGACGACAGGGGCGATGATCGGCGTCGGGCTCTCGCTCGGCGGCGACCCCGCGGTCGCGACCTACCAGCGCATCGCGACGTTCTGGCTGCTCGTCCCGCCCGTGTCTGGCGGGCTTGCGTACACGACCGCGACGCTCCTGCGTCGGGACGACATCCCCGAGACGGTCAGCATCCCGCTGTTGGCGGCCGTCGTGGGTGGTATCGTCGCCAACATCCGGCTGAGCGTCATCCCGTCGCCGACGGGTCGCTCCCAGGAGTCCGTCGCGGGCTTGGTCTCGGGCACCGTTCCGTCGCCGACGGTCGGCCCGGTCGACCTACTGCTGCCGGTCGTGACGCTCGTCTTCGCCGCGGTGAGCTTCCAGTTCATCCGCCGACGGACCCAGACGTCGGTCGACAAGGGCATCAAGAGCTTCCTGCTCATCCTGGGGAGCATCGTCGCCTTCTCCAGCGGCGGCAGTCAGGTCGGGCTGGCGACCGGGCCGCTGGAGAACCTCTACGGCGTCGAGCTCGGCCTCCCGGGCATCGCCCTGCTGACCGTCGGTTCGGTCGGGATCCTCGGCGGGGCGTGGATGGGTGCGCCGCGGCTGCTGCAGGCGACCTCGCGGGAGTACGCCCAGCTCGGGGTCCGCCGGTCCATCGCGGCGCTCGTCCCCGGGTTCATCATCGCGCAGGCGGCCATCCTGCTCGGCATCCCCATCTCGTTCAACAACATCATCATCTCGGGTGTCATCGGCGGCGGATTGGCGGGTGGCTCGGCCGGCGTCTCCCGGCGCAAGATAGCGACGACGCTCCTCTTCTGGGTGTTGACCCTCGGGACCTCCGTCGTGCTCGGCTTCGGGGTCTATCGGGTGTTCGCCTTCGTTCTGGGTGGCGCCACGGGCTGAGCGCTCGGCCGCGGGTCAGTCCCTGACCACGGTCACGGTCGTCGTCGCCTCGCTGACGACGGTCGTCGCGACGGTGCCGAGCAGCCGGGCGGCGAGCGCGTTTCGTTCGCCCCCGTGTCCGCCCATCACGATGTGGTCCACGGCGCTGGACTCGGCGAATTCGACGATGGTCTCGGCGGGGTCGCCGGTCTCGACGGCCGTCTCGACGGTGCGGCCGTGCTCCGCTGCGCGGCGCTTTCCCCGCTCGATTATCGTCTCGGCGCGGTCCTCGGCGGACTCCTCCCGGTCCTCGTCGGCGTCGAGGATGCCGCTCTCGCTCATCGATCTGTCCAGCGGCGTCACGACGTTCAGCACCGTGGTCCGGCAGTCGAACGTCTCCAGCGCGTGGACGAGCGCGCGGTCGGCCAGCGGCGAGCCGTCGAGCGGGACCAGGACGTGGTCGGGTGCCATCCTACTGGTCCCCGTCGCGGACGCGGTGTCCGTCGACGGTCTCCGGGAACAGTTTGCCGGGGTTGAGGGTGTCCGTCGGGTCGAGCGCGCGCTTGACCCGGCGCATCGCGTCGACGGTGGCCTCGCCGTGCTCGCGGACGAGGAACTCCCGCTTGCCGAGGCCGATGCCGTGCTCCCCGGTGCAGGTGCCGCCCCGTTCGATGGCGAACTCGACGATGTCCCGGTAGGCTGCCTCGCCACGCTCGACCGCGTCGGGGTCGTCCTCGTCGACCAGCACGGAGTAGTGGACGTTGCCGTCGCCCGCGTGCCCGAAGCAGGGTATCAGCAGGTCGTGCTCGTCGGCGAGGTCCTTCGCGTACCGGATGGCGTCCCCGTACTTCGAGATGGGGACGGTGATGTCGCCGGGGTGGAGCGGCGTCAGCTCGGGGTCCCAGGACTGCATCGCGTAGGCGAGGTCCTTGCGGGCCTCCCACAGCTCGTCCATGCCGGCGTCCGCCTCGGCCACCTCGAACAGCGTCGCGTCGTGGGCCGCGAAGACGGACTCGCAGAAGGCGACCTCCTCGTCGACGCCGTGGTTGGCGTGGAACTCCACGAAGACGGTCGGCCGGTCGGGGAGGTCGGTGCCGGAGTACGCGTTGGCCATCATCGCGCTCTCGGCGTCGATGAGTTCGAGCTTCGCCACGTCGACGCCGGACTGGACGGCGTCCTCGACGGCGGCGGTGGCGTCGTCGAGCGTCTCGAACTGCGCGCGCCCGCCGCGGATCTGTGCGGGTCGCCCCGCGAGTTCGAGCGTCGCCCGGGTCACGACCGCGAGCGTGCCCTCGCTGCCGATGAGGAGGTCGCGCAGGTCGTAGCCCGACGAGGTCTTGACCGCCTTCGACCCGGCGGTGACGACCGAGCCGTCGGCGAGCACGGCCTCCAGTTCGAGCACCCAGTCCGCGACCTCGCCGTACTTCACCGTCTGCATCCCGCTGGCGGCGTTGGCGACCATGCCCCCGACGGTCGAGATGCTGCCCGAGGAGGGGAGCGGGGGGAACAACAGCCCGTGCTCGCCGGCCGCGTCGTCGACAGCCGAGCCCATGACGCCCGGCTCGACGTCGAGCTGGAAGTCCTCCGGTCGGACGTCGAGCACCGCGTCCATCCGGGTCAGGTCGAGGCTGATGCCCGCGTGCGCCGGCACGGCGTTGCCCTCGAGGCTGGTGCCCGCCGCGTACGGCGTGACCGGAACGTCGCGTGCCGTCGCGGCCTCGAGGACGGTCGAGACGTCCGCGGTCGACTCGGGGTACACCACCGCGTCGGGCAGCACCTCGTCGCCCGGCTTCGTCCCCCAGTCGCTGTCGTGTGCCTCCCGCGTCGCCTCGGCGAACGACACCTGGTCGTCGTCGAGGTCGAGGTCGTCGAGGAACGAACAGTCGGTTGTCATACGGAGACGTGGGGCGACCCCGGCGATAAAGCTGTCTCCCGTGGCGGTCGTGGTCCCGAGCCGGATTGAACACTGAACTTGTGGATGGTTTCGCCGGTTGGCCGACCCTTTTCCCGCCGGCGGTGGTACGAAGGGTCGAACATGCGCGCTATCCAGGTCACGGAGTACGGCGGACGCGACAACATCGAAGTCATCGAGCAGGAGAAACCGGAGCCAGGGCCGGGCGAGGTCCGGATCGACGTCGAGGCCGCGGGGATCAACTTCGCGGACATCATGCAGCGACGGGGCCACTACCCGGGCGGACCGGACGCGCCGTTCGTCCCCGGCTTCGAGGCGGCCGGTACCATCGACGCCGTCGGCGAGGGTGCCGGAATCGAGGAGGGCGCGCGCTACGTCGGTATGGTCGGCGTCGGCGGCTACGCCGAGTACGCCGTCACCGACGCCGACTCGCTGTTCCCCATCCCGGAGGGGATGAGCTTCGCGGAGGCCGCGGGCTTCCCGGTGCAGTTCCTCACCGCCCACAACAGCCTGTTCGGCTGGGGCGGCCTCGAGGAGGGCGAGTCGGTGCTCATCCAGGCCGCCGCGGGCGGCGTCGGCACCGCGGCGGTCCAGCTCGCCGACCGCGCCGGGGCAGAGGTGTTCGGCACCGCGAGCACGCAGGAGAAGCTCGACCTCGCCGCCGAGCTCGGCTGTGACCACCCCATCAACTACACCGAGGAGGACTTCGTCGACGTGGTGCAGTCCGAGACCGACGGCGTCGGCGTGGACCTCGCGCTCGACGGCGTCGGCGACGACGTGTTCTCGAACTGCATCCGCGCGACGAAGGACTTCGGACGCATCGTGCCCTACGGCGCGGCCAGCGGCGTGCCCGGCACGCTCGACACCAGCGAGATGTTCTTCCGGAACCAGTCGGTCATCGGCTACCACCTCGGCCGCGCGATGGCCCGCAAGCCCGAGAAGGTGCTCGAGGCGGTGCCGGACCTGACCCAGGGGCTCACCGAGGGCGAACTGGAGGTCGTCGTCGGCGAGACGTTCGCCCTCGAGGACGCCCGCGAGGCGCACGAGTACATCGAGGACCGCAAGTCGACCGGCAAGGTCGTCCTGGAGCCGTAGTCACGGGAGCGTCGTCCCCGACGCGAACAGCAGGTGGTCGGCGGCGTCCTCCACCGCGTTCATCGCCGCGTCCAGACAGACGAGCAGGTCCCGGACCAGGAGGGCCGCTGACGTCTCCTCGTCGCCGTCGAACGCGGCACCGAGGGCGTCGTACTTCAGCTGGTCGCACGCGGACTCCAGCGCCGCCACGCGCTCGACCGTCGCGGTCGGGTCGCCACCCGTTCCACCGGTGACCAACCGCTCGACGAACGTCGAGATGGCCGCCGTGAGTGTCCGCGCGGCCGTGTCGATGTGGTCGGTCATCTCGACGAACGTCGCCAGCTGTGAGTCCGTCAGCGACGGTTCCGTCGCCCGGAGCTGCCGGGCGAACCGTTCGAGCTCCGTGGGAATCCTGTCGACGTGCGTGTACAGCTCGAGCAGGTCGCTCTTCCTGAGGTACGCACCGCTGAAGCTCGGGTCTAGCTCCGACCCGACCGTCCGTCTGAGCTCGTGGAGCGTGTTGTCGCAGGCCGATTCGACGGCCACGAGGCGCGACAGCTCCCGCTCGAACGCGTCCCCGTCCGTTCCGTAGGCGTCGAGTGCCGTCGCGAGGGTTTCGGTGCTCTCCGTGACGTGCTGCAGGAAGGTGCTGGTCTTGGCGAGCAGCTCGTCGGTCATCCCGTCGGTCGAGGGCATCGGGTGGAAGACGGGCAGTGACGGACGAAAGCGCTCCTATGAGTTCACCAGTGCGCTACGTTCCCACACGTAGTGCAGGCCTGCCGGCGGTTCCGCGGGCGGGTGCTCACGGCAGTGGCTCCAGGTCGTCCCGAACGCCGTCCAGGACCGCGAACCACCCGTCGCGCCGCCGCTCCAGCCACGCGAGCAGCCGCGCCGCCCAGCGGAGCTTGCGCCGTTTCATCGGGCCCACGTCGGGGTCGTCGAACGACCAGCCGGGGAACGAGAGCCGGGTCGCGCCGGCGTGGTCCGCGAGGAACGCGGCCCGGTCGCCGTCGGTGAAGCCCCCGTAGTTCCGGACGTGTGCGGCTGGTGCGGCCTGCGTCGTGGGGAGCACCGGTTCGGCCGGGAGCCCGGGCACGACCGACCGGACCCGCCCGACGTTGTCGCCGTGTGCGTGGACCGCGACGGGTGTCCCCTCGGCAGCGAGGTCACCGACCAGCTCGGGGTCGCCGTCGAGGTCGGTGACGTAGACGTCGACGGTGACGCCCCGCTCACGGCAGACCGCCGCCGCCGAGGATGCCGCGACGACCCGGTCGGCGTCACAGTCGTCGAGGTCCGCGGCGAGCGTGGGGCCGGCCCCACAGACGGCGACGTGTTCGCCGGCGAGCACCGAGAGGCGCGACTCGTCGAACGGCGTCGTCAGCTCGGCGAGGGCGTCGCGTGCTCGCTCGTCGCCGTCGCGGTCGAAGCCGAAGTCGGCGAGGATGGCCTCGTACACCGGCTCGAACGTTTCGAAGTCCATGGCTGTAGCTGTCGGATGTAGTTCCAAGATAACCGTTGGTGTGGGCCGGAATTGCCTCTTGTGAGTACCCCTACCCGAGAGGCCCTCCCGGCTTCCACCCCCACCTTCTGAAGCCACCGGTATAAGTTTTCTCTTACCGAGTTATACGACCCATAACGATTCGTTAGAGCCCGCTACGTGTGGAGTTCGATAGATATGCGACCCGGGGACGGTCGGCGGATGGTGTCCCACGGGGCCTCGATGCACCGTCGACCAGCGGACGGGACCGCGGTGCAGGCTCAGTT
Organism: Haloarchaeobius iranensis; assembly: GCF_900103505.1. Taxonomy (GTDB): domain Archaea; phylum Halobacteriota; class Halobacteria; order Halobacteriales; family Natrialbaceae; genus Haloarchaeobius; species Haloarchaeobius iranensis. The sequence goes on from NZ_FNIA01000007.1 coordinate 100,223, forward strand.
CAGGGACGACGCGACGGCGTCGAGGACCGCCCCAGTGCCCGCAGTCCCGGGCGTGGCCTCGACGAGCGCCTCGAGTGCGGCGTGGGTCCCCACGAGCAAGCCACCGTCGCCCGCCGCGTTCCTCGCGAACGTCGTCTCGGCGTCGGCAGCGAGCGTCCCCAGCTCCTCGCACGCGTCCTCGGTGAGTCCACGGACGTCGAACACGGCGAGGGTAGCTGTGGCGGCCAGGTCGGCCGTGCCGAGGCGGTCCGCGTGCCGTCGCACGTCGCCCTCGGAGTCGACGTCGAGCTCCTCGACGCTGACCCCGCTCGCGTGGCTCCGGTGCCGCTCGGGGACGAACGCGTCGCCCACGGCGGCCGCGTCGACCGTCTCCCGCACGTCGTGGGTCCGAATCACGTGTGCGCCGCGTTCGATGGCCATCGACGTGGCCGCGAGGGAGACGGCGAGTGCGTCCTCGGTGGGGCGGTCGGTCAGCGACCTGAGGAAGTTCTTCCGGTTGATGGAGACGAGCATCGGCCGGCCGAGCCCACGGAACTCGCGGAGCCGCCGGAACGTCTCCCGGTCGTCGGCGACCGTCTTCGCCTCGGACCAGCCCCCGAACGCCGGGTCGACGATGGTGTCTTCGGGCAGCCCGTTCTGCTTGAGCGCCTCGTACACCATGTCGACGTAGTCGGCCTGTTCGGCCCACGCCTCGCCTTTGCGCTCCGCCCAGGGTGTCTCCTCGACAGCGCCCGGACGCGTCAGATCCGGTGGGCTGGCCATCTTCGCGACGGCGACCCCGTACTCCTCGGCGACCCGGGGCATCTCCGGGTCCGCGAACCCGGCGATGTCGTTTATCATGTCGAAGCCACCGTCGAGGGCGGCCGCGGCGACCTCGTGGTAGCGCGTCTCGATGGACCAGACCGGGTCCGCGGACGTGTTCTCGATGACCGACAGCGCCACGTCCAGCCGGTCCAGCTCCTCCGCCGCGCTGAGCACCTCGAAGCGCTTGTTCGCCGACTCCAGCCCGATGTCGACGATGTCCGCCCCCTCCGCGACGAGTTCGTCCTCGACGTAGTCGGCTGCCTCCGCGGGGTCGTCGAACACGCTCGGGTCGTACGGTGATTCCGCGCTCACGTTCAGCACGCCCATGATCCGTGTCGGGTGGTCGTCCCCGATACCGAGTCCGGCGGCGTCGACGTTCTGCATACCCATCCTGGGGGCGCTGACAGTGAAAAGGGCCGTGTTCCCCGGAGCGACTGCCGGGACCCGGCGCGCCGCCGCCGTCGGTACAGTCGACGTGTGTGCCAACGAAAACCACTCATACCATCGGACCCGAGTGGCGGGCGTGAACCGAGAGCGACTCCTCCCGGTCGTCCTCGCGCTCGTCTGCGTGGTCGCGCTCTCGCTCGTCGCCGCGAGCGTGGTGGACCCGGCCGACGGCGGCGGCGGGTCGACCGTCAGCGACCCCACCGGCGGCGACGACCGCGACTCCGGCGAGAACGGCAGCAGCGGCCGTGAACCCCTCACCGACCCCGGGCAGTTCTCGTTCTCTTTCGGCATCTGTCTCCCGTTCCTGTTGACCGGCGAGTTCCTCGCCATCGTCATCGGCGTCGCACTCCTGCTCTGGTCGGGGCTCGCGTACCGCGACGACGGGTTCGCGGCCTCCGCCGCCCTCGTCGTCGTCGGGTTCCCCGCCTTCTTCCTCTGGATGCTGCTGACCAACTGCGCGGAACAGCCCGCGCCGACCTCGGCCGACATCCTGCCCTCGGAGCCGGCACCGCCCAGCACCGGGGGAAACGCCTCGGTCGGCATCGCCAACGACTCCGGGCTGGTCATCACACAGCCCTCGGTGTTCGTGGTGCTCGTCGCGGCGACGCTGGTCGTCGGTCTCCTCGGCTACGCCCTCCTCTCGAGCACGGACGACGAGGAGAGCGAGGCGGAGCCCCCCGAACAGGGGAGCGCCGAGGAGGGCGACCCGAGGCGGGTCACCGAGATCGGCAACGTCGCCGGTCAGATCGCCGACAGGCTGGAGCGGACCACCGGCACCGAGAACGAGGTGTTCCGCGCCTGGGTCGAGATGACCCGGCACCTCCCCGTCGAGCACCCCCGGTCGAGCACCCCCTCGGAGTTCGCCGACGCGGCCGTCGGGGCCGGTGTCTCGCGCGAGGACGTGGCCGAACTCACCGAGCTGTTCGAGGAGGTCCGCTACGGCGGCGAGCCGGTGACGGCGGACCGCGAACGTCGTGCCGTCGACGCACTCCGGCACATCGAGGACAAGTACGGGGACGAGCCCTGACGCCGTCGACGCCACCTGCGTCGCTTCCGGTGGTCGTTCAGCACAAGACGTGTTTGTGTATACGAACCCGTTAAGTGCGGGTTGTGGTAACAGTGGTCCGTGAACAGACGGACGATCGGGGTCGCTATCATCGCTGTCTGCTGTGTTGTGGCTATCGTCTTCGCGGCCGGGACGCTCAGTCAGACGACGAGTGCTGGCCAAGACGCGAACCAGCCGGCACCGGAGCAGGACGAGAGCATCGCTGCGACTGACTCGCCGATGGACGCGAACGTGGAGGGCGGTGAGAAGCGGCAGAAGCCGCCGGTGAAGGTCGAGCGGTGCGAGCAGTCGATTCCACCGACGCTACTGCTCGGGCTGATTGGTATCCTCGTCGGGGTGACGGCGTTCATGTACCGGAAGTACGACCGGATGGTCGCGCTCAGCGCCTTCTTCGTGGTGGGTGTGCTGGTGGCGACGACGGTGCCGTTCCTGGTCGCGTGCCCGGACGAACCGGTCCCGAAGGAGCAACAGAACGGCAGCCCGGACGTCATCAGTAACCAGACGGCGTCGGGCGGTGGCGGTGACGGTAGCGGCGGCGGCGAACAGGGCGAGACGCGCCAGCAGCTGCCCGACGCCCTCCTGCTCCTGCTCGGCGTCGTGGGTGTCGCGGTGGTGGTGGTCGCGGGCGTCTGGATGGTCCGCTCCGGCGACGACGACGCGGAGTCGGAGCTCGCCGAAGCGGTCGACCCGGCCGACGAGGAGGACCCCCCGGAACCGCCGGACGTCGCGGCGGTCGCGGCGGCCGCCGGCCGGGCGGCGGACCGCATCGAGGAGCAGTCGGCGGTCGACAACGAGATCTACCGCGCCTGGGTCGAGATGACCGGCCACCTGCCGGTGGAGCACCCGGAGACCAGCACGCCGCGGGAGTTCGAACGTGCGGCGGTCGCCGCGGGGTTCGAGACCGGTGCGGTCGGCGAACTCACCGACCTGTTCGAGTCGGTGCGCTACGGCAGCGAGTCGGCGACCGCGGAACGCGAGGAGCGGGCAGTCGAAGCACTGAGGCGTCTCGAGGACCAGTTCGAGAGTGAGAACGAATGAAGCCGCGAACCCTGCTCGCCGTCTTCGGCGTGGCGCTCGCGCTGACCGGGTTCACCCTCGTCGCAGCGCCAGGGCTGGCGTCGTCCATCACGCTCGACGAGGCGGTCCTCGTCGTCGTCGGCCTCCTCGGCGTCCTCCAGGGGGTGCGTGTCGCCATCGGCCGGTCACGCACCGACTACGAGCAGGTCGAGACGCCCGACCCGGAGGCGTCACAGGACCTCCCGACCCCGGGTGACGAGTTCGACGAGATGCTCCTCACGGCCGGCTCGGACCGCAGGGAGATCGAGACGCGAGAGACGGTGCGGACCCGCCTGGAGCGGGCTGCCATCGCGACCATCGTCCGCACCGAGGGCTGCACGCGGGCCGAGGCCGAGCGACAGCTTGAGTCGGGCGAGTGGACCGACGACCCCTTCGCCCGGGCCTTCTTCACCGGCTCCGTCGAGGGGGCGTCGCTGTTCGACCGGTTCGACTTCCAGCGGGACAACCGGACGCAGTACCACCGCTGGGCGGTCCACGCCGCCAGCGAGATAACGCGGCAGTCGGAGGCGGCCGAAGCATGAGTTCGACGCTATCGCAGTCGGCGACGGGCGAGTCCACGGCCGACGAGGCCGAGTCGGGCGGCGGAACGTCGACGGGGACGCGAGAAGGAGGGAGCGAGGGGAGCCAGCGGGTCATCTCCGAGACCGAGGAGGACACGAACCACTGGCGTGGCATCGGCGCGCTGACGTTCGTGGCGGGTGGAATGGGCGTCATCCTGAAACAGCCCGCCCTGCTCCTCGCGGCGGTCGTCGCGGTCGCCTACCTCGCGTACGTCCAGGTGACGACGGTACCCCGGGCGACGGTCCGCATCCGACGGGAGCTGTCCGACCCGACGCCGGACCTGGGCGACGACCTGACGGTGACGGTGAGGGTCACAAACGTGGGCGACCGTGTCCTCCCGGACCTTCGGGTCGTCGACGGCGTGCCGGAGGAGCTCACCGTCGTGGGCGGCACGGCCAGGCTCGGCACCGCGCTCCGCCCCGGCGAGACCGACTCGTTCACGTACACGTTGAACGCCAGACGGGGGACACACGAGTTCAAGACGTGTGACACCATCGTCCGTGACTGGTCCGGCAAGCGCGAGCGATACACCCGCTTCCGGACCGGCGGCGAGGTGGTCGTCACGCCGTCGCTCTCGTCCACGCTACCGATGCCGCTCCGCAAGCAGACCTCGCAGTACGCTGGCCGCGTCGAGACCGACCACGCCGGCGACGGCGTCGAGTTCCACTCCACCCGCGAGTACCGTTCTGGTGACCCGCTGTCGCGGGTGGACTGGCGACGCTACGCGCGCACCGGCGACCTCGCGACCCTCCAGTTCCGCGAGGAGCGGGCCGCGACAGTGATGCTCCTGCTCGACCTGCGCCAGGAGGCGTACGTGCGGCGCGACGAGGACGACCTCCACGCGGCCGACCTCGGCATCAACGCGGCCGGCCAGATTTTCACCACGCTGCTCGAGACCGGCGACCGGGTCGGTATCACCGCCCTGGCACCCCAGAAGGTCTGGCTCTCGCCCGGACTCGGCAACGAGCACCGGGTCGAGGTCGAGGAGCTGTTCGCCCACCACCCCGCGCTGTCGGCCGAGCGACCGACGGGACGCTACTCCGTCACGCTCGGCGTCCGGAACCTCCGCAAGCGCCTCTCGGGCGACATCCAGGTGATGTTCTTCTCGCCGCTCTGTGACGACGACGCGGTGAAGGCGGCACAGCTGCTCCACGCACACGGGCACAAGGTGACGGTGCTCAGCCCCGACCCGACGAACGACGGGACGCTCGGCCAGCGGTTCGCCCGCGTCGAGCGCGCGGACCGGATATCGACGCTCCGACAGGGTGGCGTCAGGGTGCTCGACTGGGACCCCGACGAACCGCTCGCGGAGTCCATCGCGCGGAACACCGTGCGGTGGTCGCGATGACGGAGATCGACAGGCGGCCGGTGCGCCTCTCGGCAATCGTCTCGCTCGGCGCGGCCGCGGTCGCCGCGCTCGCGGCCATCCTGACCGCGAGCGTCGGGGGCGTCGTCGCCGGGCTGGGCATCGTCGCACTCGCCCCCGGCCTCGTCGTCGGCTCGCGACGACTCGTCCACGCGGGCGGCGTCGTCCTCGCCGCGGGGATGGTGGTCGCGGGCGCGACCGGTGCCGGCGCTGCAGCAGAGCTGTTCCTGCTCGTCGGCACCGCGGCGACTGTCGTCGCCTGGGACGTCGGGCAGAACGCCGTGGGGCTGGGCCAGCAGCTGGGCCAGGAGGCGGAGACGACCCGGGCCGAACTCGCACACATCGGCGCGACGCTGGTCGTCGGCGGGGTCACGGTCGGCGTCGCGTACGGCCTGTACCAGGTCGCCGGCACCGGCCAGCCGCTCCCAGCACTGGTGATGCTGCTGGTCGCGGCGCTCGTCCTGACCACGGCGCTGCGACAGACGTAGAAGGGGTTACTCGACGGTCGGGACCGGGACCGAGTCGAGCACCGTCTGGACGACCTCACGCTTGTCGACGTTGTTCACCATCGCGTCCGGCGTCAGCACGAGACGGTGCGCGAGCACCGGCAGCGCCACGCGCTTGATGTCGTCGGGCGTGACGTACTCGCGGCCGACCATCGCGGCGTAGGCGCGCGAGGCCTCGAACAGGCGCTGGGTCCCACGCGGAGAGACGCCGATGTCGACGCGGCCGTCCTGCCGGGTCTCGCGGCAGAGCGCGGCCATGTACGCGAGGAGGTCGTCGTCGACCCGCACGTCCTCCGGCACCTGCCGGAGCTCCGCGACCTCCTCGTCGCTGAGGACGCGGTCGACGCTCGGGCTCTGGTCGACGCGACCCGCGCGGCGACGGAGCAGTTCGATCTCGCCCTCCTCGTCGGGGTAGCCGATGCTCGACTTGACGATGAAGCGGTCGACCTGTGCTTCCGGCAGCGGGAACGTCCCCTCCTGCTCGACGGGGTTCTGCGTCGCGATGACGAAGAACGGCTGCGGGAGCATCCGCGTGTCGCCGTCGACGGTGACCTGTCCCTCCTCCATCGCCTCGAGCAGGGCGGCCTGGGTCTTCGGCGGCGCGCGGTTGATCTCGTCCGCGAGCACGATGTTCGCGAAGATGGGACCGGCCTGGAACTCGAACTCGCGGCTCTCCTCGTTGAACACGTGCGTCCCCGTCACGTCGGAGGGCAGGAGGTCGGGGGTGAACTGGATGCGGGAGAAGGACAATCCGAGGGCGGACGCCATCGACCGTGCCGTGAGCGTCTTGCCGGTCCCGGGCACGTCCTCGAGGAGTACGTGACCGCGGCCGACGACGCCCATCAGTACGGTTTCGAGGAACTCTCGGTCGGCGATGACCGAGTTCCCGATGGCGTCGAGGACTGCGTTGCAGTCCTCGTTTGCTTGGCTAACGTCCATGGTATCTCCCTGCGACGCATGCAATTTATTATTGACGATTGTCACCACACGCCCGACCGAATCGAAACCCCTAAAATACTCAGCGGGCAAGGTGAGAGCGAGCCGAGATAGCCTAGCCTGGCCAAGGCGGTAGATTCGAAATCTACTGTCCACACGGACACGGGAGTTCAAATCTCCCTCTCGGCGTTTCTTCGGGAACCACGACGGCGAGCGCAGCGAGCCGTCCGTCCACGAAGAAACGCCAAAGGGGAGTTTGAACCAGGGAGCGAGCACAGCGAGCGACCGCGGTTCAAATCTCCCTCTCGGCGTTTCTCTCGACGCGATGACGACGAGCGGTGCGTCTTCCGAACGCAGTGAGGAACAGGAGGTCGCGAACGGGGAGCGACGCGACCCGTGAGCGGCGTCCCGTCCAGTTCCGACTGGGAGGCCCCGGTATGTTTCCGGGGCGACGAGAGACGGGAGCCGTCCTCGCTCGACCGCTCGCGGACGGACACGACGTTACCAGCCGGCGGGAACCGACCTCCACATCTAATGGCTCGTGCTATCAATACACACATATGGCGCAGCAGACAGCAACGCAGATGGACGCACTGGAGATAGACGAGTTCCTCGAATCACAACAGACGGGTGTCCTCGCGCTCGCGAACGACGGCGACGCCTACGCGGTCCCGCTCTCGTTCGCGTACGACGACGACGACCGGTCGGTGTACCTACGGCTCGGGTTCGCACCGGGGAGTCAGAAGCAGCGCTACCTCGAGAGGACCGACCACGTCTCCTTCGTCGTCTACGACGACACCGACGAGGGCTGGAAGAGCGTCCTCGTGGAGGGGAAGGTGACGATGCTGTCACACGACAGCCTCGACGCCGCCATCGTGGAGGTGATGGAGGGGCTCGACATCCCGTACTTCCAGGTCCACTCCCGGCCGGCGACCGATATCCAGTTCAACGTTGCCTGTATCGAGCCGACGCAGGTGAACGGTATCATCGAGGGGTACTCCCACCGGACGGACGACGAGGCGTGACGCGTCGGAGTCCGGTGCTTCCGTCCCCCGCACGTGGCCGAATTTTCAGCGGGTCCTCCCCGGAACACCTGCCGACAATGGGTCACCCGCGGGTAAGTCGGGACTACCGACCGGCGCGGCGGTTTCGGTGGGTTTTACGCCCCGTCGCGCGTCGGTTCGCCCATGTCCGACGACTACCGCACCGAACAGGACAGCCTCGGCGAGATGCAGGTACCGGCCGACGCGTACTGGGGTGCACAGACCCAGCGCGCGGTCGAGAACTTCCCCATCTCGGGGCTGACGTTCGGCCGCCGGTTCGTGCGCGCCCTCGGTGTCGTGAAGAAGGCCGCGGCGCAGGCCAACCGCGACCTCGAGATGATCCCGGAGGACAAGGCCGACTGCATCGTCGCCGCCGCCGACGAGGTCATCGCCGGCGAGCACGACGACCAGTTCCCGGTCGACGTGTTCCAGACCGGCTCGGGCACGTCCTCGAACATGAACGCCAACGAGGTCATCTCGAACCGCGCCACCGAGCTCTACGGCGGCGACATCGGCTCCCGGGAGATCCACCCGAACGACCACGTGAACTTCGGCCAGTCGAGCAACGACGTCATCCCCACCGCGATGCACGTCGCGGCGCTCGAGGCCGTCGAGAAGGACGTCATCCCGGCGCTGGACATCCTCCGCGAGGCGCTGCGCGCGAAGGAGGAGGAGTTCGACGGCGTCGTCAAGACCGGCCGCACCCACCTGCAGGACGCGACGCCGGTCCGGCTCGGCCAGGAGTTCGGCGGCTACGCAACCCAGATGGAGAAGGGGCTCGTCCGCGTCGACAACGTCCGCGAGCACCTGAGCGAGCTCGCGCTCGGCGGGACCGCGGTCGGCACGGGGCTGAACACGCACCCCGAGTTCGCCTCGCGTGCGGCCGAGTACATCACGAAGGAGACGGGCGTCCAGTTCCGCGAGGCCGACGACCACTTCGAGGCGCAGGCCGCTCACGACGCGATGGGGGAGGCCCACGGCGCGCTCCGGACCGTCGCCGGGAGCCTGAACAAGATCGCGAACGACCTGCGGCTGCTCGCCTCCGGCCCGCGCAACGGGCTCGGCGAGATCGAGCAGCCCGAGAACCAGCCCGGCTCGTCCATCATGCCCGGCAAGGTGAACCCGGTCGTCGCCGAGGCCGTCAACCAGGTGCACAAGCAGGTCGTCGGCAACGACGCCGCCGTCTCGGCCGGCGCTGCGGAGGGCCAGCTCGACCTCAACCTGTACAAGCCGGTCTGTGCGTACAACTTCCTGCAGTCCGCCGAACTCGTCACGAACGCGAGCGAAGTGTTCGCCCGGAAGTTCGTCGCGAAGCTGGAGGCCAACGAGGAGCACTGTCAGGACCAGGTCGAGCAGTCGATGGCGCTCGCGACCGCGCTCAACCCGCACATCGGCTACGACAAGGCCAGCGAGGTCGCCAAGGCCGCGCTGAAGGAGGACAAGACCGTCCGCGAGGTCGTCGTCGAGAAGGGCTACCTCTCGGAGGCGGAGGCCGACGAGGTCATCGACCCCGAGGCGATGACCTACACCGGCATCCTGGGCGACGACTGAGCCGGCCCGTCAAGTAGCTCTCGAAGCGGGGCTACAGCACCCGGAACCGTTCGATGGGACCGTACGACCCGGTCGTCGACCACGACTCGTCGGTCCCGCGCCGCCGTGCGGAGAAAGATTTATCACTTCGAAATTCGCTGACTGGCTTCAGACCGACCGCACGACGGCAGTAAGTTACCGAGAGTGACCGGTAGACGGCGCCACGGCGAACAATCCACTGTTGTTATGGGGGATGCCGGAGTCGATTCGAGTATGTACACCTGCAGAGACTGCAATCAGTCGTTCAGCACAGAGCTCGCCCTCGAGCTACACCACGACAAGTGCGAGAAGGGCCAGCTGTTCTGCGAGTCCTGTGGTGGACGATTCTCCGAGCGCGTAGCGACACGGGACGGCTGGCACTACCGATGTCCAGACGAGGACTGCGACGGCGAGGGCCTCGGCGACGACATCGTCCGCATCGAGGACATCAAGGCAGCGACGCAGTGAGCGCGCTGGCGGCGGGCAGTTCTGTGGACGCCTGCTTCTGAGAGGAGTCGCTCTCCGAACCCGACGGAGGAACACACTATCGGGGGAGACTGGACGGTTTTTTACCCCTCCGGGTCGGACCTGCTCTCAATGACCGACCACGACTACGACGAGCTCGGGTTGGTGGCCGGGCTGGAGATCCATCAGCAGCTCGACACCGACACGAAGCTGTTCTGTTCGTGTCCGACCGACCTCCGCGAGGCCGACGCGTCGACCCGCCAGTTCACGCGGTACCTGCATCCCACGAAGAGCGAACTCGGCGAGATCGACGAGGCGGCGCTGGAGGAGAGCCAGGTCGAACGGGAGTTCACCTACCTCGGCTACGACACCACCTGCCTCGTCGAGGAGGACGACGAACCGCCGCACCGGCTCGACCAGGAGGCACGCACGGTCGTCCTCGAGATCGCCCAGCTGCTCGACATGGAGCCGGTGGACGTCGCGCACGTCATGCGCAAGCTCGTCGTCGACGGCTCGAACACGTCGGGGTTCCAGCGCTCGACGCTCGTGGCGACCGACGGCGAGATACAGACGGACGAGGGCCCCGTCAGAGTCGCGGACCTGATGCTGGAGGAGGAGAGCGCCCAGCGCATCGAGGAGACCGAGGCGGGCGTCACCTACAGCCTCGACCGGCTCGGCATCCCGCTGGTGGAGATCGGCACGAAGCCCGACATCTCCTCGCCGGAGCAGGCCCGCGACGCGGCCGAGCGCATCGGGATGCTCCTCCGCTCGACGGGCCACGTGAAGCGTGGACTGGGGACCATCCGGCAGGACGTGAACATCTCCATCGCCGACGGTGCGCGGGTCGAGGTGAAGGGCGTCCAGAGCCTCGACGACATCGACGACATCGTCCGGAACGAGGTCGGCCGGCAGGTCGCACTCCTCGACATCGCGGCCGAACTCGAGGAGCGCGGCGCGAGCGTCGGCGAGGTCCAGGACGTGACCGGGGTCTTCGAGGACACCGACTCCGGTGTCGTCCGGGGCGCGCTCGAAGACGGCGGTGCGGTGTACGCGGTGCCGCTGTACGGCTTCGACGGGCTGGTCGGCCGGGAGATACAGCCCGACCGTCGGCTCGGCACCGAGCTCTCGGACCACGCGAAGCGTCACGGCGCGGGCGGTATCTTCCACACGGACGAGCTGCCGGCGTACGGCGTCACCGAGGCGGAGGTCGAGGCCATGTGCGAGGCCGTCGGTGCCGGTGAGGAGGACGCGGTCGCGATGGTCGCCGCCGAGGCGGGCGTCGCCGAGCCGGCCGTCGAGGCCGCTGCAGCCCGCGCGGAGACGGCGATGGACGGTGTCCCGGAGGAAACTCGTGGCGCGAACGAGGACGGGACGACGCGCTACCTGCGGCCGCTGCCCGGCGCGGCGCGGATGTACCCCGAGACGGACGTGCCGCCGGTCGAGCTCGACCCGAGCGAGGTCGCGGTCCCCGAACTCCTCACCGAGAAGGTCGAGCGGTACCAGGACGAGTACGACCTCGACGCCGGACTGGCCGAGCAGGTCGCCTACGGCACGCACATGCCGCTGTTCGAGTCCGTGGTCGCCGATGGGGTCGACGCGACGCTCGCCGCAGGGACGCTGGAGTCGACGCTGACCGAGCTCCGCCGCGACGACGTCCCCGTCGCCGACCTCACGGACGAGCACCTCCGCGACGCGCTACGCCTCGTCGACGACGGCGAGGTACCGAACGAGGGGCTGCCCGAGCTACTGACCGCGCTGGCGGTGAACCCCGAGCTGACCGCTGAGGAGGCGGTCGAGCAGGAGGACCTCGGCGGCGTCGACGAGAGCGAGGTGCGAGAGGCCGTCGTCGAGGTCGTCGAGCGCAACGCCGACCAGGTCGCGGAACAGGGGATGGGCGCGTTCTCGGCGCTCATGGGCGAGTGCATGGGTGCGCTGCGCGGCAAGGCCGACGGCGACGTCGTCAGCGACACGCTCCGCGAGGAGATCCAGAAGCGCGCCTGAACGAGGGGCGCGAGAAGCGGTTCTTTCAGTCGGCCCGCTGTCCCCGCGTCTCGGTGTCCTCGTCGCCGATGGGGAGCAGCCGGGCGACCCGGGCCTCGTACACCGCCGGGTCGGGCATCCGCTGGGAGATGTAGTACGCGATACCGACGAGCACCAGCGCGAACGCCGCGTCGGTCAGCCAGTGGACGCCGAGGTAGAACGTCGAGAACATGATGAGCACCGTCAGGATGCCGGCCAGCCACGCGTACGGCCGGTCGGTCTCGCGGGCGTACAGCGCCGCCATCGCGGAGATGCCGGTGTGCAGGCTCGGGAACGCCTTCACCAGCGTGTCCGTCGAGGTGATTCCCTCGCTCACGATGGGGTGGAGGTTGTACAGCAGGGCGCGCATGACGGGCTCGCCGCTCGCGGTCTGCCCGAGGTACTCCGAGGTCACCGCGACCGGGAACGCGAGGAAGTACGGGAGCGCGAGCAGGACGAGCAGCGCGTAGCCCGCACAGTACCGCCGGGCCTGCTCGCGGTCGTGTACCTTCAGCTTGAAGTAGGTGAACAGGGTCACGAACGGGAAGCCGATGAGGTAGACGAACGCCAGGAAGTACGTCATCGGCTCCCACGTGAACGCCTGGAAGTAGAGCACGGTCGTTCCTTCCAGGTCGTAGATGACGGACGTGTACGCCGCGCCGGAGTGGAACGTCGCCGCCATGGTGTTCACGCCCTGGGTGACGACCCAGGCGACACCGAGGTACTTCCAGTCGGTCCTGACCAGTTCCCGGGCGAACTCTCGTGGCGAGGTCTCGGGGACGAACAGGGCGAAGCCGACGGCGAACGTGATGAGGGTCGGGACAGTCACGACGAGGGTGAACAGGGTCCCGAACGAGATGGAGGGCAGGAGCTGTTGCATGGTCCTACACGACGTGGGCTGTCGGCGGCTGTCGTTCGTCGAGTGAGACGTCGGGCGGTGCGCCGGGGCGGAACCGTCGCTGGGGGCTCTGGAGGGGCATGAGACCTATCGATTACTACATAATCCCTCGCGTCGATTAAAGACTTTCCGGTACAGTTGACATGCGCCCCGGGCTACTGCTCGCCGTCGCGGCCGCGGGCCGTTCGTCCCCGCTCGAGCTCCTCGCTCGCCCGACGGAAGATGCCCATCAGCGTCCGCGTCTCCCGCTCCGTCAGGTGTGCTCGACCGAACACCCGGCGGGCCATCCTGACAGTTTTGTGCCGCTTCTCGTCGTTGTGGTCGATGCCGTCGAGCAGGTCCTCGAACTTCTCGTACAGGTGCTCGATGAGCTCCTCGTCGGCGCGCTCGTGCTGCCGGTCCGGCAGCTGGTTCTCCTCGACGGTGAGCTCGCGCAGTTCGTACATCGTCACCGTCGCGGCCTGGCCGAGGTTCAGCACCGGGTACTCGTCGCTCGCCGGGATGGAGCAGACCGCGTCCAGCCGGGAGAGCTCGCGGTTGTGCAGGCCGTTGGCCTCCCGACCGAACACGATGCAGCTGTCGCCGTCGAGCTCGGCGAGGTCGTCGGCGAGCTCGGCCGGCGTCGAGTACGGGAACCGGACGTGCTTCCGGCAGTCCTCGTTCGTCGTCGCCGTCAGCCCGACGGTGTAGTAGTTCTCGACGAGGTCGTCGAAGCTGACCTCGCGAGCGTTCGCGAGCACGTCGCGGCGCGCGCGGCCAGCGAACCCCCACGCCTCCCCGTGCTTCTCCTTGACGCCTTCGGGTGGGTCTACCAGCAGCAACTCCGACAGCCCGAAGTTCTTCATCGAGCGGGCGATGGTGCCGACGTTTCCGGGGGTCTTCGCGTCGACGACCGCCACGGCGGGGACGCTCATGTGTCGCCGCCGGTCGGGTAGTCCCGGTCGAACTCCATGTTCCGCAGGTCGATGCGTTTCTCCTCGTCCTGCTCCTGCTCGTCGGCGAACTCCTCGGGGTCTGGCAGGTCCGGCGTCGGCAGGTCGCGCGGGTCGGTGTCGACGTGCTCCAGTCCCGCGTACCCCTCCGGCGCGCGCCCGCCGTCCAGGAACCACTCGTGGAACGCCTCCTCGAACTCGTCGGTCTCGGCGTACTCGGCGCCGCCCTCCTCGCGGAACCAGTAGAGGAAGTCCGGCTCGTGCTCGTCACAGAGGACGGCCTCGTTCAGCGGTTCGCCGTACACCGCCGCGGCCTCGTTGCACTCCTCGATGTTCTCGTCCCCGTGGATGAGCCAGCAGGCGTCGCAGGGCCCGCTGAAGATGGCGGTGAGCCGGACGAGACGCCGGCGCGTGTCGTCGCTCATCTCGTCGAAGGGACGCACCTCGCCAGTCTCGGTGAACACCTCGTCCTCGTCGAAGCGCCACCCGCGGAGGCCGATGCTGATCTTCTCGCTCATACCCGTCGGTATCGGGTCTGTGGGTAAAAGCGACGCGTATCGGGACTAGTAGCTGTGGCTCGTGATTGGGTCGGGTCAGTCTCGGACACGGACGGTCAGGAAGCGACTTCGAGGCCAACAGGACCGATTGACGATACCAACCGGAAAGCCCCACCGTCGGACCTGCGGTCCGACGAGCCCCCGTTCGCTCGCAAGCTCGCTCACGGGGACACCCGAGCGCGACCGCCCCGCACCTCAGACCTCCCCAGCCGATTGCGCTTCTCAGTCGCTAGCGTCCCCGGAAATCTCCGATTTCCGGTGGGCTCACGAGACGCAAGCGTCTCGTGACCGCTCCCTCCGGTGCCTGAGTGCTACGCGCTCAGACTCGCGAGAGCGAAGCTCTCGCGTCGCTCATCCCTCGCGCGAGTACGGCGAGCGGCCTTCGGTACGCTCGCCAGCCGCGCGCCATCCGGTTAGGCGGACAACGACGACGCCACAGTCTGGGAACCCTACGCTGGCCGAAGTTCTAGATACTCGTCAGCTATTGTCAGGTCGAGTCCTCCCGAAGATACTTGCCTGTGTCCTCCGGTACATCGGTCATGCGACGCAGGGCCGCCCTGCTGTGTCTCTGTCTGGTCCTCGCAGGCTGTTCGTCGTCGACACCAGCTCCGGAGACGACGACGGCGACGGACTCTCCGTGTTCGACGACGGTCGAGTACGAGCACCGACCGGTTCCCGACCTGCCCTCGAACGTCACCCGTGAGACGGCCATCGCGTTCGCAGAGCGCCACGCCGAGGCCCTGGCGTGGAACGATAGCGTCCGTTCGGCCGAGTTCGGTCTCAGTGTTACCAGCGACACATCCGTCGTGAACCGGACCCCTGACGGGTTCGTCATCCACGTCACCGGTGGGGTGACGTTCCGGGGCTGCACCGACGGGAGCGTGTGGGTCGCGGACGGCGGACTGGCTGCGAACTACTTCGTGAACGAGACGACGGCTATCCGCCTCGATCAGCCACAGAACACCACCGACGACCCGCGAGAGCACGGCGGCGAGGTCGTCGCGTAACTCGGTTCAGGGCCGCACCACGTCACGGTACGCCGACCAGAGCGACGACGCGCCCTCCCCGGGGTGGGTCAGCCCGAGGCGCTGGCCGAGGTCGTCCTGCCGGCGCAGCGGCGCGAAGACGGCGGGCCACTCGAACGGCCAGACCTCGCAGCGCTTCGACGGGTGGCCGAGGTCGTCGAGCAGCGCGTTGACGGCGCGGCGGGCGGCCTCGTTCGCGCACTCCATGCTGGCGAGGTCGGTCTCTGTGCGGACGTAGTCGGCGGCGAGGTAGAGGTTCGGGCACTCGGTTGCGGCCTCGGGGCGGTGCTCCAGGCTCCCGACGGTGTTGATGAGCAGCTCGGCGTCGTTGGTGACCGTGCCGGTCTCCTCGTCGAAGCCGACCGCGGGGTCGAGCTGGCTGGCGACGAGGGTCGACTCGTTCAGCAGGTCGGTGCCGAGGTGGGCCCGGAGCTGCTCCCAGACCTCCGTGACGATCTCCTCGCGGGTGCATTCGCGGGCTGGTTTGCCGTAGACGATGCCGGGTTCGTCCCACTCGGAGACGATGACAGAGAGCACGCCCTCGGTCTCCGCGAGGGCGTTCCAGTCGTAACGCTCCCAGAACTGGCGCTGGCTCACCGCGGTCAGCGCCCACGGCGAGTCGTAGAACACCCCGTGGCCGCGCACGGGGGCGACGTCCTCGCGGAGGTAGAACTGCACGCCGTTCATCCAGCCGTGGTCGAGGTTCCGGACGCCGGACAGCGAGGGGGCAGCCCGCTCCAGTTCGGGCGTGAGCAGGTCGTCGACTGCGGGGGCCGGAACCGCGAGGACGTAGTGGTCCGCCTCGACGCGCTCCGCGTCGCCGTCGGGGCCGTCGTGGCGGACCGTCGCGCCGGTGACGCGCTCGCCGTCGGCGTCGACGGCGGTGACGGCCGCGTTCGGGACGAGGTCGACGCCGCGGCGGCGCAGGTGGTCGACCCAGGGGTCGATCCAGGCCTCGTTCGTCGGTCCGTCGAGCAGCCGGTCGGCGGGCAGCTCCGGGTCGAACAGCCCGCGGAGCATCTGGAGGTAGATGCGACCGATGGTCCGCGTCGAGGACACCTGCGGACGCATCGCCACGAGCGACTGCGTGATGCCGTAGCCGAGGTACGTCTGGTACGCCTGGGACATCTCCTCGGCGCGGATGAACTCCCACCAGGAGCGATGCTCGTACTCCTCGCGCCAGCGTCGCTCCGAGCTGGACAGCAGCGTGAGGAGCCGGTTCGCGAAGAACGCCGCCTCGTCGCGGGGGACGTCGGAGCCGAAGACGGTCTGGATGCGTTCGCGCCACTCCCGGACCGACCGCGGCGCTTCGACGCGCATGAGCCGGTCGTCCCCGTCCGTCACCGCCTGCAGCAGCTCGTCGGTGGTCGTCAGCCGGTCGACGACGGTGCCGCCGTCGACCGGGATGCGGGACATGGTGTCGGTGACGTGCCGGTAGAACCCCGGGAAGAACCGGAACCCGTGCTCCGCCGGGAGATGGGCGTCGCCGTCGGCCGGACCGGGGAAGCTCCGGGCCTTCCCGCCGAAGCGGTCGTTCCGCTCGTACACCGTCACGTCGAAGCCCCGTTCCGCGAGTTCGTGCGCTGCGCTCAGGCCGCCGATACCGCCGCCGAGGATGGCTACCGTTCGTGTCATTATCTGTCGTGGAGGCCGGGTGTTCACCCCCGCTAGGGAACACAGCACAAAAACCGTTCGCACGGCCACGCCGCCTATGCCAACGTCTATACTGCTCGCGTTCCTCCCGGTAATCATGACCGACGAGTCGGACCTTCGCGACCGCATCGGGGCGTTCCTCGACCGTAACTTCCCGCAGATAGAGATGCACGGGGGGAGCTGGGACATCGCGAGGCTCGACCCGGAGACCGGCGAGGTGCACCTGCTGCTCTCGGGGGCCTGCGACGGCTGTGGCATCTCCAGCCTGACGACCGAGGCGCTCCGGGCCCGGCTCCCGGCCGAGATTCCCGAACTGACCGAGGTCACCGTCGAGACCGGCATGGGCGAGGAGTCCCGGCCGACGGCGGAGGACCTCTCCGACGTGCCGTTCTGACCCGGCCGTGCCGGGAGGGCGCGGGTTTGACGCCGGCCCGACCCGCAGACATAAATCGAGGGCGGTCGAAGCCCCTGCCTGTGCGACTGGTCCACTACGAGGCGAAGGGCGACGACGAGCTGGCCTCGCAGACGCTCGCCTCGACCGTCGAGTTCGCCGACACCGTCCTCTCGCGGGCCAGGGGGCTGATGTTCCGTCGTTCGGTTCCCGACGACTACGCGCTGGTGTTCCGGTTCGAGAAGCCGGGGACACGCGACCTCCACATGGCGTTCGTCCCCTTCGCCATCGACGCGCTCTGGCTGGTCGACGACGAGGTCGTCCAGAAGAAGCGGCTCCGGCCCTGGGTCGGCCTGGGCCGGGCGACGGCCGACACCATCGTCGAACTGCCGGCGGGCGCGGCCGACGACGTGGAGCCGGGCGACGTCGTCCACGTCGAGGAGTAACCGTCGGCAGTTTTTGCGGGTCCGACAGTTCGGTCTGTCCGACGGACTCATTGATACCCGTGTGCGTCCTCCCACCGAGTGGCATATGACCGGTGACCGATTTATTCGGGGGCTCCCCCGAACACACACTCTCGAACGCTGACGTCAGCTTTCTAGACACGACACTTCGCGACGGAGAACAGGCACCCGGCGTCTCGTTGACGCCCGAGGAGAAAGTGGAGATAGCGGAGGCGCTGGAGCGCGCCGGCGTCTCCGTCGTCGAGGCGGGCTCGGCCTGCACGGGCGAGGGCGAGCGCGCGGCCATCAGCCGCGTCACCGACCTCGGGCTGGACGCGACGGTGACGAGCTTCGCCCGCGGGCTGCAGGCCGACATCGACGGCGCGCTCGCCTGTGATGTCGACGGCGTCAACCTCGTCGTCCCGTCGAGCGACCGCCACGTCGAGCGGAAGGTCGGTTCGACCCGCGACGAAGTGCTCGACTCGACCGTCGAGCTCGTCGAGTACGCGAAAGACCACGGCCTCTGGGTCGAGGTCATCGGCGAGGACGGCTCGCGTGCCGACCTCGACTACCTCGCGGCCCTCGCGGAGGTCTCGCTCGATGCGGGGGCAGACCGGTTCTGCTTCGCCGACACGGTCGGCCACGCCGGCCCGGAGCAGACCGCCGACGCCGTCGAGCGCCTGGCCGCGCTCGGCCCCGTCAGCGCGCACACGCACGACGACCTCGGTCTCGGCGTGACGAACGCGCTGGCGGCCGTCGAGGCGGGGGCGGACCTCGTCCACGCGACAGTCAACGGCGTCGGCGAGCGCGCCGGCAACGTCGCGCTGGAGGAGGTCGTCATGGCCCTCTCGCACGTCTACGGCGTCGACACGCTCGACACGGAGACGCTGTACGACCTCGGGAGCGTCGCCGCCCGGACGACCGGGATGCGGCCAGCGCCGAACAAGGCCGTCACGGGCGCGAACGCGTTCGCCCACGAGTCGGGCATCCACACAGACGGCACGCTGAAGGACGACCGGATGTACGAGCCGTACCCGCCGGAAGCAGTCGGCCGGGAGCGCCGGCTGGTCCTCGGCAAGCACGCCGGGCGGGCGGGCGTCCGCGCTGCGCTCGCCGAGCACGGGCTCGACGTCACCGAGGACGAACTCGGCACTGTGGTCGAGCGCGTGAAGGACCTCGCGGAGCGCGGCCGGCGCGTGACAGACGCCGACCTCCTCGCGGTCACGGAGGACGTGACGGGCCGCGAGCGCGAGCGCCGGGTCGAACTCGTCGAGGTCACGGCGACCGCGGGCAGCGCGACTCCGACGGCCAGCGTCAGGCTGGACGTGGACCAGTCGGTGCTGGGTCCCGACCAGTACGGGGACGACGAGGTCGAGGACGGCACGGTCGAACGCGTCGCCAGCGGCACCGGCTCCGGGCCGGTCGACGCCGCGGTCTCGGCGGTCCGCAAGGCAGTCGGCGGCGCGACGGACGTCCATCTCACGGCGTACCACGTGGACGCCATCACCGGCGGTACGGACGCTCTCGTCACCGTCGAAGTGACGATGGCCCGCGACGACGACGAGGTGACCGTGGCACACAGCGACGCCGACATCACCCGTGCGAGCGTCGAGGCGATGGTCGACGCACTCGACCGACTGTTGACGGACGAACAGCCGCGTCTCGCGCCGACGACGGACTGACGAGCGGAAACTGCACGGTTTTTTAACTACCAGTATCCTTGTTTCGGCCGTTGGGATGACCTACGACAGCCCGACGCAGTCGCCGGCGAGGGCCCAGTTCGTCGACGAGACGCCCGCGAGCAAGCGTATCGTCGAGAACACGGACGGCATCGTCGAGCGACTGCGTGACGAGCTCGGTCGCGACCTCACGATGGTCGCGGCGTACAACGCGGACGTGCTGGAGATCCACTACTTCCACGAGACGTTCCGCGAGCAGTACGAGCCGTCGGACCTCGACGCGCTCGCCGCGGACCTCTGTCTCGACGGACGCATGGGCGATGCGTTCCAGGAGGAGCTCCTCCAGCTCGGGCAGTTCAACTTCGTCATCAAGGGGTTCGACGACGGGCTGTTGCTCCGTGCGCCACTCTCGGACGGCACGGGGGTCGCGGTCTCGACGAACCTCAACGCCGGTGAGAAGCTGGCGACCGTGGTCCCGCGGACGATACGGAGCTGCGACGTCCGTGTCGTGACGCGGGATCAGTAGCTCGCACCGCCCTCGTCTGCAGCATCGAGAAGCTCCTTGTAGCGGTTGCGGATGGTGACCTCGCTCACGTCGGCCACGTCGCTGACCACGCTCTGCGTGACACGTTCGTTCGTGAGCAGCGAGGCCGCGTAGACGGCGGCGGCGGCGAGGCCGACGGGGGACTTGCCGGAGTGGATACCCGCCTCCTTCGCGTCGCGGAGGAGCTCGCGGGCACGCAGCTCGCCCTCGTCGCTGAGGTCGAGGTCGCTCGCGAACCGGGGGACGTAGCTCTCGGGGTCCGCCGGCTCGACCTCGAGACCGAGTTCGCGGACGATGTACCGGTAGGTGCGTTTGAACTCCATGTCGTCGACGCGGCTGACGCGGGCGACCTCGTCGAGGCTGCGCGGTACCCCGCCCTGACGCGCGGCGGCGTACAGCGCGGCGGTGGCGACGCCCTCGATGGAGCGGCCGGGGAGCAGGTCCTCGGCGAGCGCGCGGCGGTAGATGACCGACGCCGTCTCGCGGATGTCGTCCGGGAGGCCGAGGGCGCTTGCCATCCGGTCGATCTCGCCGAGGGCCTGCTTGAGGTTGCGCTCCTTGCTGTCGCGGGTGCGGAAGCGCTCGTTCCAGGTGCGCAGGCGCTCCATCTTGCGCCGCTGTTTCGAGCTCAGCGAGCGGCCGTAGGCGTCCGTGTTCTGCCAGCCGATGTTCGTCGACAACCCCTTGTCGTGCATCATCTTCGTCGTCGGTGCGCCGACGCGGGACTTCTCGTCTTTCTCTGCCGCGTCGAACGCGCGCCACTCGGGCCCGCGGTCGACGCTCTCCGTCTCGACGACGAGACCGCAGTCGGCACAGACCGTCTCGCCGCGTCCGTCGGTGACGAGGCGGCTATCACACTCCGGACAGCGCTCTCGCTCGCGGGCCTGTTCGGAGACGTCGCGTTCGCGAACGTCAGTCTCGCGACTGGTTGGTCGGGTACGGGTTTCTGTCATCGTGGGTGGAGGGCAAGCGGCTCGACACCGCGTCGAGTCCTTGCTAACCGGACGTAATTAGCAGCAACATATAAATTTTCCGCCGACAGTTAAGTATCGGCGTCGCTCAATCCGGTGGAAGGCCCATGTTGTCGTGCACCAATGTCCTTGGTAACATTCCCCAATAAATAAATACTCACGCATCGCAATCTTGCACGACCAATGCAAGGTGGACTACTGCTACAGGTGGCCGGCCAGCTGGAGCCCGACGGGACCCGGGCCGAGCTGTTCGGACGCATCTTCGAGGTGTTCCTGATCCTCGGCACTGTGGTCGGTGTCGTCGCCGTCGGGTACATGCTGTACAACGCGTACAAGTACCGTGACGACGGCACCACCCAAGTCGAGGAGACGGGTGACGTCGGGCGGCCCACACTCGGGGAACTCCCGGAGGGCGGTGGTCACGGACGCAAACTGCTTCTCTCGTTCACGCTCAGCGCCATCATCGTCATCTCGCTCATCCTCTGGACGTACTGGGCGCTGCTGTACGTCGAGGCGGGGGCCGCCCAGCCCGCGGAGCCGGAGATGGAGGACGGTACGACGGTGGAGGTCACGGGCTACCAGTTCGGGTGGGAGTTCGAGTACCCCAACGGCAACACGACCGACGGGACGATGTACGTGCCCGAGGGTGAGCGCGTCCAGATCGTGGTGACATCATCGGACGTGATGCACAACTTCGGCATCCCCGCGTTCAAGACCAAGACCGACGCCATCCCGGGGCAGACCACGAGCACGTGGTTCGGGCCGGTGGAGGACGGCGAGTACACCATCAAGTGCTACGAGCTCTGCGGTGCCGGCCACTCCTACATGACCGGGACCGTCGAGGTCATCGACCCGGCGGAGTACGAGCGGATGTTCGTGGAGCCGATGAACAGCACGAACTCGAGCGACGGCGGCACCGAACGCGTCGCCCCCGCGACGGCGGCCGGTGGCGGTTCCGCACCGACGGTCACGCTGCCGACTGACGGCGGCGCGACGACGACGCCGGCCGCCCGCACAGCAACCACGGAGGGAGTCCTCAGGCCATGACCGACGACGAACACGAGACGACGGCCGACGGCACCGGTGAGGAACCACCCGTGAGCGACGGCGGCACGGCCAGCGACGGCGGTGCCATCGTCGACGACGACGGCTTGCCCGCCGGCGGCGTCCCTGACACCCCCCACGAGGACGACCACGGGCTGCCGCCGACCCACTCCATCCGGCGCTGGTTCGTCACGACCAACCACAAGGACATCGGGCTGCTGTACACCGTCACGGCTCTGTTCTTCCTCATCTTCGGCGGCCTGCTCGCGCTCCTGATGCGCCTCGAACTGTGGGCCCCCGGCGCGAACGTGATGTCGGCGGCCTCGTACAACCAGGCTGTCTCCGCGCACGGCCTCGTCATGGTGTTCTGGTTCCTGTCGCCGCTGGCGTTCGGGTTCGCGAACTACGTCGTCCCGCTGCAGATCGGCGCGAAGGACCTCGCGTTCCCGCGGCTGAACGCGCTCTCGTACTGGTTCTACCTCTTCTCGGGCATCCTCATGGGCATCTCCTTCTTCCAGGGGAGCACGTTCAACGGCGGCTGGACGATGTACGCGCCGCTGAACACGCCCGTCTACACGCCGGAGATAGGCGGGACGACGACGGTGCTGGCGTTGATACTGTTCGTCGCCTCGGCGACGGTGGGGTCGGTGAACTTCCTGACGACGATGCATCGGATGCGTGCGGAGGGGATGACCCTCCGCCGGATGCCCATCTTCACCTGGAGCATCCTGCTGACGGTGTGGATGATGCTCTTTGCGTTCGCCGCGCTGCTGGCCGCGCTGATGCTGCTCAGCTCAGACCGACTCATCGGCACGGGCTACTTCGCCGAGAGCAGCCCCGGCGGCGCGATGCTGTGGGCGCACCTGTTCTGGTTCTTCGGCCATCCCGAGGTGTACATCGTCTTCTTCCCTGCCCTCGGCGCGATGGCGGAGATCTTCCAGACGTTCTGCGGGCGCCGCATCGTCGGGCGGAAGTGGTTCATCGGGGCGATGCTGCTCGTGGCCATCCAGAGCTTCGTCGTCTGGATGCACCACATGTTCCTGACGAGCATCAACCTCGAGATCAAGACGCTGTTCATGGCGACGACCATCGGCATCTCGCTGCCGTTCGATTTGATGGTGTTCTCGCTCATCTACACCATGTTGAAGGGGAAGATTCGGTTCAAGACGCCGTTCCTCTTCGGCTTCGGCGCGCTGGTGCTGTTCATCCTCGGCGGCATCACCGGCGTGTTCCTCGGTGCGGTCGTGCTCGACTACACGCTCCGGGGCACGTACTGGGTCGTCGCGCACTTCCACTACGTGATGGTCGGCGGCGTGACGGGGCTCGTCGGCGGCCTCTACTACTGGTTCCCGAAGATGACCGGCCGGATGTACGACGAGACGCTCGGGAAGGTCCACTTCGCGATGTACTTCGTCGGGTTCAACCTGCTGTACTTCCCGATGTTCCTCGCCTGGGAGACGCCGCGTCGGGTGTTCGAGTACGCACCCGCCCTCACCGGCTGGCACCAGCTCTCGACGGTCGGGGCGTTCCTGCTCGGCTCGTCGTTCCTGGTGATGTTCTACAACCTGTTCAAGAGCGCGTTCGTCGGCGAGGAGGTCGACGGCCAGCCGTGGGACTTCGCCTCGACGGCCGAGTGGACGGTGCCGTCGCCCCCGCCGCTCGAGAACTTCCCCGGCGTGCCGACGTACGCGAGCGGCCGGCTGGAGTTCGACGACGGCGGGAGCGCCCAGACCGACGGCGGTGCCGTCCACGGCAAGGCCGCGGCGCTCCCGGGGAGCGAGGTGACCGGGACCGAGCACGAGGGCGGCGAGAGCCACGCGAGCATCTGGCCGTTCGTCCTCGGCGTCGGTGCCTTCCTCGTGCTGCTCGGACTCTCCGGGCTCCAGCGCGGGTACTTCCCCGAGGGAACGATGGGCGGGATGTACATCGGGACCGCGGTCGTCGGCGGGGTGGTCGCGTTCGGCAGTCTCGTCGCGATGACCCGCGAGAGGTTCCACGGGCCCGAGGGCCCGTTCGGGGAGAGCTGGCCGTTCACCACCGTCGAGAACACGAAGCTGGGGCTGTGGATCTTCCTCGCCTCCGACGTCATCCTGTTCGGAGCGTTCATCGGTGCGTACGTGTTCTCCCGCGTCGCGTACGGCTGGACCGACTGGCACCACCTCATCCCCGAGGCGCACGTGGTGCTGCCGGGGCTCATCAACACCTACCTGCTGTTGACCAGCTCGTTCGCGGTCGTCATCGCGATGGAGTTCGCGGAGCGCGAGAACCGTCTCGGCGTCGTCGGCTCGCTGGTGGCGACGGTCGGGCTCGGCATCGGCTTCCTCGTCAACAAGGGCATCGAGTGGCAGCACCTGTTCCACATCCACACCGAGGCGTTCCCGGCCGGCTGGGACCCGGGGACGAACATCGCGTCGACGACGTTCTACGTCACCACGGGCCTGCACGCCCTGCACGTCATCGTCGGCCTCGTCATCGCCGGCTACATGATACTCAGGGCGTGGAACGGGGCGTACATGGGCGACGACGAGCCCATCGAGTACTTCGGCCTGTACTGGCACTTCGTCGACATCGTCTGGCTGTTCCTGTTCCCGCTGTTCTACATCGTGTGATACCCATGTCCCGAGCAAAACTCTACACCGTGATATACGTCGTCCTGTTCGTGCTGGCGACCGTCCAGGTCGTCGTCGAGCAGGCCGGCTACCTGGAGGAGTCGTACTGGATGGCGTTCTGGGCCATCATGGTCCTGTCGGCGGTCAAGGCCGTCGTCGTCGCGGGCTGGTACCAGCACCTGCGCTGGGAGCCGCGCTCGGTGACGACGCTGATGCTGCTCGGCCTGCTCGGCGCGGTCGCGCTCACCGTCGCCGCGTCGTACTCCATCCTCTGATCGCCGGGCCCGTTCTCGGGCTCTCGAAGCCGGCAGCGACGGCTGTCCGACCGCGACTCCGAGGAGGGGCCCTCGCCGTCGGGACCGCCGCGGTGGCGAAGGTGAGAGCCCACAGCCGTCGGCGAGTGCAGGTCACAGGCTCAACACCACCATGTAGACGAGGACGAGCACGGCGTACATGCCGGCGAGCGCCGCGATGACCTTCAGGTGGTAGACGAACAGCTCGTCCGTCTCCGCCTCGAGGGCGTCCTCGTACCGCTCCCGTTCCCGCCCGGTCAGCGCCTCGGCGTGTACCTCACCCAGGTGGAGGTCGTGGTGCATCGTCGTCGGGAACGGCCGGGCGCAGCGCTCGCAGGTCGCCGCCGGCTCCTCGCCGTCGGGGAGCTCGAACCCGGGCTGGCTGTGGCCCACCGGGTTCGTCGCCGACGACGAGGGGTCCGACGGCTCGTCGGTCGCGTTCGCCTCGTCCGTCGAGCGGTCCTGTGTCGTGGTCATACTGGCGGGGAGACGTACGGCTGGCCGAGCAGCCACATGCTGGTCATCGTGTAGAACACCATCACGAGCGCGAACGGGTACTGGCTGCGGATGGGCTGGAGCCGCCCGGTGAACGTCTCGAAGGCGATCGAGTGGGCGACCCAGATGGCGAGCAGGTGCCCGAGGACGACGAACGCCAGCCCAACCGAGCTGAACCAGGCGGGGAGCTCGGCGACCGGCACGTTCTGCGGCGGCGAGAACGGGTCGAGCGCGAGCACCTCGACGGCCGGGACGAAGGTGACGAAGTAGCCGAGGAAGTGCGCGAGGTGGTAGCCGGCCGCGATGGGCACCAGCGAGCCGACGAACCGGCGTTCGACGGTACCCGCGCTGACGTAGCTCCCGGCGGTCCGCCGGCCGACCAGCGCAGCGAGGCGGTAGACGCCGAGGAACAGCGCGTACCCCAGGACGACCGCCACGACGTACACCGCGAGCGCGGGCACGCCGAGGTCGGCGAGCCAGCGGACCGTCCCGGCGAAAGCCGGCGTCGACACCAGGCCGTCGAAGGAGGTCGCCCAGACGAGCGCGACGACGAACAGTACGTCCGCCCAGGTCGCGCCGTCGGCGTCGTGGACGAGCCGCGAGCCGGGCAGCTCGACCGTGAACCCGTCCTCGGTCCGGCGGACCGGGGCGAGCCGGCCGTAGACGCCGAACACGCGCGAGATGGGGTCGACGGACTCGTACCACGCGGTGCCGAAGACGGCTGCTCCGGCGAGGGTGACGACGCTGTAGGCCAGTACGACCGCCGCGAGCAGGACGGGCTCGGCGGCGACCGGCGTGACGACCTCCAGCCAGACCATCACGAGCAGCCCGGCCGTCGGCGGCCACCCCTTGGCCCACGCCGGCAGGTCGCGGTCGCTCACGCGAGGGAGGACGCCGCTGATGGCCCGCCACGGGTTGAGCGCCGGCCAGCTGTTCCCCAGCAGGTACACCGACGCCGTGTAGCCGGCCCACCAGACGGCCCAGACGCCGACGATGGCGAGGTTCCGGCGGGGGTCCGCAGGGGCGACGAACGCGACGACGAGCAACAGCCCGAGTGTGGCGACGCTCCCGAGACGGAGCCCGGCGACGGCCAGCTCCGAGAGCGACGCGGCCGGCGGGAGCCCGAGTCGCCGGTCGTTGAGCCACGCGATGAACTCGTGGTCGGTCGCGAAGCTCGTGAACAGGAACGACGCGCCGACGAGCCCGCCACCGGAGAGGGCGACCAGCCAGAACGGCACCGACGTCGAGGTGAGCGAGCCCGCCAGGGACCCCGAGTGCGCGAGCACCGGATCCGCGGGCAGGGTCGCACCGACGGCGGCGAGGAGCGTGCGGCCGGCCTCACGCAGACGCACGCAGGCTCACCCCTGGACGCCAGTAGAGTAGCGCGACCGCGACGACGAAGACGAGCGTCGAGGCGTCGAGCGAGAAGGCGTACACGGTGCCGAGCGCGGCTGTCGTGCTGCCGGTCAGACTCGCACCGACGGAGGAGACCACCGGGAGGGCACAGCTCACACAGGAAAACAGCCCCACCAGGCCGCCGACCGACGAGCTGGCGGCCTCGGCGACGGTCGCGTACACGAGGTAGGAGAGCGCGAGGTAGCCGAACACCCGGAACGGGACGAGCGTCACGTGTCCGAAAGGTGCGACGTAGGCCACGATGGGGCCCCAGCCGGGCGAGGCGAGTCGAACCGAGAGGCCGGTCGCCGCCGTACCCACGTCGTGGAGGCCGACGATGCCGACGAGCCAGGCCAGCAGTGCGAGGTAGCCGACGGCGACGGCGGCGGCGGCCGCCTTCGTCCGACGCGAGCCCGGGACCGGCGCGGTGTGGACCACCGCGTACGCGGCCACGTTGACCCAGACGAACGGGTAGACGACGTAGCGCAGGTCGAGCACGCGTTCGCCGGTCGCGACGAAGTACGCGGCGAGGGCGAGGAGCTCGACGGCGACCAGCAGCAGGAGCCAGAGCGTCCGCTCGCTCGGAAGGGTGTCCGACTCGACCGTCGCCGTGTTCGGGGCCATCGTCAGGCGAGCAGGAGGCTGGCGGTGATGGCGAACAGGAACAGGGTGCCGAGGGCCCACGCGCTGAGCATCGCCGCCACCGCGTTCGTGTGTCCGTGCGCGCGAGTCGAGGTGAACGTCCCGTAGCCGACGTAGCCGGCGAGCAGCAGTGCACCGACGCCGACCAGAACGCCGCTGACGAGCGCCTGCTGACCGGGCGGGCCGGAGACGAACACGACGACGCTCGCGGCGACCCCACCGACCACGAGCAGGAAGGAGAGGACCCAGACGAGCGGGCTTCCCTTGAGGGAGTGCAGGAGCGACCCTCCATCCCCGCCCTCGGGTGTGTATCCCTTCCAGGCACGACCCCCCAGGAAGGCGACGACGGCGGCGAGGAACACCGCCATCACCGCAGTAACCCCGACCAGATATGACATGGTATATGTTCACACTAAACAGGCACCCCATTTAAGATTGCCGTCCCGGTTCACCCGTGAGTGACACCGGGCGTCCGGTCGTGACCGCTGGAGCGGCCCGTCTCGTGTGACCAACCCACTTACTCGGAAACGAATTAATTTGGGGAACTATTAAGTAGGACCTTGCGTAAAGAATGGGTACGTCTCACATAGAGACACGTGGTGGCATGACAGGACACGATTCGGACTCCGGCGTTTCGCGGCGTAGCGTACTCAAGACAACCAGTGCTGTAGGTGCGGCTGGCATGGCCGGTCTCTCCGGCTGCCTCAGCGGCCTGAGTAGCGGCGACAGCGGGCCGCAGCCGCTCGAGCTCCTCCACGCGTGGAGCAACGGCGACGGCGCGGCAGCGATCGAGGCCCTGTTCGAGGGCTTCCAGGAACAGCACCCCGACGTCGAACTCGCGAGCGAGGGCATCTCCGGCGCAGCCACGCAGAACCTCGGGAGTGTCGTCAACGAGCGCATCCGTAACGACGATCCGCCGAGCACCTGGCAGAACTGGCCGGGTGCGGCACTCACCCCGTACGTGGACTCGGACGCACTCGACGACATCACGGACTCCGTCTGGAGCGAGAACGACATGGAGTCGGCCTACCGGGAAGGGCCGAAAGAGCAGGCCAAGGGCACGACCGACCACTTCGTGTCGGTCCCCATCAACATCCACCGCATCAACAACCTGTTCTACAACAAGAGCGTCGTCGAGGAGGCCGGTGTCGACCCGACCAGCCTCTCCTCGCCCGCCGACGTGGTCGCCGCCTGCGAGACCATCGCCACCGAGACCGACGCCGTGCCGTTTGCCCAGCAGACCAAGGGCGCGTGGTCGACGGTCCAGCTCTGGGCTACTGTCCTTCTCGCCGACGCCGGCCACGAGGGGTATCGTAACTTCTACGAGGGCAACCCCGACCGCGAAGCAGTCGCCTCCGCCCTCGACCTCGTCGCCCAGCTCAGCGAGTACTACCCCAGTGAGGCCTCGACCATCGACTTCACGGACGCGAACAACATGGTCATCAACGGCGATGCCGCGTTCATCCACCAGGGCGACTGGGCGGCGGGCGCGTACCCCGACGACTTCGCCTACGGCGAGGACTGGAGCTACGTGCCGTTCCCCGGCAGCGACCACAGCTACCAGCTGAACATGGACTCGTTCCCGTACCCGGCGAACAACCCGACGCCCGAGGCGACGAAGACGTTCCTCCGCTACTGCGGGACGAAGGACGCACAGGTCCGGTTCAACAAGGCGAAGGGCTCCATCCCGCCGCGGGGCGACGTGGACCCCTCCGAGTTCCCGCAGTTCCAGCAGGACCAGATCGAGGACTTCGGCAACGTCGACCACCAGCCGCCGTCGATCCACCACGGCCTCGCACTCGACCCCGAGCAGCGCACGAACGTCGTGGAGGCCATCAGCGCCTTCATCGGGAGCTACAACGTGGACTCCGCTGCCGACGAGGTCGTCTCAGCGGTCCAGTAAGTCCACCGCGCCAACAACGTTTCCATGGACTCAGTACGCTCGTGGTTGCGGCGAAGGATCGACAGCGTCCGGTCGGAGCAGCGGCTCCGCACCGACGGCGGAACCGCATCGGACGCTGTACAGAGCGAGACGGGGACGGGACTCCGCCGGTACCTCGACAGTGACGCGGTCGAGTCCGCGCCGTTCTGGCTCCCCGCGTTCCTGCTCGTCGGGCTCTTCGTCTACGGGGCCATCGTCTGGAACGTCGTCATCTCGTTGACCGACTACGAGGGACTCGGCGACCCCGAGTACGGCAGCTTCGACCTGGAGAACTACCGGCTGATGCTCCAGGAGACCGGCTCGTACTCCTTCACGAACGCGTTCGTGAACACGATCGTCCTGCTGGTGGCGTTCACGCTGGTCTGTCTCGTGTTCGGGCTGGTCGTCGCTATCCTCGTCGACCGGGACATCCGCTTCGAGAACACGTTCCGGACGATCTACCTCCTGCCGATGAGCCTCTCGTTCGTCGTGACGGCGAAGATGTGGCTCTGGATGTACAGCTCGAACGGCGGGTTCGTGAACCGCGCGCTCGGTGTCGTGGGCATCGGGCCGGTCAACTTCATCAGGAACCCGGACCCGAACGTCCAGCTCGCGGCGATAGTGTTCGCGCTCGTCTGGCAGTTCAGCGGCTACGCGATGGTCGTCTACCTCGCCGGGCTGCGAGCGATCCCCGACGAGCACTTCGAGGCGGCCCGCGTCGACGGCGCGAGCCTCGTGAAGATGTACTGGCGGGTCGTCATCCCGCAGTTGCGGACCGCGACGGTGAGCGCGTCGGTCGTCCTGATGGTGTTCGGACTGAAGGCGTTCGACTTCCTCCGTGCGCTGTACGGGAACGACACGCCGGCGGTCGGGACGGACATCCTCCCCACCTACATGGTCCGTGTCGCGTTCGGTGACGCCAGCCGCATCGCCTACGGGTCGGCCGTCGCGGTCGTCCTGTTCGCGCTGGCGTTCTCCATCGTCCTGCCGTACCTCTACTCCGAGTACAGGCGGGGTGCATTATGACTGACACGAAGCTCGCGGACGACGGTCTGTCGCTGAATCGTATCGGCCTCTACGCCGTGCTGCTGGGGCTCGTTGTGTTCTACCTCCTCCCGCTGGAGGCAGGTATCGTCACCTCGTTCAAGTCGATCCGAGCGTACGGCCAGACGGCACCGTTCCTGCCAGCGGTCGATGGATTCACCCTCGCACAGTGGTCGTCGGCGGTCGACCAGCTGTCCGGTAGCCTGTTCAACAGCGTCCTCATGGCGGTCCCCGCGACCGTCTTCTCGGCGCTGTTCGGGAGCATGGCGGCGTATGGACTGACGAACATCGACTGGCGCGGACAGGTCGGCATCTACGTGCTGTTCGTCGCCGGCATCTTCGTGCCGTACCAGGCCGTCCTCGTCCCGCTCAAGCGGTTCTGGTCGCAGTGGGTCCCCCTCCACATCTGGCTGGAGCCGGTCTGGTATCTGACCGGGCTCGGGACCGACTACGCCGGGCTGCTGGCGCTGACCATCACGCACATCGCGTACGGCATCCCCATCTGTACGCTGCTGTTCCGGTCGTACTACAAGTCGGTCTCCGACGAGATGGTCGAGGCCGCACGGCTCGACGGCGCGAGCATTCGACGTATCTACCGGCGGATCATCCTCCCGCTGTCCATTCCGATGTTCGCGGTGACGCTCATCTACCAGTTCACCCAGATCTGGAACGACCTGCTGTTCGCGCTCATCATCGTCGGACCGGGTGACGCGTCGGTGATCACCCAGAGCCTGATCGGCATCGGCCAGTCGGAATCGGTGACCAACTTCCCGCTACAGATGGCGGCGGCGTTCGTCACCGCTCTGCCGACGTTGCTGGTGTACATCTTCTTCGGCGAACAGTTCGCGAAGGGAGTGACCGCATGACTATGAACGCTTACACACGCGGAGAACGGAGGTACACGCATGGCTGAACTCGAACTCGACGGCCTCACCAAGGTGTTCGTCGAGGACGACGGGAACGAGATCGTGGCCGTCGACGACATCGACGTGACGGTCGCCGACGGCGAGTTCCTCGTCCTCGTCGGCCCCTCGGGCTGTGGGAAGTCCACGACGCTGCGGATGATCGCCGGTCTGGAGTCGATCACGGCCGGCGAGCTGCGACTCGGCGGCCGGCGCATCAACGAGCGCAAGCCCGCCGAACGGAACACCGCGATGGTGTTCCAGTCCTACGCGCTCTACCCGCACATGACCGTCAAGCAGAACATGAGCTTCGGGCTGGAGGAGTCGACCGACATGCCCGCCGCCGAGATCGCCGAGACGGTCATCGAGGCTGCCGAGATGATGGGCATCGGCGACCTGCTCGACCGGAAGCCCGGCGAGCTCTCGGGCGGCCAGCAGCAGCGCGTCGCGCTCGGCCGCGCCATCGTCCGTGACCCCGAGGTGTTCCTGATGGACGAGCCGCTGTCGAACCTCGACGCGAAGCTGCGCTCGAAGATGCGTACCGAGCTGCAGCGCCTCCAGGACGACCTCGGCGTGACGACGATCTACGTCACCCACGACCAGACCGAGGCGATGACGATGGGCGACCGCATCGCGGTGCTCGACGACGGCATGCTCCAGCAGGTCGGCACCCCGCTGGAGTGCTATCACGAGCCCGCGAACCGCTTCGTCGCCGACTTCATCGGCGAGCCGTCGATGAACTTCTTCGAGGTCGAGGTCCAGGGCGACCGCCTGCTGGCCGACGACTTCGCCTACCCGCTCTCGAACGAGACGCTCTCGACTGTCGGCGACCGGACCGAGCTGACCCTCGGCATCCGGCCGGAGGACATCGAGCTCCGGACCGAAGCGACCGGTCCGCACGACTTCGAGACCGTCGTCGACGTCGTCGAGCCGACGGGTGACGAGAACAACCTCTACCTGACGTTCGACCCCGACGCGAGCGAACCGGACACGTTCATCGCCACGACCGGTGGCATGAACCGTATCGAGGCCGGCCAGCCCCTCGTCGCCCACGTCCCGGAGGACGCGATCCACCTGTTCGACCCCGACACCGGGCGGGCGGTCAAGAACCGCTCGCTGGACGACGCCGAGACGCTCGGTCGCGCGGTCTGAGCGGTCAGCTCCCCCTTCGTTCTCGCCCCTGGAGCTCCAGGTGGAGCCTGTCACGAAGTGTCCGCTGCAGCGTGGCCGCCGTCCCGGCGTCGATGTCGAACGCGGTCGGCGTCGCCCGAACGAGCGTGCTCGAGCTGGCGGTGTCCACGACGAGCGAGGCGAGCGCGAGCCGTCGCTGGAACACCGACGCCTGTCGGATGACGGTCTGGAGCCGGTAGTACGGGACGACCTGCGTGCGCCGCCGCCAGAAGCCGGTGCGGACGACGACGGTGTGGTCACCGACGTGGTAGCCGCGGTTCGCCCACTTCAGATGCGCTGCCGGCGGCACGAGCAGGAACAGGACCGCCGGCAGGTACCAGAGCGTGAACCCGGCGACGACGGTCGAGGCGCCGTACAGGACCGCGAGGAGGCCGGCGACGACCAGCCCGTATCGGACGCCGTAGCGCCGACGGGCACGTTTCGGCGGCCGTTCGAAGTCCGGGTCCGAGAACTCCCCGAGGTCGCGCGCGAGTTCGACGACGCGGGACCGCTCCGCGACCGGGATTGCCGACTGGCTCCCCTGTTCGGCCCGCTGACCGGCGTAGCCCGCCGTCTCGACGTCGAGGGCGGCGTAGCCGAGCAGTCGCATGGGGAGCGACTCCCGGAGCGTGACGGTCTGTATCTTGTCGCTCGGGATGGAGCCGGAGTACCGCTGGAGCAGGCCGCGTTCGTAGACGAGGTCGGTGCCGCTGCGTGCCAGCTGGAAGCCGTAGTAGCCGACGGCGGAGAGCACGCCGCTGACGAGGTACGAGCTGACGAGCACGAGCGGCAGCGAGACGACCGCGAGCACGAGCAGCTCGTCGGCGGTCGCCCCGGGGAGGTCCATCGTCTCGGGGCCGCCGAACGGGTCCGCGGCGGCGAGGAGGAACTCGCCGGCCAGCTCCGGCAGGACGGGGAGGCCGATGATGACGAGCACGATGGCCCCCGGCCGGAACCGGGTGATGGAGAGCACGGCCAGTTCGACGGGCGTGATGGTGAACAGCGGCTCCAGGACCCCCGAATCGCCAGTCGTGGCCGCTCCGTCAGCCGTCGACGACCCGGTTGGCGCGTCCTCGGCGGGTGCCTCCTCGTCGGTCTCGGCCGCCGCGGGCTCGGCCTCGGTGGCGCGCCGCGAGCTGTCCCGTCGTTCGCGGATCTCGCGCTGGAGCCGGTTGGCCTCGCCGAGCGAGACGACCGAGAGCTCGGCCTCGGTCCCGCCACCGCCGGCGGTCTCGATGCGGACGACGGCCACGCCGAGCAGGCGGTGCCAGAGGTTCTGGGAGATGTCGACGTTCTGGATGCGTCGCAGGGGGATCTCGCGCTCGGTCCGACCGACGACCCCGGCGGCGAAGTCGAACGTGTCCTCGGTCAGCTCGTACTCGAACCGGAGGTAGGTCGCGACCCCGTAGCCGGCCCCGAGCAGTCCGAACAGCGGCGCGACCACGAACAGGAGGTCGATGACGCTCCCGCCGAAGTCCATCCCGAGGGCCGCCTCGAGACCGGTCGACCCGACGAGCAGGAAGAAGAAGGGTATCGAGAGGCCGTTGACGCCGTACTGCAGCGCCCGCACGACCCCCGTGACTGCGTGGAGCCGCTTCATACGGCGTCCTCCGGCTCGCTCTCGACCGCGAGCTCCCGGAGCTCGTTCCGCAGGCGCTTCGCTCGCTCGGGCGTGAGGCCGGGCACGGTCACGTCCGCGCCGCGCGACCCGGCCGTGTAGACGACGACCGAGGAGAGGCCGAGCGAGCGGTCGACCGGCGAACGCTGCGTGTCGACGTGCTGGACCCGGACGTACGGTACCGCGGTCTCGACCCGGGTGAGGACGCCGCGTTCGAGGTAGAGCGCGTCGTCCTGCAGCTCGAAGCGCCAGTCGCGGTACAGCAGGACGGCGTGTGCGGTGCCGAACAGCAGTCCCAGGACCGCGACGAGGAGCCCGGGGAGGAACGTCCAGACGCCTGCGTCGGCGAGTCGCTCCTCGAAGAACACTGCTGCGGCCGTGACGACGACGGCCAGCAGGACGGCACCGACGAGGCCCCGGAGGACCCACCTGATTCGAACTCTCGCGTGAAGGGCTTCCATAGCGTGGGGGTCGGACCGGGCACACTAATAGCGGCGGGGTCGGCTGCTGGCTCTGTGAATCAGCCCGCCGCTTCCTCGGGTGCGTAGGTCTTGAGCTCCAGTGCGTGGATGTCCGTCGTCATGTGCTCCCCGAGGGCGTCGTACACCAGCTCGTGCTGCTGGACCAGCGGCAGGCCCTCGAACGCGGGCGAGACGACCGTCGCCCGCAGGTGGTCGTCGTCGTGCTCGCCGCGGGCACGCTCGACGGTTGCTTCGCAGTCCTCGATGCCAGCCTCGATGAGTGTCGCGACCTCGTCCGGTTCCATGTCTGTCTCTGGGGCGTTGGAGGGCAAAAGACCACCGTCCCGAACCGGCCGGGCGACCGCCCGGTCCAGCCAGCCGTACACGCACCCGTTCCATCCGGCCGCGACGGACCCGACGGCCGGGGGTTAGTCCGGATACACGGCGGCGAGGTTGGCGAACGGAACGTACGCGATCCGTTCCATGGTGCCGCCGTCGAGCTTGCGCTTGAGGTGGACGCCGCTCGACCCCTCGTGGACCTCGTTGACGTCGTCGATCTCGGTACCGTCCTCCAGCCGCGCAATCATGCTCACCATGGACGAACGTAGCGGCTGCGGAGGGATACGTTCACGGTCGAGCTGGAACCAGTTCACGGTCGGTACACGAGCCTGCAGGACGTCACACTCCCGCGTCGACCGGGACGCCAGCCTCGGTCACGTCCAGCGGTCGAGGCCGGTCTGGGTGAGCGCGTCCTCGATGCGCTCGAAGCCGCGCTCGACCTCGCTCTCGTCGACCTCCCACTCGTCGACGACGTAGGCGCGGGCGGCCTCGATGTCGGGATCGAGGTCGACGTCGAACGAGTACTCGTCGGTCACGTTCGGGTTCCGGAACAGCTCGCGAACCAGGTCGGCGTTCTCAACGTAGACGTCCTCCTGTTCGAACACGGCCCAGAGGTCGCCGTGCGCTTTCACCTTCTTCAGGGCGGTCTTCGGGCCGTAGCCGTGGACGCCCTCGTTGAAGTCGGTGCCACAGAGGATGGCCACGTCGACGAGCTGTTCGAGCGAGAGGTCGAGCGCCGCGAGCGTCTCGTCGAGGGTCATGCGCTCGGGGTCGCCCTTGCTCGTCAGCTGCCGGAGCGTCGTGGGGGCACCGAACAGCAGGGCGTCGTAGTCCTCGGTCCCGACGTACTCGGCGTCACCGCGCTTGGCGATGTGGGCGCACTGCGCCTCGCCCTCCGCTGGCGCCTCGACGAACGGGATGTCGAGCAGTTCGAGCAGCTCGCGACTCGTCTCCTGGATGACCGGTGTGAGCCGCTGCGTGGCGGATTCGAGCCGGGCGACCTCGACGGCGTCGCCCGCCTCGCGGGCGTCCTCCAACTGCGACTCGTACTTCTCGCGCTGTTCGCGCCGGTCGGCTATCTCGTCGGCCTTCAGCTCGGACGGACCGCCGTCGAACACCATCACGGGGTTCAGGTCGTGTTCGAGGAACTTCGGCAGTCCCTGGACGATACCCACCAGGTTCGCCACCTCGTCGCCGTCGCTGGTGGTGTAGATGTCGTCGTTCGTCCACCGGACGGTCGTCGTGAGGTAGCGGTAGAGCCAGTTGTGGGCGTCGACCGCCACGACGCCGGGGTCCAGCTCGTCGAACGGTACCGTCTCGAGGTGTGCGAGGTCCCGGAGGTCTGCGTTACCCATCGGTCACCCTACGGCCTGGGTGGCTTCAATCCTGGCGGTCCCGGTCGGGCGTGTCGCCGCCATCGCCCGTCGCTGGCGGCCCGCGCTCCCGCTTGCGCGCGACGAACTCGCGTTCACCCGCGGAGAGGTCGTCGCGTCGGCCGAGGACGTCGAGCCCGGCGCGGTAGCGGTCGGCGGACCGGTCGCCGGGTCGTTCGAGGACGAGTTCGGCGAGGCCGGTCTCGTCGCCCGTGAAGCCGAAGCCCGCCCGGTACAGCGCCTCGTAGGAGTACGGGTTGTTCACGGCGATGCGGACGCGCTCGTAGCCGCGCTCGCGGGCCCGGTCGTACGCGAACCGCACGAGCCGGGGGCCGAGTCCCTCACCGCGCTGGTCCTCGCGGACGGTCACGTACCGGAGCCAGAGCGCTTCGGGGTCGGTGCGGTCCTCGTTGAACGCGACCGCGGCGAGGACGTGGTCGTCGTACTCGCCGCCGGCATCGGGGTCGACCCCCGCGTCGCGAACCACGGCCTTCCCGGTCGAGGACATCACGAACTTCCCGGCGTAGCTGAACCGTCGGTAGTCGAGCCGGAGCGTCGGCCCGTCCTCGGGCCAGCCGAGCACTGCGAGTTCGACGTCGCTCACGACGGGAGCGACGGCCGGTCGGTACAACGGTCTTTCGACGGCGGTCGGCTGGGTGACTCTCACGAGCGGACTGTCGTGCAACTGTGACAACAGTACCCGACGGTGATAGTCTTTGGCAGGTTTTATGGGCCGATGCCCGCCTTGACTTCGGTGTATGCGCCGATTCATTGCGATCGTCCTCGCGCTCGCGGTCGTCGCCGCCGGGCTGCCGGTGGCGTCGGGCGCGGCCGCACCGACAGGGGCCGACACCGCCGAAGCGGTGTCCGGTACGACAGCTACCGCGACGGGGTCGACGGTGGCCCCGACCGACAACGAGTCAAACAACTCGACGACGGTCACGCTCCTGACGTACAACGACATCCAGACGGCGATGGCACAGAACACGACCGTCCCGCGGATGGTCCACCTCGTCAACGAGCGCCGCGCTGCCCACGACAACCCCACCGTCGTGGTCGGCGGCGGCGACCAGGTCAGCCCGCACTCGCTCGCGCCGGTGAGCCAGTGGCGGCTGCCCGTCGAGGTGCTCAACGTGCTCCAGCCCGACGTGGAGGTCGTCGGCAACCACGACCTCGACTACGGCTTCGGGCCGGTCGCGAACTACTCCGACGCCTCGACGTTCCCGTGGGTCATGGCGAACATCGTGCAGGCCGACTCCGGCGAACCCATCCCGGGCACCGAGCCGTACACCGTCGTCGAGCGCGACGGCGTCCGCGTCGGCGTCATCGGCCTCGCGGACGAGAAGATACTGGGCAAGACCGCCGTGGACTTCGACGAACAGGGCTACGAGCTGCGCGACTACGCCGAGACCGGCCAGGAGTACGCCACCCAGCTCCGCGAGGAGGAGAACGTCGACGTGGTCGTCGTCGCCGGCCACTTCGGCGTCCCGGTCGCACGGGACCTCGCGAACCGGACGTCGGGTATCGACGCCGTCGTCGTCGGCGACGACGAGATCGAGTACCCGCCGCAGGCGACCAACGGCACCGTCATCGTCGAGGCCGAGGCACGCGCCGAGCACGTCGGCGAGGTGAACCTCACCGTCGCCGAGGGCGAGGTCACGAGCTGGAACGGCCGGCTCCTCTCGGTCACCGAGAACACGACGAAGAACGCGACCGCCGACCGCATCATCACCGAGACGCGCGGCGAGGCGCTCTTGCAGGTCGTCGGCGAGACGCGGACCGAACTCGACGCCCGATTCGCGTCGAACTACCACGACGAGACCGCGCTCGGGAACCTCGTCACCGACGCCTTCCGCTGGAAGGAGGGCTCCGACATCGCCATCACCAACGCCGGTGGCATCCGCTCGAACTCGGTGTACGGCCCCGGTGAGGTCACCGTCGGCGACGTGTACAACATGCTACCCTTCGGCAACACGCTCGTCACGGTCGAGCTGACCGGCGACGAGGTGACACAGCTGCTGGAGAGCCAGGTCGTGACGGTGGAGAGCGAGACCGGCCAGCAGTACGGTGCCGAACCGCAGCTCCAGGTGTCCGGCATCACCTACGAGTACGTCCCCCACGAGGACGTACCCGCGGACCAGCGCATCCAGGACGTCTGGGTCAACGGCGAGCCGCTCGCCGAGGACGAGACGTACACCGTCACCGTGAACTCCTACATGGCCGGCTGGGAGGGCTCGGTGCTGGAGAACGCGACCCGTGTCAGCGAGACGCAGGACCTCTACGGCACGGTCACGCTGGAGTACATCCAGGCGCACAGCCCCGTCTCGCCGACCGACGCGGACCGCATCCGGCGCGTGAACCACCTCGCGGGACAGGACCCTGTCACGCTCGACGGCGCGGGGACGGTGACCGCCGAGTTCGCCCTGCCCGAGAACGCGACCGAACTCCGGTCGTTCTACGCGACCGCGAACGCCTCGACGATGGTCGCGGCACAGACTGTCGAGGTCGGCGAGGAGACGGTCACGGTCACCTTCTCGGACCACGAGCTCCGCCAGCTCGCGGACGGGGACGCCGAACTCCAGGTGTACGGCAGCTACAACAGCAGCAGCGTCGACCCCGTCTACTTCGACGGTCTCCGGATGGCGGGCGACCTCGATGTGACACTCGAATCGCCGGAGACGGCGACGGCGACTGCGACGCCGACCGCCGCACCCACCACGGCGGCAGGCACGACGGCCGCCGGGACGACCGAGGAGGCACCCGCGACGACGGCGGAGAGCGACGACGGCGGCTCGCCCGGCTTCGGCCCGGGGGTCGCGCTCGTCGCGCTCGTCGCGCTCGTCGCCGTCCGCCGGCGGTAGCGGCGACTCGAACCGGAGCCGACGACGGGGACCGGTTCCGACGCACATTTTTCGGTCCCACGCCAACACCCAGCCGTGACGCTCCCCGTCGCACTCGTGACGCTCCAGGCCGGCATCGAAAGCGTCCCGCTCGACCTGCTGGTCTCGGTGCTGCGCCGGGTGCTCTCCATACTCGTCTTCATCGGTATCGGTCTCACTCTCGCGAACCTCGCGGTCGAGTTCGGGCTGGTCGAGTACGTCGCCGTCTTCTCCCGCCCGCTCACAGCGCCCGCGAACCTGCCCGACGAGGTCGGCACCGCCATCCTCTCGACGGCCGCCTCGCCGACTGCCGGCTACGGCATGCTCGCCGAGTTCCGCGAGGAGGGCATCCTCGGCGACCGGGCGACGCTGGTGGCGGTCACCATCAACACGTTCTTCGGCTTCGTCCAGCACATCTTCACGTTCTACGTCCCGGTGCTCATCCCCATCCTCGGCCTGCGCGTGGGGCTGCTGTACGTCGGCTCCCGCGCCGCGATCTCGCTGGGCATCACGCTGACGGGCATCGTCGCCGGGGCAGTCCTCCTCTCGCCGGCGGACGACGCGGCAGACGACACGCCCGAGGGAGTCGCCAGCGACGGCGGCCCCGGCGTCGATGACGACGAGGAGCCCCGCACCCGCCGGGAGACCGTCGTGGACGCGCTGCTGAGCACTCGCGACAAGCTCCGGGACATCGCTCCGCGGCTCGTCCTCGTCTACACGGTCGTCACCGTACTCACCGCGAGCGTGGACATCTCGCAGTTCACCGTCGTCGCCGAGCCCGTGACGGGCCTCCTCGGGCTGCCCGGCGAGGCCGCCGCCGTCGTCGCGGTCTTCGCCATCGACACCACCAGCGGCGCGGCGTTCATCGCCCCCATGCTCGGCGACCCGTTCACGCCCGAGGCCGCCGTCGCCACGATGCTCGTCGGCGGCATCGTCTCGTTCGCCTTCTCGACGTTCAAGCGCTCCATCCCGTTCCAGTTCGGCATCTGGGGGCCCGAGTTCGGGACGAAGGTGGTGGTCGTGAACACCGTGCTGAAGGTGGTGTTCATCGCTGCGGCGCTGGCCGTGTTGCTCGTTCCCTGAACCACCCTGGGCGACCCGGAGATGGCAATTATTTTATTCCGAAGCTGATACGTTACGCGCGTGCCCTCCCTCGATACCAAGCTCGGTCTCGCGGTCGGCTCCTACGTCGGCCTCCTCGTCGCGTTCGGCGTCGGTCTGGTTGTGGACGCCGGTGTCTTCGACCCGACCGTCCAGGCAACCGGTCTCCTCTCCTGTCTGCTCGTTGGGGGCGTGTTCGCGTCCCGCCCGTCCCTCGCCTCGCCAGTCGTCGAGCGGCACGTCCTCTCCGCCGTGCTTGGACTCCACGTCGGCGGCATCCTCGCGCTGCTCGCGCTCGCCGGGAACGACGAGGCGACCGGGGCCCACCCGTTGGTGTTCCCGTTCATCGTCAGCGCCCTCGTCGGTCTCGTCGCGTTCGTCCTCGTCCGCGACCGCCACGTCGAGACCGTCTTCGGTGGCAAGGTCGCCCGCGTCAGCTGGTACGGGGGTCCGCACCCGCGAACGGTCAGGCGGATGCGCATCGTCGCCGTCCTCGCCGGCGTGACGGTGATCGGCGCTCCGCTCGCCGGCGTCGCCGTCATCCCGCACCGGGCTACCTGGATCGAGTCGACACGCGCCTGGACGCTCCTCGCCGAAGTCGGGCCGACCATCGTCGGTGGCGTCCTCGGGGCGTCCATCGGAACCTTCCTCATGCCGGACCGTGAGAGGCGGTTCACCGTCTACGACGGCGGCATCGTGGTCCAGAACGGCCGCTCCGGTCTCCGGTCGCGGCTCTCCTGGTGGTACGTCCGCGGCTACGAGCTGACCGACCGCGAGCTCGTCGTCCACACCTGGTTCCCGCTCCAGGCATACCGGTTCGACCGGGACCACTTCGAACAGCCCGACCGAGTGGCCGACATCCTCGCCGAGTACGCGCCCGAGAGGGAGGCCACGTGGCTCTGAATCGCTGTCGCTCCTCGTTCACTGGTCCGAGAGAATGCGCCGGCCGGGATTTGAACCACGGTCGCTCCACTTCGTTCCGCTCCCTGATTCAAACCCCGGTGAGACCCAGACACGCCTCTCACTGCGTTCGAGTCGGTATGCGCCGGCCGGGATTTGAACCCGGGCCATGAGCTTGGAAGGCTCAGGTCCTACCACTAGACCACCGGCGCTCGCTGACTGCGTTC
Source organism: Haloarchaeobius iranensis (assembly GCF_900103505.1). Classification (GTDB taxonomy): domain Archaea; phylum Halobacteriota; class Halobacteria; order Halobacteriales; family Natrialbaceae; genus Haloarchaeobius; species Haloarchaeobius iranensis. The sequence continues at coordinate 141,588 of NZ_FNIA01000007.1, forward strand.
GCTCGCCCCGAGCGCCACGTCGCTACGCTCCGTGGCACACCGGCGCTCGCAACACTTCTTCGTTGTCGCGCCGCATAATAAGACTCCTTCGGAAGCCGACGCCGCACCGGACCGCGAACCGGGCCGGTAGGGAGTGTTCGAAAGCGGTGATGAAAGCCATCACCGAAGACGCCCGAGCGAGCCGTGCGCGAGGGCCCACAGGGGCACGCGAATCCCACACCAACGGGTGTGCGCAAAGAGTACTTCTTCGCGGCGACTTAAGGTCTTTTCTGTTCGGTGACGGTTGCATAGCAGTTGCCCGAGGAGACCCGTGACGACACGACCGCGAGGTCGCTGGCGCCGAGGTCCTCGTCGAACTCCGCCGGGCTGTAGACGTGGTAGAACCGCGGGACGGTCTCGCCGCCGGGCAGGGTCCAGTCGACCGTCGTATCGAACCCCGTGTCGCGGCGTCGCGGGTCGCTCCGCTCCCCGGCCGGGCTGTCCGAGGAGCCGCCGCTCCGCTCCGGCTCTTCGCCGTCGAATCTGTCGTGGGCGGTGCTCCAGGCGGAGACGAGGCCGGTCCCGTCGGGCGAGAGCACGCGGGCGAGCTCGTCGAGACTGCGGCGGCGGGCCTCCCGGGTCGGCAGATGGTGTACGGTGGCGACGTACACCGCGAGGTCGACGCTGCCCGTCGCCAGCGGGAGCCGTGCGGCGTCGGCCTGCACGAGTTCGACGCCGAAGTCACGCTCGCGGGCGCGCTCCTGGGCGGTAGCGAGCAGCCCACCCGAGATATCGAGACCGACCACGCTGTCACAGCGGGCCGCGAGGAGCTCGGCGTGCCGCCCGTTGCCACAGCCGAGGTCGAGGCCCACGACGCCCTCCCGGTTCTCGAGGAAGGACTCGACCTCCGGCCAGGCGTACTCGCGGGTCTGGGCGAAGTGGTCGGCGATTCGGTCGTACGTCGACCGCGTGCCGCGCGGCGACCGGTCCATGGGCGGACCGTCGGCCCACAGTCGGTTAGCGGTTCCGTTCGCTCACGGGCCAGGGATGAGCAGGAGGAAGCAGGCGTAGGCCAGCGCGACGAGGATGGCGGCGTGCTTCGCTCCGGTGCGGACGTCACCCGAGGAGAGCTGACCGGCGATGAACCCGGAGAGCAGCCCCTGGAGGACGGTCGTGTGGAAGAACACCAGCGTGTACTCCGCCTTGTCGATACCGCCGGTGGCACCGATGCCCCCGACCGCGGGAACGCCCGAGGCCCCGGACTGCCCCGCGCCCGTGCCGTTGATGACGGTACCGGTACCGCTGTCCGGCAGGTTCGGGATGAGGACCGTCGAGAGCACGACGATGATGAACAGGAAGACGAAGAAGGCGATGTAGACGACCGCCATGTAGGTCAGCATCTCCTGTCTACGTGCGCGCTTCAGCCGCCGGTCCGACTTCGCCTGGCCCGCCGCGATGCGCAGGACGCTCGCGAGGTCGCCGCTGGCGTTCATCGCCTGCGTCGTCAGCGTGACGACCCGTGAGATGATGGACGTCCGCAGCCGGGACTCGAACCGCTTGAGGGCGGTCTCGACGTCCGCCCCCCAGCGGATGTCCGCCCAGACGCGCTCCAGCTCGACGTCCAGCGCACCGAGTTCGCTCCGGCGGACCCGTTCGATTGACTCGACGACGGTCATCCCGGCCTCGTTGACGCTGGCGAGACGGTCGAGCAGGTCCGGCACCGCCGACTCGATTGCCTCCGCGCGCCGTCGGTGGACCTCGAAGGCGATCGCGAACGTCCCGACCACGAACAGGAGCGTCTGGATGAGCACGTCGTCGAACGACCGGATGTCGAGTCCGGTCGCAGTGAGGCTCTGCGGGAGTCGGAACGCGACGATGAGCAGTGCGACCGGGAGCGTCACCCAGAGCACCGTCACTGGCCGTTCGATGACGGTTCGGGCCGGGTTGCCGAGCTTGCCACGGAGCCACCGGAACCGCCGGTAGGCCTCCAGCCGGTTCCGGTTCGCGGCGGTTCGGTCCGCACTCGACTCGGCCTGTTCGTAGCCGCCGTCGGTCTGTGCGTTCGAGGCGGCAGCGCCGTCGCTGAGGCGGACCCCCGCGAGCCCGTCCACCGGCGCATCGACGTCCTCGTAGCCGCGCTGGGTGGACAGCGTGTCGGTCACCGAGAGCAGGTAGACGAGGAACGCCAGGTTCGACGCCGGGAGGATGACGTAGACGAACACACGGAGGGGTTCGAGCGTGTTGCCGACCGCGATACCCATGACGACCAGGATGGTGATGAGGAACAGGGGGCCGGCGACCAGGACCGTCACGTACGCCTCCGCGAGCGTCGCGAGCAGGTCCAGCAGTTTCTCCTGCTGGGACTCGGCTTCCTCCTGGAAGTCGCGGTACTGCTGCTCCAGGAACGTAGAGAGGGACCGGCCGGACTGGAGCACGCTCGCGAGGTTCTCAGAGAACTCCTTGAACTGCGAGCTCGGCGAGCGCCGGGCCATCGTCTGGATGGCCGTGATCATGTCCTGTCCGAACATGTCCATGTTCCTGACCGCGACGCGGACCTCGTTGGCGGACTCGCCGTAGATACCGTCGTTCTCGGCGAGGATGCGCAGCACCTTCGGGAACTCCATGCCCGAGCGCGACAGCGCGTAGATGAACGCGATGGTCCTCGGGAGCGACGCCTCGATGCGGCGTTCGCGCTCGTCGGCGACGTACTGCGGATACCACCAGCGCAGCCAGTAGGTCGCCCCGGCGAAGGCGACCCCGAGGGTCAGACTCGTCACGACCATCAGGCCGAACAGTTCGATCACGGTCAGGGAGGGCAGGCCGACGAAGTCGGTGAGGAAGTGCAGCTCCGGGGGGAACGTCTGGCGGATGGTCTCGGCGTCGATGGCGAGCAGGACCAGACCGAACCAGATGACGTACATCCCCATGATGGTGCCGGCGACGGCGAAGACCGCGCTGTACAGCATCGTCTTCGCCGAGTAGGTCCGGTACGTGGTCGGCATGTGCGCCGCCCGGAGCTGTTTCTTCCGGATAGCCTTGTTCCGGCCCTTCCGGTTCGCGTACGTCCCGAAGATGAGCAGGGCGAACCGGGAGACGACGCGGTCCGCGTGCACGCTCACCGGCGCGAGGAGCACCGGCAGGACGATGAAGATCGCCAGCACCAGCGGAATCCAGCTCGTCCAGGCCATATCAGTCCGTCCCGGCCTCGGCGATCCCGGGCTCCTGGTCCATCGCCTCGATGCGCTCCAGTGCGGCCTCGGGGTCGGCGTAGTACTCGTTGATGAGCGCGGTGAACCGCCGGTAGTCGTCGATCCCCTGGTCGCGGAGGTACTCGAGGAAGCGGCGTCGGTTCCGGAGCTCCTGCAGGAGCTCCTGCTGGCTCCAGGCCCGCTCGTCGCGGATCTCGTCGAGCACCTGCGAGCCGGAGGAGCCGAACGTGTCGTCCTCGGCGTTCCAGGTGAACGCCGTCGAGTAGTCGAGCTCGCCGGTCCGCTGGTCGATGCCCTCGATCTCCGCGATGGTCTTGTTCCGGCGGACGCGCTCGCTGTCGAAGCGGGTGAGCGTCTGGACACAGAGGATGTCGAGGCTCTGGACCATCGACCGGGGGACGTTGATCGGCTCGTTCTCCAGCCGGTTGATGACGGTCCGCACGGAGTCCGCGTGCATCGTCGAGTACGTCGTGTGACCCGTGTTCATCGCCTGGAACAGCGTGATGGCCTCCTCCCCGCGGACCTCCCCGACGATGATGTACTCGGGGCGGTGGCGTAGCGCGGACCGCAGCAGGTCGTACATCGTCACGTCGGTCCCCTCGTGGAGCCGTTCGCGCGTGACCGAGGAGAGCCAGTTGTCGTGGTACAGCGTCAGCTCGCGGGTGTCCTCGATGGTCAGCACCTTCGAGCGCGGCGGGATGAACATCGAGATAGCGTTCATGCTCGTCGTCTTCCCGGACGCCGTCCCGCCGGCGAAGATGAGCGACTTGTTGCTCTCGATGGCCAGCCAGAGGTACGCCATCTGGTCGACGTTGAACGTGCCGTACTCCAGCAGGTCGATGGGTGTGAACGGCTCCTCGGCGTACTTCCGGATGGTGAACGCGGAGCCACGCGGGGTCACCTCCTCGCCCAACGCCAGCTCGGCACGCGAACCGTCCGGCAGCGTCGTCTCGACCATCGGGTCGCCGATGGAGATGTGTCGGCCCGAGTGCTGGGCCAGTCGGACGACGAAGTTGTCCAGCTCCTCCTGCGGGAAGGTGACGTTGGTCTCGATGTCGGTGTACTCGTCGTGGTAGACGAACAGCGGGAGGTCGTAGCCGTCACACGAGATGTCCTCGACGTGCGGGTCGTGCATCACGGGGTCGAGCTTGCCGTACCCACGGAACGCCCGCCAGAGGTAGTAGAACAGCTTGTGGTAGGTGGCCATGTCGACGTCGGCCCCGTACCGTTCGAGGTGGTCCAGCAGCGCGTCGTCGAGCACGTCGTCCGGGTCGCCGTCGTCGATGTCCCGCTGGTAGACCAGCGGGTCGCGGACGTCCTCGAACAGCGTCTCGAGCAGCGCGAGTTCGTACTCGTCGAGTTCGGGCTCGACGACGTGATACCGGAACTCGTTGGCGTCCTTGTCGTGGTTGATGCTGACGTACGCGTACGGGGCGTTGACCCAGTAGCGGTCGATCTCCTCCCAGCCGTCGAGCCCGTCGAAGGTGACGAGCTCCCCATGTTCGTCCGGGTAGTAGGGCTCGCGGGAGATGGTCGTCCCCCGGAGCATCTGGAGGGTGTGCTTGATTCGCTCGATCAGTGAGTCGCTCCGCCCCGAGGCGACCGCCCCGGGCGTGACGGTGCCGTCGCTCTCGTCGCTCGAGATAACGTTCGGTGCCTGCTGGCCTGGATCTGTCATCGTGTGTACGGTCGCCTCCCCTGGGACGGGCCCGTCCGACGGACCGAACGGTGGTTCTTGAAATCGATTGGGGGCACCGAGACTTAAATGAGGTGGCCAACCACGGAACGAGCGCAGATTCGCGATGGGCTCAGGCGCGGTCCGCGAACAGGTCGAGGAGGCCGAACGCGTAGAAGAAGAGGACTCCGAGCAGTCCGATGGGGACGTACAGCCCCCAGCCCAGGATGTCCGCGGGCTGGTTGGCGTGGAGCTGGACCGCTGCTGCGGTGAACGCGATACCGAGTGCGAGCATCGACGCGCCGATGGCGTAGACGCCACCTCCGGGCAGCTTCTCGACCACGTCCGATTCGAAGTACATCAGGATGCTCAGGACGACCGCGGCGACCAGGAGAACGGCTGCGACCGTCCACACGAGGTAGGCCGTCGCCTGTGCGGGGAACTGCCCGGCGTTGAGTGTGTAGTACTCCCAGGGCGTCCTGACGGTGGTCCCGTCGACGAGCCCCGTCCCGAACACGTACTGGATGCCGAAGAAGGGGAATCGGAGGACGACGAGTTCCGCGCCCTCCGCGCTGGAGGCACGGACGACCGACCAGGGCAACAGGACCGATAGCCACGTCGTGAGCACCGCGAACTCCTCGACGTACTCGGAGCTGATCCATACCATATCCTCGAACCGACGCCGCCGAACGTAAAAGCTGTCGGTGCTGTTCCACGCCGCGTCGTTTCGACGTGTCAATATCTCTACATGTCCGAAACCGCGACAGTGAGGCGGGGCTGCTTGCCTGCCCCGGTCGTTACGTTCATACTGCGTGAGACCGAAGATAGTGCTGTTGAATGAGGCGTGACTACTTCACTTTGCAGGTCAGCAACGTCGACTGGGTCGATGAGGACGGGCCCCCCGAACGGCCGACGGTAACCATCTCGTTCGAGGGACCAGTCGCCACACTGCGAGAGCGCCTCACGGGGCCGGCGGGCGAACCGCTGGACGCCGGCGAGACGGACGTCGCGTTCCGGCTCCAGACCGCGGTCGACGAGGAGGACGCGCAGGGGGTCGTCAGCGTCACGAACCGGATCACCGGTGACTTCGTCCTCGAACTCAACGAGTCCGCCGAGAACGTCCTGAAGTTCATCCGCGCCGCGCGGCGCTACGGCGAACACGCGGGCGACGAGGGCGAGTACGGGGTCCACATCCTGCTCGACGACGAGGAGTTCGTCAGCTACGACAAGAGCACGTTCCTGGTCTACAACGTCGACGGGAACCTCCTCCGCAACCAGAGTCTCATCCCGAGCGGCGTCGAACTCTAGAACCGGGTCCACCCGGTCGCCGACTCCTCGATTCCGACGACTCGACACTCGCGCGAGTCGACGCCGTGTCTGGTCTCGACGACGCCGTCGAACAGCTGTCTCAGCGTGTTCATCGTCTGCTGGTCGTGTCCATCGTCGAGCGTCACGACTCCGAGGCCCGCGACGCCACTGAGACGCCCGGTGAGGATATGCGTGAACCGGAACACGGTCTTCACGTCGGCCTCCAGCAGCATGGTCGAGAGCGAGTGCAACCCGAGCCGGGTGTCCGTCCCCCGCCCGTCCGCCCGGGCGAGGAACTCGGACGCAGCCATGCCGATGCTGCTGAAGTCCGATGGCGACGCGACGTACTCGGTGTCGGGGTTCCGGGGAGTCGACCCGCCACGACGCTCGGAGACGCAGTCCACGACCGACAGGCTGGGGTCCGCAGTCGCGGTCCTGCCTGAGATGTCGTCACGGACGGCCGGCGCGCTCTGGCTGGTCGAGACCACGACGCCGCGTTGCCCGCGTTCGATGCCCGTCGCGAGCAGGTCACAGAGCAGTTCGTACTTGCCGACGCCCTGCGGGCCGGTTACGAGGAGGTTCGTCCCGGGTCTGAGTTCGTCGACCGGTAGGTGGTCGCTCACGTCGTGCACGGAGCAACCACACCTCGAAACCGGCTTCCAGACATGGCGACAGCGTACGTGACCGGCTCGCTTAAAGCCCGGGCCCGCCGTCCGACGGGCGTATGCCACAAATTAAGTGGGCCTCGGGGCAACCCCCCGGTATGACACTGTTCGGGACGGCGGGAATCCGAGGACCGGTCGCTGAGCGCGTCACACCGGAGCTGGCGATGGCGGTCGGACGGGCGGCCGGCCGCGACGGTGACCGGTTCGTCGTCGGCCGCGACGGGCGCGACACTGGGCCCGCGCTGTCGGCCGCGATGGAGGCCGGACTGGAGAGCGCCGGCGCGACCGTGGTCCGGGTCGGCCAGCTCCCGACGCCGGCGCTCGCGTTCGCCTCGCGGGGCCGTCGCGGCGTGATGCTGACCGCCAGTCACAACCCACCGGAGGACAACGGCATCAAGCTGTTCGACGACGGTGTCGAGTACGCGCGCGACGCCGAGGAGCGAATCGAGGAACGCGTCGACGGCGAGAACGACACCGTCCCGTGGGACGAGTGGGGAGACGGCCACACCGGGGCGATCCTCGACGACTACCGGGACGCCGTGGCGGCCTACGCCCGAGGTCTGGGTGCTGGTGACTCTGAGAGGGAGCCGCTGGCGGGCCTCCGGATCGCGGTGGACTGCGGCAACGGCATGGGGAGCCTCGCGACGCCACAGGTGCTCCGGGCGCTCGGAGCCGAGGTCGTCGCGGTCAACGCCAACGTCGACGGCCGGTTCCCGGGTCGACCGTCGAAGCCGACGCCGGAGACGCTCACGGAGTTCCTGTCGCTGCTCGAGGCCGGCACGTTCGACCTCGGTATCGCACACGACGGCGACGCGGACCGCATCGTCGTCGCGACCGGCGACGGCGAGGTCGTCCACGAGGACACCGTGCTGGCGATGCTCGCCGGCCACTACACCGAGCTGAGCGACGCCGAGGACCCCGTCGTGGTGACGACCCCCAACGCGTCTGCGCGCATCGACGAACGCGTGGAAGCCGGCGGCGGTCGCGTCGAGCGGGTCCGGCTGGGTGCGCTGCACGAGGGCATCGCCCGCGAGCGGTCGGCAGGTGACGAGCACACCGAAGTTGTGTTCGCCGCCGAGCCGTGGAAGCACATCCACACCGCATTCGGCGGCTGGATCGACGGGGTCACGAGTGCCGCTGTCGTTTCGACGTTGGTCGCCGAGGCGGGCGGGCTGGCCGCACTCCGCGAACCCATCACCGAACGCCCGTACCGGAAGGTGAGCGTCGACTGTCCGGACGAGGCGAAGACGGGTGCGATGGAACGGCTCGGGACGAACCTCCCGGAGGCGTTCCCGGAGGGCGACGTGGACACCGACTACGGCGTCCGCATCGACCTCACCGACGGCTCCTGGGTGCTGGTCCGGCCGAGCGGGACCGAGCCCTACGTCCGGGTGTACGCCGAGAGCGACGACGTGGACGCCCTCGTCGACGAGGCCACCTCGGTCGTGGAGACGGCGGTCGCCGCCGAGCGCTGACCGACGGTCCGAGACAGACGGCCCGTTTTCATTCTCCCCAGAGTCGTATTTAATTTATATAGCCGGCGTATTCCCTCCCGAGACGCCCGCTACTGGCCGTCTCGCATTCCAAAGAGTTTTTTCGTGTGGTTGCAAAGGTGGTCTCCATGAGCCCGAACAGTGGTAGGCGGCGGTTCCTGAAGGGTACCGGTGCGGCCGGCACCATCGCGCTCGCAGGGTGTATCAGCAGCACAGACAACGATGGAGACGGCACGGACACCCCGACCGAGGGGAGCGACTCGACGGAGACCGAGTCGGGCGACGGCACCGAGACCCAGACCGAGGACGGGAGCGACGCCGGCGCCGACGTGAACGTCGGGATGGTGTACGCGACCGGCGGCCTCGGCGACAAGTCGTTCAACGACATGGCCCAGCAGGGTGCGCTCCAGGCCGAAGAGCAGCTCGGCATCTCGTTCGAGGAGGCACAGCCGGAGCAGAACTCCGACTTCATCCCAGCACAGCGACAGTTCGCGGAGTCGGGGGACTACGATCTCATCTCCTGCATCGGGTTCGCACAGACGGACGCGCTCACGGAGAACGCGGACCGCTACTCCGACCAGCACTTCCAGATCGTCGACTCCGTCGTCGACACCGATAACGTCGCGAGCTACGTCTTCAAGGAGGAGGAGGGCTCGTTCCAGGTCGGCCACCTGGCCGGGCTGCTGACGAGCCAGTCGTTCGAGGCCGGACAGGGCTCGACGGACTCCGACTCGACGAACGTCGGCTTCGTCGGGGGTGTCAACGCACCGCTCATCCAGAAGTTCCAGGCGGGCTTCGAGGCTGGCGTCTCGTACGCGAACGAGGACGTCGACGTCCAGAGCTCCTACGTCGGCTCGTTCAACGACGCCGCGACCGCACGTGAAGCCGCACTCTCTATGTACGACTCCGGCGCGGACATCATCTACCACGCCTCCGGTGCGTCCGGCCTCGGCGTGTTCCAGGCGGCACAGGAGCGTGGCAAGTTCGCCATCGGCGTCGACGCCGACCAGTCCCGCAGCGAACCCGACTTCGCCGACTCGATCGTCGCGAGCATGGTCAAGCGCGTCGACACCGCGGTGTTCACCGCAATCGAGAACGAGGTCAACGGGGAGTTCAACGGTGGCAGCGTCACGACGCTCGGCCTGGAGTCCGACGGTGTGGCCTGCGTCTACGGCGACGCGCTCGGCGACGCCATCCCGCAGGACGTCAAGGACCAGATCGACGCCTCCCGACAGGCCATCATCGACGGCGAAATCACCGTCCCGACCGAGCCCTGAGCCCGGTCCCAGATGAACCACGTTCCATCGGATAGCAATGAGTAACACAGCAGTCAGACTGGCAGGTATCACGAAGCGGTTCCCCGGTGTCGTCGCGAACGACCAGGTCGATCTGACCGTGGAGAAGGGGTCGGTGCACGCACTGCTGGGAGAGAACGGGGCGGGGAAAACAACGCTGATGAACGTGCTCTACGGGCTGCTCCAGCCCGAAGAGGGCGACGTGTACGTCGATGGCGAGCGCCGCGACTTCCGGTCGCCGCGCGACGCCATCGACGCGGGCATCGGCATGATCCACCAGCACTTCATGCTAGTCGACCCCATGGAGATATGGGCGAACATCGTCCTCGGCCAGGAGCCCCGGAAGTACTTCGGACTCACCGTCGACGAACAGCAGGCCATTCAGGAGGTCCGGGACCTGAGCGAACGGTACGGCTTCGACGTCGACCCGACCGAGACCGTCGAGGACGTCAGCGTCGGCGTCCAGCAGCGCGTCGAGATCCTGAAGGCGCTCTACCGCGGTGCCGACGTGCTCATCCTCGACGAGCCGACGGCGGTGCTCACACCGCAGGAGGTCGAGGACCTCTACGGGGTGCTCGACGAGCTGACCGCACAGGGTAAGACGGTCATCTTCATCACGCACAAGCTCGGTGAGGCGATGCACTCCGCGGACGACATCACCGTCCTCCGTGACGGCGAGAGCATCGCCACCGTGCCCGCCGACGAGACCAACCAGGACGAGCTCGCGGAGATGATGGTCGGCCGGGAGGTGCTGCTCGAGGTCGACGTGCCCGAGCACGAACCCGGCGAGACCACCCTCGCCGTGGACGACGTCACCGTCACCGACAGCGACGACATCGACCGCGTGAAAGACGTCTCGTTCGAGGTCCGGGGTGGCGAGGTGTTCGGCATCGCCGGTGTCGACGGCAACGGACAGTCCGAGCTGGTCGAGGCTATCACCGGTCTCGAGTCACCCACGTCCGGCCGAATCGTGATCGAAGGCGAGGACGTCACCGGCCACTCCCGCCGCCAGCGCATCGAGGACGGGATGGCGTACATCCCGGAGGACCGCCACGAGCGCGGGCTCGTGATGGACTTCGACCTCGTCGAGAACGGACTGCTCGGGAGCCAGCACTCCGAGCCGTATTCGAAGAGCGGTCGCATCGAGTGGGACACCGTCAGGGGACACGCCGAGGACATCATCGAGACGTACGACGTGCGGCCCCCGAACGCCGACGCAGACGCACACTCGCTGTCCGGTGGGAACCAGCAGAAGTTCATCGTCGGTCGCGAGTTCGAACGGGACCCATCGGTCGTCGTCGCCACGCACCCGACCCGTGGCGTCGACATCGGTTCGACGGAGTTCATCCACGAGGAGCTGCTCGACCTGCGACAGCGCGACCGCGCCGTGTTGCTCATCTCCTCGAAGCTCGACGAGGTGCGACAGCTCTCGGACCGACTCGGCGTGATGTACGAGGGCGAACTCGTCGACATCGTCGACCCCGAGGAGACCTCCGAGGAGGAGATCGGCCTACTGATGGCCGGTGAACGCCCCGACGGCATCGAGACGGTGCGGAAGACAGGAGGCAAGCCATGAGCCGGGCCCGCGACGTGCTCGAACGGCTCGTCGGTGCCTCCGGGGCCGAACGGGCCGTCATCAGTGTGGCTGCGCTCGCACTCTCGATCGTCGTCGGTGGTCTCATCGTGTTCGTCTCCGGACTCGGTGCGGCCTGCGAGGCCGGTGCCAACTACCACATCGCCATCCCGCTGCCGGGGAGCTTCGAGATTCTGCTGTTCGACGGCCGGCTCTCGATGTTCGGCTTCCAGTCCTGCTACGACCCGATCAACGTCTACGAGAAGCTCTTCATCGGGGCCATCGGTGGCCTCCCGTGGGAGAGCGGCTGGCAGCCGACGAACTTCTCGATGGAGGTGTTCCTCCAGCGGGCGACGCTGCTGCTGTTCACCGGGCTCTCCGTCGCAGTCGCGTTCCGTGCGGGGCTGTTCAACATCGGCACGCAGGGGCAGATGGTCTGGGGCGCGCTCACGTCCGCGGTCGCCGTCCTCTTCGTCGCGGACTTCGTGCCCGCCGGCGTCGCCGGCACGGTCATCCTGCTGCCCCTCGCGCTGTTCGCCGGCGCGGTCGCCGGCGGCATCTGGGGGGCAATCCCCGGCGCGTTGAAGGCCTACGCCGACGCGAACGAGGTCATCACGACGATCATGCTGAACTTCGTGGCGTACTACGCGACCACGCTGTTGGTCCGGGAGTTCTTCCAGGACCCACAGTCGACGGGCGGGACCCAGACCCGGATGGTGCCGGTCAACTCGCTCCTCCCGAGCATCCCGTTGGGGTTCCAGGAGTCGAGATTCTCCATCCTCGCGCTGGTGCTCGCGCTGGTGCTCGCAGCCGTGGTCTACTACGTGCTCTGGGGCACATCGTTCGGCTTCGACGTCCGGACGAGCGGGCTCCAGCCGGAGGCGGCGACGTACGCAGGCGTCGACGCGGAGCGCACCATCGTCAGGAGCATGACCATCTCCGGGGCGCTCGGCGGTATCGCCGGCGCGCTGTGGGTGCTCCTGGCCAACGGCAGGTTCCTGACCGGCCAGGAGGTTCCGAGCCTGGGCTTCGACGGCATCACGGTGTCCGTCCTCGCCGGAAACAACCCCATCGGCGTCGTCTTCGGCTCGGTGCTGTTCGGGGTGCTCAAGAGCGGTGGGAACACGCTGAACTTCCAGACGGACGTCCCGCCGGAGCTCGTCAACGTGCTCTCGGGGCTCATCATCCTGTTCGTCGCCATGCCGGAGTTCTTCCGTCTCATCGGCAAGTACCTCGGCGTCGGCGACGAGCCGGCTCCCGCCGCCGCCACGACCGACGGAGGTGAGGAGGATGGATAGGACCGGGCTCAGACGCAGGGCGACCGGCGTGACGGTGGCACTGCTGGCCATCGTCTCCATCTGGGGTATCCTCCAGCCGGAGTCGGCGGCCGGCGAACTGTTCTGGACAGCGACCGAGACCGGCACCATCGAGTCCTCGCTTCGACTCGCAGTCCCCATCGCGCTGACCGCTATCGGTGGCCTCTACGCCGAGAAGAGCGGCATCATCAACATCGGTCTCGAGGGACTGCTCATCATCTCGGCGTTCGTCAGCGTCCTCGTCACGGACCTGCTCGGCCCGGGTCAGTCGACGGGGATTCCGCCGGTCGTCACGTTCGACCTCGGGGGAAGCACCTACACCATCGACCCAGGGCTCCAGCTCCTGATCCCGAACATCTGGGTCGGACTCGCCGGCGGGGTCGTCGCGAGCATGCTGCTCGCGTTCCTCTTCGGTGTCATCTGTATCCGTTACCAGGCGGATCAGATAATCGCCGGGCTGGCCGTCTGGCTCATCGCCCTCGGGCTCGCCCCGTTCGCGGCGAAGGTCGTCTACGGGCAGCCCTCGACCGCCCAGGTCGGGACGTTCGACAACTGGACGATACCGGTTCTCTCGGAGATCCCTGTCGCCGGGGAGATACTGTTCGACGCGAGCCCGATGGTCATCATCATGCTCGTTTCGGTCCCCGTCGCCTGGTACGGGCTCAATCGGACCAGCTTCGGATACTGGGTCCGCGCCAGCGGGGAGAACCCGAAGGCGCTGGACACCGTCGGCGTGAACGTCGACCGCGTGCGCTACGCGGCAGTGCTCATCTCCGGGTTCTTTTCGGGGATCGGCGGGACGGCGCTCTCGCTCGGCGCGGTCGGGAGCTTCAGCGGAGCCGGCCAGACGATGGTCGACGGCCGCGGGTTCATCGCCATCGCGGCGTACCTGTTCGGCAACTACAACCCGTTCGGGGCGTTCGCCGCGTCGTACCTGTTCTCCGGGCTGCAGGCGCTCCAGATCCGGCTCCAGGGAATCGCCCCGACGGAGGTGTTCCTGATGCTGCCGTACCTCGTGGTCGTCATCGTCCTCGTACTGGTCGGCCGCACCCGACTGCCCGAGGCCGCCGGCGAGCACTACGAGTCCGGCGAGGACTGACTGGCGTTTCGAGCGGTCCACAACACCGCCTTCTCCCGAACGCCCCCGAAAAGCCGGGGGCTACTTCACCCTGGCCCGGGTACCGTGGGCCATGGACGACGCTGACCTCGTCGAGCGGGCGCGAACGGCACAGGAGAACGCGTACGCGCCGTACTCGGAGTACACCGTCGGCGCCGCGTTGTTGACCGCCGACGGCACCGTCTACGCCGGCTGCAACATCGAGAACGCGAACTACTCGAACAGCCTGCACGCGGAGGAGGTCGCCGTCGGCAAGGCGGTCTCCGACGGCCAGCAGGAGTTCGAGCGCGTCGCGGTCTCCTCCGGCGAACAGGACGGTGTTACCCCCTGCGGGATGTGCCGGCAGACGCTCTCGGAGTTCGCGGACGACGACATGGTCGTGGTCTGTGACGAGGGGGACACGAACCGGTCGTATTCACTCGGCAGCCTCCTCCCCGACGCCATCTCCGCGAAGACCCTGGGACGGGAGTGAACAGACCTTTCTTGTCGGACGGTGAAGGCGGGGCCATGACTGACGCGAGCGAAGACCCGAACCAGGAGATGCAGTACCACGTGGAGCTGACGCCTGGCGACGTGGCCGACACCGTCCTGCTGCCGGGCAACCCGGAGCGAGTCGACAAGATAACTGGCTTCTGGGACGACGCCGAGGAGGTCGCCTATCACCGCGAGTACCGCACCGCGACGGGCACCTACGACGGCGAGCCCATCTCGGTCACCTCGACGGGTATCGGCTCGCCGTCGGCCGCCATCGCGGTCGAGGAGCTGGCTCGGGTCGGCGCGGACACGTTCATCCGCGTCGGTTCCTGTGGGGCCATCCAGCCCGAGATGGAGGTGGGTGACCTCGTCATCACCACCGGCGGGATGCGACAGGAGGGAACCAGCAAGGCGTACGTCCGGGACGAGTACCCCGCGACGGCCGACTTCGAGGTCGTCAGCGCGCTCGTCGCCGCCGCCGAGCGCCTCGACTACGACTACCACACCGGCGTCACGATGTCGGCCGACTCGTTCTACTCCGGGCAGGGTCGCCCCGGCTTCGAGGGCTTCATGGCCGAGGGCGCGGAGGACCTCGTCGACCACCTGCAGGAGGCCAACGTGAAGAACATCGAGATGGAGGCCGCGGCCATCATGACCATCGCCAACATCTACGGGCTCCGGGCGGGGGCGGTCTGCTCGGTGTACGCCAACCGCGTCACCGGCGAGTTCCGCACCGAGGGCGAGCGTCGCGCCTCGGAGACCGCGTCGCTGGCGACGAAGCTGCTGGCGAAGATGGACGAGGTGAAAGCCGAGGCCGGCGTCGACCGCTGGCACGCCGGGCTCTCCATCGACTGAGTCGACGCGGCGACCGCGAACCGCGGTAGCGAACAGGTGACAGCACCGCGAGCGTGGGGTGTGTCACACACCCGCCTCGTCCCCCACGCCGTCGTCGTTCAGGACACGACGGCTCTGGGTGCGGTTTCGGATATAAAGGATCGGAGCGAGCGAGGAGCGTTCGGTCCGCGTTACAGCGCGTCCCAGGCGTTCCAGGCGCGCTTGTACGAGGTCAGGTCGGCGATCCAGCGCGCTGCGATGCCCTTCTTGAGCATCTTCGCGGGGAGGCCGCCGAAGGTAGTGATGGGAGAGATGTAGACGTCGTGGGCGACGGCGCTCTCGCCGACGGAGACGACTGTCCCCTTGTCCTCGTGCGTCCACGTCTCGAGCCGCTGGCCGTTGATAGCGCGGACGACGTTGTCGGCGACGACTTCGGCGGCCTGCCAGGCGGCCTGGGCCGTCGGCGGGGCGGGATGCTCGCCGGGCTGGTCGACGACGGCGGAGTCACCGAGGGCGAACACGCGCTCGTCGGAGGTCTGGAAGTCCATCTCGGCGTTGAGACGGTTGTGCTCGTTCTCCACGTCGACGCCGTCCATGGCGTCGCGACCGGTGACGCCGCCGGTCCAGAGGAACACGTCGAAGTCGATGGGGTCGCGCTCGTCGAAGTGGATGGTGTCCTCCTCGGCCTCCGTGATGGGGTCGTCGGTGAGGATCTCGATGTCGTTCTCCTGCAGGCGCTTGCGGAGCGCACCCTGGATCTCCGGGTCGCCCGGCGGGAAGATTTCCTCCAGCGCCTCGACGAGGTAGATGTCCATCGGCGCGCGGTGCTTGTCGCGGAACTCCGCGATCTCGCCCGCGGACTGGATGCCCGAGAGGCCGGCACCGCCGACGACCACCTGCGCCCGGTCGTCACGGGTGGCGTCCTGTGCGGCGTCCTTGACGGCCTCGTGGATCTCGAGCGCGTCGTCGAGGCTCTTGAGCGTATGGGAGTGCTCCTCGAGTCCGGGGATGCCGTAGTAGGCGGTCTGACTGCCCAGCGCGACGACGGCGTAGTCGTAGTCGACCGTCGTCTCGCCGTCGTCGACCTCGACGACGCGTTCGTCGGTGTCGAGGCCGGTGACCTCGCCCCGCACGAACTCGGTGCCGGGGTCGGCGATCTCGCCGACGGGAATCGTGATCTTGTGCTGAACCGACGGGTCCCGGATGACGCGGTGGGACTCGTGGAGAACGAGGTGGTAGTCGACGTCGGCCACCCACGTCAGTTCGATGCCCTGGCCCAACTGCTTCTGTAAGTCCTTGACCGTGCCAGCGCCCGCGTACCCCGCGCCGAGCACGACGACCTTCGTAGCCATACGGGAGCTTCAGAAACCGACCGATACAAAGGTGTTGAAACCCCGACGGGCGTGCGAGAGATTGTCAGGATAGAAGTCGCATCAGTGTTCGGGCTCTTCCGACGGCGCCGTCATCTCGCCGATACGGAGGATGATGATGTTGTTCGTGTCGTCCTTGCCGTCGACGGTGCCCTCGATGCGGAGCTTCGAGAGCGGCGTCGGGCCCACGATGACCTCGTCGCCCTCGTGGATGTCCCGGACCGAACCCTGCACGTGGATCTCGGCACGGCAGAGCTCCGGATGGTGGACCGACGAGAGGTCGATCTCCTCGACGATGGCCCCCTCGACGCTCTCGCCCTCGTGGCGGAACGGGACCGTCGCCGGCTCGTCCATCTGCTGGATCTCCAGTGCCTCGTAGGCGGCCGCTGTCGGCTTGTATCCACCTTTCGGCCCCGGTACACCTTCGACCAGCTGCAGCGCCTTCAGGCTCTGCATCTGGTTCCGGATGGTGCCCGCGTTCCGGTCGACCCGCTGTGCGATGTCCTCCCCCTTTACTGCGCTTTCGTCCTCCCGGTGTAGGTTGATCAGCGCCTGCAAGATGTTTTTCTGGCTCGGCGTTAGTTCGATAGACGACATAGCGTCCGATTGGTCGCTCGCGTCCTTAAATCCGTGGGATGCCCCTGCACACCCCGAGAAGACGGGCTGGGGCCTCACGGAGCCGTGAAGCGACAATGCTACAACCCGAGCCATCGAACGCGGCTGTATGAACGGCAACCGGGTCCTCGTGACGGGGGGCGCTGGCTTCATCGGGTCGAACCTCGCGAACCACCTCGCCGCCGACAACGAGGTGGTCGTCGTCGACGACTGCTACCTCGGCACGCCCGACAACCTCGACGACAGTGTCGAGTTCCACGAGCAGAGCGTGCTCGACGATGACCTCCCGACCGACGGCGTCGACGCGGTGTTCCACCTCGCCGCCCTCTCTTCGCTGAAGATGCACGAGGACTCACGCGAGAACCTCTGTACCGGACTGCGGGTGAACGTCGAGGGCTTCACCAACACCGTCGAGCAGGCCCGGGAGGACGGCTGTGACACCGTGGTCTACGCCTCGACCTCCTCCATCTACGGCGACCGGACCGAGCCGTCACCGGAGTCGATGGCGGTCGAGGCGAACACGGGCTACGAGGCGTCGAAGCTCGCCCGGGAGCGCTACGCCGAGTACTTCCACAACTACCACGACATGTCGATGGCGGGGCTTCGCTTCTTCTCGGTGTACCAGGGCTACCGGGGCGCAGAGGAACACAAGGGCGAGTTCGCGAACATCATCGCGCAGTTCGCCGACGACGTCGCGAACGGCGAGTCGCCGGTCATCTACGGCGACGGCACGCACTCGCGGGACTTCACGCACGTCCGGGACATCGTTCGGGGCATCGAGCTCGCTGCCGACCACGAGCTCCAGGGCATCTACAACCTCGGGACTGGCGAGCAGTACACCGCGAACGAGGTCGTCGAACGGCTCTGTTCGATTCTGGAAAGCGACGTCGAACCGGAACACGTCGAGAGCCCCATCGACGAGGACGTGTTCGTCCAGGACACGATGGCGGACGCGACGAAGATGCAGGAGGCGACGGGCTGGACGCCCGATATATCGTTCGATGAGGGGCTGGAGCGGGTCTGTGCGCCGTATCTGGAGTAGTCAGTCGAAGTCGCGGTCTTCCGTGATGCGCTCCCAGTTGCGGGCCTCCTCGTACTCGGCCTGCTCGGTGGCGTAGGTCATCAGCCTGACCACGACGAGCGGCAGGCTGTACATCCCGATGAAGCCGGCCGAGGCGACGAAGACGATGGCGACGACGTCGTGACGGGCGACGAAGATGGTCCAGAAGAAGAAGCTCCCGAGGACGGCCAGCGTCCCGAGCCGGATGGCCACCTGTTCCGCTCTGAGCTGGCGAAGGTCGTACAGCGAGTTGTTGTCGAAAACCCGACCCAGCAGTATCACTGCGAGTACCCAGACGACGAAGCGGAGAAGGAGGCTGCTCCGGCCGTCCTCGTCCGAGTGATACTCTTCCGTGCTCATGTAGTTCGGATTCTCCGTTGGGACCTTATAGCTCACCGTAGGTTAAATGTTCACCGTTGTCACGCAACCGGACCGGACTGTTCTTACCCGGCCCGTGAGAAGGCCGGTCTATGGAACGAGAAGTCCGTATCATCGGCGCACCGACAGACTACGGGGCGAACCGACGCGGCGTCGACATGGGACCGTCGGCCATCCGATACGCCGGGTTGGCGGACGAGCTTCGGGCGGCTGGCGCGGACGTGACCGACACCGGTGACCTGCTGGTACCGACGGCCGAGACCCGGGACCCGAGCGTCGACGAGCCCAAGGAGGAGGGTCGGAACGCGAAGTTCGTCCGCGAGGTCGAGGACGTCTCGCTCCGGCTGGCGGACCAGGTCGCCGAGGCCATCGACGACGGTGGCGTCCCGCTCGTCCTGGGTGGCGACCACTCGATCGCCATCGGCTGCCTCTCGGGGTCCGGCCGCGACGCGGACATCGGTGCCATCTGGTTCGACGCGCACGGCGACTACAACACGCCGGAGACCTCGCCGAGCGGCAACATCCACGGGATGCCGCTGGCGGCGGCACTCGCCCACCGCGACCTGGCCGACGTGGAGTGGGCCAACGCGCCCGGCCTGCAGGAGGAGAACGTCGTCTGGGTGGGCCTTCGCTCCCTCGACGAGGCGGAGCGGAAGGGCATCCGCGAGAGCGAGGCGACCGCGTTCACCATGTCGGACATCGACGAACACGGCATGAGCGAGATCATCGACCAGGCGCTCGAGATCGCAACGGACGGCGTCGACGGTATCCACGTCAGTCTCGACCTCGACTGGCTCGATCCGAACGAGGCACCGGGGGTCGGCACGCCGGTCCACGGCGGTGCGACCTACCGCGAGGCACACTACGCGCTCGAACGGGTGGCCGAGTACGACGAGGAGCACGACGTGCTCCGGTCGATGGACGCCGTCGAGGTCAACCCGGTGCTCGACGAGCACAACCAGACGGCGAAGCTGGCGACGGAGCTCGCAGCGAGCGCGCTCGGAAAACGCATCCTGTAGTTCAGGGACCGCGTGGACCCGTTGGTGCCCAGGAACGCGAGCTCGGCCCTTTCTCCTTGACGAGGTATCCGACGACGAGTAGCGAGACGAGCGCCCCGCCCATCCCGATACTCCGGCCGTCCATGAACAGCATCGCGTTCACGACGAACGCGAGGAACGAACCGAGGATACCCCCCGTCAGCCCCCAGTCCCTGCCGGCGAGGAGACCGAAGCCGACGACCACCATCGCGACACCGACAACGAGAGCGAACTGTCCAAGCCCCTGGTCCGTGGCCCCCAGCCCGACCGAGCCGAACGCGAGCGCGCTCAGCACGAAGTACGCGCCGATGAGACGAACACCAACTGACGTATGGTTGACAGCCATATCATTCGGTTCAGGTTCGATTGGAAAAAGGTGCTGGTGTGGTCGGCGACGGACGGTGTCTCCCCCGTCTTGCGGACCGTCGTCCGGTCAGTTCTCCTCGGTGTCGGCTGCGTCGTCCGCTTCAGGCGTCGGGATGACGTCGACCGTCGCGACGGCGTCGTCCTCGACGACGTCCATCACGGTGACTCCCATGGTGTTGCGGCCCTGCAGCGAGATGTCGGACACGCGGGTCCGCATGATCTGCCCCTGCTCGGACATGACGACGAGGTGGTCGTCCTCGTCGACGGCCTTGACCGACGTGACGTGGCCGTTCCGCTCGTTGGTCTTGATGTCGATGAGGCCCTTGCCGTACCGGGACTGCCGCCGGTAGTTCGACAGCAGGGTACGCTTGCCGTAGCCGCGTTTGGTCACGGTCAGCAGCGCACCGTCGTCGTCCTCGTCGGTGGCGACGAGTCCGGCGACGTGGTCGTCCTCGGCGAGCTTGATGCCCCGGACGCCGCGGGCGTTCCGACCCATCGTCCGCACCTCGTCCTCGTCGAACCGGATGGTCATCCCCTGCTCGGTGGCGATGACGAGGTCCTTCGTGCCGTCGGTGACGTCGACGTCGACGAGCTCGTCGTCCTCGTCGAGCTTGGCGGCGATGATACCGGTCGAGAGGATGTTCTGGAAGTCCTCGGTCTTCGTGCGCTTCACGTAGCCGTTCCGGGTGACCATCGTGATGGCCTCGTCCGGCTCGAAGTCGTCGGTGTTGACGACGGCGGTGATCTCCTCGCCGTCGTCGAGTTTCAGGATGTTCACCGCGGACTTCCCGCGGGCCGTGCGGGACATCTCCGGAATCTGGTAGGCCTTCAGCTGGTACACCTGCCCGTGGTTGGTGAAGCAGAGCAGGTAGTCGTGGGTGCTCGCGCGGAACACCTTCGAGACGCGGTCGTCCTCCTTGATGTCGCCGCCGATGATGCCCTTCCCACCGCGGTTCTGGGCGTCGAAGGCGTCGGCTGGCATCCGCTTGACGTAGTCGTCCTCGGTGACGACGACGAGCACGTCCTCCTCCGGGATGAGGTCCTCGTGGGTGACCTCGCCGGTGTCCTCGACGAAGGACGTGCGGCGGTCGTCGTCGTACTCCTCCTTGACGTCGCGGAGCTCGTCCTTGATGACGCCGAGGAGCTTCTCCTCGTTCTCGAGGACGGACTGGAGGTAGTCGATGGTCTCCTGGACGCTCTCGTACTCCTGCTCGATCTCCGTGCGCTCCATGCTCGTCAGCGAGCCGAGCTGCATCCGGACGATGTGCTCGGTCTGGGCCTCGGAGAGCTCGTACTCCTCCCGCAGCCCCGCCTTCGCTGCGTCGCGGTCGTCGGAGTTGCGGATGAGCTCGACCACGTCGTCGACGTTGTCGAGCGCGATGAGCCGTCCCTCGAGGATGTGCGCGCGGTCCTCGGCCTCGTCGAGTTCGAACTGGGAACGCCGGCGAACGACCTCCCTCCGGTGGTCGATGTAGTGCTCCAGCGTCTCCTTCAGCGAGAGCACCTTCGGCTGGCCGTCCACCAGTGCGAGGTTGATGACGCCGAACGTCTTCTCGAGGTGGTGCTCGATGAGCTGGTTCTTCACCACGTCGACGTTCGCGCCGCGCTTGAGGTCGATGGCGATGCGGACGCCGTTGCGGTCGGACTCGTCGCGCAGGTCAGAGATGTCCTCGAGCTTGCCCTCGTTGACGTTCTCGGCGATGCGCTCGACGAGTCTGGCCTTGTTCTCCTGGTAGGGAAGCTCGGTGATGACGATGCGCTTGCGGTCTTTCTTCCACTCCTCGACCTCGAACTCGGCACGGACGCGGAGCCGACCACGGCCGGTCGCGTACGCCTTCCGGACGGCGTTGCGGCCGACGATGTTCGCCCCCGTCGGGAAGTCCGGGCCCTTGACGTGCTCCATCAGGTCGTTGACGTCGCAGTCGGGGTTGTCGATGAGTTCGATGGTCGCGTCGATGACCTCCCCGAGGTTGTGCGGCGGGATGTTCGTCGACATGCCGACCGCGATGCCGGTGCTGCCGTTGACCAGCAGGTTCGGGTACGCCGCCGGCAGCACGTCGGGCTCGGTCAGTCGGTCGTCGTAGTTGCCCGAGAAGTCGACGGTGTCCTTCTCGATGTCCTCGAGGAGCGTCTCGGCGATGGGCGACATCCGAGCCTCGGTGTACCGCATGGCCGCGGCCGGGTCGCCGTCCATCGAGCCGAAGTTCCCCTGGCCGTCGACGAGCGGGTAGCGCATCGAGAACTCCTGTGCCATGCCGACGAGCGTGTCGTAGATGGCCTGGTCGCCGTGGGGGTGGTAGTCACCCATCGTCTCGCCGACGATGGAGGAGCTCTTTCGGTGGCTGGTCCGGCTGGTGACGCCCATCTCGTGCATCGCGTAGAGGATGCGCCGATGGACTGGCTTGAGGCCGTCACGGACGTCGGGCAGCGCGCGCCCGACGATGACGGACATCGCGTAGTCGATGTAGCTCTGCTCCATCTCGTCCTCGATGCGGACGTGCTCGACGCGGTCCGCCGGGACGTCGGGGGCGTCAGGTGCTTCCGAGCTCATATGTCCACCCAGTTCGCCTCAGGCGCGTGGTCCTTGATGAACTGCTTGCGCGGCCCGACGGCGTCGCCCATCAGCACGGAGAACATCTTGTCCGCCGCGGCGGCGTCCTCGATGTCGATGCGTTTGAGGACGCGGTTGTCGGGGTCCATCGTGGTCGACCAGAGCTGCTTCGGGTTCATCTCGCCGAGGCCCTTGAACCGCTGGACCTGCGTCGGGTTCCCGTTGCACTTCTCCGCGACGACCTCCTCGCGCTCGGCCTCGGTCATCACGTCGTACGTGTTGCCGTCGTACCGGATGCGGTACAGCGGCGGCTTCGTCGCGTAGACGTAGCCGGCCTCGATGAGCGGGCGCATGTGCCGGTAGAGGAAGGTCAACAGGAGCGTCCGGATGTGCGCGCCGTCGACGTCGGCGTCGGTCGCCATGATGATCTTCTCGTAGCGCGCCTCCTCGATGTCGAACTCGTCGCCGATGCCCGTGCCGATGGCGGTGATGAGGTTGCGGATCTGCTCGTTCTCGAGGATGCGGTCGAGGCGGTGCTTCTCGACGTTCAGCACCTTCCCGCGGATGGGGAGGACGGCCTGGAACTCGGGGTTCCGGGCCTGCTTCGCGCTGCCGCCCGCGGAGTCGCCCTCGACGATGAACAGCTCTGCCTCCGAGGGCTCCTTCGTCTGGCAGTCCGAGAGCTTCCCCGGGAGCGCGGTGTTCTCCAGTGCGCTCTTCCGCCGGGTCAGCTCCTCGGCCTTCTTCGCGGCCTTGCGGGCCTTCGCGGCCTCGACGGCCTTGCCGATGATGGCCTCGGCCGTGTTCGGGTGCTCCTCGAAGTAGGTGTCGAGGTGTTCGTGCATCGCACTCTCGACGATACCCCGGACCTCGGAGTTCCCGAGCTTCGTCTTCGTCTGGCCCTCGAACTGCGGGTCGGGATGCTTGATAGAGATGACCGCGGTCAGCCCCTCGCGGATGTCGTCGCCCGTGAGGGTGTCGTCGAGGTCCTTCAGCATCCCGTTGGTCGTCGCGTAGTCGTTGACGACCCGCGTGAGTGCGGTCTTGAACCCGGTGAGGTGGCTGCCGCCCTCGCGCGTGTTGATGTTGTTCGCGAAGGCGTGGATGGAGCCCTGGAGCTCGTCCGTGGCCTGCATCGCGACCTCGACCTGGATGTTCTGCTCCTCGTCCTCGAAGTAGATGACATCCTCGTGGAGCGCCGTCTTGGTCTCGTTGAGGTAGCGGACGAACGCCTTGATGCCGCCCTCGTAGTGGAACGTCTCCGACTCGCCGTCGCGCTCGTCGACGATGCCGATGTTGACGCCGGAGTTGAGGAACGCGAGCTCCCGCAGGCGGTTCGCGAGCGTCTTGTAGGAGAAGTCCTGCGTCTCGAACACCTCGGTATCGGGCCAGAACCGGATGGTCGTCCCGGTCTCCTCGTCGGCGTCCATGTCGCGGACCCGGTCGAGTTCTCCCTTCGGGACGCCGCGTTTGAACGCCTGTTTCCAGACGGCGCCATCGCGGGTCACCTCGACCTCGAGGCGCTTCGACAGCGCGTTGACGACGCTGACGCCGACGCCGTGGAGGCCGCCGGACACCTGGTAGGACTTGTTGTCGAACTTCCCGCCGGCGTGGAGGATGGTCATGATGACCTCCAGTGCGGGCATGTCGTGCTCTTCGTGCGTATCCACGGGGATACCGCGCCCGTCGTCGGAGACGCTCACGGACTCGTCCTCGTGGATGGTCACGGTGATGTCGTCGCAGTAGCCGGCGAGGGCCTCGTCGATCGAGTTGTCGACCACCTCGTAGACGAGGTGATGGAGGCCTCGAGAGTCTGTAGAACCGATGTACATCGCCGGCCGTTTTCGGACGGCCTCCAGGCCCTCGAGGACCTGGATTTGACCGGCGCTGTACTCATTTTCGTTGGACATGAAAACCTGATTCCGGGTAGATGACGTGGGGTAATAAAAGTCACGTGTGCGCGCTCGCGCGTAACCAACATTCGTTGCACTCCCCTGTCAGGATTCTCGTCGGACGGACGCCTCAGCCGGGCCGAACGAAGCTCAGAGGTGGGTGACGCCGAACACCGCACACGGCAGTGGGGGACTGCCGCAGGACGGTCAGCGATTCCCTCGAACGTCCGCCGTGTGGGTGACTACCCATCGATAGGAGCCGAGGGCGGCGAGCATCACCCCGGCCCCGGCGAACAACAGCGGTCCCGGCACGGGCCGGTCCGACGCCAGCAGGTAGCCGGTGAGCACGACGAGCAGGAGGGCGTTGGCCTCGCAGACGGCTACCCCGGCCGAGAGCCACGGTCTGGCGTCCCCGAAGCCACGGCGCTGGACGAGCAGCATCGCCGTCCGCGTCGCCAGGACCAGCGCGACGAGGGCCATCCCGGTCAGGAGCACGCCGTAGCCGGGGTCACCCGCCGTGGAGACGACCATCTCTTGTTCCGTTGATACGAAGGGTCGTGATTTGATTCTGCCGGCCGTTCGTTCCACTTTCACTCCGCCAGCGTACCCCTTTTAACCTCGGCCGCGGAAAGAGGGAGTACAGAATGACGTCCTTCCAGCAGACACTCGGCGAGGAGGCGGGCATCGCCGAGGAGTTGGCCGAGAGCCAGCGGGCCATCTCCATCGCCGAGTTCTTCGAGAAGAACAAGCAGATGCTCGGGTTCGACTCCGAGGCCCGGGCGCTCGTCACGGCCGTCAAGGAGGCCGTCGACAACGCGCTGGACGCCACGGAGGAGGCCCGGATTCGACCGAACATCTCGGTCGAGATAACGGAGTCCGGCGACTACTACCGGCTCGCCGTCGAGGACAACGGCCCCGGCATCACGAGAGAGCAGATCCCGAAGATCTTCGGCAAGCTGCTGTACGGTAGCCGGTTCCACGCTCGCGAGCAGTCCCGCGGGCAGCAGGGCATCGGTATCTCCGCTGCGGTGCTCTACTCCCAGCTGACCAGCGGGAAACCCGCCAAGATCACCTCCCGGACGAAGGGATCGGAGACGGTGATGGAGTTCGAGCTCGTCATCGACACCGACGACAACGAGCCCGAGATCCGCGAGGAGCGCGAGCTCACACCGGGAGAGTCCGACCTCGGCGATACGCACGGCACACGCATCGAACTGGAGATGGCTGCGAACATGCGCGCCCGGCAGCAGCTCCAGGACTACATCAAGCACACCGCGGTCGTCAACCCGCACGCGACCATCTCCTTCTCGGAGCCGAACCAGGAGTTCGTCGCCAAAGCCGACTACGACGCCGACCTCCCCGAGGAGACCGAGGAGATCCGCCCGCACCCACACGGGGTCGAGCTCGGGAACGTCCTCAAGATGCTGAAGGCGACCGACTCGCACTCGGTGTCGGGCTTCCTCCAGACCGAGTTCACCCGCGTCGGCCGCAAGACCGCGGACAACATCGTCGACGCGTTCCGCGACCGCCACTACGGCCGCGAGATGGCGTGGTCGCTGCCCGACGACGACGGCGTGACCGCGGCAGTCACAGAGGCGGTGAACAACAAGCCCGCCGAGGCCGTCGGCGCGTTCGCGGACCAGGTCGTCGGCGAACTCGACGACCGCGCTGTCGACGGTCGCGTCGCACACCATCAGGTCGCCGCGGCGGTCGAGGCGGCCGCGGAGGGCGTCGAGGCCGAGGCCCAGTTCGGCTCCACCGTCCGCGAGAACGTCGTCGAGGGTGTCTGGGCCGCCATCACGGGCTACGGTGCCACCAGCGAGGACGAGGAGACGGACGACGGCGCGCGCATCCGCGACGACGTGCGTGCCCACGCCGACGCCGCAACCTCGGTCCAGAAGGACGACGCGGTCGTGGTCGCGTTCGCCGACCGGCTGGCCGCGAAGTTCGTCCCCGAGGCCGAGGACCCGGACCTCCGCCGGAACCGGCTCCACAGGGACACCGTCCGCGACTACGTCGACCGCGCCGCGGACATGACCGAGGAGCGCGAGGACGCCACCTTCGGCGATACGGCCCGGGAGAACGTCGTCGAGGAGCTGTGGGGGACGATGGTGACGGTCCCGGACGACCCGCCGAAGGTCAGCGACCTCGCCGCCGACAGGCAGGGCGTCGGCGACCTCGTCGCTGCGATGCGGATGACCGACATCATCGCGCCGCCGACCTCCTGTCTCTCGCCCATCTCGGCCGAACTCGTCGAGGCGGGCCTCCGCAAGGAGTTCGACGCGGAGTTCTACTCGGCGGCGACACGCGACGCCGAGGTGACGGCCGGCGACCCGTTCGTCGTGGAGGCCGGCATCGCCTACGGCGGCGACATCGAGGCCGAGGGACAGGCCCGGTTACTCCGCTACGCGAACCGCGTCCCGCTCGTCTACAAACGGGGCGGCTGTGCCATCACGCAGGTCATCCAGGACATCGGCTGGCGGAACTACAACCTCGACCAGCCGGGCGGCCGCGGCGTCCCGAACGGCCCCGTCGTCATCATGGTCCACGTCGCCTCGACGAACGTCCCCTTCACGAGCGAGTCGAAGGACGCCGTCGCCTCGGTCCCGGAGATCGAGGACGAGATCGAGCTCGCCGTGCGGGAGGCCGCACGCGACCTCAAGTCGTACCTGAAGAAGCAGCGCTCGATGCGGAAACGCAAACAGAAGCAGAACGTCCTCGCGGACATCCTGCCGCGCATGGCGACGAAGGTCGCAGAGGTGACGGGCCGACCGGAGCCGAACTACGACGACGCGCTGGCCCGCATCATGAACAACGTCCTCGTCGAGCGCGAGACGAAGGAGAACGGCGACAGCCAGACCGTGACCGTCCGCATCGAGAACAACGCCTCGACGAAGGAGTTGCCGGAGCTGACGGACATCGTCACCGCCGAACCCTCGAACCTGACCGACGGCGCGAGCGTCGTGGAGATGGACGGCGAGTGGTTCGTCAAGTGGCAGCCGGAGGTGAGCTCGGGCGACGAGGCCGTCCTCGAGTACACCGTCGCCACCGACGCATCGTTCGACCTCTCCGTCAGCGGGGTCGAGGGACCGAAACTCACCGTGACCAACTGATATGAGCACCGACACAGACGCAGACGCACGACAGCAACTCATCGACCTCGCCGCGGAGTTCTACGACCAGTTCGAGCGCGGGGACGTCCCGTCGATGACGCTCCCGACCCGGACGAAGTCCAACATCGAGTACGACGAGGCGAGCGACGTGTGGGTGTACGGCGACCGCACGTCCACCCGCTCGGCGAACTCCGTCCGGGGCGCACGCAAGCTCCTGAAGGCGATCTACACCATCGAGTTCCTCGCCAGACAGCTCGACGAGGATCGCTCGTCGACCCTGCGTGAGCTGTACTACCTCTCCGAGTCCTGGGACGCCGAGGAGGCGCAGTTCAACGGGCAGGACGAGTCGAACAAGCTCGTCGAGGACCTGGAGATCGTCAGCGAGGTCAAGCGCGAGGACTTCCACATGCGACCGGAGGAGTCCGGCGCGACCCTCATCGGTCCGCTCGAACTCATCGAGCAGACCCGGCGCGGCGAGCGCCAGATTCACTGCCAGCAGGACGTCGGCGAGGGCGGCTACCAGATCCCCAACAACCCGGACACCATCCAGTTCACCGATCACGACATCGACTTCGTCCTCTGCGTGGAGACCGGCGGGATGCGCGACCGGCTCGTCGAGAACGGCTTCGACACCGAATACAACTGCCTCATCGTCCACCTGAAGGGCCAGCCTGCCCGGGCGACCCGTCGCGTCACGAAACGTCTGCACGACGAACTCGACCTCCCGGTGCTGGTGTTCACCGACGGCGACCCGTGGTCGTACCGCATCTTCGGCTCGGTCGCGTACGGCTCCATCAAGTCCGCACACCTCTCGAAGTACCTCGCGACGCCGGAAGCGAGGTACGTCGGCATCCGCCCGCAGGACATCGTGGAGTACGACCTGCCGACGGACCCGCTCGCCGACTCCGACGTGAACGCGCTCGAATCGGAGCTGGAGGACCCTCGCTTCCAGGACGAGTTCTGGACCGAACAGATCGAGCTCCAGCTCGACATCGACAAGAAGGCCGAGCAGCAGGCACTGGCGGCCAACGGCCTCGACTTCGTCACCGACACGTACCTGCCCGAGCGGCTCACCGACATGGGCGTCCTCTGACCTGGCTCGGCGGGCGCTGTCGGGTGGTGGCCGCGCTTCCCGCCGTTGGGAACGGGTATGCCGACCCCCGTCGTGCGAGCGTCATGGCACGAGGGACACTCGTTTTGGTCGTACTGACAGTGCTGCTCGCCGGTTGCGTCGGCGGTGTGAAAGTCGATGACGGCGCCACGACGGTCGCGACCACCAGCAGTAGCGGCACCGGGAGCGGTGGCGGCGGCAGTGGTGGTGGGGGTAGCGGCGGCAGCAGCGCCGACCTCGAACCCGGGAGCTGGAACGTCCTCGAGTTCGGCCAGCCCGCGACGTACACCTACGATATCTTCGTCGAGGGTGACGGCGAGGGTTCGCTCGTCTTGGACGTCCAGGAGGTCGACGGCGACTCCATCACCGTCCGGGCGGTGTACGAACTCGGCCAGGAGCGGCACGAGTCGACCGTGACCGGCACGAAGGAGACGGTCCAGTCACAGCTCTACGCGAACCCCGCGGGTATCCTGCTGCTGACGACGATGCTCACGCCCTCGGCCTGGTACGGCGGTCAGGAGCTCGAAGTGGGGTCCGGCTGGTCGTACCAGACCCAAGCGGGCTCCGCGAGCTTCGAGGTGACCGGTGTCGAGACGTACGCCGGTGTCGACTGCTTCGACTCGGAGATGGTCGTCGACGGCACGACGCTGCACGAGGGCTGCTTCTCGCCCGGCCTCGGACTGGCTCCCTACACAGCGTACTACGACGAGGACGGGAGTCTCTCGATGGAGATGGCGCTCGTCAGCTACGAGCCGAACTAGTTCTCGTCCAGCACGACCGGGACGCCACGGCCAGCCACGTCGGCCCCGAACGCGCCGGAGTCGGTCGTGAGGATGTCGATGGTGTTGTAGTGGACAGGCAGGACCAGGTCGGGGTCCATGCGCTCGGCCAGGGCCGCCGCCTCGCGGCGGTCGCTGACGACCGTGCCGCCGATGTTGGCGAGGAACAGCGACACGTCGAGTTCGGCGAACCCGTCGAGAGCGTCGGAGTCACCGGGCCAGAAGACGGTCACGTCGGCCACCGAGAGCAGGAAGCCACAGCCGAAGCCCGGCGGGTGGGTGACGGAGCCGTCGGGGCCGGCGCGCGGCCCGTCGGGGTCGTTGTACGCCGGGACGCTCCAGCACTCGACTCCGGCAGCGGACAGGTGGTCCTCGCCGGTGACGCGGACGACCTCGTAGGGGAGCTCGTCGACCGGCGTCACGTCGCGGTCGATGTTCGCGGCGTCGACGCCCTCGTAGACGACGACCGTCGCCTCCTGCTTCGCCACGCGCTGGATTGCGTCGGTGTCGTAGTGGTGGTCGTGCGTGACACAGACGAGGTCGCCGTCCTTCGGGTAGTCGTCCTGCGGTGCCGGGTGGGGCGGGGCCTCCTCGCCCGGCGGTGTCCACTCGCCCGAGAGGACGCCGTACCGGCCGGGGTCGAGGTAGACGACGGTCCCGTCCGGTGCTTCGATGCGCGTGGTCGCGTAGCCGAGCCAGTCGACGAGCAGGCCGTCGTGGCGGATCGTCATGGCTGCCCGTTGGTACGGCCGGGAGAAAACGACGGCGGATACGGGTCGGGGCGGCGCGGCTCAGTCGACCGTCGTCCACGAGTGCCGTGTGTCCTTGTCGACGACCTCGTACACCTCGTCGTCGAGCCCGTCGAGCGTCGTGTCGAAGGCGCGACGGCAGACCTCCGCGGCGAGACAGGCGTCCGCGGACGGCACCGGCTCGTCGTAGCGGACCGCGATGCCGGTCGTGCCGTCCAGTTCGACCACCAGCCGGTGTTCGTCCGCGAGCGTCCGCACGACCTCGCGAACGCCGTCGGTGACATCTCGTGTGTAGTGTGTTCCCTTCACGTAGTCGTAGCGTCCGGTCGGCCCGTCGTAGATCTGGACGCGGTAGTGGTCGGAGAGCATCGGCCGACCGAGATGTGCGTCGAACAGCTTCGCGAGGCGCGTGCGGTGTTCGTCCACCGTGGCGACACCGCCCGTCTTCTCCTCCAGAAAATCCCAGACGGTGGCGGGTTGGACGTCGAGGTCGTCGGCACGTTCGCGAACCCACTCGGGTTTGTCGTCGCCGATGTCGTCCGGCGGTGCGCCGATTCCCATACAGCCACGAAGGGATACCGACGGACAAAAGCGTGTTTGCCGAATCGTCGGTCGGCCCGACCGACAGCTGACGGAACCAGGGAGATGCGAGGCGTCACTGCGACTCGGCGAGCCGTTCGAGCCGGGTCAGCGAGTCCGCGTCCGCGGGTGCCTTGTCGTCGCGGACGGAGACGAACCGCGGGAACCGGAGCGCGTAGCCCGACTCGTACGTCGGCGAGGTCTGTATCTCCTCGTAGCCGACCTCGAAGACGACGGCCGGCTCGAACGTCACGTCGCGACCGGATTGGGTGGCGACGTGCTGTTCGAGTCGTTCGGTGAGCTCGGCCAGTTCCTCGTCGGTGATACCGGTGGCGACCTTCCCGACCGGCAGGTGGTCGTCGCCGTCACGCACCGCGATGTGGAACGTCCCGAAGAGGTTCGCGCGCCGCCCCTCACCCCACTCCGCCCCGACGACGACGCAGTCGAGCGTCTCCACGTCGGGTTTGCGCTTGAGCCAGTTCTGCCCGCGCTTGCCGGGCGAGTACGTCGACTCGGGGTCCTTGAGCATGATACCCTCGTGGCCCGCGGCCAGGGCGTCGGCCTCGTGGGCCGCGACCACGTCCGGGTCGTCGGTCAGGAGCAGGTCCCCGACACCGGCGTCGATGGTCTCGCGGAGGCGGTCGTACCGCTCGCGGAGGGGCACGTCGAGCAGGTCGTCGCCCCCGGCGTGCAGGCAGTCGAAGGCCCGCAGCTCGACGGTCACCCGTTCTCTGGCCTGTGCCACGTCGTGCTTCCGGCGGAACCGGCGGAGCACCTGCTGGAACGGCAACGGCTCGCCGTCGTCGGCCACGGCGACGACCTCGCCGTCGAGTATCGCCGGCGCGTCGCAGTGCTCGCGGACGAACTCGCCGACCTCCGGGAGTGCGTCGGTCACGTCTTCCATGTTCCGCGAGTACACCGAGACCTCCTCCCCGTCCCAGTGGACCTGCACGCGTGCGCCGTCGAACTTGGTCTCGACAGCGGCGGTTCCCCACTCCGCCAGCGCGTCGCTCGCGGTGCCGGCCTGGGCGAGCATCGGCTGGACGGGACGGCCGACTTCGAGGTCCATCGCGGCCACGCCGCCCTCACCCTCCTCCCGGGCCGTCTCCGCGACAAGCCCGTAGTCGTTCGACACCTGGAGCGCCCGCTCGACGGCGTCGACCGGCACGTCGAAGGCGTCCGCGATGGCGTCCCTGACGGTCCCCTCACCGACGCCGATGCGCATCTCCGCGAGGACGAGGCGCGCGAGGTACCGGGCCTCCCGCCGCTCGCTCTCGTTGAACAGCCCGAACAGCCGGTCCACCTTCGCGCTCTCGCTCCCCGCGCCCTCGGTCGACGCGAGGGCGACCAGGTCCTCGTAGACCGACGCCACGGTCCGGTCGTCCCCGCCGCCCCCGGCACCGAACGCGCCGAGTCCGGTCTGGCCGCCGAACTCGTACTCCTCGGCGACGGCACCGACCTCACCGACCTCGGCGACGCGTGCCTCCACGTCGTCGGCGTCGACGTTCGGGCCGGCCGCGCGGGCGATAGCGGTGTAGCACGTGCTCGGCCCCACGTCGAGCGTGCGCTCGTCCCACGCCGGGAACACGCGGCCCTGCACGAACCGTGCGACGACGGCGAGGTCGTCCTCGGCCGCCGCGAACAGATCGCTGACGAGGGCGACCGTCTCGAGGTCCGCCGGCTCCGCCTCCATTGCCGCCGCACGCTCGGCGAACGACGCGAACTTCATCGACCGAGCGTACCGGTGACTGGGGGATAAACCGGTCGGATTCCGACGGCAACCGCGGCCCGACCTTTTTCAATGAGGGCGGGGGCAACGTCGGCGTGCCAGACCGAACGGCCCGAGGGGGAGGGCGGGTGCGCGACACGGTCCCTCGGGAGCGGCCAGTGTCGCCTGCTCGCCACAGACGCCAACCTGCTGACCCACGGGTTTTTAGAGCGCACCCGTCCGACTGTCCCCCATGCCAGACGACGACCTCGCCGAACGAGTCGAGTCGGCGTTGGCCGTCGACCGCGAGGCGTTCCAGTCCGAGGTCGACGACGACGTCGCGGTGCTGAAGGAGGAGTTGAAGGCGGGGACGTTCGACAACCCCCAGGCCATCCTCGGGCTGGAGTACGAGTTCTACGCGGTCTCGGAGCCCGACGCCGAGGGACACGGGATTGCCGCCGACTACCCCCTGCGCCGCGTCCCGCGTCGACTGCTCGAGTTCATCGGCTTCGAGAAGGAGCTCGGCCTCCACAACGCCGAGATGACGACGAGTCCCCAGCCGTTCAACCGTCACGGCCTGCTCGCCCAGGAGCACGAGGTGCTGGCGAGACTCCAGACCGCCCTCGACTGCACCCGACCGGAGGGGATGCGCCTCGTCAGCGACGCGCTGTGGACCATCCCGCCGGAGGGCGAGTCGGCGAGCCAGTACCTCACCGACAGCGTCGAGGACCGCGGCATCCGCATCGCGACGAACATGAGCGACTCGGCGCGCTATCACGCGATGGCGAACACCGACCGGGCGACGACCGCGGGGATGCGCCTCGACGCACCGAACGTCGACCTCGAGGCCGACACGGTGCTGCCGGAGAGCCTCATCACCTCCATCCAGCCGCACTACCAGGTGTCCCACGCCGCCGACCTCCCGACGTTCTTCCGCTACGCGCTCCGCGTCGCCGGGCCGCTCCTCGCGCTCGGGGTCAACTCGCCGTTCTTCCCGCCGGAGCTGTACGACGAGTCGGTCGACGCCGAGACCATCCTCGACGACGCGTGGATGGAGCACCGCATCGGCGTCTTCGAGACGGTGCTCAACGCCGCCGCCGACACCGCCGGCAAGGTCCGGTTCCCGCGGGACATCGAGACTGTCGAGCAGGCGGTCGACCGTATCGCCGAGGACGACACGTTCGTCCCCCTGGAGGTCGAGGAGACCAACCGGTTCGACGACAAGTTCGCCCACTTCCGGACCAAACACGGCACGTACTGGCGGTGGGTCCGCCCGGTGTTCGGCGGCCCGACGCGCTCGGCCGCCAACGCGCGCATCGAGTTCCGCCCCATCGCCGCCCAGCCGACGGTCCGCGACAGCCTCGCGTTCCAGGCGGCGTTCGCCGGGCTGATGGAGGCCCTGCCGAAGCTCGAACATCCCGTCGCGGACCTCGACTGGGAGCTCGCCCACGACAACTTCTACCGGGCGATGCGGGACGGTCTCGACGCCGACTTCACCTGGATCACCAACGACGGCAAGCAGGTGACCGACACGGTCGCAATCTACGAGGACATCCTCGACCACGCGGAGCAGGGGCTGCAGAACCGGGGACTCAGCGACGACGACACGGCGACGTTCCTCTACCCGCTCCGTGTGCGTGTGCGCCAGCACACGACGCCGGCGCGCTGGAAGCACGACCGCGTCCGCGAGCTGGTCGACGACGGCACCGCGTTCGACGAGGCTGTGTACGACGCCCAACGGGAGTACATCGAGGCCCAGGAGGAGACGCTCCTCGCCGGGAGCTTCGCGGACTGGCTCCGGGAAGGCCGGAACTGATTATAGTCCCGACCCAGAACGGTTCGTCCATGGTGACGTTCCTCTCCGGTGGCACCGGAACACCGAAACTGCTCGACGGTGCCGCTGCTGCGTTCTCCCCCGACGACACGACGGTCATCGCGAACACCGGAGACGACATCGAACTCGGCGGCCTGTTCATCTGTCCCGACGTCGACACGCTCGTCTTTCAGGGCGGTGGGCTCCTCGACCGCGACCGCTGGTGGGGTATCGAGGGTGACACCACACGGACCCACGATGCGCTCACCGATATCGCCAACGCCGTCGGCCTGCAGGGTGGGCCCCAGTACCTTCCGGACGACCGTCAGACTGAGGGGCGAGATATCGCACGCTGGCGGCGCTTCTCGGGGGTCGCGGAGTTCATGGAGATCGGCGATAGAGACCGTGCGGTCCACGTGACACGCACCAGCCTGCTCGACCAGGGCGAGACACTCGCCGAGGTCACGGAGCGACTCGCCTCCGGCTTCGGGCTGACCATCGACCTGCTGCCGATGACGAACGACCCGGTCGCCAGCCTCATCCACACGCCGGACGGGATGATGCACTTCCAGGAGTTCTGGGTGGCCCACGGCGGGGAGCCGACGGTCGAGAACGTCGAGTTCCGCGGCTCCTCGAAGGCAGAGCCGGCCCCGGGTGTGCTCGACGCGCTCGACGACACGGTCGTCATCGGGCCGTCGAACCCGGTGACGAGCATCGGACCGATGCTGTCGATTCCGGGCTTCGGCGCCGCACTCAACGACACGACCGTCGTCGCGGTCTCGCCGTTCCTCGGCGACGAGGCGTTCTCCGGGCCGGCCGGGAAGCTGATGCAGGCGGTCAACGCCGAGCCGAGCACCGAGGGGCTGGCGACGGCGTACCCCTTCGCCGACGCGTTCGTCGTCGACGAGAGCGACGGGGCCGATTTCGACGAGCCGGTCGAACGAACCGACATCCGGATCGACGACCGCACGGACGCCGGGCGGGTCTGCAAAGCGGTGGCTCGCGCCATCGAGGCCGTCGAGTGATGTTCGAGCCACGGGTGGCGCTCGCGAGTCTCAGCGGTGAGGCCGACGCCGACTGGGCCCGGGCGGGCAGCGAGTACGCGGGACTGGCCTTCCTGGGCGGTATCGCGCTGGACACGGCGAGCCGCGAGGCCGCCCGCGAGCTGGTCGCCCGCGACCGGAACGAGTTCCTCCCCGACGACCCGCTCGCATTCATCGATGCAGAGCTGGCGTCGCTCGCCGACGCCGCCATCGAGCCGGCGTTCAACGTCCGGAGCGCGACCGTCGAGCCGGTCCGCGAGGCGGCCCGTGTCTGTGCCGACCACGACGCGGTCGTCGAGGTGAACGCCCACTGCCGTCAGGACGAGCTGTGCGCCGTCGGCTGTGGCGAGTCGCTGCTCCGGGAGACGGACCGCCTGGCCGAGTACGTGACGGCGGCCGCCGAGAGCGGTGCGACCGTCTCGGTGAAGCTCCGAGCAGAGGTCGCGGGCGTCGACCTCGTCGCGACCGCCAGCCGGCTGGAGACCGCCGGTGCGGACGTGCTCCACGTGGACGCGATGGACTCGGAGGCGGTAGTCGCAGACGTCGTGGACGCGACGGACTGCTTCGTCGTCGCGAACAACGGGGTCCGCGACCGGGACAGCGTTCGGCAGTACCTCGAGTACGGTGCCGACGCGGTGAGTGTCGGCCGCCCGAGCGACGACCCGCGTGTGCTCGAGCGGGTGCGCGACGCGACCGTCGAGTGGTTCGCGTCGCCCGCCTGAGGCGACCGGTCAGGCCGGTTCGACGCCACCGACCCCGACCCGTGCGCCCCCTCGTCGATGGTGACCGTCCAGCCGTGGGCCGCCGCGAGCTGGCGGACGGCCGGCAGGCCGAACCCGGGACGAACGGGATGTGCTCGTTGCGTTCGCGCGCGAGCGACAGGAAGTCGAGACCGTCGACCGCCGGCAGCCGGGAGTCGCCGACGATGCAGTCGAACTCGTGGATGCGGTCGATGGCGCTGGTCGGGCCCGCGAAGGCGGCGACCGTGAACTCCTCGCGTAGCTTTTCGAGGTACGTCTTCGTCAGCTCACGGAAGTGGGCGTCGTCGTCCACGTGTAAGACGCGTATCTGCTCGGCGCCACCAGAACCGAGCGTTCTCCCGTCGAACCCGCCGTCAGTCATGCGCGAGCCTCGTCGGGGGGTTACAAGAAGGATTCCTGCCCGTCTCCGGTGGCGCGACTTTCATACCGACCTGGGTCGAACTGGTTCCCATGCGGACAGCACAGCACGCCCAACTCGCCCTCCTGCTCGAGGTCGCTGGCACGCCGAAACCGGGGAACGTCGACCGGCGTCGCGACTTCGACGACCTGCGGTTCGAGCACTTCCTCACGGGGGCGGTGGGCGCGTGCGACGGACTCGAGGCGGCCGCGGCCGGTGAGCCGGTCGGTGAATCGTTCGACACCGCCGTCGCGGGGATGAGCCAGCAACGCGGCGGCAACGCACAGTTCGGCGCGTTGCTCCTGCTCGTGCCGCTGGTGCGAGCGGCGACGACGTGGGGCCTCACGCCCGAGGAGGCATCCGCCACCGTCGAGGCGACGACCGTCGACGACGCGGCCGGCTTCTACCGGGCGTTCGAGCACGTCGACGTGTTCGTGGAGGAGCCACCGCCGGAGGCCGAGGACCTCGACGTCCGCCGGGGTGCCGACGCGATTCCGGCGCTTCGGGACCGGGAGCTGACCCTCTACGACGTGATGGAGCTGAGCGCCCCAGAGGACGGAGTCGCGGCCGAGTGGACGAACGACTTCCGGCGGACGTTCGCGGCCGCGGAGACGGTCCGGGACGGCGACGGACCGGTCCCGGACCGTGTCGCCGAGGCGTTCATCGAACTGCTCGCCCGGGAGCCGGACACGATGGTCGCGAAACAACACGGTCCCGCGGTCGCCGAGTCCGTCCGCGAGCGGGCAGCGATGCTCCGCCACGCGGCTCGGGACGAGCGCGAGGCGTTCGCGGACGAGCTGGTCGAACGCGGCGTGAACCCGGGGACGATGGCGGACATCACGGCGGCGGCGACGTTCGTCGCGCTGGAACGTGACGGGGTGGTGCCGTGAGCGCCGGGGAGCCGACCGACGCCGACTGGCCGCTCGCCCTCCGGGGGGTCACCGAGTCGGTCGTCGCGACGGAGGGCCCGAACGGCCGCTGGAACCTGGCCGCGCTCGGGCTCCACGCCGGCGACCCGGTGACCGCTCGGACGTGGGGGCGGACCCGGACCAGGCTGAACTTCGACCGACGCGGCGGTGGTGTCGTGCAGTTCACCCGCGACCCGGTCGACTTCACCCGCGCGGCGCTCGACGTGTACGAGCGCCAGGAGCCGGTGCTCGACAGCGCACGAGCCTGGGCCCGCGTCGAGGCTGAACGCGTCACGACCGGCGACGACGGGAGCACCGAGTGGGCCGACTGGCGGCTCCACCCGGTCGAGTCGGCGGTCGAATCGCGGTCCGTCGAGCCGGTGAACCGCGCGTTCGGTGCCGTCGTCGAGGCGACAGTCGCCGCGTCCAGGCTCGACGTGCCGTCGTACGACGAGACGACGCTCCGACAGCGACTCTCGTACTTCGAGGCCGTGGTCGAGCGCTGTGGAGGCAAGCGCGAGCGCGAGGCGATGGCGCTCATCGGCTCGCTGACGGACTGGAAGACGGAGAACGAATCATTTTAGGGGGCGAACGAGGAACGAAGGGGTATGGCAATCAAGCCCGACTACGTGAAGAAGACGGGGAACATCCTCCTCGAGCGATACCCCAACGCGTTCACAGACGACTTCGACATGAACAAAAAGAGCGTCACGAAGCTCACCAACATCGAGTCTAAGGGCGTCCGGAACCGCATCGCGGGCTACGTCGCCCGGAAGAGGGGTAACGCGGCCGCCGAACAGTAACTGCGACTCTCTCTGCGGACGTAGGTGCGGTCCCAGCCCGCGGGCAGGGCGACCCGCGGGCGACACGAGCCGTCTCCACGACGGCAGCAATCACTGACAACACCCGAAGGGTTTTCTCCCGCCGGGGCCGAGGGCATCAGCAATGACCGTACAGGTAGGCATCCTCGGCGCGACGGGTGCCGTCGGCCAGCGCCTCGTACAGCTCCTCGCACCACACGACGACTTCGAGCTCGCCGCGCTCACGGCGAGTACGGCCAGTGCCGGTGAACTGTACCGCGACGCCGCCAAGTGGCGCGTCGACGCCCCCATCCCGGACCACGTGGCCGAGATGACCGTCACCGAGACCGACCCCGACGCCGTCCCCGACGACGTGGCCCTGCTGTTCTCCTCGCTCCCCTCTTCGGTCGGTGCCGACGTCGAGCCCGCGTTCTGCGAGGCGGGCTACGTCCTCTCCTCGAACTCCTCGAACGCCCGGATGGCCGACGACGTGCCGCTGGTCGTCCCGGAGGTCAACGCCGGCCACCTCGACCTGCTGGAGGTCCAGCGCGATGAACGCGGCTGGGACGGCGCGCTGGTGAAGAACCCGAACTGCTCGACCATCACCTTCGTGCCGACGCTCGCCGCGCTCGCCGACGCCGGCCACGACCTCGAGCGCGTCCACGTCGCGACGCTCCAGGCCGTCTCCGGCGCGGGCTACGACGGCGTCAGCTCGATGGAGATCATCGACAACGCGGTCCCCCACATCGGCGGCGAGGAGGAGAAGCTGGAGACCGAGTCCCGCAAGCTCCTCGGCGAGTTCGACGGCGTCACCGTCGACGAGCACGACGTCGGCGTCTCGGCGTCCTGCAACCGCATCCCGACCATCGACGGCCACCTGGAGAACGTCTGGGTCGAGGCCGCGGAGGAGCTCACGCCCGCCGACGCGACGGACGCGATGGCGGCGTACCCGAGCCTCGACCTGCCGTCCTCCCCCGAGCCGCTCATCCACGTGTTCGACGAGCCGGACCGGCCCCAGCCCCGGCTCGACCGCACCGTGGGCGGCGGCATGGCCGTCGCGGCCGGCGGCTTCCAGGAGTCGACGTTCGGCCTCCAGTACAACTGCCTCGCGCACAACACCATCCGCGGTGCGGCCGGCGCGAGCGTGCTGAACGGGGAACTGCTGCTCTCGGAAGGCTACCTGTAGCGGTCGGAAAGACATACATGGCAGCGGTGTACAGCTCGTGATATGTCCGATTCGGACGAGGAACGGTTCTTCCCCCGTGAGACCGTCGTCCACGTCAACATCGTCGTCGGTGCTTGGGCGCTGCTGACGCTGGTTTCCGCCATGGTCAGCGGCCCCGCCGTCTCCACCGCTGTCTCGGTCGGATTCGCCGCCATCGCGTTCGGTGGCTCCCACCTCTACCTCTGGTTCCGTGGCGAGGACGGCGAGGTGCCGGTCGGTTCACGCGCCCGCTGGGTGCTGACCCTGTACGCCATCGTCGCGCTCTTCTTCATCTTCAACTACTTCGGTGATTCGATACACGGCATCGTCGGTTTGGACCCCGGGGACCTCGGGTTCGCAACCGGGTTGTTGCTCCTCGTCGGCTACTTCGTCGTGGAGGGCCGCGCCGCCTATCGCGATAGCTATCCGGAGGAGTGAACACGGATGTCTCTCCAACCTGAACCCTACAGCGGCACCTGGTTCGCGAGCCCGTCCGGACCATCTCTTTCGTCGTCGGGTTCCCTCGCTGCGCTCGCTCGGGAACCGCTCCTCGAAAAACATGGATGAAAAAGGCCGGCGACTCGCGGTGCTCGTCGCCGGGGAACCGTGCTCACTCCGTTCGCGCGGACGATTCCGCACCGCCGCGCTATCTGGGTCCTACAGCGGCACCTGGTTCGCGAGCCCGTCGTACTCCCCGGACTCGGTGACGTGGCGGACGTTCGAGGCGACGATGTCTGCGAGGCGCCCGTAGTACTCGGGGGTGTGGCCGGCGTTGTGCGGCGTTATCTGGACGTTCCCGAGGTCCCAGAGTTCGTGGTCCGCCGGCAGCGGCTCCGGGTCGGTCACGTCGAGCGACGCGCCGCGGATCCAGCCGCGCTGGAGCGCGGTGACGAGCGCGTCGGTGTCGAGGACGGGGCCACGGGCGACGTTGACGACGACGGCCTCGGGCGGCAGGGTGACCAGCTCTGAGGTGCCGATGAGCCCCTGCGTCGTCTCGGTCAGGGGGCAGGCGAGCACGAGGTACTCCGTCTCGGCGAGGGCATCGTGGAGGTCGTCGTCCTCGAAGCCCACGACGCGGTCGGTCGGGCCGCCCTTCTCCGGCGAGTAGCGCACACCGATGGTCTCCACGTCGAAGCCTGCGAGTCGGTTGACCGTCGATTCGCCGATTGCGCCGAGGCCCACCACGGTGACGGTCGAGCCCTGGAGCTCGTGGGTCTCGAACGACCGCCACTCGTTGCGCCGCTGTCGGCGGAAGCCCTCGTGGAAGCGCCGGGAGAACGCGAGGATGGCGCCGAGGACGTGCTCGCCGATGTTCGGGCCGTGGACGCCCGAGGCGTTGGTGACGGTCACGTCGAGCTGGGCCAGGCGCTCGCGCGGGAGGTGGCCCGTGCCGGCGTAGCCGCAGGCGAACAGCCGCAGCGCCTCGGCCTCGTCCAGCAGGTCGTCGGTGAGCCACATTCCCGTGACGATCTCGGCGTCGCGGATCCCCTCGCGCTCCTGTTCGGGGGTGCGTGCGAGCGTGACCTCGTGGTGGGGGAGCCGCTCCCGCAACGCCGCAGCGTACTGCTCGATGGGCATCCCGTGGGCGGCCTTCCGGAGGACGAGGACGTCGGGCCTGTCGGTCATGCTCGCACCCACTCGGGGCGGCTACAAAACTCTCCGCCCTAGCAGGGTTGCCCGATTGCGTGGCTTTATGCGGGGCTGTACCACACCGGTACGGTATGCACTCGACTGCAGCCCGGTTCGCGGACCGTGCACGCGAGGAGTACGGGTTCGACCCCGAGGTGACGGAGTTCCCGGAGGGGACGAAGACCGCCGCCGACGCGGCGGCAGCCATCGGCTGTGAGGTCGCACAGATCGGGAGCAGCATCGTCCTCGTCGTCGACGCCGACACGGACGACGAGCAGGTGGTCGTCTCGGTCACCTCGGGTGCGAACCGCGTGGACACCGACAAGCTGGCCGACCTCGTGGGCGGTGAGACTGCCCGGATGGCCGAGCCAGCGGAGGTGAAGGCGGCGACTGGCTGGAGCATCGGCGGCGTCCCGCCGTTCTGCCACGAGGGCGACCTGCCGGTGTTCGTCGACGAGACGCTGCAGGAGTTCGAGACGGTGTGGGTGGCCGCCGGGACGCCCGACGCGGTGTTCCCGCTTTCACCCGGCGAGCTCGCCGAGCTGTCCGGTGGGACCGTCGCCCACGTGGCCGAGTAGCATCACGAACCACGGTCTGTTCCGACGACGGATACGTACATTTATCGGCGAGCCGACTGTCGGTTCGAACGATGGGAACGCTGTCAGGACTGTTCGCGCCGGAGCGTGTCGCCGTGGTCGGAGCGACCGACCGCGAGGGCTCGGTCGGGCGTGCGATACTGGAGAACCTCGGCGCGTTCGACGGTGACGTCGTCGCCGTGAACCCGAACCGCGAGGACGTGCTCGGCTACCGCTGCTACGCCGACGTGGCGAGCGTCGGCGAGCCCGTGGACCTCGCGGTCGTGGTCGTGCCACCGTCGATCGCCGTCCCGGTGGTGCGTGAGGCCGCCGAGGCCGGGGTCGAGAACGTCGTCGTCGTCACCGCCGGGTTCAGCGAGACCGGCGCGGACGGCGCGTCGCGCGAGGGAGAGCTGAAGGCCGTCGCCGCGGAGTACGACCTCAACCTCGTCGGCCCGAACTGCCTCGGCGTGATGAACACGACCGTCGACATGAACGCGACGTTCGGCCCGGAGATGGCGCTGCCCGGCTCGGTGTCGTTCATGAGCCAGTCGGGGGCGTTCATCACGGCCGTCCTGGACTGGGCGGCGGACCAGGGTATCGGCTTCAAGGACGTCGTCTCGCTGGGGAACAAGGCGGTCCTCGACGAGACTGACTTCGTCCGCGAGTGGGGCGACGACCCCGACACGGACGTGGTGCTCGGCTACCTGGAGAGCGTCCAGGACGGCCAGGAGTTCCTCGAGGCGGCCCGCGAGACGACCCGGGAGACCCCCGTGGCCGTCGTCAAGTCGGGCCGTACCGACGCCGGCGCGAAGGCGGCGTCGAGCCACACCGGCGCGATCGCCGGGAGCGAGGCCGCCTACGAGGCGGGGCTGGAGCAGGCGGGCGTGCTCCGGGCCGACTCGGTGCAGGAGCTGTTCGACTCGGCGCGCGCGCTCTCGGGGCTGCCGCTGCCAGATTCGGACGACGTGGCCGTGGTCACGAACGCCGGCGGGCCGGGAGTGATGGCGACGGACGCCATCGGCGACTCGACGCTGTCGCTCGCGAGCTTCGGCGACGACACGCTCGACACCTTCCGCGAGGTGCTGCCGGAGGAGGCGAACAT
Organism: Haloarchaeobius iranensis; assembly: GCF_900103505.1. Taxonomy (GTDB): domain Archaea; phylum Halobacteriota; class Halobacteria; order Halobacteriales; family Natrialbaceae; genus Haloarchaeobius; species Haloarchaeobius iranensis. Next base: position 184,069 of record NZ_FNIA01000007.1, read on the forward strand.
CTACAACCCGGTCGACGTCATCGGTGACGCCTCCGTCGAACGGTTCACGACGGCGGTCGACGCCGCGCTCTCCGACCCGAACGTCTCCTCGGCTGTCGTCGTCAGCGCACCGACCGCCGTGCTCGACTTCGAGGAACTCGCCGAGGCGCTCGTCGACGTGCAGGCCGAACACGGGAAACCGGTCGTCGCGAGCCTGATGGGCGGCTCTCGGACCGAGCCGGCGGTCGAGAAACTGCGGACGGCGGGCATCCCGAACTACTTCGACCCTGCACGAGCCGTCGACAGCCTCGACGCGCTCGCACGCCAGCGCCGCATCACCGAGCGCGAGTACGTCGAGCCGACCACGTTCGACGTGGACCGCGAGGCCGCACGTGATATCCTCATGGACGCAAAGGAGCGGGACGACAACCGCCTCGGCGTGGAGGCGATGGGACTGCTCGACGCCTACGGCATCGAGACGCCGGCCGGTGAGGTCGTCGACGAACCGGCGGACGCCGTGACCGTCGCAGAGAACATCGACGGGCCGGTCGTGATGAAGATCGTCAGCCCGGACATCCTCCACAAGTCGGACATCGGCGGCGTGAAGGTCGGCGTGGCGAACGAGAACGTCTACGACGCCTACGAGGACCTGGTCGCCCGGGCGACGAACTACCAGCCCGACGCGACCATCCTCGGCGTACAGGTCCAGGAGATGGTCGACCTCGACGACGGCACCGAGACGATCGTCGGCGTCAACCGCGACCCGCAGTTCGGCCCGCTCGTGCTGTTCGGTCTCGGCGGCATCTTCGTCGAGGTGCTGGAGGACACGACGCTCCGGGTCGCGCCCGTCTCCGAACCGGAGGCCCGCGAGATGATAGACGAGGTGAAGGCGGCACCGCTGCTCCGCGGGGCGCGGGGTCGGACCCCCGCCGACGTGGAGGGCGTCATCGAGACCATCCAGCGACTCTCACAGCTCGTCACCGACTTCCCCGCGATACTGGAACTGGACATCAACCCACTCGTCGCCGGTCCGGACGGGGTCCGGGCGGTCGACGTCAGACTCACGGTCGACACCGATCAACTATGAACCCGTTACTCGTCACCGCGAACGAAGAGAGCACCGGCAAGACGGCGGTCACGCTCGCACTCGCCCAGGCGGCGCGCGAGCGAGGCACCGACGTCGGCTACATGAAACCCAAGGGCACCCGGCTCCAGTCGAACGTCGGCAAGACGCTCGACGAGGACCCGATGCTCGCCCGCGAACTGCTCGACCTCGACGCCGAGATGCACGAGCTCGAACCCGTCGTCTACTCGCCGACGTTCGTCCAGGAGGCCATCCGGGGCCGCGAGACAGCCACCGAGGTCCGAGAGCGCATCCAGGAGGCGTACGACGGGCTCGCCGCGGACCACGACCGGCTGTTCGTCGAGGGGGGCGGCCTGACCGCCGGCAAGGTGCTCGACATCGCCGACGGCGACCTGGCCGAGCTGCTCGACGCGTCGGTCCTGCTCGTCTGCCCGTACGACTCGGTGACGGACGTGGACGACGTGCTCGCGGCGGTCGACGACCTGGATGGCTCGCTCTCGGGCGTGCTGTTCAACCGGGTCTCCGAGTCGGCGTACGACCAGCTACAGGAGGACGTGGTGCCGTTCCTCGAGGGGCGTGGCATCACGGTCCACGGCGTGCTCCCGCGAGAGCGCGAACTCGCCGGCGTCACCGTCGGCGAGCTGGCGGACGACCTCGGTGCCGACCTGCTGACCGACGTGCCGACCGACGCGTTCGTCGAACGGTTCAGCGTCGCCGCGATGGGGCCCGACGCCGCGCTCCGCGGCCTGCGGCGGACGAAGGACACCGCCGTCATCACCGGCGGCGACCGCTCCGAGATTCACACCGCCGCGCTCGAGGCGCCGGGCGTGAAGTGTCTCATCCTGACGGGTGGCCACCGGCCGTCGGGCGCGGTGCTCGGGAAGGCCGCCGAGAAGGGCGTCCCCGTCATGGTGGTCAACTCGAACACCCTCACGACCATCGAGCGGGCAGAGGACGTGGTCCGCGTCGGGCGGACGCGCGACGCGGGGACCGTCGAGCGGATGGGCGAACTGCTGGCGGGGCACGCAGACCTCGACGGCATCCTCGGCGACTGAGGTCACAACGTTTTTCAGAACGCCACGCTCACGGGAACCAGTGACACGGATGGTGGGTGATTGCTGATGTTGTCGGCCGAGACGTACTGGTTCGTCGTCCAGCTACTCTCGCTGGCAAACGTGCTGGTGCTGACGGTGGCGTTCTGTCTCTCCCTGGTGGCGGTCCGTGGTTTCGCCGGGGCCCCGATCAACGGGATGCTCAAGCCCCTCCCGGTCGCGTTCGGTGGGTTCGTCCTCGTCAACATCCCCTGGGTGGTGTTCGGGGTTGCGAGGCTCCCGGGGTACACGGTCGCCTACGCGGCCACCTTCTCCGTCGCCACGCTTGCCGCCGTCGTGGCCGCCATCAGGGCGATGGTGCTGCTGACCGAACGGAGGGACCTCTGATGGTGGTCGACGTGCTACTGGGGAACCCCCGGGCGGTGGTGAGCAGCATCCAGATCGCAGCGTTACTGACGGCGACCGCCCTGCTGCTCTACCCTGTGGTGGCCTACGCCGAGAACGTCGCCTACATCGAGGGGCTGGTCGGGCTCGCGCTCGCACTGCTGCTGTTGACCCTGTCGAACTTCGTCGGACTGCTCATCGACGCCGGCCTCGTGCCGTCGCTGGACCGTTCGGTGTTCGTCCGGACCAGCATCAACCTGGGCGCGAGCCTCTGTGGCACGGCCGGCATCTACTACTTCGCCAGACAGTTCATCGACACCGCCGGCGACGAGTTCCCGACGGCCGAGACCGAGCACACAGGAGGGTTCGAGGATGCCGATGACGACTGAGCGCGACCCGTTCGACCGGCTCACGCCGGGGACGCAGGCGCTGGTGCTCACCCCCTCGCTGCGGTCGCCGCTCTCGACGCTCCCACCGGCAGCGTTCGAGAACCTGCTCGTCGTCTCGACGACGCGTCCGCCAGTCAAGGTCGAACAGTTCGTGCGGGACCGCGGCGGCGACCCGAACAAGGTCGGCGTCGTCCCGGTCTCGGGGTCGCCGGTGGACTACGACGGGGCGCTGTGGACCACCTCGGTCGTACACCCGAACGACCTGACAGGCATCCACGACCGCTTCGAGCGCGCGCTGGTCCACGTCAAACCCGGCACGGGCTGGGTGGTGTTCGACAACGTCAACGTGCTGTTGATGTACGCCGAGCGCTCGGCGGTCGGCCAGCTCGTGGACTCGGTGGCGGCGAGGACGCGCGAACGGGCGGCTCGCGGGGTGTTCGCACTGGTGCGCGACGCCGTAACCGACTCGACCTACGAGCGATTCGGCGGTGGGATGGACCTAGAAGTCGACTACCGCGGGCACTGAGCGAGAAACCGGCGGTTACTTCGCTCACACGTCGGTTACTGGGACAAATGAACAGGGAAAGAACCCTGTACGACGGTCGGCCCGGGCACGGCCGACCGTCGAGGGCCGGATTGTCAGAGGCACCCCGGCGTTCACCCGTAGCGTCCCCTCCCGTTTACACTCATCCCCTGGATGTAGTAGCGGGTAATGAACTATGATATAAATGTCTTCGCCTGATTTATATACTCTGGTGCGTCACCGAACCGAACACTCAACACGCGAGCCGATGAGCCAGGGAACGTGTTCCAGACTATCGCGTACCTCGACTGGATCGACGGACGCCCGGCGGCCGCAGAGCACGACCTCGGGTCCAGCGACCTCCGTGGATCCAGCGGCGACAGGCGGGCCCCCATCCCGGGCCGCCTGGCGGGGCTCGCGGACCCGCCCGCCTCGGTGTGCCTCGCCGAGCAGGTCGCGACGGCGTACGACGTCGACCCGGAGAACGTCCTCGTCACGGCGGGCGCCAGCATGGCGAACGTCCTCGCGATGGCGACGGCCCTCGGCGGTCACGAGCCCGATGCTACCGAGACGGACGGGTCACAGGTCCTGGTCGAGAAGCCGGGGTACGAGCCACTGACGGCGACGCCACGCGCCTTCGGCGGTCACGTCCATCGCTTCCTCCGGACGGCCGAGGACGACTTCCGACTCGACCCCGACCGGGTCGACAGCGCGCTCGCCGACGAGGCCGGTCTCACCGTCGTCACCAACCGACACAACCCGTCCGGCAGCCTGTCCGGGCGGGAGACACTCGCCGCGACCGCCGACCGGGTCCGGGACGCCGGTGGCCGGCTCCTCGTCGACGAGGTGTACGCGCCGTTCACGACCGACCCGTCCCCGAACGGGTTGGGCGGGCCGACCGCGGCGGGCATGGACGACGTGGTTGTGACCGGCTCCCTCACGAAGTTCTTCGGCTTCGGCGGGCTGCGCGTCGGCTGGCTCGTCGCCGACGCGGGCTTCGTCGAGCGCGCCGAACGGGTCACACACCACATGCCGGCGCTCGCCAAGCCGAGCGTCTCGCTGGCCCGGCGCGCGTTCCACCACGAGGACCGACTGCTCGCCACCCAGCGCGAACTCGCCACGACGAACCACGACCTGCTCGCAACGTTCGTCGACGGACGCGACGATCTCGAGGGGACGGTCCACGACGGCGCGACCTACGCACTGCTGGAGCCGACGGCCGCCGACGGGGACACCGTCGCCGAGGCGGCGTGGGACGACGGCGTCCTCGTCGTCCCGGGTCGGTTCTTCGACGAACCCGACTCGGTGCGGGTCAGCCTCGGGCGGAGTCCGGCCCACTGCGAGGACGCACTCTCGGCGTTCGGGTCGGTGCTGGACGGCCTCGCGTGAGGGGGGCGTGAGCCTCGCGTAGTGCGGTGTCACGTGCGTCTGACCAAGTTATAAGACCCGTCTCCACGACAGGACGGATATGAACGGCACTCCACAGGAGATTACGGCCCTCGTCGGCCGGGAGGTCTACTCGAACAACGGCGTGTTCGTCGGCGAGATCGAGGACGTCCGACTCGACGTCGAGAACGAGGTCGTCACGGGACTCGCGCTGGCGAACCTCAACCAGGAGCTGTTCAGCAACCGCATCGGCGACCATCGCGGCGTGCTCGTCCCCTACCGCTGGGTCCGCGCCGTCGGTGACGTGGTGCTCATCAACGACATCATCGAGCGCCTGAAGACGCCGGACGAGGAAGAGGAAGTCGTCGCCTAAGAGCCGTTCCCGGACTCGCCGCTCTCGACGCCCATCGCCTGGAACAGCTTCCGCTTGACCGCTTCCTCCGTGAGCGAGAGGAGCGTATCGCGGTTCTCGTCGTTCGTCTCGATGCCCGTGAAGATGCCCAGTGAGATCTCCGCGCTCGCCTGTGTGGAGTGGCCGGCCGCCTCGCCGATGCCGCCGTAGGCGTCCGAGAGCACCTTCCCGATGTTCATGCGGATGTCCTTCGAGCGCGCCGCGAGGAAGATAGTGTCGTCAGCGATGCCGAACACCGCCGTGGTCGTGATGCCCTCCAGGTTCAGGAGGTGCTGGGCGGCCTGCGCGAGCGCCTCGCGGTCGCGGATGAACCCCGCGTTCGAGACGAGATGGCTGCCCTGCACCTCGCGGTTCTGGATGGCCTCGGCGAGCACGTCCAGCGTCTCCGGGCTCATCGACGGCGACTCGACCTGTTCGAGCAGGTCGTGGTTCGCGAACGGGTAGAGGTAGGCCGCCGCGGTGAGGTCCGCCGGCGTCGTGTCGCGCTTGAAGTCCAGCGTCTCCTCGCGGATGCCGTACAGCAGCGCGGTCGCGACGGCCTCGTCGACCTTCATGTCGAACTCCTGGATGTACTTCGTCATGATGGTCGACGTGGAGGAGACGTTCGGGCGCACGTCGACGAACGACGCGTCCCACTCCGCGTCGGACTCGTAGTGGTCGATGACGATGTCCACTTCGAGGTCGAACGTCTCGCCGCCCTTCGCGTGGTCGACGACGGCCATCGTGTCGTACTGCTCGCGGTCCTCGATGTCGGCCCAGTTCAGCAGTTCGATGCCCAGGAGGTTGACGAACGCCCGGTTCTCCTGATGGCCGATGTCGCCGAGGTAGCAGATGTCCGCCTCGACGCCGAGGTGCGAGGCGATGGCCTGCAACGCGGCCGCGCTCGCGATGGAGTCGGGGTCGGGGCTCTCGTTGGTGAAGATGGCGACACGACCGTCAGCGGCGGAGAGGACGTCCGAGAGCTGTGTCGCGCGGTACTCGAGCTCGCCCGACTCCAGCGAGCGCATCGCCGCGTCCGCGATGACCGAGGACGGGTTGATCACCACGTCCGCACCGAGCTCGGTGAGCTCGTCGCCGGAGACGGGGTCGGAGGCGCGCACGACGACGAACTGGTCGCCGTCGCGCTCGCGGATGTTCGCGACGGCCTCCTTGTTGGCCTCGATGTCCGAGGACATGATGAGGACCACGTCGCAGTCGCGCACGTCGTCCGCAGTCGTGGGGTCGCGGATGTCCGCCGCCTGTGCGTTGAGGTCCTGGTCGCGCAGTGCCTCGACGCGCCCCTCGTCCCTGTCGACGATGAGCACGTCCTTGCCCTGGTCGACCAGTTCCTCGGCGACCGCGTGACCGACGCTCCCGCAGCCGAGAATCGCATATCTCGACATCGCAGCGATGCTGACCCCGGTACTCATGTACGCAACATCTTTCGCCGGGCACACTTAACGCTCCCGACCCTCGACTCAGGCTCCAGTCGAGTGCAGTCCCACGATTCCGGCGACGATGAGGCCCACGAACCCGGCCCGTGCGAGCGTCGCCGGTTCGTCGAACAGCACCACTCCGAGGATGGCCGTCCCGACCGCACCGATACCGGTCCAGACCGCGTAGGCGGTCCCGACCGGCAGGCTCTCCACCGCGCGTGCGAGCAACAGCATGCTGATGACGAGGGCGAGGAGCGTCAGCGCGGACGGCACCGGCTTCGAGAACCCCTCCGAGTACTCCAGCCCGACCGCCCACGCGATCTCGAACAGCCCGGCGACGACGAGGATTCCCCAGGACATGCCTCCCGTCTGTGGGTGCAGGACGTTACGGGTTGCGGTTCGCGGGCGGGCGCTGCCGTTGAATGAAAACCCTTTTTAACACTACCACGTAACGAAGGATTGCACTCGGGCCGGTAGCTCAGTTAGGCAGAGCGTCTGACTCTTAATCAGACGGTCATGGGTTCAATTCCCATCCGGCCCGCTCCTGCGAGGGACGGACGTGACGAGCGGAGCGGCAACTGGGAATTGAAGCAGGGAGGACACGCGCAGCGGAGCGAGCATGCCCGACTGAGGTTCAATTCCCATCCGGCCCGCTTCTCCTGCGAACGAAGTGTGTGATGAGGGCCGACTACCGGTGGGGGTCGTCGCGCCCGAGGAGCGCGTCGGCACGGTGATGCTGCGCACCGAGAGTGCGAGGACGTGTACGACCCCGACGCCCCGCTGGTGCCGACGTGCTCGCAGTCGGCCGGCGCGGCCACGACGCTCGCTCTCCCGGTCCAGTCACTGCTCGAGAGCGCGGCCTCGACGAGCTGTGCGTGACCGAAACGGGGACACCGTCGATGGCTTGAAAGCCGATGCGCCCTGTCCATTCGTATGGTCCTCCAGCCGGCGAACCGTGGCCTCCGGTTCCTGCTCGAGGTGGCCGCACTCGTCGCCATCGCGTACTGGGGGTTCGAAACCGGCGACTCGCTCCCGGTCGGAATCGCACTCGCACTCGCGGCCCCGGCAGTCGTGGCAGTCGTCTGGGGGGTCTTCGGCTCGCCGAAGGCTGCACTCCCCCTCCCCAACCGGTGGCGACTGCTGCTGGAGGGACTCGTCTTCGGCGCGGCGGCGGCGGGCCTCTACGCGGTCGGGCACCCGGTTCTTGCGGGGGTGTTCGCCACGCTCGTCGTCGGGAACCACGCGCTCATGGAGCTCTGGGACCAGTGAGCGGGCGCGTCGCTCCACTCAGCCCGAGTCGTCGCGGCCGTCCCGTGCTCGACCCGTTGGTTGGCCGTACAGCCGACGGGCGAGCGAGCCGAGCGCCTCGATGGTGACCTTGACGTAGAGACCGACCAGAAACGAGAGGCCGGCCACCTGGCGCGTCGACGGCGAGTTCAGGAAGAACCGCATCAGCAGGTAGATGCCGGCCGCCAGCAGCGGGGCTGCGAGCAGTCGGAGCCCCGCTCGACCGAGCTCCTCCGTCGTCTTCTCGAACTCGACGACCATGCTGGTGAACACGTACGCGAGCCCGCCCAGTCCACCGTAGAGATAGACGTAGGGCGGCACGGCGGCCGCCGCGGACGGGTCGTGCTCGGTGAACGCAGGTGCGACCACCCCCGTCGAGACGGCGAGGCCGACACCGGTCAGGACGGCCAGCAGGGCTGCAGTCACGATGCCGACCGACGTCTTGTACCAGCGCTTCCCGATCCACCGGCTGGCGCGCGTTCCCTCGCCCGGTACGTCACTCTCCCTCTCTGCCCCCGTGCCACTGCTGTTCGACTCTTCGGTGGCCATCGGCTATGCGCTTCGGTTTCGAGCGGTAAAAAGCACGAGGTCAGAGAGGGGTCAGTTCCCGTTCGGCGAGTAGTTCGGCGCCTCGTCGGTGATGAGCACGTCGTGGGCGTGGCTCTCGGTCTGCCCCGCCGAGGAGACGCGGACGAACTCGGCGCGCTCCTTGAACTCGGGGATGGTGGCGGCGCCGACGTAGCCCATGCCGGACTGCATCCCACCGACGAGCTGGTGGAGCTCGGACTTCAGGCTGCCCTTGTACGGGGTCGCGGCCTCGACGCCCTCGGGGACGTACTCCTCGTCCTCGTCGTCCTCCTTGAGGTACCGCTGGCTGTCGCCGGACTGCATCGCACCGACGCTGCCCATGCCGCGGTACTGCTTGTACTTCTTGCCCTGCATCGTGACGACCCGGCCCGGGGCCTCGTCGGTCCCGGCGAAGTACGAGCCGAGCATCACGGCGTCCGCACCCGCTGCGATGGCCTTGATCGCGTCGCCGGAGTAGCGGATACCGCCGTCGGCGATGACGGGAACGTCGTGCTCGGCGGCGACGTCCGCGACCTGTGCGACCGCGGAGATCTGGGGCATCCCGGCGCCGGAGACGACGCGCGTCGTACAGATGGAGCCGGGACCGATGCCGACCTTCAGCCCGTCGGCGAAGTCGACGAGGGCCTCGGCGGCCTCGCGAGTTCCGATGTTGCCGACGACGACGTCGGCCTCGACCTCGGCCTTGATCTCTCGGGCGCTGTCCACGACGTTGCGGTTGTGGGCGTGCGCGCAGTCGATGAACAGCACGTCCGCGCCGGCCTCGTCCGCGGCGGTCGCGCGGTCGACCTCGAACGGCCCGACCGCCGCGCCGGCGATGAGGCGGCCGTCCTCGTCGCGTGCCGCGTTGTCGTACTCGCGCCGCTGGAGGATACCCTGCATCGTCACGAGCCCGATGAGCTGGTCGTCGTCGCCGACGATGGGGACCCGCTCGATCTTGTGCTCGTACATCAACTCGAGCGCCTCGCGAGCAGTGGTGCCTTTCTCGGCCGTGATGACCTCCTCGGTCATTGCCTCGCGGACGCTGTCCTGTTCACCGACCTCCAGATACGGGCGGATGTCCGTCCCGGAGATGATGCCCAGCACGACGCCCTCGTCGCTGACGACGGGTGCGCCGTTGACCCCCTCGCGGTCCATCATCTCGTCGACCTCGCGGACCGTCTGCTCCGGCTTCGCGGTCACCACGTCACGGATGATGAGTTCGTCCGCGCGCTTGACGCGCTCGACGTGTGCAGCCATCTCGTCAACATCGAGGTTGCGGTGGATGACGCCGAGACCGCCGTGTCGGGCCATCGCGATCCCCATCCCCGCCTCGGTGACGGTGTCCATCGCCGCCGACAGCACGGGCACCGGAACTTCGACGTGCTTCGAGACGCGCGATGTGAGGTCTGTGTCGTCCGGTTCGACGCGGCTCTCCTTCGGTCGGAGCAGCACGTCGTCGAACGTCAATGCCTCGGGGACATCGAGTTTGGCCGAGAACTGACCGCTGCGTGGAGCGTCTTTCGCCATATAAGCGGTCCGCACGATTCGCACAAAAACGTTCCGAGACCGTCGCCCCGTGACGTGCGGTCGCACACCTGCTCGCCTCAGCATGGTCCGTCTACCCCACCCGGCGGTCTCGGGAATGAACACCATACAAGGCTTGCCAACCTTGGGCGAGATATCGTAGTTTTCGACAGCAGATTGCCGAAGATAGTTCGGCCATGGATGCTGTTGACACAGAATTCTTATTACCGTCACGTCCCGAGTGCGGTGTATGACCGCCGTCACGACGGACGGAGCACGCATCGGTGTCGAGCACAGCGACCACGCCGGGTGCTCGTTTCCGTGCTTCCTCGTGACAGCGACCTCGATGCGTGCCGTGACGAACCGCGCGGGGCACGAGCGCGCGCAGCGCCGGGTCGGGACTGCCGGTGTCGCTCGGCGTCCCGCCGCGACAGCGTCCACCACGAGGGCCCCCGCGGAATGAGCGCGGCTACCCACCCCGTCGCCGGCAGACTCGAGTCCCTCGTCGGCGGCGACGCGAAGCTGCTCGCGACCGTGATGGGCCTCCCGCTCGTCGACGGCATCTTCCCGGCGCTGGTCCTCGCGGGCGCACTCGACGGCCCGCTGGACATCGTGCAGGTCGGCCTGCTCGTCTTCGGGGGCAGCGCGACCGTCGCCGTGGTCCTCGCGGAGATGGAGGGCTCGCACCGGGAGATCGTCACGACGGTCGCGGCCGTCGGTGTCGGCCTCGTCGCACTCGCGACCGTCGAAGCCACGCTCGCACCGACCATCGAGAGCGTCCTCGACATCCACACGTTCGAACGCGCCGCCGCCCTGGTCGTCCTCGCCGTCGCCGCCAAGACCGCCTCCGCGCGCGTCGGCGAGTACCTCCCACGCCCCGCCGTCGTCGTCGGGCTCGGCCTCCTCGTCAGCCTCGACCTCTCGAACCCACAGCTCGAGGTCGTCCTCGACCCGCAACTGGTCGCTGCCGCCGCCGCCGCCGCTGCCGTCGGCGCCGGATTCGCCCTCGGCATCGCCGTCGCCGGCCCACACCTCCGCCGCCGTATGGACGTCGACCGCTTCCGCTTCGGCAGCGCCGTCGCTCTCGGCCTCCTCGCCCTCTCCATCCTCGGCCTCGAGGTCGGCACCGCGCCGCTCGCCGTCGTCGGTGTCGCCGCGCTGTTCGCGCTCGAACCTGGCTGCGCCGACGACCGGCCGGACCAGTCAGCCGGCGACTCGACGCCGCACGCCGACGCCGCCGACTGACCGGAGCGCTTACCTGCGTTCGGGCGTCCTGTTCGTTCATGCCCGACAACCGCGTCGTCCAGGGCCGGATGGTCACCTCGAAGAAACTCGCCGAACTCGTCGAAGGCGACTCCGTCATGGAAGCCGAACCAATCGCCGACGCCGACCGACAGTGCCCCGACTGCGGTGGTGATGTCCTCGAAGTCGTCTACATGCCGAGTGTCACCGAACTCGTCACCGGCCACAAGTGCCAGGACTGCGACTGGGCCGAGGACGACCGCGACTAGGGCCGGAATCGAAACCCCTTTAATGAGAACCGCCAAACGAAGCACCTGCGGGGACGTGGCCAAGCCAGGCATGGCGACTGACTCCAGAGGCCACGCGCCCGGGACGAGACTCCAGACTGATATACCGAGCGACCGACTGATCATCGGCTCGCGACGACGACCCTCTGGAGTTCCGAGGCGCACACCGGAGATATCAGTCGATCGGGGGTTCAAATCCCTCCGTCCCCATGGCATCCTTAAAGAACGCATCGACTTCCAGATACTTCTACCTGCTCCGCGTCGACCGCGAGCACCACCGCACCGACGACGAACCTGACCGGTGCGACTACTGCGGGGACACCATCACCGAACAACACCAGCGGTGCCCCGCACTCGACTACGGAGGGTGCCTGCCATGAACCGGCACTGCCCCGACTGCGGCGCGAAACTCCACCGCACCACCAGCCGCGGCGGCATCCCACGACTCGCCTGCCCGAACGGCCCGAACTGCGGCCGCGGAGGTGACGGTCTGTGACGCCCGAGCAACCCCAGCCCGACCAGCTCGAACAAGCCCGCCAAACCGTCGAAAACCGACTCCACCTCACACCCCTGACGTTCCCCGAAAAGTGGACGCTGAGCACACAGTGGCACCGCGCACAAGCCTCGCCAGCCGAATGCGGACCCGTCAACCCCGTCGAGTTCGACCTACTCATAGGGTACCCCGACACCGACGAACTCGGCGACCGCCACCGCGTCACCTTCACCATCTACCAAGGGGAGCTACTCGCACACTGCGACTGCCACGCCTGGACCTACCACGACTGGTGCACCCACGTCGCCCACCTCTGGTGGCGCTGGAGCCGCAACCAGCTCGGCGTCACCGACCTCGACACCGGCGACGTACACCACAGCCCGCCCTAGTGGCTCCGCGTCGACGACGAACCCCTCGGTCGGGTTCGAATCAGACCCATGCCCCGCGTTCGGCGGTCTCGACAGGTAAAGCGGCCAGCGGGTTCACATCCGTGTTCACACACGGGTTTACACTTTTACGCGCAGGAGACCTTGCACATCGTGTATGTCCGGAGCGATGAAGGCACAACGTAGGGCCGCGCAAGCGGTGGTCGACGATGAAGCAGTCACCCCATTCGGGGCCGGCAACGTACAGATGCACAACGAATCAGCTTACGGCGTCATACCCTCAGAGATCCGCGACGCCCATGGGCTCGAACAGGGCTCTCCCCTCGCGGTCGGGTATCACGCTGAATCGGGCACGATTCTGCTGACGCCAGTCGAAGACGAAGCTGACGCACCTTGACTCGGCTCCGTGGCCCTCGACTGAAGGCCCCGTAACAGCTACAGGCCTAAATTCGAGATTAATCTGCCGTGTTGAATAGATGCTGAGTCATGGTTAGAGAGGTTCACAGAGCGGTTCTATGTTGGAGATGGCGAACATGAGGACGATTTCACGGAACTGTCGATACCAGCCGAGCGCTCGCACGGCATCGCCGAGCGAGCGCTTCGTTGTCGAATACGATGTTTCGGCCATCCAGCGCTGAGAGTAGCCTTTTGCCCGGATGAGCGCGTTATGTCCTAGCGTTAACGGTCTTGATCCACGCTGTAAGATGAGTGGCTCGACACCGAGTGCGTAGAACTCGTATTTCGTGATCCAGTTGTGGAAGGCTTTGTCGGCAGCCACTGATAGCAGGTCGTCCGCGTTCCGGCGGACGACCT
>NZ_FNIA01000013.1 GCF_900103505.1 Haloarchaeobius iranensis
AGGTCGTCCGCCGGAACGCGGACGACCTGCTATCAGTGGCTGCCGACAAAGCCTTCCACAACTGGATCACGAAATACGAGTTCTACGCACTCGGTGTCGAGCCACTCATCTTACAGCGTGGATCAAGACCGTTAACGCTAGGACATAACGCGCTCATCCGGGCAAAAGGCTACTCTCAGCGCTGGATGGCCGAAACATCGTATTCGACAACGAAGCGCTCGCTCGGCGATGCCGTGCGAGCGCTCGGCTGGTATCGACAGTTCCGTGAAATCGTCCTCATGTTCGCCATCTCCAACATAGAACCGCTCTGTGAACCTCTCTAACCATGACTCAGCATCTATTCAACACGGCAGATTATGGAGTTCTGAAGCTGTTCGCTCTCGATTCGCAGTACCGTTGGGTTCAGTCAGCAGAGAGTACAGTGACCAGGGTAAAGCGCGATTATCAAGCAAAGCAATTCATCGAACGAGGACCCGACCAGATTGAACTACAGGTCCAGTCTGATGGTGATTTTCGAGGAACTGTCCATCAAAAGCCGGATTGCCTATATACGGGACTTCGCTTCCGAATTTATGTCGAAGCACCGGTCAGTGAATCCGATGACCTCGACTACCATCTCCGGTTAGGAACTGCAGAGCTGACCAGAGTCTCGGTAACAGGCGACGATTCGAGGACGGTTTTCCTGACCATTGATGAATGGGAGACCAGGTTCGAGGACCGCGACGAGGAACAGTTTGCGGAGCGAGCAAGGGCAAGAATCCTGGGAGACGAAGAAGGAGATATCAGTCCGTTTGCGAAGATCGCGGAGGCCGAGAGGATTAACGAGTTTGGCATCGACGAGTGGCGAGCCATTTACGACTGGGCGAACAGTGACACGTCTAATCTGTCGTAACACTGAATACGCATTCCGCATAATATCATCGTATGAGCATGGCACCTCGCGTCGTGACCCCCTCCCGTCGGGTGAATGAATACACCGTCGTAATCGACGAGGGAGCGCGGGACGGACTCAGTGAAGGCGATTCCGTGATGCTCTCAGTAGATGGGAGTGACCACCTGCGCGCGACGGTCGTTGACGTGGCCGAAACAGAGGCTGTACTCGAAATTAACACAGTCTGAGAGCCCATTCAACCGATTTTCAGCGTTTGGGCCGTCGACGAGTGAGAGAGCGAAGCAAGCAGGCTAGGTGACGGTCCGAGAAAGTTACGAGGGTTTTGGTCCATCTGTTGCCGACCGACCAGTTAAGCGACCGACCGAAGCACAAGAGGTTGGACTGCAGCACAAACGCACTATACAGTAGGTAGTCGGAAACGGTGGTCGCTTAGTCTGCACCGGCACGTTCACGCCAGCCGCAGGCGGGGCACAGCAGCGAGCCGCCGGTCTCGGTGGCGGACGTGGTACATCGTGGACATGTCATGTGGGTCACCTCGTTGGGACCGGGACGTGCGGTGAGGGGATGACCCTTCCGGGAGTCTGCGACGCAGTGGCAGGGACGTCAGTCGGCGAGCTCGCGGGTGACCTGCGCGACGCCGACGAGCGTGAGACACAGCAGCACGAGGGAGACGGCGCTGCGGACGACGGAGCGGTACTCGGGGCCGACCCAGTCGGTGATAGCTTGCATGGTACTGCCGTAGAACTGGAACAGCAGGACGACGCTGAACAGCCCGAGGACGGCGAGCGCCGCCCAGAGGACGTACGTCCGGATCTCGTTGCCGGACTCGTTCGGGCGGTGGGCGTCGCGGCTGGAGTCACGGTGGGCGGCGGGTGCTCGGGGTGCGCTGGTATCGTTCCGTGGTGGAGTGATGTCGGCCCGCGTAGCGGTGGGTTCGTCCCGCGACTCGCCGCTGCTGGTGGTGTACGTGCCGGCGGTGTCGGCGGACTCGCCGGGGGCCGTAGCGCCGTCGTCGTCGCCGTCGAAGTCGAACCCGGCGTCGGTGTCCTCGGGCGGTCCATCGGCGGACGCCGCGTCGGTGTCCTCGTGTGGTTCGTCGGCGGGCGGTGCGTCGGTGTCGTGGGTGGTGTCGTCGTCAGTCATCGTCGGAACCTCCGTGCGAACAGGGCGGTCGCGAGCAGTGCGGCGAGGGCGACGGGCACGCCGAAGCCGGGCTGGCCGCCGTCACCGTCGTCCATCTCGGTTGGTGTCTCGGTCGTGTAGTCGCCGTCAGCCGAGCCGCCGGTGTCGGCGAAGTCGCCGCTCTCGAAGCTGTCGTTCTCGGTCGTCTCGTCGACGCTGAGGCCGGTGCCGGGGCCGAGGTTGGCGACCGAGCGCTGGGTGTCGATGACGGTGTCGCCGTCCCAGAGGATCGCGTCGAGGTAGTAGTCGTAGCCGTCGGGGACGGTGAGGTCAGCGCCGGGGGTGACTGTCTCGCCGGGGTCGACCCGACCGACGTCGACGGTGGTCCGGTCGGCGACGACGTTCGAGCCGTTCTGGCGGGCCTTCAGGACGAAGTGCAGGTCCTCGACGGGTTCGTCGCCGGTGTTGGTCAGGTAGGTCGTCACGCCGAGGGTCGCCTGCCCGTCGGTGACGTCCTCGATGCTGTACTCGATGACCGGCATCTCCTCGCCCCTGAACTCGTGGAACGCGACGGGCGTGCGTTCGTACTCGGGGGTGAGGCTCCCGACACCGGAGATGGTCCGGCGACCGGTGTCGAGTCGCTCCCCGTCGCGGTAGAGCAGGGCCTCGATGGTGTAGTCGCCCTCCCGGGGAACGGCGAGCGTGCCGGTGGCGTTGACCTCCCGGCCGCCGGTGAGCTCCCCCAGGGAGAGGGTTCGTGTGGCGGCGACGACGCCGTTCTCGTCGTCGACCGCGCGCAGGAGGACGGTGACGTTCGGTGCGGTGTTCCCGCGGTGTTCGACGTACGGGGTCACGGCGAAGGTGGCCGTGCCGCCGGAGACGTTCTCGACGGCGATCGTCAGGTCTTCGAGGGAGCCGCCACCGGGGTTGGTCGGTTCGCTCGGCGCTGGGGACTTGACCGCGTCAGGGGCGGCGACGAGGACGCCGGTGGTCGCCACGATAGCGACCACAGCGACCCCCGCCAGCACTGCTTCGATTCGCATACGGTCATGTCCAATGGTCTGTATAAGTGCTTTGTGCGTTCGACGGTGTGGCGACTGGCCGTAATTCATTTCATTACGACATACATCTACAGACTGTACTGGGCGTCACGACTAGCTTGATGTCAGATACCGAATCCCCGTCCGTTCTCTGTGTCGTCGCGGCCGACGAGCGACGTGCCTCGCTGGTGGCCGCGTTCGACGAAGGTACGGCGGTCGAGGCGACGGCGTCCGTCGATGCCGCGGTGGCACAGCTCGAGACAGACGTCGGTATCCACTGCGTCGTGCTGTCCGACGATGCCCCGGACGGGGGCCTCGTGACGGCCATCGAGCGGTTCGACGGGCTCGTCCTCGACGTGCCGGTCGTCGTGGTGGCCGAGAACCGGTGCGGCGTGGCTCCGGCGGCGCTCGAGGCCGGCGCTGTCGACGTGGTCGACGACGACGGCGACGTGGCGCGTCGCCTGGCGGCCGAACGCGCGACCCGTGCCGCCGAGCGCTGGATCCAGGAGACGGAGTCCCGAGCGATGTCCAAGGTCCGGCGGCTGTTCGAGAACACGACCGACGGCATCGTCGAGGCGACGCTGTCGGACGAGACGGCCATCATCCAGCAGGCGAACCGGGCCTTCGCGACGATGGTCGGGGCGGAGCCGGGCACGCTGGTCGGGCGCGACCTCGACGAGGTCGTGCTCCCGCCGTCCCGGCGCGACGAGGGTCGGACCATCAACCAACGCGTCGCGGGCGGGGAGCGCGTCGAGACGGAGGTGCAGCGCCTCGCCGACGACGAGGTCCGGACGTTCCTGCTCAGGAGCGTGGCCGTCACCCCGGGGAGCGACCGGGCGTACTTCGTCTACACCGACGTGACCGAGCGGCGGGAGCGCGAGCGCGAGCTGCAGCGACAGAACGAGCGCCTCGACGAGTTCGCCGGCATCGTCAGCCACGACCTCCGCAACCCGCTGACGGTCGCCCGCGGTCACCACGAGGTGCTCGCCGACGAGTGCGACCACGCGTCGCTCGCCGACCTCGGCTGGGCGCTCGACCGGATGGAGTCGCTCATCGCCGACGTGCTCCAGCTCGCCCGGTCAGGGAAGACGGTCGACGACCCTCGGCCGGTGTCGCTCGGGCAGGTCGCGGGGGAGGCGTGGTCGTACTGCGACACCGCCGACGCGAGCCTGACCGTCGTCGAGCACGACGGAGCGGTGCTGGCCGACCCGGAGCGTCTGAGCGCGCTGTTCGAGAACCTCTACCGCAACTCGGTCGCGCACGTCGGCGGCGAGGTGGCGGTCACGGTCGAACGGACGGGCCGCGGCTTCGCGGTCGCCGACGACGGCCCGGGCCTGCCGGTGACGGACGCCGGCCGCGCGTTCGAGCAGGGCTTTACCACCGCCGAGAGCGGCACGGGCTTCGGGCTGGCCATCGTCGAGGACATCGCCGAGGCCCACGGCTGGACGGTCCGGGTGGACCCCGCGCACGACGGCGCACGCTTCGTCTTCGAGAGTGCAGAGTGGGTCGAGGGCGACCCCGGGCCGGGCGAACCGGACGACAGGGTGCGGGACGCGAACACCTGACGGGCGGCCCGTTCAGTCCATCGCGCTCCCGCGTTCCGCCATCATCCGCGCGGCCCGGTCCGCCCAGTCGCCGTACCAGAAGCCGAGCGCGACGACGCCCGCGGCGAGCCCGTAGTAGCCGACGATACCGCCGTACGCGCCGAGGACGCCGTAGCCGAGCGTGACGCCGACGACGTAGCTGAAGCCGAGGAAGAAGACGCCGAGGCCGAGGACCCGTGCGAGGAACGGCGTGCGCGTCTCGCTGCCGCCCTGCAGGCCGCCGGAGAAGACGACGAACGTCACGAGCGCAGGTGCAGTGAGCCCGTAGGCACGGGCGAAGCCGACGCCGTACCGGACCGTCTCGGGGTCGCTGGTGAAGAGGCGGACGAACAGCGGCGCCGTGGGGACCAGCGCCAGTCCGATGCTCCCGACGGTGACGAGGCCGAGCAGGGCCGTCGCGTAGCCGTTCTCGCGGGCACCCTGGGGGTCGCCCTCGCCGAGCGCCTGCCCGACGACGACGCTCGCGGCGACGCTGTAACCTCGTGAGAGCGGCCCCGTCACCTGCTGGTAGAGCCGGCGCCCAACCTGGAACGCGGCGTTGACCTCCGTGCCGAAGCCGAGCAGCAGCGCGTTGAACGGGAACTCCGCGAACGTCTCCACGAACCCCTCGAGGACGCGGGGCGCGGAGACGACGACCAGCTGTCTGGCGATGACGGGGTTCGCGGGCCGGGCGAAGCCCGCGCTCGTCCGCCCCGCGAACATCACGAGACAGAGCACGACGGCGGTGAACACGTTGCTGAAGGCGGTCGCCGCGCCGACGCCGACGATCTCGTAGCGCGGGACGCCGAACAGCCCCAGTCCCAGGGTGACGCTCCCGACGATGTTCAGCCCGTTCGAGACGACGTTGATGTACATGGGCGTGCGCGTGTCGCCGGTGCCCTGCAACGACCGGGCGGCGATGAGCGACACCTGGCGGGCCGGCGCGGTCGCGAAGATGATTGCGAGGTAGGTGCCGCCGAGGCTGGCGACCGTGTCGCTCGCGCCGAGGATGGCGAGTGCCTCGTCGCCGAACGAGACCCCGAACAGGGCGAACGGGATGCCCGTGACGAGCCCGAGGAGGATGGCCTGTGTGACGGCCTCGTCGCGGTTGGCCGTCGCGTCGGCGCCGGTGTCCTGGCTCGACAGCGTGATGGCCCCGCCACCGAGGCCGAGACCGAGGCGGAGCGGGAACCGTGAGTAGAGGTCGGCGAGCCCGATGGCGGCGATGGCGGCGGGCGAGAACAGGCCGGTGACGATGATGTCGGTGGTCCGCATCGCCGTACGCACCGTCTGCTCGACCATCACCGGCCACGAGAGGCCGAGGACCCGCCGCCAGACCGCGTACAGCCGCCCCCAGTCCATGGTCCGTCTGCGTCGCTCGGCCCTTTCGTGCTGTCGGAAGCGGAACCGCGAGGGAGCCGGCTCCCCTCGTCGAGACCGATGGGCGTCTTCGTCTACGGGACGCTCACCGACCCCGACCGCGTCGCCGCCGTGCTCGACGACTGGTCGTTCGTGCCGGACGCCGTCCGCCGGGGTGCTCACCGGGTCGACGGACGGTACCCGACGCTCGCACCCGGTGGCGAGACCGCGGGACGACTGCTCCGAACCGCGGCGACGGACGCGCTCGACCGGTACGAGGGCGTCGAGAGCGGGCTGTACCGACGGGGTTCCCGTTCGACGCGGTGACGACCGGACAGCCGGGCCGGTGCAGGTGTACGTCGGCGACCCTGCCCGGCTCGACGCGACCGGCGGGTCGACGCGGCCCGGGAGCGATCCACCGCCGCTCGCCGAGCTGGCCGAGCTGCTTGCAGCCGACTGTACCGTGGTCGCAACACCCGAATGACACCCGGCAGACGACCGTCTGACAGCCGTTCGAGGGCGGGGCTGTATGGCGGTTATACTTTCACTCCGGATGGCTGGCGTTTATGTGCATTCGGGTCGACAACTCAGTTGCACGTCACACGCGTGCTACCCCGTATTCCCCTTTGGACGACCTCGGCGGGCTCCCCGTACCCCCGACGGGCGTCTTTTCCTGCGTCACCCACCGAGCCGCCGCGCTGCCGGTCGTCGAAACCGTGAACGACCCGGGGTGCTCGGCTTCCGATACGGCAATATTAACCGGGCGGCGGTCGAACCCGGCGATTATGCTCGAACTCGACGATGTTCTCGCCGCGGAGCCGCGAGTCAGGGAGACATCCCGGCACACACCTATCGAGTACACGCACACCTTCTCGGACATGACGGGCGCGGAGGTCCACCTCAAGATGGAGAACTTCCAGCGCACCGGCTCGTTCAAGATCCGGGGAGCGACGAACCGCATCGCGACGCTCTCCGAGGAGGAGAAGGCGGCCGGCGTCGTCACCGCGAGCGCGGGCAACCACGCCCAGGGCGTGGCGCTGGCGGCGACGCGGTCGGGCGTCGACGCGAAGATCGTCATGCCGGAGTACGCACCCATCTCGAAGATAAAGGCGACGCAGAGCTACGGCGCGGAGGTCGTCCTCCACGGCGCTGACTACGACGAGGCCGCCGAGCGGGCCCACGAGCTGGAACGCGAGGAGGGGCGGACGTACGTCCACGCGTTCGACGACGAGAAGGTGATGGCGGGGCAGGGCACCATCGCGCTGGAGATACTGGAGGACCTGCCCGAAACCGAGACGGTGCTCGTCCCTATCGGCGGCGGCGGTCTCATCTCCGGCATCGCGACCGTCATCAAGGCCAGGAGCCCGGACACCCGCGTCGTCGGCGTCCAGGCCGAGGGCGCATCCAGTGTCGCCCAGTCGCTCTCGAAGGGGCACCGCGTCGAGCTCGACCACGTGGACACCATCGCCGACGGTATCGCGGTCCGCGCCCCCGGCACGCTCACCTACGAGGTCATCACGGAGCGCGTCGACGAGGTCGTCACGGTCTCCGACCCCGAGATCGCGATGGCGCTGACGTACGTGCTCGAACGCGGGAAGACGCTCGTCGAGGGTGCCGGCGCGGCTCCCCTCGCCGCCCTGCTGTTCGACAAGTTCGACTACGAGGAGGACGAGGTCGTCGTCCCGGCGATGTGCGGGGGGAACATCGACCTCAACATGCTGACGACGGCTATCATGCGCGGCCTCGTCGCGACTGGCCGGTACGTCAAGATCCGCACGGTGCTACGCGACCGCCCTGGCTCGCTCGAGGACCTCCTGCACGTCATCAGCGAGAAGAAGGCGAACATCTACGCCATCCAGCACGACCGGACCTCCCGCCAGATCGGCATGGCCGACACGGAGGTCGAGGTGGACCTCGAAACCAGGGGCCGGGACCACATCGACGAGCTGCTCGAGGCCATCCGTGACGCCGGCTACGAGGTCGAAGTACTGGTCTGACCGGCGTACCGCACGGTGAGGAACTGCTGCCCGTAGAGCCACATCTCGTGGGTGGCGACGATGGCCGTCTCGTCCGTTCTCGGCACGTCCGTCGGCACCGCCGCCCCATCCGCGGGCCACACCCGGAACCGCTGTGCCATGGGTAGCTCGAACGAACCCGACGGCGTCAGCAGGTAGAGGCCGGGGTCGCCCGCCGCCTCGGTCGTCAGCGCGACCGCGCCGTCGTCCAGGTTCCGGAGCGAGAGCACCGTCGAGAGGTTGCACCCGGGCAGGGGCACCCCGATGTTGACGTAGCGCTCGCCGTCGGCGACGTGCGAGCCGTAGGCCGCGACGAACACCCCGTCGCCGGTGTCGGCGTCGGTACGGACCCACATTCTCGCCCCGTCGCGCGGGTCCAGTGCGGGGTCGATGCGCTCGAACTCGCTCCGGAGTCGCACCGTCCGTCCGTCGCCCGGCGCGGGGAGGTTCAGCTGTTCCATCCTGCCGGTCAACTGACTCGCCAGCCACGCACCCGTCCGGAACGGGCGGTGCCACTCGGCGGTGAGCGAGAGCGCGTGCTCGCTGGTACGCTCGTAGAACGCCCGCACGTCGGGGTCGACCAGCTCCGGGTCGAAGCCGTCCCCGGCGAACGCGGCCATGTCGTCCATCTCGCCGACGGGGTGGTCGCCGGTGCCGACGCCGGCGCGTGCGACCCAGTCGCCGCCGACGCGTCCGCGCGCGACGAGCGGGCTCAGGGGCACGTCGGTCACGCGCGACCCGGCGAGCCGACGGGCCGCGTAGCCCAGGCCGGCGAGACCGAGCGCTGTGGTGAGGGCTCCGCCGACGGTTCCGCGACGCTCGTCCATCGTCCCGACACGTTCGGCCGCTGGGTCAAGGAACGTGCGGTTCTCGACGACCGGTCCCACCGCTCCGTAAGTCGTCGGTTTTTAAGACGGAGGCCGTCGTCCCCCTGCGTATGAAGCGAACTATCAGCACCTCCGACGCCCCCGCGGCAGTCGGCGCGTACAGCCAGGCGACGACCAACGGCGATGTCATCTTCACCGCCGGCCAGATCCCGATGACGCCCGACGGCGAGCTGCTCGACGACGAGCCCATCGCCGCCCAGACACGCCAGTCGCTCGAGAACGTCGAGGCGATCCTCGACGAGGAGGGCTGCAACATGACGGACGTGCTCAAGGTGACCGTGTTCATGGACGACATCGAGGACTTCGACGAGATGAACGACGCCTACAAGGAGTACTTCGTCGACAACCCCCCGGCCCGCTCTGCCGTCGAGGTCGCGAACCTCCCGAAGGGCGTCGGCGTCGAGATCGAGGCCATCGCCGACGCGGAGTGAACGAGCGCACGAAATCGGCCCTGCTGTGGGGCGCAGTCGGCGTCTTCGCCTTCCTCGTGCTCCACCAGGGCTACGTGTTCGTGGGGGGACGCGGCGTCGGCATCCTCCCGGCAATCGGCGTGGCGGTCGTCGTCGGTGCCGCCGTGGCAGTGGCGGCGTACGTCGGGGAGGTCCGGCTGCTCCGGCGCGGGCGGTGACTGCCAGAAGTTATTTTACTCCTACTGGTTTCATCAGGAAGTAATGAACAGAAAATGGGTTGGGTGTTGCATAGCTATTTTGCTCTTTGGAGCGGTTACACCGGTCGTAGGCGGTATTACGGACGATTCCGCCCGTGGTGAGTTCAACAGCCCGGCCGCCGATACGGTTCTGGCACCCTCGACCGTGCCGAACGAGTCGACGCCGGTCCACGAGATACTCACTTTCGACCGAACACCGGACCGAGACGGACACGTCCGCCTCACCGTCGACTACGAACTCCACGAGAGCATCGAGACCCTACAGGTCTGGGTTCCGTTCGATGGCGAGGTGACGAGTACAACGGGAATGGAGCGAGAGGGCGTTACGTATGTTTGGGAACAGGGAAATCCCGCTCCATCGATGACCATCGTCTTCGAAGCGTTGAATCCGACTATCAGGGAGGATGGGTTCACGGAGGGTGACGGCTGGTCGTTCGTCGACGCCCGCGTCATGGCACGGGCGACTTCAGCCACGGAAGGACGACTCGACGGATACGGTATCCCCGACTGGAGGTACCGAGAGACCCGGTTCGTCAACGGTGAGGGCTACGTCGGACGGCAGGTTGCGTACCTCGGAGCCCATAGCACGGTCCACTGGGAGACAGACGACGAACAGTTCACGCTCGTTCTCCCGGATTCGACCGACCGCGACGGCTCCGAAGTTCGGGACACGCTCACGGAGGCATCCACCGGCTACATTCCATCCCGGGACACGGTGGGTGTGACGGTGTTCGCCCTGGACGAACGGTTCGGGGGGCTCAAATTCAGCGTAAACCCCGATACTGCCGTCTCGATGACGGCCCCGGTCGACAGTCCAGAGAACATCTGGGTCCACGAGTACGTCCACGTCAGACAGTGGTTCAACACCGAAGACGACCTCGAGTGGTCACCGAGGGGTCGGCGGAGTACCTCGCTGCACTCGAAACGTACCAGCAGGGCAGAATCTCGTTCACGACGTTCCACGACGCCGTCGAGTCCGAGTCGGATCAGTCGGTCGTTCTCGCTGAACCACGGACTTGGAACGAGTACTCGGACTACCGTAAGGGCTCGCGGGTCGCAGCCGCCCTCGACGCACGAATCCGGCAGGAGACCGGGGGGAACTACACACTCCGTGACGTCATCTACGTGCTCAATCGGGAAGCCGGTAAGTATGCGAGCATGCTGACCCACGAGGACCTGAAGGCGGCCGTCGAACGGGTCGTCGGACGGCCGATGGACGACTGGCTTGACCGTTACGTGACGACCAGTGAGGTGCCCTCTGTGCCGGAAGACCCCGGCCTGTTTTCGCAACCGTCGGGGGAGCCAGACGGTGACGGCGACGGCATCGCGAACATCGTAGAGCAACAGCGAAATGTCTCGTCGCCGTTCCTCGCCGATACCGACGGGGATGGTCTCGATGATGGCTCCGAGTTTGCCAACGGGAGCGATCCGACCGCGACCGACACGGACGGCGATGGACTGGGCGACGCTGCAGAGGTCCGAGTCCACGGCACGAACCCGAACGCGACCGACACCGACGGCGACGGCTTTTCCGATTCAGCGGAGCTCGACAGGTACGAGACCGATCCCACCGCTGCCGACACCGACGACGACGGTGTCAGTGACGAGACGGAGGTGATAGAGCACGGGAGCGACCCGACTGTAGAGGATTCGGACGGTGATGGACTCGACGACGGGGTGGAAATCGATCAACACAGCACCGATCCCACCACCGTCGACACTGATGGGGATGGTCTCGATGACGGAGTCGAGGTCACCGAACACGACACCGATCCGACCCTCATAGACACCGACGGGGACGGCCTGACCGACGGCGAAGAGGTGAACGAGTTCGAGACGGACCCGAACACCGAGAACGACGAGGAGGAGGTTCGGGCGACGCCGACTGCCACACTTACGCCGACTTCGTCCACGACACAGACGCCGACCGAGACAGTCACCGGGACGGACAGTGAAACGCCCGGATTCGGCGTGCCAGCGGCGTTCACGGCACTCGGTTGTCTGGTCGCGGCCCGCCGGTACGCCGGGCAGTAGCCGTCCGGGAGAAACGTAGCCGTTAAATGCAGCACCCGATTATCGACGAACGAGCCAGGATGGCCGAACGGTAAGGCGCACGCCTGGAAAGCGTGTTCCCTTTCGGGATTCAGGGTTCAAATCCCTGTCCTGGCGCTTCTGGAGTCGACAACGACGAGGAGCGCTAGCGACGAGTTCGTCGACTCCAGAACGCCCACAGGGATTTGAATCAGGGAGGACGCAGCGGAGCGAGCAGGTCCGACCGTGGTTCGAATCCCTATCGGAGACCTCCCCGAACGCACACCCAGCGTCACGAACCCCGGCAGGTCGTGCGCCTGGCGGTGGTTACAAGCGGTCGCGCGTCGAACCGCCGGGCATGGACACAGCGGCATTCGTCGAGGCGGTCGAGGACGGGAACCGAACGGAGCTGTCGCGGCTCGGCTCCTCGAAGTCACTGTACGCGTTGACTGGCGGGGAGATGGACGAGGACCACGTCTTCGCGGTCGTCGAGTCGCTCGCGACTGCGCAGGCCAACCGGTACGAGTCGTGGGCCGCGGACGCGGACGGCGAGCTGGCCGACGCGCTGTCGGCCGCGGCCGAGGCCGAGCGAGAACGGGCGAGCGACGCGGCCGGGAAGACCGACGAGACTGTCGCAGGCGGCCTGTTCGACGGGCTGGACGGCTGCGAGGGGACGGTCGACCGGGCGGGCGGCTTCGTCGCCGCGACCGTCGTGACGAAGAAGCTGCAGGAGCAGCTCGTCGGCTTCTTCGTCGGGCAGGCCGACCCGACGACGGCGTCGACGTTCCGGAGCTACGGCGGCGAGCTGGACGAGCGACGCGAGGCGGCGCTGGCGGCGCTCGAAGCGGTCGTCGACGACGAGTCGGAGCGGGAGGCCGCGGTCGAGGCAGCGGCGGGCGTCGTCACTGCGGCGTACGATGTGTACGTCGACCGGCTAGAGGCGATGGGCGTGAACCCGAAGCCGGTCTGCTGAGAGCGGAAAGACCGGAGGAATACGGGCGATGCCATCCACTTCGTGGAGTAGTAGATGACGTGAACTTCGATAAATGTGCCACCGATGCCGATATTAAAGGAGATGATAGAAACCATCAGCTCGCGAGGTACTGAACTACACCGTGCCATCGAGCGTCTGAACGAACTCGATGTATACGATATCGGGTAATGCTACCGAGTTCGCTGTACGCCGCTGCGCGGGGCGGATGAGCCGGAAGAACCGATTCAGAAGTAACTGGCGCGTTTGTATAATCACCCAACAGTCATTAAAAATTCAAACTATATTACATAAACTTGAGCGAGGCGCAAAATATTCTTTATTTATGAATATGATTCAAATATATTTCTTATTTTAGAATATGTGGTGACAACGATAACTGCGGCGATAACCGCGACCAACATTCTTAAACTAAGTGAAAGCTCGAACGCATCTCCGGCTGCGGTTCCTGCTAAACCACCGACAACCGCACCAAGAAGTGGCCCAGGCTTTTCTCTATTAGTTTCCGGCATAAGACAGTAGTCGTTGTTTATTAGCAGAACTCGGATTTGTAGTGTCCAGGCACTGTTGCGAAGGTCAATTTGCAGTAGAGGAGATCTATGATTAATGTCTTATGTTCATTGTAGAGGTATCGTTTACAATTTGAGATTCATCATACCCCAGGCAGGGTCTCCCGATAGGCGTGGATGTGCTCCAGCGCGGCGTCGACCTCCTCGCGGACGGCCGCGCCCTCCTCGTCGGCGATGTCGTCGAGGATGCGCTCGTGGCGTGCGAGCCGGCCGTGGTCGGGCCCGCGTTCGGCCTCGGCGTGGCGTTCGAACTCCTCGGCCTGTCGGTACAGCCGTTCGCGGGCGTCGGCGTCGGTGGCTGCCTGTGCGGCGGTGCGGACGTGCTCGCCGGCGGTCTCGAGCTGCTCGCGTGTCATACGTCGACGTACGACCGCTCGGGGGTTGTCGTTTGTGGTGCCAGCGATGTCTGCGCGAACTGATGACGTGGGGTCGTGCGGACGGCCGGTGGTGAGGGCGGCGTCTCGGCGGTCACGGGTGGCGTCGTCGACGTGGTGACCGCAGGTGCGGCGTCGGCGGTCGCGGTGGTGTTCGCCGCCGACTGGTTCGTCGTGAGTGCGACGGTCGACCCGTCGAGCGACACGGCGAGCGCGTCGAGCAGGCCGGGCCGGCCGACCGTGACGACCACGGTGGCGTCGTCGGGACGCGCGGTCGTCGCGCGTACGTCGCCGTCCAGCCGCCAGCGGTCGCCGGTTCGCTCGCCGCCGGCGTCGAAGGTGGCGTTCATCGCGTCGCGGAACTCGGTCGCGTCGGCGGCGGTGTCCCACCGGGTCACCCAGACGAAGCTGGCGTTCGCGGTCGGGCGTTCGCGGTAGGTGACGAGCCGGTCGTTCCCCCAGCCAGCGGCGGCTTCGACCGACGCCGGGACCGAGACGCCGTTCTCCAGGACGACGCGTGCGTACGCCTCGCCGAGCGTGTCGGTGGCCGAACCGCGCCACGTCGCGCCCTCGGCGATGGTCCGGACGTACAGCTCCGCCGGTGGCTCGCTGCCCGGGGCGAGCCCGTGGAGCACCTGCTCGCTGGTCGTCGGTGGCCGCTCGTAGAGCCCCTCGACCCCATCGAGCCCCGGGGAGTTGTTGCGGACGTAGTCGTACCCGAACCGGTACGCGCCCTGGCCGTGCCGGAAGGGAGTACCGGGGGTGGCCTCGGCGTACAGCGTCGCGGTACGCTCGCCGCCGGTCGGGGCGTCCAGCCCGTCGGTCTCGACGTACCGTGTCTCTGTCCAGACGGCGACACCCTCGACGATGCTCCGGGCGGTCCAGCGGGCGTCGGTGCTCGTGCCGCCGACGTTGCGGCGGACCGCCGACACCTGGTTGCGCTGGAACTGGACGACGTGGACGAACTCGTGGGCGAGTACGACCTCCAGCGCGGCCGGCGAGCCGTTGCCGGGGTAGAGGGTCACGCCGCCGAAGGGACTGGTCGCGCCGTTGGGCGTCCCCCGCAGGTCGCTGTAGCTGCCGGCGGTCTCGACGCCGACCAGCGCGCCGAACCGGCTGGTCCCGGTCGGGGCGCGGCGCTCGGTCACGTTCGTCCCGAACCACGTGGAGGCGTTCTCGACGGACACCTCGGTCGGCGGCTCGGCGGTCACGCCGAGCAGTGACTCGACGCGGTCGAACACCGGTGCGGCCGCGAAGGAGAGCCCCTCACCCCGGTAGCGGATTTCCGCGTCGGTGTCGCCACCCTGGGCGTCGGTGGGTCCGGCGGACGGCTGTTCGGTCGTCGTGGACTGGTCCGGCGTCGCGGTGGCCGTCGGCGAGCGGGTGACCTCCTGTGCGCCACAGCCCGCGAGGACGACCAGCAGGGCACAGGCGAGCACGCCCAGACGACGGCCGCGACTCATTCAGGCAGTCACCCGCCGTGCGGCCGTATCGACGCTCTGGTTCCCGCCGATGGGGACCGCGCCATCGGCCTCGGGCGGCAGCGTGACGTCGACGCCCTGGTCGTAGGCGACGAACTCGCGGCGGACGTCCACGACCTGCTGGAGCTCCTGCCCCCTGATGCTGACGGTCTCGTTCACGTGGATGTCAGAGCGCACCACGCGGTCCGTCTCGGTCGAGACGTAGAGCGTGGCGTCGAACCGGTGGACCTCGCCGCCACGGAAGTTGACGCCGCTCAGCTCGGCCAGTTCGGCGTCACTGGGACGGAGCGAGAGGACGTACACCTCCTCGCCGCGGACGCTCTCGGTCCCGGTGACGCTCACGTTCTCGGTGACGTTCAGCAGGTTCGTGTGCAGCTGGAGCGCGCTCCGGTTCCGCCAGAGCCGGTCGTAGCGGTCGGCGACGTTCTGGGTCACCCACTGCGAGCCGTACTGCCGCTCGAACGCCGGGCTCCGGACGTACAGCGAGTCGTTCAGCAGGTACGTCGTCTGGTTCACGGTCCGTCCCCCGGTCCGGACGCTCTGGTCGACGGCCAGGCGGCGCTGCTCGGCGTCGATGGTCACGGTGAACGTCGCACTGGTGGACTGGCTGGCAGTCGCCGTCGAGACGGTCTGGTCGAGCACGCCCTCGAGCCGGACGTCCGAGACGTCCCGAAGCGCGGTCAGCGCGGACTGGCGTATCTCGCGCTCCTCGGCGTCGGAGAACGCGTCTCCGCCGTCGTCGGTCGGCGTGGCGTCGGTCGTCGGGGCGTCGGTCGGCGTTCCGTCGGTCGGGTCGGTCGTCATCCCGGCGTCGCCCTGGTCCGTACAGCCGGCGAGCACGGGCGACGCGAGCAGGACGACGACCAGTAGGAGGGCCTTCGTTCGTTGCATCGTCTACGCCCGGCTTGGGACTGGGAGCCTATAACCCTTCGAGCGACTTTTCGGGGTCGGAAAACACGAGCGTCGAGCGGCGCGACCGGTCAGCCGCCGTCGTCGAGCAGGGACCCGACCTCGTCCGGGGACCAGTTCGCGGGCGTCGGGGAACCCCGGAGCGCGACCCCGAGCGCGACCCAGGCGAGCGCGAGCGGGACGACCGCGACCGCGCCGGAGACGGCGGTGGTGTCCGTGAGCGCCAGGGCGACGGCCAGCGTCCCAAGCACCGAGAGCGCGGTAGCCGCGTCCGCGAGCGTCCCGAGTTCGGGGCGTGCGACGGCCGCGAGCAGCACGGTCCCGACGGCGAGCGTGCCGACGCTGCCGGTGAACGGCGTGAGCGCGGGCTCGACGGCCGCCCCGAGGAACGGCGCTGGCTCGAGGAGCGCGGCGACGTGGACGCCCGCGACGCCGGCGGTCGCGAGGACGGTGCCGACAGGGTCGAGGGGGCTGCCGAGTCGTTTGATACGGGTGTGGGCGGCCCAGATACCGCAGACGACGAGGAGCACGGGAACCGAGATCCACGGCCGGACGGCGTCGGCGGCGGGGGCGACGCCCGCGAGGGTGGCGGCCGCCCAGAGCAGGCCCCCGACGGTCGCGACCGCGCCGCCGCGGCGGACCCACTTCGGCGGCGAGGCGACGGCCTGCGCGAGCGTCCGGACGGTCAGCGCGGTCGTGACGAACAGCGCGGTTGCGACCGCGGCGACGAAGCCGAGGACGGCGAACAGCAGGGGCGACTCGGGGCGGCCGCGGACGCCGGGTGCGACGCTCGGCACCGCGACGAAGAACCCGTACAGGGAGACGGCGAGGACGATGCCCGAGACGACGCCGACGCGGGCGTGGCGGCGGAACCCGAGCGCCTCGAAGAACCGGAGGAGCGGTGGGCGGCCGGGCCGGTGGTCGTCGGACGCCGGAGCGTCGGCCTCGCCCGCCGCGTCGCCGTCGGCGTCGACTGTCGGCTCCCCGTCGACCGGGCCGGCTGACTCGGTGGCGTCTGTCACGCCCGGGGCTTGGGGCGAGAGGGACAAATCTGCGTCGGTCTCCGGTCAGGTGTATGCCGCGAACTCCTCCCCGCGGACGAGGAAGTACCCGGTTCCGAGGAGGCCGACGACGGTGGAGAATCCGAACGCGACCGCCGGGCCGGAGTAGCCGAGATAGCCGGCGGAGCCGTACAGCAGCCCGCCGAACGCGGCGCTCGGGATGGTGAGCGTGTTCCGGACGAGGTAGTACGAGCCGGTGACGCGGCCGCCGGTGTTCTCCTCGGCGGGGCCCACAATGAGTGCCTTGTGCGCTGGCAGCCCGGCGAACCGGAGCCCGGAGAACGCCCAGACCGCGCCGACGACGACGGCCTCCGAGAGCGAGACGGTGCCGAGGAGGGGCAGCGAGTCGAGGACGACACCGCCGTCGGGCGCCGCCACGAGCATGACCGGGAAGACCGCGTAGACGAAGAAGCCGAGCGCGACGACGGGTTTCAGCCCGACGCGTTCGGCCAGGTTCGCCACGGGGACCATGGTCACGAGCGCGACGGCCATCTCGACCGCGAGGAACACCCCGAACAGGGCCTCCGGCGCGAGGTACACCCCGAACAGCGTCGCGTCGGTCGCCAGGTAGCGCGTGACCACGAGGACGGCGAAGCCGTACACCATCCCGTTCGCGAACCGGACGAGCGTGTCGCCGACGAGCAGCGGACGCAGCGGGTCGGGCAGGTTCGCGAGGTCGTCCCTGATCCCCGAGAGGCCCTCGAACTCCTTCCCCAGCGAGTCCTCCTCGGCCTCGTACAGCACGTGCTGGGTGAGCGTCCCGACCAGCGCGACGCCGACCGAGACGGCGAGCACGTACTGGAACCCGGGGTCGAAGCCGTAGACAGCGAGCAGGCCGGCGGCGACGAGCGGCCCCACCAGAAAGGCGGTCCGCCGGAACGTCTCCGTGCTGGCGAAACCCGTCGCGAGCCGGTCGTTCGGCACGCTCTGCTTGACGACGGCGAACGTCGCGCCCAGCCCGAACGACTTCCAGGCCTGCGCGAGCACCAGCCCGACGAACACCCACGCCCACGCCGGAACCCCCGCGATGGCCAGCGCCGGCGCGAACACCCAGACTGCGAACCCGAGTGCCGACGCCAGCCCGAACAGCGTGAGTGCGGTCCGGGAGCCGATGCGGTCCGAGATGGCGCCACCGGGATAGGGGTACGCCGCGCCGATGAGGTTCCCGAAGCTCCCGAACAGGCCGACCACGAGTTCGGTGCCGCCGAGGAAGAGGATGTACTCGCCCATGTACCGCCCCGTCATCTGGAAGCCGAGGCTGAACGCGAACATCGCGACCGAGAGCACGAACACGTCCCGCTCCAGCGCGACGAACTGCCGGAAGTAGGTGAGCGCGCCGGGCGTGTCGGCGTCCCCCATGGCTGGCTGGAGGTGCGGTCGGTTCGGGTATAGAAGGTTCGGTCGGGGAGTATGGAGGGGTACGTAGTCGTCCCGAGACGAGGTCCGAGTCTAAGAATCGGGAGACGCGTACGCGGTGAGGCTTGCGCTTCCTCCCTGGGGATTGGTCACCCCAAACAGGAGTTCTTCGGAGACGAACGTCGTGAAGACACCGTCGACCGTTCGGTCAATCGTACCGTCGAGTGCCACCTGGAACGTCCGGTACGTCCACGACCCATCAGTTCGTACCGTCGTGGACACGAACAGTGAGTCACGGCCAACGAACACGTTGCTTTGCCTGACCTCCCCGAGGGTTTGTTCCCATGTGACCGCGCCCGTCTCCCGGTCCAAGCCGACGAGTCGACCCGAAGACTCGACGACGAACACCCGGCTGTCAGCGACTGCCACTCGGTGTGGGTCCAGATTCGCGTCGGGGTCGTACTGCCAGTCTGGGGTCGAACTGTCGTAGGAGATCGCGACCAGTCCAGTATCGGTTACGACGTAGAGACGTTCTCCGTCACTCAACGGATAGTAGATGTTCGAGAGGGAGCTGGCGTCGGCCAGCCACTGTCGTCGCCCCGATTCGCGGTCGATTCCGAGGAGCACTTGGTTCTCGTCGGCGGACCCGGCGGTTGCAATCACGGTGTCGGCGTCCGGATCGACGACGTGCAGCCTGAGTGATTGCTGTGTTCTCGGACTGTCTGCTGGAAGTTCGTACTCCCAGTCGAGCGTCCCGTTCTGTGGGTCGCGTCGCTGTAGGCGTCTCACCTCTGTCTGGGAATCGTAGACCGTGCCGTAGGGGACGTCACCATCCGTCCAGCGTGGGACGAACTCCTCGGTTCGCCACAACGGCTCTCCGGTGGTGGCGTCACGAACTACTGAATCGGACAAGGCGTCAAACACTGTTCCACCGGCGTACCACGGTGATCCGCCGCTTGCCGTCCAAGCTGTCTCGCCGGTCGCAGCGTCAAGTGCCCGGAGTTGGCCGTCACGGCTGCCGAAGATGTAGCCATCACCCAAGACGAGATCCAAGGTTCGTGCATCCCGCGTCCAAAGCGGTACGAGCTCCCCCTCGGGTCCAGTCATCGCCACCCGGTTTGAGCCGTCGGGATTTCCCTCGTAGTAGATCGGCCAGGTACCACTGACGGTCGATGGCGCGCTCACGTCCTCTGCCGTCGTTTCGTCGGCCTGGTCGCCGTTTTCCGTACTGGTGGTCTGGTCGCCATCCGCGGTGCGGTCCATAGCGGTCGTGTCGGATGTGTCTGAGGTGGCGGGTGACGAACCGGAGTTCGATTGTGACAGACAACCAGCGAGCCCAGCGGTAATCGTTGCCCCTATACCTGTTACTACTGCCCGTCGATGTGCAACCCGGGACAGGTCGAAATCCATCAACAACCCACGATTAGCTGTCAAATGTTTAAAACTATCGGGTGGCCACCTCTCGGCCCGGAACTGATCTTCCACTAATCCACAGCGTTTGGAACGTCGACGTAGATACACACCATATCTACCCCCGATTTGAGGCGTTCAACGAGCCCCCGAATCGAGCATTGCCGGAGTACGTCCGCGCCACCCCACGAGACCCCCTCCCGTTCCGTCCCCCACCGTAGTCAGAACACCTAAAGGCGGACCGACCTATGGCTACGCTAATGACGACTCTGGGAACGGCCAGCGCGGCCCCCGGCGAGGTCGACACCGGTCGCCTCACGGTCGGGGAGACCCGCGACGGCAGTCCCGTCGGCCTGCCCGTCGCCGTCGTGAACGGCGAGCGCGACGGCAAGACGCTCTACATGCAGGCGGCGAGCGACGGCAACGAGTTGAACGGCGTCGGTGTGATACGCGAGGTGTTCCCGCAGCTGGACCCCGCCGAACTCGCCGGCGAGATCCGCATCGTCGGCATCGTGAACTACCACGGCTTCCAGATCGACTCCCACCGGAACCCCATCGACGACACGAAGCTGAACCGGACGTACCCCGGCGACCACGAGGGCACCTCCTCGGAGCGCATCGCGGCGGCGACGTTCGACGCGGCGCGTGACGCGGACCTCATCCTCGACCTCCACCAGGGGTCGGACAGCCGGATGATACACGAGACGCGGGTGCGCTGTGGCCGCCGCCACCGGATGCACCAGCGCTGTCTCGAGCTCGCGAAGGTGTTCGGCGCGGGACACATCCTCGACCAGAAGGGGCCGGACGGACAGCTCGCCCGCGCTGGCCCGGACGAGGGCATCCCGACCATCGACCCCGAGCTCGGGGGCACCGTCGGCTTCGACGCCGAGAGCGTCGCCGTCGGCGTCGAGGGGGTGTTCAACGTGCTCCGGCACTACGAGTTCATCGAGGGCGACACCGACCTGACGCCACAGACCCGCGCGTCGGGCTTCGACCAGTACGGCGCGCCGGCGGGCGGGCTGGTCGACTTCGCGGTCGACCTCGGCGACCGGGTCAAGCGCGGCGACACGCTGTTCCGCGTAACCGACGCGTTCGGCCAGCGCAAGGCCGAGGTGACCGCGGACTCGAACGGCCTGTTCTGGCGGACCCGCCGCCTCCCGCAGGTCGCGACGGGCGAGTACGTCTGCTCGGTCGGCACCGACATCGACAGCTACTGACCGCCCGGCAAACCTATCTGCCAGCCCTGCGACCACCCAGTCAGGCCCCATATCGGTCACACGCCTCCGACATCAGCCACATCCCTGCCATGACACTACAGAACCTCTACTGCCAGGCCTGCGGTGCGGAGTACGACGCCGGTCCGGACGAGCCGTGGCGCTGTTCCTGCGGCCACGCGCTGGACCTCGAGACGCCACCACTCCCCGAGGGCGAGCCGCTGCCGGTGAGCCAGCTCGACACCCGACGCGGGCTGTGGACGTTCCACGAGTTCCTCCCGGTTGACCGCGCGGTAACGCTCGGCGAAGGGTTCACGCCGGTCGTCGATGCGGGCCGCTGGGACGCCGAGTTCAAGCTCGAGTACGTCTCTCCGAGCGGCTCGTTCAAGGACCGCGGCGCGACGACGACGCTCTCGCGCGCCGCTGCCCTGGGCGTCGACAAGGTCATCGAGGACTCCTCGGGCAACGCCGGTGCGGCCATCGCGACGTACGCGGCCCGCGCGGGCATCGAGGCCGACGTGTACGTGCCCGGCGACGTGAAGCAGTCGAAGCTGATGGCCATCCAGCGCTCGGGTGCCCGCCCCGTCAGGGTCGAGGGCTCGCGCGAGGACGTGACCGAGGCGGCCGTCGACGCCGTCGAGTCCGGCGAGGGCTGGTACGCCAGCCACGCCTGGAACCCCGCGTTCTACGCCGGCACGATGACGTTCGCCCTCGAGCTCGCCGCCCAGCGCGACTGGACGGTGCCCGACGCGGTCGTGCTCCCCGTCGGCCACGGCACGCTCGCCCTCGGCGCGTACCGCGGCTTCGACCTGCTCGAACGCGCGGGCATCGTCGACCGGCTGCCTCGACTGCTGGTCGGACAGGCCGCCGGCTACGCTCCTATCGCCGACGAGTTCCGCGGGCTCGTCGCCGAGGACGAGGACGACACCGAGAACGAGATCGCCGACGGCATCCAGATATCGGAGCCAGCCCGTCACGCACAGCTCACTGCTGCCATCGAGGACTCCGGGGGCGACGCCATCGCTCTCGGCGAGCACGTCGTCGAGAACACGCTCGACACCCTCCATAGGGACGGCTTCTACGTCGAGCCCACCTGCGCCGTCGCCCCGGCCGCGCTCACGAAGTACCGCGAGCTCGGCGTCGTCGACGACGACGAGGACGTGGTCGTCGCGCTGACGGGGAGCGGGCTCACGACGCTCTGACCGTGACGACCTACCCCGCCAGCTTCTGCCCGGACTGTGGCACGGAACTCGACGAGCGCCAGCTCGACGGGCGCGAGCGTCGGTACTGCGAGGCCTGCGAGCGGATCGTCTGGCACAACCCCGCACCGTGTGCCGGCGTCGGTGTCGTCGGCGAAGAGGGCGTCTTGCTCGTCCAGCGCGACGTGCCCCCCGGCCGTGGCGAGTGGAGCGTCCCCGGCGGCCACCTGGAGGCCGACGAGCCCGCCCCCGTCGCGGCGGCACGCGAACTCGAGGAGGAGACCGGACTCCGGGCCGACCCCACCGACCTCGCGCTGCTCGACTGCTTCCACACCAGCAACGGCGACGGCAAGTACGTCGTCTCCATCGGCTACGCGGTCGCCGCCGACCGCTGCGACGGTACGGCGACGGTCCGCGACGAGGTACAGGCCGTCGGCTGGTTCACGCCCGAATCCTTCGCGTCACACGACGGCGTCCTCCACGGGGACCACACGGGGCGGTTCCGTGCCGCCTGGGGCTGGTTCCGGCGGGACGCTACGGCGTGACGGCGGTCCGGTTGTGGCCCGTGCCGACGGTCGTCTCCGCGAGGACCGCGGTGAAGTCGTCGCCGCGGTAGATGACGGTGACCGACTCCCCCGGCTGCACCACGTCGTAGGCCTGGCCCGCGTTCCGCTCCTGGATGACCAGGCGCTGGCCCGCGCTCACGTTCTCGGCCCACTCCAGGACGACACCGGAGTCCGACCCGTCGGTGTCGCCGGGCGGCCCCCCGCAGGTCCCGGCGGGCGACACGCGCTCGCCGTCGACCCGGCAGGGCTTGTTCAGGTCGTTGAACTCGTCGTCGTCGACCTCGACGACCAGCCCCGGGACGTCGAACGTGGCCGACGAACTCTCGCTGTCCTCGGTGCCGTTGTACACCGTCTCGCCGCCGACGAGGACGGTCAGCCGGTCCCGGTCGAGGCGGTCGCCGCCGACGTGCGTGACGACGACGGTGTCGTTCTTCGCGACGCCGTCCCCGAAGTTCGCCGACTCGATCGTGACCCGTGCCGACGGCGCGGGCTCGGGCGGCTCCTGCAGGAACTGCGGGACGTACACCGCCACCGTGACGACGGTCGCGAACACGAGCCCGACCATCAGCACGACCGCTATCGGCGACGTGGCCGCGTCCTCGTCGCTGGACTCGAGCGTGTTCACCGGCGGTTCCCCTCGTCTGCGTCCGTGTCCCCCAACACACCTCTATCGTCAGGCGGTACGGACAAATAGTTGACGGCGAACCGACATTCACCGGCACTCGGGGCGGGCGGACCTCGTCGCCGGCGGCGCGGATGTCGAACTCGAACGGCCGCGCCGACTCGGGCTGGGTGAGGACGTACCAGACCGCGTCGGCGACGGCGTCCGGGCCGGTCCACGCCTCGTGGTCGGGGACGCGCTCGCGCAGGGACGGCTCGTCGGTCTGCTCGCACGTGCTGGTCCGGGGGCCGACGCGGTACCGGACTGACTGGCCCGCATGTTGCGCCAACCGAGGGCCGGACGCAAATCGCCCACACCTATATGGGACGCAAGCATTGCCCCGACTATGAGCTTCGCCGAGATGGACGTGGACACGATCTGGATGGACGGGGAGTACGTCGACTGGGAGGACGCACAGATACACGTGCTCACCCACGGACTCCACTACGGAACCGGGGTCTTCGAGGGCGCGCGGTGTTACGATACGGAGAACGGCCCGGCTATCTTCCGCTGGGACGAACACGTCGAGCGGCTGTACGAGTCCTGCAAGCCGTACGAGATGGAGATCGACCACGAGCCCGCGGAGATCACCGAGGCGACGAAGACGCTCATCGCCGAGCAGGACCTCGCCTCCTGCTACATCCGTCCCATCGTCTACTACGGCTACAAGAGCCTTGGCGTCTCGCCGGGTGACTGCCCGACCCGGACCGCCATCGCGTGCTGGCCGTGGGGCACCTACCTCGGCGAGGACGCACTGGAGAACGGTATCAAGGTGAAGATATCCTCGTGGCGCAAGCACTCCTCCAGCCAGATCCCGACGAACGCGAAGACGACCGGCCTGTACGTCAACAGCCTCCTGGCCGGCGAGGAGGCCCGCCGCAACGGCTTCCGCGA
The DNA here is from genome assembly GCF_900103505.1 of Haloarchaeobius iranensis. Lineage (GTDB taxonomy): Archaea > Halobacteriota > Halobacteria > Halobacteriales > Natrialbaceae > Haloarchaeobius > Haloarchaeobius iranensis. The sequence goes on from NZ_FNIA01000013.1 coordinate 24,282, forward strand.
GGCTATCGTCCTGAACAAGGAGGGTAACGTCGCCGAGGGCCCCGGCGAGAACATCTTCCTCGTCCGCGACGGGGAGCTGTACACGCCCGGGCTCTCCGAGAGCATCCTCGACGGCATCACCCGCGACACCGTCATCACCCTCGCCGAGGAACTGGGCTACGAGGTCCACGACAACGTCTCCATCTCGCGTGGCGAACTCAACACCGCCGACGAGCTGTTCTTCACCGGCTCCGCCGCCGAGGTCACGCCCATCCGGCAGGTCGACAACGTCGAGATCGGCGACGGCTCGCGCGGGCCGATCACCGAGGAGATCCAGCAGCGCTTCTTCGACGTGGTCAACCGGCGCACCGACGACCACGAGGAGTGGTTCGACTACGTCGACGCCTGAACTGGACGGCCTGATTCTACTGCGGTTCGCGGCTCTTCTCCCGCTCGCGCACCGCCACGACTCGCTGCGGCCGCTTCGAAGCGCCCTACTCCTTCTCTTCGACTTCGACCAGGTCCTCGACCGTCGAGTTGCCCATCCGTTCGGAGTCGCCGAACCCGGCCGAGAGGATGCGGGTGAGGGCGTCCTCGACGCGCTCGTCCGTCTCCTCGATCTCCTCGGGCGGAATCTCGATGACGAACCCGGTAGTGATGTTCGGTGCCGTCGGCAGGAACACCACCTCGCGGCCGTCCTCGGTCGTCTTGCCGGTCTTGAACGCGGTCAGGCGCATCCCCGGGAGCGGCTCGACGCGGACGGGCGTCTGGAGCGAGTCCGTGCCGCCGAGTGCGGTCTCGGCGGCCATCTTCGAGGCGTTGTAGACGACGCGCAGCCCGGGGACGCGGTTGGCCATGTTGTCGATGAGACCCTCGGCCAGGTTACCGACGGCAGTGCGCATCAGATAGCCGACAGAGAAGACGAAGACGACGAAGACGGCGAGGACGACCAGCACGCGGAGGGGTTCGACGAGGGTGCTCGCGACGCCCGACGACAGCCCGAGGTCGGTGAGCAGGTCGACCTTGATGACGCGCTGTGGGGTGACGGCGGAGATGACGCCGTACAGCCAGGCGATGACGTAGGCGCTGACGAGCACGGGCAGGACGACGATGAGACCCGATGCGAAGTCCCGTTTCCACGACGACATATACGCGACAAATCCCACCGCGGGGTTATGTCTCTGTTCCTATCGGCCGAGGACCGCCCGTAACGCGAACGTGACGTTTTCTTTCCGTTCGCGGACCCGCCGGTAGAAGTACGAGAGCCACTTCCCGCCGTAGGGGGCGTACTGCCACACCTCGACTCCCTCGCTGGCGAGGTCGAACTGGGCGTCCTCGCGCACGCCCATGAGCATCTGCACCTCGTAGGGGGTACCGTGTTCCGCGTGGAGGTCCCGTGCCATCGCGATCATCTCCGGGTCGTGGCTGCCGACCGCGATGCCGTCGTCGAACTGCTCGAACATCTGCGTGAGGAGGTCGCGGTACTGCCGGTCGACGCGGGACTTCTCCGTGTACGCGACCGACTGCGGCTCGTCGTACGCGCCCTTCACCAGTCGGACCTTCCCGGGCACGTCCGCAAGCCGCTCCAGGTCCTCGGGCGTGCGCTTGAGGTTCGCCTGGATGCAGACGCCGACGTTGCCGTCGGTCTCGCGGGCGTACTTCTCGAAGGCGTCGAGCGTCGCGTCGGTCGTGTGGCGGTCCTCCATGTCGACCCACACGAACGTGCCGGCCTCGTCGGCCACGTCGACGATCTCGCCGAGCAGCTCGTCGAACACGTCGTCGCCGACGTCCAGCCCGATCTGCGATGGTTTGATCGAGATGCAGGCGTCGACCTCGGTGTCGCCGATGTCCGCGACCAGCTGCTTGTACGTCTCGGCGTCGTCCTCGGCCGGCCCGCGCTCGTCGTAGTGCTCGCCGAGCAGGTTCAGGATGACCTTCACGTCGCCCTCGTTCAGCTCCCGGGCGTGCGCCAGTGCCTCCGCTGGTGTCTCCCCGGCGACGAACCGGCTCGCGATGGGTGGAATCATGCCCGAGAGTGGGGGCCGGTGGTACAAGAGGATTGATGTACCGGGCTGGGATGTCTGACCGCCGGTTCGACCGAGGCCGTGCACCACGGGCGGCCGGTTTACCTTCCTTGTAAACTCCGTTCGGTGACCCGGTGCGGGACGGAGTCCACCGAGGCCAGGCCCGCGAGACGCTCGGAGTCTACTGGCTGCGGGCGGCTCCGGAGCCGTCCTCGTCCGGGACGTGCCGGCTGTTCGTGGTCCTCGTCGTCGCGGGCTCCACCGACGCGACGGGGTCGCTGACACGACGAGTCCGTCGATTCGACGACGACCCAGACGCCTTAAGGTGGCCGGTCGATATCCCACGAACATGGACCTCGTCTCGACGGTGGTCGTCGCTTTCTGGGCGATGCTCCCCGCGTACGTGCCGAACAACGCCGCCGTCCTCCTCGGCGGCGGCCGGCCCATCGACGGGGGGCGGAACCTCGGCGAGCGGCGCATCCTGGGCGACGGGAAGACCTGGCGTGGGACAATCGTCGGCACGGGCGTCGGCGTCGGGCTCGCGCTGCTGCTCTCCGAGGTCGCAACACCGGTCGGTGAGGCCGTGAACGTTGCACTGCCGACGTTCCCGCTGCCGGTCGCGTTCGGGCTCGCCTTCGGCGCGATGGTCGGCGACATCGGCGCGTCGTTCCTCAAACGCCGGACCGGCCGGGACCGCGGGGCCGCGTTCCCCGGGCTGGACCAGCTGGACTTCGTCGTGGGAGCGCTCGCGCTCGCCGCCGCCGTCGACCCCGCGTGGTTCGGCGAGTGGTTCACGGGTCCCGTGCTCGCGGTCGTCGTCGTCGTGACGCCGCTGCTGCACGTCGGGACCAACGGGGTGGCGTACGCGCTCGACCTGAAAGAGGAGCCGTGGTGAGACAGCCCGATTGAATCCACGGGCCTTATTGTCGCCGGGCGCGGCTCTCAGTCCAATGACGAACGACGAGCTCATCTCGGCGCTGGTGGCGGCGGACGCGGTTCGCTTCGGCGAGTTCGAACTGAGCCACGGCGGCACGAGCGAGTACTACGTGGACAAGTACCTGTTCGAGACGGACGTGGACTGCCTGCGCCGGATCGGCGACGCGTTCGCGGAGCGGGTCGCGGACACGAAGCTGGCGGGCGTCGCGCTCGGCGGGGTCCCGCTCGTGGTGGCGACCGCACTGGCGGCCGACCTGCCGTACGTCATCGCCCGCAAGCAGCAGAAGGAGTACGGCACCGCGAACCTCGTCGAGGGGCGGCTGGACGAGGCCGAGGAGGTCGTCGTGGTCGAGGACATCGCCACGACGGGCCAGTCAGCCGTCGACGCCGTGGAAGCGCTCCGTGACGCCGGCGCGGTGGTGAACCGTGCGCTCATCGTCGTCGACCGGGAGGAGGGCGGCCGGGAGAACCTCGCCGACGTGGGCGTCGAGATGGAGGCACTCGTCACCGCGAGCGACCTGCTCGACCACGCCGACGATGGATAGCGCCGTGCGATAGAGTAGCACAGCTCGCATCGCAACCCTTTTCTTGCAGTCTCGGCTATTGAGATGTACGATGGTAGGTGTCTGCTTTACAGGCCGGGCGGCAGCCCACTTCTAACATCAACGTCCACCTACCGTTCTCCGCGTTCGCAGACACCGACCAGAGACATCCACAACAGCCATGTCCCAGTCAGAATCCGAATCACAGATAGCGGTCGTACTACCGGACGGATCCGAACTCTCCGTCCCCGAGGGAGCCAGCGTCGAAGACGTCGCCTACGAGATCGGGCCCGGTCTCGGTCGGGACACCGTCGCGGGCAAGATCGACGGCGACCTCGTCGCCAAGGAGGCCGAGGTCCACGACGGCGCGGCCATCGAGATCGTCACCGACGGCTCCGACGAGTACGTCGAGGTGATGCGCCACACGGCCGCCCACGTCCTCGCGCAGGCGGTGAAACGACTGTACCCGGACGCCGAACTCGCCATCGGCCCACCGACGGACGAGGGCTTCTACTACGACTTCGACGACATCGACGTCGACGCCGACGACCTCGCCGACCTCGAGGACGAGATGGCCGACATCGTCGAGGCCGACCTCGAACTCGAACGCGAGGAAGTGTCCTACGAGGACGCCAAGGAGCGCCTCGCCGACGAGCCGTACAAGCTCGAACTGCTCGACGAACTTCACGAAGAGGGCGCGCAGATAACGTTCTACTCCCAGGGCGACTTCGAGGACCTCTGTGCCGGCCCGCACGTCGAATCCACGGGTGAGATCGGCGCGTTCGACCTGCTCGAGATTGCCGGCGCGTACTGGCGCGGCGACGAGGACAACGAGATGCAGACGCGCATCTACGGTACGGCGTTCGAGAGCGAGGACGATCTCGAACAGTTCCTCGACCGCAAGGAGGAGGCCGAGCGACGCGACCACCGCAAGATCGGCAACCAGATGGACCTGTTCTCCATCCAGGACGTGACGGGGCCGGGGCTGCCGCTCTACCACCCGAACGGCAAGACGGTGCTGCGCGAGCTCGAGCGGTTCATCGAGGACCTCAACCTCGACGCGGGCTACGAGTACGTCGAGACGCCCCACCTGTTCAAGACGGACCTCTGGAAGCGCTCGGGCCACTACGAGAACTACGAGGACGACATGTTCCTCTTCGAGGTCGACGACGACGAGTTCGGCCTCAAGCCGATGAACTGTCCGGGCCACGCCGCCATCTTCCAGGACCAGTCCTGGAGCTATCGCGACCTGCCGGTGCGCTACGCGGAGGACGGGAAGGTGTACCGCAAGGAGCAGTCGGGCGAGCTCTCCGGACTCTCCCGCGTCTGGGCGTTCACCATCGACGACGGCCACCTGTTCGTCCGCCCGGACCAGATTGAGGCGGAGGTCGAGCAGATCCTCGACGCCATCGACACGGTGCTCGACACGTTCGAGCTCGACTACGAGGTCGCCCTCGCCACGCGCCCGGAGAAGTCCGTCGGGAGCGACGAGATCTGGGAGAAGGCCGAGTCCATCCTCGAGCGGGTCATCGAGGAGCACGAGGACGACTACGTCATCGAGGACGGCGACGGCGCGTTCTACGGCCCGAAGATCGACTTCGCGTTCGAGGACGCCCTCGGCCGCAAGTGGGACGGCCCGACGGTCCAGCTCGACTTCAACATGCCCGAGCGCTTCGACCTCTCCTACGTCGGCGAGGACAACGAGCACCACCGCCCGGTGATGATCCACCGCGGCGTCTACGGCTCGTACGAGCGCTTCTTCATGGTGCTCATCGAGCACTTCGAGGGCAAGTTCCCGTTCTGGCTCGCCCCCGAGCAGGTCCGCATCCTCGCCATCTCGGACGACAACCTCGACTACGCCTACGAGATCGCCGAGGAGTTCGACGAGTTCCGCGTCGAGGTCAACGACCGCGACGCGACCATCGAGCGGAAGATCCGCGGCGCACACAACGACCGCGTGCCGTACATGATAATCGTCGGCGGCAACGAGGAGGAGGCCGGCAACATCTCGGTGCGCGACCGCAACGAGAACCAGGAGTACGACGTCGAGATCGACGCGTTCCGCGACCACCTCCGCCGCGAGCGCGACGAGAAGCACGTCGAACCGGACTTCCTGCTGGACTGATTTCGCTCCGCCGCCGCTGCCCTCTCCACCGCCGCTGCCGCCCTCTCCGTTCTCCCGGGCCCACCCGAACATTGCACGTCTGTGGACACCGACACCGGTTTTCGATTCGACGTATTCATACTTGTGCAACCGTGTAACTCGGTCATGAACCGCGCAGAGAAGGCGGCGCTCCAGCTTCGCGCCGTCGACGTGCTCCAGATGTTGAAGGAGACGCGCACCTACGACGAGCTCGCCGAGGTCACCGGTCTCCCTGCGGGCGACCTGAACCGCTACGTGAACGGCCACGTCCTCCCGAGCGCCGAGCGCGCCCGCGAAGTCGTCTCCGGCGTCGGCCACGAGGCCCTCGGCGACGAGCTCGAGGCCAGAATCGAGGTCGACGACGAGGGCTACGTCGACAACTCCGCGGCCGTCTTCGACCAGGCGTTCCTCGACCTCGTCGCGCCGGTCGCCGCCGACGCCTACGAGTTCGAGCGGCCGGACGCCGTGCTGACCGCGGCGACGGACGGCATCACGCTCGCGGCGGCGATGGCGAGCTACTTCGGCGCTCGCTGTGTCTACGCGAAGAAGAGCAAGGAGACCGCAGTCGAGGAGTTCGTCGAGGCCCGCCAGCGCCTCCAGTCCGGCATCGAGCTCACCTACTACCTGCCCGCCTCCTCCCTCTCCGCCGGCGACACCGTCCTGGTCGTCGACGACCTCATCCGCTCCGGCGAGACCCAGGAGCTGCTGCTCGACATCGCGGACCACGCCGGCGCGACGGTCGGCGGCGTCTTCGCCCTCATCGCGGTCGGCGACGAGGGCACCGAGCGCGCGGCCGCGCTCACCGACGCGCCCGTCGGCGCGCTGGTCGACGTCGAACCCTGAGCCTTTTCTTCGCCGCGCTCGCGGATGTGACCAGATGCGACCTCGCTCCGCCCTTGCGACGGCCGGCGGCCTCGTGGGCGTCGTCGCGCTCGCGGCGGCGCTCTCCACGCCGGCGACACCCGTCACCGCCAGCGTCGGCACCGGCGGGGGCCGGGTCGTCGCCCGTGCGGTCGCGGCGGTCTTCGCACTGCTCGCGGTCGTCGCCGCGCCGCTGCTCCTGCCGGCGCTCGGCCGCGAGGGCCTCACGGAGTCCATCGACCTCAGGCTGGCCGCCGTCATGATCCTTCTGGCCGGCGTCCTCGCCGCCGTCGTCGCGTTCCTGCTCGCGAACGCGAGCGGGGGTGGGACCTCCCTCCCCGCCGGCACCGGTAGCGGCCCGCTCGGCGCGGCGGACCAGTCCACGCCGGACACGACGACCGGTCCCGGCGGGACCGGACTCGCCGGGCTGGCGGTCGTCGCGGCCGTCGGGCTCGCGGGTGCCGGGCTGCTCTGGCTGCGGCTCCGGACCACGACCGACACACCGACCGAGGCGGACGACGCGGACACGGCCGCGACCCGGGCGGCCGTCGCAGCGACGGCCGGTACGGCCGCGGAGCGGCTGGTCAGGGGCGACAGGCCGGTCGACAACGTCGTCTACCGGGCGTGGCGCGAGATGACCGCCGCGCTGGACGTCGGTGCGCCCGCGTCGACGACGCCCGGCGAGTTCGCCGCGGCGGCGGTCGACGCCGGGTTCGACGCCGACGCCGTCGCCGACCTGACCGACGTGTTCGAGACGGTCCGCTACGGCGACGAGGCCCCCGAGGCGTACGCGGACCGGGCGCGGCGGGCGCTCGAACGGATGGAGGCGACGACCGACGGGGGCGGTCCGGAGCCGTGAACCGTGCGCTCGCTGCCGGCGGGCTCGCGGCCGTCGGCGTCGGCCTGCTCGGCCTGTTCGAACTCGGGGCCGGCGTTGCCGCCGCGTTCGCCGTCGTGACGCTGCTCCTGACCGCGTGGCTCGCCAGCAGCGTGGTCGTCGACGGGCGCGACGAGCGGACGCTTCCGTCCGTCGAGCGGGCCGCCGGGACCGAGCCACCGGGGGCGAGCATCGCCGACGCGTTGGGCCAGTTCGTCGGCGGGGGCCGCGTCGGCCGCTCCGCACGGGACCTCCGGGGCGCGCTGTCGGCGGCCGCCGTCTCCGCCCTCGTCCGGGCCGGCGACCGCTCGCGGGACGAGGCCGAGTCGGCCGTCGCCGCCGGCACCTGGACCGACGACGCCCGCGCCGCCGCGTTCCTCGCCGACGGCGACGAGGACGACGCCTCGTGGCGCGACCGCCTCCCGTTCGGCGGCGGGTCGACGCTCCGGGACGACGTCCGGGCGACCGTCGACGCCGTCGCGAGCGTCGCCGGGGTCGAACGTGCCGGCGACGCACCGGTCTGGTTCGCCGTCCGCCCCGGGACTCCCGTCGAGACGGTGCCCTCGCTGCCTCCGGACCACGACGGCGGCCTCTACGTCCGCGAACGACGGTCGACCGGGCGCTGGCGCGGGCTACGCGCGCTCGGCCTCGCCACGCTCGCGGTCGGGACCCTGCTGCGCTCGCCGTCGGTCGTCCTGCTCGGCGCGCTCCCGTTCGGTTACCTCGGCGCGGCCGCGCTCGGTGCCAGCCGGCTCGGGGCCGACGCCGGCCGCGACGCACCCGACATCGCCGTCGAGCGGACGCTGGCCGACGAGGGCGTCGCCCCGGGCGACAGGGTCGCGGTCGAGCTGACGGTGACCAACGAGGGCGCGTCGACGGTCGCTGACTGCCGGCTGGTCGACGGCGTGCCCGTCGGGCTCCCGGTCGTCGACGGGTCCGCCCGCGCCGCCGTCACGCTGGCCCCGGGCGAGTCGACGACGCTCCGGTACGCGGTCGCCGCCCGCCGCGGGAGCCACGCGTTCGGCCCGACGCTTGCGGTCGTCCGGGACGGGACGGCGGCGCGGGCGGTCGAGTGCCTGTGTCCCGCGGCGTCCACGCTCCGCGTGCTCCCCCGCTTCCGGGCGAGCGGGACGGTGCCGCTCCGCCGGCAAGCCACCCGTGCCGCGGGCGAGATACGGACCGGTGACGGTGGCGAAGGGACGACGTTCCACGCGACCCGGGAGTACCGGAAGGGCGACCCCCTCTCCCGCGTCGACTGGCGACGCTGGGCCCGAACCGGCGAGTTCGCGACCGTCGAGTTCGAGCGCGAGCGCGCGGCGACGGTCGTCTTCGTCGTCGATGCCCGTGCCGCGAGCTACGTCGCGCCCGACCCCGAGTCCGAACACGCGCTCGACCGGGCACTCGGCGCGGTCGCGTCGCTCTACCCCTCGCTGACCGACGCCGGGAACCGGGTCGGCCTCACCGCCGTCAGTACCGCCGACTGCTGGGTGCCGCCGGGCGCGGGTGCGGGCCACCGCGCCCGGTTCCGGGAGACACTCGGCACGCACCCGGCGCTGTCGTCGGCCCCCGAGGGCACCAACCTCGCCGCGCGGCAGGCCATCGCCCGGCTCGACCGCCGGCTGCCGTCCGGCGCGCAGGTGCTCCTGCTCTCGCCGCTCTGTGACGACTACGCCGCGGCGATCGCCCGCCGCTTCGAGGTCGGCGGCCACCCGGCGACCGTCGTCAGCCCGGACCCGACGACGACGGACTCCCCGAGCCAGACGCTGGCGCGGGTCGCCCGCGAGAACCGGGTCCACGACCTCCGCGAGGCCGGCGTGACGGTGGTCGACTGGGCGTGGGACGAGCCGCTCTCGGCAGCGCTCGAACGGGGTGAGCGACGGTGACCGCGCGGCCGACCGGCGCGGGCGCCTGGGCGAGCCTCGTCGCGGGCGGGGTCGCGCTCGTCGTCGCCAGCCTCGCGGGCGTCGGCACGCTCGCCCTCGGCGGCGTCGGGTTCGGCCTGCTCGCGGCCGGGCTGTGGCGCGGCGTCGCGCCCGGTATCACGCTCGGGTCGCTCGGGCTCTTCGGGGCCGTCGTCCTCGCCGGGACGGTGCTCGCCCCGCTCACGACCCTGCTCGGCGGCCTCGGGGCGGTGGTCGCGTGGGACACCGGCCACCACGCACGGAGCCTCGGCCGGCAGCTCGGCCGCGAGAGCCCGACGCGCGCCGTCGAACTGCGACATCTCGGGTACGCACTCGCCGTGGGGGCGACCGCGGTCGGCGTCGGCTACGGCGGCTACCTGCTCGTCGTCGGGCGTCTCGGGGCGGGCTCGTCCGCGCTGCTGTTCGCGGGAGCGGTCGCGCTGCTGGTCGCGTTCGGACGCGAGTTCTAGGCCTCCCGTTCGACCAGCGCCTCGCGCGTCTCGCGGATGACCCGGGCGACGCTCTCGACCTCGCCGCCCTCGTCGGCGATGTAGCCAGCGATGGACTCCGTGGCCGCGAGCAGCCACGCCGCGCGCTCGGCGATGCGGCCCACGTCGCCCGGCCCGACGCCGTACTGGTTCGCGAGCTCGTCCAGCGCGACACCGTCGGCCCAGTCCGCGAGCATCAGCGCGGTCTTGAACACGTCCAGCCAGCGCTGGAAGTCGCCGTCGAAGCTCATCACCGACTTCGTGAGCTCGCTCTCGCGCCGGGTCGCCGCGTCCGTCACGCGGCCGGCCTCGTCGTTGCGGACGTACAGCGTCGGCATGTCGCTCGTGTCGCAGACGAGTTCGAGCACGGTCAGCGGCGTCACGCGCGGGAGGTCGGCCGCCTGCTCGATGGCGTCGACGACCGACCGCCCGGTGACGGGGTCGACGTACACCCGGGAGACGAGCGCCCCGAGCCGGGTGGCCGCGAGCCCCTCGCGACGCTCGAGCATCCCCGACGCCGCGAGGTAGTCGAGCACGTCGCCGACGACGGAGCCGAGTTCGTCGGCGGCGCGCTGGTGCCCGTAGAACGTCTCGTCGAGGAGGTCGAGCACCTCCGTTCTCGAGTCGGCGAACCCCGACGCGACCGTCGAGAGCACGTGGGTGCGCAGGGCGCGCTCGCTGTCGAGCTTCGAGGTGACGCGTTCGGGCTCCGCGCCGACGTAGCGGTCGCGGAGCTCGGCCGCCTCCGCGGCGTCGCCGGCGACCAGCAGCGCCTCGCCGTAGGGGTCGAGGTGGGGACGGCCCGCCCGGCCGAACATCTGGTGGACCTCGAGGACGGGGAGCGGTGCCATCCCGTCCCCGTCGTAGCGCTCGTGGTCCCGGACGACGACCCGGCGGGCGGGGACGTTCACCCCCGCCGCGAGCGTCGGCGTGGCGACGATGACCGTCAGCTCGCGGTCCCGGAAGGCGTCCTCGACGACCCGGCGCTGGTCGGCGGAGAGCCCGGCGTGGTGGAACGCGACCGCGTTGGCAGCCGAGCGCGCGAGGTCGGTCCCGGTGCCGGTCGTCGCCAGGACCCGCAGCTCCTCCGCCACCTCGGCGGCATCGTCGAGGAACTCGTCGGCGAGGTCGTCGGCGAGTGCCTGGGCCGACCGCCGCGAGGAGACGAACACGAGGCACTGGCCGCCGTCGTCGACCGCGTCGCGGGCGAGCGCGATGGCCGGCTGGTCGCCGCCCGTCGGCACGTCGCGCTCCTCGCCGTCGTCGAAGACGGCGGTCTCCTCGGCGTAGACGCCGGTCTTCAGCTCGACCGGCCGCCAGTCGCTCGCGACGAGTTCGGCGTCGAGCCAGTCCGCGATCTCGGCGGCGTTGCCGACCGTCGCGGAGAGCCCGACGAGCTGGATGTCGGGCGTGAGCCGGCGGAGCTTGGCGACGGTCACCTCCAGCGTCGGCCCGCGGCCGTCCTGGTCGAGCAGGTGTATCTCGTCGACGACCGCGCAGTCGACCGCCGATATCCACTCCGCGCCGTTGCGAATCGCCGAGTCGACCTTCTCGCTGGTCGCGACGACGATGTCGTGCTCGGCGAGGTCCTCGTCGGTCGCGTCGAAGTCGCCCGTCGCGATGCCGACGCTCACGCCCGGCAGCTCGGTGAACTCGTCGTACTTCTCCGTCGCGAGCGCCCGCAGCGGGACGACGTACACCGCCGGCCCGTCGCTGGTGAGCATCGCGAGCTGGGCGACGAACGTCTTGCCCGACGCGGTGGGCACCGCCGCAAGTACCCGTTCGCCCTCGCAGACGCCGGCCTCGACGGCCGCCTGCTGTGGCGGGTAGAGCTCCTCGACGCCCTGGGCCTCGAAGTGCGCGACGAAGCGCTCGGCCAGCGGCAGGTCCGCGACGTGCATCTACCACGGTGTTCGGCGGGATGGTATAAAAAGTGGAGCCGCGCCCGGGGCCCGCGAGCCGGTCCGGAGCCATCAGGGGTCGCGGGAGCAGTCGGGCAGCCGCGGACGCGTTTCCCGGTGTGCAATCGTGTAATTATACACGATTGTGTGTGTGTCCCACCGTTGTTTTTCCGTAACGCTCTAGTACTGCAGTTCTGTGGTTGGCCGTACGTGCATTATGGGTTCCAGTGAGAGTGCGGCGGAGCAGTCGGACGCTAGTGGTGGGTCCAGCTGGTTCGCCGACTACTTCGGCTTCGACGAGCACGGTACAGACCTCAAAACCGAACTCCTGGCGGGGCTGACGACGTTCCTGACGATGAGCTACATCGTCGCCGTGAACCCGCAGATAATGGCTCAGACGAGGGACAACGAGGGGAACGTCACGAGTCCCGGCATCGCGCTGTCCGGCTACACCGACGACCAGGTCATCCAGATGCTCGCGGTCGTCACCATCCTCGCGAGCGTCGCCGCCATCCTCGTGATGGCGTTCTACGCGAACCGGCCGTTCGCGCAGGCACCCGGCCTCGGACTGAACGCCTTCTTCGCGTTCACCGTCGTCGGCGCGATGGGTATCCCGTGGCAGACAGCCCTCGCCGCCGTCGTCACCGAAGGTGTGCTGTTCATCGTCCTGACCGCCGTCGGCGCGCGGGAGTACGTCATCGGCCTCATCCCCGAACCGGTGAAGTTCTCGGTCGGAACGGGTATCGGGCTGTTCCTCGGCATCATCGGCCTGGAGGCGATGGGCATCATCACCGGCGAGGCGGGCACCATCGTCGCGCTGTCCTCCATCGCGGAGAGCCCGGCCGCCATCGTCTCCGCCGTCGGGCTGTTCCTCACCGTGGCGCTCTACGCCCGGGGGGTGAAGGGCTCCATCGTCATCGGCATCGTACTGACCACGCTCGCCGGCTTCGCGCTCTCGTTCGCCGGCATCGGCTCGGGGTCGCTCTCGGGCGATTTCATCACCGAGGGCGCGTTCGTCGCCGGCGAACTCCCGCAGGCGACCTACGACATCACGCCGCTGGCCGGCGCGTTCCTCTCCGGCTTCCAGGACGTCGAGGCGTTCACGTTCGCACTCGTCGTGTTCACGTTCTTCTTCGTGGACTTCTTCGACACCGCCGGCACGCTCGTCGGCGTCGGCCAGGCCGGCGACTTCCTCGACGAGGACGGCGAACTGCCGGACATCGACAAGCCCCTGATGGCGGACGCGGTCGGTACGACCACGGGCGGCATGCTCGGCACCTCGACCGTCACGACGTACATCGAGTCCGCGACCGGCGTCGAGGAGGGCGGCCGAACGGGGATGACCGCGCTCGTGGTCGCGACCCTCTTCCTCGTCTCGCTCGTGTTCGTCCCGCTCGCGGCCGCGATTCCCCTGTACGCGTCGCATATCGCGCTGGTCGTCGTGGCCATCCTGATGCTGCGCAACGTCGTCGAGGTCCAGTGGGACGACATCACCCACGCGGTCCCGGCGGGGCTGACCATCATGGTCATGCCCTTCACGTTCTCCATCGCGTACGGTATCGCGGCAGGTATCCTCAGCTATCCCATCGTCAAGACCGCCGCCGGCGAGTTCGACGAGACGAACGCCGGGCAGTGGTTGCTCGCGGGTGCGTTCCTCGTCTACTTCGCCGTGCGAACCAGCGGCATCGTCGGCTGACACCCGGTGACGCTCTCGCGCCGTGGTCTGACGCCAGCGGCGCACACGACCGCCGTCCCTTTTATCGCGAGGCGCCAAGCGGTGACCAGCATGTCCAACCTCGAACTGTACGACCTCCCCGGCTGCCCGTTCTGCGCGAAGGTGAAGACAAAGCTCGACGAACTCGGCCTCGAGTACGAGACCCACGAGGTGCCACGGTCGCACAGCCAGCGCACCGAAGTGAAGGCGGTCAGCGGTCAGACGGGCGTCCCGGTTCTGGTCGACCCGGACAACGGCGTCGAGGGGATGCCCGAGTCCGACGACATCGTCGCCTACCTCGAGAAGCAGTACGCCTGAGCGCGTCTCGGGGTCGTCCCGATGTCCGGCGGTCCCGCCGACGCGCGGGGCACGCCGTCCCGGCCGGTGACCGCGGCGGCACGGAACGGTCGGCGCGACGACAATCTTCTTAAATCAACCGCCCGTACGGACAGGTATGTCCGATAAACCGAGTTCTGGCGAGATTCTGGGGGTTCCGTACAACTTCGAACGGCCGAGCCTGAGCCGCATGCTCTCCTCGTACTGGGAGCCCGGCGAGGGGATGCTCGTGAAGAAGCCGTTCGGCATCGGCTACACGCTGAACCTGGCGAACTGGCGTTCGTGGGTCGTCATCGCGGTGGCCGGCGGCCTGCTCTGGCAGGAGCGTAACTCCGGCTCGGAGGCTGCCGAAGATGAGGACGAGGCCGTCGAGGTCATCGTCGAGGACTAGTCAGCGGTCCACTTCTCCCATGATCGTATCGAGGCTGCCCAGCGACGCGACCAGGTCGGGGACGTACTCGCCCTCGGCCATGGCGGGCAGCGCGGAGAGGTTCGAGAAGCACGGGCTCCGGATCTTGAAGCGCGCCGGCTCGTCCGTCCCATCCGAGCGCATGTAGATGCCGAGTTCGCCCTTCGCGCCCTCGACGGCGCGGTACACCTCGGTGTCGGCCTCGGGCTTGAGGGTGCGTGGGACGTTGGACTGGATGGTGCGGTCCTCCTCGGGCCACGCCTCGAGGACGTCGACGCACTGCTCGATGATCTTCGCGGACTCCTCGACCTCCTGCAGTCGAACGAGCACGCGGGCGAAGTTGTCACAGCCGTCGCGCGTGACCACTTCCCAGTCGAGTTCGTCGTAGTAGCCGTACGGGTCGTCCCGGCGGAGGTCGTAGTCGACCCCGGAGCCGCGGGCGACGGGGCCGGTGCAGCCGTACTCCCTCGCGACCTCCGGGTCGAGGTGGCCGGTGTCGACACAGCGGAGCTGGAATATCTCGTTGCTCGTCAGCAGGTCGTGGTACTCCTCCAGCGCGGGTGGCAGCGTCGCCAGCGTCTCGCGCACGTCCGCGAAGAACGCCTCCCGCGGGTCGGGGAGGTCCCAGGCGACCCCGCCGAGTCTGAAGTAGTTGAACATCATCCGCTGCCCGGTGAGCTGTTCGAGCAAGCCCAGCGCCTTCTCACGGTCGCGGATGCCGTACTGGAAGACGGCGGTGAACTCGCCGAAGACGTCCAGTGCGTACGTCGCGATGGCGAGCATGTGGGAGGCGATGCGGCAGAGCTCGGCCCCCATCGTCCGGATGACCTGCGCGTACTCCGGCACCTCGATGTCGGCCATGTCCTCGGCGGCACGGGCGTACGCCCACTCGTTCAGCAGGCCCGCTGACGCCCAGTCCCAGCGGTCGGGGTACGGCATGATCTGGTGGCGGTAGCTGCCGTTCTGGCACATCTGCTCCTCGCAGCGGTGGATGAAGCCGATGTCCGGGTCCACGTCGGCCACCGTCTCGCCGTCGAGCACCGTCTTGACGTGCAACACGCCGTGGGTCGACGGGTGATGTGGGCCGATGTTGAGGAACAGCGTGTCCTGCTCGCGCTCGTCGTCCCGCAGCGGGTTGGCGTGCTCCTCCAGTGGGACGACCTGTGGCTGGTCCTGGTCGTAGTCCAGCGAGAGCGGATGCCCCTGCCAGGTGCGCGGGAGGAGGATGCGCCGCGGGTCCGGGTGGTCGCCGTAGTCGATGCCGACGAGGTCGAACGCCTCGCGCTCGTGCCAGTTGGCCGTCTCGTAGACGGGGGCGGCGGACTCGCTCCACGGGTCGTCGACGCTCGTCGGGACGACGACGCTCAGCTCGTCGGTCGGGTCGTCGTACTGCTTCAGGTGGTAGATGGTCTCGTAGCGGTCCTCGTACTGCTGGGCGGTGACGCAGGAGCAGTGGTCGTAGCCCGCCTCGCGCTTGAGATGGCTGAGGACGGTCTGGACCTCGTCCGGCCGGACGACGATGCCCGGCGCGTTCAGGTGCTCCTCGCGGTCGAGGACGTACTCACCCACGAGGCCGTCGATGTCCGGTTCGGCCGCGCCTTCGGTCCGTGCCAGCGTCCCGGCCGTTCCGCCGCTCACGGCGCGGCACCTCCTGTGTGACTCGTCGGTCGCTCCATACCGGTGTTCGTGCCCCACGAGCCACGGCATTTTGGTCGCAGTCGCTAGGGGATTTAAGTCCCCGGCCCGAACCCGCCGCCGATGAAGTACCTGCAGGTCACGTTCAGGCACTCGGCGGAGACCATCCACCCGATGCACGAGTTCGTCTGCGACCACGGAAGGTACGACGAGTACCACCTCGTGAACTGGAACTTCGCCACGCCCGACGCGAACACGCTCCTGTTCCACGTCCGCGGCCCGCGCGAACCCTACGAGGGGGCGCTCCGGGAGGTCGAGGGGGTCCGGTCGTTCGAGGTCGCACCGCTCGGCGACGACCGGTTCTACGTCTACGTCATGGACGAGCCGGACGAGACCGGGCGGGGGCTGATGGACGCGTTCTCCCGGCCGAGCATCGCCGCCGTCCCGCCGCTGTCCTACCGGATGGACCGCTCGGTGTCCATCGGGGTCCTCGGCGAGCCCGACCGCCTCTGGGAGGTGTTCGAGGCGACCCCGGACGGTATCGACGTCGACATCGAGCGGGTCGGCCAGTACGCCGCGGACCCGGCTGTCGCCGGCGCACGGCTCACGGACCGCCAGCGCGAGGCCGTCCGCGTCGCACAGGAACTCGGCTACTACGAGGTGCCGCGGGACGCCACCGTGGCGGACGTGGCCAACGCGCTCGACTGCTCGACGGGCACCGCCGCCGAACATCTCCAGAAGGCCGCCGCCGAACTGCTCGGCGACCTGGACTGCTGACTGTCGGGTGTCGACCGCGACCGACGGCTCTTTGACGCCGACACGCCGACGCTACCGCATGACGATTCGCTTCGTGACGAGCAACGAGGGGAAGGTTCGCGAGGCCAGCGAGTACCTCACCGAACCCGTCGAGCAGGTGAACTACGACTACACCGAGATACAGAGCGACGACCTCGGCGACATCGCCGCCCACGGCGCACGCGAGGCGTTCGCCCACCTGGGCGGCGAGGCGCCGGTGCTGGTCGACGACGCCGGGCTCTTCTGCGACGCCTTCGACGGCTTCCCGGGCCCGTACTCGGCCTACGTCCAGGACACCGTCGGCGTGGGGGGCGTCCGCGAACTCGTCGCCACCGCCGACGACGACCGGGCGCGATTCCGGACCGTCCTCGCGTACTACGACGGCGACGAGGTCGTCACGTTCGACGGCGCGGTCCAGGGTCGCATCGTCGACCCGCGCGGCGACGGCGGTTTCGGATACGACCCCATCTTCGAGCACGACGGGCAGACGCTCGCGGAGATGAGCACCGCCGAGAAGAACGCCATCAGCCACCGTGGCCGCGCCCTGGCGAAGTTCGCGGACTGGCTCGCCGCCGAGCCAGCCGAGCGGAAGGGGCCACGGTAGCCCCCCATCCGCTCACCCGGCAGTTCAAGTACGAAGCCGGGGACAGGGTCGGCGTGTACTGACGACCGACCCCCGGCTGACCGAGGCGCGAGCGCGGCACATCGCCGGGGGCAGCAGCGCGCCGCCTGTTCGCCATCGCGTTCCGTCCGACCGAAACCCGAAGGGTTACTCTCCCGGCGTCCCCCGTTGCCGATATGACACGCGACACCGCCCTCGTCACCGGCGCGTCCGCCGGCATCGGTCGCGAGCTCGCCAGACAGTTCGCCCGTCACGGCCACGACGTCGTCGCCGTCGCCCGCAGCGAGGCGACGCTCGACGAGGTGGCCGACGAGATAGAGTCCCGCTACGCCGTCGACGTGACGCCGCTCCCGATGGACCTCGACCGGGACGGCGCGAGCCAGGAGCTGTACGACGCGGTTCACGAGCGCGGCCTCGACGTGGGTATCCTCGTGAACAACGTCGGTATCGGCACCTACGGCCCGTTCGCCGACAGCGACCTCGACGAGGAGCGCACGCAGCTCCGGCTCAACGTCGTCACGCTCGTCGAGCTGACCCGGCTGTTCCTCGACGACTTCACCGCGCAGGACCGCGGGAAGATCCTCAACGTGGGCTCGACCGCTGGCTTCCAGCCGGGGCCGTTCATGGCCGGCTACTACGCCAGCAAGGCGTACGTCAACTCCTTCACCGAGGCGCTCGCCGAGGAGCTCCGCGAGACCGGCGTCTCCGCGACGGTGCTCGCTCCGGGTCCCGTGGACACGGACTTCCAGTCGCGTGCGGGCATGACGGACTCGGCGGTCGGGTCGACGTACAAACAGCCCGTCGAGGATGTCGCGAAGGCCGGCTACACCGGGCTGATGAAGGGCAAGGCGGTCGTCGTCCCGGGGCTGCCGATGAAGGCGCTGTACCTGCTGTCGCGTGTGACGCCGCGACCCATCCTCCGGCGGGTCGCACGGATTGTCAACGAAGAGCGGTAATCGCAAGTCGTATTGGGCTCCTGTCCGGCGGTTACGGTGATGTCCTCCGGAACGTTCGTCAGGCGACTTGGCCCCCATCGAGCCGCGTTGCTCGCTGCCGGTGGTAGCGCCACCGCGCTCCTGCTGGTGGCTGCACTGCTCTTCCTGGCCGACTCCGTGCTGTACTGGCTGGTCCTCGGGTTCGCGCCGGTCGACTTCGGTCTCGTCTACCTCCTCCTCAAGCGGAGCTTCGAGCAGGCCTGATCAGGCCCGCGGGTCGCGGTCCGGCCCCGGGTACTCGCCACCGACCGTGGCCTCGTACAGGCTCTCGGCGTCGAACAGCCGTGCGAACGCGTCCGGTGTCCGGACGCTGACCGACATCCGGCGGTTCAGGTTCGCCCCGGCGTCGACGCTACCCAGCCCCTCGTCGAAGCTGAGGAGGTGTGCGGCCCGCCCCCGGTACGCCGACGCGAGACCAGGGTGGTCGGTCGCGGGGTGGTCGACTGGCTCGCGCTCCCGTTCGATCCGCTCGCGCCAGTCCGCGGCGAGCGACGCGTCCGTCAGCGTCGCGATGACCGCCGCCGCGTCGTCGAGCAGATGGTCGCTCGCGACCAGTGTCACCCAGTCGTGTCGCCGGACGTGGTCCATGGCCGCGCGGCTCGCCCCGTCACAGCAGAGGTCGGCGACGAGTACGTCCGCGTCGGCGACGACGCGGGCGGCAGCCTCAACGCCCATCGCCGCCCTCCTCGTCGGCGTCCGGGTCGTCGGCGCTCGCGGCACGGCGTTCGGTGAGCGTCGCCCGCACGTCGTCGACGGTCACGTCGTACGCGGCCGCCCGGTCGAACAGCGCTTCCCAGCTCATCGTGCGGCCTCGACGAGTTCGGCGAGCTCGGTCGCGGTGGCGTCGTCGACCGGGCCGAACGGCCGCCGGACGTGGCCGGCGGGGAGCGACCGCGAGCGCATCGCGGCCTTCAGTCCCGGGACGCCGTAGCGGGCGGTGACCGCTCGGTTCAGTTCGACGAGCGCCCGGTTCAGCGCGCGTGCACCGTCGTCGTCCCCGTCGGCGTGGCGTTCGTACACCTCGCTCGCGCGTTCGGGGACGACGTTCGCCAGCGCGAGGACCCCACCGTCAGCGCCGTGGTCGAGTCCGGCAGCGTAGATGCTTCCGCTCCCGACGAGCACGGCGAAGTCGGCGTCCTCGGTGAGCGCAGCGGTGCGCTGGAGCCGTTCGAGGTTCCCGCTCGAGTCCTTGATGCCACCGACGTTCGGGTGTGTCGCGAGCGACTCGACGGTGCGCGGGTCGAGCGCCGTCTCGGTGTACTTCGGGACGCTGTAGAGGTAGATGGGGATGGGGCTCTCGTCGGCGAGGTCGCGGTAGTACGACGCGAGTGCCGACTGGTCGTGTCTGAAGTAGTAGGGGGTCACCACGAGCGCGGCGTCGGCACCGGCCGCGGCGGCAGCCTCGGTGTCGGCGAGCGTCTCGCGGTAGCCCGGCTGCCCCGTGCCGGCGAGGACGGGCACCTCGCTTCGGTCGGCGACGACCTCGACGACGCGACGGCGCTCCACTGGCGTGAGCAGTGGTGCCTCGCTGTTCGACCCACACGGCACGACGAAATCGACCCCGGCGTCGGTGACGCGGTCGACCAGCGCGCGGAGTGCGGCTTCGTCCACGTCGCCGGTCTCGTCGAAGGGTGTCACGAGCGGCAGTCCGGTGCCTTGCATGGTCGTAGTGAGTCGGCGGGACGACAAAAGCGAACCGCTGGCGGGTATCCGCGTCGGTGTGCGACAAACGTCTGACGTAGCTTTATGAGCAACCGATGTCACGAACCGATAGGGCGCGCACGACGGCCTCGAACTCCCATCCTACACGTCGCGCGCCCGGTAGCTGTCTCTCCCCCCTTTCCACCTTCACACGCTCAGGCAGCGGTGAGTGCCTGGCGGACCGAGTCGATGCCCGTCTGTTCGACGACGACGGCGAGCCGGTCGCCCGCCTCGATGGACGTCGAGGGGAGCGGAATCGTGAGCGGGCCGTCGCTGGAGCCGTGGGCGTAGACTCGTGCCTGCTCGGGCAGGTCGACCTCGACGACGCGCTTACCGACGAGCTGGGAGTCCGCAGGGATCTCGAAGACGGAGAACTGCAGGTTCTCGGTCACGTCCGCGAGGACGTTGAAGTCGCCACCGAGCATCGCGGTCTTCGCCCCGGCGGCACCCAGCCGTTCGGGGTAGATGACCTCGTCGACGTCGCTGGCGTACTTCTCGTAGATGTCCTCGCGGTAGTCCTCGTCGATGCGGAGGACGGTCCGGGCACCGTTGTGCTTCCCGATCATACAGGCGGTGAAGTTCGCGTTCAGGTCGGGCGTGAGCGCGGCGATGGCGTCCGAGTCGGCGATTCCAGCTTCGACGAGGACGTCCTCGTCCTCGGCGTCGCCCTCGACGACGTCGAACCCGTCGTTGCGCGCGCGCTCCACGCGGTCCGGGTCGTTGTCGACGACGACGACGTCGTGGCCCTCCTCGCTGAGGATGCGGCAGGTTCTCGTTCCGACACGACCGTAGCCCACGATAACGAACTTCATGGGGGACGCTACGCGAGCGGGGGGTAAAAAAGATAGTCCCGGGAGGGCGGCCGATGTGGGGCGGGAGCAGGCGGTCGGTTCGCTGTGGATGCCGAAGTCGACAGGCTTGAATCCACCGGTCTGACAGGCTGACCCCGCCGTCAGCTTTCGATTTCACCACGTAGGTTTATCTATGGTCGTTTGTTAGTCCTGGGCATGAGTGGCAACAACACTTGGGGTACGGTGGACAGGCGTACGATGCTCCGCGCCGCTGGCGCGGCAGGCATCGGTGGACTCGCGGGCTGTCTCGGCGGTGGCGGCGGCGAGGGTGGTGCGAACGACCTGACCGTCGGCTTCGCGACGTCGCTGTCGGGGCCGTTCTCGGTGTTCGGCCAGTCGGCGCTCGACGGGGCGATGCTCGCGGTCGAGGACCTGGAGGAGGAACTCGGCGTCAGCATCACGGTCGAGGACGGGGACACCCAGCTCGACCCGCAGACGGGCGTGAGCCAGCTCCAGCGGATGGTCACCGAGGCCGACGCGGACTTCACGATGGGGGCTGTCTCGTCGAGCGCCGCGCAGGCGATGGCCTCGTGGGCGAACGAGAACGAGGTCATCTACATGCCGACGGGAGCACACGGCGACGGGCTGACCGGCGAGGCGTGCGGGCCGTACTCGTTCCGTCCGACCGCGTCGAACTCGATGCTCGCGGCGAGCATCGGTGCCGAGATGGCCGAGAGCGCGGACAGCTGGTACCTGCTCTACTCGGACTACGCGTGGGGCCAGACCGCACAGGCGGCGGTGACCCGCATCCTGGAGGAGCAGGGCAAGGAGGTCGTCGGCCGGTCGGCGACGCCGTTCCCGGCGGACGACTACTCGCCGTACCTCAACGAGGCGGACAACTCCGGCGCAGAGGGCATCGGGATGCTCATCGCGGGACTCGACCTGCGGAAGGCGTCCAACCAGCTCGTTTCGCAGGGCATGCAGGGGGACTACACGCTCGCGATGCACCAGCTCGAGGACGCCGTCTTCTGGGGTCTGGACCGTGAGTCGGCCGGAATTCTCGACTCCGCGGGGCAGGTCTGGGGGCCGGCGGTCGACACCGACGCGAGCGTCGACTTCTGCGAGCGCGTCGCCGAGAGCTCCGAGACGGACCCGTACGTCCGGCACTTCCTCGGCTACCTCTCGATGGACCAGGCGGTGCGGGCGGCCGTGCGGGCGGACTCGACCAACGCCGACGACATGCGCGGGGCGCTGGAGGGCCACGAGGTGACGTCCATGGCCGCCGACATCAAGGGCGGCGACAGTGGCATGTACTGGCGCGAGGGCGACCACCAGCTCATCCAGCCCACCTACACAGTCGAGGCGATGGCGGTCGAGGAGATGTCCGAGGACCCCTACAAGCGGTGGTTCCAGACGGTGAACACGTACGACGGTGACGACGTGGCACGCCCGGTCTCCGAAACCGGCTGTTCGATGTGATCGATGAACACGACGGAACTCACTCGTGAGGACCTCGCGACGGTCTCGCCGGCCTGGTGGGCCGCCGCCCTCGTGGCGGTCGTCCTGCTAGCGGTCACGTTCGCCGTCGAGCCCGGGCTGTTCATCGACCAGGCCATCGGCGGCCTCGTGTACGGGATGGTGCTGGTGCTCGTCACGCTCGGGCTCTCGCTCATCCTCGGGCTGATGGGTATCGTCAACTTCGCCCACGGCGCGTTCTTCATGCTGGGTGCGTACCTCTCGTACTCGGTCGTCGTCACGCTCGGCCTGCCGTTCTGGGCGGCGCTGATACTGGCACCGCTCGCCGTCGGCGTGGTCGGCGTCGTCCTGGAGATCACCGTGCTGCGATACCTCTACGGTTCGGACCCCATCGTCAGCCTGCTCGCGACGTTCGGCCTGACGATGATGATCGAGGAGGTCATCCGCGCGTACTGGGGCACCGCACCGCTGGAGATCTCCCGTCCGTCGGTACTGACGCGCGGGACGGACCTCGGCGTGACGACGGTGCCGACCTACCGGCTGTTCCTGGTCGGCGTCGCGGTGCTCACCATCGTCGCGGTGTACCTGCTCATCTCGCGGACGGACTTCGGGCTCACGGTCAGGGCCGGGGTGCAGGACGGCGAGATGACCGAGTTCGTCGGGGTGAACCTCCCGGTTCGCTTCACCGCGATGTTCTTCCTCGGCGCGGCGCTGGCCGGCTTCGCCGGCGTGCTGTACTCGGCCGAGACGGGCATGCGGACGACGATGGGTGAGACGTTCGTCATCCTCGCGTTCGTGGTCGTCGTCGTCGGTGGTATCGGGAGCCTGTTCGGGAGCGTGGTGAGCGGCATCCTCATCGGCGTGTCGGCGTACCTCACGCCGGTCGTGCTCTCCGCGCTCGCGGAGGTGACGAACCAGCCGTGGCTGGCGCTCCAGATCCGGGACCTCGTCCCGTACCTCGTGATGATACTCATCCTGCTGTACCGGCCACGGGGGCTGTTCGGCGAGGAGGGGTTCCTGGAATGAGCGGCGAGACGGCGACCGGCGGCGGGTCGACCGAGACGCTGGACCGCGCGCGCTCGCTGCTCGGACGCTACCGGGTGCCGGTCGGGCTCGTCCTGGTCGTCGTGCTGTTGCGCCCGGTCATCTCGAACCCGCTGCTGCTCGGCTACGAGGCCGTCGCGGCGACCATCCTCATCTGGATGGTGTTCGTCGCGGCGTTCAACCTGCTGTTCGGCTACGCGGGCCTGCTCTCGTTCGGGCACGCGATGTTCCTCGGCTTCGGGATGTACGCCGCGGCCATCGGCGTCTCCGGCCGGGCCGGCGCACCCCAGCTGCCGTTCCCGGTCGCCGCGGCAATCGGCATCGCCGTCGCGGCGACGGTCGGCTACCTGCTCGGGCGGCTCACCGTCGAGAAGGGCGAGATATACTTCGCCTTCCTCACACTGGCGGTCGCACAGGCAGTGGAGTTCACCGCGAACCGTAACCCGCTGAACCTCACCGGGGGCTCGAACGGCGTCACGCAGAACGTGCTGCCGGGCTTCGTCGAGTCGACGCGGGGCCAGCTCGTCGTCGTCTTCGGGGGCCTCGAGGTCGACTGGTACTGGTTCGTGTCGGCCGTGTTCCTCGTCTCGATGCTCGCGCTCTGGCAGATCGTCCGCTCGCCGTTCGGGCGGTCGCTCGTCGCCATCCGCGAGAACGGCGACCTCGCGCGGGCGATGGGAATCGACACGACCCGGTACAAGGTGCAGGCGTTCACCATCAGCGCCGCGTTCTCCGCGCTCGCCGGGTCGGTGCTGATGGTCGACCGGTACGGCGCGTCACAGGAGACCCTCAGCGTCATCACCAGCGGCGACACCGTGCTGATGGCCGTCCTCGGCGGGGTCCGGTACTTCTTCGGACCCATCGCGGGCGTGTTCGTCTGGCAGTTCGCCGAGGAGTTCCTCAACGAGTTCGAGGTGCTACACCTCGGGTTCACCAGCGTCGACCTCTCGGGGGTGTTGACCCACTGGCAGTTCTTCCTCGGCGCGCTGTTCGTCGTGCTCGTCGTGGTCGCCCCGCTGGAGGGCATCTGGGGCTACCTGCGTGACTGGGTGCGCGACCTCTACGTCCGTCTCAAGGGGGTGGCCGAATGAGCGACACCGCCGACACAGCCACCGAGACGACCGACGACGTGGAGCCGACGGACGCCGGCCGCGAGGCCGACACGATGCCGTCGCCGGACCCCGCCGTCGATCCAACGACGGCCGCCCTGGCGACCGACGGCCTCCGCCGGACGTTCGGCGAGGTCACCGCGGTCGACCGCGTCTCGCTCGGCGTCGAGCGCGGCGAGCTCCGGGCCATCATCGGCCCGAACGGCGCTGGCAAGACGACGCTGTTCAACACCATCATGGGGACGCTCCCGCCGACCGACGGACGGGTGTTCCTCGACGGGCAGGACGTCACCGAGCGCGACGAGCACGAGCGCCCCCACCTCGGGCTGGCGCGGTCGTTCCAGTCGAACGAGCTGTTCGAGGAACAGACGGTGCTCGAGAACGTCCGCGTCGTCGTCCAGACGAGCCGTCGCGGCGCGTTCAGCTTCGACCTGTTCCGGGACCACCGGTCCGTGGGCAGGGAGCGAGCCCTCGAACTGCTCGACACCGTCGGGCTCGACGCGCCACCGTCGACGCTCGCGAAGAACCTCTCGCACGGCGACCAGCGCCGGCTCGGCATCGCGATGGCGCTGGCGACCGAGCCCGAGGTGCTGCTGCTGGACGAACCAACCTCGGGGATGAGCCCCGGCGCGACGACGGCGACGGCGAACCTCATCGAGGAGATCCGTGACGAGCTCGGGCTGACGGTCGTCCTCATCGAGCACGACATGGACGTCGTGCTCTCCATCTCGGACCGCATCTCGGTGCTGAACCGCGGGTCGCTCATCGCGACCGGCCCGCCGGAGGAGATACAGGCGAACGACGCCGTCCAGGACGCGTACCTCGGCGGTATGCGGGAGGAACTATGAGTTCGGACTGGGACGCTAGCACGACCGCTGACGCGACGGAACCGTCCGGCGCACTGCTCGAAGTCGACGGCCTCGCGGCCGGCTACGACACCGGCCAGGTGCTGTTCGACGTCGACCTCGCCATCGAGGAGGGCGAGCTGGTCTCCCTGCTCGGACGCAACGGCGCGGGGAAGACCACGACGATGCACGCCATCATGGGCGCCGACGAGCCGGCGGTGCTCGGCGGCGACATCCGGTACCGCGGCGAGTCCATCGTTGACTGGCAGTCACACCGGCGCGCGAACCGCGGTATCGCCATCGTGCCGGAGAAGCGGCGGTGCTTCCCTCGTCTCTCGGTCGTCGAGAACGTCCGTCTCGCCATCAACCACGCGCAGAACCCGCTCGGGCTGGACGAGGCGCTCGCGTTCTTCCCCGAACTCGACGACATGCGCGGGAAGGAGGCCCGGAACATGAGCGGCGGCGAACAGCAGATGCTCGCCATCGCCCGCGCGCTCGCGGCGAACCCGGACCTGATGCTGCTCGACGAGCCGTTCGAGGGGCTCGCGCCGTACATCGTCCGGCGCATCGAGGACATCGTCGCCGATATCAACGCCGAACAGGGTATCACGGTCTTCTTCGTCGAGCAGAACGTCGCGGCCGCACTCGCCATCGCGGACCGCCACTACGTGCTCGACGAGGGCCATATCGTCGACGAGGTGACGAGCGACCGCATCCGCGAGGACGAGGAGTTCCGTCAACGATACCTCGGTGTGTGACCGTGTCTTCGAGAGTGACAGTCACCGACGACTTCCTGGACGCGCTCGACGACCTCGACGTGTCCCACGACCGGACGACACTCGCCGACCTGCCGGCGACGCTCGCCGACGCGGTCACCGACCCGGCAGTCGGTGTGCCGCTGCACGTCGACGCCAGCCTGCCCGGTTCGGTCGCGACGACGTTCACCCCGAGCGAGCTGCAGGACGCCGCGACGGGGGTCACGCCCGCCCGCCTCGGTATCGCGGAGTACGGGAGCGTCGTCATCCGGTCGAGCGCCGGCGGCGACGAACCGCTGAGCCTCTACCCCGAGCGACACGTGGCGGTGCTCGACGCCGCCGACGTGGTCGCGACGGGACGGGACGCGGTCGACTGGCTCGCCAGCGAGGTCGCCGCCGGCCGGGGCTCGCACGTGCTCGCGACCGGTGCCTCCGCGACGGCGGACATGGGTGGGCTCGTCGAGGGCGTCCACGGCCCGAACGAGGTCCACGTCGTGCTCGTGGAGGCCGATACCGAATGAGCTCCGAACGCAAGCAGAAGGCGGCACAGCTCCGTCACCTGCTCGAGACCGAGGGGCCGCTCATCGGGCCGAAGGTCAGCTCGAAGAACCGCGACCGCTACGCCGCCGCAGAGCGGTTCGACGCGTGGGACAGCACCCGTGACGAGGCACGGGCCATCAAGGAGGCCGCCATCGCGGACCTCCCCGAACTGCTCGAACAGCTCCGCGAGTCGGTCGAGGCGAACGGCGGCACCGTCTACGTCGCCGACGACGCGGCCGACGCGAACCGCTACGTCACCGAGCTGTGCGACGAGCAGGGCGCGGAGACGCTCGTGAAGTCGAAGTCGATGACGACGGAGGAGCTGGAGCTGAACGACGCGCTCGCGGCCGCCGGCGTGGACACCTACGAGACGGACCTCGGGGAGTTCGTGATTCAACTGGCCGAGGAGTCGCCGAGCCACATCGTCGGTCCGGCGCTGCACAAGTCCCGCGAGGAGATCGCCGACCTGCTGAACGCGACGTTCGAGCCCGACGAACCGCTGGAGACGGCCGAGGAGATGACCCGGTTCGCCCGGGACTACCTCGGCGAGCGCATCCGCGAGGCCGACGTCGGCGTGACCGGCGCGAACTTCGTCTTCGCCGAGTCGGGATCGATGGCGCTCGTGACGAACGAGGGCAACGCCCGGAAATGTGCGGTGACGCCGGACACCCACGTCGCCGTCACCGGAATCGAGAAGATACTGCCGTCGGTCGACGACTTCGGCCCGTTCGTCGACCTCATCTCGAAGGCGGCGACCGGGCAGGACATCTCGCGGTACGTCTCCCTGTTCACGCCGCCGGTGGCCTCGCCGACGCTCGACTTCGAGAGCGACGAGCCCATCGAGTTCGGCGAGGCGACCGCCGAGCGCGACGACCCCGACGACGACCGCGCGTTCCACCTCGTGCTCGTCGACAACGGCCGCACCGAGCTGCGCGAGGACGACCAGCTGCGGGAGACGCTGTACTGCATCCGCTGTGGCGCGTGCTCGAACTCGTGTGCGAACTTCCAGGCCGTCGGCGGCCACGGCTTCGGCGGCGAGACGTACTCCGGGGGCATCGCGACCGGCTGGGAGGCCGGCGTCCACGGCATGGACAGCGCCGCCGAGTTCAACGACCTCTGTACGGGCTGCTCGCGCTGTGTCGACGCCTGCCCCGTGAAGATCGACATCCCGTGGATCAACACGGTCGTCCGCGACCGGCTGAACCGCGACGCCGACCCCGACACCTTCGACCATCTCGTCGACGGACTGTCGCCCGACGAGGAGCCGTCCGGGCTCGCGCTGGACAAGCGCCTGTTCGGCAACTTCGAGCGGCTGGCGAAGCTCGGGAGCGCGACCGCGCCCGTCTCGAACTGGCTGGCCGACGCCGGCCCCGCCCGGGCGGCGATGGAGCGCGTCCTCGGCGTCGACCGCCGGCGCGACCTGCCGCGGTTCCGGCGGGAGACGCTGGTCGACTGGTTCGACGACCGCGGGCCGCGCGTCGCTGCCGACGACGCTTCGCGGGAGGCGGTGCTCTACCCCGACGCGTACACGAACTACGTGCTCGTCGACCGCGGGAAGGCGGCGGTCCGGGCGCTGGAGGCGCTCGACGTGCGCGTCCACGTGCCCCGCGTCCGGTCCTCGGGCCGTGCACCGCTCTCGCAGGGGATGATCTCGACCGCGGAGGACCACGCCCACCACGTCTACGCCGGACTGGCCGAGCACATCGACGCCGGCCGGGACGTGGTGGTCGTCGAGCCCTCCGCCCTGGCGATGTTCGAGCGGGAGTACGAGCGGCTCCTGGCCCCGGAATCCGCGGACCGGCTGGCCGACGCGAGCTACGAGGTCATGGAGTACGTGTACGGCCTGCTGGAGAACGGTGGCTCGCCCGACGCGCTCGGGAGCCCGCCGGAGGCCGTCGCCTACCACAGCCACTGCCAGGGCCGAACGCTCGACCTCGAGCCGTACACCGTCGCGGTGCTCGAGGCGTGTGGCGCGACGGTCCGCACCTCGGACGTGGAGTGCTGCGGGATGGCCGGCAGCTTCGGCTACAAGGAGAGCTACTACGAGCTGAGCATGGACGTCGGCGAGGAGCTCGCCGACCAGTTCGCCGGCGAGCCGGTCGTCGCCGCCAGCGGCACGTCCTGTCAGGAACAGCTCGACGCGCTGCTCGGCGGCGAGGTTCCGCACGCGGTCGAGTTGATCGCGCCCTGAGCCGGTGCGACGTCGGCCGCGGCGACCCGGCTGTTCTGCGGGTGTATCTCGGCCAGCGACGACCGGTCGGGCCCGTTCACGATGGTCACGGCGTCGTTCGAGACGCGCACGGAGAACGCGTCGGCGAACTCCCCGTCGTTGATGACCCAGGTCTCGGCGGTGGCGCGGACGGCCCCGTGGTACTCGAGCAGGTCGCGATACGCGCTCGCGAACTCGCGAGCCTCGGCGTTCGAGTCCCACTCGATGCGCCAGACGTAGCCCGTCTCCTCGCCGTTGCGGTAGGCGTACAGCCGGTCGCCGCCCCAGCCGGCGCTCGGGGCGAGGTCGTAGGTGAGCCGTGGTCCCGGGCCGTCCTGCCGGCGGAACGCGTCCTCCGCGACGAGACTCCCGTCGCGGTCGTCGTACAGCGTGTAGGCGAACATCGTGGCGAGGCTCGCCTCGCCGAGGGTCCGGCCCGCCGGTTCGCCCGCGGTCACGCGCTCCCAGTCGCCCGTGCTGCGGTCGGGGACCGAGACCGACCTGGCGTCGTCCGGGTTCGACCGCCAGTGGATGACCTGCTCGGTCGACAGGGGCGGCTCCTGGTAGAGTTCGGCGACGCCGTCCCAGCCCTCGCGCTCGTACACGCCGGCGACCATCGACTCGCCGGCGGCGTACGGGAAGTACGACTGCAGGTAGATACCCAGGTTCGGGCCGGCCCGGTCGACGGCTGCGTTCCCGCCCGAGCCACCGTCGCCGCCGTCGGCCCCGCCGCCGCCCTCGTCGGTCCAGTCGCTCCGGCGCAGGCAGTCCCACTCCTCGCCACAGCGCGCCTCGTACCGGCGTTCGGCGAAGTTCGCGTCACCCTCGATGAGCGCCCGGAGCGCGACGATGCCGTCCTGCGAGACGTTCTGGGGGATGCGGGTCTGCCGGAGCGGCCCCCGGAACTGGTAGGCGTGGACGAGCTCGTGGCCGAGCGTCAGCTCGGCCAGTCTGGGCGTGTCGGAGTTCGAGACGACGACGATGCGGTCCTGCTGGGTGTCGTAGTAGCCCTGCACCGACGCCTCCCGGGTCGCCTCCTCGGCCTCGCCCGCGTCGGTCGTCTCGCCGACGACGAACAGCGCCTCGAACTCCGCGGCGCGCTCGGCCGCGGCGGCGCGCTGGCCGGCCGTCGGCGAGCCGCCGTCGCCGCCGCTCCCCCTGTACTCGGAGCGGTTGACGAGCTCGACGGCGACGGGCTCGTCGAACTCGATGTCCCGCACGACCTCGACGCGGGCCATCGCACGGGAGACGAGTGCCTGCAGTTCGGCCTCGGTCAGACCGTCCTCGGGGTCGACGTTCAGCGACTCGTTGTGCCAGTACCCCCGTTCCCAGCCCTGTACGTCGGTTGTCGGGTCCGTGACGGAGGGGTCGGCCGCGAGCGAGTCGTCGCCCGCCGGTGGGTCGGCTTCCTGTGCGCCGAGCGCGGTACAGCCGGACAGCACGACCACCGCCAGCGTGACGACGAGCAGCAGGGACCTGCGCATTCACCCGACGTTCGAACCGGCCGGACAAAAGCCGTGCGACCGTCGCTACGCCACCCGAGCGACCGCCTGCACCCAGCCGTCCTGGCTCGCGACCTCCGCGGCGTCGGCCGTCTCGACGTGCACGGGCTCGAAGCCGGTGTCGACCAGCAGCTCGCACACCGCGGCCGCCGTGTGGCGCTCGAAGAACCGTCCCAGACCGTCGAAGCCGCTCTCGTCGCCGCGCTTCAGCGAGCAGTACAGCGTCCCGTCGCCGTCGAGCACCCGCGCGAACTCGGACAGCGTCGCCGGCACGTCCCCACGAGGCACGTGCAGCAGCGAGGCACACGCCCAGACGCCGTCGAAGCTGTTCGGGCCGAAGGGTAGGGTGCGCATGTCGCCCAGCGCGAACCGGGCGTCGGAGACGTTCTCGCGACCGCTCTCGATGAACGACGGCGTCACGTCCAGCCCGGTCACGTCGTACCCGCGGTCTGCGAACGTCTCCGCGTCCGAGCCGGGGCCACAGCCCACGTCGAGGATTCGGGTGCCCTGGAGGGCGTCGAAGAACGGCTCGCCGAACCGCTCCGCGATGGACTCGCGTCGGTACTTCTCCACGAACGCGTCGCTGTTGGATTCGTAGACGGACCGGGTTCGGGCGACCTCGTCCATGCCGTCGCCGTCTCCGCGTCCGGTCATCAATCTTTGGCGTGGGGTCGAGGACCGGCCCGGGCTCAGAACACCAGCCGTTCGAGCAGGCGGCGCAGCAGGCCGGGCCGTTCGGACTGCGTGGGGTAGACGGTGACGGTCGTACACTGGGGGCTCGGGAACGCCGGCCGTTCGTCGAACAGCGCGCTCCGGAGCCGGTGGTCGGCACCGCGGCGGACGACCACGTCCGGCCGCGTTTCGCGGCCGCCGTCCGTGCGGACGGGCGTCGACTGGACCGGGACGGAGAGGAGCGACGACAGGTCCGACTGGTACTCCCCGACGGTGGCCCGGTACTGGTCCGGGGCGTCGCTGTCGACCGGGTACCAGAGCGAGATCCGGCCGTCGTTGGCCCGGGCGACGGTCTCCGCGACCGAGACGGCGAGTGGGTCGTACGGGCCGACGCCCGCGAGGACGACGTGCTGAGGGCGGTCGTAGCCCAGGTTGTCGACGAGCAGCACGTCACAGGGTGCGTGGCGGACGACCCAGTCGATGGGGTCGCCGAACAGCCGCGAGCGGAGCCGGAGCGGCTCGTGCTCGGCGAGCACCGTGTCGACCTCGCGGTCGGCGGCGACGTTGACGATGGCGTGTTTCGTGTCGTGGCTGACGACCTCGTCGGCCTCGACGTCCACACCGAACTCGGCCCCGAGCTCCGTGACCCGCGTCTCGAACGAGAGGTCCGACGAGGACTGCACGGTCATCTCCTCGGTCAGCGGGGCCTGGTCAGGCACCTCCTCGAAGCGGACCGCGACCACTCGGCCGTCGTGCGGCCGGACGAGGTCGGCGGCGAGCGCGACCAGCGAGCGCTCCCGGTCCGGCCCGACGTCCTTCGTGAGGGCGACGAGCACCTCGTGGGTGGGCTCGGACTGGCCGTCCGCGACGTCGGTCAGTGCGGAGCGGCTGACCTGGCGGCGGATGGCGTCCCGCGCGGTGCCCTCCCGGTCCACCCGCGGCCGGACGTAGACGAGGTACCAGCCGATGCTCGCGACCGTGATGACCACGGCCCCGACGAGGGCGACCGTCCCCATCTGGGTCAGCAGCGCGACGCCGGCGACGACGCCGAAGAGCTGCATCCAGGGGTACAGTGGCGAGGTGAACTCGGGTTCGTACTCGGCCTCCCCCTCACGGAAGGCGACGACGGCGAGGTTGATGAGCGCGAACACGAGTATCTGGAACGCGCTCGCGAGCTTGGCGATCTCCAGGATCGGCACGAACGCGATGAGCACCAGCAGCACCGCTCCGGTGAGGGTGATGGAAGCCACGGGCGTTCCGAACCGCTCGCTGATCGTCGAGAGCGACGGCGGTGCGAGGTCGTCCCGGCTCATCGCGAACGGGTAGCGCGACGAGGAGAGGATGCCGGCGTTCGCGGTGGAGACGAGCGCGAGGATGGCGGCCCCGATGACCGCGTACACGCCGGCGGTCCCGAGCGTCTGCTCGGCGGCGACCGCGACCGGCGTGAGCGACCCGGCGACGCTACCGGGGTCGGTCACCCCGACGAGCACGGCGACGATGGCGACGTAGAGAACGGTCGTGAACGCGAGCGACCCCAGGATGCCGAGCGGGATGTTCCGGCCGGGGTCCTCGACCTCTTCGGCGACGCTCGCGACCTTCGTGACGCCGGCGTAGGAGACGAACACCAGCCCGGTCGCCGCGAGGAGCCCACCGAGGCCCGCGTCGAAGAAGTTCGCGTAGTTCGCCGACTGGACGGCCGGTGCGCTGCCGGCCGCGAACCAGCCGAGTGCGGCGAGCATCACGACGACGATGCCGAGCTGGAGCTGTCCCGTCTGCTTCGCGCCGACGACGTTCACCAGGATCAACAGCGCCGCGAGCCCGAGCGCGACGGGCTTGAGCGGGAGGTCGAACAGCAACAGCAGGTAGGGAACCCCGCCGACGAGCGCGAGCGCCCCCTTGAACGAGAGCGAGAACCACGTACCGACGCCGGCGATGGTGCCGAGCAGCGGTCCCATCCCGCGCTCGATGTAGATGTACGTCCCGCCGGCCTCGGGCATCGCCGTCGCCATCTCCGACTTCGAGAGCGCCGCTGGGACGACGAGGATGCCGGCCAGGAGGTACGCGACGACGACGAGCGGGCCCGCGATGCCGAGCGCCAGCGCCGGGAGGATGAAGATGCCGCTCCCGATCATCGCGCCGATGCTGATGGCGAGGACCGACGGCAGCCCGAGGTCCCGTTCGAGCTCCTTCATAACGCCTCCGCGACGCCGGTCGACAGCGCGGTCGCCGCGCAGACCGACTCGTGGCCGGCCTCCTCGAACAGGCGGACGCTGCTCGGCCGGTTCGCCAGGACGATGATGCGGTCCGGGTCGAAGTGGACGCGGACGAGCTGTGCCGCGAGCAGGTTCGTCCGGTCGTGGCGGGTCGCTACCACGACGGTCGAGCCCGGCCCGATGCCCGTCGTTTCGAGCGCCTGTACGTCGGTCGGGTCTGCCTCGTGCGAGGGGACCACCGACGACTCGTGACTGTCGTCGACGTACCGCGCCCGCAGACCGACGTCAGCGAGGCGTCTGGCAACCTGTTCTCCGACTGGGCCGCCGCCGAGGACGTACCAGGCGTCGACGGGCGGTTCGTCCCGGCCGCGTGGGTTCTGTATCATGGTCGGGGGAGATGTGGTCCGGGCCGCGGTTCGCGACCACGGACCGGGGTCGTACTCCGTGTTAGGCGACGGAACAGCATAAAACAACCGCTTCATTTCACAGGTTGTCAAAATAAGGGCGATTAAACACGCTAAACGTCTTTACACTCCGCCGGTGACGACGCGGTTCGACGACACGCACTCGCGACCGCCGTCGGAGCCAAACAATGAATAGTGCTCGACGACCACCCAGAGAGCAGATGAAGGACGGCACACTCGACGACGTCGACAGACACATCCTGTACTATCTCCAGCGAGACGCCAGACACACCTCGTCCAGCGACATCGCCGAGGAGCTCGACATCTCGCCGAGCACGGTCCGGACGCGACTCAAGGAACTCGAGACCAGCGGCGTCATCCGGGGCTACCACATCGACATCGACTACGACCTCGCCGGCTACCCGCTGTACACGAAGATAATCTGTACCGCGCCGGTTCCGGACCGCGACACCCTCGCGGACCGCGCCCGCGAGGTCGACGGCGTGACCGCCGTCCGAGAGATCATGACCGGCGAGCGGAACGTCTACGTCAACGCCATCGGCACGGACCACGACGACCTCAACCGAATCGCACAGGAACTCGACGAGCTCGGGCTCAGGATCGTCGACGAACAGCTCATCCGCGACGAGTACGTCTGCCCGTACCACGGCTTCCTCGACGCCGAGGCGGAGCCGTCCCTGCCCGACGCCGAGGACTGACCGCGACGAGAAGCAGGTCCGGGGCCGCTCGTCACCCCAGAGCCCCCGACGACGCGCTCCGGTCAGTTCTCGACCGGAATCTCGGTGCCAGTGACCGTCCTCCGTCGTGACGGGCTGTCGCTCCTCGATTTCTACGTCGCGAGAAGAGCCTAGGCCGGGATTTGAACCCGGGCTCTCGTCCTTACCAAGGACGCGCTTTACCGCTAAGCTACCCAGGCACCGAAGTGCATCCTATCGTTGCTCGGTGTAGTTTTAATGGGTTTCGATTCCGCCCTACGAATCCGTCGCCGACTGGCGGACGTGGTCGTCGGCCCTGCCGGCGGTCTCGCTGGCCGTCGCGCCGATACTGAGGTCGGTCGCGGCGGGGAGTGTCTCGACCGCTGGCAGCGGCTCGCTCCCGTCGGTTGGCACGAGGCCGGTGAGCTGGGCGAACAGCTCGGTGGTGGGAGTGGCACCGACGGCGGTGGTGCCGGCGACGGCGGCGAGTTCGAACACGTCGCGTTCGAGGCTGGCATCGAGGGCGGTCGTGTCGGCGTCGGGCTGCCGGCGGTCGGTCTGGTCGCGGCCGAAGTCGCGGACGGTCCCGACGGCCTTGGCGGCGGCGTCGGTCCGCGCGAGGAGGTAGAAACCGCGGGAGACGAGCACCGTGGCGGCCAGCGAGTCGAGGTTGGCCTGCGTGTGGTCGTCGGTCTCGGTCCAGGGCTCGTCGTGGGCGAGCGAGCGGGTGAGCCGGAGGCCGTCGTAGATGAGCTGCACGCCTGCGGCCCTGTCGACGACGCTCTCGACGTCGACGTCGTCGTCGCAGGCGCGGGCACAGCGGAGCGTCACCACGCCGGGGGCCATCGGCGCGGCTGCCAGGCGGGATGCGATGTCGTCCCGGAGCCGGTCGGGGTAGATGTCGGCGAGCGCCTCCCGGGCGGCGCGCCTGCACGTTGCGACCTCGTCCATTGCCGCCGACTAGCGGGGGGAAAGGCAAAGACCTTTGGAAAGCGAAGACTCGCCAACGTATGATCGAAACGGCAGTCGACGGGGACGTGACCCGGGTGACACTCTCCCGGCCGGACCGGCGGAACGCGTTCACCGAGTCCGGGCTGCGGGCGCTGCGGTCGGCGGTGACCGGGGCGGAGACGCCGGTGGTGTTCCTGACCGGCGAGGGGGCGGCGTTCTCCGCGGGGGCGGACCTCGAGGTCGTCACGGGTCTGGGCCACGAGGAGGCGCGGACGTTCGCGCAGCTGGGCCAGTCGGTCGCGACCGCCATCGAGGAGGCCGAGGCGGTCGTCGTCGTCGGCATCGATGGGCCGGCCCGGGGCGGCGGGGTGGAGCTGGCGCTCGCCTGCGACGTCCGGGTCGCCACGCCCGCGGCCACGTTCGCCGAGACGGGCGTCTCGCTCGGCCTGTTCGGCGCGTGGGGTGGGACGGCACGGCTCCCGTGCGTCGTCGGCGAGGGCGAGGCGATGGACCTCGCGCTGTCGGGCCGGACCGTCGATGCCGACGAAGCACTGCGGATGGGGCTCGTCTCGCGCGTGGTCGACGAGCCGGCGGCCGTCGCCGAGACGATAGCCGGGAACGACCCCGCCGCACTGTCGGTGCTGAAGCGACGGCTGCGCGACGACGCGGACCGGGTGGTCCAGCACGCCCGCGAGGCCGATGCCTTCGCGGACCTGGTCGAGCGGAACGCCGGCGACCTCTCCTGGTGACGGCACCGAACCGGCCGCCGCGGACCTGACACTCGCGCTACCAAACCGCGCTTCAGCGAACGCTTTTGGGCCTCTCACCACTGGCGTCTCCCATGACGGGAACCGCAGTCGTCGCTGGTGTCGGGCCGAAGATCGGCGAGGCAGTCGCACGCGAACTCCACGACGCGGGCTACGATGTGGGGCTGTTCGCGCGCTCGGAGGGGTCCATCGAGGAGCTGGCAGCTGACCTCGGCGAGGGCGCGCTCGCGGTCCCGGCCGACGTGACCGACCAGGAGTCCGTCCAGTCGGGGATGACCACGGTGCGCGAGGCGTTCGGGCCGGTCTCGGCGCTGGTGTTGAACGCGACCGGCGGCGGGGGCGGTCCCGTCGGCGATGCGAACGCGGAACGGCTCCGCGACATCTTCGACGTGCGCGTCGCCGGCTCGCTCGCCTGTGTCAACGCCGCGCTGTCGGACCTCCGCGAGACCGAGGGCACGGTCATCTTCAGCGGGACGACGTACGCCGACTCGCTCGTCCCCGAGCAGATAGAGTGGGGGGCGGTCGGCCCGGCCGCACGGGGGCTCTCGAAGTCCCTGGCGACCGCCCTCGACGACGTACAGGTCACCTACGTCCGCATCGGGAGTCGCGTCGACCCGGTCGGCCAGGTCGACGACGACGCCCTGAGCGCGGCCGAGGTGGCGGCAAGGTACCGCGAGCTGGTCGAGCGCGACGCGGCCGTCACGCGGGAGCTGGACCTGCGACAGCGGTAGTGGGTTTCGCGAACGCCCACACGGAAAATATGAGTACTCCCGGGTACACGTGGGGTGTGTGCACGAGTGCGACCACTGTTCGGAGTCGTTCGAGGACGAGGAACCGTACCTCGAACACCTGCGGGACGAACACGCCGACGACCTCGGCCCAATCGAGCAGCGACGGGTCGACGCGCTGGACGACGGCGACGACGGCCTCCCGGGGTTCGTCTACGCCGCGGCGGCCGTCGTCGGTCTCGTCCTGCTCGGGGGCGTCGCCGTCGGCCTGCTCGGCGGCGGCGGCGGGGGTGGACCCAGCACGCTGAACGACAGCGCGCCGCAACAGCCGACCAACATCGGCGGCCCGCACCACCACGGCGGGATGACCGTCACCATCGACGGGCGGTCGCTCGACTTCAGCCAGCCGGAGTTCCAGCGAGCACGCGAGAACCCCGCCTTCCACTACGAGCGCGGCAACGGCGGGCGGTGGCACGTCCACGCCCGCGGCGTGACCCTGGAGTACGCGCTGGAGAGCCTCGGTATCGATGTCGCCCCCGAGGCACTGGCCTTCGAGGGGACGGTGTACCGGACCGGCGAGGGTGACACGGTCCGCTTCGTCGTCAACGACCAGCCGGTCGACCCGACGACGTACGAACTCCAGGAGGGAGACCAGGTGGAGGTCGTGGCGACGAACAACGCGAGCGCCTGATTACAGGTCGGCCGGTTCGGGTGCGGGCGGCATCGAGCGCTTGTGGGCGCTCTTCTCGTACAGCTCGCGGACGGTCTCGACGACGCCCTCCTCGACGCCCAGCTCGCGTGCCGTCGCGGCGGTGGAGGCGCCGCCCTCGATGTGGAGCGCGATGACGGCGTCGACGACGTCGTAGCCGACCCCCATCTCGTCCTCGTCGGTCTGGTCGGCCCAGAGCTCCGCCGTCGCGGGCTTCTCGGCCAGGTCCTCCGGGGCACCGAGGTGACGGGCGAGCTGGCGGACCTGCTGCTTGTACAGGTTGCCGATGGGGTTGCAGTCGACGGCCTGGTCGCCGTACTTCGTGAAGTAGCCGGTCAGCGCCTCGGCCTTGTTTCCGGTGCCGAGGACAACCCGGTTCTCCTCGTTGGCGACGTAGTAGTTGAGGACGCCCCGGACGCGTGCAGCGGTGTTGCCCACGGCGACGGTGTCCTCCGCGGCGTCGGGGATCGAATCGACGATCTCGTCGACGATGCTCCCGATCTCGATCACGTCGTAGTCGATGCCGAGGTCCTCGGCGACGCGCTCGGCGTCGCTCATGTTCTCGTCGCTGGAGACGCGCGAGGGCAGGACGAGCCCGCGGACGTGTTCGCGACCGAGCGCCTCGACGGCCAGGTAGGCGGTCGTGGTGCTGTCGACGCCACCGGAGAGTCCCAGTACGGCACCGGTTGCGCCGGCGTCGGCGACGACATCCTGGATGAAGCCCACGATGTGGTCGCGCTGTGCGGTCAGTTCCTCGTCTCCGAGCCGGAGGTCTATCATCGTCCGACGCTTGGGAGTACAGGACCAATAACGTTCCTCGGTCCCGCCTGGAACTGGACGACCGTCCAGTCGGGCGAAGCGCTACGTTCAAGTGCCATCGGGGGGAAGGACGGAGTGGAATCGCTGTGCGTCTGCGCCGTTGGTCCCGCGAACGAAGTGCGTGACCCCGGTGCGAACGGAGGCAGTGAACGAGCGCCGTTGGTCCCGCGAACGAAGTGAGTGGGACCTCGGCGCGAACGAACGCAGTGAGTGAGCGCCGTTGGTCCAGTGGTAGGACAGTGGCTTCCCAAGCCACTAGCCCGGGTTCAATTCCCGGACGGCGCATCCTTGTCTCGAACGAAGTGAGAGACAGTACCGGCAGCGGGAATTGAACCAGGGAGCGAACGGGGTGAGCGACCGTGGTTCGGTTCCCGGACGGCGCACGTCTCCCCACCCACCGGATGCGGACCTCGGCACTGGACGCCCCCAGCATCCGGCTGGTGGCGCTGTTGCGGAATCGCAGTTCGGTCCCGCGCGTACAGGCGCTGGTTGGACGCGGGAACCCGAGCTTTCGAGTCCGTCGCGAACGGTCATCCGGTTCGGTTCGAAACCACCGGGTAACGAGTTCCTGACGCAGAAAACCACCCGACAGCGCGGCAGGTAAAAGACCGTATTATTCCCGTTGGGTCGCTTACACTCCGAACGACGGTGAGGTAATCCGTGGTTAGCTATGTCCCCACGTATCAATGTTGTGGCCGGGGAGTTGGAAGGCCGTGAGCCAAAACGCACAATCTGATACTGGGGGTATCGATCCACCCGCGACGGGTGAACAGCGGAGGGCGGAGTCGCTCGTGTTCGACGTCCTCTCCGAATCGACGGTCGCCGAGCGGTGGCCACAGCTCGAACGTGGCTACTCGTCGAACGACTTCGTGACCATCCAGGCCGCAGTCGCGGTCGAGTGGGACGACATCGAGCACGAGGACCTCGACGTCGAGCCGGAAGCGCTACTCGACTGTGCGGAGGGGGAGTGAGATGCGGTTCCCGACCATGGTCCGGCTG
The DNA here is from genome assembly GCF_900103505.1 of Haloarchaeobius iranensis. Classification (GTDB taxonomy): domain Archaea; phylum Halobacteriota; class Halobacteria; order Halobacteriales; family Natrialbaceae; genus Haloarchaeobius; species Haloarchaeobius iranensis. The sequence goes on from NZ_FNIA01000013.1 coordinate 63,390, forward strand.
GTGGTCGGTCTGGCGTTGTTCGCACTGACCGCACTCGCCCTGGCGTGGTCGCTCGAGGGAGCGGTGTACGCGCTGGGGTCGATCGGCATCCTCGCAGTCTGTCTGTTCACGGTCGGACTCGCGCTCGAACCGGAGCTTCGAGGCACCTACTGATTCCACAGCTTCGCGGCGTCATCCCGCTGGCGCCCTCGCACTTCTTCGCGCACCGTCCACGGAGCAGCGGCTTCGGGGTCCGAGTAGCCTGAGAAGCGCAGACAGCCGAGCCTACCGCGACGGCGACGAGCGATGGTCCGTCTGCTCGGTGACGGCGACGGTGGTATCGGACTCGATCCAGGCGTCTAAGTTCTCTCGGTCGTAGATGATGAGTCCGTTGACCGTCTCGCGGCCGACGTACCGTTCGGAATCCGTATCTTCCATTCGAGTCGATTCAGGATTCCGCCGCGCTGGGCTTATGTTTGCTGGCCGGCGTGGCCACAACGCCTAAGCACCGGACAGCGACTTCGTGCAGTTGCGACAGTACCGGTAGCGCGAGTCGGGCTCGTTCGACGCGCCGCAGTGTGGACAGCGGCGACTGTCGGTCGTCTCGCTGCCGCGGACCGAGGTGTTCGCCACGGTCCGGTCGATGCCTGCCGGGTCGCCGCCTGCAGGGTCCGGCGTCGGGTCGTCGTCGACCTGCCGGCGGTAGTAGGCGTACACGGCGAACTGCAGGACAGCGAACACGACGAGGTAGCCGAGGGTCCAGTCCCAGACGTTCGCCATACTATGCTATAGTGTGCCATGGGACTTATACCGTTCGCCAGTTGTCGTCCCGAGAGGGTCACGGCGGTCTGACGCGGTAGACCTCGTCGTCGGTCGGGTCCGGGTCGCCGCGTCCGTCCTGGTTGCTGGTGGTGAAGTAGAGGTGGTCGTCGGGGCCGGTGAACGTCGTCCGGAGCCGACCGAGGTTACCGTAGAGGGTGTTCTGGGACGCCACGTCGTCAGCGTCGAGGCTGACCTGGCGCAGGTGCGTGCCCACCAGCGCCCCGACGAAGAAGCTGTCCTGCCAGCGCTCGATCGGGCCGGTGTAGTAGGCGAGCCCGGCCGGGCCGATGGAGGGAGTCCACGTGACCAGCGGCTCGACGTACGTCTCCCGGTCGCTCTCGCCGCTGACCGCCGGCCAGCCGTAGTTCCCGCCGGCCTCCAGTCGGTTGAGCTCGTCGGCCTCGTCCGGTCCGTGCTCGACGGCGTAGACGGACCCGCCGACGAACGAGAGGCCCTGCGGGTTCCGGTGGCCGTAGGTGTACACCGGGCTGTCGAACGGGTTGCCCGGGTCGGGGTCGCCGTTGCGGGTGATCCGGAGCACCTTCCCGGCGAGTGAGTCCCGGGACTGCGCCGTGCTCGGCTCGCCGGCGTCGCCGGTCGTCACCCAGAGCGCGCCGTCGGGGCCGAACTCGAGTCGGCCGCCGTTGTGGACGGTGTTCGCCGGGATGCCGTCGAGGACGACCGAGTCGACGGCGAACTCGCGGTCGGCGTCGAGTCGCAGCACCCGGTTGGCCAGCCCCGCTTCGCCGTCGTAGGTCTGGTAGACGTAGGCATCGCGCGGGTTCCGGGGGTCGAACGCGAGACCGAGGAGGCCGCCCTCGCCGAAGTTGGCGGTGCTGTCGAGGGTCCTGACGGGGCCGCGGTCGTTCCCCATCGCTCGGACGACCCGTCCCGGCCGCTCGGTGACGAACAGGTTGCCAGTCTCGGGGTGGAACGACGCCCCCCACGGCGTGTCGAGGCGCATCCGGACGCGCTCGAGTCGGAGCGGGGCACCGTCCTTGATGGTCGTCCCCTCGCCGGTGTCGGGCGGGGTCAGACAGCCGGCGACGCCACTGGCGAGGCCGACACCGACCGTGGCGAGGAGGCGGCGACGCTTCATTACACCGACTTTTCACACGACAGAGTAAAAACCTGTTACTTCGTCGGCGACAGGTCGCGCCCGAACTCGTCGAACGTGTCGAGGTCCTCGGGCAGTTCGTACTCGAGCTCGCGTTCGTCCCGGCGGTCCACGTTCGCGTCCTCGAGCGGGGTGGCGACGTCCTCCCAGCCGGGCTTGACGCGGACGCTCTTTGCGGGCTGGCCGACGGCGACGTGGTGGTCGGGCACGTCGCTGGCGACGATGCTCTTGGCGCCGACGACGGCGTTCTCCCCGACGCGACAGCCCGCCCGGACCATCGAGTCGTAGGTGACGCGGGCGTCGTCGTCGACGATGGTGTGGAAGTTCGACACCGCAGTCTGGTCGACGATGTCGTGGTCGTGGCTGTAGATGTGGGCGTCGTCGGAGATGGAGACACGGTCGCCGATTGTCAGCGTCCCGCGGTCGTCGAGGTGGACGTCGTCGTGGACGACCACGTTGTCGCCGACGCTGATGTTGTGGCCGTAGGTGAAGGAGATATCCTTGAAGAACCGGCAGTCATCCCCGCACTCGTCGAACAGGTGGTCGGCGAGCATCGCCCGGAAGCGCAGCGCGAACTCGACGTTGTCGGCCATCGGCGTGGCGTCGAACTGCCGCCAGAGCCACTGGAGGTGCTTCGAGCGCTCGAAGCGCTCCTCGTCCTTCTCGGCGTAGTACTCCGACTCGAGCGTCGTGTTGCACGGGTCGTAGCCCTGGAGACGGACGCGCTCGGCCGGCGAGACCGTCGCGTCGTTCTGCCAGCGCTCGTAGGCGTCACGGTCGCCGTGCAGGTCGACCAGCGTCTCCTCGACGACCGTGCAGGTGTCCTCGTCGGACGAGAGCCGCTCGTCGACCTCGTCGATGAAGGCCCGAACACCAGCCTCCGCGTCGGCCGGGAGCGAGACGTGCCGTTTCGTCATGGCTCCCCGTTCGGCGGGCAGCCGTATGGACCTTCTGTTGTCCGAACTCCGTGCAGCAGCGGTCCGCGGCGGGGGTCGCCGTCCCGTCCGGGTCGCTGCCGCTTGCCGACGACTGGTTACCGTTTTCAGGTGGTCAGAACAGCGGTTTCCCGATGGAGCCCGTACCGTGGCCTGTGCGTCTGATTCGAACGCTCGTCCCGTCGTCGGATGTGTCGGCCGTACGGTCGGTGCTCGACGAACACGACATCGACTACCTGCTGTTCGAGGAGGACAGCGGCCGCGACGACGCGGTGGTCGTCGAGTTCCCCCTGCCGACACAGGCGGTCGAGACGGTCCTCGACGACCTCGGGGAGGCGACGGCGGTCGACGAGACCTACACGGTCGTCGCCAGCGCGGAGGGCGTCTTCTCCGAGCACGACGACCAGCTGGAGGAACGGTTCATCACGGGGGACGAGGAGGACGACAGCATCGCGACCGAGGAGATCCGCTCGACAGCGCTCGACCTCACGCCCAGCCCGGTGACGTACTACGCGATGACGCTACTGAGCGTGCTCGTCGCGACCGCGGGACTGTTGCTCGACTCGCCGGCCATCGTGGTCGGCTCGATGGTCATCGCCCCGCTGGTCGGCTCTGCGCTGACGGCCAGCGTCGGGACGGTGCTGCTCGACCGCGAGATGGTGCTCGACGGCTTCCGGACCCAGCTGTACGGGCTCCTGCTGGCTGTCGTCGGGGCGACCGTGTTCAGTTTGGGTCTGAAGTCGGCGGCGTTCCTGCCGCCGGCGCTCGACGTGACGACGACCCAGCAGATATCCCAGCGCATCTCCCGGTCTGCTCTCGGTCACGGTCGGCCTCTGCGCGGCCGCGGCCGCCGTCGTCGTCCAGTTCGTCGAGCAACAGACGGCGACGGACAGCGCCAGGACCTCTCCGAATGACGACAAGATTTACACGCGCCGGGCACCGACTGCCCGTCATGCCCGGTACGTCCCACCCCAGCGGTGATGCCGACTCGTCGATCAGCGGTGCGGCCCTCGGCGGTATCGGCGGTGCCTTCGGTGCGACCGTCGCGTTCAGCACAGTCTCCGGCCCCCTCGCCATCGCCGGGGTTACGGCCGGCATAACGCTCGCCATCATCGGTATCGGTGCGCTCGTGTTCGATGTCGACCTGACGTAGCCGGCGTCCCGTGGCCCTTTCCCGCGAGCTGGGACCGAAACGCACTCGCTAAGTGGCACCGTTCCCTAGCCGGGAGTATGCAGTACCGCGAACTCGGAGACTCCGGCGTCGAGGTGTCCGAAATCGGCTTCGGCGCGTGGGTCGTCGGCACGGACTGGTGGGGCGACCGCACGGAGGAACAGGCGGTCGAGATGCTGCAGTACGCCCACGACCAGGGCATCACCTACTTCGACACCGGTGACGTGTACGGCCACGGGCGTAGCGAGGAGCTCGTCGGCGAGGCCCTCGGCGACCGACGCGACGACGTGACCGTCGCGACGAAGGTCGGCTACGACTTCTACAACAACCCGCAGGCGGGCCACGGCGAGCTCCCGAAGGAGATCACACCGGAGTGGATCCGCACCGCGACCGAGCGGAGCCTCGACCGCCTCGGCTTCGACTACGTCGACGTGCTTCAGCTGCACAACGCGAACGTCGACGAGGTCGACGCGGACGTGCTCGAGGTCCTCGACGAGCTCCGCGAGGAGGGCCTCGTCGACGCCATCGGCTGGGCGCTCGGCCCCTCCATCGGCTGGCTCGCCGAGGGCGACATGGCCATCGAACAGGAGTTCGACTCGTTGCAGCTCGTCTGGAACGTGCTCGAACAGGAGGTCGGCGACCACTTCCTCGACACCATCGAGCGCACCGGCTCGGGGACGAGTCTCATCCCCCGCGTCCCGCACTCCTCCGGCCTGCTGAACGAGCAGGTCACGCCGGAGACGGAGCTCGACGACGGGGACCACCGCTCCTACCGTCCCGACGAGTGGTACGAGACGGGCTGGGAGAAGGTCGAGGCGCTCCGGTTCCTCGAACGCGCCGACGAGGGGACCTCGTCGAACTCCCGGACGCAGTCCGGGAACGACCGCGAGCGCACGATGTCCCAGGCCAGCATCCGGTGGCTCCTCTCGCACAGCGAGGTCGCGACGGTGACCCCGACGTTCCGCACGAAGGACGACATCGACGAGTGGGCGGCCGCGAGCGACGTGCCGCCGCTCAGCGACGAGGAGGTCACGCGCGTCGCCGAGCTGTACGCCGACGACTTCGGCATCGAACGCGACGACGGGATGGACGTGCTCCGCTCGTCGGTCGGCGGCGAGGACATCGACGCGGCGAACATCGACAAGCAGGCGACCTGAAAACGCCGGACTAATCTGTCCATTCGCCTGGAAAACGGGCGATTACCTTTCTGTCTCGGGGTTCACGCTACTCCTGCTCTCGGCTCCGACGGTCGGATTCCGTCGAGCGAGAGCCTGGCCGATTCCGGGCCGCACCAACCCCCTGCCGCGCAGACTCCCCCCACTGACGCGGGGCGGGGGCGGTCGTCGTGTTCGCTCCGAACACGGGACTGCTACCCCTTTCTTTCGGCTGGAGCCCCGTCACAGTCGGGCGAATACACGCGCCGAGTTTTACTTTCACTCCGCAGTCCCGACGACTGCTGTGGCGGGCCGCCGTGGCCGGTCAGGCCAGGAAGACGTGGCGCGGGCGGTCCGCCAGCACGTCGCGCCCCCAGTCGACCGTGTCCGAGAACGCGTCCGACCGGAAGAACGCCATCGCGTCGTCCTGGGACTCCCAGCGCGAGGCGATGAACATGTCGTTCTCGTCCTCGCGGTTGGCGAGCAGGTCCGTGGTGATGTGGCCGTCCATGTCCGCGAGCACGTTCCCGACGGTCTCGAACTTCTCGACGAAGTCCGTGCGCTTCTCGGGCTTGGTGGCGTAGAACATCCCCATCGTCCCCCAGGTGTCGGCCGCGGCGTCGTCGCCGGCCTGCCGGACGATGCCGGGCAGGTCCGAGAGGAAGCCACTGGCCGTGTCGGCGGCGGACTGGGTCTCCCAGACGCTCGCGACCGCCGTCGGGGCGTCGCCGTCGGACTGGTACACCGCCGTCTTCACGTGGGAGTCGTAGTGCTCGAAGTTCGAGCGCAGTCCCTCGACCTCGTCGAACAGTTCGTCCGGGTCGGCGTCGGAGTAGAGGACGACGGCGTAGACGTCCTCGCCGTGGGGCTGACCCCCGTAGACACCCTCCTCCTCGAGCGCGGAGCGCACGTCCGCGCCGTGGTCGGTGGCCGGGCGCTCGTCCTCGTCGCCGTCGCCGTGGTGGTGTCCGCCTTCGCCGTCGCCGTGATGGCCACCCTCACCGTGGCCGTGTGCGTCGCCCTCCTCGGCGGGGACGGCCTCGCCGGCCATGAACGCCGGGAGGTCGCGCGGCTCGAACCGGCGGCCGGTGTAGAACTGGCCGAACTCGGCGAACCGGGAGGTGGACGGGTCGAAGCGCATCTCGTACAGCAGGTCCTTCACGTCGGTCATGTCGTCGGCCCAGAGCGTGACGCCCCACTCGTGGTCGTCGAGACCGACGCTCCCCGTGATCATCTGCTGGACCTTGCCGCCGTAGTCGCGGCCGATGTCGCCGTGGCTCGCCATGTGCTCGGCGCGGTCCTCGAACGGCAGGTCGTACCAGTTGTCCTCGGCGGTGCGGCGCTTGGACATCGGGTAGAAGGAGAGGTAGTCCATGTCCGGTATCTCCGGGTGGAGGCGCGACTGGATGTACTGCGCCAGCCCGGAGTCGTCGTCGACCTCGCCCTCGAAGTACTCCCGGGCACGCTCGGTGTAGCCCGAGGCCTCCGTGACAGAGATGTACGAGCTCGTCTGCTCGGTGAACCCCGCGAACTCCGTCGACTCGAAGCCGCGTTCGAGCTGGTCCAACTCGTCGAGTGTCGGGCGCAGGTGCAGTACCACGAGGTCGGCCTTGTGGCCGAGCACGGTGTAGACCGCCGTCCCGCCCGTCTCGGGGTCGCTGTGGGTGTCGAGGAACGCGATGCCCTCCCCGACGGCCCGCTCGCGCGTTCGCTCCGGCGCGTCGCGCCACGCGTCCCAGTCCACGGTCCGGAAGTCGTGCAGTGCGTACCAGCCTTCCTCGGTCAACGGAGGTTCGCGTCGCTGCATGGTCGAGCGTTCGGAGACGAAGGGTAAGGACGTGTTGATTCGTCGGAGACGACGGCGGGACGCGACCGAGAACCGGGCAAGCGGTTCTCAGTATCGAAACCCTTTCACGTCCACCACGGGTACCACGCGACAATGCGGAAAAGCGGTCCACCGAAGGGACTCATCGCCTATCTGGTGCTCGAGCTGCTCGCGGAGAAACCGCGGTACGGGTACGAGATACTCAAGGAGATACGGGAGCTCAGTGGCGGCCACTGGGAGCCCTCCTACGGCTCGGTCTACCCCATCCTGTACAAGTTCGAGGACGAGGGCTGGGCCGAGCGCATCGAGCGCGAGGACGAGCCCGACCGCAAGTACTTCGAGCTGACCGACTCGGGATACGACGAACTGGACAGCCGCCGCGAGGACTCCGCGATGAAGGCCAAGGAGTTCGCCGACGTCATCCTCGGTTTCTACCACGTCTACGTCGCCTTCTCCTGCGACGACCGGTTCGAGGTGCCGCACGTCGAGGGCGAGTGGCGCTTCGACGAGACCTTCTCCGCGTGGATCGTCGAGCAGATGATCCGCCACCACGAGCACTACTACAGCGACGAGTTCGACCGTATCGACGCCACGCCAGAGGAGTTCTACGAGGAACACGGCATCGACAACGACGAGGAGTAGCGCGCGCCGGCGTCCACGGCTGTTTGCGGTCCCCCGGTTCCAGTGTAGTGAGCGATGAGTGCGGTCACCGCCGGTTCACTCGTCGAAGCCGAACGACCCCTCAGCCGGCCAGGAACTGCGGGCCGACGACCAGCACGACGAAGCTCAGGAACATCGTCAGGCCGACGGTCGTCGTCACCGCGCTCACGCGCCGGCGGGTCACCTCGACCGGGAACCGCGAGAGCACGGCCTCGGTCGAGGTCCGCAGCAGGTGCCCGCCGTCGAGCGGGAACGCGGGGATGCAGTTGAACGCGCCGAGCTGGACGTTGATCCAGCCGGTCCAGAACAGGGCGTTCGCGATCGCGAACAGCACGCCCGCGCCGAGGAACTCCAGTGGGCCGGTCGCGACGAAGAAGTTCGTGATCTCGCCGATGAATCCCGCGAAGTTGTACGGGAAGTCGCCGCCGGGCATCACGGCCGCGATGGGCAGGACGAGCACGAACAGCACCTTGCCGACGAACGACTGGGCGAACGAGTTGAGCATCGACTGGTCGCCGCCACCCAGGATGGCGAGGTACGACTCGGCGGGGTAGTAGTTCAGCCCCACGTCGTCGACGGTCACCCCGCTGACGCCGCGGGCGAGCGGTGCGACGCCGAGGAAGCTGCTGCCGTCGTCCTGCGTGCCGAGGGTGACCTCCCGGACCGAGCGTTCGCCGTCGTCGTAGAGCACGACTTCGACGGTCTTGCCCGGCTCGGCGGCGTCGATGGCCTCGCCGAGCTCGCTGTAGGAGATGACCCGTGTGTCGCCGAACCGGGTGACGATGACGTTCTCACCGGCAGGTGCGCCCGCCGCTGCCAGCGGTTCGCCCTCGATGGGGCGGAGGTACGCGCCGGCGACGAACGCCTTCGTCTCGCCCTCCTGCGTCGTCACCGTGACCCGGCCGGATGAGTCACGGAGCGCGTCCTCGAAGCCGGCGGTGGTCGTGACGGGCGTCCCGTTCACCGCGGTTATCGTATCGCCCGCGGAGAGGTTGGCCGGCCCGTTCTCCAGGGCTCCGGTCACGAGCACGCTCCGGTTCATCGTCACCGTCCGGTCGCCGTTCACCTCCAGTTCGAGCCGGCTCGCGTTCTGCTCGGCGACGAGATCCTCGAAGTGGCTGTTGTTCTCGACGGGGGTCCCACCGACGGCGGTGATTCTGTCGCCGCCGTCGATGCCCGCGTCGGCCGCCGCCGACCCCGGGAGCGCGCCGCCGACGAGCGCGCCGCTCGCGACGCCGATAGAGCCCGCGACAGGCCCGAACAGCAGCGCGAACGCGACGACGGTGATGGCGAAGTTGTTCGTCACGCCCGCCGCGAACATCCGCGACTGCGCGCCCCGGGACGCCTTCCGGCGGTTCTCCTCGTTCGGCTCGACGAACGCCGCGACCGGCAGCACCGCGAGCAGGCCGATGCCCATCGACTCGATCTCGATGTCCTCGACCCGGCAGAGCAGCCCGTGGCCGCCCTCGTGGACGACCAGCCCGACCAGCAGCCCGAAGAGGATTCCCGGCGTCGCCGCCAGTGGCAGGAAGTCGTTCACGCCGGGGATGACCAGCACGTTTCGGGGCTGGTTCACCGCGCTCGGTGCCGGCGGGTTTTGGATCGTCAGGATGGCCCCCTGGAGGAGGAAGAGGAACGCGCCGAACATCACCACGAGGGCGATGCCGAGGCCGATGTTCGACCAGGCCCGCCAGAACCGCTTCGGCCCGGCCAGCCAGTTCAGGAACCGCCGCCCGCGCTTCGTGTGGACCAGCAGCACCGGCCCCTGCGTCGAGATGTACGACGGGAGGAGGTTCTCCTTCTTGGCCGCCCAGACCACCAGCCAGTAGAGGACGAAACCGCCGATACCCAGCCACAGGGTGGAGACCATTGCCGGATATTGAGGGAGGCGCGGGGAAATGCGTTTGGTTTGACCGGGTACGTGCGGGGGTTCAGGTCGGCTGTCACGTTCGGATTACACTCGGCTATCCGGTGTGGTCGGTCGCCCCCAGTACTCCGGCTGATACATCGACGTGAGACGACACACTACGGGGAGAAACCATGGCTGTCCCCGTCGGCACCACGCGAGCAGGGGGACTATCGTTGAGGCCCCGGAAGCGACAGTCCGTCGCTCCTACACGGCTTCCAGCAGCCAGTTACAATCTGCGAAGGTCTAAAGATTTGGTGGTCATTAGTCTCTTGTTAGTCAGGTAGCGAATTATTTGATTAGTCTGGTAGGAATCAATAGGAGCCATGATGAGGGGGCAATCCTACAAGTAATACAATAAATACTACAAATAAATTACGGGCAAATAAAGTTATATATGATATTATTTAATATATTATTTCAAAATATTTATGATGGGGTAGGATATATGAATAGTATGGAAAAACACGGACGGCGTGCATTCCTCACGACCACCGCTGGATTGGGAATTGGAGTCGGAAGTTCTGGAATTGCAAGTAAAGTATTCGCGAAAGAGGATAGTAGGGAAACATATAATGACGCACGGGTTTCGGGAGCTTCTGAAGAAGGGGAGGTTCTTGAAACAGGGAATACCGGCATGCTTGAACTTGGGCCTTGCAATCGTTGGGACCAAGGGTCAATTGTTAAATACTCGTCGGGGCATTCTGGTGGTGAGTGGTATCATAAATGGGGAATTTCGTCGGTTGCACATTGCGACAGCGTTGGACTTGGAACGGAATTGTTTGGGCATGAGTATACGGTCGACCCTAGAGGATCAAATTTATACAAGGAATCGACAAATCATTCAGGCGTACATCCAAATGGTGACGGTGGCTCTCTACCGGACTGGGCGATTCCACTGCTAGAAAACGCATTAGCAAACTCCAATCCATCTGATGGCTGGATGCAAGCAGGTGGTGATGCGATTGAAGAGGCATTTGGTCCGGCAGGCGAGGACCCGTCGGACATATATAAATATCATAACCAAGATAACACTCCTGGCGAGTTGAAAGGATGGCGGAATTGCGGTCACTACGCGCAATTCATCAGCCAAAGTCTCGACCCATATGTCAAAGTAAAAATGTCCTATCAGGATGGGAATTCGTGGGCTGATGAACACTGGTCAAGCTGGTACGCGAACATTCACCTTCACGACGTTAATTGTGGACCGAGAGGGAATTATTGTGATGAGTCTACTAGTGAACTGCCACATCCTGATGAAATGTCCTCGGAAATGGAACAACAATTGGGGATCACACGTGTTGATGAAGATGAGTATGCGACTGCTGAGAATGTACCACAGTATAATGGGAGGACCCCAGAATATATTGCAACGAACCCCCCTATCACTGTAACAAATGTTGGACGGAGTGAGGAATGGAGAGAAAAGTAATCACGGATATGTCCAAATCCTTAGTCGGGGATTTGGATTGAATCTTTAGCAAAATATACAATATAATATAAGTTTGCGTAAAGAATATCAATTAGTAGTTAATCGTCGTAACTGAATCTCCCAACAAAATATTGAGACAATGAAACGGAGAACCTATATTTCGTCACTTATCCCAGTCCCGATTATATTATCTGGGTGTTTGGATAGTGTTAGTTCTAGTATGGGATTAGCTCAAATTACTTTATTAAATGCCTCAGAATCAGAGACGAATTTCGAAATAAACGTTTGGAGGAACGACGAAACTATATTATCGGACAATTCCAAATTGTCGACATGGGAGGATAGACATTTTCATCACGAGGATATGGGAAAACCGGTACCATACGAAGTATCGGTCGAAACGGCTGACGGTCGAAGCCAGAAATTCAATTCTAACCAACCCGGAGACAATACCAACGGCTCGGATGATAATGTCTGTCTCGACGTTATATTCCAGATAGACGATGAGTCAATATCCGTTTTCACAAGGCAGGTCGGCTGCTCTGGAACGGGAAACGAGATCTAATCTCACGCACCGGTCCGCGCATCTTACTGACATAATCATTTTGGTCGAAAGAGCGCCTGAACGGTTCGTAGGGATAGTACCTCAGCAATCACTACCTGTGTGGGGCGCTCGCTCTGTAGCGTAGCGCCTGTTCCATCGGGAATCGCTGTTCCTGCTGTAACCGGTAGCTGTTCACCGTTCCCGACGCAGTCGCGCGACCACGAAGTCGCGGTCGAGCTTGCCGAGAAACGTGCCGAGCTGGGGTCCCTGCTCCTCGTCGAAGAACAGCCGGTAGCCGGCGGTGAAGAGCGCGCCGATGTCGATGTCGTTGTCCTTCGCGGTCTCGTAGATCTCGCCCTGGATGGCGTCGCCGTCGTGGCCCTCGGCGACGAAGTCGGCGAGTTCGTCGAGCGCCGCCTCGGTGGCCGGGTCGAGGTCCACGTCGGGCATCTCCGCGCGCTTGAGCTCGTAGTTGAACTCGTTGTCCGTGCGGCGCGTCCAGTTCCGGGCGCGCTCGACGCGGGCGAGGGCGGCCTCGACGGTTTCCTCGTCGGCGTCGTCGGGGATGTGGCCCTCCTTTCGGGCGACCTGTTCGCGGAGGTCCGGGTCGTCGAACATCCCGAGGACGGCGGCGAAGGTAAAGGGGAGCCGGATGCGGTCGGGGTCGACCTCGTCGACGACGAAGGGGTAGACCCGCTCCGCCCGGGCGGTCTCGTCCTCGGTGCCCTCGACCTCGCCGAAGTAGAGCTGCTCGAAGCGGTCGAACTCGTCGACGAGCTGGTCGAGGCGCTCGATGGAGAAGTCCCGCGCCCGCTTCGGGTTCTTCGCGAAGAAGAAGCGGACGACCTCCGGCTCCAGCAGTTCGAGCACGTCCTCGACGAGGACGACGTGGCCCTCGGAGGAAGAGAAGGCCTTCCCGTCGAGGGTGAACCACTCGTACACCATCGGGACCGGCGGAACGTCGCCGAGGACGTTCCGCGCCACGTCGTCGCCGGAGGGCCAGGAGCCCTCGGCGTGGTCCTTCCCGAAGGGTTCGAAGTCGACGCCCAGGACGCGCCACTGCGCGGGCCACTCGAAGCGCCAGGGGAGCTTGCCCTCGCGCAGCGTGGCGGTGCCCTCGTGACCACAGCCGGCGATGGTGTCGCCGCCGGCCTCCATGTCGGTGCAGACGTAGTCGACCTCGCCCTCGTCGGGCCGGATGTCGGTGACGGTCTCGGTGACCTTCCCGCAGTCGGCACAGATCGGGTTGAACGGGACGTAGTCGGCGTCGACCTTGTCCTGGTACTTCGCGAGGACGGTCCGGGCGGTGTCGGCGTGGTCCAGCAGGAAGCGGGTCACGGCCTCGAACTCGCCGTCCTCGTAGAGCTCGGTGTTCGAGACGAGCTCGATGGGCACGCCGAGGGCGTCGGCGCTGGACTGGATGAGTGCGGAGAAGTGGTCGCCGTAGGAGTCACAGCAGCCGAACGGGTCGGGGATGTCGGTGTACGGCCTGCCGAGGTTCCGTCCGAGTGCGCCGGCGTTCACGTCGCCGAGGTCGACGAGGGTGCCGTCGAGGTCGGCGAGCTTCCGGGGCAGCTTCCGGAGCGGGTCGCGGTCGTCGGCGGTGAACACCTGCCGGACATCGTGGCCGCGCTCGCGGAGCACCGCGGCGACGAAGTAGCCCCGCATCACCTCGTTCATGTTGCCGAAGTGGGGGACGCCCGACGGGGAGATACCGCCCTTGATGACGATGGGGTCGTCGGGGTCGCGTGCCGCTATCTCGTCGGCGATCCGGTCGGCCCAGAACACGTGTCGCTGGTCGTCGCCGTCGTCCTCGTCCGCCTGGAGCGTGTACGGGCTGGTCGCCTCGTCGGCGCTCACGGGGCGCACACCCCGCGTTCGGCCGCAGCAGCGCGTGTCGGTTGCATGGCTGTGGCTACCCGTGTGGCGTGCTTAAGGGTTGTCAAGCAGAGGCAGCCGCGCCTACTCGGCCCAGTAGGTGAGTTCGTCGCCGGCCCCCTCGGGGATGACGTCGGTGCCGTCGTGGTCGCCGTAACGGACGGCAGTGAGGACGCGCTCGGGGTCGTTCCCGTCGAGGACGATGGTTCGCATCCCGGAGCGCTGGATGACCTTCGCGGCGAGGAGGTCGACCGGGGCGGACGCCCCGGCGTTCATCTCCAGCCCGGCGATGACGTCGACGAGGTCGTTCGCGGTGAGCTCCTCGTAGCGCTCCGCGGTATCGTCCTCCTCGGGGTCGGCGGAGAAGACGCCGGGGACCGAGGTGGCGTAGACGAGCAGGTCCGCGCCGACGTACTCCGCGAGGGCAGCGCTGACGGCGTCGGTGGTCTGTGCGGGCGCGACGCCGCCCATGACGACGACGTCGCCGTTGCGCATCACCTCGCCGGCGGACTCGTAGTCCTTCGCGGGCGCGGTCACGACGTTCTCGCCGAGGGCGGAGATGAGGAGCCGGGCGTTCAGGCGAGTGACGTCGATGCCGATCTGGTCGAGTTCGATCTCGTTGGCACCGAGGTCACGCGCCGTGCCGATGTAGTCGCGGGCGACGCCCCCGCCGCCGACGACGGCGGCGACCTGACATCCGTCCGCGACGAGCTCGTCGACAACGTCCGCGTACGCGGCGACCCGGTCGGGGTCGAGTTCCGGCGCGAGGACGCTGCCCCCGACGGAGACGACTACCTTCATGCTACCGGCCAGTAGCCGACTGCCTCTCTTAAGGATTGCCAAGTACCCGTCGGCGACACCTACAAGCGACTGCCGCCTGACCAGTCCGGTATGTACGTACTCGCAGTGGTCGGCCCCGACGGGGCGGGGCGGGCCGACCTCGTCGACCAGTTCGTCGGCGCGCTCGCGGCCGATGGGACGGTCGCCGTCGTGACCGAGGACGACCCGGTCCGGGAGGCCGATGGGCTGCCGGGGGCGTCGGACGAGCGCGTCCGAACCAGCGTCGGGGTCGGTTCCGACGGCTGGGCCGCTGCCGGCACCGACCGCACGCTGGACGACGTCGTCGACGACCTCACGCCGACGCACGACTACTGCCTCCTCGACGACGTTCGCGAGGCGACGGTACCCGGCGTCGTCCTCGGCGGGGTGGACTACGCGGGCGACGCCCTGACGACCGTCGAAACCGGGAGCGGCGTCGACGTCGACGCGGTCGTCACGACGCTCCACGAGCGGATTCCCCACGAGACGCTCGACTCGCTGGTCGAGCGTGCCACGGGTGCGCCCGGTGCGGAGTTCGCCGGTGCCATCGCCACGTTCACGGGCAGGGTACGGGCACGGGACGACCCCGACGACGAGCGGACGACCCACCTCGAGTTCGAGACGTACGAGGGTGTCGCCGAGGAACGCATGGCGACCATCGAGGCCGACCTCGAGCAACGCGAGGGCGTCCACGAGGTCGTCATGCACCACCGGACCGGGGTCGTCGCCGCCGGAGAGGACATCGTGTTCGTCGTCGTCCTCGCCGGCCACCGGCCGGAGGCCTTCGAGACCGTCTCGGACGGGATCGACCGGCTCAAAGACGAGGTTCCCATCTTCAAGAAGGAGGCGACGACCGACGGCGAGTTCTGGGTTCACGAGCGGGACACCGGTGCTGAGTAACCGCGCCTGACAGGTCCCTGGAGTTATTTTCTCGTGTATCGGGGGGAAAGATGGAATCTGACGTGCGTCAGACGACACCTCGTTTGGAAGGGTTAGCAGCGGTTTTAAAACTTCTAGCGTCTTCTGAAACCTTCGAATTCTATCTTATAACTCGCGTAAAACGTCGTATTACTCCGATTTCACTCGAAATATATCAAAACAGCCCGAAGCAACTGCCCTTTATAACCTCTCCCAGTGGCTTGGAGGAAGTGAGGCGAACGCAATATGAGCGCAACGCAGAATCCCTCCGTTGACAGCGAGCCCGCCAACAAAGAGACGCGCCTGCAGGAGTACCTGCGGGAGAAGGCGACCGACGGCGAGATGTACTTCAAGTCGAAGTTCATCGCCGACGACGTCGGCCTCTCCCCGAAGGAGATCGGCGCACTCATGGTGAAGCTCAAGGACTCGGCCACGGACCTCGAGATCGAGAAGTGGTCGTACACGAGCGCGACGACCTGGCGGGTCGAGCCCATCTGAGCGGCCCCGCACCCTGGCATCCCACACCACCACACCCCACCACACCCCACCACACCCCACCACACCCCACCACACCCCACAACGCCGCTCCCACCACGCCGACCCCACCACTGCACTGCGGCCCGCCCCACACCCCACCGCCGGCCGTTGGTCCCCGGCGCCTCATCGTCTGCGGCCCGCCGCCGTGCCTTTTTACGACGTGACGACTAAGCAACGTCCACATGGCCGCCGACGAGCCGCCGTCACAGTCCGTCCCTGAGGCCGGGCCGCCGCTCTCCGCCCTGGCGGACGAGTTCCACGTGGAGGACGTCCGACGAGACGGTGAGACGATTTACTACTACGGCACGCCGCTTCGGACCCCGGAGATGACAATGCGGAACGTCTGGGGTACGTTCCACGAGGCCGGCTACGACGCGGAGCTGACGACCTCTGCAGGACGGTACGTCATCGTCGCGGAACCGGCCAGTCACGGTCCGGACGGGATTCCCTGGAAGAACGTCCTGCTGTTCCTCGCCACCGTCTTCTCCACGCTCTACGTGGGTGCGCGGTGGTTCTACGTGGACCCCGTCGCGAACCCGGTCGAGGCGGTGCTGACCGCCTGGCCGTTCTCCGCCGCTATCCTGTTCGTCCTGGGCACGCACGAACTGGGGCACTACGCGATGAGCCGGTACCACGACGTGGACGCGTCGCTGCCGTACTTCCTGCCGTTCCCGACGCTCATCGGGACGATGGGCGCGGTCATCCGGATGCGTGGCCGGATGCCCAACCGGAAGGCGTTGTTCGACATCGGCGCGGCCGGTCCGCTGGCCGGGCTCGTCGCGACCGTGCTCGTCACCGTCGTGGGACTCTTCCTCCCGCCGGTCGTCGCGCCGGAGAGCTTCGCCCCCGGGGCCGACGCGGTCACCATCCAGCTGCAGTTCCCACCGCTCATCGAGGGAATCGCCTTCCTGACGGGACAGCAGCTCTCCTACCAGGACCCGACGGTGAACGCCCACCCGGTCGTCATCGGCGCGTGGGCCGGCGCGTTCATCACCCTGCTGAACCTCATCCCCGTCGGCCAGCTGGACGGCGGGCACATCATGCGTGCGATGTTCGGCGAGGCCCACGACACCGTGGCGACGCTGGTCCCCGTCGGGCTGTTCTCGCTCGCGGGCTACCTCCACTTCGTCGACGGGTTCGCCTGGGACTCGGTGTTCATCTGGGTCTTCTGGGGCGGCTTCGCCGCGTTCATCGCCGCCGCGGGCTCGGCGACGCCGGTCAGCGACGAGGAGCGACTCGGCCGCGGCCGGATGGCGCTCGGCGTGCTCACGTTCGTCCTCGGCCTGCTCTGCTTCATGCCGGTGCCGGTCGCCATCGTGGGCTGATCGGCGTCGCCCCGACCCAGATGGTGCCTGGTCACACGGGCCAGGCTGTCGTTGCGCCGATGCGAACGCTTTTGCACGCCGACGGCCTGAGCGCAAACTGATGTCTCCGACGACCAGTGACCGGAGGTGGTATCGATGACGACAGAGCTAACCGAAATTACGGTGGTCGGAGGAGACAAGACCGGACTCATCGCACGCGTCACGAGCCTCCTGTTCGAGCGCGGCATCAACGTCGAGGACCTGGACCAGGCCGTCCGGGACGACATCTTCCGGATGACCCTCCACGCGGACACCACGGAGATGGTCTGCAAGGAGGAGACGCTGCGTGACGACCTCCACGACCTCGGGGACGAGCTCGGCGTCGACGTACAGGTGCGGTTCCCCGCCGACCGCGAGACCCAGCAGATCGCGGTGCTGGCGACGAAGGAGAGCCACTGTCTCGAGCGGCTGTTCCAGGCGTGGGCCAGCGGCGACCTCGGCGCGGACATCTCGGTGGTCATCGCGAACCACGACACCCTCGAACCGCTCGCCGATAAGTACGAGGTCCCGTTCCACGACGTCGGCGACGAGAAGGGCACGCCCGACGAGGGCGAGATTCTCGACCTGCTGGGCGAGTACGACGCCGACCTCATCGTCCTCGCGCGGTACATGCGCATCCTCAGCCCGGACGTGGTGTTCCGGTTCGAGGACCGCATCATCAACATCCACCCGAGCCTGCTGCCGGCCTTCCCGGGCGCGAAGGCGTACCGGCAGGCGCTGGAGGAGGGCGTCCGTATCGCCGGCGTCACCGCGCACTACGTGACGACGGACCTCGACCAGGGGCCCATCATCACCCAGCGGGCGTTCGACGTGCCCGACGGTGCCGACATCCAGACGATGAAAGAGCGGGGCCAGCCGCTCGAGGCGGACGCGCTGCTCGAGGCAGTGCGCCTGCATCTGAACGGTGACGTCTCCGTCCACCGGGGGCGGACCCGACTCAGGGAGCAGAGTGCGAGCTACCAGCTCGGCCTCTCCAGGGAAGCGCGCGACGCGAACCCCGACCGGCCCGTCGACGGCCTCGGCGAGATAGTGGCGGGGTCGGCAGCGGGCGAGGAGTCGACGGACGACTGATCAGCCGTCCCACTTCTCGAGGCAGTCGTCGTCACAGAAGTGGCGATGCTCGACGTTGCCGTCCTCGACCCACGAGCGCACCCGGTGCTCGTCGCCGGTGACGGCCGCGCCGCAGACGGCACAGGCCGGGGCGTCCTCGGGGTCCACGTCGCCGATGTCCGATGTGGGGTCGACCATGGCTCCCCTTCGCACGCGGAGAGGGTCAACAGTCCCGACGACGGCAATTCTTCGGTCGCTGTCCGCTCGCCGCGTCAGTCGACCGCCTCGGCCGGGCCGTCGCGGACACCGATGCCCTTCGAGGCGAGGTGGCGGACCTGTCGCTTCGCGAAGCCCTCCTCCCGCGTGCCCCGGGTCGCGAGCACGTAGACCAGCGCAGTGCCCTCGGGGCGCATCGTCCGGCCGGCGCGCTGTGCGCCCTGCCGTCGCGACCCGCCGAGGCCGGAGGCGACGATGGCGAGTTCGGCGTCGGGCAGGTCGATGCCCTCGTCGCCGACGCGGGAGACGACGAGCGTCCGCCGGTCGCCGCGGCGGAACTCCGCGAACAGCTCCCGACGGCGCGCGTGCGGCGTCTCGCCGGAGATGAACGGGGCGTCGAGCGCCGCGGCGAGCTGGTCGCCGTGGTCGAGGTACTCGACGAACACGAGCGCCTTCTTCTCGGGGTTCTCGGCGAGGAGGTGCCGCGTCTCGGTGACCTTCGCGGGGTTCATCGCGGCGAGCTGGCGGCGGTGGTGGCCGGGGTCGGCGCTGGCGTGCTCGCTCTTCTTCTCGTCGTCCGTCCACGGCACGTAACGGATGTGGACCTCCGGCTCCTGCACGTAGCCGGCCGCGAACAGCGCGTCCCAGTCGGTCCCGATTGGCGGGCCGACGAGCGTGAAGATGTCCTCCTCGCGGTCGTCCTCGCGGACGGGCGTCGCGGTGAGCCCGAGGCGGTGCTTCGACTGCAGGTCGGCGGTCCGCCGACGCACGTCGGAGGGGATGTGTTGGACCTCGTCGTAGACGATGAGCCCCCACTCGCGGGAGTCGAACAGGCCGCGGTGGCGGTCCATCCCGGCGATCTGGTACGTGGCGACCGTGACGGGACGGACGTCCTTCGTGCCGCCGTGGTACTCGCCGACCTGGTCGGGCGAGAGCGACGTGTGGGTCAGAATCTCGTCGCGCCACTGCCCGGCGAGCTCGCGCGAGGGCACCAGGATGAGCGTCTCTCCCTCGATGGCGGCCATGACGCCCATCGCGGCGACGGTCTTGCCGCTCCCCGGTGGGCCGACCATCACGCCGGCTTTCGCCTCGAGGAATCGGTCGACCCAGGACTGCTGGTAGTCCCGGAGCACGAGCCCGAGCTCCATCGGCAGCTCGTCGCCGCCCTCCAGCTCGCGCTCGTCCTGCACGGGGTAGCCCGCCTCGTACAGCCGGCGCTTCACCTCGGCGAGCTTCTCCTCGGCGACCCACGCGGTCACGTCGTCGATGGGCGCGCGGATGCAGTCCTCGGGGAGCTTCTCCAGTGCGACGTTGCCCAGGAGGCTCTCGTTCGCCGCCTCGAGCACGACGTAGCCGTCCTCGTGCGTGCGGAGGACGAACTGGTTCGCGCGCTTCCACTGGTCCTCGACCCACGCCTCGAACTCCGGCGCGCGCTCGGGGAGCACCTGCCGCATCGTCCGTTCGAGCTTCTCGAACGTCTCGTAGGGCGCCTGCCAGATGTCCTGCTGGCGCACCTCGTAGAGGTAGCCGCCCGACCGCGTCGTGTCGACGAGGTGGGCGAACTGCGAGCACTGCGCCCGGGTGAACTGCTTGGGCTGGTCGACGACGAACTGCCGACGCTCCGGGAAGAAGACGACCCGCTCGCGCTCGAGCATCGCGCCCCAGTCGCTCGGGTACCAGATGGTCGGCTCGACGCCCGCGTCGGTCCGCTCGACCGCGCCCTGCGATTCGAGGGCTTCGAGCGCCTGCAGGGCGGCCTCCTGCGTGCTGTCGAGCCGGCGCGCGAGCTGGTCGGCCGTGATGACCGGCCGTCCCTCGGCGTCGAGCGCGTCGTAGAACTCGTCGATGTCGATGGAGTTCCGGGGTTCCTCCGCTGTCACTGTCGGTCACTAGGTCGTTCCGTGGGCAAGCGTGTTTCGAGTGCGGTCCCGGGGTGTGTCTGGAGCTCCCACGGCGACCGGAGGTTTACGAGCCAGCCCCGACGAGTCGTCCCATGGAACTCGTCGAAGCCACCACCGACGACATCCAGGCGCTCGTCGACCGCTGGCACTCGCTGGCCCGGGCGATGGAGGCCCACGACGAACTGAACGAACTCGCCAGCCCGGACGTAACGGAGGCCGCCGCGGAGGGCTTTCGCCGGCAGCTCGCCGACGACGCGGTCGACGATTACCTCGGCGTCGAGGACGGCGAGCAAATCGGCCTCGTCACCCTCCGGGAGGGTACTCATCCGTCCCGCGAGTACTCGCGGTACCTCCGCATCGTGAACCTCTTCATCGACGCAGAGTACCGGGACAGCGGTCACGGCGCTGCCGTCGTCGACCGTGTGAAAACGCTGGCCTGCGAGCGGGGCTGTGACTACCTGAAAGTCTCCTGTGAGTGGGGGAACGAGGGTGCGCGACGCTTCTACCGCGACACGGGGTTCCGGCCGAAACAGGTCGACTTCGCACAGCCTCTGGAGTGAATCGGAGACCCTCGAACGAGTACAGCGCCCCGGCTCAGAGCCGGCTGACGGCCCCGATTGCCGAGTTCAGCGGTGGAGCATCGAACAGTTCGAGGCCGGTGTACGCGTTGGCACCGGCGGTGTAGAGCTCGCTCGCGACGGCGAGGACGTCGTCGTCGAGGGGCTCGGGCCGGACCTCGCAGAGCGACTTCCAGTCGGCGACGTTCTCGGCCTTCGCGCGCTCCTTGGCCTCGGTGACGGCGGCGACCCAGTCGGGCTGGGTGCGCTTGTGGTACTGCCGGATGACCTCCTTCGAGATCTGCGTGCCCTCGTAGCTGAAGCGGTTCTCGTCGAAGGTGCCGACCACGTCCGCGACGCGGATCTCGCCGTCGAAGTAGAGGCACTCGATCTTCCCGTCCTCGTGGGTCAGGCCGCCGGACTCGGCCTGCTCGGTGACGACGCGGTTGACCTCGCGGGCGGTCCGTTCCAGCGCGTCGACGTCCGCACGGCCCGCGACGGCGTCGGCCTCCTCGCGGGAGAGGTAGCGGTCGGACTCCTCGAACTTCGTGGAGAACTCGACGATGGGCTCGTCGAGGTCGACGACCCCCTCGGGCCACGCGTCGAAGTCGAGCCCGTGGTCCGCGGGGTCGGTCCGGCTGCGCAGGCTGGAGCCGACGGGGACGCGGTTCCGGAAGACGATCTCGAGCGGGACGAGGTAGTTCCCGCCCGCTTCGGCGTGGAACGCGTCGTAGTCGTAGTCCCGGCCCTCGTGCGGGAGGTCGGGCACCTGCGTAAGGTCGATGGCCATCTCCCACGGGGGCTGGTCGGCCTCGCGCAGCGGCAGCGTGTCGCCGTTGCGGACGACGCCTCGGTAGTGCGTCGGAATCCCCTCGTCCTCGAGGAGTTCGAAGTTGAACGCGCCCATCGAGCAGAGCGACGCGCCCTTGTTCGCGATGGTGTCTGGCATCTTCCCCCAGTCGAAGACGGAGTAGTCGTCGGTGAAGACGAACGCACCACGGCCCAGCTCGTCGGCGGTCGCTGGCTCCTCGATGCGGAACTCCTTGACGCTCGTCACGGCCGCTCCCTCCGCAGGCGAGTGCTCATACTCGAACGGGCGAAGCCGTCACTAAAGAAGGTTTCACTACGCGGTCGAGGGAGTCCGAACCGGGTGGCGACGACAGCCAATCAGCCGGCTGGCGCGCGGCCGAACTCGTCGCCGAGCACTGCGAGGCGGCGAGTCCAACGCTCGTGCGAGGGATGAGCGAGGGAGCCTGCGACCGAGCGAATCGGTTGGGGAGGTCAGAGGTGCGGTGCTGTGCGGGGTGTCCCCGTGAGCGAGCCTGCGAGCGAACGGGGGCTCGTCGGAGCTTGCTCCGACGGTGGGACTGAAAGGGGCGAGACGCTGGAGGAAGGCGGGCGATGCAAGGACCGGAGGAACGAGGACCGCAGCGAGGCCCCCGACTCCAGCGTCTCGGGGCTTTCGAGGCCGTCACAGCTCTCATGGAGACCTCGATTCGGAGAAACCCAATTACGACTAACGGCCGGTTCCACTACCCTTTTGAGAGTCAAACCCGACGCATAGATAATGGCCGACTCGTCCGAGCACAGCGCGGCTGACCTGCCCACGGACGGCTTCGACTACGAGCACGTTCCCGAGAGCGACCAGTCCTTCGGGAACGCGCTCGCGAAGGCGCGGAACGGGGAGCGGCTCACCGTCGCGGACGGCATCGAACTCATCACCACCGGCACGGACGTCGACGGCATCGACCAGTCCCGGAAGGAGCTGGTGCTGGAGGCCGCCGACCGCCGGCGCGCCGCGGTCGTCGGCGACGAGGTCACGTTCGTCGCCAACCTGAACAACAACGTCACGACGGCCTGCAACACCGGCTGTCTGTTCTGCAACTTCAAGGACACCGCCCACGCCTTCGAGGACGACAGCGACGTGGACCACGCCGGCTTCACGAAGACGCCGGCGGAGTCCCGCGAGGTCGTCGCGTCGATGCTCGACCGCGGCATCTACGAGGTCACGTCGGTCTCGGGGCTCCATCCAGCGTTCGCGCTGAACGAGGCGCACCACGAGATACTGCGCGACTCGGACTGGAAGGAGACGAACTACAAGCCGCCCGAGCGCTACGACACGGACCCCGGGACCTACGTCGAGCAGATGGAGGCGATGTCGGTCGGCGACGTCCACCTCCACTCGATGACGCCGGAGGAGGCGTACCACGCGCGGCGCGGCACCGACTGGAGCTACGAGGAGGTGTACGACGAGCTGCAGGCCGCCGGCCTCGACTCGGTGCCCGGCACCGCCGCCGAGATTCTCGTCGACGAGGTCCGGGACGTCATCTGCCCCGGGAAGATACGGACCGACGAGTGGCTCGAAGCCATGGAGGCCGCCGCGAACGTCGGCCTGGGGCTCACTGCCACCATCATGTACGGCCACGTCGAGAACGCGGCACACCGAGTCCGCCACCTCGACAAGGTGCGGGACCTGCAAGAGCGCGTCGACGGGGCCATCACCGAGTTCGTCCCGCTCTCCTTTATCCACCAGTCGACGCCGCTGTACGAGCACGGCGTCGTCGACGGCGGCGCGAGCGACGACGAGGACGAGCTGATGATCGCCGTCTCCCGGCTCTACCTCGACAACGTCGACCACGTGCAGTCCTCGTGGGTGAAGTACGGCGACGAGCGGGGACTGAAGATGCTCAACTGCGGCGCGGACGACTTCATGGGCACCATCCTCTCCGAGGAGATAACGAAGCGCGCCGGCGGCGAGTACGGCGAGTTCCGCTCGTTCGACCAGTACGTCGAGATGATACGGGCCATCGGCCGCACGCCGGTCGAGCGTTCGACGGACTACGAGCAGCGCCGCGTCGTCGACGGGGACCCGCCGTTCGGCCCCGAACTCGGCCCCCGAGCGGACGGAACGCCGCTGCTCCGCGAGGACGAGGGCGCGCGGGCCGGCGGCGACGGGCTCGCGGCCGACGACTGAACAGCACCCCTTTTCACCCCGTTCGACCTACCGCCACGCATGAACACGCTCGCGCCGGCAGACGGCGACGACCGCTATCGGCTGCCACAGCACGCCCACATCGTCGTCTACGAGCGCGAGGGCGGCCGCGGGCTCCTCACGGTCTACGACTGCGGCGCGGCACAGAAGCCGCCCACGGCGCAGCTGCTCGGCGAGTTGGGCAGCGTCCGTGCCGAACACGAGGTGCAGTCGAACCCGACGGGCTACGTGGTGCGGATGCGCGAACCGTCGGTCATCGCGCGGCAGGGAGAGGGCCACTGGGTCGTCAGAGCGGCGGAGTGACCCCCGGTGTCAGGGGCTGATGCGTCGCTGTCTGAGCAGTGTCCGCAGGTACTGTTCCCCGTGCGCGGTGATGCTGTAGGCGCCGTCGGTCCGGGCGCGGACGTAGCCCGCGCTCTGGAGGCGGTGACAGAGGTGGTCGATGGTCGTCGGGTCGGCGTCGACCGCGCTCGTGAGCTCCGCGATGGGCATGGCGTGAGCGGTGTCGAGCGCGTGGAGGATGGCCAGGTCGGCCGGGCGGTCCGGCGCTGGTGGTGAGTCTGGCGTGGGCTGGTCGGCGTCGGGTGCGTGAGTCTCGTCCATCCCACTCCAGCGAAGGGACGGCTGCAGCAAGAAGCTCACTAGGAGACGTATCGAGCGCTCCCGAGCGGTCTATAGCTGGACCGGTGCCCCATCGAGGACCCGACGGTACCGTCGGCCCGCCGGGGTGTCGCCGGCGAGTGCGTCGCGGACGGGGTCGTCGAGCCACCCGTCACCGGGAGCGGCCTCGCCGTCGAAGTCGTCCGAGCGCAGCTCCGCGGGGAGGTAGCGCTCGTAGACGGGCAGGCGTTCGCGGAGGGGGACCCCGGCCTCGTCGGCGATGTCCCGGAGCTCGCGGAGCGCCGGCCACTCGTAGTCGGGGTTGATGTAGTCGTCCGTCACCGGGGAGACGCCGCCGAGGTCGTCGACCCCGCAGTCGAGCAGCTCGCGCGTCGGCGAGAGGTTCGGCGGCACCTGCACCGACACCGTCTCGGGGAGCACCCAGCGCGCCATGGCGACCACCCGGCGCATCGTCTCGACGTCGGGACGCTCGTAGCGCGAGCGCTCGTTCGGGACGACGTTCTGGACGATGACCTCCTGCACGTGCCCGTATCGCTCGTGCAGGTCGCGGATGGCGAGCAGGCTCTCCGCGCGGTCGCGCCAGTCCTCGCCGATGCCGACCAGGATGCCCGTCGTGAACGGGACCCGCAGCTCGCCGGCGTTCCGGATGGTGTTGAGCCGCTGGCCGGGCGACTTCACCCGGCGCCCCGCGTGGGCGTCCACGTCGGCGGTCGTCTCCAGCATCACCCCCATGCTGGCGTTGTACGGTGCGACCATCGCCATCTGCTCTCTGGTCTGGTCGCCGGGGTTCGAGTGCGGAAGGATGCCCCGGTCCAGGGTGTGCGCACACACCGCACGGAGGTAGTCGTGGATATCGTCGTAGCCCCAGCGGTCGAGCTGGGCGTGGACCTCGTCGTAGCGGTCGTCGGGGTCGTCGCCGAAGGTAAAGAGGGCCTCCGTACAGCCAGCGTCGATGCCCCTGTCGAGCGTCTCGTCCACGTCGTCGTCGTCCATGAGCGTCGCCTCGCCCGGCGGGTCGAAGAACGTACAGTAGGTGCAGGTGTACCGGCAGGCGGTCGTCAGCGGCAGGAACACGTTCCGGGCGAAGGTGAGCTCGTCGGCGGGCTCGACGTCGTCGGGGGTGACCGAGAGCGCGCGCGCCACCTCGCGCTCGTCGAACGACAGCGAGATGTCGTACTCGTCCGCCCCCGGAATCATGCTCGGGGATGCGTGGTCGACGGGCAAAAGGGTGTCTTCATGGGAAGGATTCGTCCGAAGACGCGATGGCTTGGGGACGACCGGGCGGCACACGCCTGCGAGCCGGCCGTCCCACGACTGCCGTGGCGTCCGGTCGTTCGCGGTTTCACCGCAGCTCAGTCACCGGAAACAGTGACCTCCGCAACGTCAGCAGACCGCTCTCGACGACATGCGCTACCCGTATTCCGAGAAAGCCAGAAGGGGAGTAGTGGTGGATTCGCGCGCAGAGGCCTCGCGCACTCTCACTGAGGAGTCGCCCCGATATAGTGCCACGTAGCGACTCAGTCGTCGACTCGCACCGCGTTGACCCGGCCGTTTCCGCGCTCGATTCGAACGCCGTGGTTCGCGAGCCAGGTAGGGGCCCGGCCGTCCCCGTGGACGAGCACCTCCACCAGGTCGACGCGCTCGTCGACGTCGGTCGCGAGCCGGTGGGAGTCGACCACCGTCACCGCCGCACCGACGGCGTTCGCCGCCGCACGGTGGTCGAGGTAGGACGCGCCGTGGAAGTCGGTCCGGAACGCCGGCTCGCGCACGACCAGGGCGTTCGTGCCCGCGCCACGGCCCGGCGCGACGACCACGTCGCCGTCGGCTCCGAACAGCCGCTCGAGCACCGCGGGCGTCACGAGCGGCAGGTCGGCCATCACGACCGCGACCGCCCCGTCGGTCTCCGCGAGCAGGTCGTTCACGGCGGCCGTCAGCGACCGGTCGTCCACGCGGACGCGGGCGTCGATGTCGACCGGTGCGGTCGCGAGGACCGTCGGTGTGTGGCCCGCGGCCCGGACGGCGTCGAGCACGTCCGCGAGCATCGCCCGCGCGAAGGCGGCGCGCTCGCCGGCGTCGAGGACGCCGGAGAGCCGGGTCTTGGGGTTCTCAGCCGCGAACGGTACGACGACACGCATAGCTGGAGGTCGCCGGTGAATCGCAAAGAACGTTCCGAACCGCTCAGCCGAGGCGGCTGTGGTCGTCCTGCTGCTGGCGGTACCAGTAGAAGCCGCCACCGATGAGAGCGACGACGACGACGCCGACGCCGGCGTAGAGGAGCAGCTGGTTGCGCTGCTCGGTCGATTCGGCGTTGCTCTTGGCCGTGTTGGCCTCCTCCTGTGCCCGACTGGCGAGGTTCTGTGCGTTGCCGAAGTTCTCGCCCTCGTAGGCCGAGATGGCCGACTCGAGCGAGTCCTCGGCGGTCGAGGTGTCGCCGCCCGCGCTGTCGGCCTCGTCGATGGCGGCCTGCGCCTCGACGATGGCCTCCCGCGCTGCCTGGCTCTCCTCGGTGAAGTGGTGGGCCTCGCGGGAGGCGATCTCGTTCGAGGTGCCGCCCTCGCGGGCCTGGGTCAGCGACGCGACGACGAACATCTCCTCGTCGGCGTAGGTGAAGTTCTCGATGCTCGGCACCGTGCCGGTCACCTCGACGGTGACCTGGTTGGCGTCGTTCGCCTCGGCGTCGATGTTCGAGTAGTTGAACGACTGCCCGTCGAACGACTGGCTGTCGATCTGGTTCCCGGTGTCCGTGTCGGTGGTCGTCACCGTCCACGTCACGTTCTGCAGTTCGGTCTCGCCGCGCAGCGTCCACGAGGTGTAGTCGGGGTTCTGGTACAGCTCCCCGAGAGTGACGCTCGCGGTGTAGTCTTCACCGACCTGTCCTTCGTCCGGGACGTCCTCCTCGCTGACCTGTACGGCCACGGCTGTGCCGACCGCGGCGAACGCCAGCAAGGCCACCGCGGCGAGGATCGCCCACCTAGAATAGCGGCTCGAGCTCATCCTCGTCATCTTCGACTAAGTTCTGTAAGTTATCTTCGCTTTCCTCTCGGATGGCCTCGATGTTGTCCTGGGCCTCGATGGCGACCTGCTGCAGCTCCTTGATCCGCGGGACGTTGTTCACGCCCGACAGGAGGATACAGGACGCGACCTGGGGCTCACGCAGCGGGTAGTCGCCGCCGCGGACCTCCATGGAGCCGGTCTGCTCCTCGAGCCACTTCCGCCCGCGCTCTATCCCTTTCCGGTTGAGGTGCTCCGTGGGACCTGCCATGACGAGCAGGGCCCGCTCCGCCCCCTCGATCTCACACGGCAGGGTCAGTCGCCCGAGCGCGGCCTTGCGGACGAGCGACGTGATGCGGTTGGTCGTGTGTGCGGTGTCGACCTGCTCGTCGTCGCCGCCGGTAAAGCGCGAGAGGAGGCCGCTGTCGTCGGACAGCTCGACCTCCTCGGTCGCGTAGCCGACGGTCGAGATGCCGCCGCCGGCCAGCGTGTTGATGATCTCGGAGGAGTCGACGACAGACTCGCCCACCTCGTCCCCCTGGCCGACCTCGCCGGCCCCGAACAGGACGCCGAAGCGGCGGACGATTTCCTCGTTGATCTCCTCGTAGCCGCCCTCGACGGACTCGCCGGCCTGCCGCCACGAGTCGTTGTCGAAGACCAGCAGGTTGTCGACCTCGCGGACGAACGTCTGGAACGACCGCGCGGCGTTCAGCGTGTAGATACCACCTTCGTCCGACCCCGGCAGGACGCCCAGCCCGTACACCGGAATCGTGTAGATGCGCTTCAGGTGCTTGGCGAGGACCGGTGCGCCACCGCTCCCCGTGCCGCCGCCCATCCCGGCGACGACGAGGAACGCGTCGATCTCGTGTGTCGGGATCGAGTCGATGGCGCCCTGCACCTCGTCGATGTCCTCCTCGGCGATCTCCGCGCCGAGCTCGTTGTCAGCGCCGACACCGTGTCCCTTCACCCGGGACTGACCGATGAGGACGCGGTTCTCGTTCTGAATGTTCTCCAGACCCATCAGGTCGGCCTTGGCCGTGTTGACCGCGATCGCCGAACGGACGATGCCGCTCTGTGTCCGTTCGTCGTAGTCGACGAATCGGTCGACGATCTTCCCGCCGGCCTGACCGAATCCAATCATCGCCAGTTTCATTTGAAAGGGGGCTCCGTTGGTTTGCCAAGAGTGGGATGAAGGATATAAGCCTTTGGATGGTCCCACTC
This sequence comes from Haloarchaeobius iranensis, assembly GCF_900103505.1. Lineage (GTDB taxonomy): Archaea > Halobacteriota > Halobacteria > Halobacteriales > Natrialbaceae > Haloarchaeobius > Haloarchaeobius iranensis. Next base: position 92,000 of record NZ_FNIA01000013.1, read on the forward strand.
TCGGCCCGATGTCATGTTCCCAAAAATAACCGTCCGATAGGCCTGCTATCGTCCGAATTAGGCATACGATACTTTTCAATTATTCCGTGACACTACCCCGGTCTATTTAAGCTCCTGCGGGGGTGTCGTTTCCCCGGTCAGGCGCTGGCTTTCGCCGTGTTCTCCACGCCGAGATACGACGACAGCGTCGTCAGCTCGTGGGGTTCGACACCGAACGCCGCGACGCCGTTGTCGGCGACCGTGTTGTCGACCTTCAGGGAGCGAGCCTGGTCCGGGCCGAACGGGATGAACGGGAGCGGTCCGGCCATCGTCATACCCAGCTTCGCCAGCGGCATCGGAACTGGCAGAATGCGGACTGATTTCCCCTCGGCGGCGTAGGCGAGGTGAGTGACGTCCGCGAGGGTCAGCACCTCCGGGCCACCGATGTCGTACGCCTCGCCGACGTGGTCGTCGTCCTCGACGGCGTCGGCCAGCATCGGCACCAGGTCGCCCAGCCAGATGGGCTGGAACGGCGTCTTCCCGCCGCCGGGGAAGCCTGTGACGTACGGCGTCGTCAGCTTCTTCGTGAAGGAGACGAACTCGCCGCCGTCGCCGAACACGACCGAGGGACGGACGAGGACCCAGTCCAGGTCGGCGGACCGGACGACCTCCTCGGCCTGCCCCTTCGTCCGGAGGTACGCCGTCGGGCCGTTCGGGTCGGCCCCGAGCGCCGACATCTGGACGAGCTTGCCGACATCGTGCTCTTCGCAGGCGCGCACGACGTTCTCCGTCCCCTGCAGGTGGACCGTCTCGTGGCTGAGGTTCCCCTTCGGCTTGAACAGCGGGGAGAGCGCGACGAGGTTGACCGCCACGTCCTGCCCCTCGAAGTGGGACTCGATGGACTCGTAGGCGCTCACGTCGCCCATCGCAGTCTCCACGGTGTTCGGGAGGTCGGCGTCGTCGGGGCTCCGTGCGAGGGCGGTCACGTCGTGTCCGCGGTCGGCGAGCTCTGCACACAGGTGACTTCCGATGAAGCCGGTTCCGCCGGCGACAATCACGTTCATGCCGCGAGTATTGGTCAGGAATCAGGATAAAGGCTCGCCCAACGGCAGGGGTCGCGTTCAGATTAGCTGATTCCATGCGAAGGCGAATGATTTGAGCCACTCGTCAGCAGTTTCAGCTTCGGCGTGACTGAAACAGTTCGAGAAAGCGTTAGTTCTGCGTTTTACCTCTCGAAAGACACGTTCGACGCTGTTGCGATTTCCGTGTTTCTCGTAGCGGAAATCGAGCCCGTGACGGTTGCAAGCGTCTTTCAGCGGCGTCGCACCGTCGACGAGAAACACGGCGTCATCGACGTCGTGTTTCTCGCGTAACTCCGAGAAGAACGCGTGCGCGAGCACGTTCGTCCGTGTCGGTTCAAGCTTTGTATGCAGTAATTCGTTGGTTTCGGGGTC
>NZ_FNIA01000008.1:0-66478 GCF_900103505.1 Haloarchaeobius iranensis
TCTACCGAAGGAGCATCTTGCAGGGTCGCTGAACTCATTCCACCTCAGCGTTCACCCTGCTCCTTGGTGTGGTAATCGTTCTATGACACCCTCTGCCAACTATAACTATTGTGGACGACTCACGACTCGATACGCGGGACGCGGGCGGGGTCGAACCAGCGGTGGCCGGAACGTTCAAGCAGCGTCTCGGGCCGGGGGAGCCCGTCAGTCGAGCGCGCTGGCGGCGCGGATGATGGTCTCCTCGCCGAACGCCGGGCCGACGAGCTGCAGGCCGACGGGGAGCCCGTCGGTCTCGCCCGCCGGCACCGAGATGGCGGGGAGGTCCGCGAGGTTGACCGGCACCGTGTTGGCGTCGGCGAGGTACATCTTCAGCGGGTCCGAGAGGCTCTCGCCGAGCTCCATCGGCGGGACGGGCATCGTCGGCGACGCGAGCACGTCCGCCTCCGAGAGCGCCTCGTCGAAGTCCTGCTTGACCCAGGCGCGGGCGTCCTGTGCCTGCTTGTAGTACTTGTCGTGGTAGCCGGCGGAGAGGGCGTACGTCCCGAGCAGGACCCGGCGCTTGACCTCGGCACCGAATCCCTCCTCTCGGGCCCGGCCGAACACCTCGTTCCAGTTCCCGTCGTAGCCGCCGGAGTGGCCGTACCGCACGCCGTCGAACCGTGCGAGGTTCGAGGACGCCTCGGACATCGCGATGACGTAGTACGCCTGCACCGCGTACTCGACGGACTCCAGGCTCACCTCGTGAGTGGTCGCGCCCTGCGCTTCGAGCTGGTCGAGCGCGTCGTAGAACGTCTCCACGACGCCCTCGTCGGCCCCCTCGACCAGTTCGGTCGGGACGCCGATGGAGAGGCCGTCGACGTCGCCGTCGGCGGCAGCGGCGTAGTCCGAGTCCGCACCCTCCTTCCGGGTGGTCGCGTCGCGCTCGTCCGGGCCGGCGATGACGTCGAGCAGCGCGGCGGCCTCCTCGACGGTCGAGCCGAAGGGACCGATCTGCTCCAGCGAGTTCGCGTAGGCGACGAGGCCGTAGCGAGAGACCAGTCCGTACGTCGGCTTGATGCCGACGACCCCACAGAACGCGGCGGGACAGCGCACCGAGCCGCCGGTGTCGCTGCCGAGCGCGAGGTCGGCCTCGCCCGCGGCGACCGCCGCCGCGGACCCGCCGGAGGAGCCGCCCGGAACACGCCCGTCCGCGACCGGGTTCTCCGTCGCGCCGAACGCGCTCGTCTCGGTCGTCGTGCCCATCCCGAACTCGTCCATGTTCGTCTTGCCGACGATGTCCGCGCCGGCGTCCTTCAGCCGCTCGACGACCGTCGCGTCGTACGGCGGCACGTAGTCCTCCAGCATCGCGGAGCCGCAGGTCGTCCGGACGCCCTCGGTGGAGATGTTGTCCTTGACGGCGACGGTGGTGCCGGCCAGCGGGCCGTCGTCGGCACCCTCGACCGTCTCCTCGCTGATGAAGATGCTCATGAGACGTTCGGCCCCCTGAAGTAGCCGTCCTCTGTCTCGTCGGCGTTCGACAGCGCCTCCGCCTGACTCAGCCCCTCGCGCACCTCGTCGGGCCGCATCACGTTGACGAGGTCGGCGTCGCGCTCGACCGTCGGCACCTCGTCGAGGGCGTGGAAGTAGTCGAGGATGTCGGCGAACTGGTCCGCGAACTCGTCGACCTCGTCCTCGTCGAGGTCGACCCGCGCCAGCTCTGCGACGTGGCGCACGTCGTCGGGCGTCGCCTCGGTGTCGCTCATGCGCCAACGAAGTCGGTTCCGCAGAGTAAGCGTTTCGATACGGGGTTGGCCAGGGCAGGAGTCGTCGACGGCTGTCCGGTGGGGTGGTTACCCTGGGGTTACCTAATCGACAAAAAATCCTGTTCGAACAGTGACTTGATAGCCCGAAACACCAACGATAGTTAGCCCAAGCGTTTAAGTCCTGCTCGCTGCAACAGTTTGCGTACGACCCCCGTTCTGAACACGCGTTCAGACACCCCACAATGACTGACACGAGTATCCGACGCCAGCAGACCGACGAGAGTCGGGAGGCGCGAACGACCGAGACAGAAACGACCGAGAACCTGCGGACCTGCCCGGAGTGCACCGGACAGCTGGTCGACGACGAAGAACACGGCGAGACGGTCTGTGCGGACTGCGGCCTCGTCGTCGACGAGGACTCCGTCGACCGCGGGCCCGAGTGGCGCGCGTTCGACGCCGCCGAGAAGGACTCGAAGTCCCGCGTCGGCGCGCCGACGACGAAGATGATGCACGACGACGGCCTGTCGACGAACATCGGCTGGCAGAACAAGGACGCCTACGGCCGGCAGCTCAGCTCGAACCAGCGCAAGAAGATGCAGCGCCTGCGCACCTGGAACGAGCGCTTCCGCACCCGCGACAGCAAGGAGCGTAACCTCAAGCAGGCCCTCGGCGAGATCGACCGCATGGCCAGCGCGCTCGGCCTCCCGAAGAACGTCCGCGAGACGGCGTCGGTCATCTACCGCCGCGCGCTCGCCGAGGACCTCCTCCCTGGACGCTCCATCGAGGGTGTCGCGACGGCGTCGCTGTACGCCGCGGCCCGACAGGCCGGGACCCCGCGCAGCCTCGACGAGGTGACCAACGTCAGCCGCGTCGAACGCGACGAGATCGCCCGCACGTACCGCTACGTCGTCCGCGAGCTGAACCTCGAAATCCAGCCGGCCGACCCGGTGAGCTACGTCCCACGCTTCGCGAGCGAGCTCGGCGTGAGCGACGAGGGCGAACGACGGGCGCGCCAGCTGCTCGAGACCGCCAAGCGCGAGGGCCTCCACTCGGGGAAGTCCCCGGTCGGTCTCGCCGCCGCCGCGGTCTACGCCGCCTCGCTGCTCGCCAACGAGAAGGTCACCCAGAGCGAGGTCAGCGAGGTCGCGAACATCTCCGAGGTCACCATCCGGAACCGCTACCACGAACTGCTCGAGGCCGGGCACCCGGCCTGACCGCTACTTCTGGCGACGGTACTCCTCGTCGGACGGGAACCACTTCGAGCCGTACTGGACCACCGCGAGCAGCGCCGCCGCGGTCAGCCCGAGCACCGCCAGCCAGAACCCGCCGAACTGCAACACGTCGTCGGTCCCGCCCGCACAGTCCTCGAACTCCCGCCCCTCGACCTCGTACAGGGTGCCCTCGAACTGGACGGTCCGTTCCGCCAGCTCGCTGCGGTACTGCGTCGGCTCCAGGAACATCGTCCGGTTCTCCCTGACAGCGGTTCCCACGGGTTCCTGCACCTCGTGCGAGAGGTTCCCCGCCTCGACGACCGGCCGGTCCGTCTCGTTCACCTTCGTCAGCGAGACCCCGATCTGCGTCTCGCAGTTGTCCGAGACGAGGAACGTGCCGGCCGCCGCGACGCCGGCACCGAGCAGGAACACGACCAGCGCGACGGCGATTGCGACCGCTCCCAGTCCGATAGTGCGCCCCGGGTCACGGTCGGCTGTCTCTCCTGCCATCCGTCGTTCGAACTGGCGGCCCACGCGAGTAAAGACGTTCGGTCCGCGGAAGCGGCGGTGGTGGTTCGACGCCTTCGAGCCTGTCGACCCGGCCGGGGAGGCCGCGGCAGGGACGGGCCGCCGCCTCCGAAGCTCCAACTGATTGTGACCCTCGCCCGCTGGCGCACGGGAGGCCCGGAGTCACTCCCCGGGGACCAGCGACTCGACGTACTTCGTCACGTGGTCGTCCATCCGGCGCTTGTAGCCGGCCTGTCGAGCCAGCCGGTCGAGCTCGCGGGACGCCAGACTCCCGTACTGCACTGCCTTCTTCTCCCGGCTGGCGACGGCTTCCGGAACCCACTCCCGCGCGGCGAGCCGGAGCGCACGCTTCCGCGTTCCGTCGTCGTCCACGAGCAACTCGCCGGCCAGGGGGAGTGCGGCCTCGACGACGGCGTCGTGCAGCAGGGGCGCGACCGGCTCCACGCCGGCCCCTCGCAACGAGAGCACGTCCCGTTCGAGCTGACCGGGCAGGCTCCGGACCATCTCTCGCACCGCGCCGCGGACCGTCTCGGCCTCGACGCGGGGGTCCTCCGGGGCCTTCGCGACCTTGGCGTAGCCGCCGAACAGCTCGTCCGCGCCCTGGCCGACCGCGAGGTGGTCGTAACCGTCGGCGGCGACGCGCTCGGCGACGAGGTAGAGGGGGAGCGATATCTGCACGTCCATCGCGTTCGTGCGGCCCGTCGATGCGACGATTTCGGGCACCGCACGCTCGATTGCGTCGTGGGTGAGTTCGACGACGGTGAGGTCGACACCCATCGCGTCGGCGGCCGAGCGTGCGGCCTCGACGTCGTGGCTGTCGGGGAAGCCCGCGACGTAGCAGGGACCGTCGACGAGCGCGGCGACGAGCGCGGAGTCGACGCCGCCGGAGAACGCGACCGCGACCGGCGCGTCCGGGAGCGACGCCGCGCTCTCGCGGATGGCGTCGCGGAGGTCGGCGACGGCCGCGTCGGTGCCGGTCGTCGGTTCTGGGTCGGGGAGTGACCACGCCTGCGTCTCCCGTCCGTCGGCGGTGCGTCGCACGCCGGCGGGCAGGCTCCGGGGCGCGTCGAGGGCCGTCGGGTCGAACGACCACCGCGGGCCGTCGTTGCTGGCGTCGCTCCCGTCGTCGTAGTCGTCGACGAAGACGGGTCGCCGACCGAGGACGTCACGCACGAGGGCACCGTCGAGCTCCCCAGCGAAGCCCGTCGTCCCGGGGAGCGGGTCGCCGGTCTCGACGGCGTGACGGACCGTCGCGGGGTCGGCACCGTCGAGGGTCACGGCAGGAACTCGTGCATCCGGTTCTTCACGCGCCGCTTCGCCCCGCCGGCGGCCTGCCGGAAGCTGATCCGCCACGGCGTCCGGCGACCCTCGACGGTCGTCCGGCCCTCGCGGATTGCGTCGAGCACCTCCTCGACCGTGGGCTCGTCCGTGTCGACGCGGGTGACGGCCTGGCCGACCATCTCGCTGATGTGGGCGTCGCTGCCGGCGGTCATCGGCAGCTGGTACTCGCGGGCGAAGCGCTCCGCCTGGCGGTTCGAGCGCCCCGTGAGGAGCCGCGAGTTGTAGACCTCGATGGCGTCGGCGGTCGCCAGCTCGGCGCGGGTGATGTTCTCCATGACGCCGCTTCTGGACTCCTGGAACGGGTGGGGGACGACGGCGATACCGCCGAGGTCCCTGATGATGTCGAGGGTCTCGGCGAACGGCCGGCCCTCCGGAACGAGCTCCTCGACGCCGAGCGCGAGGACGTGGCCGTCCGCGCTCGTCACCTCCATGCCGGGGATGCCGAGCAGGCCGTACTCGGCGGCCTTCTCGGCGGCGTCGAGACTGGCGTCGATCTCGTCGTGGTCGGTCACCGCCAGCGCGTCGAGCCCGACGGCCTCGGCCTGTCCGAGGAGCAACTCGACAGGGTCACGGCCGTCGTACGAGAGCGACGAGTGGCAGTGCAACTCGACCGATAGCACGCGCTGAGCTACCGGCGGGAGGGCTAAAAGCGCCTCGGTACGTCCGCACGCTATCGAGTTCGCCGGAGACGGACGGCGTCTGAACGCGTCGAACGGTCGGAAAACGAGTTCTTCATTGGTCCTCGTCGTCGTCTCCGTGGCCCGAACCGACAAGACACCTCCGGCCGAGGTGGTGCACGTGCGTCGCAACGACTCGCTCTCGGTCGGCAAGCTGTTCCTCGGGTTCCTCGGGCTCTCGGCGGCGTCGGCCCTCTCCCTCGGAATCCTGGTCGCGGCCGGGGCGACACCCGTGGCCAGTGCGGTCGGCATCGCCGACACCTGGCTGCTGCTGTGTGCCGTCCTCACGCCGATTCTGGTCGCCCGGTACCGCCACCTGTTCCTCGGAGCGGTCGCGGACCTGGGCCGGGTCCTCCACCCCGGCCGGGCCGCGGAGTCCGGCCCGATACTCGTCGTGTTCGAGGCGGTCGCGACGGCCGTGCTCGCCCACGGAACGCTGACGATGCTGCTACACGCCGAGCTCGGCGGTCGCGAGGGGTACGGCTACGACTCGTACTCCGTCGCCGACGCCCTCGGCTGGGAGACGGTGCTCGGCGTCGGCGAGATCGGGGCCGTCGTCGTCTTCGTCGGTGGCTGGCTGCTGTGGGGCGCTGCCTGGGTGGTCGAGGGGCTGGCGGTGACCGAGAGCGGTTGAGTGTTCACGAACGTGCGCATAGAAACGCATAAACCGCCCGGGTATCGACATGAGGATGAATGAGCCTCGCCGACTCCGACCGCGAACTCGTCGTGGACGAACTCGGGCGCGACCCCACACGGGCGGAGGCCGCGCTCTTCGAGAACCTCTGGAGCGAACACTGCGCGTACCGCTCCTCCCGGCCCCTGCTCGGTGCGTTCGACTCCGAGGGTGACCAGGTCGTCGTCGGTCCCGGCGACGACGCCGCCGTCGTCGCCCTCCCCGACCCCTCGGGCGACGGCTACTCGGACACGTACATCACGCTGGGCGTCGAGAGCCACAACCACCCCTCCTACGTCGACCCGTTCGACGGCGCGGCGACGGGCGTCGGCGGCATCGTCCGCGACACGATGTCGATGGGCGCGTACCCCATCGCGCTCGCGGACTCGCTGTACTTCGGGGAGTTCGCCGAACCACGTTCGGCGGCCCGTCGGACGAAGTCCGACGATGTCGACCGCGAGCACTCCCGGTACCTCTTCGAGGGCGTCGTCGAGGGCATCAGCCACTACGGCAACTGCATCGGCGTCCCCACGGTCGCCGGCAGCGTCGACTTCCACCCCGACTACGAGGGCAACCCGCTCGTCAACGTCGCCTGCGTCGGCCTCACCGACGCGGACCGGATGGTCACCGCCGAGGCACAGGAACCGGGCAACAAGCTCGTCCTCGTCGGCAACGCGACGGGGCGCGACGGCCTCGGCGGCGCGTCCTTCGCCAGCGAGGACCTGAGCGAGGACGCAGAGACCGAGGACCGCCCCGCGGTGCAGGTCGGCGACCCGTACTCGGAGAAACTGCTCGTCGAGGCCAACGAGGTGCTCGTCGAGGAGCGGCTCGTCCAGTCGGCCCGCGACCTCGGCGCGGCCGGCCTGGGTGGCGCGTCGTCCGAACTCGTCGCGAAGGGCGGGCTGGGTGCGGAGATCGAACTCGACCGGGTCCACCAGCGCGAACCCAACATGAACGCACTGGAGATCCTGCTCGCCGAGTCCCAGGAGCGGATGTGCTACGAGGTCCGGCCCGGGGACGTGGACAGGGTCCAGGAGATCGCCGAGCGCTTCGACCTCGGCTGCTCGGTCATCGGCGAGGTGACCGACGGCAACTACGTCTGCACCTTCGAGGGCGAGGACGGCGAGCGCGAGACGGTCGTCGACGCCCCCGCCGAGTTCCTGGGCGACGGCGCGCCGATGAACGACCTCCCGGCCGAGGAGCCGCCCGAGCCCGCGGTCGACCGCCCCGATGTCCCGCTCCGCGAGGCGTACGAATCGGTCGTCGGCAGCCCGACGACCGCCTCCAAGCGCTGGGTGTACCGGCAGTACGACCACGAGGTCGGCGTCCGGACCAGCGTGCTCCCGGGTGACGACGCGGCACTCGTCGCCATCCGCGAGACCGAGGACGAGGACGGCGTCGGCACCGGACTCGCCATCTCGGCCGGCGCGGACCCGCTCTGGACCGAGTGCGCGCCCTACGACGGGGCTCGCGCCGTCGCGCTGGAGAACGCGACCAACCTCGCCGCGAAGGGTGCGACGCCGCTCGCCGCGGTGGACTGCCTGAACGGCGGCAACCCGGAGAAGCCCGACGTGTACGGCGGGTTCAAGGGTATCGTCGACGGGCTCGCCGACATGTGTGCCGACCTCTCGGTCCCGGTCGTCGGCGGCAACGTCTCGCTGTACAACGACTCGCCCTCCGGTCCCATCCCGCCGACGCCCACGGTCGCGATGGTCGGGACGAAGGCCGGCTACGACGCGCCGCCGATGGCCGCCGCAGAGGAGGGCGAGCTCCTGCTCGTCGGCGACCGGTCGCTGGGCGGCGACGACGGCGCACAGCCACTCGGCGGCTCGGAGTACCTCGCCCGCAACGGCGGCTCGGACGAGTTCCCCGCGCTCCCGGCGGACCCCGAGAGCTTCGTCGCGGCGCTCGCCGCGGTCGCCGACGCCGACCACGTACAGGCGACCCACGACGTGAGCCACGGCGGCCTCGCCGTCGCGCTCGCCGAGATGGTCCACGAGGACGCCGGGCTGCGCGTCGCCCTGCCCGAGCAGGGTGGTCTCGGCTCCCAGCGCGAGCAGACCGGCCTCCTGTTCAACGAGCAGCCCGGCCGCGTGCTGGTCCAGACGACCGACCCCGACGCCGTACGCGAGGCGTTCGTCGGTGTCGCACCCGTCGCCAGCATCGGCGAGGGGACCAACGACGGCCGTCTCGAGCTGACGACGTTCTGGACGGAACTGACGTACGACGCCGCCGAAATCGCGGACCTGCGGTCGGTCATCGCCGACACGATGGAGTGACCGGGCCGTCCCGGACGCCGATACCCGCCTGACTCGGCCACAGCGACGGCTGCTACAGCCCGTCGCCCCCGTCATCTTCATATACTCCAAGTAGCAACACGAGTACAATGTCTTCGGACACCGGGGGTCGGTGAGCCGTGGCGGACTCACCCGCGGTCCTCATCGTCGAGGACGAACCCGACCTGGCGAACCTGTACGCGGCGTGGCTCAGGGACGCCTGCAGCGTGAAGACGGCGTACAACGGCAGCCAGGCGCTGGAGGCGATGGACGAATCGCGCGACATCGTCCTGCTCGACCGCCGGATGCCCGGGCTCTCCGGCGACCAGGTGCTCTCGACCATCCGCGAGCGCGAGCTCGACACCCGCGTCGCGATGGTGACCGCGGTCGAGCCCGACTTCGACATCATCCAGATGGGGTTCGACGACTACCTCGTCAAGCCGGTGTCGAAGGCGGACCTGCTCTCGACCATCGACCAGCTCCTCCTCCGCTCGACCTACGACGAGCAGATACAGCAGTTCTTCGCGCTCGCCTCGAAGAAGGCGCTGCTCGACTCCCAGAAGACCGAGGCGGAGCTCCGGGCCTCCGAGAAGTACGCCCGGCTGGAGGACCGGCTGAACGTGATGCGCGCCCAGATCGACGAGACCATCACCGAGCTGTCGAACCACGACGCGTACCGTCGGGTCTGTCAGGACCTCTCCAGAACCGACTGAGGAGAGCGCTCGCGTCGGACCTACTTCTGCGAGACCTCGAACGTGACCATCCCGGTCACGGAGAACTGCGTCCCGCTGGCCTGGCCCGTCGACACGTCGACCTCCCAGCCGTGGGCCTCGGCAATCTCGCGGGCGACCGCCAGCCCGAGCCCGGAGCGCTCGCTGCCCGTCGTCGTCTCGGGCTCGAACACACGGTCGAACTCGGTCTCGGGGATGGCGGCGGCGTCGTCGAGGATGTAGAACCCGGTCGGCTTGCCCGTGGCGTCGTCCTCGACCGGGCCGATGCGGACCGTCGCGTCGCCCTTCGCGCGGGTGGTCACGTCGTTGAACACCGTCTCGAGCATGTGGACGAAGCGGGCGCGCTCGGCGCGCACGCTGCCCTCGAACTCGAGGTAGACGGTCATGTCCTCGGCGATCGACGCGTCGAGCGCGTCCGAGAGGGCGCTCTCGAAGTCGACCGAGGAGCGCGACCCCATCGCGCTCTGGTCGCGAGCGAACTCCAGCACGTCGTCGACGAGCTCCTCGGCGCGGGTGAGCGTCTCCGTCACCGCGGGGTCGTGGCTCTCCTCGTCGAACTCGCTGGCGACGTCGTCGAGGTGCTGCTGCAGGTCCTCCGAGAGGATGTCAGCGACGGCACGCAGCCGTTCGGACTGGCGGGCGAGGGACTGTTTGCGGTCCTGGAGCAGCTTCTCGCGGTCGGACCGGTCGAGGGCCGCCTCGGTGTTCGACGCGAGCAGCGAGACCAGCTCGAGGTCGGTGTCGTCGAACCCCTCGACGCGCGTCGAGCCGGTCATGATGACACCGTGGGTCCCGATGGGGACGATGATCTCCGAGCGAAGCGGCGTGTCCTCGTTGTAGATGTCCGACTCCTGGGTGAGGTCGTCGAACATCTTCGGCTCGCCCTCGCGGTAGACGTCCCAGATGAGGCCCTCGCCCTCGTAGAACTGCGGGAGGCCGCCGAGCTCGGTGTGCGCGCCCATCGTCGCCGCCATCGGGTCGAGGCAGCCGCGCTCGTCGTCGATGAGCCAGACACCCGAGATGGGCAGGTCGAGCAGTTCGTCGGCGGCGTGGACGGCGACGGAACAGATCTCGGCGGCGTCCTCCGCCCCGAACAGCCAGCGCGTGACCTCGTGCAGGGAGTCGACGGTCTCCTCGTACTCCCGCTGCTCGGTCACGTCGCGGATGACGCCCGCGACGCTCGCGAGGCCCTCGCCGAGCGGGACCATCCGCATCTCGCCGATGCGTTCCTCGCCGTCGGCGTTGGTGAACGAGAGCTCGAAGCGCTGGTAGCTTGTCTCGCCGGACTGCAGCGTGCCGATCGCCTCGCCGATGGCCATCGCGCCCTCGGAGTCGATGTTCGCGAGCTCGGGGAGCCGCCGGATCGGCTGGCCGACGAGCTCGTCCCGCGTCGCGCCGAGGGTCTCCTCGATGGCCTCGTTCACGCTGGCGATGCGGTCGTCGTCGTCGACGGTGAGCACGCCGTCGTGGACCGCCTCGACGACCCGGGCGTGCTGTGCGAGCTCGTTCTCGCGCTCCTTCCGGTCGGTGATGTCGCGGAGGTACACCGAGAGCCCCGACTCGGAGGGGTAGGCGTTGGCCTCGAACCAGGTGTCGAGCGGGTTGTGGTACACCTCGAAGGAGACCGGCTCCTGGGCCTCCATCGCCTGGTGGAAGCCCTCGGGGAACTGCGTCTCGACCGTCTCCGGGAACTCGTCCCACATCACCCGGCCGATGAGCTGGCGGCGCGACCGCTTGAGCATCGACTCGGCGCGGTCGTTGATGTACGTAAAGCGCCAGTCGCCGTCGAGGGCGAAGAACGCGTCTCCGACGCGGTCGAGGATCGGGACCGAGCGGTCCGTCGCGTGTGGCCCGTTGCTCACCCTCCGTCCACCTCGTCGGCTTGGGACTGTCGTGGAGGGCGCGAGATGGTGAGGCGAGAATGCATGGCTGCGGGGTCGTACGGGGGTACGTGATTCCCCTACTTACGTTTCGTGGCCAGGCTCGCCGCCGCCATCGGAGCGGAGTCCCCCACTCCGCCCGGTCGACGGCCGCACTCCTCACAGTGTGCAGACAGCTTCGGACGCCGCCGCTGTCCCCCCGGAACGACGGGGTCGGCATGACTGCCATCCAGTGTTGGACTGGTCGCCGGCGGAGCTGTCCGTCTGTCGCCACGTTCGTAGCCGCTGACGCCGCCTTCGAGACGGCACGACCGACCCCGGGGACTCCGTGAGCGGCCTGCAGGGCACCCCGAACAGGGGCCGCAGACAAGAGTTAACTCGGTTCTCGCCCTGGCTCCGGTATGACAGTCGTCGTCGTGGGCGGTGGCATCGTCGGGATGGCGGCCGCGTACAGCCTCGCCGAGCGGGGCCGCGAGGTCGTCTGCTGCGAGAAGGGCTCGCTCGGGTCGGGGAGCACCGAGCGCTCGGCCGGCGGCATCCGAACGCAGTTCTCCACGCGGGTGAACGTCAGGCTCTCACTGGCGAGCATCGCGGTCTGGGAGTCCTTCGAGGCGGAGTTCGGGGTCGACATCGAGTACCGGCGCTCCGGCTACCTCTTCCTGGCCCGCGAGGAGGCGACCGTCGAGGACTTCGCGGCCAACGTGGCCATGCAGCAGGAGGAGGGTGTCGACAGCGAGCTGCTCACCCCGGAAGAGGCACGGGAGCACTGTCCAGAGCTCGATCCGTCGCCCTTCCGTGCGGCGACGTACTGCCCGACGGACGGCTTCGCCGACCCCCACCTCGCACTGCAGGGCTACTCGCAGGCGGCCGCCGAGGCCGGCGTCGAGGTGCGCACGAAGACGCCCGTCACCGACGTCCACCGCGACGGCGACGGGCGGGTGACCGGCGTCGAGACCCCCGACGGCGCCATCGACGCCGACTACGTCGTCAACGCCGCCGGGCCCTGGGCGGGCGGGCTGAACGAGCTGGCGGGCGTGGACCTGCCCGTCGCGCCGAAGCGCCGGCAGGTCGCCGTCGTCGACCCGGAGACGCCGGTGCCCGAGTCCACCCCGCTGACCATCGACCTCGACACCGGTTCGTACTTCCGGCCCGAGCGGGAGGGCGCGGCGCTCGTCGGCGGCCACTTCGGCGGCGACGACCCCGAGGTGGACCCGGACCGCTTCTCGGCGTCGGCCGACACCGACTGGACGGTCGAGGCCGTCGAGCACGCCGCCGCCTACGCCTCCTACTTCGGCCCCGAGACCCGCATCAAGAACGGCTGGGCGGGGCTGTACGCGGTCACGCCCGACCACCATCCCATCGTCGAGGAGGTCGCGCCGGGCTACCTCGTCGCCATCGGCTTCTCGGGCCACGGTTTCCAGCACGCCCCCGCCACGGGGCGCCTCGTCGCGGACCTGGTGGTCGACGGCGAGACCGACCTGGTGCCCCTCGACGCGCTCTCGGCCGACCGGTTCGAGCGCGGGGAGACCCACGACGAGCGGAACGTCGCCTGAGCGGCGAGGACCGTGCCGTCGTCGGGAGCGGCCAGTTCAGAAGAAGTCGAGGACCGCGGCGTCGTTCTCGGGGAACAGCCGGTCGAGCGTCGCGAGGGTCTCGTCGTCCGCGGTCAGGTCGGTGGTCTTCGCCAGCGACCCCGCCGGCGCGTAGCCGACGAGCAGCTGGGTGAGCGCGCCGACGTCAAGCTCTGCGTCGGCGTCACCCTCGACGCGGTGCACCGTCCCCGACCCGGCGCTCACGTCGACGCTGAAGGTGTCGTCGTTCCACGGGGCGAGCCCGTCGGACACGTCGACGGTGACCGTGCCGTCGGCCCCGTAGGCGACCGTCTCCAGCGCGTCGGCCACGTCCACGATGCGGACCATCGGCCCGCCCTGTAACTCCACGTCGAGGTCGTCCCGGTCGTCGACAAGGTCGGGCAGGTCGGTGCCGCGCTGCTCGTGCAGCGTCACCGTCGACACCTGCGAGTCGTGGTCGCGGCAGAACGCGAGACACCGCAGGTACGCCTCGTGGTCGCGCGCCCGGTGCTCCCAGACATCCAGCTCGCGGCCGTCCTCGCCCTCGTTCACCTCGTAGATGACGTACGCCCGCAGCTCGTCGTCCGTGCCCCAGCCGTAGACGAACGGGTCGTCCTCCCAGCCGGTGAACCGTCGGTGTCGCCACCAGTCCTCGTCGCGGTCGACGGTCAGGTCCATCCCCGCGGTGTCGGCGCGGTAGACGGCGTCGGCTTCCGCCCAGTCGTCGGCGTCGAGCCGCCGCCAGCGCGTGTCCTCGGCGGTCCGGCCCGCTCGCTCGGCGGCCGCGTCGGCAGCCTCGGCGGCGAACGCGAGGGCCGCCGGCGGGCAGGAGATGTCGACGTACCGGTTCGCCGTCTCCCAGCCGTACTGCCGGTAGAAGCCGTACTCGAACGGCCACAGGGTACAGATTGGTGCGCCCCGCTCGTGGTACTCCTCGACCGACGCTTCGAGCATCCGCCGGACGTTTCCACCGCGGCGGTGCTCGGGCGGTGACGCCACCGCGGAGAGTCCCGGCATCTCCACGGTCGCACCCCGGAGCGACGTCTCGAACCAGTAGTGCCGACAGACGGCGAGCGGCTCGCCGTCGTCGGCGAACAGCCCGCGTTTCACGCCGAGGCGGTCGCGCTCGTCTGCCTCCTCGGGGTCGTACTCCATGCTCTCGGGACCTGCCTGTGGACGGAAGGCGTAGGTGACGAACTCGTGGAAGGTCGCCGCCTCGTCGTCCGTGAGTGGGCGGTACTCGGTCATGGTCGAGTCGGCGACGCCGCGGGGCAAGAAGGTTGCTGTCCCGTGGTTGGCGGTCCCACGCTCCGCGGGGTGGCTCAGTCCGAGATGTACGCCTCGAACCGGCGCATCGCCTCGCGCAGGTCGTCGAGCCCGGTGGCGTAGGAGACCCGGAGGTGGCCCTCACCGCCGTCACCGAACGCGTCGCCCGGGACCATCGCCACGCCCTCCTCGCGCAGGAGCCCCTCGGCGAACGCCTCCGCCGACTCGTCGGTCGGCACCTCGGGGAAGACGTAGAACGCGCCTCTCGCCCGGAAGCAGTCGACCCCCATCTCGTCGAACCGGGAGAGGACGAACCGCCGCCGTCGGTCGTACTCGTCGACCATCGTCCCGACCTCGTCGTCGCAGGAGCGCAGCGCCTCGAGCGCGGCGTACTGCGCGGTCGTCGGGGCCGACAGCATGCCGTACTGGTGGACCCGGTTGATGGCCGTCGTCACCTCGGGCGGGGCCATCGCGTAGCCCAGCCGGAGGCCCGTCATCGCGTACGCCTTCGAGAAGCCGTTGAAGACGACCGTGCGCTCGCGCATCCCCGGCAGCGTCGCGATGGACGTGTGGTCGTTCTCGTACTGGAGCTCGGCGTATATCTCGTCCGAGAGGACACCGACGTCGTGCTCCCGGCAGAACTCGGCGACGGGTCCGAGCTCCTCGCCGGTCATCACGGCGCCGGTCGGGTTGTTCGGGTAGCAGAGCATCAGCAGGTCGGCGTCGGCCGCACCCGCCCGCTCCAGGGCCTCGTACGTGAGCTTGAACTCGTCCGCTTCGCGGGTCGGCACGCGCAGGGGCTCGCCGCCGGCGAACACGACGCCGGGCACGTACGAGATGTACGCCGGCTCGACGACGGCGACGGTGTCGCCGGGGTCGACGAGCGCCCGGAGCGTCGCGTCGACGGCCTCGCTCACGCCCGTCGTCACCAGTATCTCCTCGTCGGCGTCGTAGTCGAGGTCGTAGCGGTCGTCGACGTGCCCCGAGATGGCCCGCCGTAGCTCCAGCAGCCCCCGGTTCGACGTGTAGCTCGTCCGGCCGCGTTCCAGCGAGTCGATGGCCGCGTCGCGGGCCGCCCACGGCGCGGAGAAGTCGGGCTCGCCGACGCCCAGCGAGATGACGTCGTCGCGCTCCTCCGCCAGCTCGAAGAACTTGCGGATGCCCGACGGTGGCACCGACCGCACGCGTTCGGAGATGTCCAGTCCCATGGTCAGGGTGACACCGAGAGTCTGTCGTCGTCGTCGTCGTCGTTCAGCGCGACCCCGCGGTCCTTGTACGTCGTCATGACGTAGTGCGTGACCGTCTGGGTCACCTCCGGGACCGGCGCGACCTTCTCGCTGATGAAGATGGAGACGTCGTGCATCGACGACCCCTCGACCTCCATGAGGAAGTCGTAGTCGCCGCTGACGAGGCGCAGCGTCTTCACCTGCGGGAACCGGGCGATCCGCTCGGCGATGTCGCCGTAGCCCGTCTCGCGGTCGAGCGTGACGTTGAGCTCGACGGTCGCACGGACCACCTCGCGGTCGGTCTTCTCCCAGTCGACGATGGCCTGGTAGCCAGCGACGACGCCCTCGGCCTCGAGGTCCGCGAGTGCTGCCTCGACCTCGTCCTCGGACAGGTCGGTCATGCGTGCGAGGTCCGCCGTCGTGTGACGTGCGTCCTCGACCAGCAGGTCGAGCAGGTCGTCCCGTGCCGTCATACCCCTACAAGTCGGTGAGGGAGTCAAAAGCGTTTCTTCCGCGTCGGGGTTCGCCGCGAACGAATCGGCCGGTCGACTCACTCCGGGACGTGCCCGAAGTCGACGTCCTCGAACGCACCCGGGCGGCGACCCTCCGTCGCGTAGACGTAGAGTGCGGTCTTCGCGATGCTCGACAGGGTCGTGCTGAAGAGGTACATGCAGACGAACAGTCCGGCGACGACCGCCAGGGTGAGGCCGACACCGACGCCGCTGCCGGAGGCGACGCCACCGACGACGAGCAGTGCAGCGACGAGCACGACCGGCAGCATGAGCAGGAACGTCACGATGCCGACGCCGAAGTGCGCGCCGGCGGTCTCGCCCCAGGTCTGCTTGAACGTGTCGCCGCTCCGGCGTATCGCCTCGACGACGGACACGTCCTCGAAGGCGATGACGGGGACGACGAAGTAGGTGAGGATCGACCACGCGACGCTGACGATGCTCGCCAGTATCTCCGCCACGAGGTTGTCCTGGCTGTCGATGAGCTGGATGATGACGCCGACGGTCGCGGAGACGACCGACCACGCCAGCAGGGTCCCCTTGTTCCGCCACGCCGCCGCCATCCCGCTCCGGAACGACGGGTCGCCACCTTCGAAGGCGGTCCGCGTCTCGTGCACCAGCGCCGCCGTCGTGAACGACGCGACGAACGTCGTCCCGAGGTAGAGCAGGAACAGGGTCGCGTACAGCCCCACGTCCGTCGCGAACACGCCCGCGAGGCTGGAGCCACCGAACAGCAGCGCCATGTACGCCAGCCCGGCGACGCCGCCGACGAGCGGGAACACGGCCAGCTCGGGGTCGCCGCGGAGCACGCGGAGGCTGTCCTTCGTGAGCGCCCAGCCGGTCTTGAGTCTCGTGAGGAAGCCCATAGTGTCGCCAACAGAACAGCCGGATAAAAGCGCCGTGGTTCCGCTCAGTAGTTCTTGAACAGGTGCGCCCGCACGTCGTCCTTCGTCTGGACGTACTGCGTCGTCCCGTCGGGCATGTCGACCTCGTACCGGGCGTCCTCCTTCGAGGCCTCGCGCCACTTGTCCTCGTGCGTGTCGAGCAGGTTCATCATCGCGTTCAGCCGGTCGTCACCCTCCTCGCCCCCGTCGCTCGGGTCGGGCATCGGCGACGAACTCGCGCTCGTCGTCCCACCGTCCGCCGCCTCGGCCTGTGTGCTCCCGTCCGCGCCGGCCCCGCCGTCGGCCGTCGCCTCCGCCTCGTCCTGATGTTCGACGGCCTCCGCCGCCTGCTCCTCCGTCGACTCGTCGCCGGCCTCGTCGTCGGTCTCCGAGGGCGGCGCGACGTCGGCGTCGGCGTCGATGTCGTCCGCATCGACGTTGTCGATGAGGTACTGGAGCGCGTCTCGCTTTCGCACGTAGCCGTAGCGCGTCTCGGCCTGTATCTCCGTCCGCAGCGATTCGAGGAACTCCGCCTGCGCGTCGGAGATGGTCATCTCTGGCATGGTTCCACTCTCGAAGGCGTCCGTAATAAGCGTGGACGCTCTCGTCCGTCGAGGCGGCCCGACAGCCCGCCGCGGGCCGCCCGGCACCGGGAACGCCAGTTCTTAAGCCCGCGAACGCCAAGGTCTGGACGATATGGTCCAGATGGAGTCAGACTCGAACCTCGCGGCCGGCGACCTCGCGCCCGACTTCGAGCTGCCCGGCGTCGACGGCGAGACGTACACGCTCGACAGCTTCGCCGACGACGAGGCGCTGCTGCTGGTGTTCACCTGCAATCACTGTCCCTACGCGCAGGCGAAGTTCGGCCTGCTGAACGAGCTCGCGGCCGAGTACGAGGACGTGGCGGTCGTCGGCGTCAACCCGAACGACGCCGAGGAGTACCCCGACGACTCCTTCGAGGCGATGCGGGAGTGGACCGCGGACGGACGGGTGCAGTACGACGCCTACCTCCGCGACGAGTCCCAGGACATCGCGGCCGAGTACGGCGCCGTCTGTACGCCGGACCCGTTCCTGTTCGCGAAAGAGGACGGCGAGTTCAGACTCGTGTACCAGGGCCGGCTCGACGACGCCCTGAACCCGGAGGACGAGCCGACGCGGTTCCACATCCGCGAGGCAATCGAGGCCGTCCTCGCCGGCGAGGAGGTCGACCTCGACTGGGAGCCCTCCCGGGGCTGCTCCATCAAGTGGAAAGAGGACTGACGCGGCGGTAGCGCCCGACCACTGGTTCTCAGGCCGTCGGGTCCTCGGTGCGGTCGCGGAGCTCCGTCCGCCGGATCTTCCCGGTGACGGTCTTCGGGAGTTCGTCGACGAACTCGATCTCGCGCGGGTACTCGTGGGCCGAGAGCTCGTCTTTGACGTGGGTCTGCAGCTCCGAGACCAGCGCGTCCGAGCCCTCGTACTCGTCGGTGGGGACGACGTACGCCTTCACGATGTTCCCCCGCTCCTCGTGGGGTTTGGGGACGACGGCCGCCTCGGCGACGGCCGGATGCTCGCCGAGCGAGGACTCGACCTCGAAGGGGCCGATGCGGTAGCCCGAGGAGAGGATGACGTCGTCGGCGCGCCCCTCGAACCAGAAGTACCCGTCCTCGTCGACGTGGGCGAGGTCCCCGGAGAGGTACCAGTCCCCGACGAAGCAGTCCTCGGTCTGTTCTGGCTTCTCCCAGTAGCCCGCGAAGAAGCAGGGGTAGTCCCCGCGCTGGGCGATCTCACCGGTCTCGCCGGGAGGCAGTTCCTCGCCGGTCTCGGGGTCCACGATCGCGGCCTCGACACCCGGCAGCGGCCGGCCCATGCTGCCCGGCTTCACCGCCATCGTCGGGTAGTTGTTGATTATCATGTTGCCCGTCTCGGTCTGGCCGTAGGTGTCGTGGACGGTCACGCCGAGGCGGTCCTCGGCCCACTCGACGACCCCGCCGGAGAGGGGTTCGCCGATGGAGAGGGCGTGGCGCAGGTCAAGCGACGCGCCGTCGAGGACCGCCTCGTTCGCCCGGAGCATCCGGTAGGCCGTCGGGACCGAGAACAGCACCGAGATGGGGTACTCGTCGAGCAGCGTCGCCCACGTCTCGGGGTCGAACTCGCCCTCGTAGGTGAACAGGGTCGCGCCCCAGAACCACGCGCCGAGCGTGTTGATGGGGCCGGTGAGCCAGCCGAGGTCGCCGGTCGACCAGTAGCAGTCGCCGGGCTGCAGGTCGACGGCGTAGCGCTGTGTGGCCGCGACCCCGGCGACCCAGCGGTGCTTGTGCTGGACGCCCTTGGCCAGCCCGGTCGTCCCGCTGGTGTAGTACAGCAGCGCGTCGTCCTCACCGCCGGTCTCGGCCACCTCGTACTCCCGGCTGGCGTCCTCGACCGCGGCCCGGAAGCTGATGTCGCCCCGACGGATGCCGCGGCCGTCCTCGGAGAGCACGATGACGTGCTCGACGGAGGGCGCGTCTTCGAGCGCGCGGTCGATGGTGTCGCGGTTCTCGGCGGTCGTGACGACCACCTTGGCGTCGCAGTCGTCGAGTCGGTAGGCGATGCCGTCGGGGCCGAACCGCTCGTTCACCGACCCCCACACTGCGCCGGTCTTGAGCGTGCCGACCAGCGCGACGTAGTGCTCCGGCACCCGGGGCATGTACGAGAACACGCGGTCGCCCTCGTCGACCAGCCCGTCGAGGACGTTCGCGAACCGGTTCGAGCGGTCCCGCAGCTCCCAGAACGGGAGCGTCTCGGTCTCGCCGTCGGTGCCGACGTAGTAGAGGGCGACCCGCGACCGGTCCGTGGCGTGGCGGTCACAGACCTCGTGAGCGATGTTCAGCTGGTCGGGGGCGTCCCAGTCGGCCTCGCCGTAGATGTCGTCCCAGGAGAAGGTCTCGCGCAGTGCGTCGTAGTCCGTGAGGTTGTGGTCGTGCTCCTGCATGCGTGTTCACCGTTCACGTGGGGCGCTAATGATGGTTTGCCTGGATACCCAACGTACCGAGATGTCGTGGCCGCGGCTGTCCGTGACCGGCTCCGCTACACTGCCCGCCGGTACTGGATGGGCCACTCGACCGCGTCCTCCCTGTCCAGCTCCTCGGCCGCGTGCAGCGTGAAGTACGGGTCGCGCAGGTGCTCGCGGCCGACGATGGCGAGGTCGGCGCGCCCGTTCCGGACGAGTTCGTCGGCCTGCTCGGGCGTCGTTATCCCGCCGACCGCACCGACGAGCGCCTCCGTCGCCCCGTTCACGCGTTCGGCGTAGGGCACCTGGTAGCCCGGGCCGGCGTTCGGAACCTGCTGGTCGGGATGGAGTCCGCCCGCGGACACGTCGACGAGGTCGGCCCCCTCGTCGGCGAGGTCGCCCGCGAGCCGCGCGGTGTCGTCGACGGTCCACGACTCGCGGTCGGGGAGCCAGTCCGTCGCGGAGACGCGGACGAACACGGGCTTCCCGTCGGGCCAGACCTCGCGGACGGCGGCCGTGGTCTCGCGGACGATGCGCGTCCGGGCCTCGAAGTCGCCGCCGTAGCGGTCGTCGCGACGGTTGGTGACCGGCGACAGGAACTCGTGGAGCAGGTAGCCGTGAGCGGCGTGGACCTCCGCGACTTCGAAGCCGGCGTCGAGCGCGCGCTCGGCCGCGGCGCGGAAGTCCTCGACGAGGCCCTCGACCGCCTCGGTCGTCATCGTCGCGACGGTCTTGTCGTCGTCGTAGGGGTACGCCTCGGCCGACGGCGAGGGGGCGACCCAGCCCTCGCCGTCGGGCTGGACGGGGGTCGAGCCGTCCCACGGCGGCGTCTTCGAGCCCTTGTGGCCGGCGTGGGCGAGCTGGATGGCCGGCACCGAGCCCTGCCCCGCGATGAACGCGGCGATGGGTGCGAGCGCGTCGACGTGGGCGTCGCTCCAGATGCCGAGGTCGTCGGTGGAGATGCGGCCCGCGGGCGAGACCGCGGTCGCCTCGGTCATGACGATGCCCGCGCCGCCGACCGCCCGGCTGCCGAGGTGCTGCTGGTGCCAGTCCGTCGCCAGGCCGTCGCCCGCACAGGAGTACTGGCACATCGGGGAGACCATCACGCGGTTCGGCACTGTCGTCTCGCGTATCGTCAGGTCCGCGAAGAGGTCGCTCATCGAGGGCCGTAGCGCGCCGTCGGGGGTCAAGCCCACGGTGGCCGCACCCCTTGCCGCTATGACTGACGCCGGCGGCGCCGCGACCCGCCAACAGCGAAGGACGGGGCTTATCGCACTCGCCGGACAATCCGCTCGCATGAACCTACAGGAGACGTTCGGGACCGACGCGCCGGTCGTCGGCATGGTCCACCTGCCACCGCTGCCGGGCGCACCACGGTTCGACGGCGACCGCCAGGCGCTCCGCGAGCGGATGCTGGCCGACGCCCGCGCGCTCGAATCGGGCGGTGTCGACGGCATCATGGTCGAGAACTTCGGTGACGCGCCGTTCTACCCCGAGGACGTGCCGAAGCACGTCGTCGCCGAGATGGCGTCGCTCGGCACCGAACTCGTCGACGAGGTTTCGGTGCCGGTCGGCATCAACGTCCTCCGGAACGACGCCGAGGCGGCGCTCTCCGTCGCGGCCGCCGTCGGCGCCGACTACGTCCGGGTGAACGCCCACGTCGGCGCGACCGTCACCGACCAGGGACTCATCGAGGGCACGGCACACGAGACGATGCGGTTGCGCGACCGGCTGGACGCCGACGTGGCCGTGCTCGCCGACGTGGGCGTCAAGCACGCCGCGCCCCTGGCAGACCGCCCGATGCGCGAGGAGCTGGTCGACGCCGTCGAGCGCGGGCTCGCCGACGGCATCCTGGTGTCGGGCTCCGGGACCGGCGACCCGACCGACCGGAGCGTCCTCCAGACCGCCCGCGAGACCATCGACGACGCGGTGCCGGGGACCCCGCTGTTCGTCGGGAGCGGCGTGACGGCTGAGACGGTCGGCGAGACGCTCGAACTGGCCGACGGCGTCGTCGTCGGCACGGCGCTGAAGGACGGTGGCGAGACGACGAACCTCGTCGACGAGACGCGGGTCCGTTCGGTCGTCGAGGCGGCCCGAAGTCGATAAAAGCCGAAGCGGTCAGTCGTCGGCCGGGACGGGTTCGCCGTGGCTGACCTCGGTGCCGAGCACCTCGAGGAACTGCGAGAGCCACTCGGGGTGGTCCGGCCAGGCCTGGGCCGTGACCAGGTTCCGGTCGGTCGTCACGCCGTCGTGCCACGTGCCGCCCGCCTCCTCGACGTCGTACTCGAGCGCCGGATACGCCGTGCAGCCGTAGCCCTCGACGACGTCCGCGGCCGCGAGAATCTGCATGCCGTGGCAGATGCAGGCGACCGGCTTGTCCGCCTCGAAGAAGTGCTGGACGGCGTCGATGACCTGGTCGTAGTTGCGCAGGTACTCCGGGGCGCGCCCGCCGGGAACGACCAGCGCGTCGTAGTCCGCGGGGTCGATGTCGTCGAACGTCGCGTTCAGTGCGAAGTCGTGGCCCCGCGTCTCCAGATAGGTCTGGTCGCCCCGGAAGTCGTGGACCGCCGTCTTGACCGTGTCGTCGGCCGTCCGCTCCGGACAGACGGCGTGCACCTCGTGGCCGACGGCCTGGAGCGCCTGGAACGGCACCATGATCTCGTAGTCCTCGACGAAGTCGCCAGCCAGCAGCAGGATGTTCTTACCTGACATGGTGGAGTACACCGCCGAGAACTACGCCCGCGACGGGCTTAACGCTTGAGCCCCGTCGCCGACTTACTCCACGAGGTCCGCGTCGACGGTGTCGTCGTCTCCACCGTCGCCCACCGTGGGACCCGCCTCGACCGGTACGACCGTCGAGACGCGGGCGTTCTCCTTGATATCGATGCCGGCACCGCCGACCGTCAGCGGCACGAGCGGGAGGTGGCTGCCGACGGTCACCGTCGGGTGCGAGACGCCGCGGGCCATCAGCTTGTTCCGTGGCTGGAGCAGCAGCCGCGCGTGCTCGTCGCCGGTCACCAGCTCGTTGTACTGGAGCACGTACGTCCCCGCGTCGAGGTGCCACCACTGGTACTCGTCGTCGGGGTTTCGACGGGTCAGGTCGTGTGGTTCGAGGGCGGCCTCATCGAGTTCGTCCCCGCCGAAGTCGATGCGTCCCGAGCCGGCCACCTCGTGGATGGCGCCGACTGTCAGGTCGATGCCGTGCTCTCGAACCTGGGTCTCCGGGTGGACGAGGTTCTCCACGCGGTCGAGTACCTCCTGCATGGCCGGGGGTTGGAGTGCCATCCTCAAAAAGACCGGCTGGTTCCCCGCGGGAGTCGGCCGCGGGCCGACCACCGACAACACAACGGTTTTGACGGCAGCTTCCGACCGACGATGGTGTGAAGCGACGTCTCGGCTACCTCGCGTTCGTCGTCGCGCTGTCGGCTATCCTCGCGGTGAGCGTCCTCGAGACGGCGTGGGTGCCCCCCGAATCGCAGCAGTCCGCGAAGCCATGGGTACTGAAGGGACTGCTCGCGCTCGCCATCGCGAGCGGGACGTACGGTGTCTACCTCCTGCTCTCGGCGGGGATGAGCCGGCTGGTCCACGACAAGCGGCGTCGGCACGACATGCGCAACGTCGTCCGCTTCGTCATGGTCGTCGCGGCGATCGTCGCCGTCGCCGGCGTGCTGACCGACCAGTGGCTCGGGGTGCTGTTCTCGCTCGGCATCGTCGGCTTCGGGGTGACGGTCGCGCTGCAACAGCCCCTCACGTCGCTGCTCGGCTGGGTGTACATCCTCTCGATGCGGCCGTACCAGGTGGGCGACCGGGTCCGTATCGAGGACGCGAAGGGCGACGTCATCGACGTCGACTTCCTCGTGACGACGCTGTGGGAGGTCGAGGGCGACCTGGTCTCCTCGCATCAGCCGTCGGGGCGGACCGTGACGGTGCCCAACAGCCTCATCCTCACCTCGGAGGTGTTCAACTACACGCGGGACGACTTCCCGTTCGTCTGGAGCGAGGTGTCGATGCAGGTGTCGTACGAGACGGACCTCGACTTCGCGAAGGAGACCATGCGGGCGGTGGCCGAGGAGCAACTCGGCGAGGAGATGCGGGGACAGGTCGAGACGTACCGGGAGCAGCTGGCGGCGACGCCGGTCGACCTCGAGGTGCAGGACGGGCCGTCCGTGAACGTCGTCCAGAAGGAGACGTGGGTCGAGCTCCGGCTGCGTTTCCTGACCCGTCCCCGGCGGATACAGCGGACGAAGAACGCGCTGTACGACGAGATACTCGCGCGGTTCCAGGCGAACCCCGACAAGGTCGCGTTCCCGGCCGGTCGGTTCCGGTAGCCCGACGTATTTCTCGGTCCGGGCCGTCCGCCCCCGCATGACGGACGAGTACGACGTCATCATCGTCGGCGTCGGTGGCATGGGCAGTTCGGCGTGTGCCCACCTCGCCGACCGCGGCGTCGACGTGCTTGGCATCGAGCGGTTCGACGTCCCGCACAGCAACGGGTCCTCGCACGGCTCAACGCGCATCATCCGGACGGCGTACCACGAGCACCCCGACTACGTGCCGCTGGTCGAGCGCGCCTACGAGAACTGGCGCGACCTCGAGGACGCGACCGGGCGGGACCTGCTCCACGTCACGGGGTCGGTCTGTGCCGCGCCGCCGGACGGCGACCTCGTCGACGGCGCGCGGCTGGCCTGCGAGGACCACGGCCTCGACCACGAGACGATGACGGGCGCGGCGCTGAACGAGCGGTTCCCGGGCTACGGCGTCCCCGGCGACTACGACGCGCTCTACCAGCCCGACGGCGGGTTCCTCGACTGCGAGCGCGCCGTCAGCGCCCACGTGGAACGGGCGATGGCCGAGGGCGGAACCGTCCACGCCCGCGAGACGGTCACGGACTGGACGGCCGACGCGGACGGCGTCACCGTCGAGACGGACCGCGGTGCGTACGCCGCGGACGCGCTCGTCCTCGCGGCCGGCGCGTGGACCGGCGACCTGCTGCCCGAGCTCGGGGGGACGGTCGTCCCGGAGCGGCAGGTGCTCGGCTGGTTCCAGCCGCCCGAACGCCCGGACGACTTCGCCCCCGAGCGGTTCCCCGTCTTCGTCACGGAGAGCGACGACGGCGACGAGTACTACGGCTTCCCGCGCTACGACCGCCCCGGTGTGAAGGTCGGCCTCTACCACCACCTGCACGAGACCGTCGACCCCGACGACGTGGCCGCACCGACACCCGAGGACGAGGACGCGCTCCGCGGCCTCCTCCAGGACCACTTCCCCGCCGCCGACGGGCCGACGATGGGGCTGTCGACGTGCCTGTTCACCAACTCGCCGGACATGGACTTCGTCGTCGACACGCTGCCCGAGCAGGAGAACGTCGTCGTCGCGGCGGGCTTCTCGGGCCACGGCTTCAAGTTCGCCAGTGCGGTCGGGGAGGCGCTCGCCGACCTGGCGCTCGACGGCGAGACGCCCCTGCCGGTCGGCGGGTTCGCGGTCGACCGGGCGGCGATACGGGCCCCCTGAACCACCGCGCCGGAAACGCTTAGGTGGCCGTCGGTCCCAGTGCCTCGCATGGACCTCCTGCCAGACGAGACCGCACGGTTCGTCCGCGCGACAGCCCCCGAGGGGGACGACCTCGCCGCCGAGATGGACGCCTACGCCGAAGAAGAGGACTTCCCACACGTCGGGCCCGAGGTCGGAGGGCTGCTACGGAGCTTCGCGCGGATGGTCGACGCCGAGCGCGTCTTCGAGTTCGGCTCCGGCTTCGGCTACTCCGCCTACTGGTGGGGACAGGCTCTCCCGGCCGACGGCGACCTCGTCCTCACCGAGTTCGACAGGGACGAACTGGAGATGGCCCGCGAGTTCATGACCAGCGCCGGCCTCGACGCCATCGCGTACTACGAGCACGGCGACGCCCTCGACGCCATCGAGCGGTACGACGGCCCGTTCGACTGCGTGCTCGTCGACCACCAGAAACACCGCTACGCCGAGGCGTTCGACGCCGTCCGCGAGAAGGTCGCCCCCGGCGGTATCGTCGTCGCGGACAACGCGATGACCGCCGGCATCATCGAGTTCGAGAAGCTGCTCGCCATCGTCGAGGGCGACGACCCCGGCGAGGTGAACGAACACACGCAGGGCATCGCTGACTACCTGGCGACCGTGCGCTCGGACCCCGAGTTCGAGACGAACGTGCTGCCGGTGGGGGAAGGAATCGCGGTCAGCTACCGACTGGGCTGAGTCACTCCTCGTCGTCGTCGCTCGCCTCGTGTGCGTCCGCGGCGGGCGCGTTCCGCTTGACGCCCTCGATGGCGTCGTAGACCGCGGTCCGCTCGCTGTAGCCCTGGCCGCAGTCGGCGATGATGTTCCCGTTCCGGTGGCGGAGCCGCCAGCGCCACTTCCCTCCCCTGTCCTCGTACACCTCGAATGCCGCTCGACCGACGTCCAGCGCGTCGGCGTCGGGCGCGTACCGCCCGATGCGCTCGACGGCCTCCTCGACGCCGGACTCTGACGCGTAGCCCTCGCCGGAGTCGGCGACGAGTTCGTCGTTGCCGGCCCGGAGCCGCCAGCGCCAGTCGCCGCCCCTGTCCTCGAACGTCTCGAAGGCGAGGCTGCCGTCCGCGACACCGGACCGGACGGTGTCGACCGCACGCTTGGCGTCTCGCCGACGCGTGTACCCCTCACCGGAGTCGCCGAGGATGTTCCCGTTCTTGTGGACGAGCCGCCAGCGCCACTCTCGGGCGTTGTCGCGGAACACCTCGAACGACACCGGGTCGAACCGCAGGTAGTCGGCCGGCCCGACGTTGCCCCGGACGCTCTTCAGTGCGCGGGTCACGCCGCTTCGGTTCGAGTAGCCCTCGCCCGAGTCGGCGATGACGTTGCCGTTGTCGTGTCTGAGCCGCCAGCGCCAGTCGCCGCCCCTGTCCTCGAACAGCTCGAAGGTCGCCTGCGACTCGGTCTCGGTCACCGCCGGGAGCAACGGCACGTCGTCGAGTGCGTCCTCGCCGGTCTCCGCGGGCTCCTCGGCCGCGGCCGCCGGCGGCTGGACGACGGTCGCCCCGAGCGCGTTTCGACGGACGCTCTGGAGCCCATTCTGGGCGTTGTGCTTCCGGGTGTACCCCTCACCGCTGGAGGCGATGACGTTTCCGTTCCGGTGTCGCAGCCGCCAGCGGTACTCGCCGGCCCTGTCCGGGTACAGCTCGAACTGCGCGCTGCTCGTCCGGAGCGAGTCGAGCTCCGCGGACAGCGCCTCGACCTCGGCCTCCAGCTCGGTCTGGGCCGCCGCTGCATCTGTCCCGGCCTGCTCGCTGGCTGCCGTGTCCCGCTCGACCTGCTGTGCCAGCTCGTCCCGGTCCTCGCGGAGCGACTCCAGCTCCGATTCGAGTTCGGAGACGCGCTGGCCCGACGCGGCCGCAGCAGCCCCCGTTCGTGTCTCGGTCGGGCTCAACAGCGGCACGAACACGCCACCGATACCGATGATGGCGAGCCCCGCCGCGTACAGCAGCGCCACGGGTCGGTTTCCGGTCGTCGTGCTCCAGTCGACCGGGAAGACGACGGTGAACCAGACGATCGCGGCCGCACACATCACCAGCCCGAGGTACGTCGTGTACGTCGCGGTCCGCTGGAGCGGGAGCCTGATGACCGGCCCCGCGACCAGCAGCGCGATGCCCGCCGACGCGAGGACGATGCTCGCCTCACGCATCGTCGTCGCGCTCTCGCTCGACATGAACAGTGCGATGCCGACGACGCCCACCACGACCCCCACCGCGAACACCCAGTAGCCGTACGCCTCGTCCCCGGTGTCGGCAGTACCGATTCGGTCCTCGTACGCGGAGCGGAGCGCCCCGGATTCGTCGTCTGTTGCCATGTGCCATATCTCTGGTGCGCAACATAAAAGTCCTCGTGCGAACTGGAAGACAGGTCGGGGCCGGCGACACGGGCTATCAGAGTGAACACATGTAGCGCATCTCGGACAATCCGGCGACCGTGCGCTCGGACCGCCAGTTCGAGGCGGACGTGCTGCCGTCCGGTGGTCGAATCGTGGTCGGCCACCGGCGAGGCCCGCTGATGCCACTCAGTCCATCGCGTCGAGCAGTCGGTAGCCGAAGACCGGAATGCCGAGCAGCCAGGCCGGTGCCACCAGGCCGAACCCCTGGGACCCCCAGAGCACGACGTTCAGAAGCGCCAGGACGATCATGAGTCCCATCGTCCGCGGCGAACCGTTCTCCCACGACAGAATCGCGTTCGACCCCATATATCATCGCCAACGTATGGGAATAAAAACCACTTCTACTCGCTGTACATTACTGGCCGTGGACCGACTGTGGATCCCCCTACTCCCCACGGCGCCCCGCTCGCATATCGGAGACGCTTCGCTGCGCTCCGCGTCTCCCTATTCGAACCCGTCCTCGAACACGAAGGTCCCGTCGCGCTGGACGACCTCGCCGTCGACCTCGATGAAGCTGTCCTCGCTCATGTCGACGATCATGTCCTCGTGGACGACCGAGTCGTTGCCCTCGTTCTCTTCGCCGACGTTCTTCTCGTAGGCACGGCCGAGCGCGAGGTGGATGGTGTCGCCCATCTTCTCGTCGAACAGCATGTTGTACGTGAACCGGTCGATGTCGCGGTTCATCCCGATGCCAAGCTCGCCGAGGTGGCGGGCACCGTCGTCGGTGTCGAGCAGTGCCGAGAGCACCTCCTCGTTCTTCTCGGCGCTGTGCTCGACGACCTCGCCCTCCTCGAACTTCAGGTAGACGTTCGTTATCTCGCGCCCCTGGGCCATCAGCGGCTTGTCGAACAGCACCTCGCCCTCGACAGAATCCGGGATGGGTGCGGTGAACACCTCGCCGCCGGGCATGTTGTTCTCGGCCGTGTCGTTGACCGTGATGTTCCCGGCGACGGACATCGTGACGTCGGTCGTGTCGCCGCTCACGATGCGGACCTCCTCGGCGGGGTCGAGAATCTCGACCATCTGGGCCTGGAACTCGCGCTGCTCGTCCCAGTCCTTGTTGATGGCGCCCCAGACGAACTCCTCGTACGCCTCGGTGCTCATCTCGGCCTTCTGGGCGTCGCCGGGCGCGGGGTACTGCGTGACGACCCAGTTCGACTCCATCACCGTCTCCTGGATGGGCTTCATGTGCTGGCGACGGGCCTGGTTCTTCTCGGGCGGCACGTCGCTCGTCTCGAACATGTTCTTCGAGCCCCGGATGGAGATGAAGGCGTCCGTCTCCTCTGCGGCGGCGAGCGTGTGCGAGGGCGTGTCGAAGTCCTCGGGGTCGGCAGCACGCATGTACGCGCGATCCACGCGACTCGACTGGAGGCGTGTCTGTGGGTGCGCCCCCTTCTCGCCGAGCAGTTCGGCGACGGCGACGGCGAGGTCCTCCGCCTCCGGCGGCCCCGTGACGGTGACGTTGTCACCGGCTTCGATCTCGGCACAGTCCTCGACGAGTACTTCGGCCTGTTCCCTGACGCGTTCGTCCATACCACGGGTTACGACAAGCGACTGATATTCGTTTCGAAACATGGCCTGCCCGCCCACGGGCCGCGCTGTCGGGCCGTCGGTGGCAGACGAGGAGGACGGAGCCGCCGTGCTACCGCCGGCTGCCGGGCTGTGGGTCGACGTGGGGCGCGGCCATGAGGTCGTCGAACGGTTTCCCGTCGAGCCACTCGAGCAGGGCGACGAGCTGCTCGGTCGCGGCCTCGAACAGCTGTTCGCCCTTCTCGGCGGTCGCGTCGGTCTGGTCGCCGAAGACGCCGTTGGGCGAGTTGTCGATGGCGTCGTAGTAGTTCCGGGCACCGTGAATCGTCGGGTCCCCATCTTCCAGGTTCACGCGGCCGCCGTCGCGTGCCTGCTCCAGGCGGTCGTCGTGGACGTTGTCGCCGTCGAGGTACTGCAGCATCGCCGTCTCCTTCGGGCCGCCGTGGGGGCCGTTGTGCTCGAACAGCTCGTTGACGAGGTCGGGGATGGACTCGTCCCACATCCACTCGACGGCGAAGGCGACGCGGTCCTCTCGAAGGCGTCGGCCCACCTCGCGGAGGTGCTGCATGTTGCCGCCGTGCGCGTTGACGTAGACGACGCGGTCGATGCCGTGGTGGGTGAGGCTCCGCGTCATGCTCTCGACGTAGTCGCGGAACGCCGGCGGGTCGACCGACATCGTCCCGTGGAACTGCCGATGGTGCATGCTCACGCCCACGTTGACCGTCGGTGTGCAGAGGTAGCCGGCGCGGTCGGCCGCCTCGCGGGCGAGGTGTTCCGCGATCACGTGGTCGGTGCTCTCGGGGAGGTGTGGCCCGTGCTGCTCCGTCGACCCGATGGGGACGACCGCGAGCGACTCCTCGGCGAAGTACGAACCGAGGTCCGGCCACGCCTGGTCGGCGAGGTACATGGAGGTGCACGGGTACGCGGCGACGAAAAAGGTGGCTCTCCCGGCCAGCCGCGGGGTGGACCCGCGACTGGGACCGTCCCCCTACTCGTCGCTGCGGCGGCTCTCGTCCCGTCGCGACGACCGGTCCCGGCTGCTACCACTGGCGGTACTGCCGGACTCCGGCTCCGACCCGCGGTCGCCGGCGCGGCCGCCGGACGAACGCGAGCGACTGCTGGACGCGTCACGTCGCGTGGTCTCGACCGACGTCTCCGCCGAGCTGTCGTCGTCGGACGGGCCGTCCCGCGCCGACCAGTCCGCCGTCGAACCGCCGCCGCCCCCCTTCTTCCTGGGCGCCGGGTCGGACGACGAGGACGAGTCGCGGGCACGTCCCCCGCTGCGGCCCGTCCGTGCCTCGGCGCCGGACGCGCGCCCGCCGCTGCCCGACGTCGTCGTCCGGCCCAGTCCGGTGGTCGCGCTCTCGGTGCCGGCCTCGACCGCGTCGGCGACGACCTTGTACGTCGTCCCGGCCATCCCGGCGGTCCAGATCGCGGCGGCGGCAAGGAAGACGGCGCCGCCGACGAGGACGGTGAGGAAGCTCGCCTCCGCCGACCCGCTTCGCATCGAGGCGGCACCGCCGATGCTGAGTATCATGAACCCGGCGAACCCGACGGCGCCACTCAGGATCGTGACCAGCAGCTGGTAGCCCATCAGCTTGAAGCCGTACTTGATGCCGTCCATCGTCGAGACCGCGGTCATCGTCTCACCATGCACCCAATCTTGTCACTGCGGTGTTTAGTTCTTCTCGCCGACGGGGTTGGCTTCTCATCGAATCACGCGTCGGCGAGCCACTGCTGACGCCACCAGAGGTAGAGGCCGGTGACGACGAGGTTCAGGTACGGCACCGCGACGAGGTAGTAGGCGGCCGAGGGCCTGCGGCCGGTCTCGTGGGCGACGTACCGTCGGTCGAAGTAGAGCGCGAACGGCGCGAGCGTCGGCGTCAGCACCACGCCGAGTTCGAGCAGCCCCCCACCGTCGCCGACCCACGGTACCGTCCCGGACGCGACCGCGGTCGGGTCCGCCGCGACCCCGAGGACGGCACCGAAGAACGTCAGCACGGCGGGAACCAGCACGCCGGCCCACCACCGACTGCTCGGCACCGCCGGCTCGTACGGCGTGTCGGCGTCGGCCCGCCGGGCGGCCTGTCGCTCCGCCAGCCGTTCGCTCCGGTCGCGGTCCGGTGCCGGTCCGCGGGGTGGCTCTCGCGGTTGCCGCCGGCGGGCCGAGCGTTCGCGGTAGTCGCCGCCAGCGCCGTGCCGCGGCTCCTGCTCCGAGGCGATCGTCTCCGCGCGGCGGTCACGTTCGTACTGTACCTCGCCGCCGGCGTCGGTCGTCCGGCCGCTGCTCTCCCGGCTCGGCTCGCGGCGGCCGGGCTGTTGCGGTTCGCTCCGGCGGTCGCGTCGCCGTCGGTCCCGAGGCCGACTCTCGGGTGGGTCCCGCCGGCGCGGACGCGACTGGCCGTCCGAGCCGGTCTCGCGGTCGTCACGCTGCCCGTCGTGCTGCGCCTGGTCACTGCCTGCCCCGTCGTCCGCCGTGGCCACGTCCGGCTGCGTCGCGCCACAGCCCGTACAGCGGACCGCCTGTGCGACGAGCACCGAACTGCACTCCGGACAGCGCTTCTGCCAGGGTTCCAGCGTCGCCGTCTCGGCGTCGGCGGCGTCCGTCCGGTCCCTGTCGGCGGCGTCCTGGGTACCGCCCGATTCGCTGCTAGCGCCGCCCCCGTTCGACCTGTCGCGCTCGGTCCCGTCCGCGGGTCCGGTTCCGGTCGACGCCGCCTCGGGTGCTGCAGGGTCGGTCGCCCGCACTATCTCCTCGGACTCGTCGTGCTGGTCGTCGCTTGTCTCACTGCCGGAGCTGCTGTCGGCATCGGACGAACTATCTGCCGGACCGGCCGCAGCGGTCTGGCCGGACTGCTCGCCACGCTCCTCGGTGGCGAGCGCCGTGCCGCAGGCCGAGCAGAACCGGTCTCCGGCGTCCGCACGCGTCCCACAGGATGGACACACCGTCGCGTCGGCACCACCGTCACGACTCATTGGATATTGACACGTTCGGCAGGGGGAGGCAAATAAGTTCCTGCGTCGACCGCTGCACTCAACGCCTTTGGGCCTCCGTCACGAACTGCCGAACGATGCGCCGCCGTGCCCTGCTCTCCACGCTCGCGACCGCCTCCATCGCCGGCTGTAACGGCCTCGCAGACGGCGGAGGGACGACCCGACGGCCGCTGGAGGTCGAGACACCGACGCCGACAGCGACCGACTCGCCGTTCGCGGAGCCACGCGTCGAGCGGTCGCCGGCGACCGTCAGCGAGGTCGGCCCCGAGCACCGCCTGGTCTCGCTCCGCGCGACCGACGTTCCTGACGGACTCGCCCTCGATGCCGGGTTCGTCGGGACGGCCACCGAGTCCCACCCGGCGCTGCTCTGGGTCGGTCTCCGCAACGTCTCCGACTCCGACCGGACCCTCGAGTTCGGGGCGACCCCGCCGGTCTCCACGTACCGCCTCCGTGGCCGCGGCCTGCCGCTGTACGTCGTTCCCGTCTCCCAGGGGGACCCGACGGAGGGCCTCCGGCTCTGGAACGCCTGCTGGAAGACCCGTTCACGGGACGTGGTCGAGCCCGAGGACGAGACCCGGTCGGTGACGATACCGCCCGGCGCGACTGTCGGCGGACGCTACGGCGTCGTCGTGATGCGCGGTGCGGACGTGTGTCTCCCGACCGGCCAGTACGCGGTCGTCGGCGACGGTGGCTGGCGGCTCGGGCTCTCGGTGTTCCCCAGTCGGGCGGACGACTGGCGTGGGTCACAGTTCACGGACCCGTCGACGCCGGGACTGACCGCGATCGACGGGACCGTCCACTGGTTCCACGAGGCCGACGCGGACACGCCACGCTACCTGGAACCGAGCGCGGAGCAGGTCGGCCTCGCCAACGGCCGGCTCCGGACGACGCTGCACAACTACGGGCCGGGCTCGCTCGTCCACGACGGGGCGTGGGCGCTCGTCTCCCGGCACGAGGACGGCTGGGCGGTGGTCGCGCCGCTCGCCAGGGAGAGCAGCAGCGACGAGGACACCGTCGTCAGGCCGGGCGAACGGGACCGGACGACGTTCGACATCGACGGCCGGCCGCGGCTCGCCTACGGCGACCCCGCGAGCATCGGCGGGCTGTCTCCCGGGCGGTACGCTGTCGTCTTCCCCCGGGTGCAGGTGTGGCGCGGCAACGAGCGCCGCTCGCTCGACGTGTTCGCCACGCTCGTCGAACTCGTGGGGGACGGCCCGGAACTCGCACCGTCGGGCATGGTCGAGTCGACGACCAGGCGCGGCGACACCCTCGACGTGCTCGCCTCGGGCGACTCCGGCCCGTCGGACGCCGTCGTGACGGTCGAACGCACGGCGACGCGACCGGACACCTCGCTGATACTCCCGCAGGTGCTCCAGTTCCAGGCGCTCCGGGACACGCTCTCGTACCTCGTCGACGGCGACGTCGACCGGGTCGAGCTGCGGACGCCCGACGTGCGCCGGGAGCGGTTCGCCATCGGTGCCGCGACCCTTGGGCTCCCGACGGGGGAGGACGGCGGCGTCGCCTTCGCCTTCGATGGCACCGGCTACCGCGTCCGGACCGAGTCGGGCTGACCGGCCGACGGGCACCGCAAGAGGGATGTCGGTCCGCTGACCATCGACGGTCGTGCGACGCAGAGCAGCCCTCGCCGCCCTGACCGGTTCCCTGTCCGCCCTCGCCGGGTGTAACACGCTCGACCGCGGTGGTGGGACCGACCGGCCGGCGTTCGACGTGGCACCGCGCACCGAGGACCACGACGACCCCAACGACGCCGACGCCTACGACGACGGCCCCCCGGCCGACCCGAGCGACGCCGTCACCGTCGACGGGGTCCGACGGCGGCTGTCGGTGTTCGACCGCGCCGACGCCGAGCCGTTCGCGTACGACGTTGGCCTCCTCCCCCGCGACGACGGCGGTCCGGTCCGGCTGTGGGTGGCCCTGACGAACCGGAGCGACGCGGAGCGCGAGGTCGAGTTCGACGGCGCGGTCCCGTTCGGTGCCCCGATAGGCATCGCGTACGAGCCCGAGGAGGGGGTGCTCGAACCGGCTCCGGACGGCCCCCGGCTGTTCCTGGTGCCGACGAGCGACCCGGCGTTCGAGACGGTCCGCCCGGGCGACCCCGACACCGGCTGCTGGCGTGCGAGTGCCGACGTGAACGGGGTCGGCTACGTGCGGTCGGTCACGGTCGACCCCGGAGCCACCGTCGGACAGGTGTTCGAGCTGCTGACGCCCCCGTCGACGGACGGCTGCCTCCCGCCGGCGACGTACCGGTTCGAGACCGCCGACGGCCGCGCCGGGTTCTTCCTCGCCGTGCGACGGGTCCGCGCGGGTGGCGGCCCGCCGGCCTCGGTGCTGACCGACGTCGCGCTGCCCGTGCTGGAGTCCGAGACGAGCTGGTTCCACGACGCCCGTGCCGAGGACGCGGCGGTCTACCTCGAACCCGCCGCCGAGACGGCCGCCGCCGCGGAGGCGGTCACGTTCACCCTCCGTAACGACGGCGACCGGCCCGTCACCGTCGTCGGCCACGAGCTGTTCCGGTCGAACGGGACGGCGTGGCTCCCGGTCGCATCGTCCGCGGTGACGCTGTCGGGGAACCGGGAGTTCGTCCCCGTCGGCGGAGCGAGGGCCGTCGAGGTCGGCTTCGGGCGCTACGGCGACGACGTGACGCTCGACGAACTCCGGGCGGGCTACTACGCGGTGCGGCTCCGGCTCGCCGAGGCCGGGAGCGACCCGGCCGCCGCGGTGCACGTGACCGACGGGACCGACCCCGAGCTGACGCGGACGGACACGGTCGAGGCGACCACCGAGGAGCCCGACGGTACGCTCAGGGTCCGGACGAGGGAGTACGACCCGTCGGACCCAGGGGTGCTGACGGCCGAGGCGACGGGGGCCGGCGACGCCACCTCCGTACCGCTCGAGCTGGTCCTCAGGTTCCCCGCACTGCGGAACTCGCTGTCGTTCCTCGACGGCGTGGACCGGGACCGAGTCCGGCTGCTGACCGGTGACCACCGTGTCGACCCGGCGGTCGTCGCGCTCCCCGGTAGCGAGTCGTCGCGGGCCGTGGTCCGCTTCCGCGGCGAGACCTACACCGTGCGGGCGGTCCGGTAGTCCCCGGTCGACCCGCTACCGGGTCGGCCGGACACCGGGCTGCCGTCGCCACACCGTATTTGGGCGTCCGGACCGAACCGCAGGCATGGAACTCTTAGAGGACAGTCTCGTTCCGGAGGCGGCCCACGACATCAAGGCCGAGGCGCGGGCGTTCGCCGCCGAGCACATCGAGCCGAACGCACAGGAGTACTACCAGTCCGGCGAGTACCCCTGGGAGATACTCGAGGCGGGACAGGAGGCCGGGCTGGTCGGCCAGGACATCCCCGAGGAGTACGGCGGTCGGGGGCTCTCGCTGCCCGAGATTCTGGCGATGACGGAGGAGTTCTACAAGGCGGACGCGGGCATCGCGCTCACCCTCCAGCTCGCCAGCTTCGGCTGCGAGATGACCTACGAGTACGGCAACGAGGAGCAGAAAGAGACGTTCCTCCGACCCGTCGCCGAGGGCGAGCAGATATCGGGACTGGCGGTCTCCGAGCCCGAGACGGGGAGCGACCTCGCCGGCATCGAGACCACCGCCGAGAAGGACGGCGACGAGTACGTGCTCGACGGCGAGAAGTACTGGATCGGCAACGGCGTCGAGGCCGACTGGATAACGGTGTACGCACGCACCGACGACGACGAGGACAACCGCTACGGCAACCACTCCATCTTCATCGTGCCGACCGACATCGACGGCTACGAGCCCGAGCACATCCCCGAGAAGATGGGCTTTCGCGCCTCGAAGCAGGCCCACATCACGTTCGACGGCGCACGCATCCCCGAGGAGAACCTCGTCGGCCACGAGGGGAACGGCTTCATGATGCTCGCCGACTTCTTCAACCACGGCCGCGTCGCCGTCGCGGGCCACGGGCTCGGCCTCGCCGCCGCCGCCATCGAGGAGGCGTGGGCGTTCGTCCACGACCGCGAGCAGTTCGGACGCTCCATCTCCGACTTCCAGTCGGTCCAGCACGACCTCGCGGACATGCTGCTCGAGTTCGAGTCCGCACGGTCGCTCGTCTGGCGGGCCTGCGAGAAGGTCGAGAGCGGGCAGAACCCCGGCTACTGGGCCGCGATGGCCAAGACGAAGGCGACCGAGACCGCGACCGAGAACGCCGAGCTGGGGATGCAGCTCCACGGCGGCCGCTCCGTGCTCGACGAGCGGCGCATCGCCCGGGTGTACCGCGACGTGCGCATCCCGGTCATCTACGAGGGCGCGAACGCCATCCAGCGCAACCTCATCTACCGCCAGGCCTGACCCGGCTCAGACGACACCGGGGCAGCGGGTCGACGCGGCGTACGTCGCCTGCCGGTGGACGCCACAGGGTGGAGGCCGCGACCGACACACCCAGCCGGCGGCGTCAGCCGTTCTGTTCCCCCGGTGCCAGTCGGCTTCGGGGTGGGCTACCACAAGCGTCATTATCGCGACACCGAAACAGACGGGTAACCGAACTGCGCCCGGCCGACGGTGGCGAGCGTCGACCGGTCGCGAAAGGACTTGACACAATGACGGCCACGAAACGGGTTCTCATCATCAGCAACGACGCGCAGTTGCGCGCCAGTCTCGCCGCTCCCCTGCAGTGGTCCTACCCGAACGTCGAGGTTCTCACGGCCGCGGGCTTCACCGGCGTCATCGAACACCTCGCCGACGGCGACCTCGACTGCATCGTCAGCGACATGGAGACCATCGATGCCTCCCCGGCGGTGCTCCAGGCGACCCGCGAGCGACACCCCGACATCCCGCTGCTCGTGCTCACCGAGTACGAGGCCGACCGTGGGAGCGGTGCCGCCGTCATGGAGGTCGTCGACTTCCTCGACGGCGTCGGCGACGCCGGCTCGGACGACGCGTTCGCCGCCTGGGTCGCCAACTCCGTCGTCCGCAACCCGACCGACGCCGCGCCGCCCGGTGGGAGCCGTCCGGAGGACCTCGTCCGCGACGTGAAACGGGCGCTCGTCGACGCCTCGTCGCCCATGGACATCGAACAGGCCGTCTGCGAGCAGCTCACACTCGGCGGGCGCTACACCTTCGCGTGGATCGGCGAGTACGACAAGCGCGAGGGCCAGGTCGTCCCGTGGGTGTCGGCGAGCGCGACCGACGACTGGCCGGTCAGCGTGACCTTCCCCGTCGGGCGCGGCGGCGGCGGTGAACAGACGGTCATCGAGCGCGCGCTGCGGACCCGCGAACCCCAGGTCGTCAACGACATCGAGGCCCATCGCGCGGCCGTCCCGTGGCGGTCCGCGGCGACCGAACGTGGCTGCAACGCCGTCGTCGTCGCGCCGCTGTACTCCGACGACGAACTGTACGGCGTCCTCGGCGTCTACTCCGACGACCCCGGCGGCTTCTCCGAGATGGAGGTCAGCGCGCTCTGGGAGATCGCCGGCAGCGCCTCGCACGTCCTCGACACCATCGCCATCCGCGGCCGCATCGACCAGCAGGAGCGCGTCCTCAAACGCTACGAGCGTCTCGTCGAGACCGTCGGCGACGGCATGTACGCGCTCGACAGCGACGGCCACTTCATGACGGTCAACGACGCGATGCTCTCGATGACCGGCTACAGCCGGGAGGGGCTGCTCGGCGAACACATCTCCATCATCCTCGACGACGAGACCGTCGAACGGGGGGAGCGGGTCATCCAGGGGATGATCGCCGACGGCCGGATGGAGGGCGAGACCCAGGAGGTCACCGTCGACACGAAAGGTGGTCGGCGGTACCCCTGCGAGGTCCAACTGGCGCTGCTCCCCTACGACGACGAGTTCCGGGGGACGGTCGGCGTCATGCGCGACATCACGGAACGGAAGCAACGCGAACGCGAGCTCCAGCGTCAGAACGAGCGCCTCGACGCCTTCGCGAGCATCGTCAGCCACGACCTCCGGAACCCGCTCGGCGTCTCCCAGGGCTACCTCGAGATGGCGATGGAGAGCGCGCCCGAGGACGTTC
Organism: Haloarchaeobius iranensis; assembly: GCF_900103505.1. Classification (GTDB taxonomy): domain Archaea; phylum Halobacteriota; class Halobacteria; order Halobacteriales; family Natrialbaceae; genus Haloarchaeobius; species Haloarchaeobius iranensis. Next base: position 37,963 of record NZ_FNIA01000008.1, read on the forward strand.
GTGGCTCGCTCGAACACGTCGCCGACGGCCTCGAACGGATGGAGGACATCGTCGGCGACGTGCTCGCGATCGCCAGACAGGGCCAGACCGTCACCGAGACCGAGCCGATGGAGCTCGACGCGCTGGTCCGCGAGGCGTGGGCGAACGTCGAGACGCCCGCGGCGACGCTTAACATCGAGGGGTCGGGTCGGTTCGAGGCCGACCGCTCACGGCTCCTGCGGGCGTTCGAGAACCTGTTCCGCAACGCCATCGAGCACGGCGGCGAGGACGTCACCGTCGAGGTCGGACTGTTGTACGAGGAGCCGGAGCACACCGTCGACACCGGTGGGTTCCAGTTCCCGGAGGAAGCCGGAACCGGCGTCGAACACGTCGAGACGGAGACGCAGACGATGGTCGGGTTCTACGTCGCGGACGACGGCGAAGGGATGCCGGCGGAGGTACGAGAGAACGCGTTCGACTCGGACTTCTCGACCTCGGACGAGGGTCTCGGCATCGGGCTGTGGGTCGTCAGAGAAGTCGCGAGTGCGCACGGCTGGACGACACGGGTCGTCGAGAGCGAGTCTGGTGGGGCCAGGTTCGAGTTCTCGGACGTGGAGTCGCCGTAATCAGCTACCGCCGGGGAGGTCCTGGAACGCGCCGACGAAGTCGTCGTGGTCCTGCATCCCGGAGACGGTCTGGTCCACGCGCTCGCGGAGTTCGTCGACGCGCTCGCAGAGTTCCGCGTACTCGTCGTTGTCTTCGAGCTCCCGCTCGGACTTCTCGGACTCGAGCAGGGACTTCTTCGAGACGAGTGCGTAGTACTCCTGGATGTCCGTCTCGTACTCGGAGCGACCGGTGACGCTCTCGACTACCTGGAGGAGTTCGTCCTTCGAGACCGGCTTCACGAGGTAGTCGTCGAAGCCCATCTCGATGATGTCGAAGTCGGGGTCGACGGCGGTGACCATCACGACGCGACAGTCGTAGCCCTGCTCGCGGATGCGGTCCAGCACCTCGTCGCCGGAGAGACCGGGCATCCGCCTGTCGAGCAGCACTATCTCGACAGTGTCCTCCATCAGCTCCAGCGCCGACTCGCCGTCGTAGGCCGCCTCGACGTTGTAGTCCGTCTGGAGCCACGCGGCGAAGAGGTCCGCCAGTCGCGACTCGTCGTCGACGACGAGCACCTCGAGGCCACCCGATGTGTCGCCAGCCCCTTGACCGTCGTTTTCTGCCACGTTCGGGCTATGGTGTCTATGGTTCATAAATGCCGCGCCCACAGTTCTTCTTTCTGATATAAGGAGGGCCAGATAACAACCCGCGGTGGGTTTTCTCTGTCACATCGTACCGAGACGAACGCGGCCGAGCGGGTTACGGCGCGACGCGGTCGTACCGTCCCGACAGGTACTCGACGACCCGGTCCACGACGTCGGGGTCGTACGTCCAGCAGCCGTAGAACCCCTCGACCTCGCCCTCGCGAGCGAGGAGGGCACACTTCTCCTCGGGCGTGTCACCGCCGTCGAACGCGACGAACCAGGTGAGCCGGAGCTCCTCGTCGTCGCTGGCGTGGACCTGCAGGCCGTCGACGTCGACGGTCGCGTCCGGTGCCCCGTAGATGTGGATGTCGAGGTCGGTCGTCGCGAGCCGACGGTACACGTCGGTCTGGTCGGTAAAGCGCGAGAGCTCCTGGAAGCCGACGTGTAGCTCGCCCGTCCCGTAGCGGAACGCGCGGTCCTCTATCTCGCGGGTCACGTCCATCATCCGGCCGCTGTCGTAGGACGTGAACGTCGTCTCTTTCAGCGGCAACAGCAGCGGCTCGTGGTCGGTGTCGTCGATTCCGAGGCCATCGGGGCCCGGATTCGGGCCGTCGAGCAGCGACCGTAGCTCGTCGCCGGTGACGGCGGCGTAGAACTCGTCGGGCGCGGTCAGCGTACCGAACGTCGGCGCGTCGGCGACCGTCTCGTCGACGTCGACACGGACGTTCATGTCCTCGAAGAAGGACGCGAGTTCGGTGTCCAGCGACGACGCTGGCGGGAGATTGAACAGCGTCAGCGTCTTCTCGCTCGACCGAACCCGGTCGATGATGTCGAGGAGTGTCACATCCCTTACTCGCGCGCCGGGGGATTTGAGGTTTACCCCTCCGCGCCGGCCCGCGGGGCAGCCACGACCGAATCGGCGTCAGCCCTCCGCCAGCGTCCACTGAACGAGTCTGGCCTGTACGCGGGCCGGGTCCTCCGCGTCGTCCGCCGACAGCGTCGCCTCGCTCTCCTCGAGCATCCGCCGCTCGACCGGGCCGTGGTCCGGCTCGTCGCGCACGTCGTTCAGCAGCGCCTCGAAGTCCTCCCGGAGGTCGAAGGAGGCGCGGGCGACGTTGCAGCGCGACAGCGGGCTCATGCCCATGTCGAGGACGAGTTCGCGGACGAGCTCCCAGTCGTTCGCACAGAAGTGGATGGACACCTCGCCGACGATATCCTGCCAGGCGATGGCTCCGGAGTGCTTCATCTCGGGGACAGCACGCGGTGGCAGGTCGAGCCGGACCGCCGTCTCGGGGTCGTCACAGAGGCAGCACGGCTGCTCGGTCTTGCCCGTGTACACGCCGCCGGCTTGGAACCGGACCGAAAAAACGCTGTCTCAGCCGGAAGGGGCCGCCGCGGTCGGTGTGGTTACTTCCCCTCGAACTCGGGGTCGTCGTCGCCGAAGAACGCGTTGATGCCCTCGTGGACGTCCTCGCTGCCGACGACGTGCCCGAAGCCGAGCGACTCGACCTCGAGGCCTGCCTCGCTGTCGTCCCAGCCCTTGAGCATCGCGCGCTTGGTGAAGCGCTGTGCGAGCGGCGGGCCACCGGCGAGCTTCTCGGCGTACTCGACGGCCGCGGCCTCGAACTCGTCGGGATCGTAGACCTCGTTCACGAAGCCGAACTCTTCCATCTCCTCGGCGGGGAAGCGCTCGGCGGTGAAGATAATCTCCTTCGCACGGCCCATGCCGACGATGCGCTGGAGACGCTGCGTGCCGCCCCACCCCGGGAGGAGGCCGAGGTTGAACTCGGGCTGGCCGAACTCGGAGCGCGAGGACGCGACGCGGATGTCCGCACAGGTCGCGAGCTCCATGCCACCGCCGAGACAGTAGCCGTCGATTGCCGCGACGACGGGCATCTCGACCTGCTCCAGACGGCCGAAGGTCTCCTGGCCGTACTTCGAGAGCTCGACGGCGTTGAACGGGTCGGCACCGCCGCCGGCGATGCTCATGAAGTCGGCGCCAGCGGAGAACGCCTTCGAACCCGCACCGGTGAGCAGGACCGCGCGCACGTCGTCGTCCTCCTCGAACAGGTCGATGGCGGCGTCCAGGTCCTCGATGAGTTCGAGGCTGATGGAGTTCATCTGCTGGGGCCGCGAGAGCTCGATCTGCCCGACCATGTCGCCGGGGTAGCTGATCTCGAGCGTGTCGAAGTCGGGCGTCCCCTCGGCGTCACCCTCGGCCTGGTCGTAGAAGCCGCCCTCCTCGGCGACCGTCGCGAGGTAGTCGAACGCCTCGTAGCGCGGGTGGCCGGACGCCTCGTACGCCTCGTCCAGTGCGTCGGCGAGCTCCGCGACGCCGTACTCGTCGGCGAACTTCGCCGGCCCCTTCGGCCAGCGGCCCCCGAGCTTGACGGCGGTGTCGATCTCCTCGGGCGAGGCGACGTCGTCGCCGACGAGGAACGCGACCTCGTTCGCGAGCGCGGCGAGCAGGCGCTCCTTGACCGTCTCGTTGAACAGGTCGTCGTCCATCGAGACGTCGGCGCCGTCGCCGTCCTCGTAGTCGTAGAAGCCCTGCCCGGTCTTCTGGCCGAACTCCTCGTTCTCGACCTTCTCGACCATCATCGGCGCGGGCTCGTAGCGCTCACCGGCGACCTCGTGCATGTAGTCGAGGACGTGGTAGCCCACGTCGATACCGACGTAGTCCGACAGCTCGAAGCTCCCCATCGGCAGGCCGATGTCGAACTTCGTCGTCGCGTCGACCTCCTCGATGGTGGCGACGCCCTCGTCGACGAGCCACGCGGCCTCGTTCATCAGCGGGACGAGGACGCGGTTGACGATGAAGCCGGGGACGTCCTTGCGGACGCGGACCGGCGTCTTGCCGAAGTCGTCGGCGAGGTCCTCGACGATGTCGAGCGTCGCGTCGTCTGTGTGCTCGCCGGAGATGACCTCCACGAGGTCCATCCGGATCGGCGGGTTGAAGAAGTGCATCCCGCAGAAGCGCTCCGGCCGGTCCGTGAACTCGGAGAGGTCCGTGATGGAGAGCGAGGACGTGTTCGTCGTGAACACGGTGTGCTCGGGGGCGTACTCCTCCACGTCCGTCCAGGTGTCCTCCTTGATGTCCATCTTCTCGGGGACGGCCTCGATGACGACGTCGGCGTCGGCGACGGTCTCCTCGAGGTCGACGAGTGGCGTGACGCGGTCGAGGGCGGCGTCGGCCTCGTCCTCGCTGATCTGCTCGCTGTCTGCGAGCTTGCCGAGCGACCACTCGATCTTGTCGTAGCCCCCCTGGACGAACTCGTCCTTGATGTCCCGCATGTTCACGTCGTAGCCCGCGAGTGATGCGACTTCGGCGATGCCGTGTCCCATGTTACCCGCACCGAGAACTGCGACGGTGTTGATTTCTTCCAGGTCCATGCGGAACAACTCAACTGGAAGCCGTTTCAAGGTTTCCCTTAGCGCATTCGGAAACTCCTTGTACGTTTATAATCGGGTACATAGCTTTTTAACGAACAATGTGTTAATGGTTTACTATGGATTTCGCGCTGTCCGACGAGCAGAAACAGATCAAGGAAGAAGTGGCACGCTTCGCGGAGAACGAGATCGAGCCGGTCGCACAGGAGTACGACGTCGAGGAGAAGTACCCCTGGGATATCATCGAGAAGGCCGCCGACGCGGGACTGCTCGGGGCGCACATCCCCTTCGAGTACGGCGGTGCGGACTACGGGAACCTCGAGTCCGCCCTCATCACCGAGGAGCTGTTCGCCGTCGACCCCGGCATCGGCCTCTCGCTGACGTCCACGAGCTTCGGCGCGGACGCTATCATGGAGTTCGGGACAGATGACCAGAAGGAGCGGTTCCTCGAGCCCATCCCGACCGGTGACGCCATCATGGGTGCGGCCATCTCCGAGCCCGATACCGGCTCCGACGTCTCCTCGGTCTCCACGCAGGCCGAGAAGGACGGCGACGAGTGGGTCATCAACGGGAACAAGATGTGGATCACGAACGGCTCCATCGGCGACTACTACGTCGTCCTCTGTGAGACCGACCCCGACGCCGAGGGGCGCTACAACGGCTTCAGCCAGATCGTCGTCGAGTCCGACCGCGACGGGTTCGAGGCGGAGAAGATCACGGGCAAGCTCGGTATCCGCGCCAGCGACACCGCGGAGCTCATCCTCAAGGACGTGCGCGTCCCCGAGGAGAACCTCATCGGCACGCGCGGCATGGGCTTCCTCCAGCAGATGCAGTTCTTCGACGAGACGCGCACCGCGGTCGCCGCACAGGGTGTCGGTATCGCCAAGGGCGCGAACGAGGCCGCGCTCTCCTACGCCCAGGAACGCGAGCAGTTCGACCGCCCCATCTCGGACTTCCAGGCCATCCAGCACAAGCTCTCGGACATGCACACCCGCACCGAGGCTGCCCGCATGCTGACGTACAAGGCCGCCTGGAACGTCGACCAGGGCGCGGACATCACGAAGCTCGCCTCCATGGCCAAGGAGTACGCCTCCCGCGTCGCCGTCGACGTCGCCAACGAGGCCGTCCAGATCCACGGCGGTGCCGGCTTCGTGAACGACTTCCCCGTCGAGCGGTTCTACCGCGACGCGAAGATCACCCAGATCTACGAGGGCACCACCGAGATCCAGAAGAACATCATCGCCCGCGAGCTGCTCGGCAAGGGTTACTAACCACGACCTTTTTCGTCGTCGGGTGCGCCGGAGGCGCACCGCTCCTCGAAAAAGCTCGGCCAAAAAGGCCGGCGACTCGCTCCGCTCGTCGCCGGTGAACCGCGCTCGCTGACGCGAGCGCGGACGGTCGGTCTGATTTCTGCGAAAGCTCACGCTTCTGGACTTGCTATTGAGGGCCGGCTCAGCAGGGTTGTTGCTCGTTCTTCGCCGCAGAGCTGCTACGCCGGTTTCGGCACGTAGACCAGCGGGACGTGACTCCAGGCCCACCGCTTCTCGGGCTTCTCGGCGACCTCCCAGATGCTGCGGGGCCAGGTCCCGAGCGCGTTGCGGATGGCGTCGAACGACAGGGTACTCCGCTCGTCCATCACGAGGCCGAAGCGTTCTCCGTACTCGTCGGGGTCGCGTCGCGGGTCGTCGCTCTCCGTCAGGTCGGCGTGCTGGGCGCGGAACTGGGCCGCTCCGAACTCGTTGACGTAGCCGAGGACGAGGTGGCCACCGGGGGCGACCGCGTCGTAGAGGTTCTGGAGGGCCTGCTCGGACTCGGTGACGTAGGCGAGGGTGCCGTAGCAGAGGACGAGGTCGAACTGGCGATCGGGCTCGAACGCCGGGAGGACCGCGCGCTCGAAACTGATGTTGCCGATGCTATCGGTCGTCGCTCGCTCGCGGTTCGTCTCCAGGACGGCCTCGGCGGCGTCGTAGCCGACCACGTCGGCCTCGGGGTTCCGCTCCGCGACGTCGAAGGTGACGACGCCCGGGCCACAGCCCACGTCGGCGAAGGAGTCGATACCGCCCGTCTCTGCCACGAGGTCGGCGAGTGCCTCCCTGACGTGGTGCGCGCTCGGGGTCGCGCTCTGCTGGTCGTCCTCGTCGGCGGTACGCCAGAACTCGTCCCAGTCGATGGTCTGCTGGTGTGCCTCGGTCATGAATATGCGTCCGTTTTCGGATGCTTCTCGTGGTAGTCACTCGTCGGCACTGTCCCCCCGCGGGCATCAGCCGGTAGTAGACGCTTCCTACCGGGATTAGGGGATAGCAGCTGCTACCGGATAAGTATTACCAAAATAGTTTAGTTTACCGTCTACTTACATATTCTCGCGCTGGGTACTTAGTCGTTTCGGGAGGGAGGTGTACGCTTATCGGGCTCCGGCTCCTGCTTCCGGATACGTAGATGAGCGAAGACGCGTTCGAACAGCTCCGGACCGACCGCGAACTCGGTCCCGTCGTCGAGGAGCACGGTGCGCTCGAACTGGAGCCGGCCGAGGACCCGTTCGAGCGGCTGGTCCGGTCCATCGTCAGCCAGCAGGTGTCGACCTCGGCGGCGACGGCCATCCGGGAGCGACTGTACGACGCGGTCGATGTCGAACCGGCGGCCGTCCTCGCCGCCGACGAGGCCACGCTCCGGGACGCCGGGCTGTCCGGCCAGAAGGTCGGGTACGTCCGGAACGTCGCCGAAGCGTTCGAGGCGCACGGCTACACGCGTGAGCACTTCGCCCGGATGGACGACGAGGAGGTCGTCGCCGAGCTCACCGACATCAAGGGCATCGGCGTCTGGACCGCCAAGATGCAGCTCATGTTCAGTCTCGCGCGGCCCGACGTGTTTCCGGTCGAGGACCTCGGCATCCGGAACGGGATGTCCGCGCTCTACGGCGACGACCTGACCCGCGGCGAGATGGTGGAGACGGCCGAGCGCTGGCGCCCGTACCGCTCGTACGCCTCGCTCTACCTCTGGCGGACAGTCGACTGACCGACCATCGCCGGCGGCCCGGCACAAACCGGTGAACGGTTCACTGGAGTTTCTCTCGAGGTGTAGTTCTCCCGATGGGTGCCGTAAAATTAGCCCCGGGATACATCCGCCGAAGCACAGAACACCGAACCAGTCGCTCACGTTTCACTCGAACCACGTTTCTCTGGGCCTGCTACCGGCTCATCTGGGCGGAACTGGGCTGATGTCAGCGGTTCACACACCAGTCACCCGGAAACTATCGGATGATTTCGTGCCGTTTTATCCAGTGGGCTAGTCACCGGCTTCCCCATGGAAGAGACGGAATCGCTCGATGCTATCGAGGAATCGGACCCACCCGACCTGAAGTTCTACGGTGGGCGTGCCGCGAGCACGGTCCCGCTCGCCGTCTTCGTCGCCTGGGCCATCTTCCAGAGCGGCGTCCTCGGCGTCGGCGACACGCAAGGCCTGGTCGTGGGCATGCTCGTCGGCCTCATCGCGGGCCTGTTCCTCGTGAAGGGCTCGTGGAAGGACTACGCGGACACGATCTTCGACGGGATGACCCAGCGCGTGGCCGCGACCGCGGTCGTCGCCTGGCTCTGGGCCGGCATGTTCGCGAACGTCCTGCAGGCCGGCCAGTTCGTGAACGGACTCGTCTGGGCCGCCGACGTCACCGGCGTCGCGGGCGACCTCTTCCCGGCGCTGACGTTCGTGCTCGCGGCCCTGCTCGCGACCGGTATCGGCACCGGCTACGGGACGGCGATCACGTTCACGACGGTCGTGTTCCCCGCGGGCATCCTGCTCGGCGCGAACCCGACGCTGCTCTTCGCCGCTATCCTCTCCGGGGCGGTGTTCGGTGACAACCTCGCGCCGGTCTCGGACACGACCATCGTGAGCGCGGTCACGCAGGACGCCGACATCGGGGGTGTCGTCTCCTCCCGACTGAAGTACGCGCTCGTCGCGGCGGTGTTCGCGTTCGCGGCGTACGTCCTCGCCGGACTGTCGATGTCCGGCATCGAGGTCACCGGCGCCGGGACGAGCCTCGCCGAACAGGCCAACGCGCTCGGCCTCGTCCACCTGGTCTCGATGGGCGTCGTCATCGTGACGGCCATACAGGGACGCCACATCGTCGAGGCGGTCTCCTGGGGGCTGCTGACCGCCATCGTCGCGAACCTCGCCCTCGGGCTCTCGTCGCTGTCCGACATCATCGTGTTCGTCGCGCCCGCCGAGACGAGCCTCGCATCCGAGCTGACGTGGCTCCCCATCGTCCGACTGGCTGGCCCCGAAGAGTCCGCCGTCGTCGGCGGCGCACTCTACAATGGCGCGGTCGGGTTCTTCCCGCTCATCGTCCTGACGCTACTCATCGTCGCGGCGGCGGAGATCATGATCCGCGGCGGCGGCTTCGAGGCCATCCTCGACTTCCTCATCAGCTCCGTCGCGACGACGGTCCGCCGCACGGAGCTGACGATGGTCCTCGGCACGGCGCTGGTCAACGGGATGATCACCATCAACACCGCGGCGGAGATAGCCATCGCACCGTACATCGCACGCCTCGGCGGTCGATTCAACCTGAACGGCTACCGCCGCGCGAACATCCTCGACGCGAACACCTCCGCACTCGGGTACATCTTCCCGTGGGGCGGCGGGCTCCTCGCGGGGTACGGCGCGATGACGAGCCTGACCGAGAGCGTCCCGTGGTTCACCGAGTCGATGGTCGTCAACCCGGTGACCGTCTGGCCCTACGTCTTCCACGGCTGGTTCCTCGTGGCGGTGTTCGTCTTCGCCGCGTGGACCGGCTACGGCCGCGAGTACGTCCACGACCGCCAGTCCGCGGAGGTGGAGCGCGTATGAGCTACCTGTCATCCGTCCTCGCTGGCGTCGGCTTCCGCACCCGCACCCCGGCGTTCGACCCGGGCGAGGAGGTAACCGCGTTCGTCAGTGGCGTGCAGGACGGTGCTGCGGTCATCCGCATCGGCGACTCGCGGCTCAGCCTGCCAGGCGTCGAGGACCCGGACGTGCTCGTCGACGAACGGGTCCGCGTTCGCGTCGAGGAGTTCGACGAGACGAGCCACTCCGGCAGCGGGGTCCTCGTCGAGGTCGTCGACGGGCGGGGACTGTAGGGTCTCCGTGACGGACCGGCCGCAAGGACAGAGACGGCGAAGGTACCCGGGAACCAACGACCTATTGGCCTCGGTGTCGTCGCCCCGACGATGACAGGCGACCGTCGTGGTATCGAGGTGACCCGCGAGTGAGCGTCCGCAGCGATGCAGCCGAAGGTGCTCGGGCGATCGGTCCGTTCATGCTCGGCGTCGTCCCGTTCGGGCTCATCACCGGTATCAGCGCCCTCGACGCCGGCTTCGGAGCGCTCCAGACGGTCGCGATGTCGGTCGTCATCTTCGCCGGCGCGTCCCAGCTCGCACTCATCGAGCTCGTGGGCGACGGCGCTCCCGTCGCCGTCGTCGTGGTGACCGCCGCCGTCGTCAACCTCCGCTACCTGATGTACAGCGCGTCCATCGCGCCGTACTTCCGTGACTTCTCGCCGCCGTGGAAGTGGCTCTCCGCGTACGCGCTGACCGACCAGTCCTACGCGGTCGCAGTCACGGAGTTCCGTGGCGACGAGCCGGGCATCGGGCGGCGGCGCTGGTACTACCTCGGCGCGGCGCTCGCGCTGTGGGCGGTCTGGGTCGTCTCGACGGCCGTCGGCGTCGTCGTCGGCGGGAGCGTGCCACCCGGGCTGTCGCTGGAGTTCGCCGTGCCACTGACGTTCCTCGCGCTGCTCGTCCCGTCGCTGAAGGACCGCCTCAGCGGCCTCGTCGGCGTGGTTGCTGGCGGCGTGGCCATCCCGGCGGCCGCGCTCCCGCTCGACCTCGGGCTCGTGGCCGCGGCGCTCATCGGGCTGACCGTCGGCGTGCTCGTCGACACGTTCACCGACTGGCCGGCGGACGAACGACCCGGCGAGACGGAGGGGGAGGCATGAGCTACGACGCGACGACCCTGTGGGGCATCGTCGTCGCAGTCGGCCTCGTCACGCTCGCGCTCCGCCTCTCGTTCATCCTGCTGTTCGGCCGGGTCGACGACGTTCCGGCCCGCGTCGAACGGACCCTGGAGCTCGTCCCGGCGGCGGTGCTCGCCGCGCTGGTGGTGCCGGCCATCGTCGCGCTCGAACCCAGCGGCGCGGTCGAGGCCGAGCCACCGAAGGTGATCGCGGCGGTCGTCGCCGCGGGTGTCGCGTGGCGGACCGAGAACGTGCTCGCGACTATCGCGGTCGGCATGGGGGTGCTCTGGCTGGTCGGCGCGGTCGTCTGAGCCGGGCCGGGGTCCGGCGAGAGCCCAGTTATCGCCCCGCCATCGAATGTTTCTGACCATTCGCCGAGCTCCAATGGTTATGCCGGTTTAACGACCTTACAGAAGCCAGCCTCGGGTGTTGCGGGCGAATCCCTGATAAAGCCACACCATTAAGTGTGGTGGCCACCACTTGGTCAAGTGTCATTCCCACCTGTCAGGGAATGGGGAACCATGGGAACTACGACTACGACCACCACGACCGAGACGAACCGACCACCAGAGGGGGGCGGACCGTCGAAGGGAGAGCTGTTCGAAGCGCTCTCGAACGACCGACGGCGCGAGACGTTGCGATACCTGCTCCGGCAGGACGACGGGCGGACAACGAAGGGGGAGGTCGCCCGCCACATCGCCGCGCGCGAGACCGACAAACCCGTCGCGCAGGTGACCTCCGACGAGCGGAAGCGGGTGTACATCGCCCTCCACCAGACCCACCTTCCGAAGCTCCACGACCTCGGACTCGTCGAGTACGACTCATCGCAGGGAGCACTCCGACTCAGCGACGGCTGTGACGGACTGGCCGTCTACCTCGACGTCGAGACCGCGGACGACGACGATGCCGAACCACGGCCCTGGAGACGGTACTACCTCTCGATAGGCATGACCGGCCTCTGTCTCACCGCCGTTCTCGCGACCGGTGTCGGCCCGCTCACGGCCGGTCCCGGGCTCGGCGTCGCCGCGGCGCTCGCGCTCGCGGTCACCCTGACCGGTATCGCAGAGACGTACGGTGAAGAACGCGGCTTGCTCCCGGCGAGCGAGGAGATCGACGGGTAGCTACTCCAGCGTCTCCTCCTCTTCCTCGCGGTCCTCGTCGTCGCTCACGGCGTCGACGCGCTTCGACACGTCGACCTGGTAGTTCTCGAGGATGTCCCGGCCGAGGAGGATGGGGTAGTCCATGTGCGAGCGGTCCTCGACGCTCGCGGTGACGGTGTGCTGCTGGCCGCCGACGCCGACCACGAGGTCGACGACGGGGCGGGACTTGCCCTGCTTCAGGCTGCCGGACTTCACGCGCATCACCGACTTGATGGGGCCCGCACCCACGTCGGCCGCCAGCCGGGTGTCGATGCTCGTCCGCGTCGCGCCCGTGTCGGACTTCGCGATGACCGTCTTCGAGCCGGAAGTCCCGGAGACGACGACCTCCTCGGTGTAGCCGACGAGGACCGGCTCGTCGCTCGAGGACTTGGCCTTGATGGGTGCACACGCCGGCATCGAGTCGTCCAGCGTCGCGGAGAGTTCGCGAACGCGCTCGTCGTCGACCTCGCCGCCGGCCGCCTCGATGGCGAGCTTCGCGATGTACGGTGCGGGCGACCGCTCGGTCGCCTTGTAGAGCCCCTTGAAGCCGGCCGTGGGATTGACCTCGAGGACGAACCAGCCGTCGTCACCCTCGACGATGTCCACGCCGGCGTAGTCGAGTCCGACGACCGAGGTGGCCCGCTTCGCGATGTTCTCGACCGCTGCGGGCAGGTCGTCCGTCGCGTCCTGCACGTCGCCGCCGAGGGCGACGTTCGTCCGCCAGTCGTTGTCCGGCGCGTAGCGGTACATCGCACCGACGACCTCGTTGCCGACGACGTAGACGCGGAGGTCGCGGTGGCGTTCCCCGTCGCGCTCGATGAGCTTCTGCAGGAACGCGTAGCGGTTCCCGACCTTCGCGTTGACCGGGTCCCCCTGCCCGACCTTCCAGGTACCGCCGCCGTGGGTACCGATGGCGGTCTTGTAGACGGCCTCCTCCCCGAACTCGTCCCGGTGGGCGTTCAGCTCGTCCGAGTCGAGCGCCATCAGCGCATCGGGGACCTGGATGTCGTTGTCCGCGAGGGCCGCGGCGCTCGCGATCTTGTGGGTCGCCCGGAGCGTCGCCGACGGCTCGTTCAGCATCGGCCGCAGCGTCGCGAGCGTGTTCGCCAGCCCGAGCTCCTCACAGGGCTGTTCGGTGTTCGAGAGCAGCATCCGGTTCGCGATGACGTCGACGTCGGGCTTGAGCGTGGCCCCCTCGGGACCGACACGGACCGAGGTGTTCTCGGTGCGGAGCCACTCGGGGTCGTGGCCCAGTTCCGCCACCGCGTTGCAGATCGCCTTCGATTCCTTGCTGCTGTGGAGGCTGAGAACCCCCACGGTCACAGGAGAAGATGTACCCATAACGAATTCACTCGACCCCACATCAAAAACGTTGGCAGTTCCCAGCCGCCCTGCGCCGGTTGCGCACGGTTCTGGCCCGTCAGAGGTACGCCGCGTCCCAGCGGGTCGCCTTCCGGCGGTTCCCGCAGCTGTTGCAGACGACCTCCTCCATCGGGCCCATGGCGGTGTCGAAGGAGTTGCAGGCTCCACAGAACAGTCCGTAGCGCCGTTCGCGCTCGGCGTCGACGTACGCCTCGTAGAACTGACCCTCGGTGCCGCGGTGGGCCTCGGCGTAGTTCACGTGGGCGGTCTCGTCCCCGAGCGTGACCTCGTCGAGCGACTCCCACTCGACGTGTTCCTCGTCGGCCGCGACGAACACGTTCTCCGTCAGCGTCTCGTCGGCGACGGTGACGGTCCGGTCGCCGGCACGTTCGAAGCCGTGGCCCCTGTAGAACTCGTTCCCGTGCCGGTTCCCGTCGAGGACCACCCCGGAGATCTGCTGTGCGCCGTGGTCGACCAGGGCCTCCTTCGTCCTGGTCAGCAGCCGCGAGCCGTAGCCGTGCCCCCGGTGGTCGGGGTGGACGTGGAGCCACAGGATGCGCCCATCGGCCGGGGTCCTCCCCACGATCTCGCTCTGGGAGAAGGCGACGACGCCGGCGTCGTCCTCGGCGACGAGGAGGACGGCGTCGTCGTCCGCCAGCTGCTGGGCGAGCAGGTCGGCCGCGTACCACTCCTCCAGGGCCTCGTCGATCGTCTTCGGGTCGAGCATGTGGTGGTAGGAGTCGTGGAGCGACGCCGCTGCGACGGCCCGTAACGCCTCGAAGTCGTCGGCGGTTGCATCCCGGATCTGCATACGCGCCCCTTGGGCGGGAACTGACATAATACTCCGCCAACGAGCAGATCGAGTGGTCGTTCGTCCACTTTCGAGCCGCAGGAGGCCCCTTCGTCTGCAGTTTCCGAGGTAGAGGCCACACACCCGAATATTACGTCACCGTGCCGCCCCGGACGCACACACTCTTATGCCGTGAGCGTCGCAGGTGAGGTATGGCATCGGACACGGTCCCCCCGGGGGACAACGAGCCCTTCACCTACAACGGCGGGCGGGTCGACCCCGGTGAGATCGCGAACATCAGGTACGGTATCAGCGAGACGTATCTCGGCGACCCCGTCCGAATCCCGGTCACCATCATCAACGGCGAACAGCCCGGCCCGACCGGGTTCCTCTCCGCGGCGGCCCACGGCGACGAGCTCAACGGCATCGAGGTCGTCCGCGAGGTCGCCCACGAGTGGCCGCTCGATGACCTCAAGGGCTGTCTCGTCTGCATGCCCGTGCTCAACGTTCCCGGCTTCCTCGCCCAGCAGCGCTACCTCCCGATCTACGACCGCGACCTGAACCGGTCGTTTCCCGGGCACGAGGAGTCGACGAGCGCGAAGCGGATGGCACATCGCATCTTCACGAACTTCGTGGAGCCCTGTGACTTCGGCATCGACCTCCACACCTCGACCCGCGGCCGGACCAACATGCTCCACGTGCGCGCCGACACCGGCCACGAGGGCGCGAACCGGGTCGCCCACGCCTTCGCCTCGAACGTCATCATCTCCAGCGAGGGCCCCAGCGGCTCGCTCCGCACCGAGGCCACGGAGGCCGGGGTTCCGACCATCACCGTCGAGATGGGTGAGGCACACCGCTTCCAGCGTGAGTTCATCGACGAGGCCCTCGACGGGGTGATGAGCGTCCTCGCGGAGTACGGGATGCTCGACACCGAGGCGGTCCGCTGGCCCGGCTGGCGCACCGTCATCGAGGAGAACGACGAGAAGACCTGGCTCCGGGCCGACGTCGGCGGGATGGTGGATATGCATTACGACTGCGGGTCCCTCGTCCACGAGGGCGACAGCATCTGCACCATCACCAGCCCGTTCAAGACCGACCAGACGCACGTCGACGCACCGTTCACGGGCGTCCTCGTCGGGGTGCTGGAGAACCCCGTCGTCTACCCGGGGAACCCGCTCTGTCACCTCGTCGAGCTCGACCAGACGACGCTGCACGCGGTCGAGCAGGAGCAGTCACCCCCCGCGGGTCTGTCCTGACGCGACTGGCGCGCCGGCCCGTCCAGGGCAACTTCCGGCAGGGGCCGCGAAAGAAGTAACTTCTATACCCCCACGGTCCAACCCTCGGACAGAGAGTATGAGCCAGTCTTACAATCGTGGCCTCGTCGAGGACTTCGGTCGCTGGAAGGAGTTCTCGGCCGGCATGTGGGCGTGGATCTTCCACAAGTTCACGGGATGGGTCCTCGTGGGTTACCTGTTCACCCACATCGCCGTCCTGAGTACGGCAATTCCGGCACAGCAGGGAGAGATGGTGACCAACAGCGCAGGCGAGCAGGTCGACGTGTACACCAACACGCTCACGCTGCTCGAGAGCACGTTCGTCGTCCGACTGCTCGAGGTCGGGCTGCTCGCGGTCGCCGTCTTCCACATCCTGAACGGCATCCGCCTGCTGCTGGTCGACCTCGGTATCGGGCTCGAATCGCAGGACAAGACGTTCTACGCGTCGCTCGTGCTGACCGGTGCTATCGTCATCGCGAGCGTGCCGACGTTCATGGCGGGAATCGGGGGTGCCTGAGATGTCGGCAGGCGCACCTACCTCCTTCGAGCGGGGCGGACGCATGTGGCTCCTCCAGCGGGTGACGGCCGCGTTCCTGGTCGTCGTGCTGGCGTTCCACTTCTTCCTGCTCCACTTCTACCACCACGCGTTCGAGATCACGCTCATGGGCACGCAGACGCGGATGCAGGACGTGGGCTACTTCGCGACGATGTGGCTGTTCCTCGTGACCGCGACGTTCCACGGGGTCAACGGCGTCTACAACGCCCTCGTCAACCAGGGAATCTCCGGCACGCCCAAGACGGCCGTCAAGGCCATCCTCGGGCTGGCCGGCCTCCTGCTGGTCGCACAGGGCACGCGAGTCGCGCTGTACATGAACGGGTTCTTAGCATGAGTACGCAAGTTCCAGAGACCGAGACCGAGGCAGAGACCGAGGCGGAACCGGCCGGCGAGTCCCATCAAGAGCGTCGGATGGCCGACAAGGCCGCCAGGCGGGAGTACCGCGAGTCGGAGAAGAAAGCCGAAGCGGAGCTGCGGGCGGCCGAGGAGTCGGTCCACCTCAAGGTGTTCCGGTACGACCCCGAGGTGGAGGACAAGCAGGAGCCCCGCTTCGACGACTTCTACGTCCCGTACACGAAGGGGATGACGGTCCTCGACGCGCTGATGTACGCGCGAGACCACTACGACTCGTCGCTCACCTTCCGGCACTCGTGCCGGCAGGCGGTCTGTGGCTCCGACGCGATGTTCGTCAACGGTCGGCAGCGACTCTGTTGCAAGACACAGCTCTCCGAGATGGCAGAGCCGGTCCGCATCGAGCCGCTCCCGCACCAGGACGTGGTCAAGGACCTCGTCGTGGACATGGAGCACTTCTACGACCAGATGCACGCGGTCGAGCCCTATTTCCAGTCGGAGGACGTACCTACGGAGGAACAGCGACAGAGCCGTGAGAACAGGGAGAAGATCAAGATGTCCACGCGCTGCATCTGGTGTGGGGCCTGCATGTCCTCGTGTAACATCGCCGCGGGCGACAACGAGTACCTCGGACCGGCGGCCATCAACAAGGCATACCGGTTCTACATGGACGAGCGGGAGGACGAGGAGGAGCTGAAGGAGCATCGACTCCGCATCCTCGAGCAGGAACACGGCGTCTGGCGGTGCCAGACCCAGTTCTCCTGCACCGAGGTCTGCCCGAAGGACATCCCCCTCACCGAGCACATCCAGGAGCTCAAGCGCGAGGCGGTCAAGAACAACCTCAAGTTCTGGTAATCAACAATGTACGAACACGACGTCATCGTGGTCGGTGGCGGTGGCGCGGGACTCCGCGCCGCCATCGCGGCCCAGGAAGAAGGAGCGGACGTGGCTATCGTCACGAAACTCCACCCAGTTCGCAGCCACACGGGCGCTGCCGAGGGTGGCATCAACGCGGCACTGCGCGAGGGCGACGACTGGGAGCTGCACGCCTACGACACGATGAAGGGGTCGGACTACCTCGGCGACGCCCCCGCAATCGAGACGCTGGCGCAGGACGCACCCGAGGAGGTCTTCCAGATCGAACACTGGGGGATGCCGTTCTCCCGCGAGGAGGACGGACGCGTCTCCCAGCGACCGTTCGGCGGGCTCTCGTTCCCGCGCACCACCTACGCCGGTGCCGAGACGGGACACCACCTGCTGCACACGATGTACGAGCAGGTCGTCAAGCGGGGCATCCAGGTGTACGACGAGTGGTACGTGATGAACCTCGCCGTCACCGACGAGGAGACGCCCGAGGACCGCTCCTGTCACGGCATCGTCGCCTACGACGTGCAGTCCGGCGAGATCTCCGGGTTCAAGGCCAACGACGGGGTCATCCTCGCGACCGGCGGCCCGGGGCAGGCGTTCGACCACACGACGAACGCGGTCGCCTGCACCGGCGACGGCTACGCGATGGCCTACCGTGCGGGCGTCCCGATGGAGGACATGGAGTTCGTCCAGTTCCATCCGACGACGCTGCCGAGCACGGGCGTTCTCATCTCCGAGGGTGTCCGCGGCGAGGGTGGTATCCTCTACAACGCCGACGGGGAGCGGTTCATGTTCGAGCACGGCTACGCGAACAACGACGGCGAGCTCGCCTCCCGTGACGTGGTCTCGCGCGCGGAGCTGACCGAGGTCAACGAGGGCCGCGGCTTCGAGGACGAGTACGTCATGCTCGACATGCGCCACCTCGGCGAGGAGCGCATCGTCGACCGCCTGGAGAACATCCTCCACCTCGCGGAGGACTTCGAGGGCGTCGACGGCCTGAAGGAGCCGATGCCGGTCAAGCCCGGCCAGCACTACGAGATGGGCGGCATCGAGACCGACGAGAACGGTCTCACCTGCATCGACGGGCTCTACGCGGCCGGCGAGACGGCGTGTGTCTCGGTCCACGGTGCGAACCGCCTCGGCGGCAACGCCCTGCCCGAACTCATCGTCTTCGGCGCACGTGCCGGCAAGCACGCTGCCGGCGGCGACATGGCCGAGGCGAAGATCGAGACCGGCGAGCGCGGCGACATCGAGTACGACGAGACGGAGCTCCCGTACCAGCCCGGCGAGGTCGGCATGGACGCCGGCCCCTCGGGCGTGGCGGCCGACGGCGGTGCGGTCACGGCCGACGCCGGCGCGGTCGTCGAGCAGGCCGTCGAGACGGAGCGCGAGCGCGTCGCGACGCTGATGGAGCGCGACGAGGGCGTCCAGCACTCCCAGATTCGCGCGGACCTCCAGCAGACGATGACCCAGAACGTCAACGTCTTCCGCGAGGAGGAGGGCCTGAAGCAGGCGCTGCAGGACATCCGCGAGATCCGCGAGGCCTACCAGGATGTCTACGTCGACGACCCGTCGCGAACGTTCAACACGGACCTCCAGCAGACCATCGAGACGCGCAACCTCATCGACGTCGCCGAGACCATCACGCTCGGCGCGCTCGTCCGCACGGAGTTCCGCGGCGCACACTGGCGCGCGGAGCACCAGGAGCGCAAGGACGACGAGTGGCTCAAGCACACGCTCGTCGCCTGGAACGACGGCGAGCCGACCATCTTCTACCGCCCGACCATCCTCGAGGGCGAGAACAAGACGTACGAGCCGAAGGAACGGTCCTACTGAGGGCCGCGGTTCGGCCGGCGGTCTTTTGCTGTCGACGGCGCGCCAGCGGCGCGTCGGCTACGGGACGACGCCGTTAGCCCCCGGCGTCGGCATGTAGAACAGCGCCCGGAGGATGAGCAGGGCGAGGACGGCGAGCCCGACGAGCCTGGCGCGTGGCATGGAGTCCGGCCTGCTCCGCGCCGCGGAGGGTGGTCGACCACGCGACACAGTTCAGCGTACGGCGGCCAGCACAAAGGAGGTGCGTCCGGACGTGACGGCGTTCGAGTCGGTCGGCGGGGGAGTCCTCACAGCCCGAGCGCGGTGAACAGGTCGTCGATGGTCACCCCCAGTTCCGACATCACCTGGAAGCCGACGAAGATACCGACGATACCCATGATGCCCGCGAGGTTCGGTGGGGCGGGGATGGGGATCTCGACGAACTTGAACAACGCACCGACGGTGAAGCCGGTGAGCGTGGCGAGGACGACCTGCGTGGCGTTCATGGCAACCTCAGTGGTCTCTCCTGCGCGAACAAAAGCCGTTCCATTCCCGGATCGGGCCGTGCTACCGTCGCCGCACGGATTCGGTCGGAACCCGCCCCCGTCCCTCGTTCTCGCGAATCGGGAACTACAGACGGTATATACGGCGTATCCCGGCGTCTGTACTGGTATAGGAGGAAAGAACGATGGCAACCAATCAGATATCGGCCGACGCGAACACGTTCGAGAGCAAACTCGGTGGCATCACCGTCAAGGGCAGGGCACACAGTCTGAGCGCGTGGTTCGTGCTCGCACTCCGGCTGATGATGGGGTACGCGTTCCTGCAGGCTGGCTGGGACAAGGTCGCAGCCGGTGGGTGGACGGCGAACGGCTACCTCGAGAACGTCGCGGCCGCGAACGGCAACCCGCTCGAAGGGATGTTCGCGGCCATGGCGGGCTCGCCCCTGTTCATGGACTTCGTGAACATCGCCGTCCCGTGGGGTGAGCTCCTCATCGGTCTCGGGCTCCTCGTCGGTGCGCTGGTCCGCCTCGCGGCGTTCTTCGGCGCGCTCATGATGCTCATGTTCTACTTCGGGAACTGGAGCGTCGAACACGGCGTCATCAACGGCGACTTCGCGTACATGCTCGTGTTCCTGGCCGTCGCGGCGTTCGGTGCGGGCCGCATCCTCGGTCTGGACACCTACATCGAGCAGTACGAGCTCGGCGGTGAACCGCTCATCGAGAAGTACCCGGCGCTGCGCTACATCCTCGGCTGAGGGGTCGCGCACCCGAACTGCGGCTCTTTTCGTCCGTTTCAGCGTTTCAGTGCAGCCTGTCGTAGAGCGCGTCGCCCACGAGTCCACCGACGAGCAGGGGGAGGATTAGGAAGCCACCGACCTGCAGCAGGACGAGCGTGGCCCAGCGGGTCAACGGCTCCTGTGGTGGCCAGAGCGCTTCGAGCAGGAAGCCCGTGATGTAGCCCCAGAAGAGCGCGACGAGGAGACCGGCGACGACCGCGGAGCAGGCGAGCCTGAACCGGAGTCGGGCCCAGTTCTGTCCCCGCTCCTCGCCGACGCCGGGCGGGTCCGGCCACTCGCGGTCGTCTCCGTCGGATGTCATACGTCAGCTAGCGGTGCGGCCTACATGAACGCCGCGCTCCAGCCATCCGGAGACGGCGCTGGTCGGCCGACGAGGGCTGGCGCACCCGGAGCGCTGGAACCACCCCGGACGGAACCGTGTGGCGGTCGCGAAAGGAGCCGCTTGCCCTACGTCTCGGTCGGCTCCGAATCGAAGTGGCCCAACATGTCGAGGATTGCGCCGAGGATGAAGCTGATGACGGCCACCACGAGCACGGCACCCGTAAGCAGGTTCGAGATCGGCGGCGTGAGGGCCAACTGGAAGACGGCGATGAACATGCAGGTCACGATACCGACGACCAGCAGGAACGACCCGGCGTTCGGGTCCGGTCCGGTGAGGAACTCGAGCCCGGTGAGGAACCGAGAGCTGGGTTGCTCGTCGGTTGTGGTATCGGCACTCATTGGCCGGTCGTTCCATCCGCGACTGCTCTCTGCACGAGTTGGATGAGGTGGGAGACCCACAGCCCGGCGGTGAAGCCGAAGAGCATCGCGACGACGGCGATCTTCGTGAGCTCACCGAGTGGGGCGAAGGCGGCCACCAGGCTCAGCGAGCCGAAGAGGAACATGAGACCGTACTGGACTCTGGTCTCGATCTTGATTCGGCGGAGCGACTCCGAGAAGTTCTCGTCCATAACTACCACGCCTAGGGTCCGTATCTGTATGAAGGCTCGCACGGGTTTCTCGCGGTTCGACGGGTCCCGTTTCGGCGGCACGGACGCCACGGACTCGCGGCCCGCCTCGTCCCCTGGTCCGGCCAAGGGACGGTCACGTGGACACTGGGAGCCACACCCGGTGAGCGTCACCCCCCGCTACAGCGGTAGCTCCCGCGACTGGGTTCAGTCCCCGGCGACGGGTGTCCCCTCGGGCGCGGGGTCGACGCCGAAGAGCACCGCGAAGACGAGCGCGGAGAGTAGCAACGCACAGGCGGCGACCGCGAAGGCGACGAACACCGAGGTCGCGTCCCAGATCGCGCCGACGAGGACCGGACCGGAGACCTGGCCGAGCTTCCAGGCGATGGAGCGCAGCGACATGCTCCCGGCGACCGCGTCGAAGTGCTCGCCCTCCTCGACGAACAGTGACATGCTCGCGGGGAGCCGGACGCTGTCGCCGACGCCGAGCACGGCGTAGGCGAGGAAGAGCGAGAAGAACGCCGGTGGGAGCGTCATGCTCGCCGCGGAGACGGGAGAGGCGATGACCACCGTCGGGAACACCCGGTGTGCGACCTCGGCGTATGGCACGAGGATGGTGCCCAGCGCGTACAGCACTGCGCCGCCGAGGATGAACAGGTACGGGTCGTCGGAGCGGTCGGTCAGGGCACCGACGTACCCCTGGAGCGCGGACTTGGTCAGCTTCCCGCCGGCGAGGATACCGCCGATCGCGAGCGGGTTGATGCCGAAGGCGGTCCGTGCGTAGATTGGCAGGAAGATGATGACCGCCATCTTGCCGACGGAGAAGGAGACGCGGAACAGGACGAGCGCGCGGATGGCGGTCCGGCCCAGGAGTCGACGGAGCGTCTCGATGCCCGTCGCCTCCTCGGGGTCCTTCCGGCCGCCGGGTTCGTCGCGGAGGTAGGCCACCACGAGCCCGAACGCGACCATCGTGATGACGATGAGCGCCGCGTACGCCACCTGGTAGCCGTAGACGTACAGCAACAGCCCGCCGAAGACGTCGCCGGCGAGGCTGGAGAGCGCCCCGACCTGGTTGTAGACGCCGAGCCAGTGCCCGCGCTCGTCGTCGGGTGATATCTCGCCGACGACCGCGGAGCCGGTGAGCCAGAGCAGGCTCGCGCCGATGCCCTGGACGACCCGGACGAGGATGACGTGCTCGACGGTCCCGACGAGGGAGAAGCCGACGAAGACGAGGACGTTGAGCGCCAGCCCCGCCAGCAGGTAGTGCTTGGAGTTGCCGACGTCGATGTAGCGGCCGAGCGGGAGGACGATGACGAGCTGGGCGAGCGCGAACGCGGTTCCGAAGAGCCCCTCGACGGTGCCGGTGGTGTCGAACTGCTCCGCGTACAGCGCGAGGGCGATGAGCACCGTCGAGTACGCCTGCGCTCTGGCGAAGGCGGTGCCTGCGAGCGCGAGGAACTCCCGGTTCCTGAGCAGGCCGATGGACCCGCCGGTCGCCGCCGAGCTCACTGTTGCGAACCGAAACAGTGGCGGACAAAAAGGCCGTCACTCGCGGCAGCGAGTGCCTCTTCAGAGCTCGATGCGCTCGACGAGCTCGTCCGTTTCGTCGGCCTGTACGGCGACGATACGGACGAACTGCTCCAGCTTGGAGTCGTGGAGCTTCGCCTTCAGCAGGTTGTCGACCTGGTAGACGCCGGCCGCGCTCGTCATCTCTATCTCGACGAGGACGGGGTAGTCGTCGCCGGCCTGGAGCGAGACGTTCTTGATGGCCTGGCTGGAGAGCGTGTCGATGCCGCGGCCGCCCTTCTTGTACGGGATGCGCGAGCGCCCACGCTCCATGTCGAGTGCGTCCGCGATACGGACGACGCCGGCCTCGCGCGTCAGCGGCTCCTCCTCGGTGTGGTGACAGAGGATGGCGTGGAGCACCTCGCCCTTCACGCGGACCGCGTCGGGTTTCGTGTAGAACTCCGGCAGGATGCGGTCGAGCTCGTCGGCCGCCAGCGGAATCGAGTAGTACGAGTGCGAGTCGCGGTGGACGACGTGCCCGATGTCGTGCAGCGTCGCCGCCAGCGCGACGATGACGGCCTCGTCGGCCTCCTCGAGGCCCTGCTGGCGTGCCCCGTTGAACTCGATGCCCGACTGCTTCAGCAGGTCGTAGAGACAGAGCGCGCGGTGGCGGACGATGGAGATGTGCTTCGAGCCGTGGTCGTTGTACCCCTTCCGGTCGACGGCGTTGACGTTCTGGGCCTCCAGGTAGGTGGTGATCTCCGCGTCGTTCTCGACGAACTCGAGCACGTCGTTCAGTCGGTCGTCGGGGAAGGCGTGTGCCTCGCTGGGGCGGTAGATCCGGCCTGCAGACTGGGTTTCCTCGGTGTCACTCATACCCTTGCAGTCGACCCTCCGACTACAAAAGAAACCGGGTGTCTTCAGTCGCCGTCGGCCTCGACGGTGTCGGACGCGGCAGCCGCGGCGGCCTCGCGGACCGCGTCGTAGTCCGGTTCGACGCCGGGGTCGTCGCTGACCCAGCGGTAGCTGACCTCGCCGTCGTCGTCGACGACGAAGACGGCGCGCTTGGCCACGCCCGGAACGCCGAGGTCCGCGAAGTCCATCCGCACGTCGTACGCGTCGACTATCTCGCGGTCCGAGTCGCTGACCAGCCCGAACGAGAGGTCGTTCTGCGTGCGGAACTCGTTGAGCGCGAAGGGCAGGTCGACCGAGACACCGAGGACGGTCGCGCCCACGTCCTCGAAGTTCCCGAGTCGGTCGCGGAACGTGCAGAGTTCGTCGGTGCAGACGCTCGTGAACGCTCCGGGGAAGAACGCGAGGACGACGGGTGTCGCTTGGTCGGAGAGGGTGGCCTCTTCGACGCCGCCGTTCGCGATCGGTGCAGTGAAATCTGGTGCTTCGTCGCCTACGTCTACCATCGACGGGGCTTGGAAACGGACCGAAAAGAGCCGTTCGATTCCCGAACCACGCCGGTCTCACCCCCCGGGTCGAGCAAAAAGGTTATAATTACCAGCGGGCAAGCATCGCGTAGAGATGGCACTTGCAACCACACCGCTGTTCGTCGGCGGACTTGGCGCTCCCGAAGTCGTGCTCATCTTCCTCGTGGTCGTGCTCCTCTTCGGAGCCAACAAGATTCCGAAGATCGCACGCTCGACCGGCGAGGCGATGGGTGAATTCCAGAAGGGACGAGAAGAGGTCGAACAAGAACTCGAGGAGATCCGCGATGGAGCACAGGTAGAGGCAGGCTCCAGCAGCGCTGGCTCCGCCAGCTCGGACGCGACGGTCGAGCCGGACCCGATCGACACGGAGTCCGAGACCGAGACGGAGACCGAGTCCGACTCGAACTAACCGGCTTTTTTCGCGGACGAGATATCGAGGGCGTGTGGCCTAGTGGACAGGGCGGACGGTTCCTAACCTTCAGATCGCGGGTTCGAATCCCGCCACGCCCGTGCAGCGACCGAAGGGAGCGAACCGGCATGGCGGGGTTCTAATCAGGGAGGTCGCGCGCAGCGAAGCGAGCACGTCCGACCGTGGTTCGACTGCCGCCACGCCCGGCCGCGGTAGTCCGGCCGGGTCGCTGGCGTGTGGCTCGGTGGCCACCGACATCGGCGGCGGGCCGTGTCGAGTTTGCGAACGCGTGCGGCCGGACAGCAACTAGAACCGGGTGTGGGTGTCTGACGTGTCCCCGTCTCTCGATTCTGTGAGCCTGTCTGGCGCCAGTCCGAAAGTTAATTCTGTCTATTCGGATGAGAATGCAGAAAGAAAATATATTGGTGTTATCCCAAATATAATGGAATTAAGTAAATACGTAGTTACCGAGGCCGACCGATAACCGCATGCAAGCGACGGTGTAATGGGAGAATAACTAATCCTGCTGACTCGATGGGCGACTGGGTTTCACATCTGATAATCGGTGGAAGGTTTTTTGCTCGCGTAGGAAAAGGGGTAGTCAATGGCTGTTAACGACGCCGACGGTTCCGAGGCGAATCAGTTCGAGGGGACTGATGAATCGGCCTCCACGTCGGGTGACGGCCCCCCTGAACGTCCGGTCGAGGGCTCGGACACCAGAGTGGGCGAGTACACGTGGCGGGACTTCATGGAGGAATACGGGTACGAGGACGAAGTCTCGACGCTGTACGCTGGCGTCAACCGACAGACGACGGAGGATTCAGAGCGGCTCGGATTGGGCAACAGCGAGGGCGAAGTGGCAACGGCACCGCACGGTTCGGCGTGGGACGAGGTCGAGTTCGACCCCGAGGTGTACCTGGGCTACCACCCGGACGAGCTGGCGGAGACCATCGCCGGCCACGCAGGCGCGAACGGGAAGTGGCTCTGGCAGGAGTTCGCCGCGTACTGCGACCCCGCGACCACACCGGTCGTCAAGGACGAGTGGACCTGGGAGCACTTCAAGTGGGAGTACCACTACGAAGACGACGGCTCCATCCCGAGCGACTCGGCCGGCGAGAAGGTCGAGTTCGACGAGGAGGAGTACCTCGGCTTCGACGCCGAGGAGACCGAGGGCATCCTCAGTCAGGCCGACGACTTCGCACAGGAGCTCGACGACCTCGTCGAGGACCGGACTGTCAACATCACGCACGAGGACGAGGACGAGTTCTTCTCGACGGACGCGGGCAACACGACCGTCGCCAACCGCTACGACCTCGAGAAGGCGGTGCCGCGGGAGAAGAAGCTCCACTTCCGCGAGGAGGAACGCTACTGGGTGAACAAGCCCTACGCGTTCGTCATCATCTTCCACTCCGAGAAGGAGAACGAGAAGAAGTACTACGCGATCGAGCCGTACATGAACGAGATCGAGGACGACCTCCAGGAGTTCATGTCCGGCAAGCTCCGGACGGCCATCAAGTACTCCGACGACGAGGTCACCGTCGAGGGTGACGAGGACGCCCGGCGGGAGGTCATCGACCGCGAGACCAAGCGGCTGCTGCGGCGCTACGACCTGTTCTCGGGGAAGACACGCGGACGCGGTTCGTCCGGCGGCGCGGGCGGCATCGTCCAGCAGATCCGCCAGATGTTCGACACCGCCGAGGAGAGCGTCGACACCGAACAGGACGACGGCGAACCAACACCGGAGGAGCTCGACGGCATCAGGGCACGGCCGGAGCCGGCCGTCGTCGCCGAGGACGCGGACATCCTCAACGAGTACCAGGTCGAGAAGCTGCTCTACCTGCTGAAACGGAACTTCATCGGCTACGAGCGCATCGACCCCATCAAGCACGACATCAACGTGGAGGACATCTCCTGTAACGGGCACAACTCCCCCGTCTTCGTCTACCACAGCGGCTACGAGCAGATCATCTCCAACATCTTCCACGGCCACCACGAGCTGGACGACTTCGTGGTGAAGCTGGCCCAGCGGTCCGGCAAGGGCATCTCGAAGCGGCGGCCCCAGGTCGACGCGACACTGCCGGACGGCTCGCGCGCCCAGCTCACCCTCGGCCGCGAGGTGTCCGACCACGGGACGAACTACACCATCCGTCAGTTCAACGACGTCCCGTTCACCCCGATAGACCTCATCAACTGGAACACCTTCTCGCTGGACGAGATGGCGTTCCTCTGGCTCTGCATCGAGAACCACAAGTCACTCATCTTCGCCGGCGGGACGGCGTCCGGGAAGACGACGAGCCTGAACGCGATCTCCCTGTTCATCCCGTCGAACTCGAAGATCGTCTCCATCGAGGACACCCGCGAGGTCGAGCTGCCACAGCGGAACTGGATCGCCAGCGTCACCCGTCCCTCGTTCAGCGAGGACAGCCAGGGTGACGTCGACGAGTTCGACCTGCTGGAGGCCGCACTGCGCCAGCGCCCCGACTACATCGTCATGGGTGAGATCCGTGGTGAGGAGGGTCGGACGCTGTTCCAGGTCATGTCGACCGGTCACACCACGTACACCACGTTCCACGCGGACTCAGTTGGCGAGGTCCTGAAGCGGTTCACCACTGACCCCATCAACGTCTCGAAGACGATGTTCACCGCGCTGGACCTGGTGTCCATCCAGACCCAGACGCGTGTCAGCGGCAACAAGGTCCGTCGGAACCGCAACATCACGGAGATCAACCACTACGACGCCGAGAACGACGAGATCAACGTTCAGGACGTCTACCAGTGGCAGGCGGAGACCGACGAGTTCCTCAAGATGGGCGAGTCGAACACCCTCGAGGAGATCGAGTTCGACCGCGGCTGGAACCGCGAGCGGCTGGAGGACGAGCTGTTCCAGCGCCGGGTAATCCTCGCCTACCTCATCAAGAACGGGCTCAGCAAGTACGTCGAGGTCGCCGCGACGGTGCAGGCGTTCGTCAACGACCCCGAGACCATCCTCACGCTCATCGCGAACGGGCAACTCGAGGAGAGCCTCGAGGACCTGCGCGAGATGGAGTCCGTCTACATCGATGTCGACCCCGAGGACGAGGAGCTCGTCCCCCGGCCGGACCCCGACGACGAGACGTACAACCTCGCACAGGACATCCTCGAACGCGCGGAGGAGTCCCTGTTCGAGGAGTACCGCGACAAGGAGCTGAGCGGTCTCGGCATCGAGTCCGCCGTCTCCGGCTCGGGGATGGAGGAGGAGGCAGCCGAGGTCGAGGCGGAGCCGGGCGGCGGAGACTTCGACTTCGGTGGCTCCGTCGGCGACGACGAAGACCCGTTCGACCTCGACGACGACGGCGAAGACTTCTCGTTCTCCGGCACGGGCGAGGAGGTCGAGGACGGTCCGTCCTGGCTGAGCGACGAGGGTGACGGCTTCGACTTCGGCGAGGACGCCGGCTTCGGTGCGGGTTCGAGCTCGGACGACACCGGCGACGCCGAGACGGAGGCCGCCGCGGCCGGCGGCACCGAGCCGGCACCGGAGGGGACGCCGGAGCTCGAAGCGGGAGCGCGCGCCGGGGACGAGACCGCGACCGAGGCCTCGTCGGACGAGGGCTCGGTGGCCGACGGCGCGACCGCCACCGGGAGCGATACCGAGACGCCGGAACTCGACGAGAGTGCGAGCGACGTGAGCGCCGAGTTCCCGGCCCTGGACGAAGCTCAGGACGAGACCGCGGCCGAAGATGCCGGGGACGAGCCGGCGTTCGACGACGCTGCCGACGGGCCGATCTTCTCGGATGCCGACGACTCCGGCGGCGAGTCGATGTTCGACGCCGGGTCGCGTGCGGACACCGCGGGTGAACCGGACCACGGTGAGTCGGACACGACCGGGGCGTCGGCCGAGGACGCGTCGGCTCCGGCTGCCGAGGAGGCCACCGACGACGCGGCAGCCGTCGGTGACGAGGCTGGGGATGCGACGGCGGACGCCGACGGGGACGTAGACGCGGCGGCACCCCCAGACACGGAGCCGGCCGCCGACGCAGACCCGGCCGGCGAACCCGACGAGTCAGCCCCCGTCGACGACGAGGAGGCGTTCTTCGGCGGCGAGGACGAGCAGTTCTTCGAGGAGGACGACGACGAGGTCGGCTCCATCTTCGGTGACGAGAGCGGCGGCATCTTCAGCGGTAGT
>NZ_FNIA01000008.1:66488-195799 GCF_900103505.1 Haloarchaeobius iranensis
TCTTCGGCGGCGAGGACGAGCAGTTCTTCGAGGAGGACGACGACGAGGTCGGCTCCATCTTCGGTGACGAGAGCGGCGGCATCTTCAGCGGTAGTGACGACGCCGAAGCCGACGAGGACGATAGCGGGATGTTCGGCTCCAGCGTCGAGGACGCCACAGGGGAAGACGACGGGGTGTTCGACGACACCGACGGGGACGAGGACAGCGTCTTCGGTGCCTCGGACGACGGGGACGACGGAGAGGACAGCGTCTTCGGCGGCGAGGACGACGGGGACGACGGAGAGGACAGCGTCTTCGGCGGCGAGGACGAGGAAGGCGGCACCGGTGATGCAGAATGAGCCTCCAGACGCGGACCGACGCCGGTGAGAGCAGCGGGTTCGACGCGTCCACCGACTCGCTCGGTGACATGTTCTACCCGCTGTACGAGCGGCTGTTCGACGAGAACTCCGACTTCGTCGCCGACGTGGAGACGAAGCTCGCGCAGGCGCGGATGGCAGACACCGTCGAGATGTACCTCTCCCGCTCGCTGGGCATCGGCGTGCTCTCGGGCGGTGCGTTGTGGGCTCTCGGGACCGTCATCGGCTACCTGCTGTTCATGACGGGCATCGTGCCGACGGACAACATCCTCGGCGCGACGATACCGAATCAGGCGCTCGTCGACCTGGTCAACGCGGTCAAGGTGCCTGCACTGGTCGTCGTGACCGGCCTGTTCCTCGGGTCCATCGGGTTCGCGATGGGCTTCGGTGCGCTCGTCGCGGTCCCGTACTCGCGTGCCTCGGCGCGCAAGCGCGAGATCAACATGCTCCTGACGGACGCGGTGTCGTTCATGTACGCGCTGTCCGTCGGCGGCCTGAACCAGCTCGAGATCCTGGAGGCGATGGCGAAGGCAGAGGACACCTACGGCGAGGTGGCGAAGGAGTTCCAGTCCATCGTCCAGGAGACCGAGTACTTCGACACGGACTACCGGACGGCGATCCGCAATCAGGCGATGGAGACCCCGAGCGACGAGGTCGCGCAGTTCCTCACGGACATGCTCTCCATCGTCAACTCCGGCGGAGACATGGAGAACTTCCTGAAGGACAAGAAGGACAAGCACATGCGGACCGCCAAGCAGCAACAGGAGATGACCCTGGAGACGCTGGAGCTGTTCGGCGAGATG
Source organism: Haloarchaeobius iranensis (assembly GCF_900103505.1). Taxonomy (GTDB): domain Archaea; phylum Halobacteriota; class Halobacteria; order Halobacteriales; family Natrialbaceae; genus Haloarchaeobius; species Haloarchaeobius iranensis. The sequence goes on from NZ_FNIA01000008.1 coordinate 67,648, forward strand.
TACATGACGCTGTCACTGTTCCCGCTGTTGCTCATCATCATCCTGGTCATCATGCGGATGCTGGGCGAGGCGGACGCGATGATGCTGTACGCGACGGTGTACGGACTCATTCCGATGACCGGTGCCGGCTTCCTCGTGCTCGTCTCGACGGTCAAGCAGGACGAGCCCGGCGACGGCTACCTCAACCCAGCGGACGCCGACGACCGGCTGTCCGTCCAGAAGGGGTCGGGGCTGCTGAACCTCGGTCTCGTCGAGGAGTACACGGGCGAGTTCTCGATGTTCGACCGCATCAAGAACAAGGAGGGGACCTACGAGACGATGCAGGTGCTCAAGGCACCGCACCTCTTCTTCCGGGACAACCCGCTGTACACGCTGGCCCTGACGGTGCCGCTGGTGCTCGTGATCACGGTCGTCGCGATGGTGTCGGGTGCGGTCCCGACGTCCTGGGACGGGATGATCGACCAGCCGGTCTGGGGCACGTTCATGTACGTCTACATGCCGACGTACATCGTCGTCTTGCCGCTCGCGGTGTTCCGCGAGTGGAACGTCCGGTCGCGTAGCGTCATCACGAACAGCATCTCCGACAACCTACGGAAGCTGTCGAGCGCGAACGACACCGGCCAGACGCTGCTGGAGTCGCTCCGGACGGTCTCCGAGACGACGAGCGGGAAGATGGCGACGGAGTTCGAGACGATGCACGCGAAGGTCAACTACGGGATGAGCCTGAAACACGCGCTCGTCGAGTTCAACAACAAGTACCACATCCCGCGCATGGCGCGGACGGTCAAGCTCATCTCGAAGGCACAGGAGGCCTCCAGTCAGATTACGGACGTGCTGACCACCGCGGCACAGGCGTCGGAGAACCAGGACGACATCGAGCGCGAGCGCAAGTCCCGCACCCGGATGCAGGTGGTCATCATCCTGATGACGTACCTGACGCTGCTCGCGGTCATGGCCATCCTGAAGACGCAGTTCCTCGACGTCCTGACCGGGCTGAACGACGCCAGCGGCGGCGGGGGCGGCGGGGCTTCCGGAGGCCCCAGCCTCGGCGGTGCGGTGAACACCGGCCGGCTCTCGCTGCTGTTCTTCCACGCGGTGACGATGCAGGCGCTCCTGTCCGGGCTCATCGCGGGCTACATCCGCGATGCCGACATCATGAGCGGGATGAAGTTCGTCCTCGTGCTGATGACCATCGCACTCGTCGTGTGGGCGGCGGTGGCATGAGAACGATGAAGACGACGGGAAATACCATGCAGCGCGACTCGGACCGAGCGCAGACCACGCAGGACTTCGCGGTGGGAATCAGCGTCTTCCTGCTGACGGTCGGGTTCACCTTCGGCTTCCTGCCGACGCTGTTGAGTCCGTTCGGGTCGCCGGTCGGGGACGACATCACGGCCAAGTCCGACCGCGTCGCCGGGACGATGATCAACGATTTCGCCGTCGACGGCGAGCCGCGGACGCTGAACGCGACCGAACTCGATGCATGGCTCAATACAGACATCGATGGAGACGGGACGGCACTCCGAAACGACGAAGACGATCTTCGGGAGTACTTCGGGTTGCGTGCGTCCGCAGATATCAATGTCACAGTGATGAACGTCCAGGAGGGCGGTAACAGGCCTGTGCTCCAGCCACCGACGCTCACGCGGATGACGGCAGGCGACGACTACCGCTCACAGACACCGGCCGCGTCGACGACGAGGGTCGTCCTCGTCTCGGGTGGCCACTGCGACGTCCAGTGCGTGCTGGTGGTCCGAGTGTGGTGATACGATGAACGACGACAGGTCACAGGCGTACACGTTGGAAGGGTTCATCGGGTCGATACTGCTACTGACGGCCATCCTCTTCGCGTTCCAGTCGGTCGTCATCCTCCCCACGACGTCGGGATCGGTGAGTCTCGACATCCAGGAACAACTCCGGACGTCCGCGAACGACGTCATGATAATCAGCGGGGACGACGGTGGGCTCTCCTGTCAGGTGCGGTACTGGAACGAATCGTCGGAGCCGTACTTCGCGGAGGGACAGTCGAAGGACCGCGGGTACGGCGTGAACCCACCGCCGAACGTCACCACGTGTGACGCCGACGGGACGCAGTTCGGCGCGATGCTGAACGAGACGTTCGGCGAACAGGAGCAGGAGTACAACATCATCGTCTCCTACCGGAACAACAGTTCCACGGAGGCGGTGACGATGGTCAGCCGTGGCTCGCCCAACGCGCCGGCGGTCTCGACGACCTACACGGTTACGCTGTACGACGACCAGCGCATTCTCGGTGATTGCGGTGGTGCACAGTGTCCGACGCTCCCAGCCGCGTACGCCGACAGCAACGTCTACTTCCCGATTCCAGAGGCAGACGAGTTCGAGGATAGCCCGATCTACAACGTCGTCGTCGTCCGGGTGGTCATATGGTAGGCATCGACGACGACCCCTCGCGCGGACAGATCGTTCTCGTGGGAGCGCTCGCCATCGCGTTCATCGTGCTCGGCATCGTCGTCGTGTTCAACACGAGTCTGTACGCCGAGAACGTCGACTCGACAGGGACCGTCTCCTCGGTGAACCAGGCCGAACAGGTGCGACACGCCGGCGGTGACAGCGTCGCCGGCGTCGCATACCGGGTGAACCAGGGAGAGTTTGATTCGAACAGTACTGTTGCTGCCGCAGTAAATAGGAACACGAGTAACTTCAGCGCCGTCTGGCAGTCGCTCTACGCACAGTCCCAGCCGTCCGCCGTAAACGCCTCGCTCGACGGGTCGAACTCGGAGTACGGTGTCCGGGTGTTCCAGTCAACGGACGACGACTTCCGGGCCCGCGCGGACGCTGGGCAGGAGAACTGGAACTTGACGCCGTCGGGTGCGTCCCCGACATACTCCGACGTCGGGGAGTTCGACGTGACGCTGGACCGGGGTTCGCTCGACACGACACGGACTGGCGCCTTCCATCTCGCCGCACTCGGTGGCGATGGCACGGGCAACGAGGCCTGGCGTGTCGTCTGGTTCGTCAACGATTCGTCGAGACTGGACGTCTACGTCGCATCGGGGTCCGACCCGACAGCACCCAGCGGTTGGGAGAACCAGACGGGCTCCCAGGTCTGCAACGACGTTAGCGTCGGCACGGATATCGAGGTCGACATGGTGAACGGCTCCATCGACGGGACGTCCTGCTCGTTCGAGTTCACCGACGACCTCTCGTACGTCCCCGGCGAGAACGGCTACGCGGTGCAGTTCGTTAACGGCGACAACGCGACCGGTCAGTACGACGCACATCTGAGCCAGACGGCGTTCACCATCGGTTCGCCCGTCACGGGTGGTCCAGCACCGTACTACAGCCACATCGTCTGGGAAGCGAGTGTCGTCGTCGAGTACGACTCGCCGACCGCATCGTACACGCGTACAGTCACAGTCCCCGTCTACAACAGCACACGATGATACGACAACCGACCGACGACCGTGGTGTCTCCATCGCACTGACGCACGTCCTGACTATCGGCATCACGACGATCCTCGTCGCAGGCCTGCTCCTCGGTGCGAGTGGCCTGCTCGAGGAGCGCAAGACCGGAGCCGCACAGACCGAGCTCCGGACGCTGGGGAACCGGATGGCCGAGGACGTCGCGAACGTCGGCCACGAAGCCGACGGTACGAGCGGGACCATCGTCCTGCAGACCAACCACCCCGCACAGGTGTCGGGGTCCGGGTACAGCGTCTCACTGTACGGGACGTCCGCTCCGGAGTGCGGAACGTACGAGAGCGATTCGGACGTCGCCTGTCTCGTCATGGAATCGCCACAGGCCAACGTGCAGATCATCGTCCCGTTCCGGAGCACGACGCCCATCACGGAGAGCAGTGTCAGCGGCGGTGACTTCTTCGTCGTCTACGACGGCTCGACGATCAGCATCAGCGGGCAGCGGTCGCCCGCAGTGGCCCCGCCGTCGGTCCCGCAGGTCTCGGAGGTGGGCGGATGAACGTTCGCGACGACCGCTCGGTGAGCGACGTGCTCGCGTTCGTCCTCGTCTTCTCCATCATCATCACGTCGGTCGGACTCGTCTACAGCATCGGGTTCAGCAGCCTGAACGACTTCCAGGAGTCCGAACAGAAGACCAACGCCGCCCGCGCGTTCGACGCGTTCTCGTCGGTGTTCGACGACGTGGAGGAGGGCCGCGCTGTCGCCCGCAACGGGGAACTCAGGCTCAGCGGTGGCACCATCGAGGTGAGTCGGGAGAGCGAGTTCGACATCAGGGTGGAGAACTCGACCGGAGACCCCATCTGGAGCGGGACCAACACCACGGGCTCGCTCCTGTACACGGTCGACGGCACCACCATCGGCTACGAGAACGGCGGCGCGTTCCGCCAGGACGGCGACGCCTCGGCGATGATCAACGAGCCCTCCTTCCTCTGCGATGGCGACCGCGCGGTCGTCTCGCTGGTCGTGCTCAGAGCCGACGACGTCACCGCCCAGAGCGGTGACGGGAACGTCCAGATCAAGGCCCGCGCCAACCGGTCCACGGTGCTGTACAGCGCACAGCGGGGTAGCGCGAACGCCGAGAGCGTCAACCTCTCGGTCACGGACAGCGAGTTCGGGGACGCCTGGGGACGCTACCTCGAGGACAACGGCTGGAGCTACGACTCCGGCGAGTACAGCTGTTCGGCCGACGTCGTCGTCATCAGAGTGACGGTCATCAACGTCGAGATTCCAGCCCCACGGTGACGCCCTCCCCCGCTCTCGAATCGCGGGAGTTAAAAGGGACTGTCCTCTTACCAGTAGGTACGGGCGCTTAGCTCAGCCTGGACAGAGTACTTGGCTTCGGACCAAGCTGCCGCGGGTTCAAATCCTGCAGCGCCCATGCGAAAACTACTCGTTCCGTTGCAAAACCAGAATACTCGTTAGAGGGATCTGGACGCCTGTTTTTGAGAGGATTCGAGTTCTTCGATAGTGGCCCGAAATCGGGTCTCAAGCTGTTTCAAACGCACCCCCTCGCAGTCGAGCGGTTCTCTCTGCAAAACGGGGGTGTCGCCCAGGAGCGCAGACAACCTCGGCATCACCGCCGACGAGTTGCGCTACCTGGAACAGGCGAAGCCGGAGCCGACCACCTCGCGGGAGTTCCGCTGTGACGAGTGCGGCGTGCGCTGCACGAAGTGGTGGGTGTTGGCCTTAGCTACTGAAAGATGAGCAGTCAGGTATATGCTGAATCATCGACTGTATCTTCGCCGTATTCGTCCCGAGACCCCTGTCGTAGCTGTTCTGCCTCAACGAACTCGTCGAGTAATGCTTTCTCTTCTGCTGATTCAAATACATGATAGTCAGTGGAGAGTGAACTAGATGTCATACCAATGGAAATACCGACGAGCGAGTTATCGTTAATCTGGCGTCGATTGTTCTCAGCTCTATTTATTTCGTCCCACAGACTGAACTCACCGACCACTTCTGGCGGAGAGAGATGGGCCTCAAGTGCATAACTATCAATTCTGTTTCTGTCTTCGATCGTTATCGTATGTGCTTCAATAAGTTGTTCGTGCCATCGATCAGTATCGACACCAGTGCCGCCAGGAAGGACACCGTAATGAATACTTCCGCCAGTTGTTGTTAAAATATTCATCGGGGCTCTAGCTGGTGGTATCTCTCCGTACTTTCTATCGAGAACAGTCCCGCCATCGTATGTGAGTTCGATACTAAATTCACGCTCATACTCTCTAGATTGGTTGACTAGCCGAACAAACGCCAAGGAAATATCTCTATCAAGATCTGGTCTGCCCGAAAGACAGCCCGTTCCAGTGCCAATAGTTGTAGTACCCAAAATACCAAATAGACGTCGTCGAGAAACTTGTTTGACACTTGATCCAGAGACCATGATACTATATCTAATATCTGATTTAATTAACTTTTTCTAGTCTGGTGTTTTACTGCCGCACCCCAGTACTGACCTTCCAGTCCTTCGCCTCACTGCTCGCCCACTCGCCGGAGCCGCTTTCGTCGCGGCTCACGGTTCCTCACCACCGCCGGTGACAGCGTCGGTCATCTGGTCATGGTCAGCGGGCTGGCCGAGGTCCCCCTTCGCCTCTCGAAGCCACTGTCTCTCTTGGTCGGGCGCGGAAGCGTCGGGGAGATCTTCGGCTTCGTGCTCCATCTCGTCGATGAGTGCCTGGAACTCCGCCTCGGGGGCGACGGCCGTCTCGTCTTCCGCCACCGCCAGCAGTAGCGTGGAGACGTTCGCCGGGGTCGACGTTGCACGCGAGCCTGGCGCGCCCGACCCCGACGAAGCGGGCCGTCGGGCGTTCGAACGGCCACGAATGGACCAGGTCGAGAACTGAGGATGCAGTTCTGGAGGACCGGAACGCGATGTCGCGACTGCGGTGCTGGCTGAGGTGGCTCGAGGGGCGGCCGCGGTTCTCCGGGTAGCTGGCCGCGTCGGAGTACTACGTGGTCACGGCTCACCAGTCGGGGGCGTGCCGAAAGCAGGTATGTCCGCTCGTTCCCTCGGGTCATCGCCGCGCAGTCGGGAGGTTACCGTGGCTCGAACGAGTTCGCGACACGGTGGCAGATGTCGTGGTAGGCATCCGGGCAGGCGTCACCGATGCCCTGCTCTGCGAAGACCTCGAACTCGTACGTGGCGTCGTCGTCGGGGGCGCTGAAGATCCAGATATCCTGAGTGTCCGTCACGCGGTTGACTGCGGCGGTCCGTTCCCGGCCCTCGTAGGTGACGGTCGTGGCGGACCAGGAGTCGGACTCGGCGTACGCAGCGCCGGCGTCGCGCCCGTCGTCTACGATTCGCTCGCGGACGCTCAGGTACTGCTCGTACTGTGCGTCGTCGGACGCTGGGTAGCCAAAGCGGGTCAGCCGGCCACCGATATCGTCGTCGTCCGTGACGACGACTTCGCCGCCGAGCGGGTAGAGGAACGTGTGGTCGAGCTCCCGGTCGCCCGGCTCGTATCGCCGGTCGGTGTCGCCGAAGGCGACGGCACAGCTGCCGGAAGGGCTGGTGTCTCCGGCCGGGTCCTCCGACTGCGTCGGGAGGCCGTCGGTCGTCGTTCCGGGAGCAGGCGTGTCCGTGGCGTCGGTGGCTCCGGCCGGCGCGTCGTCCGATGCTCCGTCGCTGTCGCCGAGGCAACCGGCGAGACCCGTGGCAGCCAGCGCAGCGAGGACCCGTCGCCGAGATGTAGTTGAACCAGTTGTCATGACAGCCAGCGCTCACCCCCTGCTGATAACGGTATCGACTGGGAGACACGAACCGGCTGCGGTGCCGTCGCTCTCTCGTCAGCTTCGGTGAGAAGTCGGTCCCTCGGTCGACGCGCGGCGGCGGGTCTACTGGATGTGCCCTTCGGCGCGGAGCTGGTCGGCGTCCTGGCTGGTGTAGCGCCACTCGATGTTGGCCTTCTCGTCCTGCCAGGACCACGGCTCGACGAGCACCACGTCGTCTACTTCGATCCAGTTCCGGTACTTCATCCGGCCGGGGATTCGGCCGAGTCGCGTCTCGCCGTCCTGACAGTGGACGCGCACGTGGTTCCCACCGAGGTGCTCTGTCACTGTCGCGAACAGCTCGTCGTCGTTGGGCATCCGCAGGTTTCGCCGCTCTTCGTTTTCACTCACACTCTCAATACGTCGGAACGACGGTTAAATCCTCCGAGAGAGAGTCCACCACCCATCCCTGGTCGACCGCCCGGCGCTACCGGAATCGAGAACCACGGCAGCACGTGTATCTGAGTCCCGAAACCGGGCGTCTGTCTTCTCGCACCGAAGCGCTTTCCTTTGAGAAATGGCGTCCAAGACCAGGGACTTCGCGAGGTGGTCGAGACGGTGCCGATGGAGATCGCGATACTGAACGCGTCCGGACCCACCGTCTACGAACGAGCACTGGCGGCCGTTCGACCTCGAGAACGGCCTCGTGGCTGAACGACCTCGGCGAGAACTACCTCGACATCCTGCGTGAGGGGCCGGAGGAAACGGGCACCGAGAAGCTCAACGACGCCCTCCTGACGGTTCTCGAACGCGACGACAGCGTCCACCGGTTCGAGTACTCCTGTCACTCGGCGGCGGCGGACCGCTGGGTCGCGCTGTACGTCACCCCGCCGGTGGACGCTGGGGAGCGCTACGTCCACGTCGACCTGGTCGAGGAGTCACGGAACCTGACGACGCTCTCCCGCGGTCCGGGCGGCCAGCAGGTCGTCGACGAGGTCGACCACCGTCTCCCGGACCGTCGCCATCGGGAGGTCGTCGCGCGCGGCCATCGCGAGTGCGCCACCCATCCCGACGCCCTCCTTCGCCTCGCCGGCGACGTAGGCGTTCGTCGCCGGGTGGTCCAGCGCCGTGAAACCGGGATCAGTCGCACGGAGCGTCAGGCCCAGGTCGTCTGCGAGGCCGTGGACCGCCGCGCTGTCGTCGTCGGCCACGAACGACGTGGTCTCGAGTGACAGCGGTTCGTCGACGCCGGCGTGACGGGCGAGCGCTGCAGCGGCGGCGAGCTGGGTTCCCCCGGCGAGCCTGACCGTGGTACCCGCCTCGCTCGCACCGACGACGACCCCGGCGACGACCGCGAGGACGGGGTCCCCGACGCGCCGCACGGCCCGGACGGGTTCGCCGGCCGCTCCACCGGGCGCGAGGTCGCTCGTCGCGAGCGCCGCGTCGACGACACGTCGCTTCCGCGGCAGCGGGTTCTCCGGGAGCGACGAGGAGACGGCGGGCCGCTCGCCCAGCGCAGTCAGCACGCCGAGCGCCGTGGTCGTGCCCCCGGGGATGGACTCCGCGACTGCGATTTCGTCGTCGGGGAGGCCGGCGGCGAACGACCGCGCTCGCTCGAACAGCCGCTCCGCGTCCGGCACCGGGTCGACGTCCCTGATATCGGCGCCCGGGCCGTCTCCGATGTCCACGGTCGGTGCGGCAGTCGGCCGCGCCAGCCCGGCGTCGATGGCGGTCACGTCGAAGCCGACGTGCTCGCGCACCGCGCGGGTGACGACCGCCGGCGTGGGACAGCCCGTCGGGCTGACCGGGACGACCGGCGACTGGACCGGCTCGCCGTAGTCCAGTATCTCCAGGTCCGCACTCGGGGTGTGGCGGAGGGCGTCCGCGTCGGCACCGGCGGCGCTGATACCGTCGATGGCCGCCGTCCGCGTCGACCCCGCGACCACGACGAGCCTCATGGCGTCCTCACCCACCGCGTCGGGTCGTCATCGCCCAAGACCCGGTCCCGGCTCGCTCGAAACATCACTACGCCGTATCTAGCACAACTTCACTTTAATTAGTCGGTCGTCGGCGGTCGCTTCGCGGCCAGGAGGGCGACCACCCCGGCGGGGTGCCGGGCATGGACGGGAAAACTCTTTAAACGTGACTCGGGGTTTATGGGCCATGGTATCCGGAATCGAGGCGGGCTGGATGTCGGTCGTTCCGGCACTCGTGGCCATCAGCCTGGCCTGGAGCACGCGTGATGCACAGATCGGCCTGTTTATCGGGGTGGTGGTCGCCGGGATGGTGTACGGCGCACTGAACCCGGCCTCCGTCGGGGTTCCGGCGGACCTGATAACCGCTGGCCCGGAGATACTGGAGGTCGCACCGCAAGGCGACGGCGATCCGTGGTCCGTCGGGCTGGGTGGAGTGCTGCTCGGATTCGTGTTCGGTCTGAAGGCGGTCCCCGAGATAATCGCCACGGCACCGCTGTTCGGGCCCTGGTACGTCGAGAACGTCCTGCTGGCAATCTTCGCTATCGGCGGCATGATCGGCCTGATGATCCGCTCGGGTGCCATCCAGGGCGTCCTCGAGGCACTGAGCGAGCGGGTCGACGACGCCGCTGACGCCGAGAAGGCGGCGTTCCTCGCGGGTATCGCCGTCCACATCGACGACTACTTCAACTGCCTGGTGGTCGGCTCGATGATGCGTCCGCTGACCGACCGGTTCAACGTCTCGCGGGCGAAGCTCGCCTACTACGTCGACTCCGCGGGCTCGCCCGCCGCTCGGCTCGCGTTCTACTCGACGTGGGGCGCGGCGATGGTCGGCTTCATCGGCGGTGGACTCGAGAACGCGGCCTCTCGCGGCTCGCTCCCCGCGGGCATGAGCGAGTTCGTCGTGGACGGTGAGGCGGTCACCGGTGCTATCTGGCCGCTCTTCTTCAACACGCTGTTCACCGGCTTCTACTCGTGGGTCGCCCTCGGGCTCGCGGCGCTGGTCGCCTGGCAGATCGCGCCCAACTTCCTCGAGATGGGCGAAGAGGAGTCCCGTGCCCGTGCCGGCGAGGGCGTCATCGGCGAGGACGCCGACCCGATGATCTCCGAGGAGATGGACAGCTACCAGGTGTACGAGGGTGCGAACCCGAACTGGGTGAACTTCGCCGTCCCCATCCTGACGATGATCGTCGTCGGGCTCGGGGCGATGTTCTGGCGGGCGAGTCCCGTCGTCTACGTCGTCGGCAAGAGCGGGACCGAACTGCTCGCGCTCGGGAGCTGGCAGCTCATCCTCCCGCCCACGGGACCGTGGTCGTTCAACATCGGCGGGGTCCGGCTCGGCGTCGCCTCCATCTCGGCGCTCGCCCTGGCGTTCATCATGTACCGGCTGCAGGGGAACGTCCCCTCGCTGAAGGACGGCACCGACGCGACGCTCGTCGGGTTCAAGGGCATCCTGCTCGCGGCGGTCATCCTGATGTTCGCGAGCTCCATCCAGAACGCCGTCTCCCTGCTCGGCATCGGTGCGTTCATCACCGAGACGTTCGGCGACATCCCCGCGTTCATCGTCCCAGTCGCGGTGTTCGCGACGACCAGCTTCGTCAGCTTCTCCGACGGCTCGTCCTGGTCGACCTACGGTATCATGTTCCCCATCGCCATCCCGCTCGCGTTCGCCACGGGTGCGAACCTGCCGCTCGTGCTCGGGGCCGTGTTCAGCGGCGGTATCTTCGGTGACCACACGTCGCCCATCAGCGACACGACGGTGCTGGCGTCCTCGACCTCCGGCAGCGACCACATGGTCCACGTCCGGTCGCAGATCCCCTACGCGCTCATCAGCGCCGGGGTGGCCGCACTGCTGTTCCTCGTGCTCGGGCTCGTTCTCCCCGAGAGCTTCCGGGTCATCCCCTACTGAGCCGGGAGCAACCGCGGTTCGATACTCAGTCGTCGCCGGGGTCGATACCGAGCTCGCTGTTCACGAGGTCGACCGCGTTCCGCACGGCTCCGACCGACGAGAGGTAGCCGCCGCCGACGGTCGCCTTCAGCGCCAGCGCGGCCGTTCCCGTGAACACAGTCGGCCCGACCTGTGCGACCGCGCCGTCGCCGACCGAGACGAGCCAGCCCGGTGAATCGAAGTCGAACCGGTCGAGCCGCGGGTCGAAGTCGCCCGGGTCGCCGTCGCGCAGGTGGTCGACCATCCGGTCGATGTTCTCCGCGGCGACACGGGCGGCGCGGATGGCCGACTGGGAGCTCGCCGGGACGGCCTCGCCGTCGTCGTCGACCATCCGGGCGGCGTCGCCGACCACGAACGTCGTCCGGTCGAGCGAGAGCGTGCTCCGGACGACCGGTCGGTCGCCCGCCATCGCGTCCGGCCCGCGGATGCCGCCGGTCCAGATGAACTGGTCGTACTCGATGGTCGTGCCGTCCGCGAGGTGGACCGCGTCCGCGGTCGCGCGCTCGACCGTCGCGCCCGTCTGCACGTCGACGCCGCGCTCGACGAGTTCGTCGTGGACCGCGCGCTGGAAGCGCTCGGGGAAGTTCGGCGCGACGCTGTCGAACTGTTCGAGCAGCGTCACGGTCACGCCCTCCTCGGGCAGCGTGTCGACCTCGCCGAAGTCCTCGAACCCCTGGTCGAACTCGTCGTCCGTCGGCCCGACCGCGTCGACGGCCTCGTCGGTCTCGGACTCGGCGTCGGCCTCGTCGAGCGAGATGCGGACCTCCTCCTGTTCGGCCGCCTCCGCCTGCGCCGTCGCCTCGCGGTCGTCCGCGGCGACCTGTGCCAGCTCGCCGGCGACCTGTACGCCGGAGAGGCCCGCGCCACCGACGACGACGTGGCCGTCGCGCTCGCGCACCGCGTCGAACTCCTCGCGGATGTGGGTGGCGTGTTCGAGGCGCTTCAGGGGCGTCGCGTGCTCCTCGACACCCGGAAGGTCGTAGAACGCGGTCTCCGCACCGAGACAGACCGCGGCCACGTCGTAGGACAGGGTCGTCCCGTCCGCGAAACGGACGACGCGGTCCCCGCGGTCGACCTCGGTGACGCGACGCTCGCGCACCTCGGCACGGTCCACGAGGTCGGTCAGCGGGATGGTGATGACGTCGGCGAGGGAGGGACGGCGGACGAGCCGATGGAGCTCGTGCTGGACGAGGTGGACCCCCGTATCGTCGACGAGGACCAGCTCCACGTCCTCCGGGAGCCGCTTCTCGAGCTGCTTCGTGAGTGTGACACCGGCGTAACCGGCACCGAGTACGGCGACTCGCATGGCTCACCCTTGGGTCTGGGACTCCTTAGCCAGCCGGGTCGGTGAACCGTCCGTGTCCGACCGCCCGTCGAGACCGAAAGAGCGTAAAACGGGGACGGCGAACCGGTGGGTATGCTCCCCCGGTTCGTCGGTCGGCTCGGCCCCGCCGACGCGGTGACGACCGCCAACGCCGCACTCGGGTTCGTGGCCGTCGTCGTCGCGTTCAGCGACGTCGAACTCGCCGCGCGGCTCGTGCTGCTCGGGGCCATCGCCGACGGGCTGGACGGCGTCGTCGCGCGCTACGCCGGCGGCTCGCAGGTCGGCCCGTACCTCGATTCGCTGGCGGACGTGGCGACGTTCTGTGTCGCGCCGGCGGTGCTCGTCTACGCGACGGTCGACGCCGCGTGGGTGGTCTCCTTCGACCCGCTCACCGCCAGGACCGCCGCGACGGCGGTACTGCCGGCGCTGTTCGTCGCCATGGGCGTCGTCAGGCTCGGGATGTACACGGCCTACGACGCCGCCGACGAGTACACCGAGGGCGTGCCGACGACGCTCGCCGCGACCATCATCGGCTCGACGGTGCTCTGTGGCGTCCACGACCCGACGCTGCTGCTCGTCGGCACCGCCGCCTTCGTCTATCTGATGGTCTCGACCATCCGCTACCCGGACCTGCTCGCCCGCGATGCCCTCATCATGGGCGTCGTCCACGCCCTCGCCGTGCTCGTCCCGTACCAGTTCGGACGCACCTTCCCGTGGGCGTTGCTCACCCTGGGCCTCGCGTACCTCGTCGCAGGGCCTCTGTTCTACTGGCGTGGCGGGTGGGCCGTCACGAAATTGTATGGAAACGCTTAGGGAGACGCTGGCCCGACACTCGCGCATGAACGTGACGGTAACGGGTGGTACCCTATGAGCGAGGACGAGGGCGACGCCGGCGACGAGAGCAGCGAGGAGGTCGCTGTCGCGGACGTCGAGTCCCTGCGCGAGCGCCTCGACGCCATCAGCGAGGCCCTGGACGCAGCCGAGACCGAGCCGGAGCTCGACGAGGTCGAGGCAGACATCGAGGCCCTCGAGGAGGACCTCGAGGCCGCCGAACTCCCCGAGCCGGACGACGAGGACGAGGAGGACCCCGCCGAGGCACTCGAGAGCGACCTCTCCGAGGCGCGTGACGACCTCGAAGAGCAGCGCGGCCCCTACGGCGAGGACATCGTCGCGAACGTCGAGGAGGCACGGTCCACGGTCGCGGACACGCGCTGGACGGAGGACGGCGAGCCCGACGTCCTCGACGCCGTGAACGACTTCCTCGGCATGGACCTGCTCGATGTCAGCGGGGGCGCGGACAGCATCGAGGACGCCGAGACGTTCCTCGAGGACGCCGCCGCCACCGTCGAGGCGATGGCGCTCGACGCCGACGACGACGCCGAGGACATCGCGAGCCTGCTGGAGGCCAGCGAGACGCTGCTCGCCGGGCTCGAGGACGCCGAGGAGTGGGACGACCTCTCCCAGAGGGAGATGCTCGACTACCACGGCTTCTACGACGTCGTCGACCACCGCAAGGACTTCCCGCCGGAGTGGAACGCCATCAAGACCTTCGAGCGCGACATGGACGCCGAGAAGATCCTCATCGGGCTCGACATGTTCGAGTCCGACTTCATGGAGCGCCACTGCCTCGAGTCCCTGGAGAACTTCGGGCCCGAGGAGGCGCTCGACCCCATGCTGCAGCGCGCCCAGCGCCGCGACAAGAAGGCCATCAGCATCCTCGGCAAGATCGGCAGCGACGAGCCCGTCGAGACGCTCGTCGAGTACGTCGACGCCGACTCCGACAAGGAGCTCCAGAAGGTGACCTTCCGCGCGCTCGGCGAGATCGGCAGCGAGGAGGCGACCCAGGCAATCGCGGACAAGCTCGTCGCCGAGGACGCGATGACCCGCTCGCGGGCCGCCCGGTCGCTCGGCCTCATCGGCGACACCCGCGCCGTCGAACCGCTCGCGGATGTCCTCGAGAACGACGAGGACGACACGGTCCGCTCCAGCGCCGCGTGGGCGCTGAACCGCATCGGCACCGAGGCTGCGCTCGACGCCGTCGCCGAGTACACCGACGACCGCTCCTTCCTCGTCCAGGAAGAGGCGAAGAAGGCGGTCTGAACGCACCCTTCTTGTAGGAAGGCGGGGCCAGACCCCGCGTGTCCGGTTCGAGAACACTCGCTACGGTCGTGCTCCTCTGTCTGCTGGCGACCGCTGGTGCGGTCGCGACCGGCAGCGATGTCCCCACCGATGATGTCGACAGCCCGCCGAACGGGACCGGCAGCGACGACCCTGAACTCGTCGCGGTGCTCCCGAACCCCGTCGCGGACGGCGACGCAGGCGAGTACGCCGTCGCGTCGTTACCCGAGCCGACCCCCCTCGACGGCTGGAGCGTCGGCGACGACGACGGCACCGCGGCGCTCCCGAACGTCACCGTCTCGGGACGGGTCGCGTTCACCGGACAGCCGGCTGCCCTCCCTCCGGGCGTGAACGAGTCGGTGGCGCGTGTCGTCGCCGTCGAGGACTTCCCGCGGCTCGCCAACGGGGGCGAACGGGTCGCACTCGCACGGAACGGCTCCCGGGTGGACACGCTGGCCTACGAGGACGCGCCGGCGGCCGAACGCTGGACGGGGGACAGCTGGGTCCCGCGCGGTGCGACCGACTTCGAGCCGGCGCGCGGCGGCCCGGGGCAGGTCCGGGCGTTCGTGACGCCCGACACGGCGGTCCCGCTGGACGCCATCGCGACCGCGGACGACCGCGTCCTCCTAGCTGGCTACACCTTCACCTCCGACCGGGTGACCGACGCGCTGCTCGCCGCGGCCGAGCGTGGGGTCACGGTGCGGGTCATGGTCGACGACGCGCCCGTCGGCGGGCTCTCCGCACGCGAGGTCGCCGCACTCGACAGACTGCGGGCCGGTGGCGTCTCCGTGCGACTCCTCGGCGGCGAGGCCGCCCGCTACGACTTCCACCACGCCAAGTACCTCGTCGCCGACGACCGGGCGCTCGTGCTCACCGAGAACTGGAAGCCCTCCGGCACCGGCGGGCACGCGAACCGCGGCTGGGGCGTCGTCCTGAACGGCTCCGAGCCGGTCGGTACCCTCAATCGGACGTTCCACGCCGACTGGACGGCACACGACGCCGCGCCCTGGCTCGACCGACGCGAGGCTGTCGACCCGGTGCTTCGCGAACCCGCGACGAGCTCGTACCCGAGCCGCATCGAGTCCAGCACGGTCCCGGTGGAATCGACGACAGTCATCGTCGCGCCGGACAACGCCGAGGCGTCACTTGTCTCGCTGGTCTCCGGCGCGGAGTCCTCCGTCCGCGTCGAGCAGATGAGCGTCGGTGGCGTCGATACGCCGCTCGTGCAGGCTGCTCTCGCCGCGGCCCGGAACGGCACGCGGGTCCGCTTCCTGCTGAGCAGCGCGTGGTACGCCGAGGAGGAGAACGGACGCGTCGTCGACCGCCTGAACGCAATCGCGGAGCGCGAGGGGCTGGACCTAAAAGCCAGACTGGTCGACCCCGGTGGTCGGTTCGAGAAGCTCCACGCGAAGGGGGTCGTCGTGGACGAGCGCCACGTCGTCCTCGGCAGCGTGAACTGGAACACGAACTCGCTCCGGGAGAACCGCGAGGTCGCGGTCGTCCTGACGGGTGGCGAGGTCGGACGGTACTACGCCGACGCATTCGACGCGGACTGGTGCGGCGGGAGCGGCGACCGCCGACCGCGGCTCCTCTGGGTGGCCGCTATCGCCGCTGCCGCGGTCGCGGTTCTGGTCTGCTGGCGACGGGTGCAGTTCGAGTACGAGGGCGAGCTACGGGGGTGAGAATCGGCCGCGAGAAGGGAGCTGTTACTCCGTCAGCGGCGAGGTGCTGCTGAGGTCTTCGTCGAGGTCGGCCTCGGCCATCTTCTCGACCAGCGAGTCGATGACCTCCTCACGACGACCCTTCACGAACTTGATGGAGCCGACGACGAGGTGGCCGCCGCCGGAGACGCCGCCGCCGACGATCTCCTCGTCGAGCTCCGTCACCATCTGCGGGATGTCCAGCCGGACGCCGTCGGAGCGGAGGACGGCGAAGTCGGGACCGTACCCGATGGTGATGACGGGGTCGCCCGTCTCCTCGACCTTCCGGTCGTGTATCTCTCCGGTGGTCTTGCCCGGTGCGGGGTAGGTGAACCGGTGCGCGTGGTTCTCGACGTCGATGGTGTAGAGGTGTGCGCCGTTGTCGAGCGGGTCGTGCTCGACGTGTGACATCGCGGCGTCGAGCTGTTCGTCGACGGCCTCCTCGGCCCGGGTCGAGAGCACGTCGACGAGCCGGCGGTGCCGGGACTCGTCGTCGACGCCGATGTTGAGCACGTCGTCGATGAGGTGCCGACCCGAGTCGTAGCGGAGCCAGTGCGCGCCGTAGTCGAGCGCCTCGCTGATGTCCTGCAGGTCGTCCTCGTCGTAGCCCTCGGCGGCGGCGAGTTCGAGGTAGTCGTCCATGGCCTCGGCCTTCGAGCGGTCCGAGAGCCCGGCGACGGCGGGGACGTGCCGCAGGTCGTTGGTGAGGTCCGGGTAGATCATCCGAGCGAGCTCGACGCACATCATGCCGGTCGTGATGCGGTAGTCCTCGTCGTAGAGGTAGGGGTTGACGTGGGCGTCGAGCAGCGGGTCGACCGCCTCCGGGTCGGGGTGGTGGTGGTCGAGCGCGACGATGGGGATGTCGTAGTGCGCCAGCGTCCGGTAGGCGGGGACGTCCTCCTCGGTCGACCCGTTGTCGAGCATCAGGACGAGCGGGAGCTTCTGACCGTGTTTCGCGCGGTCCTCGAGCGCGAAGTTGAGGTCGCGCGTCGCGTCCTCCATCTCGTAGAACGGCGCCTTGCTGGGGAGGCGCTTGAACAGGTGTCGCGGCGCGCTCGGGTCCTGGTGGACCTCGGCGATGAAGCCTTCGAGCGCCCGCTGGACCGGCACCGAAGCGCACATCCCGTCGCCGTCGGCGTGGTGCCGGACGCGGATGGGGCGGCCCTCGATGACCGTCTTGCGGAGCATGCGGGCGACCTCGCGGATGTCCTCCCGGAGCTTCTCGAAGGCGTCCCACTCGACGAGCGGCTCGACGTCGTGTGGTTCGGCCCACTCCTCGGTGGCGTCGTCGATGCGGTCGCGGACCTCGGACGCGTCGTCACCCTCGAGTGCGGTGAGGGAACCGACCTCGAGTTGGACCGCGTCCTCGCGGCTCTCGACGACGCCGGTCACGCGGACCACGTCGTCGACGGCGACCTCGGGGTAGGCACGGACGCCCGCGGCCTCGAACGCGGCCGCGGGGACGACCCCGTGCTCGTCGCGGACCTGGAAGATGGTCGGGCCACCGGTCTGCTTTATCTGCGTGACGATGCCCTCGACGTGGACCTGCTCGCCGAGGTTGGTGTCGAGCGCGGTCGTCGCGGTCGGACGGTAGTCGTGGTCGACGGCCTCGACGCGGTAGTCCTCGAGTTCGACGGGTTCGAAGGAGATGTCGCCGTCGTCGCGGACGTTGTCGACCTCGACGACGAGTTCGTCGTCGACGGCGTACGTGCCGTCGAGGGTCGATTCGTGCACGAGACCCGAGACAGAGTCGGAGAGGTCGACGAAGATACCGTACTCGACGATGCCGTTGACGGTGGCGAGGTAGGGCGTGTCGGATTCGATGTCTTCGACCGTGCAGTCGGGCGCGAGGTCGTAGACGACCGGCACGTCCCCGTCGCCAGCGTCGTCGCCGACGGAGTCGGTTGTCATGTTGGGCAAGAGTTCGAAACGACCGCGTATAACCCTTGTCAAGACGAACGCGCGCGCCGACCGCCGACCGCTGCTTTCGGAACGTTTAGCACCGGCGAGGCGTGAGTGGAGGACATGGGATTGTTCGACCGGCTCTTCCAGCGCCAGGGTGTCGTCGGTATCGCCCGCGACACCATCGACTTCGCGCTGGAGTCCGCCGACGACACCCACCCCAACGAGTACATGGGGATGCTCCGCGGGACGCCCGCGAAGCACCTCGGGATGGACCAGCGGGGCTACGTCATCACCGACATCCTCGTCATCCCCGGGACCCGGTCGAACCCGGTGAGCGCGACGGTCGACTCGAACATGATTCCGAACGACATGCGCTCGCTCGGCAGCATCCACTCGCACCCGAACGGCGTCCTCCGGCCGAGCGACGAGGACCTCGGGACGTTCACCTCGGGCACCGTCCACGTCATCATGGGCGCCCCGTACGGCCGCAACGACTGGCGGGCGTTCGATCAGCACGGCGAGTACCGGGACCTCCCGGTGCTCGACGTCGACCTGGAGGACCACGAGGAGTTCTTCGATTTCACACAGGCAGACATCGACGCGGAACTGCGACGAGACAAATGACTGCAAATCCGACGACCATCATCGCACAGGGAACGTTCGACATCCTCCACCCGGGACACCTCCACTACTTCTCGGAGGCCGCCTCGCTGGGCGACGAGCTCCACGTCATCATCGCACGGCGGGAGAACGTCACCCACAAGGAGAAACCCGTCCTCCCCGACCGCCAGCGACGCGACATGGTCGCGGCGCTCGAGATGGTCGACGAGGCGCATCTCGGCCACACCGAGGACATCTTCGTCCCCATCGAACGCATCGACCCGGACTGCATCGTCCTCGGCCACGACCAGCACCACGACGAGGCCGCCATCGCCGACGCGCTGGCGGGCCGCGGCATCGACTGCGAGGTGCGCCGGGCGAGCGCCCGGGAGCCGAGGTACGACGGCGAGCTGCTCTCGACGGGTCACATCGTCGACCGGATTCTGGAGCTCCGGGGCTGAGGGCCCTCGGGACGTAAAAGCGAGTCCGAGACGGCCCTACAGGTAGCCGTGCTCGGCGAGACGCTCGACGCCCTCGCGGAGCCGCTCCTCGCTGGCCGCGTAGGAGAGCCGGGCGTAGCCGGGCGTGCCGAACGCACTGCCCGGCACCGTGGCGACGTGGGCCTCGTCGATGGCGCCCTGGCACCAGGCGGCGTCGTCGTCGTCCACGGGGAGCATCATGTAGAACGCACCCTCGGGAACGGCGACGTCGACGCCGTGGTCGGCGAACAGGTCGACCAGCATGTCGCGGCGGGCCTCGAACGCCTCGGTCATCTCCGCGACGGCCTCGTCGCAGTTCTCCAGCGCCTCGACGCCGGCGTGCTGGACGAAGTTCACGGCCGAGGACACCGAGTGACTGTGTATCTTCCCGGCCTGGGAGACGAGCTCCTCGGGCCCGGCGAAGTAGCCGAGCCGCCAGCCGGTCATCGAGTACGCCTTCGAGAAGCCGTTGAGGGTGATGGTGCGGTCGCCCATCCCGTCGAGCGTGCCCAGCGAGATGGCCTCCGCGCCGTAGGTGATCTCCTTGTATATCTCGTCGGAGATGACGAGGATGTCGTGCTCGACGGCGAGGTCGCGCACGCCCTCCAGCGCCTCGCGGGAGTACACCGCACCGTGGGGGTTGCCCGGCGAGTTGACGACGAGCAGCTCCGTCTCGTCGGACACTGCGTCGGCGAGGTCGTCCAGCGCGGGCTCGAGCGCGAAGTCGTGTGCGGCGGTGTCGACGCGGGTGAGCGAGCCGCCCGAGAGCTTCACCATCGCCTCGTAGGAGACCCACGCCGGGTCGAGCAGGGCGACCTCGTCACCGTCGTCGACGAGCGCGTTGATGATCTCGTACAGCCCCTGCTTCCCGCCGGGCGTGACGATGACCTGGTCGGGGTCGTAGTCGAGCCCATCGTCGGCCAGCTTCTCGGCGATGGCCGCCTTCAGCTCGGGGATGCCGTTCGACGGCGCGTAGCCGGTGTGGCCGGCGTCCATCGCGTCCTTCGCGGCCTGTACGACGTTCTCCGGGGTGGGGAAGTCCGGTTCGCCGACGCTCAGGTCCACCACGTCGACGCCCTCGGCCTCCAGCTCGGAGGCGGCGTCGGAGATGGCGAGCGTCGCGGACGGTTCGACTCTCTCGACTCGTGCGGCGAAATCCATGCTCATAGTCGTTCTACCAGTTTGACAGCACCCTCGACGGCCTTGGCGGCGTTCTCGACGCGCTCTCGCGCTTCGGCCCCGCTCATGCCGGGACCGGTGACGCCGAGTGTGACCGGCAGGTCCCGGTCGAGGCTCACGTCGGTGAGCTTCTGGGCGGTCGCGTGCCCGATGACCTGGTCGTGGTCCGTGTCGCCGGTGACGATGGCACCGAGCACGGCGACCGCGTCGACGTCGTCCCGGCGCGCCAGCCGGTCGGCGGCCAGCGGGGCGTCGTACACCCCCGGGACGTGGACGGTCTCCGCGACCGTCGCGTCCGCCTCGGCCGCCGCATCTCGCGCGACCGACTCCATCTCCTCGGTGACCGAGGCGTTGAACTCCGCGACCACCAGTCCGAGCGAGGTCATGCGAGAGTGGTCGGAACCGTCCGCCAAAGGTCTACCGTTATGGACAATGCGGGGCGGTAGCGAGGGGCTCGAGAGTGGCCGACGCTGGCTCCGAACCCCGGGTCGGCGGTGTTATCTACCAAACCGGATGGCGCGCGGCTGGCGAGCGTGCCGAACGAGGTGGTGTCTCGGCGTCCCCGATCGACACACAAGCTAGACGGGAACGGAAAGCGTATGCCGGAGGGGTGGACAGTTCGACAGCAATGGCAGATGCGGCGGCAGCATCGGCTGGCGACGACGGCCACGGAACCGACGGCGGGACCGGCACGGAGTCCGAGTCGGCCGACCGGCCCCTCCTGGGGACGGTCGTCGGCCTCTCGCTCCTCGCGACCGCCCTCAGGCTGCTCGACCTCGGCGCACGGACGGCGCACTGGGACGAGGGCCGCCACGGATACGCGGTCCTCCGGTACGGCGCGACCGGCGTCTGGGAGTACCGGCCCATCCTGCACGGACCGCTGCTCGCGCACGCGAACGAACTGCTGTTCTACGTCCTCGGCGCGAGCGACGCCGCTTCCCGTCTCCTTCCGGCGCTCCTCGGTGGCCTGCTCCCACTGGCGGCGTGGCTGTTCCGGGAGCGTCTCCGCCGGAGCGAGGTCGTCGCACTCGCCGCCCTGTTCGCGGTGACCCCCGCGCTGCTCTACTACTCGCGGTTCGCCCGCTCGGACCTGCTCGTGGCGACCTTCGCGTTCGTCACGGTCGGGCTGCTCGTCCGGCTGCTCGATACGCGCGACCCGGGCTACCTGTACGCCGCGAGCGTCTCGTTCGCCCTCGCCGTCACCTCGAAGGAGAACGCGCTGGTGTACCTCGCGTGCTGGCTCGGGGCCGGCGCGCTGCTCGTCGACCATCGACTGTTCTGGAAGCGCTGGTCGCTGGTCGGCGACGGCGACCGGCGACTCGCCGCGCCGGCGTGGTTCCGCGACCGCGTCGACGAGGCCGTCCTCCTGTTCGCCGTGCTCAACCCGGTCGTGGTCGCACTGCTCCCCGGCGTCGGGCGGGTCGTCGCCATCGTGCTGCTGCTGGTCGCGCTGCGCTGTGCGCTCTGGGTCGTGCCCGACGAGGGGGAGGCGTTCCCGGTCATCGTGGGCGTCGGGGTCGCCGCGCTCTCGGTGCTGGTGTTCGTCGGCGACGCCGTCCTGGCGACGTACGCGGTGGCGTGGCTCGTCGCCGGGGCGTACGTGCTCGGCGTGCTCCTCCGGGGCTCCGACGCGGGGCGGACGCTCAGCCTGTGGCGCGGGCCGGTGTTCCTCTCGGGCGTCGTGTTCACCGTCCTCGTCGCCGGGCTGTACCTCCCACGCGGGCAGGGGCTCGATGCGGTCGCCGGCGACCCGCTGCTGCTGGCGGACCTCGTCGAGCAGGCCTTGTTCGGAAGCTGGACCGCCGCCAGCGAGCTCTGGTTCGGCGCGGTGCAGGACCAGTCCATCCTCCCGTACACCACGTTCTTCCTGCGGACGCTGCTCGCCGGCGCAGCCGTGACCTGCGTGTTCGGCGTCGCGGGTTTTCTGCTCGACCGCTACCGCGACGGCGGGTCGCGCGACCTCGTCGCCTTCTGTGGCTACTGGGGGCTCGTCAGCGTGCTCGTCTACCCCATCGTCATGTACGGGACGGGCCCCTGGCACGCGGTCCACGTCGCGGTCCCGCTCGCGGTGCCGGCCGCGGTCGCTCTCTCGCAGGTCTACCGCTGGGGCCGCGACGCCGTCACGGACCGCCGGGCAGTCCCAGCCGCGCTCGCGGTCCTCGTTCTCACCGGTGCCGCGGGCACGGCTGTCGGGGCAGCTGTGACGACCGCCTACCTCGGGCCGACGTCGCCCGACAACGGGCTCGTCCAGACCGGCCAGCCCGGCACGGACCTCGACCCGGTGCTCGCGCAGGTCTCGGCCGCCACCGACGGCCACGACGACGGCCCGGAGGTGCTCTACTACGGCGCGTCCTTCGCGATGGACGACGAGAGTGCCGCCGACAGGCTTCCCGTGACCGACGAGTACGGCTGGCGGAACGACAGCTACCGCCAGCTCGCCCGCAACGAGGCGTGGTACGACCGGCTCCCGCTGCCCTGGTACTTCGAACAGCAGGGACTGGAGACGGAGAGCGTCCGGAACGCGACCGCACTCCGTGCCGCGCTGGCATCCCCGCCGCCCGTCATCGTGACGCGGGCAGTCCACCGGGACACCGTCGCCCGCGAGCTCGGCGGCGGCTACGAGCAGTACGAGCTGCAGCTGACGGTGAACGGGACCGACACCGTCGTCTTCGTCAACGCGTCGACCGGCCGAGAGAGCAAGCGTTAAGCGCGCTCCTTCGGAACCCCCGACCACATGCCCGCGAGCCTACCAGGCCCGACAGTCGGCGTGGTCGGCGGTGGCCAGCTCGGACGCATGCTCGGGGAGGCGGCGGCCCCCCTGGGTATCGAACTCGTCGTCCTCGACCCGACGCCGGACGCACCGGCGGCCCAGGTCGCGACGGACCAGCTCGTCGCCGACTTCGACGACGCCGACGCCATCCGCGACCTCGCCGAACGGTCGGACTTCCTCACCTTCGAGATCGAACTCGCCGACCAGGAGCGCCTCGACGAGGTCAGCGAGGCGACCGGCGTGCCCTGTCACCCGGACCCGGCGACGCTGGCGCTCATTCACGACAAGCTCCACCAGAAAGCGGCCCTCGCCGAGGCCGGAATCCCGGTGCCGCCGTTCCGCCGCGTCGACGACGCCGACGACCTCCGGGCGGCGCTGGACGAGCTCGGCACACCGGCGATGCTGAAGGCCCGGACGGGCGGCTACGACGGCCGGGGGAACGTCCCGGTCGAATCCGTCGACGACGCCGAGTCGGCGATGGACGCCGTCGGCGGCCCGGCGATGGTCGAGGCGTTCGTCGACTACGAGCGCGAGATATCGGTGGTCGCCGCACAGGGCGACGGCGAGGTGTCCACCTTCCCGGTCGGGGAGAACATCCACGAGGAAGAGATACTCCGCGAGATGGTCGTCCCGTCGCACTCCCCGGAGGCGGTGCTCGAGGAAGCCGAGCAGGTGGGCCGGGACGTGCTCGACCTGCTCGACGGCCGCGGCGTCTTCGCCATCGAGCTGTTCGAGGCGGCCGACGGCCGCATCCTCGTCAACGAGATCGCTCCCCGGCCGCACAACTCCGGGCACTGGTCCATCGAGGGCGCACACACCTCGCAGTTCGAGCAACACCTGCGCGCGGTCGTCGGCTGGCCGCTCGGTGCGACCGACCTCCGTGCCCCGACCGTGACGAAGAACGTCCTCGCCGACGGCGACGGGTCGCGTCCGGCCCGGGTCGACGGCGTCGAGGAGCCGCTCGCGACCCCGGGCGCCAACCTGCACTGGTACGGCAAGCGCGAGGCCCGACCGCTCCGGAAGATGGGCCACGTCACCCAGGTCGCGACGGACGACGAATCGCGGGCGGAACTGCTCGCCAGCGCCCGCTCGCTGGTGGACGGCCTCAGCTTCGAGTAGCAACCCATGACAGACGAACTCGACGACCTCATCGACGACCTGCACGCGGAGGCACAGCGCGACCGACCCGACGCGGACACCCCTGACGTGGGCATCGTCATGGGCTCGGACTCCGACCTCGACGTGATGATGGGCTCGGAGACCGGGCGTGGTGGCGCCTACGACGCCCTGGTGGACGAGCTCGGCTTCGCAGAGGTGACCGACTACGACGACCCACCCGAGGAGCGGTTCACGTTCGAGACGTACGTCGTCTCGGCCCATCGCACGCCCGAGCTCATGTACGCCTACGCCGAGACCGCCGAGGACCGCGGCATCGACGTCATCATCGCCGGGGCGGGCGGGAAGTCCGCCGACCTGCCGAACATGACAGCGTCCATCGCCTATCCGGTCCCGGTCGTCGGCGTCCCGGTCCAGGAGAAGAGCGTCGACTCGGTCATCGGGATGCCCCAGGGTGCGCCGCTGACCGCCGTCGACGCCGGCAAGTCGTTCAACGCCGCGCTGTCGGCGGCGCAGATTCTCGCACGTGAGCACGACGAGCTGCGCGACCGCCTCGTCGACTACCACGAGGGGCTCAAGGGCGACGTGGCGCGCGTCTCGCGGGACCTCCACGAGCTCGGGACGCCCGGGTTCAAGGACCGGCGGGGCTGACCAAGCCACCTCCGGGCCCCGATTACCCCCCGGTACGCCCTCGCTGGCGCCGAGCCGCCCTGGTTTGCTTAAAAATGCCCGCACCCACGCGGCCGTGAACGTTTCCCGGACCGGAACCGGGGCAAACCTCGGGAAATCGCAAGAATCAACCCTTATATGGGTGCGCTTCAAAGCCCCGGATGTTACGGAGAATACGGCATGAATCCATGGATAGCCATTGGGGCGCTCGCGCTCGTCGGCGTGCTGATTCCGGTCGGCATGATGTCGGTCTCGGCACTGCTCAGGCCGAGCGTTCCTGAAGACAGCAAGCGCGCCACCTACGAGAGTGGTGAGGTCCCGACTGGTGGGACTCGCATCCGTTTCAACATCCAGTACTACATGGTCGCACTGCTGTTCACCATCTTCGACATCGAGACCGTCCTGATCTTCCCGTGGACGGTCATCTACGGCTCTGCACTCGAAGGTGGGGTAGCACTCGGCCCCGTACTGGTCCCGATGCTGGTGTTCATCACCGTGCTCGTCGCTGGTCTGGCATGGGCCTGGCACAACGGCGCGGTGAAGTGGGCCAAGAGCGCGCGTTCGGAATCGCAGGTACAGGCAAAACGATGAGTAGCGACAACCCTATCGACGGCGGGAGTACAGACATGCTGACAGACACACGAGACGCCCGGATGGGCGAAGGGCTGGACGACCGCTTCAACTCGCGGCTCCGTGAGGCGTTCGGCTCGTCCCCGTTCATCCTCACCAAGTTCGACAAGTTCATGAACTGGGTCCGGGGGTCGTCGATGTTCATGCTGCAGTTCGGGATCGCCTGCTGCAGCATCGAGATGATACACACGTACGCGATCAAGCACGACCTCGACCGCTTCGGGGCGGGCATCCCGCGTGCGTCGCCGCGACAGGCCGACGTGATCATCGTGCCGGGGACCATCGTCTCCAAGTTCGCCCCGCGCATGAAGCGCGTCTACGACCAGATGCCCGAGCCGAAGTTCGTCGTCGGGATGGGCTCGTGTACCATCTCCGGTGGCCCGTTCCAGGAGGGGTACAACGTCATCAAGGGTGCCGAGGAGGTCATCCCGGTTGACATCCACGTCCCGGGCTGCCCGCCCCGCCCCGAGGCACTGGTCTACGGCGTCGCCAAGCTGCAGGAGCGTATCGCCAACGGCGAGTCCTCGCCCGTCGTGGTCAAGCCGTACGAGCTCGAGCAGTTCGGCGACATGGAGAGCGACGAGGTCGTCGACAAGCTCGCCGACCAGATCGACGAAGATACCCTCGCAATGCGGTACAACTGGGCTGATTCGCCATGAGCGTCGAGGAGACCGAGGAGACACCGGAGATCGAGGCCGGCGTCACGGTCGAGGACGAGGTGCTCGAGACGCTCGGCGACACCGCCCAGGACACCGAGGAGCACCTCAACGCGGACGCCTCCGTGGTCGTCCGTCCGGATCAGGTGCAGGACACGCTGTTCGCACTGCGGGACGAGATGGGCTACGACCACCTCTCGTGTGTCACCGCCCAGGAGTACGAGGACCGCTACGAGTCCATCTACCACATGAAGCAGTACGACGACCCGACCCAGGAGGTCAGCGTCGTCGTCCCGGCCTCGAAGGACGAGCCGATCAGCCAGTCCGCGGAGCCGGTGTTCCGGACCGCCGACTGGCACGAGCGCGAGGCGTACGACCTCGTCGGCATCAACTACGAGGACCACCCGGACCCGCGGCGCATCCTGCTCCCGGAGACGTGGCAGGGCCACCCGCTCGGCCACGACTACGACCAGGACAGCCCGCAGATCGTCACGCTGGGCGAGTGGGACAACCCCCTCCGTGACGACCACGTGGACAACGAGGCGGACACGATGTTCCTCAACATCGGCCCGCACCACCCGGCGACCCACGGCGTGTTGCACGTCAAGACGGTGCTCGACGGCGAGACCGTCGCGGACGTGGACCCGGACATCGGCTACCTCCACCGCTGCGAGGAGCAGATGTGCCAGCAGGGGACCTACCGACACCAGATCATGCCGTACCCCGACCGCTGGGACTACGTCTCGGCCGGCATCCTCAACGAGTGGGCGTACGCTCGCGCCGCGGAGGACCTCGCGGACATCGAGGTGCCGGAGTACGCACAGGTCATCCGGACGATGTCCGCAGAGCTGTGCCGCATCGCCGCGCACATGCTCGCCCTCGGGACGTTCGCGCTCGACGTCTTCGGCGACTTCACGGCCATCTTCCAGTACTCCTTCCGCGACCGCGAGGTCATCCAGAACATCCTGGAGGACCTCACCGGCCAGCGGATGATGTTCAACTACTTCCGCCTCGGCGGGGTCGCCTGGGACCTGCCCGAGCCCCGCGAGGAGTTCTTCGAGAAGACGCGGGACTTCCTCGAGGAGCTGCCGGCGAAGCTGGAGGAGTACCACGACCTCATCACGGGCAACGAGATCTTCCAGCTCCGCTGTGTCGACACGGGCATCCTCGAGCCCGAGGTCGCCAAGAGCTACGGCGCGACCGGTCCGGTCGCCCGCGCCTCCGGCATCGACTACGACCTGCGCCGCGACGACCCGTACGGCTACTACGACGAGCTCGACTGGGACGTCATCACCGAGGACGGCTGCGACAACTTCTCGCGCGTCCTCGTGCGCATGCAGGAGGTCGAGGAGTCCGCGAAGATCATCGAGCAGTGCATCGACCTGCTCGAGGAGTGGCCCGAGGACGACCGGACCATCCAGTCCAACGTCCCCCGGACGCTCAAGCCCGAGGCAGACACCGAGACCTACCGCGCCGTCGAGGCCGCGAAGGGGGAACTCGGCATCTACATCCGCTCGGACGGCACGGACAAGCCCGGTCGGTTCAAGATCCGGAGTCCGTGCTTCTCGAACCTGCAGACGCTGGGCGAGATGTCCGAGGGTGAGTACATCCCGGACCTCATCGCCTCGCTCGGTAGCCTCGACATCGTGCTCGGCGAGGTGGACCGCTGATGGCGACGGAGCAGATGCTCCCGGAGACACTCCGGACGATGATCGGGTTGCCCGACTCGGTGCTCGGGCAGGCGATCGCGGCGTTCATCGCCGCGTTCCTCGTCGGGAACGTGATGCTCGCCTACACGGGCGTCGCTGGCCCGTGGGCGAAGCGGAAGATTACCGCCGCGTTCACCGACCGCATCGCGGTCGACCGCATCGGACCGTTCGGTCTGCTCATCATCGTGGCCGACGCGGTTCGGCTCCTCGCGAAGGAGCTCATCATCCCCGAGAACGCCGACCGCCCGGCGTACGACCTCGCACCGGTCGTCGTCGCCGGCTCGGCGATGCTCGGCTTCGCCGTCATCCCGATGGGCGGACTCGGCCCGCTGAACATCCAGCTGGCCGACCCCGAGTCTGGGCTGGTGTACGTCTTCGCGGTGGCATCGATCGCGACGCTCGGCCTGACGATGGCCGGCTACGCGTCCTCGAACAAGTACTCGATGCTCGGCGCGCTGCGCGCCATCGCACAGAACGTCGCGTACGAGATCCCGCTCGTCCTCACGGGCGCGTCCGTCGTGCTGTTCACGCAGTCGCTCCAGATGAGCGAGATCGTCGCCGTCCAGCAGCAGACCCTGGTGACCGTCGCCGGGTTCTCGATTCCCTCGTGGTTCGCGTTCGTGAACCCGTTCGCGTTCGCGCTGTTCATGATCGCGAACCTCGCCGAGGTCGGCCGTAACCCGTTCGACATCCCGGAGGCGCCGACCGAGATCGTCGCAGGCTACCAGACCGAGTACTCCTCGGTCTACTTCGTCCTCATCTATCTGGGCGAGTTCCTGCACATCTTCCTCGGCGGCGCCATCATCGCCACGCTGTTCCTGGGCGGCGCTGCCGGCCCGGGTCCGGAGTCCATCGGGTTCCTCTGGTTCACGGCGAAGATCTGGGGTGTGTTCCTCTTTACCCAGTGGGCACGCTCTGCGGTCCCGCGCGTTCGCATCGACCAGCTCATCGAGATCGGCTGGAAGGGGATGCTCGTGCTCTCCTTCGCGAACCTGCTGCTGACCGCACTCCTTGTCGGGGTGATTGCATGATCGGCATACTCAAATCCATGGCGACCACGATGAAGCACGCGCTGGACGGCGAGACGTTCACCGTCGAGTACCCGGAGACACCGCCCGAGGTCTCGCCGCGGTTCCGCGGCGTCCACAAGTTCAGCCAGGAGCGGTGTATCTGGTGCCGCCAGTGCGAGAACGTGTGTCCGAACGACACCATCCACATCGTGACCGACGCACAGCGCAACGGCGAGCAGTACAACCTTCACATCGGGCAGTGCATCTACTGCCGGCTCTGTGAGGAGGTCTGCCCGGTGGACGCCATCCTGCTGACGCAGAACTTCGAGTTCACCGGCGACACGAAGGACGACCTCGTCTACAACAAAGAACAGCTCAAGAGCGTCCCCTGGTACAAGGACATCGACCCCCTCGAGTCCCGCGAACCGGACCGCGGCGCGTGGATCGGCGAGGGCGACGGCGAGGTCGATTACCAGTAGACGGTACGGCCGTCTCGAAATCTTCAACATACAGCGATAGGAGAACCCAAACAATGGCACTCGCAGAACTCGTCGCCTTCGCGCTCTTCGCCATCGTCACGGTGGCAAGTAGCGTCGGCGTCGTCCTCGTGGAAGACGTGTGGCACTCCGCACTCTTCCTGGGCGTCGCGCTACTCAGCGTCGCGGTACACTACGTGATGCAACAGGCAGAGTTCCTCGCCGCGATGCAGATTCTGGTCTACGTCGGCGGGGTACTCATCCTGATCACGTTCGCCGTGATGCTGGTTCGTGAAGACGACAATACGGAGGTGGTAGAGGCATGACAACACGCCCGAAACTACGGCTCGGCGGCCATCTGGCCCCGGGAATCATCGCGGTCGCCCTGTTCGTCATCATGGCGGTCGTGTTCGTCGGCGCACCGCTCGGTGACCCCGTCGGCTTCGACGAAGCGACGGCTATCCAGAACGAGACGTTGCAGTCCGAGTCGCCGACCGGCGACTACGGCACCGTCTCGGCGAACGGGCAGACGTACGCGGTCGCATACAACGGCAGCGAGGAGGCGGCCAACGTCTCTGTCGCGAACGACCCCGGTGTCGGGGTGGACTTCAGGGAGGCCGACACGACCGGTGACGGCCAGAGCGACACCGTCTACGCGATCTCCCGGACGAGCATCACCGAGAACATCGGCTACCTGATGTTCGCCATCGAGAGCGACCAGCGCTCGGCACCCGGCGAGACGTTCCTCGTCGCGTTCGAGATCATCGACCTGGTGCTCGTCGGCGCACTGGTCGGCGCGGTCGTCCTCGCTCGCCGCGACGAAGACGGCGAGGTCGTCACGGCACTCGGCCTGCACAGCTCGGACGAGCCGGCCGGCACCAGCGCTGGGCAGGTCGCCGCCGACGGCGGCACGGAAGACGGAGGTGACAACTGAATGGCAGTCGACACGACCTACTATCTCATCCTCTCGGCGGCGGTGTTCTGTACCGGCCTGTTCGGTATCCTGACCAGGCGGAACGCCCTGTTGTTCCTGATGTCGGTCGAGCTGATGCTCAACGCGGCGAACATCAACCTCGTCGCGTTCAGCCAGTACTACGGGAACCTCACCGGCCAGGTGTTCGCCCTGTTCACGATGGCACTCGCCGCCGCGGAGGTCGCCGTCGGTATCGGCATCATCCTCGTCCTGTATCGCAACTTCGAAGATGTCGACGTGGCTGACGCCGCAACAATGAGGTGGTAACGATGGCAGGAGAACTCGCATTCGACATCGCGCCCGCTATCGTGGCGCTCCCGTTCGCGTCGTTCCTCGTCGCACTCGCGCTCGGTAACTACATGCCGAAGAAGGGCGCGTCGGCGGGCATCGCCGCGACGGCCGGCTCGCTCGTGCTCTCGCTGTTCGCACTCGTGACGGTCGCGGGTGGGAGCACGTACCAGCAGGACCTGTTCACGTGGTCCGCGGCCGAGGAGGTGCCGCTGCACTTCGGTATCTTCATCGACCCGCTCTCGGCGATGATGCTCGTCATCGTCTCGCTCATCGCGCTGCTCGTCCACGTGTTCAGCCTGGGCTACATGAACGACGAGGGCGAGACGGGACTGCCCCGTTACTACTCCGAACTCGGGCTGTTCACGTTCTCGATGCTCGCGTTCGTCATGGCGGACAACCTGCTGATGGCGTTCATGTTCTTCGAGCTGGTCGGGCTCTGCTCGTACCTGCTCATCGGCTTCTGGTTCCGCCAGGACGGCCCGCCGTCGGCGGCGAAGAAGGCGTTCCTGGTCACCCGCTTCGGTGACTACTTCTTCCTCATCGGCGTCGTCGGCATCGTCGCGACGTTCGGCACCGCCCGGTTCGTCAGCACGGATGGCCAGACCGCGTTCCCGGTGCTGGCTGAAGAGGCGCTCGTCGAGGGTGGCCACGGTGTGACGACCTTCCTCGGGTTCGGTCCCGAGGCGTGGTTCAGCATCCTCGGCCTGCTCGTTCTCGGCGGCGTCATCGGCAAGTCCGCGCAGTTCCCGCTGCACACGTGGCTGCCCGACGCGATGGAGGGTCCGACGCCCGTCTCCGCGCTCATCCACGCTGCGACGATGGTCGCGGCCGGCGTCTACCTCGTCGCCCGGATGTACGGCTTCTACGCGCTGCTGCCCACCGTGCTCGCCATCATCGCGCTCACGGGCGGGTTCACCGCGCTCTTCGCGGCGACGATGGGCGTCGTCAAGCGGGAGATCAAGCAGGTGCTGGCGTACTCCACCATCTCCCAGTACGGGTATATGATGCTCGCGCTGGGCGGCGGTGGCTACGTCGCAGCGACCTTCCACCTGATGACCCACGCCTTCTTCAAGGCGCTGCTGTTCCTCGGTGCGGGCTCGGTCATCATCGCGATGCACCACAACGAGGACATGTGGGACATGGGCGGGCTGAAGAACAGGATGCCCGTCACCTACTACACGTTCCTCGCCGGGTCGCTCGCGCTCGCGGGCATCGTTCCGTTCGCGGGCTTCTGGTCGAAGGACGAGGTCCTCTACGAGGTGCTCGTCCACGGTCTCGGCAGCGCCGGCACGACCGGCACGATGCTGCTGGCCGCGTACGCGATGGGGCTCGTCGCCGTGCTGTTCACGGGGTTCTACACCTTCCGGATGGTGTTCCTCACCTTCCACGGTGAGCCCCGCACGGAGACGGCACGGGACCCCGAACCGGTCCGGTGGAACGTCAAGGTCCCCCTCGTCGTCCTGGGGGCGCTGGCGACCGTCGCCGGTGTCGTCAACATGGTCCCCGTCGAGAAGGTGCTGGGGATCAAGGGCATCGACTACCTCCACCAGTTCCTCGACCCCGAGTCGGAGCTGGTGACGAACCTGACCGCACACCACTACGGCGAGGTGCTCCACGACGTCTCTGGCTACACCGCCGACGCGACGGCGTTCGGTAGCGAGTCGGTGACCGTGCTGGTCTCGGCCGGCCTCTCGCTGGGGCTGGCCCTCGCTGGGGTCGGCCTCGCGTACGCCCTCTACGGGCGTTCCCCGACCCCGGAGGAGCACACCGACAAGCTCGGCGGTCTCAAGACGCTCTGGTACAACAACTACTACCAGGACGAGTACCAGGTCTGGCTGGCCTCGGGGCTGACGCTGCCCCTCGCGAAGGTCGCCGACCGGTTCGACCAGGGCATCATCGACGGCGTCGTCAACGGCGTCGGTCGCACGAGCCTCACCGGTGGCTCGTACGTCAAGCGGATACAGACCGGTATCGTCACCAACTACGCCGCGCTGCTCGCGCTGGGCCTCGTCGCCCTGCTTCTCATCGTCGGCGTCACAGGAGGGTGGTTCGCATGATGGATGGAACGATAGAGGCGCTCATCGCAGTCACACTGGTCGGATCGCTCGTCGTCATGGCTGGCTCCGACCGCTACGCGGCGAAGCTGGCGACGGCCTGGAGCCTGATTCCCCTCGTCGGGAGTCTGGGCATGTGGGCCACGTACGACGCAACAGGCAACGCGCTGCTCGGCGGCGAGACCGCGTTCACGAGCCGGGAGACCTGGCTCGGGCTCGGCCCGCTGCCGGACATCGAGTGGTTCGTCGGCATCGACGGCATCAGCATGCCGCTCGTCGTCCTGACGACCGTGCTCGTCACGCTCGCTCTCGTGAGCGCGTGGACGCCCATCGACGAGCGTCAGTCCCAGTTCTACGGCCTCGTGCTGTTCCTCGAGGCCGGACTGCTCGGCGTCTTCACGGCGCTCGACTTCTTCGTCTGGTTCGTCTTCTGGGAGGCCGTCCTCGTCCCGATGTACTTCCTCATCGGTGTCTGGGGTGGCCCGCGCCGGAAGTACGCGGCCATCAAGATGTTCGTCTACACGAACATCGCCTCGCTGGTGATGTTCGTCGGATACACCGCGCTCGTCTTCGGGCTCGGTGACGCCGTCTCGACGTTCGCGATGCCCGAGACCGCGGAGGCGCTCGTCGTCGAGAACGTCCAGCCCGACGCGCTGGCGTTCGTCGGCGCTGAGACGCTGAAGGTCGCCGCGTTCGCGGCCATGTTCGCTGGCTTCGCGGTGAAGGTCCCGGTCGTCCCGGTCCACACCTGGCTGCCGGACGCCCACGTCGAGGCACCGACGCCCGTGTCGGTGCTCCTGGCGGGTGTCCTGCTGAAGATGGGGACCTACGCGCTGCTGCGCTTCAACTTCACGATGCTGCCGGACGTGGCCCGGGCGAACATGCCCATCATCGCCGCGTTCGCGGTCATCTCCATCATCTACGGCGCGATGCTCGCGCTGGCACAGACGGACCTCAAGCGCATCGTCGCGTACTCGTCCGTCTCGTCGATGGGGTACGTCATCCTCGGACTCGCCGCCTACACGCTGTACGGCGTCGGCGGCGCGACGTTCCAGATGATCTCCCACGGGCTCATCTCGGGCCTGATGTTCATGGCAGTCGGCGTCATCTACAACACGACCCACACGCGCATGGTGACCGACATGTCCGGTATGGCTTCGAAGATGCCGTACACGGTCGGCATCCTCATCGCCGGCGCGTTCGGCTACATGGGACTGCCCCTCATGTCCGGGTTCGCCGCCGAGTTCTACGTGTTCCTCGGCGCGTTCCAGGCCGGCGCGTTCGACGTGGCGAACTACAACCTCATGCCGGCCTTCACCGCGGTGGCGATGTTCGGTATCGTCATCGTCGCCGGCTACCTGCTGTTTGCGATGCAGCGCACGCTGTTCGGCGAGTTCAGCCTCGAGACCGACTACGAGGTCGGTCGCGCACCGCTGCACGACATCGCACCGCTCGCGGTGCTGCTCGTGCTGATCATCGCGCTCGGCTCGCAGCCGGAGATCTTCTTCGAGATGATCCGTGAGGCGAGTGGACCGGTCGCGGACCTCGTCGGAGGTGGTGCCTGATGGCGGACACGACGTGGCTCACGCTGGCACCGGCGTTCCTGCTGGGCCTGACGGGCCTGCTCGTGCTGTACGTCGACAGCATCGGTCACTCGACGAAGGGCCCCATTGCCGTGCTGTCGCTGCTCGGCTCGCTCGGCGTGGCGGGCGTGGCCATCGCACTGCCCGACGTGCTCGGGCTGGGTCCCGCCGGCTGGTCGTTCGTCAGCGTCACGCTGCTGGCGATGTTCGCGCTCGCGCTGTTCGTCGAGCCGGGGTCACAGAACCGGCGGCTCATCGCGGGCCTCTCGACGGCGGGCGCGGTCGGCGCACTCGGCGTCGCCGCCGCGTTCCTGTTCACCTTCGACGGTGAGCCGGTCAACCCGTTCGGCGACGCGCTCGTCGTCGACGGCATGAGCCTGTTCTTCGCGGTCATCGTCGCCAGCGTCACGGCGATGGTGACCGTCGCGAGCTACAACTACATCGCCGAGCACAGCTACCAGGCGGAGTACTACGCGCTGGTGCTGCTCGCGGCGACCGGTATGACCCTGATGGCGTCGGCGAACTCGCTCGTGACGGTGTTCGTCGCGCTCGAACTCGCGTCGCTGCCGTCGTACGCGCTCGTCGCGTTCCTGAAGGAGAACAAGGGCAGCGTCGAGGCGGGGCTGAAGTACTTCCTCGTCGGCGCGCTGTCGAGTGCCGTGTTCGCCTACGGCGTCAGCCTGGTGTACGGCGCGACTGGCTCGCTCCAGTTGACGGCGGTGCAGAACGCCGTCACCGGCGAGTTCACCGGCATGCTCGGGATGGGCGTCGTGATGGTCGTCGGCGGCATCGCGTTCAAGACCGCCTCCGTCCCGTTCCACTTCTGGGCGCCGGAGGCGTACGAGGGCGCGCCCGCACCTATCAGCGCGTTCCTCTCGTCGGCGTCGAAGGCGGCCGGCTTCGTCATCGCCTTCCGCGTGTTCACCGAGGCGTTCCTGCAGGTCTCCGAGTCCGCAGGTGAGTTCCTCGTCCTCGGTGCCGACTGGGTGCTCGTCTTCCAGATCCTCGCGGTCGTCACGATGACGCTCGGCAACCTCGCCGCAGTCACCCAGGACAAGGTCAAGCGGATGCTCGCGTACTCCTCCGTGGGGCACGCGGGCTACGTCCTGATGTCGCTGGCGGCGCTCTCCGGTGGCGGCGCGACCGCCACCGCGAAGATCGAGGCCGGCCAGTTCGTCCTCGCCGGCGGGATGATGCACCTGTTCGTCTACGGGTTCATGAACACCGGGGCGTTCCTGTTCATCGCGCTGGCGGAGTACTGGGACGTCGGCCGCACCTTCGAGGACTTCACCGGCCTCGGCCGGCAGGCACCCGTCGCCTCCGTGGCGATGACGGTGTTCATGTTCTCGCTGGCCGGACTGCCGCCGTTCGGTGGCTTCCTGAGCAAGTACCTGCTGTTCGGCGCGACCGTCAACAGCGGGTTCGTCTGGCTTGCCGCCGTCGCCATCGTCAACAGCGCCGTGAGCCTCTACTACTACTCGAAGCTCGTCAAGGCGCTGTGGTTCGACGAGCGGCCGGACGACAAGAAGCCGCTCGAGATATCGAGCCGTCCGACCGGCCTGTACGCCGCCGTCATCTTCGCCGCGGTCGTCACGACCGCGATGTACGGCGTGTTCGGTCCGGTGTCCGACGCGGCCGTCGAGGCCGCTGCGGCGCTGCTGTAGGCCGGCGGTTCTCTTTCGTGTCGATACGTTTTAGCCCGCGGAGTGGAACCACCGGAGTATGGTAACCCGGCTCTTCCTCGGCTGTGGGGCCGTCGGCCAGCAACTGCTGGAGGCCACCGAGGGGTGGACCGGGAAGACACGCGCCGTCTGCACGAGCGAGAGCCGCGTCAAGACGCTGCGCGAGGAGGGTGTCGACGCGACGGTCGGCGACCCGAGCGAGCGCGAGAGCCTGGCGGCGTTCGAGGACGTGGGAGTGGTCGTCGTCGCGAGCGACGACGCCGACAAGAACCAGCGCGTCGCTGCGGTCGCCCGTCGCTGCTTTCCCGACGCCTTCCTGCTGGCGTACGCAGGGCACGACGCTGACACTGCGGCGATCCGGTCGGTCGCCGACCGAGTCGTGGACCCGACGGCCGTGGTCGCGACGGCGGCAGCCAGCCACGTGTCCGGTGAGGCGGCGGAGGACTCCCTCCGGCTGCAGCAGGTGATCACCGAGATCGACGGCACGCTCGCGGTCGTGATGCACGACAACCCGGACCCGGACGCTATCGCGAGCGGGGTCGCGATGTGCCGGCTGGCCGAGGCGACGGGGACCGACGCCGAGGCCTGCTACTACGGGGAGATATCGCATCAGGAGAACCGGGCGATGGTGAACCTGCTCGACCTGGACCTGCGGACGCTCGGCCCCGAGGACGACCTCGCCCAGTTCGGCGGCTTCGCCCTGGTCGACCACGCCCGGCCGAGCGTCAACAATCAGCTGCCGGAGGAGCTCCACGTCGACGTCGTCGTCGACCACCACCCGCCACGTGGGCCGGTCCAGGGTCGCTATCAGGACATCCGGACGGACGTCGGTTCGACGAGTACGCTGTTGACGGACCACTGTCACCGGCTCGGCGTACGGCTCGACGAGTCGGTCGCGACGGCGTTGCTGTACGGGATTCAGATCGACACGAACGAGTTCAGGCGGGAGGCCTCGCGGCTTGACTTCGAGGCCGCGGCACGACTGCTCCCGTACGTCGACGAGGCGGTGCTGGACCGTATCGAGTCGCCGAGCGTCGACGGGGAGACGCTCGACACGCTCTCCCGGGCCATCGAGAACCGGGAGGTGCGTGGCTCGGTCATCGTCACGGGTGTCGGCTCAGTCTCGGACCGTGACGCGCTCCCGCAGGCCGCGGACAAACTACTGACGATGTCCGGCATCACCTGCACGCTGGTGTACGGCTTCATCGACGACACGACGTACGTCTCCGCCAGGGCTCGCGGGACCGACGTGGACCTCGGCGAGACGCTCCGGGCCGCCTTCGACCAGATCGGCAGCGCGGGCGGGCACGCCGACATGGCCGGGGCGCAGATACCGGTGACGCAGGCGTTCGGCGAGTTCGCGGGCGAGGAGGAGCGCGACGAGGCCATCCGCGACGTCCTCACCGACCGGTTCTTCGACGCGTGGTACGAACGGCCGCGCGACAGCGACATCGTGAAGGCTCCCCGTGGGAGCTCGGGCCTCCCCTACGACCGGGAGTGAGTCAGGGGGTCGTGGTGGCGGAGTCCCGTCCCGAGGGGGAAGGTAGCGGCGACCGGGAGACCCACCATCGCGAGCACGGGGAGGGCCACCGATGGGAGTCTGAAGCCGAGCGGGGGCAAAGAGAGGTCGGCAAGACCGGAGACGACGAGGACGAGCTGGAAGCCCGTACACGCCGAGAGCCCCGCTCCGGTTACCGCGAGCGCCGCCGCGGCGAGCGTGGGCGAGCGCTCGTCGCCGTCACGAACCCCACAGCGGTAGCGCCGCGCGACGGCCGGGGCGACCGCCAGCCCGCCGACGGTCCCGAGCACCGGCGCGACCAGGTCCGTCCCGAGCGGAACGACCCCGATCGCGACACCCAGCAGGAGGACCACGCTCGGGACGCGGGCGACTGGGCCGAGGAGGCACGGGAGGTGTCGCCGTCGCCCCGACCACCGCGTCGGATAACTATCAATCAAATTTTACTATAATATTTAGTCTCAATATCCGAAAGAGGTT
This sequence comes from Haloarchaeobius iranensis, assembly GCF_900103505.1. Lineage (GTDB taxonomy): Archaea > Halobacteriota > Halobacteria > Halobacteriales > Natrialbaceae > Haloarchaeobius > Haloarchaeobius iranensis. The sequence continues at coordinate 105,656 of NZ_FNIA01000008.1, forward strand.
CATTCCGGAGAATTGACGCGAATCTCGGCGGCGAGAACGCAGGTTTTTGCCCACGGGCGGGCAACCGACCGCTATGGACGAGGAGCCGAGCGACCACGGGAAACCCCGCGTCCGGGACTACATGACCCAGGACGTGGTGACGGTGTCGCCGGACGCGACCGTACGCGAGGTCGCAGAGCGCATCGACGAGAGCGACGAGCACAGCGGATTCCCGGTGTGTGACCGCCGTCGAGTCGAGGGGTTCGTGAGCGCCCGCGACCTGCTGCTGTCCGGCGACAAAGAACCGATATTCAAGGTGATGACGACGGACCTCATCGTCGCCCACCCGGAGATGAAGGTGACCGACGCCGCCCGGGTCATCCTCCGGTCGGGCATCCAGAAGCTGCCGGTGGTGGACGACGCGGGCAACCTCGTCGGCATCATCTCGAACGCCGACGTCATCCGCAGCCAGATCGAGCGCGCGACGCCCGAGAAGGTCGGGAAACTCCGGCGCACGCTCGAGAACATCCACGGCGTGGAGCTGGAGCAGGAGCGCCGGCAGGTCGAGCTCGACCGGCTCATCCCCACCCAGGAGAAGGTGTACGCGGACGAGCTGGAGGGCCGGCGATACGAGCTGGAACGCGGGCTCGCGGAGCCGCTGGTCGTCATCAACAACGCGGGGACGCTGCTGCTGGCGGACGGACACCACCGCGTGATGGCCGCCGACCAACTCGACATGACCGAGATGGACGCCTACATCATCGTCGTCGACGAGTCCCTGGAGCTCGGGATGGCCGAGACCGCACGCAAGGGGGGGTTGCGTTCGCTGGAGGACGTCCAGGTCGTGGACTACGCACGGCACCCGCTGGTGGAGACGACGAAGCGGCTCCAGTGAGCAGCGCTACCGCGAGCCGGCCGGGGCGGTCTCGGTTCCGACGACGGTCGTCTCCTCGTCGAGCGTGAGGACGAGCGCCTCGTCGGCGTCCCCGACCAGTACTTCGACCTCGATGCGTACCGGGGCCTCCGAGACGACCGTGCCGTTCGAGCCGGTCGCGTGCTCCATGTCGAGGTAGTCGCCGTCCATCTCGACGCCGTTGTCGTGGTAGTAGGCGACGACGGCGGGGTGGTGGGCCACACAGACCGACACCGGGAGCCAGAAGGTCATCCCGCAGTCCTCACAGGCACATTCCGCGAGCACGGCGTCGTCCTCGGAGTCGTACTCGACGTCACAGTCCTCGGGCTCACCTTCGCCCCGGGCCGAGAGCGCGCGGAGGTAGGCTTCGCTCGGCTCCGCCGGCGCGCGTACCGTGCTCCGCCCCCAGCAGTGGGGACAGCCCCCGGCACGGACGCGTTCGACCTGGTCTCGCGTCCGCGCGTTCGCGAGGTCGACGACCGTCGCCATCTCCCGGCCGCGGACCGCCGCTGGCGGGAGGGTGGTCGTCAGAATCCGGTCGTGCTCGGGACAGAGTACCCGAAGGTAGCCGTGCTCGTACACCGCCTCGAGTGTCGCCTCGCAGATGGGGCAGGTCCGGTCGAGTGCCGTCCGGCGCTCGACACGCGTGTCCGTCTGGTCGAACGTTCCGGCCCGGAGCGCCCCCGCGAGTTCGAACCCGGCGTTGGTCAGCACGTACTCCTCGCCGAACTGGTTCACGAAGGAGCCCCGGAGCTTGTCGAGGTGGTAGTTGAACTTCCCGGTGTCGCGGACGCCGACGGCGCTCCGGAGCTCCGAGAAGCGAAGCCCGCGTGGAATCCACGACTCGCGACGCTCCTCGGCGAGTGCCTCGATGGTCGCGAGGCGGATCTCGTGGCCGAGGACCTCGAAGGCGTCGGCGGGCGGCACCGGCTCGTCCGGTGGGACGGATTCGTCGGACGACCCGTCTCCCGTTCGCTCTCCATCTCCCATGGTTCGGGCCCCGTGTCGGGGGGTAGAAAGGGTTTCGACCAAAGTATAAAGTTCTATACAGAAGAGCCGTTCTGAAAACCGTTAATGGTGGGGTCACACAACGGGAAAGCATGAGTGCGAACGCGTCGCTCGAACGAGAACGGGACGGGGCGGCCGACGCGGCCGCGGAAGTGCCCGCCATCTCGGTCGAGGGGCTCACGAAGGTCTACGGCGAGGGACAGGACGCTGTGCGTGCGGTCGACGACGTCGACCTGAGCATCGAGCGGGGGACGACCGTCGGCGTCCTCGGCCCGAACGGTGCGGGGAAGACGACGACGATCAAGTCGCTCCTGGGGTTGGTCCTCCCCGACGACGGGACGGTCGAGATAGCCGGCATCGACGCTCACGAGCAGCCCCGCGCGGTGTACCGCCACGTCGGGGCGATGCTCGAGGGGGCACGGAACGTCTACTGGAAGCTCAGCGTCAGGGAGAACCTCGAGTTCTTCGCGGCCCTCGGCGGCCAGTCGGTCGCGGCGGCCAGGGACCGACACGACCGGCTGCTCGACGCCTTCGACCTCGCCGGGAAGGCCGACGAGCCGGTGAACGACCTCTCCCGGGGACAGAAGCAGAAGGTGTCGCTGGCCTGCACCCTCGCCCGCGGGACCGACGTGGTCTTCCTCGACGAGCCGACGCTCGGCCTCGACGTGGAGGCGTCGCTCGAACTCCGGCGAGAGCTCCGCCGCCTCGCCGAAGAGGAGGACATCACCATCGTGCTCTCGAGCCACGACATGGACGTCGTCGAGGACATCTGCGACCGTGTCGTCATCCTCTCCGAGGGGTCGGTCATCGCCGACGACCCGGTCGACGAACTCGTCGGTGTCTTCGAGACACAGGCCTACCGCATCACCGTCGAGGGACCCGTCGACGGTGCCACGCGGGAACTGCTCGACGTCGAGTTCGACGCCGGCGAGTGGACCGAGACCGGCGACCGCACCCAGTTCGACGTGACGCTCGCGGACGGCGACGCGCTGTACGACGTGCTCGACGTGCTCCGCGACGCGGGCCTGAGCCTCGCCGACATCGACGGTCACGACCCGGACCTGGAGGAGGTCTTCCTCGAAGTCACCGGGCGAGCCGAGGGGGGTGAGGACGCGTGAGCACCGCGGCCGTCGACACCGGCGTGCGGGGCTACCTCGGCTTCCTCCGGCAGTCGGCCCGCAAGCAGCTCGTCCTGCTGTGGCGCTACCCCGTCAACACCCTCTCGCAGCTCGGAACCATCTTCCTCGTGTTCCTCGTGCTGTTCTTCGGCGGACAGGCCCTCGCGCCGGCGGCGATGGAGGACACCATCGGCGGGCTCGTCGTCGGCTACCTCCTGTGGAGCATGTCCATCTCCGCCTACTCCGGCCTCGCGTGGAACGTGACCCGCGAGGCGCAGTGGGGCACCCTCGAACAGCTGTTCATGTCGCCGTTCGGGTTCGGCCGGGTGATGCTCGGGAGGACCGTCGTCAACCTCGCCGAGTCGTTCCTCTGGGGCGCGGCGACGCTGGTGTTCATGCTCGCGGTCACGGGCCAGTCGCTCGCGCTCGACCCGCTGACGGTGGTCCCGCTCGGCCTGCTGGCCATCATGCCCGCCGTCGGCGTCGGCTTCGTCTTCGGCGGGCTGGCCATCCGGTTCAAGCGCATCGAGAACGCGTTCCAGCTCGTGCAGTTCCTGTTCATCGGGCTCATCTCCGCCCCCGTCGGGGAGTACCCCCTGCTGGGGTGGCTCCCGCTGGCCCAGGGCAGCTACCTCCTCCGGCGCGCGATGGAGGACGGGACGGCGCTCTGGGAGCTGCCCGCGAACGAGCTCGGCGTGCTCGTCCTCACCGCGGTGCTCTACCTCGGGCTCGGCTACGCCGCGTTCACCTACTGCCAGCGGTGGGCCCGCCGCGCAGGCGTGATGGGCCACTACTGACACCGCTGGCCGACACTTCTTACACCGGGAGCGACGTACGAGGGGTATGACCGACCGGACCGAGCACGCCGTCCTCGACGGGCTCTACGACGCCCTCCAGGACGCGCTCTACGTCTTCGACGACGACAGGGTCCTCATCGACGCCAACGCACGCGTCGGGGAGGTGAGCGGACTCCCCCGCGAGGAACTGGTCGGCTGGCAGCTCGAGGAGTTCCAGACCCGGTACGTCGCGCCCGCCGACCGCGAGCGACTCACCGCCGCCTTCGACCGTATCGAGGGCGGGGACTCGGAGGCCGAGCGGCTCACCTTCACCCTCGAGACCGACGAGGAGTCGGTCCCGGTCGACGGGCGTTTCGTCCGCTACGACAACAAGACGGTCGTCCTCGTCCGGAACCTCACCGAGCAGAAGGAGCGCGAGCGGCGTCTCAGCGAGCTCTCCGAGGAGCTGGACGTGCTCAACCGGGTGCTCCGCCACGACATCAGGAACGACATGAACGTCGTCCTCGGCTGGGCCGAAGAGCTGGACCCACACGTCGCTCCGGAGGGTCGCAAACCGTTCGAGAACATCGTCGACGCCGTCGAGCACACGGTCGGGCTCACGAGGGAAGTCCGGGACCTCGCCGAGGCGATCACCCGCGGCGAGACGTTCCCGACCCGGCCGACGCCCCTCGCCGACGTGCTCTCCGAGCAACTCGCCAAGAACCGCAAGAAGTTCGAGACGGCGACGTTCGAGCTGACCGGCGAGCTGCCGCCCGTCGAGGTCGTCGGCAACGAGATGCTCTCCTCGGTGTTCGACAACCTGTTCAGCAACGCCGTCATCCACCACGACGGCGACCACCCGACCGTCACGGTAGACGTCACGGTCGAGGAGGAGGCCGCGGTCGTCCGCGTGGCCGACGACGGTCCCGGCATCCCCGACTCGCAGAAGACGGTCGTCTTCGGGCGTGGCGAACAGGGCATCGACAGCCCCGGCGCAGGTATCGGGCTGTTCCTCGTCGACAGCCTCGTCACCGGCTTCGGGGGCACCGTCGCTATCGAGGACAACGAGCCCCGCGGCGCGGTCTTCGTCGTCACCTTGCCGCTGGCGACCGCGGAGTAGCCGAGCGGCTCGGGGGCGTCGGGGCGACCCGAATCGACGCCCAACCGACCGACTTTTGACGACCACCTCGGTATCGAACCGCAGTGCCGACGGAAACGCACGAGAACCCGGCGCCGGAGACGATCGAGCGCGTGGTCCGCGAGGGCCAGCTCGACGGGGCGATAGTCACCTGCCTCGCGGCGTGCGAGGTGGAGTACGACGGGCGAAGCGGCGGCTACCTCGGGCCCGGCGACCGGCTGGTCGTCGCCAAACCCGATGGCACCCTCCTGGTCCACCGGCCCTCGGGCCACCAGCCGGTGAACTGGATGCCAGGCGGCGCGACCATCAAGGTCGAGGAGGACGGCGGGTCGGCGCTGCTGTACGCTCGCCGGTCCAACCCGAACGAGTACCTGCGGGTGTACCTCCACGAGCCGCACCTGCTGACTCGGTTCGACGCGGACGACACCGCCACGTACCAGGAGCGCGGGACCGAGGCGGAGATGCACGAGTACATCGAGCAGAACCCCGAGACGGCCATCGAGGACGGCTTCCGCGTGGTGGAGCACGAGCGCGAGAGCGTCTACGGCTACATCGACTTCTTCGGGAAGGACGCCGAGGGCCGGCCGGTGGTCGTCGAGGTCAAGCGCCGACAGGCGACGCTGAACAACGTCGACCAGCTGAAGCGGTACATGGGACTCTACAGGGAATCGAACCCCGATGTCAGGGGGATCCTCGTCGCGCCGTCGGCGAGCGACCGGGTGCAACGCGCCCTGCGCGACGACGGCCTGGAGTTCGTCGAACTGTCGGAGTTCGCGGTCGAGACGCGCGAGTCGAGCGAGAAGACCCTCTCGGATTTCCTCTAGTCCGTCACCGGAATCGCCCGTGCACCGAGGGCGAAGAAGGCCACGCCGAGCACGGCGAGCACCGCCAGCGACTCGACGGCGTTCAGCCCCAGCAACACCGTGCCCGCGTCTGTGCCGGTCCAGATGGCCTGCCGGAGGCCGTGCGCGAAGTACGTCAGCGGCGAGAGCGCGACGAGCGGGTGGAACCAGTCGGGGAGCATCGACGGCGGGACGAACGTCTCGGAGAGGAAGAGCAGGGGGAGCCCGATGGCGTTGGCGGCCGTGATAGCGCCGTCCTGGGAGTCGGCGAGGGCACCGAGCAGCGCACCGACGCCGCAGAAGCAGACGACCCCGACGGGGACGTACAGCAGGAGCAGCGGCGAGAACGTGATGCTCGCACCCGTCAGTCCGACCGTCAGCACGAGCAGCGCGAAGCCCGCGATGGCGATGATGACCGTGTTGACCAGCGTGTGGGCGAGCAGCCACTCGGCCCGCGAGAGCGGCGTCGTCGCCAGCTTCTCGAACCGGCTGCCCTCGCGGTGCCGGGCGACCTCCGAGCCCATCCGGGAGAGCGGCGTCTGGAGCACCACGGTCGCCAGGTAGCCGGGGACGTAGTACGCGGGGTCCTCCGCGAACAGCCCGCCGCCGGCGGGGTTGGTCTGGACCAGCGCGCCGAAGATACCGACGAGCAGGACCGGGAAGAAGAACGTGAAGAAGACCGCGACTCGCCGACGGAGGAAGGAGTGCCAGGCCGCGACGAACTCCGACTGGACGCGTCTCGTCGTCGTCATGCGCGAGCCTGGGGTCCGGGGGCGCTAAGGCCCACCGGTTTCGGCGCGGCCGAGCAGGAGCCGTGTCCTTCTCTCACGCGAGGCGGTCGACTCTCACCGGTCGCGGTGGCTCCCGCGTCCGCACTCAGTCGTCCCCCGCGACCGGCCGCCCGGCTCTCGGCTCGAACCGTTCTCCCGCGAGTGCCAGGTAGACGTCCTCCAGCGACGGTTCGGCCCAGGACAGCTCGGTGTACTCGACGCCGGCGCGGTCGAGCGCGTCGACGATGTCGCCGATGGCGGCCGGTTCAACGCCCCGTGCGACGACGCGGTCGCCGTCGGTCATCGCCTCGCGTCCGAGGGCATCCGCCGCGGCGGTCGGGTCGCCGTCGACCGTGACGGTGAGCCGTCTGTCGCCGCCGTGCTCGCGGACGAGCTCCCCCGGGCTCCCGACGGCGACGAGATCGCCGTCCGCGAGCAGGCCGACCCGGTCGGCGAGGCGCTCGGCCTCGTTCATGTCGTGGGTCGTGAGGAACACCGTCGTCCCGCCCGCTGCCAACGCCTCGATGCGGTCCCAGAGCGTGCGCCGTCCGGCGGGGTCGATGCCTGTCGTCGGCTCGTCGAGGAAGAGCACGTCGGGGTCGTTGACCAAGGTGGCCCCGAGACAGACCCGTCGCTGCTGGCCGCCCGAGCAGTTCTCGTACCAGGTGTCCGCGGCGTCGCTGACGCCGACCTCAGCCAGTACCGCGTCCACGTCACGGGCGTCCTCGTACAGCCCGGCGTAGTACGCGACGACCTCCCGCGCGGTGAGCCGGCCGGGCGGCGAGAACGACTGGGGTAGCACGCCCAGCCTGTCCTCGTCGGCCTCGCGCGGTGCCGTCCCGAGCAGTTCGACAGTCCCCCCGTCGGGGTCGACCGTCCCGGTCAGCGAGCGGACGAGCGTCGTCTTCCCGGCGCCGTTCGGGCCGATGAGCGCGAACACCTCGCCCGCCTCGACCGACAGCGAGACGCCGTCGAGCGCGGTCGTCTCACCGTACGTCTTCCGGACACCGTCGGTGGCGAGTACCGTCATGTCCCCTCGTTCGGGTGCCATCGGGTAAGGCCCTCCGACTTCCGGTGCTGGCATCGGAAAATTCCAACTGTCGGCAAGATTAAGTTACAGCGCACCGAAGTTCAGGTATGAACCTCAAGAGGGCGCTCGCGTCGGCAGGCATCGCGGTCGGTGCCGTGGCAGCGACGAACGAGCTACTGTCGCGACGCGCCGAGCCGCTGGCACCCGCACTCGAGGGCGAACAGCGAACGTACCGCTGGCGCGGGATGGACGTGGCGTACACGGAGGCGGGCGACCCCGAAGCCCCCGACCTGCTGTTCGTCCACGGCGTCAACGCCGCCGGCTCCAGCCAGGAGTGGCACGAGATCTTCGAGCCGCTCTCGAAGGCCTACCACGTCGTCGCCGTGGACCTCCCCGGCTTCGGCCGCTCCGACCGACCGCCCATCGACTACACCGCCGAGCTCTACGAGGACTTCGTGACGGACTTCGTCGCGGACGTCACCGACGAGCCCGAGATACTCGCCTCGTCGCTGTCGGGGGCGTACGCCGCCACCGCCGCCAGCCGGACCGACGTCTCGCGGCTCGTGCTCGTCTGTCCGACCGACTCCTCGATGCCCGGCGGGAAGAAGCCCCTGCTCAAGCGGGCCGTCCGGTCGCCCCTCCTCGGCGAGACCATCTTCAACGGCATCGCCTCGAACCCGTCGCTCGAGTACTTCAGCGCCGACCACGGCTACTACGACATGACCGGCTACAGCCGCTCGAAGCAGTCCTACCAGTGGCAGACCACCCACCAGGAGGGTGCTCGCTTCGCGCCGGCCTCGTTCATCAGCGGCTACCTCGACCCCTCGGCCGACCTGGAGTCCACGCTGGCCGAGCTGGACGTCCCCGTGACGCTGGTCTGGGGCCGCGAGACCGACATCACGCCGCTCGCGGAGGGCCGACAGCTGGCCGACGCGACCGGGGCACGGCTGGTCGTCATCGACTACGCGCGACTGCTCCCCCACGACGAACACCCCGACAAGTTCGTCGAGGCCATCGAGGACGACCTGCCCGAGATAAGCAGCGGGGTGTTCGCGGAGGAACGCCGCAAGAGCCTCGAACGCGAGCGCGCCGAGGGGCACGAACCGGACCCCGACGTCGCCGTCGAGTCCGAACACGACGCCGACACCGTCGAGATCGACGTCGAGGACACCGGCTCGGAGAACTGAGCTCCCTTACTGCGGCCTGAAGACGACCGCGCGGTCGCCGGTCGTCTCCGTCTCCATCACGCCGACGGTGACCGCCATCCCGACCTCGACGTCGGACGGGTCGGCCTCGACGATACCGGTGATCCGCGCCGGGCCGAACCGCGCGATGGCCGTGGCGAACGGTGCGTCCTGCTCGAACGCCGGCGTCGGTACGTGGACGACGGTGAACGTCTCCACCTCGCCCGTCTCCGGCAGCCGCTTCTCGGTCAGCTGTCGCGAGCCCGTGGCGGGGTCGACCCGCCGCGGCGGCAGCCAGCCGTCGCCCTCGGGGCCTTCGAGGTAGTACGCCTCGCCCTCCTCGACGGCGTCGAGCCAGTCGTCGTAGCCTGCGTCGTAGGTCTCGTCGTCGCTCATTGTTCGACCTCCAGCACGTGGACCACGGCACTCGCGACCGTGCCACCAGCGTTGTGGGTGACGCCGGTCGTCGCTCCCTCGACGTACTCGCTGTTGGGGTGGTCACCCCGGAGCAGCGAGGTCATCTCCGCGAGCTGTGACGCGCCGGTCGCGCCGACCGGGTGGCCCTTCGCCTTCAGGCCGCCCGAGAGGTTCACGGGGAGCTCGCCCTCCCGCGTCGTCTTCCCCTCGCTCGCCGCCGAGATGCCCTCGCCGACCTCGAACAGGCCGAGCGACTCCATGGCGAGCACCTCCGCGATGGTGAAGCAGTCGTGCACCTCCGCGACGTCCACGTCGGCCGCCGAGACACCGGCGTCCGCGTACGCCGCCGCCGCTGCCTCGTCCGCCGCGGGCGAGCGAGCCAGGTAGTCGCGGTCGTGCAGCGCCATCAGGTCACCGCCCTGCCCGGTCCCGGTGATGGAGACCGGCGCGTCGAGGTCGTGCTCCTCGGCGAAGGCCTCGGACGTGAGCACGAGCGCACTCGCCCCGTCCGAGATGGGACAGGAGTCGTACAGCCCGAGCGGTTCCGCGACCATCGGAGCCTCGACGACGTCGGCGATCGATATCTCCCGCTGGTACTGTGCCTTCTCGTTCGGGACGGCGTTCTCGTGGTTCTTCACCGCGATGGCGGCGAGGTCCTCCTGGTCGCCACCGTACTCGCTGAAGTACGCGTTCGCCATCAGTGCGTACGCGCCGGGGAACGTCATCCCGGCCTTGACCTCCCAGAGGTCGTCGGCCGCGATGGCGAGCGCCTCCGTCGCGCCCGCAGTCCCGAGGTTGGTCATCCGCTCGGCGCCGCCGACGAGCACCACGTCCCGCTCGCCGTTGCGGATGTTCTTCACCGCCTCGGCCACTGCCACCCCCGAGGAGGCACACGCCGCCTCGTATCGGGTTGCCGGGGCGTCGACACCGACGGCCTCGGCCATGAGCGGCCCCTGGTGGCCCTGATGCTCGGCGAGCTCCCCCATGAAGTTCCCGTAGAACAACGCCTCGACCGCGTCCTGATCGACACCGGCGTCGTCCAGCGCGTCTAACCCGGCCTCCGCGAAGAGGTCCCGGCCGGTCCGTTCCGGTGACGCACCGAACTTGGTCAGCCCAACACCGGCGATTCGTACGTCGGTCATCAGGCAGTGATTGTCGACACACGGTTTAATATGTCGTGGTTAATGGGTCAACCCGCGCACGACCGACCCCGGTCGGCTCGACACGGTCGCGAACGCTCGGCCTCGAACGGGGTTCGTGACGTGTTTATAGCTCCATTCCTTACGCACGCCCATGGCAGACGAGTCCAGCGAGACGGCGACGCCGCCGCGCCCGAAGGCGAGCGTCTGGCCGATGCTCATCGCGTTCGGGCTGGCGATCTCCGAGGTCGGCGTGCTGTTCGCCGTCCTCCCGCTGTCGGTGTTCGGCATCCTGCTCCTGGTTGGTGGCATCGCCGGCATCGTCACCGAGACCGGCTACGTCGACCAGCCCTGGCCCACGTTGGGCGGGCTCGCACTCGTCTTCGTCGCGGTCGGCGGCGCACTGTTCGCGGCCAACGGCGGCGGCATCATGCAGAACGGCGACCTCATCGCGGTCCCGAACGGCGTCGCGTACCGCGGGGTCTCCATCGCCGTCGCGGGCGTCCTCGGCCTCCTGCTCTCGGTCTACGGCCGCCTCCGGCTGGAGATACAGCCGACGCCCGGCCGCTGACCGACCGCGACGGAGCAGCAGCTCCCGGTTCGACGCTCGACCGGTCCGGAAACGACAACCTATTTGGTCGCCCGTCCGAAGCCTCCCCCAACGATGGAGCAAGACCGGACGATATTCGACAAGGACACGTTCCTCGACCTGACGGTGAACATGATCCCGCTGTTCATCATGGCGTTCTTCTTCGTGCTGTTCCTGCCGATGGTGTACGGCCCCTTCGGCTGGGACTCGACGTACTCGCTGCTCCAGATCGGGCTCATCCTCGTTCCCTTCGGGCTGCTGGCGCTTCTGACGTACTTCTCCGCGGTCGCCATCGAGGGTGACGCCAACGAGACGGAGGCCCGCGAGGCAGCCGAGGCAGCGGCCGAACCGGAGACCGAGGTCGACGACGCCTCCGCGTCCGACGAGGCCGAAACCGTCGGGACTTCGACGACGAGCGACGAGACCGCAGCTGACGAGACCGCTGCCGAAGACGACGAGGAGTAGCCGTCACAACCGCCGCTCGCGTCTTCTCCCTCTCCCCATTCGAGAGTGCCATCTCACGACGCCGGGTTGCGTCGAGAGACCGACACCCGACGAGCATCCCGAACCTTTCTTTAGGGAGTAATCCTCAGAGACTCACATGGATATTAGCGGACAGATAGTGCTGACAGCCCTCATGGCGGTGTTCCTGTTCGGGGTCGTGCTGTTTCTGGCACGGGCCGCGGACTGGCGCACGTACACGCCGCTGGCTGGTGCCGGCTCCGGCATCGTCAGTCGCGAGGGCGGGTACGGACACGCTGAGAAACCGGCCGGGATATTCCGGTGGCTCACCACCGTCGACCACAAGGACATCGGCATCCTCTACGGCGTCTACGCCATACTCGCGTTCGCGTGGGGCGGCATCGCCGTCATCATCATGCGGGCGGAGCTCATCACGCCCGGCATCGACGTGACCCAGGCGCTCGCGTCCTCCATGGGCGTCAGCAACGGGCAGAACCTCTACAACGGCCTCCTCACGAGCCACGGCATCACGATGCTGTTCCTGTTCGGGACGCCCATCCTCGCCGCCTTCTCCAACTACCTCGTCCCGCTGCTCATCGACGCGGACGACATGGCGTTCCCGCGCATCAACGCCATCGCGTTCTGGATGCTCCCGCCGGGTGCGGTGCTCATCTGGGCCGGCTTCTTCATCGCGCCGTTCGTCGACAGCGTCGCACCGTCGATGGCGTCCTGGACGATGTACCCGCCGCAGTCCACCGCCCAGACCGCGCAGGGAGGGGCTGCGTCGACCATCTCCCAGCTCAACGCCGGGACCGACCTGATGCTGCTCGGGCTGCATCTCACCGGCGTCTCGGCGACGATGGGTGCGATCAACTTCATCGCGACCATCTTCGCGGAGCGCGGTCCCGACGTCGGCTGGGACAAGCTCGACATCTTCTCGTGGACCATCCTCACGCAGTCCGCGCTCATCCTGTTCTCGTTCCCGCTGCTCGGGAGCGCGCTGGTCATGCTGCTGCTCGACCGTAACTTCGCGACGACGTTCTTCACCACCGACGGCGGTGGCACGATCCTCTACCAGCACCTGTTCTGGTTCTTCGGCCACCCCGAGGTGTACATCCTCGTCCTGCCCCCGATGGGAATCATCAGCTACGTCCTCCCGCGGTTCTCCGGGCGGAAGCTGTTCGGCTTCAAGTTCGTCGTCTACTCCACGCTGGCCATCGGCGTGCTCTCGTTCGGCGTGTGGGCTCACCACATGTTCTCGACGGGCATCGACCCGCGCATCCGCGCCTCGTTCATGGCCGTCTCACTGGCCATCGCGATACCGAGTGCGGTGAAGACGTTCAACTGGATCACGACGATGTGGAACGGGAAGATCCGACTGACGACCCCGATGCTGTTCTGCATCGGCTTCGTCGGGAACTTCATCATCGGCGGTGTGACGGGCGTCTTCCTCGCCTCCATCCCCGTCGACCTCATCCTGCACGACACCTACTACGTCGTCGGCCACTTCCACTACGTCATCATGGGCGCCATCGCGTTCGCCGTCTTCGCGGGCGTCTACTACTGGTTCCCGCTCGTCACCGGGCGGATGTACCAGGTCACGCTCGCCAAGGCCCACTTCTGGCTCACGATGGTCGGGACGAACCTGACCTTCTTCGCGATGATCCTGATGGGCTACGCCGGCATGCCGCGTCGCTACGCGACGTACAACCTCATCACGGTCGGCCCCATCGACTTCATCCAGCTGCTGCACGTCCTCGCGACCGTCGGGGCGTTCATCCTGCTGGTCGCCCAGATCATCTGGCTCTGGAACATGGTGCAGTCCTACCTGGAGGGACCGCGCGTCGGCCCCGACCCGTGGAACCTCGAAGAGGACGGCGTCGACTCCCGCGAGTGGGACTGGTTCGAGGACCGTCTCGACACGGCGCTCACCGACGGCGGGGAGCCCGAGGACGCAGAAACGGACGCCTGAGCGGTCGATACTCCTTCGTATTCTTCCGGACGGCCGGCGCTAGCTCAGGACGAGCACGAAGCCGGTGACGAACATCAGCGTGACGATGCTGCCGAGGACGAGTCCGATCAGTTCCTTCTCGCTCATACCCCGTCCTATGGCGTACAGAGGGAAAGGCTAATCGTTGGCCAGCCCCCAGTCTCGCACGTGACAGAGACCGTCAGCGACCGGTTCCGGGGCAGACGAATCGTCGTCGCCATCTACCTGGCTGTCGTCGCACTCGCAGGTGTCTTCGGTGCATCCGTCGGCGTGCTGCTGCCCGTCGAGTCCGGGCGCGACATCCAGCAGGCGAGCTTCGCGGGCGCCGAGTTCGCGGTGACGCCGCTGAACTTCGCCATCTACGGCATCGTGATGGTCGGCGTGAGCCTCGGCGTCCTCCTCCTCGCGGTCCGGTTCGTCTCGCGGTTCGACGACGAGTCGGTCGACGAGGGCTAGTCGCCCTCGACGCGCGAGGCGATGTCGTCGACGATATCCGGATTCCGCAGGGTGGAGGTGTCGCCGAGCGCCTCGCCGTTCGCGATATCCTCCAGGAGTCTGCGCATGATCTTGCCCGAGCGCGTCTTCGGCAGTTCGGGCGTGAAGACGACGGCCTCGGGGCGGGCGATGGGACCGATCGCCTCCTCGACGCCCTCGACGATCGCCGCCCGCAACCCCTCGCCCCCCTCGGAGCCGTCCTCGGTGATGACGTAGGCGTAGACGGCCTCGCCCTTCACGTCGTGGTGCCCGCCGACGACGGCGGCCTCCGCCACACCGGGCACGCCGACGATGGCGCTCTCTATCTCCATCGTCCCGAGCCGGTGCCCGGAGACGTTGAGGACGTCGTCGACCCGCCCCAGCACCGTGATGTAGCCGTCCTCGTCTATCTTCGCGCCGTCCTCCGGGAAGTACACCCAGCGGTCGGTGTCCGGGTCTGAGTACTCGCTCCAGTACTCGGAGACGAAGCGCTCGTCGTTGTCGTACAGCGTGCGGAGCATCCCCGGCCAGGGGTCGGTGACGACGAGGTAGCCCGCCTCGCCGGCGCCGACCGGTTCGCCGGAGACGTCGACGACCTCCGCGGAGACACCAGGGAGTGGCGGGCCGGCCGAGCCGGGCTTCATCTCGCCGACACCGGGGAGCGTCGTCACCATCATGCCGCCTGTCTCGGTCTGCCACCAGGTGTCGACGACGGGACAGTCCTCGTCGCCGATGTGCTTGTAGTACCACTTCCAGGCGCGCGGGTTGATCGGCTCGCCGACCGTGCCCAGCAGCCGCAGACTCGACAGGTCGTGCGCCGCGGGGTACTCACTCCCCCACTTCATGAACGCACGGATCGCCGTCGGCGCGGTGTAGAACTGGTCGACCTGGTAGCGGTCGACCATCTCCCAGACCCGGTCGCGCTCCGGGTAGTCCGGCGTGCCCTCGTACATGAGCGTCGTCGTCCCCAGCGAGAGCGGGCCGTAGACGATGTAGGAGTGGCCGGTGATCCAGCCGATGTCCGCCGAACACCAGTACGTGTCCTCGGGCTCGATGTCGAGCACCGCGTGGCTGGTCCACGACACGTAGCTCAGGTAGCCGCCGGTGGTGTGTTTCACCCCCTTCGGCTCGCCGGTCGTGCCGGAGGTGTACATCAGGAACAGCATGTCCTCGGCGTCACGTGAGACGGGCTCGACCCGCTCGCCGGCGTGGGCGTCGACCAGTTCGTCGTAGTCGTGGGCGTGGTCGCCGAGGAACACCGTCAGCTCGTCGCCGAGGCGGTCGACGACGACCGTCTCCACGTCGTGCTCGACGCCGCGCAGCCCCTCGTCGGCCTTCTCCTTGTGGTTCAGCGCGTCGCCGCGGCGGTAGTAGCCGTCGCAGGTCACGAGGTACTCGGACTCCGCCGCGTTCATCCGCGTCGCGAGCGCGTCCGCCGAGAACCCCGCGAACACGACCGAGTGCGGCGCGCCGATACGGGCACACGCCAGCATCGCGATGGGGAGTTCGGGCACCATCGGCATGTACAGCGTCACCACGTCGTCCTCGCCGACGCCCATATCGCGCAGGGCCGCCGCGAACTCGTTCACCTCGTTGTAGAGGTCGAGGTACGTGTAGGTGCGTGTCTCTCCGAGCTCGCCCTCCCACCGGATTGCCGCCTGGTTCTTCCGCCCGTTCTCGACGTGGCGGTCCACGCAGTTGTACGAGGCGTTCAGCTCGCCGCCCGTGAACCACTCGTAGAACGGGGCGTCGCCGTCGTCGAGCACCTGGTCGTACTCCTCGTCCCAGTCGAGCAGGTTCGCGGCCCGCTCCCAGGCCTCCGGCTCCTCGAACTCCTCGTAGATCCCCTCGTCCGACACGTTCGCCTGCTCGACGAACGCGTCCGAGGGCTCGAAGGTGTCCTGTTCTGCCAGTCGGGCCTCCAGTTCCACCTCGCCGTCCTCGGTATCATCTGCCATAGTTCGTTGTAGACCGACGGCGATAACCGGGATAAGCGTTCCCCCGACGCCGGTGGCCGGTTAGCAGTCTGGCAGACGAGTCGGAAATGGACAGCTACTCGGTCCTCCGTCGGCGACCTGCACCCGATGAGTTCAGCGTACACGGTCCACGATGACCGCCTCGACGCCCGCCTCGCCGACGCCGAGTTCGCCATCGCCGTCGTGACGGCGACCAAGCCCGACTTCTACAAGCAGGCCCCCGTCGTCACCGCTGCCGACGAGCTGGGCGTCCCCTGCTTCATCCTCCACACCGGCCAGCACTACGACGACCTGCTCGGCCACGGGCTGGCGGAGTACGGCGTCGAGGACCACATCGGCGTCGACCTCGGCGTCCGCGGCGGACTCTCCCAGAAGACCGCCGAGGTGACGGAACGGGTCGACCGGTTCACCGACTACCTCGACGAACACCACCCGGAGACGACGGTCGTCCCGCTCGTCCACGGCGACACGCACGCCGCCGCGACCGTTCCGCAAGCCTGGGCGTTCGCCACCGGGAACAAGGTCGCGCACAACGAGGCCGGCCTGCGCGGGATGGCCCCCGACTACGATTCGGTCGACCGCGAGGCGCTGGCAGTTGGGGACGACGATGCGGTCGACGACTTCATCGACACCCAGTGGGACGGCGACTGGCACGTCGACCGCTCCGAGCCGTTCCCCGAGCAGTACGACACGTTCGTCGGTTCTGCGGCGTCGCTGTACCACTTCGCCCCCGTCGAGCTGAACCGCGAGCACCTCCGCCGCGAGGGCTACCCGGAGGAGCGAGTGCCCGTCGTCGGCAACAGCGTCGTCGACGCCATCGCGGCCAAGCGCGAGGCCGACCTGGACGAGAGCGTCTTCGACGTCTACCCCGTGCTCGAGGAACGCGACGACTGGCTCCGCGTCGACATCCACCGACGCGCGAACCTGCTCCCCGGCCGGTTCCGCGCCATCGTCGAGGGCGTGATCTCCCTCGTCGAGGACGGCTACAACGTCAACTTCGTCGAGCTCACGGCGACCCGGAACGCCCTCGAGGCGACGGGGCTGCGCGAGAGGCTGCTCGAACTCGACGAGACGCGGGCGAACTTCCTCTTCACCGGACTCTGGAAGAAGCACGCCCACGTCTACGAGTTCCTCGAATCGGGACAGTGCATGGCGGAGTTCACGGACTCCGGCAGCATGCAGGAGGAGCTGAACCACATCGACGAGGCGGCGTGCCTCACTGCGCGGTTCAACACCGACCGCCCGGAGACGGTGTTCGAGGCGAACACGAACCTGCTCGTGCCGCCCATCTCCGGCGAGTTCGTGGCGACGGCGGTCCGCCGGGTCTGCGAGGACGACGCGCTGCTGGCGACGATGCGGGACGGACCGGCCCTCTACGGTGAGAACGTCGGGCGGGAGCTCGTCTCGTTCATGGACGAGCACCGCGACGAGCCCGTGGAGTGGTCCCACGAGCGCGCCGGCTTCGATCTCGGCGAGACGACCGGGATGGACTACCTGTAATCAGGCCAGCCCGATCTGCTCGGAGTACGCGCCGTACTCCGCCTCGAACACCTTCATGATCTCGCCCATCGTCGCGTACTCCTTGACCGCCTCGACGATGGACGGCATCACGTTCTCCCCGGCGTCGATGGCGGCTTCGAGGTCCTCGAGTGCGGCCGCGACGGCCTCGTCGTCACGCTCTGACTTCACCTGCTCGAGCCGGTCGAGCTGGCGCTCCTGGGTCTCCTCGTCGACCTTCAGTATCTCGGGCTCGGTGTCCTCCTCGATGGTGTACTTGTTCACGCCGACGACGATCTCCTCGTCTGCTTCGACGCGCTCCTGGTACTCGTAGGATGCCTCCTGGATCTCGCGGAGGAAGAAGCCCTGGTCGATGCCCTCGAGCACGCCGTCGCGCACGGACCCCTCGCCCATCTCCCTTATCTCGTCGATGTACGCCATCGCCTGCTGTTCGACCTGGTCGGTCAGCGCCTCGATGGCGTAGCTCCCGCCCATCGGGTCGACGATGTCTGCCGCCCCCGACTCCTCGGCGATGATCTGCTGGGTGCGCAGCGCGACCCGGACCGCACGCTCGGAGGGCAGCGCGAGCGCCTCGTCGAAGCTGTTCGTGTGCAGCGACTGGGTGCCGCCCATGACGCCCGCGAGCGCCTGGATGGTGACGCGAACGACGTTGTTCAGGGGCTGCTGTGCGGTGAGGCTCTGGCCGGCGGTCTGCGTGTGGAACTTCAGGCGCTTGGATTCGGGCTTCTCGGCGTCGTACCACTCGTCCATCACCCGGGCGTAGATGCGCCGTGCGGCGCGGAACTTCGCGATCTCCTCGAAGATGGAGTTGTGGGAGTTGAAGAAGAAGGAG
This sequence comes from Haloarchaeobius iranensis, assembly GCF_900103505.1. GTDB lineage: Archaea > Halobacteriota > Halobacteria > Halobacteriales > Natrialbaceae > Haloarchaeobius > Haloarchaeobius iranensis. The sequence goes on from NZ_FNIA01000008.1 coordinate 123,811, forward strand.
AGCCGCGGGGCGAACTCGTCGATGTCGAGTCCGCGGTCCATTGCGTCCTCGACGTACGCGAAGCCGTCGGCGAGGGTGAAGGCCAGCTCCTGTACCGCCGTCGAGCCGGCCTCGCGGATGTGGTACCCCGAGATGGAGATAGGGTGGATGCGGGGAGTCTCCTCGGTGGCGAACTCGACGGTGTCGGTGACCAGGTCGAGGCTCGGCTCCGGTGGGATGACCCACTCCTTCTGTGCGATGAACTCCTTCAGCATGTCGTTCTGCATGGTCCCACTGATCTCGTCGCGCGGGACGCCACGCTGGTCGGCCAGGGCGACGTACATGGCGAAGATGACCGGCGCGGACGGGTTGATGGTGAAGGAGGTCGAGATCTCGCTCAGGTCGATGCCGTCGAACAGGATCTCCATGTCCCGCAGCGTGTCGACCGCGACGCCCTCCTTGCCGACCTCGCCGTCCGACAGCGGGTCGTCCGAGTCCTTGCCCATCAGGCTCGGCATGTCGAACGCGGTCGAGAGCCCGGTCTGGCCCTCGTCGATGAGGTAGTGGAACCGCTCGTTGGTCTCCTCGGCGGTGCCGAAGCCGGCGAACTGGCGCATCGTCCACGTCCGACCGCGGTACATGGTCGGGTAGGGCCCGCGCGTGTACGGCTCCTCGCCCGGGAAGCCGAGGTCCTCGTCGTAGTCCAGGTCGGCGACGTCCTCGGGCGTGTACAGCCGGTCCACGTCCATGTTCGACACCGTAGCGAACCGGTCCTTGCGCTCCCCGAAGCGGTCCAGTACCGGCTCCAGCGTCTCGGACTCCCACTCCTCGCGCCCCTCGCGAATCTCGGCGAGGTCGTCGTCGTCGTACATGCGCGTAAGTATTGCCGGACCGGGCAATAATGGTTCGGTACCGGTCACCGGGCGGCCAGTGGCCCTGCTGCCCGCGGTCGGCCTCGCCAATCGGGCACCACCTGCCGCCGACAGCTCGGTCCGACTCGCGCGTCAGAACCCGCCGAAGACGGTCTCGAAGTACGGTTCGACGAGCGGTGCGATGCCGGCCACGTCGAACACGACGAGCAGGTAGTAGAGCGCGACGGGGAGCATGACCGCCCCGGTGAGCCGGTTGATGGCGCTGCTTCGCTGTGCGAGCCACCGGGTCGCCCGTTCGCCGCTGGACTGTGAGACGATACCGAAGACGAGCAGGGGCAGGCCCATGCCGAAGCCGAAGGAGAGGAAGCCCACGAAGCCCGCGAGCGGGGTCGCGAACAGCCCCGAGGCGCGAGCGAAGAAGAGCGCGAGCAGCCCCGGGTTGCAGGGCAGCACGATGGCCCCGAAGAAGAACCCGTACGCGAACGCGGTGACGACGGGATGGCGGGACTGCGGTGGCTCCGTCGTTGGCAGCCAGCTCACGACGTCGCGGTCGGCCAGCAGCCCGAGGCTGACGGCGGCGAGCACACCGAAGGCGACGGGCGAGACGACCTCGACGACGAGCGTGAGCGACACCTCCAGCAGGAAGGAGAACACGACGCCGACGCTGGCCATGAACGCGACGACGCCGAGGACGACCAGCCCGGCGAGGCCCGCGCTCGGGACGGGTCCGTCCTCCGCCTGCGCGGAGAGGTACGCGAGAAACCCGGGGTACAGGGGCAGCGCACAGGCCGCGGTGAGCGGCGTCGCGACCCCGATGAGGAACACCTCGACGAACCGCTCTAGCATCCATCGACCTGTTCGCGGAGGAACGAGGCGGACTTGTGACCGTCCTTCAGCCGGCGGGTGCAGCCGTCGGCACAGCGCAGCAGCATCGGTACCTGTGGCGGGTTCGTCATCGACACGCCGAACTGGCTCACCAGCGAGTCGGTCACGTCCGACGGGGAGACCGCGTAGCGCCAGTCGTAGCCGTGCTCCCGGGCGTGCCGTCGGACCGCCTCGGCGTCCTCGTTCGGGTCGGTGTCGAGGGCGACGCTGACGACATCGTCACCGACCGCCTCGTGGAACGCGATGAGTTCGTCCTGCTGGCGCTTGCAGTTCGAACACCAGACGGCGAACGTCTCGACGAGGACCGGCTTCTCGAAGGCGTCGATGGTGAACGTCTCGTCGGTGAGTACGTCCGTCAGTTCGGTCGAGCGCCACGCGCCGTCCTCTGTCGTACAGTCTCCGCCCCCACCGAGGCCGAGGCTGCTCGTACAGCCCGCCAGGCTGGCTGTCGCACCGAGGCCGGCGAGGCGGAGGGCGTCCCGACGGGAGAAGTCGCTCATGTCGGGTACTGGCGATGGATGTGACATAACGACGCGTCTCTCGTGTGCGAGTCACGCACGACCGGCAGGGGAGAGGGCGAGTCGTTCAGACGAGGAGGCTCACGAGCCGCATCTCCGCGCTGTAGACGTGGTTCAGCATGACGTAGGTGACGACGCCGAGTGTCAGCGAGAGGATCCACGAACCCGCGGCGATGCGCCCGATGCGCTTGTGGGCCGTGTTCCGGAGCTCCGCGGGCGAGTGCGTCAGCCCGAGCACCAGCGCGTACAGCACCACCGGCACGGACACCACGGAGAGCACGATGTGGATGGCGAGCATGACGAGGTACGCGCCGTAGACGAGGTCGGGCGCTCCGACCATCGCCTTCTCGCCGCCGCCGCCGACCTTCGTGAGGTAGAGCACCAGGAACACGAGGATGAGGCTGAACGAGGTCGTCATCGCGGCCCGGTGCTTGTCGACCTCCCCGTTGCGGATCCAGTACCAGCCGAGCGCGAGCGATATCGTCGCGATGGTGTTGACGACCGCGATAGCGTGCGAGAGCAGGTCCGTCGTCTCCCTGCCGAGCTCGGGGTAGATGGGGAAGAGCCCGGCGAACGTGCCGAGGACGAGCGCGTAGCCGAGGGCGGAGAGGACGACCGTCGTGGTCAGTACGTTCTCCCGGACCGTCCCGCGTACGTCTGAGGTGGCCATTGTCGGGGGTTAGGAGTCGGGTGTCATCGTCCTTGCGCTTCCGGCGGGCCGACCGAACCGCCACTCTCGTTGATTTACTACAGCTATAGTTGAAAAACGGGCGGCGGAGGCGTCGTCGGTTCCGTTAAAGTAAAACGCGGGCGACCGGAAGGTGGACGTATGAGTACCGACCAGTCGCAGCGGTCGATTCGGTGTCTCGTGGCCAAGGTCGGGCTGGACGGCCACGACCGCGGCGCACACGTCATCGCACGGGCGTTCCGCGACGCCGGCTTCGAGGTCATCTACTCCGGACTGCACAAGGCCCCCGACGAGATCGTCCAGGCGGCGGTCCAGGAGGACGTGAACGTCCTGGGCATCTCCATCCTCTCGGGTGCCCACAACACGCTCGTCCCGAAGATCATCGAGGGCCTGAAAGAGTACGACGCGTTCGAGGACACGCTCATCCTCGTCGGCGGGGTCATCCCCGACGACGACAAGGCCGAGCTGAAGGCGCTGGGCGTCGCCGAGGTGTTCGGTCCCGGCACGCCGATGGAGGAGACGGTCGAGTACGTCCGCCAGAACGCGCCGGAACGATGAGCGAGTCGGCGGCACTGCTGGACGACCTGCTCGCGGGGAAACACCGCGCGCTGGCCCGGGTCATCACGAAGATAGAGAACCGCGACCCCGGCTACCGCGAGCTCGTCTCCGGGCTCTACGAGCACACCGGCAACGCCGAGGTCATCGGCATCACGGGGAGCCCCGGCGCGGGCAAGTCGACGCTGGTCGACAAGCTGGCCGAGCACTACCGCGAGCAGGGCGAGACCGTCGGCGTCGTCGCCATCGACCCCTCGTCGCCGTACACCGGGGGCGCGGTGCTCGGCGACCGCATCCGCATGGCCTCGAACGTCGGCGACATGGACGTGTTCTTCCGGTCGATGTCCGCCCGCGGCAACCTCGGCGGGCTGTCGACCGCGACCGCGGACGCCGTCAAAGCGATGGACGCCTTCGGCAAGGACAAGGTCATCATCGAGACCGTCGGCGCGGGCCAGAACGAGATCGACATCGTCGGTGCGGCAGACACCGTCACCGTCCTCGTCCCGCCCGGCGCGGGCGACAACGTCCAGATGCTCAAGGCCGGCATCCTCGAGATAGCCGACATCTTCGTCGTCAACAAGGCGGACATGGACGGCGCGGACAGGACGGTCCAGGAGCTCACCGAGATGGTCCACCTCGGCCAGGGCTCGACGACGGTCGACGCCGGGCACCACGGCTTCGACGAGGTCGAGATGGACCTCGAGATGCCGGCGGACACCGACCCGTGGAAGCCACCCATCGTGGAGACCGTCGCCACCGACGGCGAGGGTGTCGTCGACCTCGTCGAGACGTTCGCCGAGCACCGTGCGTTCCTCGAGTCGTCCGGCGAACTCACCCGCCGCCGCCGCCAGCGCGTCGCCGAGGAGATTCGGACCCTCCTGCGCGACGACGCGGCGGGACTGGTCGCGGACGAGCTCGAAGACAGCGGTGGAGTCGGCGCGTTCGTCGACGGCGTGATGTCAGGCGACACCGACCCGTACACCATCGCCGACGACGTGATGGCACCCATCCGCGACTGCGTCGAGGACCAGTAGCCCGTCTCCGCCAGTTCTCACCTCGCTGGAGGAACCGTGACGCCTATGTCCGGCTCTTCCCTAGCCGCGGCTATGGACCGTCGGACACTCCTCGCGTCGGTCGGCACCGCCACCGCAGTCGGGCTCTCGGGCTGCCTCGCGCTCTCCTCGAATTCCCGAACCAACTGCGGCGAGGCCTGCGACATCGGTATGTCGGCGAACGCCTTCCGCCCGGCCGAGTTCGAGGTCACCGTCGGCGACACCGTCGTCTGGAAGAACACCTCCAGCAAGGCCCACACCGTCACCGCCTACGAGGCGGCCATCCCCGAGGACGCCGCCTACTTCGCCTCGGGCGAGTTCGACGGCGAGGACGCCGCTCGCGACGCCTGGTTCGACAGCCGGGGCGGCGCGATTCCCGTCGGCGAGACCTACGAACACACCTTCGAGGTGGCCGGCGAGCACAACTACGTCTGTATCCCTCACGAGCGCGGCGGCATGACCGGAAAAATCGTCGTGACGGAGTAGTCCGTCGACCGATTACGCTTCGTCGTCGGCCTCGACGTCGACGTCCTCGTCGTCGACGTCGACCGCGGCCTCTTCCTCTGCGGCGACTTCCTCGGGACGGGCCTCGAGGGTCGCCTTCTTGATCTCGACGCGGCGTAGCGGGTAGATGGTCTTCGCCTCGCCGTAGATGGCGGAGGAGAGACGCCCTTCGACGACGGAGTCGATGAGCTCCTCGAAGGTGCGCTCTGCGGCGGCCTCCTCGACGATGTCGACCATCGTCTCGCGGATGGCGCGCTCCTGGCTGTGGTCCGCCTTCTTGGTCGTGAACGCGACGGGCTGGATCTGGACGCGGTAGTCGTCCGTCGTCAGCACGGTCACGTAGGCGTCGATCTTCGACGCGCCGCGGCGGACCAGGCTGCGCAGGTAGTCACGGGTGAGCTCGTGCTTCACGAACTCGGTGTACGCGGCGTCGGAGCCGACGTCCGTGATCTTGAACTTCAGCTTGGTGTTGTTCTCGCTGGCGTTGTCGGTCAGGTCGCCCAGCGTGGTCTCGATGGTGCGGTCGAGCACCTTCTCCGGTTCGTCTGCGGGTGTGTCACCGAGTTCGGCCCGGTCGAACTGCTCCGGGGCGTGCACGGTGTACCACCGCTTCTCTTGTTTCTTGCGGGAAACGGATCGTTCGCTCATGATTTGGATTTGCTGTGTCGGTCTGCGTGCTGTACCACTCTGTCCGCGACGTCGACGTTCACGACGTAGTCGTCGACGGTCGACTGGAGGCCGCCGGTCGTCTCGCGCTCGATGTGCGTGACCACCGCGTCTCCCTCGACCGTCGTCCGCATCTCGTCGGTGTTGTCCGGGCAAAGCGCTGCCGCGATCAGCTGCGGGTCTGCGTGCTCCGTCCGGACCGTCGCTCGTCTCATAGTACCTCCCTGAACGCGTGGATGAACTCCTTCGTCTCGCACTCGTAGGTCGCGTAGCCCGTCGTGGCGGTGCCGTCGTAGCTGCCCCCGGTGCGCGTGACCGTCCGGCCCATCGCACCGGCGATGTCCCGGTTCTCGACCGCCGCTGCGGCCGCGGCGTCGTCGGCGAGCGCCAGCGCGACCGGCTCCGGCGACCGGAAGTCCCGGAGCAGTCGCGCCACCACCGGGGCGGGCGCGTCGTCGTCGACGCGCGCGACGAACAGTCCGTCGTACCGCCCCGTCGTCGCCGTCGCCAGCGCCTGGTGGGCGTGTGCGGCGGTCTCCCGCCACGCTTCGACGGCCGCATCGGCCACGTCGTGCCCGAGCGCCAGCGCGACGCCGGTCCCGGGTGCGGTCACGGCCGTACACGAGAGCAGGTCGGCGAGCCCGGCGACCGACGCGGTCGCCGAATCGGGCGTCGCGTACGGCCTGAGCCCGCGCTCGACGGCGGTGCCGGCGCGGTCGGTCGCGTCGTCGTCCGTGACGGTCTCGACCGCGGCCAGCGACGCGAACCGGCGGTGGGCCGACTCGTCGGCGTCGACGAGGTCGTCGGCCGCCCCGGTCAGCGCCGACGCCGCGTCGACGCCCGCCGAGAACGGCCCGTGCAGCCACGTCGAGTGGGCCACGTCCGCCGGGTCGTCGGTCGGCAGGGCGACACCGGGACGGCGGACCACGCGGCCCGTCGTCTCCGCGGCATCGACCAACCGTTCCGTCGCGCCCGCGCCCGGCGTCGCACCGGCCGCGACAGCGCCTGCCAGCGCCAGCACTGCGTCTGGTGCGCCGCCGAGGTCGTTCGCCAGTCGCCAGGCCGCCACGCTCGCCGGCTCGTCGGCCGGGTCGAGGTGGACGGCGTCGGCATCGGACTCGCCGACGACGAGCGTGCGCCCGTCGCGGTCGTCGCCCGTCCCCGCGCGCTCGGTGCGCTCGGCGACGGTCCGCCCCACGCTCACCTGGAACGGCGTTCCGTCGTCGGCCAGCGCCCGTGCGACCAGCCCCGCCGCTGCGAGGCTGTCGCCGTCGGCGCGTGCCACGACGTGGACGAACGGGGCACCTGCGAGGGCGGCGGCGACGTCGCTCGCCGACCCTGCGTCCCCGTCCGCTGTGCGACCCGTGTGCGACATTCAGTTACTCGAGGAGTTCGACGGCCACGTCGTAGGAGTACTTGAAGTCCTCGTCGAGCTCGTCGCCACGGTAGTACGAAACCAGGCGACGGACCTTCGACTCGGTGTTCTGCAGGGCGCGCTTGTTCTGGTGGTCGAGCGGATGCTCCTCCATGTGCTCGCGGAGGCGCACGGCTCGCTCCATCAGGTTGTACAGGTCCTCGGGCAGCTCCGAGCCAGCGTCGTGCTCGTCGAGGATCTCGGTGACCTTCTTGCCCGTGGCCAGCTTCACGTCCGGGATCGGTGTGCCGGTGACGCCCTCGTCACGCAGCTTCATACCGATCTGGGACGGCTCGTAGCCCTGTTCTGCCAGTTCGACGACGCGGGATTCGATATCCTCGGCGTCGACGTCGCTCCACTCCGGCGGCTCGTCCGTCACGGGTTTGTCCGAACCGGACTGCCCACGACGGCGGGTATGCATTCGTGCCATAGTCTGAGGATAGGAACAACAGACCGCGCGAGACGAATCCAGCCGCCAGTCTGTCGGCACTGGCGCCCGGGAGCACCTCCGCAATCCCAAGCCATCGAAGTCGATGGCGAGTCAGATTTGCGGCCGTGCTGTTCCCGAGAGTCCGTTTCGGCGTCGCGAGTAAAAGGATTGCTACTCGTCCCGCGTGTGACCCCCACTCCCCGACGGAGATTCGAGGGGTTTATCAATACCTCGCGATGTAGGTTTTACTGCGTTCGAGGGCTCGTAGATCAGTGGTAGATCACTCCCTTGGCATGGGAGAGGCCCCGGGTTCAAATCCCGGCGAGTCCATCCAAATTTTACCGGCATGGTTGGTAAAATCCGACAGCGGTAGCGCCACTCTACCTGTCGAAATCGTACGAATTCCCGTTTTCACCGCCGTTTCAGGGAGCTCGGGGAAACTCACATCCAGGCGCGCATCCACGCGCTCCCGCGACGGCTTCGGGGAACTGCCGCTCGACCCGTCTGCTGTGAGACTCGGTTGGGTTCTTCTAATCAGTCCGGAAACGACCGGGGGAACACTATTGACCCTCCTGCCGGAAGGTTAGGAGAGGATTACTCTATGCCCAGTCCCAGTTTACGACGAGGTCTCGCCATCGTTTCAATGTTCTTCACCGGTTCGATGGCAACCGTCTTCTTCGTCGTCAACTCTACTCCCGATTTAACCACGATTCCAGGACTCAGCGGGGTGCTCCACCCGATTGGAATTCTCCTCCTTGCCTTGCTTTACGTCTTCAGATACGTTCGGGACCCACATGCGTCGGAACTCTTCAAAACAGCCGTACTCGGTGCGCTCCTGTTCGGGTCCATCTTCCTCCTCAGTAGCGTTCTCATCATCTGGGGACAGGAAACTCAGGGTGTCCAGCTTGCCACACCGAGAATCATCATCCTCACATCCACAACAGGCGGCGGGCTGTTCGGACTGGTAGTCGGTCACCTGTACGGTCGAGGAAAGATTCATCGCAAGGAAGAGCAATCCCACCGGCAACGGTTAGAAGTCCTGAACCGGGTACTTCGCCACAACATTCGAAACGAACTCAACATCGCACAAGGCAACTTAGAGCTGCTCTCCGAGGAACTCCCAGAATCGGGGACCGATGAACTCCGGACCGCAATCAAGGCGCTCAATCGCCTCGAAACCACCGCCGAACTCGCGAGAAACGCGCAGGAAAATATCGAAGCAGGTGAGACCGGCGAGAGAGACCTGACCAACGATCTTCAGGAAGCTATCGCTGAAGTCAGGGCAACAACCTCCTGCGACCGTTTCACCATAGACATTGCCGAATCGGAACTCAGCGTCACTGCAATTGACGGAGTGAGCGACGCACTCGCCGAACTCATCGAGAACGCCTGTAAGCACGGCAGCGGGGACGTAGAAATCAGTCTCTTCCGGACTGCTGACCGTGGCGTGGTCGAGATTGCGGATGACGGTCCAGGCATCCCGGAACACGAGCTCGAAATCATCGAGTCCGGCGAGGAAACACAGCTCACCCACGCCAGCGGCCTCGGTCTCTGGTTCTCGAACTGGGTCGTCGAGAAGTCGAACGGCGATATCGAGTTCGACACCGACGATGGGACGACGGTGACCCTGTCGTTCAAACTCGGAGAGAAGACCGATCAGAAGCCGATTAGCCGGCTCGAAGACGGAGTCCCGATCACGGGATAGCCGTTCGCTACGAAACAGGTTCTGACACCCTCAGCCGTTCAGAGACCACCGTGCTCGTCATCCCACGACGCCAGAATGATTCCGAGGGCCTCTGGCTGGGAAGGACGATACCCGAGCCGGTCATCCAGTTCGTCCGTCGCTTCGTTCCAGCGGTCGGCTTTCTCACTCCGAAGTGTGATGTCGACTTTGCTCATGGCTTAGAACGGGTGCTTGATGCGCTTTCGGTCTCGACGACCAACTGCAGGTTTCGTCGCGTGCCGTGGTCGAACGACGACCGGAGCGCGCCGCCGGGTCGGCGAGTATGTTTACCAATATCACGGGACATTCGACAGGTAGGCGAAAAGTATACTCCGCCCGGACACGCCTTTCGAAGTATGGGCGGGACCACTGACCGGATCGCGCTGGACCTCCACGTCCACAGCGAGGCGTCCTACGACGGTCACGAACCCGTCGAACTCGTTCTCGAGCACGCGGCCGACATCGGACTCGACGGTGTCGTCATCACGGACCACGACCGCATCGGGGCGTCACGCCAAGCCGCGGAACTGGCGCCGGAGTTCGGCCTCGTCGGCATCCCGGGGGTCGAGGTGTCCACCGAACACGGTCACGTCCTCGCCATCGGCGTCGATGAACGCCCGCCAGCCGGGAAGCCCTTCGGCGAAACCGTCCACCGCATCCGCGAGCTCGGTGGCGCGGCCGTCGTTCCACACCCGTTCCAGCGGACGCGCCACGGCGTCCGGAAGCGCAACGTCACGGACTGCGACGCAATCGAGACGTACAACTCGATGCTGTTCACGGGGTACCAGAACCGTCGCGCGCGACGGTTCGCCAGGGCACGCGGCTACGCGGAGGTCGGCGGGAGCGACGCCCACCACCTCATGAACGTCGGCCGAGCGGTGACTGTCGTGGACCTCGAGGACCACGCCGGCCGGGTCAGTGACGTCGCCACCGAACAGGTCGTCGACGCCCTTCGTGCGGGCCGAACACGCGTCCACGGCATGCGGACGCCGGTCCACCGGAGCACCATCCAGTACGGCGTCGGAGCGAGCCGGAAAGCGGCCTACTTAATCACGTCCCGTCTCCCGTACGTTCGACCGCGACCCCGCGCAGTCGCCGAGTTCATGGCCGAAAACTGAGCGCGACCGGAGTTCCGTTGCCACTGGCGAACCCCGGCAGCCACCGCCAAGATTTATAACTAAATAGGGATAAATTTTAGATAGCTAGTATGAAAATTTATGCTGTCGCCGTGCTGCTCCTGACACAGGCCGTCCTGCCCGGTGCGGTCGTCGCCGCGAACGACGGGCCGACACCCTCCCTCTCGACGCCGAACGAAGCGCCGCTTGCGGAGGCCGGACTGGACCAGCGCGTCCCCCTCGGTCGAACCGTGCTCCTCGACGGACGCGGGTCACGCGACCCCGACGGGACCGTCACCGACTACGAGTGGACGATCACCACCCCGGACGGCTCACAGTTGGTGCCCGACTGCGCGACGTGCCCACGCACCACCTTCGAACCGAACGAAACCGGTACGTACGAGGTCCGGCTGACCGTCACCGACGACGACGGCGCCAGTACCTCGGACTCGATGTTCGTCGAGGTGACGACCGGTACCGGCCCGGCGGTGTCGCTCTCCGGACCGACGACCACCACGACCGGCGCTGGGGCCGAATTCGTCGCCGACGCCCGGGCCGGGAGTACCGAGCTCGACCGCATCGAGTGGCGCGTCGACGGCACCGTCGTCGCGACCAGTGACCTCGACGGCACAGCCGAGAACGCGACCCTGGAAGGGACCTTCCCCAGTCCCGGTGCCTACACCGTCTCGGCACATGTGTTCGACGCCTCCAATCGAAGCGGCTCGGACACGCGACCAGTCTCGGTCACCGGCGTCTCACCGCCAGGGAACGGGACTCCGCCGAACGGAACCACGCCGAACGGCAGCCTGCCAGTGCTCCCCGCCCCCGGAAACCCCGGCGGGCCGAGTAACCCCGGTGGTCCGAGTAACCCCGGCGGACCCGGGACCCCTGGCGGCCCCGGAAACGGCACTGGAAACGTCACCACCCTCGCCGACCAGTACGAACCTGCGGTCCGTGGTCCACAGGTGGTGACCGGGTCCCAACCGCTCCACGCATCGTACCGGATCGGAGACGCCCCACCGGCGACTGCGCTCCAGCGCGTCGTCTGGTTCCGCGGCGCCGGACGGTTCGACAGTGGCGACTCGACCAACCTCGACTGGTCGCCCGGTGACCACCGGCTGTTCGCCATCGTCGACTACGCCGACGGTTCGAGTGATGTCGTGACCTTCCCGAACGACCGAACCCGCGTCGTCGCCGACCCACAGCCTTCGCTCGCGCTCTCCGACCTCACTGCCGCCGGCAGCATCAGCGGAACGTTCACCGCCGGCGACGACTACGGCAACCTCGTCGACGTCGTCGTCGAGGTCGACGGCCAGACCGTCTACGAGCGCCACGCCAGCCGTGCTGGGAGCCGGCCGACGCTCGGTTCCCGCGTCGAGTCGGCGTTCGAGCGTACCGACATCGAGCCGAACTCGACACACGAGGTCGTCGTTCGGGCGACCGACGGCCGTGGACAGACCGCGACGCTACGGCGCGAGGCCGTATCGTCCGGCGAAATCGAGGTCGTGAGAGCGGGCTTCGTGAACACTCCCGTCGACTCGTACCACGAACAGCTCGACCCCGAGCGGTACACGGCACATCACGTTATCGAGGTGCGGTTGAATGGTAATAACCCCGGCTCGATTCAGGCAGATTATAACGTAAGTCCGGGAATTGAGAGACTTTCCCCAGAAGTTCAAACAAGACAAATTAGCCAGCGAGATGGTCGTAGTCACCTCTCTATTCACTCATACTGGGCTGCAAGTAGTCCAAATGATTATCGTGTATCCTATGACGTATTGCCAGGCTCAACAGGTCTAATAGAGGGAGATTCACACTTTACAGTAGAACCGAGTGACCCTGTATTAGTTCTGACAACCCGGACAGCTGGGACAGAACCACGAACCAATAACTGGGGCTTTGTTGTTGATGCATCACAATCATTCGATCCTGACCACACAGTTCTAGATTATGATTGGACTGGCGGGGTAGAAACAGTCGGGGATTCTTCCAAAGTTGGGCAGTTTAGGTCAATAGAGTTGGGTGATTTGGAGGTGGACGACCAGAACGGTGGTTTTAGTGCTCGCAAGTGTTGCTTCCTAGAATACTTCGCACCGCAGATCGAATCAGTCAAACAACTGGATGAGGGCCCATTCAACGCCACGGATACCGTCAGATTCGAGGTCCAAACGGATGATTGGGCCTTCGCGAAGACATTGAATAGCTATGATGTTGGACTATCTTTCGGTTCAGATTCGAGGTATGTCAGTGTATTAGAGGACCAACGAGTATCGCAAGGTTATGATACTGGGGCAAGTGGCTCGGAGCAACGCCAGGAGTTCCAGCGTGCCGTTATCGAAGTACAGGCGGCCGCTCTGTCAAAAGATACTCCACAGCCAACGGTAGCAATATACAACGAAGACCATCCTGAGCGGATTCAATACAACGTTTCCCTCCCGAAAGTTCAGGTAAACAACCAAACAGCGACTGAACAGTTCCGAGACAACGTCAGTATCGATAGCATTGCCTACGTGGTAACTAGAGAGAATGGAACTAGGCAAACCGTAGTCTCGAACCAGGACGAGTTGCAGGTGTATCTCAGAGATGGATATGAGATTATCGAGCAGAATAGACAAACAACGGGTGTGGTGCTCGAATATAGAATTGAAGGCCAAGAGGAACAGGCTTCTCGCATTTCGTTCGGGTCTGCAGAGGAACGGGCGAATTATATCCGCAATAATCAGGACGCGCGTGCTGCTGGCTCACGAGTTCAGACTACCATGCAGACGCGGACTGATTATCTTTGGCGAAACCATCGGTCCGGTAGTGGTACGTTCACCGGTGAGATCAGACAACATACAGTTCCTGCCCAGACACGCACCCTTCGAGAGTATGCAACACAAGTCCGTCGGACTCAAACAGTCACCGAAACGGTCCGTAAGCCTTACCAAAGAACGATAGAGAGGACCGTCGAACGAACGGTCACCCAGTGCAATCGAATAGTCGGGTGTTACGAGTCTACCGTCAGGGATAGGATTACTGAAACAATCACCCAGTATCGTAATGTCACGACGACCCGAGAAGAAGTCTCGTGGGAGCAGTCGACGTACTGGAGTACGCACGCCCACTCCGCCGGTGACTCGACCACTGGCCGCACGAGGCAGGTCGTCGTACAAGAGTCACGGCAGATAGTGCAGTACCAATTTGCTATCCAAGCCCGTGAACAAGTCACTAGAGAGACGTTTTTTGCGGTTCGGAGCCAGTCTGAAACCACCGAAGGGTGGGAGCAACTTCGAACCGTCGAGGATCAAGTGGAGGCCCGGAAGCTCGCTAAGCAGGAGGGAATCAGAATTGGTGAGGTGAATCAGCAGCAGTCGTGGGTGGTCGCGTCAAACGGTTCGACGACCGAGGTTGTCTCGGAGTATGAAGATTCGTCCAACGTTGTAGAGACCGTTGCTTTTGTTACTGGAGAAATAAAAGAAAGAAGATTTAATCCAGTTTCAGGAGAGACTGAAATCATGACTGTTGGTACGTTCCGAGAAGAGATTAGACGGGAAGGTAATGTTGACATATACTACTTAGTTGAGGCCGCAAAAAATCAGGAATCAGATTGCTCAGAAGGTGAGTTCTGTGAGAATTAAGAGACTACTTCTCGTAATCGCTGTACTTTCGCTAATAATCAATTCCGGATTCGTAGCTTCAGGAAGCGATAATGGCTCATTTACAACTGCCAATCCTGTTTCTGATCGTACACTTGAATCAGATAAGGGAGTTACATACACAGTTGGTTTCAATCCAAGTAGCCTGGTATTAAATATCTCTGCTCACAATCCAAATGAAGATTCTGTCAGCTCTTGGCTTGATATCGAAATTGACAGAACGACGGTTAGGAATGGAGAGTTCAACATATCTGGACATGGAACTAAAAACATGTCCTATAACCTATCGAGTTCAGTGACAGCCAATCAAGACCAGCACCGGCTTCGGGTCGGGACCGTGGGTGATTTAACCACGTATGAGTTCGAGTTGAACCCAAACTCACTCAGTGGTATACCCTTGCCCAAGATCGAGAACGTTGAAGTTACGAGGGCCACGCTTGACGGCGAGGAGACGACAGCACTCAGAATCACAGTCAGAAACGAAGCCAACGTTCAGTACCTGACTGACATTCGAGTCACGACACTCGAAACCAATTTCCGCCCAACTAGTGGTCGAGTCCCGATCGAGGAGAACCGACGCACGGTTCTCGTTCCCCTCGACGAAGAGCCCGAGATGGTTGTCGCTGGCGAGGTCAGGCTGTACACGGGGTGGGTTCACAACGAGTCCCGAATCTCGGATCAGGTCGAGTTCGAGGGGACGGTCGACGGCGAGACGGAGGTGTGGGACCGCGAGTTCGAGCCGATCCAGATCGATTACGCGAACCGGGACGTGGAGGAGTATCAGTACCGGAACGCGACGGTGAAGGCGAAGAACGACGAGATCTGGCGTGAGCGGCTGAAGCCGGTTGCGGCAGTGGCGGGTGTGATGCTGGTCGGTATCCTGCTCGTGGTGTCGCTGCTCTCGCGGCGTCGGTAGTCAGAGCTGTTTCCGGACGAGCCGGGCGATCTCGTCGACGTCGTACTCGTCCTCGCTCTTGTCGAAGATGGTCTGCCCGTCGACGCTGACGGTGAAGACGCCGTGGTCGCCAGTTCGGAGTGTGACGCTGTCGAGCTGGTCGCCGAAGCTCGAGAGGAGGACGTGCTGGACGTCTTCGGCGCGGTTGAGGAAGCCACACGGAACGCAGTACTCGATTTCGACGTCGGTCATGGAGGACGCTTCGAACCGCCGGTGGAAAAGCGACGGGGTGTGCGGGAGTACTCAGTCGGAGCCGTAGGTCTCCGCGAGCGCATCGAGTGCGTCGTGGTGTTCGGTTGTGTGTGGTGCGGTGAGCGGGGAGACGCTGATGTGCCCATCGACCACGGCGCGGCGGTCAGTGCCCTCCGGGTCGGGGATCTCGCCCGCGGCCATGCGTTCCCAGACGCGGTCGTGGAGGGAGGCGATGCCGTTGTCGACCGTCGCGTCCATGTCGTACATGTGCGACGGCCGCGTGATCTCGATGTCACCGGTGCAGTAGTCGGGGACCGGTGCGTTGAGGTTGAGGTAGTCGGCGTTGTCGAACACGCCAGCGCCGAGGGCGTGTTCAACGAGGTACGTTGTGGCGCGGGTCGCCTCGTCGTACTTCGACTCGGGGACGTCGACGTCGGTCCACTCGCGGTCCTCGTCGGGGTCGATGGGGACGTACAGGGAGGCTGCGATGGCGGGCACGCCGAAGAAGGCGGCTTCGACGGCGGCACTGACGGTGCCGGAGCGGCCGAGGACGTAGTGGCCGAGGTTCGCGCCCTTGTTGCAGCCGGAGACGACCAGGTCGGGGTCGGGACAGATGGACTGGAGGCCGGCGACGACGCAGTCCGCGGGAGTGCCTTCGATGGCGTAGCCGAGTTCGTGCTCGGCGATATCGACGGTGCTCGAGATGGCGCGACCGACGGCGCTCTGGTCGGTCGCGGGCGCGACGGCAGTGACGTCGCCGAGTTCCGAGAGGGAGTCGTAGAGGGTCTTGAACCCCGGACTCTCGATGCCGTCGTCGTTGGTGAGGAGGATGTCGAGGTCGTCGTCCATGCGAGGTGGCTCGGAGTGGGCGGCCAAAAGGCCACCGTTCGGGGAACTACGAGGGCGGTGTTGGCGGCGCTGGGTGGGGGTCAGTCCGCGTTCGTCGGGTGCAGCCCGCCGGTATCGGGCGCTCGCTCCGCCGACGTGAGGTAGCACTGCGGGTCGGGTGCGAAGGGGTCGTCGTGGACCGCGAGCGACCGGAGCGGCGAGCCACCCTTGCAGATGTCGGCGTACTGGCAGTCGGTGCAGCGTCCCTGGAGTCTGTCGTCGCGGGTCCGGAGCGCGTTCACGAGCGGGTTCGAGTCGTCCTCCCAGATGGCACCGAAGGAACGGTCGCGAACGTTGCCGAGGCTGTAGGACTGCCAGAACTGGTTGAGGTGGACGTTGCCCTGGTAGTCGATGTCGGCGACGCGCTCGCCGGCGGGGTCCCCGCCGTTGGTCTCGAGATACCGGCGGACAGTCCGGGCGCGTTCCTCGCTCATCTCGCGGCGGGCGTACTCCGTGATGTAGCCGGCGTCGGCGTAGTTCCCGACGAGGAGCGTCTCTATCTCGTGGCCGTCCTCGTGGTATGCCCGGGTGAGGTCACAGACCTCGCGGACCGCTTCTCGTCGCTCCGCAGTCGAGAGGTCTGTGTCCGAGATGTCGGCGCCTCGGCCGCCGTAGGCGAGGTGGTAGAAGCAGAAGCGGTCGAGCCCGGTGTCGGCGAGCAGGTCGACGATGTCGCGCAGGTCGTCGCGGTTATGCTGCGTGATGGTGTACCGGAGGCCGGTCTTCAGCCCGGCATCGAGGCAGTGCTCGATGCCGCGAACGGCGGCGTCGAACGCGCCGTCCTGCCCGCGGAAGTGGTCGTTCGTCTCGGCCATCCCGTCGACGGAGATGCCGGCGTAGGCGAGACCGGCGTCGGCGAGCTGCTGGGCGCGTTCCGCGGTGATGAGCGTCCCGTTCGTCGAGAGGACGGGGCGGAGCCCCACGTCGGCGGCGTAGTCGACGAGCTCGACGAGGTCGGGTCTGACGAGAGGTTCCCCACCGGAGAACAGGACGACTGGCACGCCGTAGTCCGCGAGGTCGTCGAGCAGCCGTTTCCCCTCTCGGGTCGAGAACTCGCCGTCGGCCCCGCTGTCGCAGGCACTCGCGTAGCAGTGCTCGCAGTAGAGGTTGCACCCGCGCGTCGTGTTCCAGACGACGACCGGCCGACGCTGTTTCTCCTCGGAGATCTGTTCCGTGTCCGATTCGTTGGCGGCGTCGTACCGGAGGCCGTCGCCCTCGGCGTCGAGCCCGCACAGGAGCTTCGAGACGGATATCATGGTTCGGTGGTCAGTCGCCCGCGGCGCTCGCGGCTTCGTCCAGCGTCGTCGGGGTGAAGCGGTGCACCGCGTCGGCAGGGCAGAGCCAGATATCGTCGGCGGTGAACGAGAACAGCGTAGCTGCCTGCTCGTAGGCGAGGTCCCAGGTCTCCGCCGTGACACTCCCGACGTGTCGCATCGGGTCGGTACTGGCCTCCCGGACGAAGACCTCCCACTCCGAGCCGTCGGTCGCGCGCGGTGCGTCGCTGACGCGTCGTCGGTCCTCCACTGGCATACCCACCGCTTGGACGTCGACTTAAAAGCCAGCCTCGCAGATTTTCAGCACGTGGGAATGGTGGTGGACGTGTTCGGTTGGACGGTGGTCCGACAGCCTCAGACCGGTTTCGGAATCCGGTCGACGACGGTCTCCTCGTCGACGACGAGGTTGTAGGCGTCCTCGTCGTCGTTCCGGAGGGCGAGCACGCCGTCGAACGCCAGGAGGTCGCCGTAGTCGGCGGTCGCGAGGGCTACGTTCCCGGCCGTTTCGCGCACGAGGACGGCGTAGTTGTCGTCGTCCTCGGAGCCGTCGCTGATCTTGAACAGCGGGTTGGCATCGCGGTCGTCGGGCGAGAGGTCGTGGGAGAGCTTCGCCGCGAGGAGGTCGATGCGGTTCGACACGTGGTCGTCCATATCGGCCATCTTCGCGTAGGTGTTCGCCGACGGGGTCACGTCGAGGAGGCGTTCCCCGTCGTGCCGGAGGATGCTGTAGGAGAACTGGACGTCGACGTTGACGAACTCGCCGTCGGCGGGCTCGCTGTCGGCGCCTGCGTCGGCACCCCGTGTGGCGTCGAGCCGACGCTGGAACGCGGGGACGGCAACGTCCGGCCGCACGTCGAACGACCAGCCGCGGTCGGTCGGGCTCTCGCTCGGCCAGAGACGGACCGTCGGGGAGTACACCGTGGGAGCGTCGTCCTCGGCACCGCCGCCGGCCGCCACACCGTCTGCAACGGCCCGCTCCAGCTCCCGGAGCCCGATGCTCGTGTTCCGGTCGGCGGGGGCGAGCGCGAGGAGCGAGCCGTCGTCGGCGACGTGGTCGAGGTAGCGTCGGAGGACCGACTCGGGGTCGTCGAGCTCGTTGAGCACGTTCGCGAACAGTACGATGTCGTACTTGCCCTCGGGGGCGACCGCCTCGGCGGTCGTTCCGTGGACGGTAGTGTGGAAGTTCGGGCCGGTTTCGTCGAGCAGTGCCTCGAGCACCTCGGTCGCGGCACTGGGTTCGACGGCGTGGTAGTCCACGAGTGCGTCGTCGGGCAGGTAGTCGTGGATGCCCAGCGCGGGGCCGCCGACGCCGGCTCCGACGTCGAGGACGCGGAGCTTCCGGGGCAGGAGGCGCTTCGCGACGAGGTCGTTCAGGACGTACTGGACCGCCGCGTAGAAGTCCGGCAGGTGGTAGATGGCGTAGCCGAGTGCGACGTCCGCGTCGTACTGGACGTTCCGTCGCTGGTAGTAGTCGTCTTTGAACCGTCTGATGGTTCCCCGCAGCTGGTCGCCCGAGTCGCCGGTCGCCCACTCGTAGCCGTAGCGCTCCATCAGCAGCTCGTCGAGCGCGTCGGCGTAGGTGTCGGGGAGTGCCTCGACGACCTCGACGGGTGCCTCGACGGGCCGGTCGGAGACGGGGACGAAGGTGCCGTCGTCGCACTCGACGAGCCCCAGCGCGACGGCCTCCTCGCGGAGCACCTGTCGGACGACGGCTGGATGGGGCTGACCGGTGACGTACTCGCAGATCTCTTCGGGGTCGATCGGACGGACGTTCCGGAGGTACTTCGCGTTCGAGACGACGGCCTCCCTGTCGACCATCGTCAGGCACCTCCCTGACCGTCCTGGTCGGTCGCGTCGGCCTGTAGCCGTTCGTACAGCCCTTCGAACTCGGCTCGGTCCGCGTCGGCGAGTCGGTCAGCGGTCGCCGCGACCGCCGCCGCGCCGTCGAACCGCGACTGGATGTCGGCGTAGACGTGGCCGTCGCCGTCAGTCACCCGCTCGACGAGCGCCTGGAGGTCGGCCGAGACCGGCGTGTGGAACCGCTCGTCCACGGGCTCGGCGGCGAGCCCGTACGCGAGCACCGCTGCGTGGGTGCTCGCCTGGACGGTCTCCATCGCCTCGTCGTGTTCGTCGGCGGTCGTCTCGAAGATGTCGTTGCCCGCATCGGCGAGCGCAGAACGGACAGCGTCGACCCGCGGCCCGGGTTCGTCGGTGACGGCCGCGATTCGCCCCGGCGCGCTCGACGGCGCGAACAGGGGATGGAGACTCATCCGTTCCAGCGCGGCGCCGTGGTCTCGCATCGCGGACAGCGGGGCCGTCATCTCACCGGTCACGTCGACCAGCGCGTGTTCGGCGCGGTCGGCCTGTGCGGCGATCACCTCGGCCACGACGGGCATCGGCACGGCGAAGCAGACCACGTCGTAGGTGTCGGTGTCGTCGAGAGCGGTGGTCGTGTCGCCGACGGCTGCCGCCGCCGCCCGCGCGGCAGCCGGGTCCGTATCGGCGAAGGCGACCGTTCCGTCGAGTGCGTCGGCCAGCCAGCGGCCCATCGAGCCGGCTCCGACGACGAGTGTTCGCATCGCTACCGGGTAGCGAACCGGCGGGCAAAAGGGGTTCGGTCGGCCTCAGAAGAAGCCCGCGTAGTAGAACAGGCCGATGGTCAGCACGACGAGCAAACCGATGCTTATCATCAGCCAGTTGAACGCGCCCTCGGGGCTCATGGCGGAGAGGTTCATGTTCCGGATTTCCCCAAGCGAGGTTTTAAAACTGTTTATCCGGGGTCGCCGGGCTAGTCGACGACGAGCTCGACCGGGTAGTCGACGAGGTTCTCGTAGCCGTCCTCGGTGACGACGACGATGTCCTCGATGCGGACGCCACCCACCGCGGGGTCGTACAGGCCGGGCTCGATGGTGATGATGTGGCCAGCCTGCAGCTCCTCGCCGTCACGGGAGACGGACGGTCCCTCGTGGACGTCGAGCCCGACGCCGTGGCCGGTCGAGTGGATGAAGCCGGTCTCGGTGCCGGGGTCTGTGAAGATGGTCGGGTAGCCGGCGTCCCGGTAGACGTCGACGACCGCCTGGTTCACCGCGTCGCCCGTCGCGCCCGCCTCGACGACGTCGAGTGCCGCCCGCCGGGCCTCGTCTGTCACCTCGTACCACTCGCGCTGCGTCTCGGACGGCTCGCCCTTCAGGAACGTCCGGGTCATGTCCGAGTGGTACTTCGACGCCTTGTCCTTCGGGAAGATGTCGACGATGACGAACTCGTTCGCGTGGATTGGACCGCTGCCGCGGTCGTGCGGGTCGGCGGCGTCCTCCCCGCAGGCGACGATGGTCTCGTCCAGCGCGCAGTCGTTGCGCAGCAGGCTGATCTCGATCTCCTGTTTCACGAACTCGCAGGTGAGCACCTCGCCGTCGGGCCGGTGGAGGACGCCGTCCTCGTCGACGCTCGCCTCGGCGACGAGCTCCTCTGCCCGGGCCATCGCGGCCTCGTTCGCGCGCTGGGCCGACCGGACGTTGTCGACCTCCTCGTCGGTCTTCACCGCGCGGATGTCGCCGACGATACCCTCGTCGTCGGGGACGACGGAGACGCCCTGGTTCCGGAGCCCGTCCGCCGCCCCCACGGGGAAGTCCCGACCGACGGCCACCGACTCACAGCCGAGGTCCGCGAGGAACTCGGCCTGGACGAGCTCGGTCGCCTTCTCGGCGCTGTGCTCGCGTCGTTTCTCCTGCAGTCCGTAGTCGGTGAGCCGTGCGACCCGGTCGAGCCGGCCCTCCTTCTTGGCCCGGCCGTACTCCAGCGACGAGACGAGCGCCGCCGTCTCGTCGGGTGTGTACACCGCGAAGAACGGATCGGGCGCGCCGAAGCCGGTCAGGTAGTAGCAGTCCGAGTTCGACTCGTCGTCGTAGAAGGCGTAGCCGTCGAGCTCCTGCTCGTCGAGGAAGTCGTCCAGTTCGGAGCGGTCCATACCGCGACAGTCCCCCGCAGCGAGTAAAAACCGTCCGGTTGGGGAACTGGACGGACGGGAGGGCCATCGGTCCGGCCTACCCGAGTACCGCCACGTCGACCCGGTGTTCCCCCGCCGGCGTCGACAGCGAAACCTCGTTCACGAGGTGTCTCGTGACAGCCTCGCGCCACTCCTCGACAGCCGTCACGTGCCGCTCGTGGTGCGTCTCGACGTCGTACTCGCCTTCGGGCTCCGTGTCGACCGCCCGCGGATAGGGCGGGGCGTCGTCGTCGACCAGCCGGGACGGCGGGACGTGGAACGCACCGGTCCCCTCGTCGCGGCCCTCCGTGGTCCCGTCCGCGCCGATACGGTGGATTCGGGCGCGCATCCGGCCGTTGAACGGCGGCGTGACCCGGAGCACAGTCTCGGTCCCCTGCTCGCATGCCTCCAGGGCGGCGAGTACGTCGCTGGCGTGGATCGCGAGCGACCGGATCGCCGTCGGGTCGTCGTCCTCGCTCACGTCCGCACACTGGGTGGCGTCGAACTTGAGTAGTTCGCCGACGGTAATCTCACCGCTGTCGGTACGCTCATACCACGACCGCCCCACGACCGGGTATGGACGTCTCCATCTCGCCTTCGACGGTCGACGGAACCGCCAGGGCACCACCCTCCAAGAGCTACACCCACCGGGCTATCCTCGCGGCGGGGTACGCCGAGGGAGCCGTCGTGACGGACCCGCTGCTCAGCGCCGACACGCGAGCGACGGCCCGCGCCGTCGAGGCGTTCGGGGGGACGGTCGAGATAGCTGCCGACGAGAGCCGTCTGGAGGTCGACGGCTTCGACGGGTCCCCGGCAGTGCCCGCTGACGTGGTCGACTGTGCGAACAGCGGGACGACGATGCGACTCGTCGCGGCCGCTGCCGGCCTGGTGGACGGGACGACGGTCCTCACCGGGGACGAGTCGCTCCGGTCCCGGCCGCAGGGCCCACTGCTCGACGCCATCGCCGACCTCGGTGGGCGGGGCGAGAGCACGCGCCGGAACGGGCAGGCTCCGCTCGTCGTCACCGGCCCCATCGCCGGCGGCACCGTCGCAATCCCCGGCGACGTCTCCTCGCAGTACGTCACCGCCCTGCTCATGGCCGGGGCGAACACCGACGGGGGCATCCGGGTCGACCTCGAGACCGAGCTGAAGTCCGCTCCGTACGTCGACATCACGCTGGACGTGCTGGACGCGTTCGGCGTCGAGGCCGAGCGGACGGCCGACGGCTTCGCGGTCGAGGGCGGTCAGCGGTACGACGCGGGCGGCGAGTACGCGGTCCCCGGAGACTTCTCCTCGCTCTCGTACCTGCTTGCGGCCGGGGCCATCGCGGCCCCCGACGGGCTCACGCTCGAAGGAGCAGTGCCGAGCGCGCAGGGGGACACCGCCATCGTCGACATCGTCGAGCGCATGGGCGCGACGGTCGACTGGGACCGCGAGGCAGGCACCATCCACGTCTCGCAGTCGCCGCTCTCCGGAGTCACGGTCGACGTGGGCGATACGCCGGATCTCCTGCCGACCATCGCCGCGCTCGGGGCCGTCGCAGACGGCGAGACGCGAATCGAGAACGTCGAGCACGTCCGCTACAAGGAGACGGACCGCGTGAGCGCGATGGCGGAGGAGCTCGCGAAACTCGGCGCGACCGTCACCGAACACGAGGACGAACTGGTCGTCCACGGCGACGAGAGCGACCTGGTCGGGGCACGTGTCGACGGCCGCAAGGACCATCGTATCGTGATGGCGCTGTCGGTGGCGGGGCTCGTCGCCGCCGGTGGGACGACCGTCGAGGGCAACGAGCACGTCGACGTCTCCTTCCCGGACTTCTTCGACGTGCTCGCCGATCTCGGAACGACCGTGCGCCGCTGACCCACACGACCAGGGGCTCTTTTTGACTGGTGGTCGTTCGTCTGGGTATGCTCCGGACGGACGTGGCGGCGTCGCTACGGGACCGGTTCGAGGACGACGGCTTCCTGTTCCCCGACTACGACGGCTACTGTTTCGCTAACGTGCCGGGGTCGGTCGCGTCGCTCCTCGGCGCGGACGCCGGCCGGTCCCTGCCGGCGGACACCTTCGGCGGGGTCGACACCGACGACATCGAGACGGTGCTCGTCGTGCTCGTCGACGGCTTCGGCTGGACGCAGTGGCGTCGGGAGCGCACGCACCACGGGTTCCTCGACCGGCTCTCCGCGGCGGCGCGGGTGACGCCGCTCACCTCCATCTACCCGAGCGAGACGGCGGCCGCCATCACGACGTTCCACACGGGAGCACTCCCGGCGAAGCACGGCGTCGTCGGCTGGAACGTCCACGACCCCGCGTCCGGTGAGACGTTCGAGGCGCTCCCGTTCCTGACGAAAGCCGGCGAGGAGCCGAACGGCCTCGGACCGGACGACGTGTTCGACGCGGACGCCATCTACCCATCGCTGGCCGAGCAGGGCGTCGAGGCCCACCACGCCGTCCCGTTCGAGGAGACCTACGAGGGGGCGACGGCGCACACCTACGGCTCGCTCGACGAGCTGCCCGGGCAGCTTCGGGCGGCGGTCGACGCCGCCGACGGTCGGTCGTACTGCTTCTGCTACGTCCCGCACGTCGACCACGAAGGACACAGGACGGGAACGCGTTCGGACGCGTATCGCGAGACCGTCGGCGAGGTGTTCGAGGCCGTAGAGCGCGCGCTCGCCGGGCTCGACGACGAGACGCGCGAGGAGACGCTGTTGCTGGTGACCGCCGACCACGGGCACGTCGACACCGACCCCGCGCACAACGTCGACCTGGACGCGGACGCCGAGCTCGTCGACGCGCTGGCGGAGGGCCCCGACGGCGAGCCGATCCGCTTCGCGGGCAGCCCACGCAACGTCCAGCTTCACTTGCAACGGGGGCGTGTGGGACCGACGGCCGACCGGCTGGCGGCTTCACTCGACGCCCGTGTGCTCACGCAGTCGCTGGCGCTGGAGCGCGAGCTGTTCGGCGATGTCGAACCGTCGGAACGGTTCCTGCGTCGACTCGGTGACCTGGTGCTGACCCACCGCGACCTCGGGACGTGGTGGGGCGACCACGAGCCCGAGGAGCTGGCGCTGGTCGGGATGCACGGAGGGTTACATCCCGAGGAGATGTTGACCGCGGTCGCGGCCGTCCGGCTCTCCGAGCTGTTCTGAGGGGCTTCCTTTCGGGGCTGACAGGCGACGCTCGCAGGGGTCCCCGCACGCTGCGTCGCACAACCACGGGGCGCGCAGGGGTCTCGGTCAGGTCACGCCGGCCCTGCGCCCGGCATCGTACTTCAACGGTCAGTTCTGGCGCAGTCTAGAACACCTAAATCCCCACGTCACCGAGACGGGGACATGAACGGCAATCGCTTCGGTCGTCTGTTCCAGCTGACCACGTTCGGGGAGAGCCACGGGGAGGCGATGGGCGTGACAGTCTCCGGCTGTCCCGCCGGTCTGGAACTCGACGAGGCGGACGTACAGGCGGAGTTGGACCGACGCAAGCCGGGGCAGTCACACATCACGACAAGCCGCGGCGAACCGGACGCGGTCGCCATCAAGTCCGGCGTGCAGGACGGGTACACCACCGGGACGCCCATCGGGATGGTCATCGAGAACAAGGACGCCCGGTCGGGCAAGTACGAGCCGTTCATCACGGCCCCCCGGCCGAGCCACGGCGACTTCACCTACTCCGCGAAGTTCGGGACGCGGAACTGGGGTGGCGGCGGCCGCTCGTCGGCCCGGGAGACGGTGAACTGGGTCGCAGCGGGCGCCATCGCCAAGAAGATTCTCGCCACCGAGGGCGTCGAGGTGCGGGCGCACGTCAACCAGATCGGCGACATCGAGGCCCCGCCGGTCTCCTGGGAGGACCTGGGCGAGCACACCGAGGAGAACGAGGTTCGCTGTGCGCACCCCGAGACCGCGGAGGAGATGCGCGATCTGATCGACGAGTACCAGGAGGCGGGCGACTCCATCGGCGGGAGCGTCTACTTCGAGACGCGCGGGGTACCCCGTGGGCTCGGCGCGCCACGGTTCGACGGCGTTCCGTCGCGGCTCGGGCAGGCGTTCATGTCCATCCCGGCGACGACGGCGTTCGAGTTCGGCCTCGGCCGTGGCGCGCGAGAGGTCGCCGGTATCGACCGGAACGAGGACTGGGAGTTCGATGCGGACGGCGACCCCGTCCCGGTCGGCAACGACCACGGCGGCTTGCAGGGCGGCATCACGACGGGCGAGCCGATCTACGGCGAGATAACCTGGCACGCGCCCACGTCGATTCCGAAGGAGCAGACGACGGTCGACTGGGAGACGGGCGAGGAGAAGGAGGCGCAGGTCATCGGCCGCCACGACCCGGTGCTGCCACCGCGTGCGGTTCCGGTCGTGGAGGCGATGCTCGCCTGCACGCTGCTTGACTTCATGCTGCTCGGCGGGCGCATCAACCCGGACCGGCTGGACGGCCAGCCCGGCGAGTACGACACCGACTACCACCCGAGTCAGCCCGAATAGCCCGGCGTCAGCCGGTTGGTGGTGACTCAGTCGAGGAGGCCCATGTCCTCCGCGACGAGGTCGTTCAGCTGGTCGAGCACGTCGGGGTCGACCCGTGCGCCCGGTTCTCCGTCGTGGAGCTGTTCGTTGTGCCGGGCGACCGCGTCTTCGACCTCGCTGAAGGGGACGGCGGTCCGTGTGTCGCAGTCTGCACAGACGACCGGAATCTCGGGCAGTTCGTCGTCGCTGGTCATGCTCGAACCGAGCCGGTTCCGGATTAAAGTTCGTGCGGTTCGCCCCGGCGTTCGGTCCGTCGACGGCCGCGCCGTCGGTCTATAACGATTATTCCATGCTAATGTATAGCAAAGGCTTTAGTCCGACTCCATCCAAATCCCTACTACACTGGCCTTACAGGGGGCCGTGATTACTGAGCATGACTGATGACGAACTTATCTGGCGGATCGCAGGCGGTTCCGGAGACGGGATCGACTCGACGAGCCAGAACTTCGCGAAGGCCCTGATGCGGTCGGGGCTCGATATCTTCACACACCGCCACTACCCATCTCGAATCCGTGGTGGCCACACGTACGTGGAGATCCGAGCAGCAGGGCACGAGGTACAGTCCCGCGGTGACGGCTACAACTTCCTGCTCGCGCTGGGCGACTCGTTCGCCCGGAACCCGAAGGAGGAGGCCGTCTACGGCGACGAGGAGATCAAACCGCTCTCGGAGAACCTCGACGAGCTCCGCGAAGGTGGGGTCATCGTCTACGACTCCGGGCTCCTGGAGGACGACGACGTGGCAGAGCTGAACCTCGAGGAACGCGCCGAGGAGAACGACTGGCACGTCTTCCCCATCGACCTCCGCGGCATGGCCAAGGAGCACGGCCGCGAGGTCATGCGGAACACGGCCGGCGTCGGCGTCACCGCCGCGCTGCTGGAGATGGACCTCGACCACATCGAGGACCTGATGACGGACGCGATGTCCGGGGACGTCCTCGAGGCGAACCTCTCCATCCTGCGCGATGCCTACGAGATGGCCCAGGCGGAGTACGAGTTCGAGCACGACGTGCGCGCCCCCTCGGGCGAGCACGACGAGGAGCAGGTCCTCGTCTCCGGCTCGAACGCCATCGCCTACGGTGCCATCGACGAGGGCTGTCGCTTCATCGCGGGCTACCCGATGACGCCGTGGACCGACGTGTTCACCATCATGACACAGAACCTGCCGAAGATGGGCGGCATCTCCGAGCAGGTCGAGGACGAGATCGCCGCGGCCGCGCTCGCCGTCGGTGCGAGCCACGCCGGCGTGAAGGCCATGTCCGGGTCGTCCGGCGGTGGCTTCGCGCTGATGTCCGAGCCGCTCGGTCTCGCGGAGATGACCGAGACGCCGCTCGTGCTCGTCGAGTCCATGCGAGCCGGCCCGTCGACCGGCATGCCAACGAAGCCCGAGCAGGCGGACCTCGAGCACGTCCTCTACACCTCCCAGGGTGACTCCCAGCGCGTCGTCTTCGCGCCCGGGAACATCGAGGAGGCGTACGACCAGACCCGGATGGCGTTCCACATCGCCTACGAGTACCAGATTCCGGCCATCCTCATCTACGACCAGAAGCTCTCCGGCGAGAACAAGAACGTCGACGAGAGCTTCTTCGACCGCGAGCCCAACCCGACGCTCGGCTCGACGCTCACCGAGGAGGAGCTGCAGGAGGCCGCCCACGAGGCGTCGGGCAAGTTCATGCGCTTCCAGTCCGACCCCGACGAGACCGAGAACGGCGTCAGCCCCCGCTCCCTGCCGGGACAGAAGGGCGGTCGCTACCTCGCGTCGGGCAACGAGCACTGGCCGTCCGGCCACATCGCCGAGGACCCGGACAACCGCGTCCTCCAGATGGACCGCCGGACGCGCAAGCTCGACTCCATCCGCGAGGAGCTCGACGAGGAGCACGACTCCCAGCAGACGTACTTCGGCGACGAGTCCGCGGACCTCGGAATCATCACCTGGGGCTCCCAGCAGGGCACCGTCGAGGAGGCCGTCGAACGCCTCAACGACGCCGGCCACGCCGTCAAGGGCATCGGCGTCTCCGACATGATGCCGTTCCCCGATGCCGAGCTGACCGAGTTCCTGGAGAGCGTCGACGAGGCGCTCGTCGTGGAGATGAACGCCTCCGCGCAGTTCCGCGGCCTGCTCCAGAAGGAGCTGGGCCGGTTCGGGCCGAAGCTCACCTCGATGCTCAAGTACAACGGGAACCCGTTCGAGCCCGGCGAGATCGTCGAGGGCTTCCAGATCCGCCTCGGTGGCGACTCGGCCGAGCCGACAGCACAGGTGCGATTCGAACCAGCAGCAGGTGATTAGACCATGAGTGCATTCAACGCGATCGGAGAGGAACGAGAGATCGACCGGGACGAGTTCACCCCCGGTAACGAGCCCCAGCCGACGTGGTGTCCGGGCTGTGGCGACTTCGGCGTCCTGAAGGCGCTGAAGCAGGCCCTGCCCGAGGTCGGCCGTAACCCGGAGGAGGTCCTGACCGTCACCGGCATCGGCTGCTCGGGCAAGCTGAACAGCTACCTCGACAGCTACGGCTTCCACACTATCCACGGCCGCTCGCTGCCCGTTGCCCGGGCCGCGAAGCTGGCCAACCCGGAGCTCGAGGTCGTCGCCGCCGGCGGCGACGGTGACGGCTACGGCATCGGCGGGAACCACTTCATCCACACCGCCCGGGAGAACCACGACATGACCTACATCGTGTTCAACAACGAGGTCTTCGGCCTGACGAAGGGCCAGACCTCGCCTACCTCCCCGAAGGGCCACAAGTCCAAGACCCAGCCGTCGGGGAGCGCGAAGACGCCCATCCGGCCGCTGTCGCAGTCGCTCAACGCCGGCGCGGGCTACATCGCCCGCACCGCGGCTGTCAACCCGAACCAGGCCAAGGAGATAATCAAGGAGGCCATCGAGTACGACGGCTTCGCGCACATCGACTTCCTCACCCA
The DNA here is from genome assembly GCF_900103505.1 of Haloarchaeobius iranensis. GTDB lineage: Archaea > Halobacteriota > Halobacteria > Halobacteriales > Natrialbaceae > Haloarchaeobius > Haloarchaeobius iranensis. Next base: position 152,577 of record NZ_FNIA01000008.1, read on the forward strand.
GTGCCCGACCTGGAACAAGGACGCGAAGCAGTACGTGCCGTACGTCGACATCCAGGACTCCGACGACTACGACCACGACATCCACGACCGGACCGAGGCGTCGCAGATGATGTTCGAGACGGAGAACAAGCTCTACGAGGGCGAGGTGCTCACCGGTCGCTACTACGTCGACGACGAGAGCCCCTCCTACCAGCAGGAGAAGCAGGCCATCGGCGAGATGCCGGATGAGCCGCTCGTCGAGCGCTACTTCGACGACGACTACGAGTGGGAGCGCAGCTACGACCTGCTCGACCGTCACAAGTAGCGCCGTCGCTCGGTTTCGCCGCGCCCGCCCGGGACGTTTTGCGAACCATTCCCACCGTTTTCGGATTCATAACTTATTTTTCTGCCGACGCAAACTCTACTGTATGAGCACCGAATCGACGGCCGACCGTATCCTCTCTGTGCTGGAGGAAGACGCACAGGCCTCCTATGCGGAAATCGCTGAACGCGCCGAGGTGTCGAAACCCACCGTCCGGAAGTACATCAGTCAGCTCGAGGAGGAGGGTGTCATCGTCGGCTACTCGGCCGACGTCGACCCGAAGAAGCTCTCCAGCCAGTCGATCGCACTGGTGGGCATCGACGTGGCATCGGAGCGCTACGTCGAGGCCACCCGCGCACTCAAAGAGCTGGACGCCGTCGAGTCGCTGTACACCTCCAGCGGTGACCACATGCTGATGGCCGAGGTCCGGGCCGCGGACGGCGACGAGCTCGGCGACGTCATCCACGACGCGGTGCTCTCCATCGAGGGAGTCACCGCTGCACACCCGTCGTTCCTCCAGGAACGCCTGAAGTAACGCCCGACGGACGGGAGCCGTCGGGCCGGACGCAGGCCGTCGGTGCCGCCACCGGGCTCCTTTTGCACTCGGATTCCCTACACGTACGCATGCCTGTCTACTCGCGTCGCACCATCGTCGACGCTCCGTTCCAGACGGTCTGGGACTTCCACTCCAACGTCGCCGGTCTCGAGGCGCTCACCCCCGGCTTCGCGAACCTCGAGGTCGAGGCGGTCCACGGGCCGGACGACGAACCGGAGCCCGATGTGCTGGAGACCGGTTCGGAGATCGAGATGGCGATGCGGCCGCTCGGCGTGGGTCCGGCCCAGCGCTGGACATCGGTCATCACGGAACGGACGGAGGACGCCGGTGCGGCGCTGTTCCGTGACGAGATGCGTGACGGCCCGTTCCGACAGTGGGAGCACACCCACAGCTTCTACGCCGCCGGCGACCGCACCGTGGTCGACGACCGCGTCGAGTACCGGCTCCCGCTCGGCGGGCTTGGCGACCTCGGCGGCCCGTTCGCGTGGGTGGGCTTCGAGCCGATGTTCCGGTACCGACACCGCCGGACGAAGGAGCTGCTGGAACGCTGACAGACCCACCCAGCTGGCCGCCTCGCGTAGCTTTAACCGGGACGCGGGCGTCCTTTGATATCGTATGACACATGTCGTCGTTGTCGGCGGCGGAGCCGCCGGCCTGTCAGCCGCACTGTTCACCGCGAAGAACGGGCTCGAGACCACCGTCTACGACACGGACGGCACCTGGCTCCACAAGGCCCATCTGTTCAACTACCTCGGCATCGAGTCGGAGGACGGCTCCGCGTTCGTCGAGGACGCCCGCGCACAGGTCGACGAGTTCGGCGTCGAACGCCACCAGGGTGTCGAGGTGACCGGCGTGGAGACGAGCGACGACGGGTTCACCGTCGAGACGGATGCGAACGACTCGGTCGACGCGGACTACGTCGTCCTCGCGACCGGCGCGAACCGGAGCCTCGCCGAGGACCTCGGCTGTGCGTTCACCGACGACGACGTGGTCGACGTGGACGTGACGATGGAGACGACTGTCGCGGACTGCTACGCCACGGGTGCGATGGTGCGCGCCGAGGAGTGGCAGGCGATCATCTCCGCGGGTGACGGGGCAGCGGCCGCGTTGAACGTCCTCTCGAAGGAGAAGGGCGAGCACTTCCACGACTTCGACACGCCGGCCGACGCGGAGTAGCGCCAGCCGGCAGGGCACGGCTGGGCTCGCTCGGGTCGCCGCTACCGGAATCTCCTTGACGCGGCTCCCCGGATGGCCTGACGTGTCAGTCGCCGTCCGCGAGTACGTCGGCTCCCGCCCGGTGGTCGGGCTCGCCGTCGCCGTCGCCGCCGTCAGCACCAGCGCGCCGCTCGTCGAGCTGTCGGCGGCCCCGAGCTCGGTGAAGGCGTTCTACCGGGTGCTGTTCATGACCTGCCTCGTCGCGCCGGTCGCGCTCCGGCGGTCCCCGGGTGACTTCCGGCGCATCACGGGCCGGGACATGGGCCTCGCGGTCGTCGCGGGCGTCGCCCTCGCCGCGCACTTCGCGCTCTGGTTCGCGAGCATCGACCTGACGACCATCGCGGCGAGCGCGACGCTCGTCCAGACCCAGCCGCTGTTCGTCGCGGTCGGCGCGTGGCTGTTCCTGCGCGACCGCGTCACCCGGCGGACGGTCGCGGGCATCGTCGTCGCCGTGGTCGGAGCCGCACTCATCGGCCTCGACGCGGGGGCGAGTGCGACCGCGACCGACCCCCTCCTCGGGAACGTGCTCGCGGTCGTCGCCGCCGCGATGGCGGCGGGCTACGTGCTCGCCGGACGGTCGCTCCGGCAGCGCATCCGGCTGTTCCCGTACGTCACCGTCGTCTACGGGGCCTGCACGGTCGTGCTGTTCGCGACGGTCGTCGCGGAGGGCCACGCCCTGCTCGACTATCCGCCGCGGGAGTACGCGCTGTTCCTGGCGATGGCGGTCGGCCCGGGCATCTTCGGGCACACCGTCATCAACTGGCTGCTGGACCGGGTCGAGTCCGCGGTCGTGAGCGTCTCGCTGCTGGGCGAACCGCTGGGGAGCGCCGTGCTCGCGCTGGCGCTGTTCGCGGAGGTCCCCGGCGTTCTGACGGTCGTCGGTGGGGCGATAGCGCTGGTCGGCATCGCCATCACGGTCTGGAACCGGGAGCGGGACGAGGCGGGGGACGACGTTCCGAGGGACTGAGAACCTCCCCCGGACGTTTTCGGTCCACACACCCCACGACTACATGTGATGCAAGTGAATGTACGGAAGCTCGGGGCGCTCGGCATACTGGGCGTGTTCGGAGTGTTCACCAACGAACCGGCGCTGTACGGGCTGTTCGCGCTGTTCGCGCTGTTCGCGGTCGACCGGACCGTCGACGTCCCCGTCCCCGGCGAGGCCTGAACGCCCGTCCGGCCAGGGAACGCCGGTATCAGGCCTCCTCCACGTAACTCGGCCGCTCCTCGTACGAGATCGGGTCTCGCTCGTCGAGCCGCTGGAACGCCTGGAGTCGGAACGCGCAGGCGTCACAGGTGCCACAGGCGGGTGCCTCCTCGCGGTAGCACGACCAGGTGTGCTCGTAGGGCACCCCGAGTTCGAGCCCCCGTTCGGCGATGTCGGTCTTCGACCACTCGACGAACGGGGCCTCGATGGCGATGTCGGTCTCCGGCTTCGTCCCCACGTCGACGACGGTCTGGAAGGCGTCGAAGAAGGAGGGACGGCAGTCGGGGTAGCCCGAGAAGTCCTCGCTGTGGGCACCGATGAAGAGCGCGTCGCAGCCCGCCGCCTCGGCGTATGAGACCGCCATCGAGAGCAGGTTCGCGTTGCGGAACGGGACGTACGACGACGGTATCTCGCCGGCGTCGAGGTCGGCGTCCGCGACGGCAATCCCCTCGTCAGTCAGTGAGGAGCCGCCGACCGCCTGCAGGTGACCGGTCTCGACGTGGAGGAAGTCGACGACCGCGTCGAGTTCGTTCGAGAGTGCCTCGGCGCACTCGAACTCGCGGTCCGCGGTGTTCTGCCCGTAGCTGGTGTGCAGCAGGCAGACCTCGTAGCCACGCTCGGCGGCGAGGTACGCCGCGGTCGCTGAGTCCATCCCGCCGGAGGCGAGGACGACGGCGCGACGGCTGTCGGTCGGTTCGTCGGAGTCGTGCTGGTCGCTCGTTGCGCTGGTGTCGTCGGTCATGTGTACGGTGAAGGGGGTCACGTTTCGGGGGCGTCGTTCCAGAGGTCGACGTGCAGTCGCGGCGTGTAGCGGTAGCCGTGTGCCATCGCCAGCTCCGCGACGCGGTCACGGGTCTCCGCGAGGCGCTCGCGGGTCGCACCCTCCGGCATCAGGAGCACGGTCTCGTCGTGGATGGGCACCCAGGCGACATCGCGGAGCCGCTGGAGCAGCGCCTCGACCTCGTCCACGTCGGACTCGTCCGTGACGACGAACTTCAGCTGGTGGTCGTAGTCCGCGACGAGCTCGGAGAGCGTCTCGAGGTCGATGCGGGCCCGCTCGTGGCGGTCCGCCCACTCTCCCCGGCCGGTCGGGTCGCGCTCGGGGGTCGGCGTACTGTTCGCCAGCTTCGGCGAGACGGAGAGGAGGTCGATCGGGGCGTCCCGGTGGATGGTGCCGTTCGTCTCGACGGTGGTGTGGTACCCACGTTCGCCGAGCTCGTGCAGGAGGTCGACGACCGGCTCGTGGAGCAGGGGTTCGCCACCGGTGACGACGACGTGGTCCGCGCGGTCGTAGTCGACGACGGCATCGACGACGTCCGCGACGTCCATCCAGGCGTGGGTCGGCTCCCACGAGGTGTGGTAGGAGTCACAGAACCAGCAGCGGAGGTTGCAGCCGCTCGTCCGGACGAACACGCTCGGGACGCCGCCGAGGCTCCCCTCGCCCTGCAGGGAGTAGAACAGTTCGTTGACCGGGAGGCCGCCGTCACCGTCGTCGGGCCGCGTGACGTCGCTGCTGACGGGCATCTCAGAAGCCGCCACCGCACAGCTCCGCCGTCTCGGCGACCTGGACCGCCACGTCGGTCACGGTGTCCGGGAGCTGTGATTCCAGTTCGGCCTCGAAGTACGCGCTCATCACCTCGGCCGTCGGCGGGTGTTCGAGGACGACGACGCCGTCGCCATCGCCCGCGGCCTCGAACGCCTCGACGAGGGGGTCGCCCGCCTCGAGGAGGAACCGGTGGTCGAACGCCTCGAGCACGTCCGTCACGTCGCCCTTGTCGACGACCCACCCCTCGTCGGTGAGCGTCCCGGTCAGTCGGACGGTCACCTCGTAGTTGTGGCCGTGCGGTCGCGAGCATTTCCCGTCGTGGTGTCGAATCCGATGCCCGGCGCTGAGCCGGATGGGCCGGTCGCGACCGACGTAGAGCGTTCGCTCGGTGTCGTCGAGCTCGACGCCCCCTCGGTCGCGTTCGAGGGGTACTCCAGTCATACCGAGATATTCCTGGAGGAATACTTGAATCTGCCGGACTGCCCCTAGTCGGCACTGAGAGGCAGGAGGACGGACTGCAAGCGGTGGCTCACTCCATCTGGTCCTGGATGCGGTTCTTGGCCTCGGAGCGTTCCTTACAGGAGAACGAGGGGACCGTCTCGGAGAAGTCCACGGCGAGTTCGTCCAGGGTACGTCGGTAGACGTTTGTGCGTCGACCCTCCTCGGAGAGCTGTCGGCCCTCGCACTCGAGCAGCCCCGCCTCCACGAGCTCCTCGATCCGACGGTAACAGGTCGCTATCGGGATTCCCATCTCGTCGCTCAGTTCCTGTGCCGACGCGGGGGACTGCGCCGCACAGAGTATCTCCGCGCTGTACTTGTTGCCGAGTGTCTCGAGCAGGTCCTGCTCGTCGACCCCAGTGCCCTGGGTGGCCCATCGTCCAGTAGACATCTGCAACAGTATAGTCTCATTATCAAGATTGAATCTTGTGGTAGTGAATCGTTAGTCTCCTCGTGACCAGCAGGATTACGGTCACACGAACCAACACGGGGCTATGGTGCGATTACCGGGGCGCGAACGACTGTTCGCGTGGTGGAAGATGTCACGCCCATCACAGCTTCTCCTCATCCTCCTCGTCTACGCGGTCGGCGTGGTCGCGGGCACCAGTCGCGGTGGGTCGCTACACCTCACCCGGACCACACTCGGCGCAGTCGCGCTCGTCCCCCTCGCCGCCAGCGTCCACTACGTCAACGAGTACGCCGATGTCGAGACGGACGCCATCACGGAACGGACGCGGTTCTCCGGCGGAAGCGGTGCGCTCGTGCGTACCGGGTTGCCCGCCGAGACCGCGCTCCGTGCGGCCGTGATCGCACTCGCGGTCGGCACGGTGGCAACCTGGGGTGCCAGCTCGGTGGGCGCTGTGACCGCCCGCGGGACTGGGCTCCTCGCTATCGTCGTGGTCCTCGGCTGGGCGTACTCCGTCGGGCCGCGGCTCGTCGCCCGCGGACTGGGAGAGGTCACGAACGCACTGCTCGGCGGGCTCGTCCTCCCGCTCTTCGGTGTCGCTGTCGCGCGCGGTCCACTCGACGCGGCGGCCGTACTCGCGTTCCTCCCGTTCACCGTCTACGTGTTCGCGAACCTCCTCGCGACGCAGTGGCCCGACCGTCGGGCGGACGAAGGGACCGGTAAACGGACCCTACCGACCCGCTGGTCGACGACACGGCTGCGCTGGGCGCACTGGCTGACGACCGGGACGGCCTTCGCGATGTTCGGGCTGTTCCCGCTCGCCGACCTGCTGCCGCGACTCGTCGGCTGGGCCTGTCTCCTGCTCGCACCGGCCGGGGCGGTCGCGAGCCGCCGGTTCACCCGGGCCACGTCACCGTTCCCCAGCGTCGCGACGATGGTCGGCCTGGCCGTTGTCCAGCTCCTCGCGTGGGCGCTGGTGGTCCTCGCTCGCGGGGGTCAACGTTTTTACCCACCGGCGGTATTAGGCGTATAGAATCATGTCTGCGGACCTGCCCGACGAACTCGTGGACGTCGAGGTCGAGGCCGACGCCGAGGCCCTCGACCCCGACGCGACCACCGAGCGCCCCGACGACACAGCCCGCGAGCAGGAGGACGAGGAGACGGAACGGTTCGTTATCTTCCGCCTCGGCGAGAAGTCCTTCGCGGTCAGTGTCGACGCCGTCAAGAGCATCGTCAAGGTGTCCGAGCGGACGCGTGTCCCCCGGACGTCCCCAGCTATCGACGGCATCATGGACCTCCGTGGCGAGATCACGGCGGTCATCGAGCCGCGCGTCCACTTCCGCATCGATGCGGACCCCGCACCCTTCGAGCGACAGCGTATCATCGTCTTCGACCGAACCGCCGACAAGCAGGGCGTCGGCATCCGTGTCGACGGAGTCGATGGCGTCGAGGTGTTCCCGCTCCGACAGATCGTTCCGGACGACCACGTCGAGGCCGCTGACGCCTCCCACCCCCTCGTGAACGCGGTCATCCGTCGGATGGACGATGGCGACGTGACCGAACGTATCGGTCTGCTGGACATCAAAGGGCTCATCAAGGCGTCGGGGCAGGACGCCACGGCGTGACTCGGCGGCCTAAACGGCCGATTACTGGCGGTAAGGTCGTGTTTACCCCGTGTTCTCGACACTGATAACCGGGCAACAGCATTTATATTCGCGCTATGTCTAACCTGGCTTGGTGTACTAACTGAATGTCGACAGGGGTGCTCATCGTGGACGACTCTCATTTTATGCGGAACCTCCTCCGTCAGATATTGGAGGACGAGTATGACATCGTCGGAGAGGCGTCCAACGGGGCAGAGGCGGTCAAACTGTACAAAGAGGAAAATCCGGACATCGTGATGATGGACATCGTGATGCCGAAATGCAACGGTATCAAAGCCACAGCGGCCATCAAGAAGCTGGACCCGAGTTCCAGGGTCATCATGTGTACGTCCGTCGGCCAACGCGAGAAGATGAAGCTCGCGGTGAAAGCCGGCGCTGACGGATACGTCACGAAGCCGTTCGAGGAACCGAGCGTGCGGAAGGCGCTCAAAGACGTCGTACCTGCATGACGAGCGTGCTCGTTGTCGACGACTCGCAGTTCATGCGGACGGTCATCGGCAACATCCTCGCCGACAACGGGTACGAGGTCGAAAGCGCCAGCGACGGGAAAGCGGCGGTGAAGGCCGTCGAAGAGCACCAGCCGGACATCGTAACCATGGACGTGCAGATGCCCGGGATGAACGGAATCGAAGCAGTCAGTGAGATCATGTCGACGAACCCGACACCGATTCTGATGCTCAGCGCCCACACCGACAGCGGTGCGGACGCGACGCTGGACGCGCTGGCGGAGGGCGCCGTCGACTTCCTCACGAAGCCGAGCGGCGAGGTGTCACCGGACATCGCCAGCCTCTCGGATCGACTCGTCGAGAAGTGCGAGGCCGTCGAGCGCGCCGACATCTCCTCGGTGGCGACGGCCGAGCGGACCGCAGTTGCCGATGCGGGCGGGTCGGTCGCGGCCGAGGCGGAGCCGACACGGCAGTACGTCGACCACCCCACGGTCGTCATCGGAGCCTCGACTGGCGGGCCGAAGCTCGTCGAGCGCATCGTGCGGGAGCTCCCGCTCGCACTCGACGCGAAGGTGCTGATAATCCAGCACATGCCGGTGTCGTTCACGGAGCGCCTCGCGGCTCGCCTCGACCGCTTCACGCCCTACGAGGTGCGCGAAGCGAGCGACGGCGAGGCCGTCGACGACGGCGATATCGTCATCGGCAAAGGGGGCTTCCACATGGAGGTCACCTCGAACGTCGCGGGCAGACTGCGAATCAGACTGACCGAGGACGAGCGCCGCCACGGCGTTCGCCCCTCGATAGACGTGACGATGGAGACCGCAGCGGACCGGGTGACGGACCCGCTCTGTGGGGTCGCGTTGACCGGGATGGGCAAAGACGGTGCGGCCGGCATCGAAGCCATCAAGGCTGCCGGGGGCACGACCATCGCCCAGGACGAGGAGACGAGCCCCGTGTTCGGCATCCCCAAACAGGCGATAGAGACGGGGTGCGTCGATCAGGTGCTGCCGGCCGAGGAGATTCCGGCCGGCATCTGTTCGACGTTCACCCAGGAGGGTCAGACGCATGGATGAGTACCAGAGAGACTTCGTTCAGGAGAGCGAAGAGAACATCACCGAGCTGAACAACGCACTGCTCGAACTGGAGCGCGATCCCACGGACGACGCGGCGATGGACCGCATCTTCCGGATGGCGCACACCCTGAAGGGCAACAGCGGTGCGATGGGTTTCGAGCGCGCCTCGAACCTGGCCCACGCCATCGAGGACCTCCTCGAGGTCGTTCGGTCCGGCCAGATCGATGTCACAGCCGACCTGATGGACGAGATCTTCGCGGGCGTCGACGAACTCGAGACCATGGTCGACGAGGTCCGCGCCTACGGCGAGATACGGACCGACCCGAGCGAGACCATCGAGACCATCCGCGAGGTCCAGGAGGCGGCCACGGGCGTCCCTACTATCGGTGAACCGGACGACGAGGCCATCGAGGACGCCGTCGCGGTGGCCGACGACCTCGCCGACGAGGACCACGACGTGTTCCACGTCCGCCTCGCGGTCGACGAGTCCGGCTCCGTGGCACACGGGAGTGCGGTCGTGGACGCGCTCGCGGACGCGTTCGACCTTCTCGGGACGGTCCCCGACCGGGAGACCATCGCTGCCGGCGAGTACGACGGCACCTTCGACGCCGTCTTCGGCAGCGCCGTCGGCGAGGCCGCCATCTCGGCGGCGCTCGACCCCGTCGAGCCGGTCGCACAGGCCCGCATCAACGAGGTCACGACGGCCTACGAGTCGTCGCGGGCCGAACCGGAGCCGGCCGAGGTCGGCGACGACGAGTTCGACGACCTGTTCGAGGACGACCCCGGGAGCGAGATCGACCCCGACGCCGCACAGGACATGAGCGTCGACGACCTCCTCTCTGAGTTCAACGAGTACGACGACCTCGACGCGATGGTCGAGGAGATGGACGACGTCTCCGGCTTCGACGACCTCGGCGACGCCGGCTCGTTCGACGACCTCGACCTCGGCGACGGCCTCGACCCCCGCGACCAGCCGGCCGAGGACCCCCTCGACGACGAGTTCGGGGGTGACCTCGAGGACGACCTCGATGTCTCCTTCGACGAGGACACCGGGGAGCCGGCGGCCGACGCCGAGCCAGCCGAGCCAGTCGAGGACCCCGACGAGGAGGTAGACGACGCGGCCGCGACGTTCGCGGAGCTCAAACAGGAGGTCGACCCCGTGGGCTTCGACGAACTGCAGGACGAACTCGACGAGCTCGAGTTCGACGAGTACGCGGACGAGGAGGAGGTCGGCTTCGACGAACTCCTCGGCGATGACTTCGAGGAGTCGGAGGACGACTTCTTCGGGGCCGACACCGAGGCCGCCGTCGGGACCGACCAGGACGAGGTCTCCGTCGAGGACCTCGTCAGCGACGACGACGTCGCGGGCTTCGAGGAGAGCGAGGCCGAAACGCCGGTCGAACCGGACGACCCGGTCGAGGCGGTCGATACGGACGGAGTGACGTCCGACGAAGAAGCGGACACGGACGCGGTGACGGCCGATGGTGCAGACGCGGTCGCGGCCGACGCCGACACCGATACGGACGCGGTCGCGGCCGACGCCGACACTCCCGACGCAGGGGGGTCCGAGCCGACTGCCGGGACCGAGACGACTGCTACCGGTGCCGACGCCGATGGACCTGCCACCGACGCCGTCGACGAACCGGAGACAGACACTGCCGCGGCGACGGATGCGGCAGCCGATGCCGACGCCACGACGGCGGTCGACGAGTTCGGCGACGACATCGGCTCTGACTTCGAGTCGAGGCCGGCCGACGACTTCGGGACCGATGCGCTCGACGACACGGAGACCGGGTTCGACGATGCCGACGAGTTCGACGACGACTTCGGCGGCGACGGGTTCGAGCTCGACGCCGCAGAGCCCGCCGGCTCGTCGGGCATCGACGACGCGTCCGCGGACCCCCTCGAGGAGGACTCGTTCGGGGAAGACTCGTTCGAGGAGGGCTCGTTCGACGACGGGTTCGCGGACGCCGGGAGCGCCGACGACGGCTTCGACGAACCCGCCGACGACGCGGGGGACGATCTCGGTGCGGGCACGTCGGTGGACGACGAGGACCTCGACCGCGTCGAGGTCCAGCAGTTCGAACTGGACGACCCCGGCACGGAAGCCGGGGGAACCACCGAGGTCGAGACCGGTGACTTCGAGGCCGACGCAGACGATTCGGCGACGGTGAGCCAGCCGAGCGCAGAGAGCTACGGCGACTTCGGCGGGGCCGACCTCGACAGCGCGGACGGCTTCGACCCGGCTCCGGAGCCCGAGACCGGCGAGTCCACGTCCGCCGCGGACGACGGTGCCGAGGTGTCGGCGCTCGACGTCGACGTGGGCATACAGACGCTCGCGGACGAGGACGGCGAGGCCGAGACGGACGACGAGATACAGTCCATCCGGGTCGACGTCGAGCAGGTCGACCGCCTGCTCAACCTCGTCGAGGGGCTGGTCACCAGTCGCGTCCGGCTCCGTCGGACCGTCGAGGAGGGCGCCGACCCCGCGGAACTCGACACCGAACTCGACGAACTGGAGGACCTGACCGGCGAGCTGCAGGACACCGTCATGGACGTGCGCCTCGTGCCCGTCCAGATGGTCGCGAACCGCCTGCCGCGCATCGTGCGCGACATCTCCCGGGAACAGGACAAGGAGGTCGAGTTCGAGATGCACGGCGAGGGCGTCGAGGTCGACCGGTCCATTCTGGACCGCATCGGCGACCCGCTGGTCCACATCGTCCGGAACGCGGTGGACCACGGCATCGAAGCCCCCGACGAGCGGGAGGCCGCGGACAAACCCCGTACCGGGAACGTCACGCTCGACGTCGAGCGTGCGCGCGACCAGGTCGCCATCGAGGTCACGGACGACGGCCGCGGCCTCGACCCGGACAGGCTCCGCGACGCGGCCGTTGCGGCCGACGTGCTCACCGAGGACGAGGCGACCGCCCTGTCGGACGAGGAGGCCTACGAACTGATCTTCCACCCCGGCCTCTCGACGGCCTCCGAGGTGACCGACGTCTCCGGCCGTGGTGTCGGGATGGACGTCGTCAAGAGCACGGTCAACGACCTCGACGGCTCCGTCTCGGTCGAGAGCACCCCCGGCGAGGGGACGACGATCCGGATGCTGCTTCCGGTCACGGTCGCCATCGCCGACGTGATGTTCGTCACCTCCGGCGACGAGGAGTTCGGTGTCCCGGTCAAGGACATCCAGGACATCGGGGACGCCGCCGATATCACCGTCGAGGACGGCCAGGAGGTCGTCCGCGACGGCGACCGCACGTATCCGCTCGTCCGGCTGAACGAGGCGCTCGAGACGCCGGGCAGAGCGAGAAACGGCGACGGCATGCTGCTTCGCATCCGTGACGAGGTCCGCCCCGTGGCGGTCCACTGCGACCAGGTTCGCGGCCAGCAGGAGGTCGTCGTGAAGCCCTTCGAGGGTGTCCTCGGAGGTATCCCCGGGCTGAGCGGTGCGACAGTACTGGGCGAAGGTGAGGTAGTCAACATCCTTGACGTGAAGACACTATGAACGGACGAAAACACTGGAGGAAGCTATGAGTCTGATGGTCGACATTCGGAAGCTGAGTTTCATCAACGAGATGGCCAAGGTCGGCACCAACGGGGTCGCCGACAACATGAGCAAACTGACAGGCGAGGATGCCAAGATGGAGGTGACGAAGACGAACTTCATCGACATCCAGGACATCAAGACCCAGATGGACGCCGGCAAGCGCGTCGGGGTCAGGGTCCGCCTGATGGAGCCCCCGCACGGACACATCCTCATCCTGTTCCCGGAGGCGAGCGCCCGCAAGATAACGGCGCTCATGCTCTCGGACATGGTCGACGATATGTCCGAGGTGTCCGGCGAGATGGCGCGCTCGGCCGTCGAGGAGCTCGGCAACATGATGGCCTCGGGCTTCATCGACGGCTGGGCCGACGTGCTCGGTCGGACCATCGACATCGCGACACCGCAGCTCGTGTACGCACCGGCCGGTGAGATCGTCGAACGGACCGCGGGCCTCGGCGGCGAGGACCTCGCGCTGTTCTTCGACTCCAATCTGACCGTCCCGAGCTACGATATCGACGCCGAGATATACGCCTTCCCGAACCTCGAAGAGTTCGTGGAGATGGTCAACGGGATCGAAGCCAGGCCCACATGAAACTCGACATCACCGCGCTCGGTACCTTCTACGACATGGCGCGGGAGGGTGCCGGACTCGCGGCGGGTCGGCTCACCCGGATGACCGACGTAGAGACTCGCGTGGGGATCACGAAGCTCAACTTCATGCGTGGCTCCGAGATACGGACGGAGTTCGAGGACGGCATCCCGAAGGTGGGCGTCCGCGTCGAGCTCTCCGGCGGGCTCGACGGCCACTCGCTCATCCTGTTCGAGCGCGACGCCGCCCTGCGCGTCGTGAGCGCGCTCGTCGAGGAAGCGTCGGCCGACGAGTTCGACGACATGAGCCGGTCGGCCGCGACCGAGGTCGGCCAGATAATGAACGCGGGCTTCATCGACGGCTGGGCCGACGTGCTCGGGACCGCAATCGACGTCTCCACGCCGGAGTTCATCGAGGGCGAGACCGCCGAGCCGTTCCTGGGCGACCTCGAGGAGGCCCCGACCGACGACGACCTCGCGCTGCTGTTCCAGAGCCAGATCGAGGCGGTCGACACCGAGATCGGGTTCAAGCACTACCTGTTCCCCGAGCAGGAGTCGATGGCCGACATCCTCGACAAGCACACCGACCCAGACAGCCAGGGCATCGAGTACGACAAGCTCGCGGGCTTCGACGAGATGGCCCAGCAGGGCGCACGGGAGGTCGCCTCGAACATCACGACGCTCACCGGCATCGACACGAGCGTGAAGATCCGGCGGCTGAAGTTCGCCTCGCTGGCGGCTATCCCGCAGGAGATCGACGACGAGATGCTCGTCGGCGTCGCCCACGAGCTGGACGGCACGCCCTCGGGCTACCTGCTGTTCCTCTTCGACGAGGCCTCCGCCCGGGAGGTCGTCGAGGCGACCATCCCGAACCCGCCGGACGACGAGTTCGGCGACCTCGGCAAGAGCGCCATCAAGGAGCTCGGGAACATCATGGCGTCGGGGTTCATCGACGGCTGGGCGAACGTGCTCGACACGACGATCGACCACTCGCCGCCGGAGTACATCCACGACTACGGCGCGGCGGTCATCGACCCGGTCATCATCGGGCTCGGCGAGAACCAGGACTTCGCGTTCGTCTTCGACACCGTCATCAAGGCCGAGGACCGCGAGTTCGACTGCTCCATCTACGCCATCCCCGACGAGGCCGACCTGGAGCGTGCACTGAACAACCTCGACATCGAGAGGATCGAGGACGCACAGACCACGGCCGATTTCCCGATAGACGAAGTTGAAAACGCATGAAGACGTACGGCAGTGAACCGGGTGCACCCGAGCCGGTCCAGGTCGGTATCTCGGAGTTCGTGGTCAGGGGTAAAGAGTCGACGGAGACGCTGAAGTCCTACGGGCTGGGCTCGTGTCTCGCCATCGCGCTGTACGACCCCGACTCCGGTATCGGAGGGCTGGCGCACGTGATGCTGCCCGACGGTGATGCAGCAGACGGGGCGGACACGCAGCCCGGCAAGTACGCCGATACGGCCATCCGGGCGATGCTCCGTCGGATGGTCGAGAAGGGTGCCGCCTACACCTCCGTCGAGGCGAAGATCGCGGGCGGCAGCGACATGTTCGAGTTCGAATCGTTCGGCGACGGCGTGGGTAACCGAAACGTCGCCGCGGCGAAGGAGGAACTCGGGAAACTCGGCGTCCCCATCATCGGCGAGGACGTCGGCGGGCAGCGGGGTCGGACCGTCGAGTTCGACGTCGGGACTGGAACGCTCCAGATCCGTACCGCCGACGGCGACCGTGGAGTGACGGAGCTGTGACCGACGACTCCGACTTCAGTCGGGTCGCACAGTACATCGAGGACGAGATCGGGTTCGCGACGAGTCATTACAACGACAGCTACCTCAAGCGGCGGCTCTCCTCGCGGATGCGACGCACGGACACGGCGGACTACGGCGAGTACTACGAGTTGCTCGTCGACAACCCGGAGGAGGCACAGGAGCTCCTCGATGCGCTCTCTATCAACGTCACCGGCTTCTTCCGCAACCCGGACGTCTGGGAGGGCATCCGGTCGGTGCTGCGGACGCTGTCGTCCGAACAGAACCGGGTCCACGTCTGGTCGGCGGCCTGTGCCGACGGCCGCGAGCCGTACTCGCTCTCGATGCTCATCCTCGACGACCCACGCATCGACGAGTCGAAGTTCCGGGTGTACGGTACCGACATCAACGAGGAAGCGCTCGCGACCGCACAGGAGGGTGTTTACCACAGCACCCGCACCATCGACATCGAGGAGCAGCTCGGCTTCCTCTCGAACTTCCACGCGTACATCGACCGGGACGACAACCGCTTCGAGGTGACCGACCGGGTCAAGCGGCTGGTCACCTTCGCCCGGCACGACCTCATCAACGACGGTCCGAAGTCCGGCTTCGACCTCGTCGTCTGTCGCAACCTGTTCATCTACATCGACAACGAGTACAAGCGACCCATCCTCCGGACTATCGCACAGTCGATCCGGCCGGAAGGCTACCTCGTCATCGGCAAGGCCGAGACCATCCCGCCGCAGCTCAAGTCGGCGTTCGACGTGCTCGACGGGCGGCTGCGCATCTACCAGCGCGAGTGAGCACATCGCTCTTCCGTCCCGTTCACCAACCCGTAGCGACGGCCACGAGCCCCGGTGGGTCACCGCGGGAGCTGTGACGGCCGTTCCGCCCGTCTGGATACCGGGGGGCAGCAACCGGCATCGTCACTCACGGATGCAGCGCGGGAAAGAAGGAACCGCCGACCGCGGTCGTCGGCTTACTCGTCGTCCTCGGGCTCGGTCTGGGCGAACGAGAACATGTCGTCCGCGTCGTCGTCCTCGTCCACGTCGCTCACGTCGTCTCCGTCGCTCGCGTCGTCCGCGTCGTCGTCCTCGTCCTCGTCCACGTCGCTCACGTCGTCCACGTCGCTCGCGTCGTCTGCGTCGTCACCGTCAGTCGCGTCTGCACTGTCCGGCTCCGGTTCGGCTGCCGGCGTCTCGGTCGTTTCGCTCCCGAAGTCGATGTTCTCCACTCCGGGGACCTCCTTGGTCTCCGTCTCGGGCTCGGTCTCCTCCTCGAGGTCGTCGAACGAGCCCTCGTCGAAGCCGAGTGCCTCGTCGAGTTGCCTGTCGATATCCTCGGTCCCGACGGTCGACTCCGCGTCCGCGGTCACGTCGACATCGTCCGCCGGCTCCGCGTCCACGGCGACCCCGTCGTCGCTTTCCGCCGCCTCGTCGGCGGCCGACTCGGTCTCGACGTCACCGCCGGCGGGGCCGATATCGTCGGTCGGCTCCACGTCGGCCTCTTCCGCCGACGTGTCCGCCTCGGCAGCTTCGTCCCCCGGCTCGTCCGTCTCGGATGCGGTGGCGCTCGTGTCGAACGTGGCATCGTCGATGCCCGTCTCGTTGGGCTCGCCGTCACCGAACTCGATGTCGGGGTCGAACTCCTGGATGTCGTTCTCGGTCTCCGCGGCGTCTGGCGCGTCGACTTCTGTCGCCGGTGACGACGGCTCCTCGTCTTCGGCGTCTGCCGTCGAGTCGACCACGTCCTCGGCGATGGCGTCGGCGTCGCCGGGCTCGGCCTCCGCGTCGGCTGCTGTGGCCGTGTCGGCAGCCGACTCCTCGGCCGGCACGGCGTCGTCGAGCTCCAGTCCGTCCGCG
Organism: Haloarchaeobius iranensis; assembly: GCF_900103505.1. Classification (GTDB taxonomy): domain Archaea; phylum Halobacteriota; class Halobacteria; order Halobacteriales; family Natrialbaceae; genus Haloarchaeobius; species Haloarchaeobius iranensis. The sequence goes on from NZ_FNIA01000008.1 coordinate 169,246, forward strand.
TCGACGTCCTCGTCGACGGCGAGAGCGTCGTCGTCACCGAAGGTACCCGTGTCGTCGAAGGCGTCCGACCCGGCGTCGTCGGACGGCTGTGCCTCGTCCTCGAACGTCGCTGGTGCACCCAGACCGTCGGCTGCGTCCTCGTCGTCCACCGTGGTGTCGAAGTCGTCCTCGTCCGAGAGCTCCATGACGGCCTCCGCGGCGTCGGAGTCGCCGGCGACGGCCGGTTCCTCGGACTCTGGCTCCGCCTCCACGTCTGCGAGCAGGGCGCTCCCGTCCTCGAACTTCGACGCGGTATCCACGTCGGTGTCGAAGCGGTCGAGGGCCTCGCTCAGGCGGGACGCCTGGCTCGCGAGGTCGCTCGCACTCTTCGACACTTCGGTGAGTGCCGTGGTCTGCTGCTCGGCGGCCGCCGCGACCGTCTCCGCCTCGCTGGTGGTCTCCTCGGAGATAATCGCCGCGTCGTCGACCATCGCGACGACCTCCTCGGTGGAGGCCGCCTGTTCCTCGGTCGCCGCCGAGATCTCCTGCACGCCGGTGTTGGTGTCCTCCGCGTAGCCCGCAATCTCGTCGAGTGCGTCCACCGTGTCCTCGACGGCGTCGGTGGTCGCGGAGATCTGCTGGGACGCACCCTCGACACCCTCGACCGTCTGCTGGGTGGTCGACTGGATGCGCTCGAGGCGCTGCTCGATGTCCTCGGCCGCGTCCTTGGTCTCCTCGGCCAGGTCCTTGACCTCCTGTGCGACGACGGAGAACCCTTCGCCGGAGGAGCCGGAGCGCGCCGCCTCGATGTTCGCGTTCAGCGCGAGCATGTTCGTCTGCTCTGCGATCTCGGAAATGAAGTCGATGAGTTCGTCGATCTGCTCCATCTCCGTCTCGAGCTGCTCTATCTGCTCGGTGACCTGCTCGCTCTCGCGCTCCAGCTGGGCCATCCGCTCGATGGCGTCCTGTGCGGCCTCGCGACCGTCACGACCGGTCTCGGCGGTCCGCTCGGCCAGGTCGGCGACCTCGTTGGACGAGGACGCGATCTCCTCGATGGTGGTCGACAGCCCGGACATCTCCTGGCTGACGCGCTGGAGGCTGTCGTTCTGCCGGTCCGCACCGTCGGAAATCTCCTGGATGGACTCCGTGACCTGCTCGGACGCGGAGCGAACCTCCTCGCTGGAGGCCGTGACCTCCTCGGAGGAGGTGGCGACCTCGTTCGCGAAGTTCTTGAGCTGCCCGACGGTCTCCTCGATTTCGCCGATCATCTCGTTGAACTCGGTCGCGATGTCGGCCATCGCCTCGGACTCGGACTCGGAGTTCATCCGCTGGGTCATATCGCCCGCGGACACGTCCTGCATGACGCCGCTGTACTCGTCGGCCTTCCGCTCCAGGTGCCGGTTCATCTGCTCGGCCTCGGCGCGTGCGAGCTCGGCCTCCTCGCGGGCGTCCCGGGCCTCTTGGATCTGCTCGCGGAGGGCGTCACGCATCGACGCGAACCCGTCGTACAGCCGCCCGATGTTGTCGATGCGGTGCGTCTCGAAGTCGACGTTGAGCGTCCCCTCCTCCATCTGCTCGGTCTTCGTGGTCAGGCGGTCGATGGATGCCGCGGTGTTCCGACCGATGACGGTCCCGAACACGACGATGATGGCCATCCCGCCGATGGTCGCGTACAGGCCGTAGTCGCTCACCGTGTTGACGAACCCGTACACCTCGTTCGTCGGCGAGCTGATGGTCACGACCATGTCCCGGTTGGGGACCTCCGCGTAGCTGACGGCGTACTCGTCGCCGCTGTACTCGCTTCCGACCATCGTCGCGACGGCTTCCGGCGGCTGTGACATCGTGAACGTGCCGGAGCCTCCCTGTGCCAGTGCGGCGACGTCGTCGTCGCTGCCGAACGGGCTCCCGATGAAGCCGGCCGAGTCGACGCGGGTATCGTTCGCGAACGCCACGTCGTTGTTCCCGGTCAGGATCATCGTCGCCTGCCCCTCGTCGTTCTGGATGGTGCGGCCGTAGTCAGCCACCGAGACCGACGTGATGATGACCTGCGAGCCGCTGGTCCCCTTCACCGGGTAGGCGTAGGCGACGACGGTCCGGTCGTCGTGGTTCTGGTAGACGGTGTAGAACGCGCCGTTCTCGGGCACGGTACCCATGCTGCCACCGTCCAGTTCGCTCGCCCACGCAGTCTGGATATCGGTGAGCGAGGACCCGTTGTACGGGTTGTGCGAGGTCGCGAGCACGTTGTTGTTCTGGAGACTCACCCAGTGCATGTCGCGGATTCCTCGCTGGAACTGCAGTTCTGTCGTCCGTTCCTTCAGGACCGACTCGACGGCCGACCGGTCGTTGTTCCCCACCGGCTCTTCGAGTTCAGTCGCTGTCGTCTGTGTGATCACCAGGTTACGCTCGTCCCAGGACTGGAGGTTCCGTGCCTCCTGCTGCGCCTGGTCGCCCAACCTGTCGTTGACGCTGGTCTGCACCTCCTCTGTAATCTGACCGGTCGCGACGAACCCCACCGCCCCGACTGCCAGACCCATGATAAGGAGCGCAATACCGAACTTCAACGCGTAGCTCTTGCGGATAAATTTTGGTACGAGTCGACGGAGTGGGCCCAGCATATGTGCGATACGGTAGGTACTAGAATATAAAACGCTACCGGAGATTATCACACGTGAAAACACAAGACAGCGGAAGGGTGAGTAACCTGTCTTTAAATTGGTGGCCGTTCCACAGGCTGAATAAAAATACAGAACCGCTGTCGTGTTGGAGATCTTTCAGGGGTAACATACATGCCGATGACCGTCGTACGCGGGGACGATGAGGGCCGACGAGCTGGCGTCGTACGTCGAGCGGGCCGGGAGCGCGGACCCGGGCGCCGCGGAGCTGGGCCTGCGGAACACCCAGCTGCGGCTCGTCGAGCCGTTTCTCGAGTGCCTCGGCTGGGACGTCCGTTCGCCGTCCGTCGAGGCCGCGTTCGCCGTCGACGGCACCGACGCAGTCGTCGACTACGCCTTGCTCGTCGACGGGGTTCCGGCGGTGTTCGTCGACACGTTGGCCTGTGAGTCCGCACTGGACGCCGCGGACGTCGAGACGTTGCTGTCCGCGATGGACGCCGCGGACGTCGAGTGGGGGATTCTGACCAACGGTCGGCGGTTCGCCTTCGTGGCTCGTCGGGAGGACGGCGAGGACGGCTTCAGCTGTTCGCTGGGTGAGCTCCCGTCCCACGCCGCCGACCTCGAGCAGTTCACACCCGAACGAGCCGCCGAGTACGTGCAGAGCCGCGAACGACGGCTGGCCGCGGCGGAGAGCATCGCCGCGCGTCGGACGGAACTCGTGGATGCCCTCGTGGCGGAACTGCGTTCGGCCGCCGGTGACGAGGCTGCTGCCGTGCCCGACGCGCCGGTCAGGACGGCCACGGCGTCGTTCGTCGACGACGTCGTCGAGACCATTGCACCGGACCAGTCGGTGGTACCCTCGGGGGGCGCATCCGGTTCGGGCGGGCGGCGCGAGCAGTCGGCGTCTGCAGCCGACGACGGCGGTGCCGACGACTCGCCGTCGGGGACACCGTCTATCGAATCGGCGACCAGCGGGGCGGCGACCCAGGCGGGCAGGGAGCCGGCGAGCACACGGACCGACGGTCACGCGGACGACCCCGGAACACACGGCGGCGACGACCACGACGTCGATGGCGCGACCCACGCGCCGATGACCGACGATGGCGAGTACGTCGCTCGCCTGTTCAAAGGTCGAAGCTCCATCGGGGCTGTCGGCGGCTCGTCGGTCGCGGAGACGATGAAGGCGACCGCCGACTACCTGCTCGAACAACAGCACCTCGACGCGGGCCTGTCGCTCCCGTACGTCCCGAACGACGGTGGGAGGGCGGTACTGAACCGCGTTCCGCGCCACCCGAGCGGTGAGCCGATGGAGGAGTACGTGACGCTCGACTCGGGGCCGTACCTCTGGACCGCGGGGGCGCTCGCTGAACGGCGGGGCCGCATCGAGACCCTCGCCAGGGAGGCCGGACTGCGGGTGATGTTCCAGGGCGACTGGAAGCCGCGATGACCCGCATCGAGAGAAAGCGGTCGGATACACACGGGACGGAGCCGTTTTCCCCGGCCGTGTACAAGGAAGTGTATGCACATGCTCGTCGACGGCGAGTGGCGGACAGATACCTACGAGAGCACCAACGAGGACGGGGAGTTCGACCGGCAGGAGACGACGTTCCGCGACTGGATCCGCGACGAGCCCGCTGCGGAGTTCCGCCCCGAGGCCGGCCGCTACCACCTCTACCAGTCGCGAGCATGTCCGTGGGCGCACCGGACGGTCGTCGTGCGCCGCCTGCTCGGACTTGAGGACGTCGTCAGCATGGACGTGGTGGACCCGTACCGCGAGGCAGACGGCTGGCAGTTCACCCCCACCAAGGACGGCTGCACGGCGGATACGGTCAACGGAGCTGAGTACCTCCACCAGGTGTACACCGCTTCCGACCCCGAGTTCACCGGCCGGGTCACGGTCCCGGTCCTCTGGGACCGCGAGACGGAGAGCATCGTGAACAACGAGTCGGAGGACATCATCAAGATGTTCGCCGACGCCTTCGCCGACCGTGGCCGACACGACGTCGACCTCTACCCGACGGCCCTGCGCGACGAGGTCGACCGTGTCATCGACGAGATATACGACCCCATCAACAACGGCGTCTACCGGGCTGGCTTCGCCGACGCCCAGGCTGCGCACGAGGACGCTGTCGCCGACCTGTTCGACGCACTGGACCACTGGAACGACGTGCTCGCCGACCAGCGGTATCTGGTGGGCGACCAGTTGACCCTCGCGGACGTCTGTCTGTTCACGACGCTCGTCAGGTTCGACGAGGTGTATCACACCCACTTCAAATGTAACGTCCGCCGCCTCGTCGACTACGAGCACCTCTGGGGACACACCCGGGAACTGTTCCAGCTCCCCGGCGTCGCAGAGACAGTGAACATGGACCACATCAAGGAGCACTACTACACGACCCACACCGACCTCAACCCGAAGGGGCTCGTCCCCGTCGGCTCCGGTCCGGCGTTCGACGCGCCCCACGACAGGGACGAGCTGCCGGGGACTGCCCCGGCCGCGCTCCGAGACTGACCCCCGAACTTGTATAGAGCATATGTCACTTTGGCGGCGGCCCGGCCGTAGTTCCGTTCGACTTCGCGTTGGATTAGTGCTCCAGTCGTTAGTTCATCGACGCTGCGCTGCGAACGAACCCCGAATTGGTATTAATAGTTTGTGGCCGCTATTTCCCGAGGGTCCGCCACTGCTGCGCCTTTCGTGGCTAGAAATGTGAAAATAACTGGGCGGAATCGGGCAATAATATAAATGATTCGCCCGATACACTTATACAGCGAGCACCGCTGTTATCATGCAGTTCAGTAGCGCCACCCATGTCCTCGATACTCCCCCCTCTCGGTCCGTCTGAGCGCCGTGCAGCCTCCGCGATCGTCGGACTGGTCCTTCTCTTCGGGATGGTGATGGTCGGAGCGGGTCTCATCTTGATGGCGAGCATGTCTGCGACCGAACAGGTACAGCAGCAGAACGAGCTCGACAACGCCGAGCTGTCGCTGCAGGAGGCGAGCGTTCGACTCCAGACGCTCTCGTACCAGGACGACGACGACGTGGCCTCGTTCGACCTGGCCGGTCGGAGCTCGGACGACGTACGGATCGAATCGAACGGAAACCTGACGTTCCAGTTGAACGGGGAGGGGGCCTGTACGGCCCGGATGGAGCTCGGCTCGATCGTCTACCGGAACGACGAGGGCCAGTCGGTCGCGTATCAGGCCGGCGGCGTGTGGCGTGACGACGGCGACGGTGTCAGCCTCGTCTCCCCGCCGGGCCTGACCTACCAGACGGAGCAGGTCGACAACCGGACCGTCCGGAGCGTCGACTTCCCGGTCGTCAACGTGCAGGGTGACCTCAACTCGGCCTCGGGAGAAGTGACCGCCAGGCAGGTCGATAATCCCGGCGGCCCGAACATGGAACAGCAGCTCTGTCTCCCCGTCTCGGAGAACTCGACCATCGACCGGGTTCGGTCGATGACGATTACAGTCTCGAACAACACGTACTACGAGGCCTGGGAACGGTACCTCGACGACGAGTTCGGCGACGAGATACCGCTCCGAGAACCCCACAAAGAGGTCGACGACGCGAACCAGACCCTCAGATACACCGTCCCCCTCGGTCAGGACCTCTCGCCCGACGAGTTCACGATCGACGACGCCCCGATTCTCGGTGGGTTCTACTCCGGGTCGGCTGCGGGGGAGATCAACCTGAAACAGAATGGACTTCTCGATAGCTACGACGGCAGCCAGGGTACGTATGCATCTCAGCCCGAGAACTGGGGAGAGGGGAACATATACACGAACAGTCGTGTGGCCATCAAGAACAGCGATGTCAACGGAAGCATCTACTCCGGTTCCGGAGTCGAGCTCAAAGAGAGCTATCTGGTCAACGGCGACGTGTATTTCAACAACTCGACCGGTTCGGACCTATCCGCTAGCGGTGGCGGAACCATCACCGGTGAGACCGACAACGGCACGCATATCCCGCCGCTGCCAGCCGTCGACGACCGTATCGAGGCGGCGCTGAACACGACTGCCGACGCGAACCACAACAATCGCACGGACGTCATCCAGAACAACGTGACGACGCTCTCGACGGGTGAGACCGCGACGCTCGAATCGCCGGGCGTCTTCTACCTCGACTCCCTGAACGTGCCCCAGGACGCAACCCTCGTTCTCGATACGAGCAGCGGCGACGTCGTGCTCGCGGTTGAGGAGAAGGTCGAGGTCGCACCCGGGGCCGAAATCCGGGTACAGGGCGACGGGCAAGCACGGATGTTCGTCGGCGGGGAGTCCGGCAACCAACTCAGTCTCGACAGCTCACGGGTCGGTGTCCACAACGGGAGCCAGTACACGAACCGGTCCGACGGCCTCTGGTTCTACTGCAAGTCCGGCTGCAGCGGGGAGTTCCTCGACGGTAGCCGGTTCACCGGCGTCGTCTACGGTCCCGGTGACGCCGGTGGCGTGTTCGGAATAGGGAAAGAATCGGAGGTGTTTGGCGCGCTCGCAGTGGACCGCATCGACACCACGGCCGGAAACAACGGCGAGGGTAACACGCGCGCAGAGCTCCACTTCGACACCAGCGTTCAGACCGCGGAGTTCGACCGCAACGGTGACGGTACGCCCGACAGCGAGGAGGGGAGCAGTGGCGGCGTCCCCGAGAAGTACGACGAGTGCCCCGACATAGAGGCGATGGGCGTCAACGGCTGCCAGCCCGTGAACGAGGACGAGACTGCGAACGCCCTCATCGTGAACCAGTCGCACGCCAAACTGACCGTCGTCGGTTCGATGGTCGCCGACAACCGGACCCAGACGCGCGAAGTCGGTGAGCGCGAGCCGCTGGACGTCGTGTTCGTCATCGACGACTCCGGGTCGATGGGGAACCCCGAGGTGAACGAGATTACGGATGGAGCCATAGAACTCGACGGTGGCTGGACTGCCTGGGAAACTCCGGAAGAGGCGTCCTACGTGGACCCCGACGACCACGAATACGGGTGGGCCTGGGTCCCGGAGGATACGGTCTGGGAGGTCAGATACCTGGAACCCGGAGCCATGGGCCAGGAGACGGAGTACCTCACTGAAGATGAACGAGCTGACCTGGAGAAGGACAACTCGGGTGACAACGACGGTGTCGCAGAAATCAGACGCGTCGACGACAGTGGCGGCGACGTGACCATCCCGGACGGTCAGATATGGCTCGTATCCAACAACCCGTACGCTGATGAAGGAGATGCCGGTACTGGGTCCACGCAGTGGGTCTACGAGGGGCAGACTATCGATACTGCCAACTGGAACTACGTGCGGATGTACGGACTCGGAAACGATCCTACTGACGAACGTGCCGACGCGATGCGTACGTTCATCGGTATGCTGAACGCTTCGAATGGCGACCGGGTCGGTGCGATCGAGTTCACGACGAACGGTTGGTACGACACGGAGACCGTGTGGCAAATCGAGAACGGTAACGACTTCGACGGAGCCAACTCTAGCCTGTCACTCAATTCCGAGGGCGGAACGCCGATGGAGGAAGCGATCAGGGGCGGTGCAGCTGAACTCCAAGACGGGGACAACGATAACAAGGTCATGATCTTGCTGACCGACGGCAGGCCGGACGGTACCCCTGGAGGGGTCATTGGTGCGGCCGACGATGTGAACGACAACATCCAGATTCAGACTGTCGGCCTCGGTGGCAACACGAACACTTCACTCCTCCAGGATATCGCTGACGAGACCGGCGGGAACTACTCCCAGGTCGGCGACTCGGAACAACTCAACGAGACGTTCCGCCAAATCGCCGGTCAGGTCACCGAGCAGCAGTACAACGTCATCGAGTACAAGGACACGACGGTCGAGATCAGCATCGACGACGAGACGGTCACGCTCTCGGGCAACGCGAACGACCCCACGGCCACGTCGCGTCCGTCGAGAACGATCAACATCGCCGACACGCTCGGCTTCGACGAGGAGCAGGTGGACCAGTACGTCGGTACGCTCCTCTCTGCGGAGGCGACGACCTACGCCTGCGACAACGTCTCCGAGACCGGTGACACGCAGAGCCACGACGGGACGACGTACGACGAGGTGACCTGTGAGAGTCGGGAAGCGGGAACGTTCGACCAGATCAACAACAGTTCGAAGTCGGACCACGAGATCTACGTCGACGGGGAGTCCATCCCGGACGCCTCCGAGTTCGACACGGGCTGGTTCAAGGACGAGAGCTTCCGGCAGGTCATCAACGACTACGACAGCAGCCTCATCGCGGACACGGACGGTGACTCGACCGCCGACGAGTTCAGTCTCGGCGAGAACGACGCGGTCATCGTCGTCCGCACGAACAGTTCGAACAGCGACACCGACTACGTCGTGCTCCACTTCGAGGCGTGGAACGAGGGGCCGTGGGTGGTCAACGGGAGCGACGACGGGAGCAGCCAGGTCGTCGGCGACGACAGCTCCATCCCGGACCCGACAGACGACAACAGCTACGTCATCGACATCGACCAGAGCAACGTCGAGCTCGGCAACGAGTCGGCCAGCATCGTCGCGCTCCCGGGTGACGTGGTGGACCGCGCTGTGACCGGAGACGCCGGCGGCACGCCGACTGCACGACTCGTCCCGTCACAGAGTGGTGCATCCGCGGCCCGCGCCCGCTCGGCGGTCTGAGCCGACAATCACGTCTTTTTTGTCCACCCCCTCGGGAGTGGAGCGTATGACGACGACGAGGGACCGGCTCGCAGGGCTGCTTGAGCTCACACGGCCGGTCAACTCGCTGGTCGCGGGTCTCCTGACGTTCATCGGTGCGTTCGTCGCGGTCGGCGCGAGCGTGTTCGACCCCGGCCCGGCCACGAACGCCGTCGGGGCGGTTGCAGCCACCGTGCTGGCTGCGGCCGCCGGGAACGCCATCAACGACTACTTCGACAGGGACATCGACCGCATCAACGACCCCGACCGTGCCATCCCTCGGGGCGCGGTCACGCCGCGGGGTGCGCTGCTCTGGAGCGGCGCGCTGTTCGTCGGAGCCGCCGTCGCGGCGGTGTTCCTGCCGCTGCTGGCCATCGGCATCGCCGCGTTCAACCTCCTCTCGCTGGTGCTCTACACGAAGTTCTTCAAGGGGACGCCGGGATTCGGCAACCTGCTCGTGGCCTACCTCGGCGGTAGCACGTTCCTGTTCGGTGGGGCGGCGGTCGGGAACGCCGAGACCTCGGCGACGCTGTTCGCCCTCGCGGCTCTCTCGACTGTCAGCCGGGAGATAATCAAGGACGTCGAGGACATCGACGGCGACCGCGAGGAGGGGCTCACGACGCTCCCGGTGGCCATCGGGGAGCGGCGGGCACTCCTGGTCGCGGCCGGTGCACTGGGACTCGCCGTCCTCGCGAGCCCGGTCCCGTACTTCACGGGGACGTTCGGGGTCGTCTATCTGGTCGCCGTGGCCCCCGCGGACGCCGTGATGGCGTACGCGGCCTACGAGGGTTTCTCGGACCCGACCGCGAGCCAGTCACGCCTGAAGTACGGGATGTTCCTCGCGGCCGGTGCATTCATCGTCGGCCGCGCCGTCGTTGCGTTCGGATAGTGACATGGGAATCACCATTCCTCTCAAAGGTGAGATAATCAAAAACACTATAACCTGGTTACCGTATCGTTCTACCATACGAGGGAATGGGTAGTGCGAACAACAAACTGCGGTGCCGGCTTCAGGTGACGAGGGTACGCCATGTATGACCTTGCTGACGTTCTACCGGACGCGGAACTGGACCCCGGGACGAACCTACTGATCGCGGGGCCGCCACTGACGGGGAAACGACGAATCGCACTCGACATCCTCGCCAGTGGCTCCACGCAGGACGAGGGGTCCATCGTAGTGACGACGAAGGATAGCGCCGAGAAGATCATCGAGGAGTACGCGAGCCGGGTCGGGAACGTCGACGCTGTCGACGTGGGTATCGTCGACTGCGTGACCAAGCAGCGCGGCGTCGGCAACGTCAAGGACGACGCCCGCATCAAGTACGCGTCGTCGCCGGTCGACATGACGGGCATCGGTATCAAGCTCTCTGAGTTCCTGGAGGAGTTCTACGACGTGCGCGGCCACCGGAAGAACCGCATCCTGCTCCACTCCGTCTCGACGCTGCTGATGTACTCCGACCTCCAGACCGTCTTCCGGTTCCTGCACGTGTTCACCGGGCGAGTCCAGTCCGCGGACGCACTCGGCGTCTACGTCATCGACTCGACCGCCCACGACGACCAGACGATGAACACGCTGAAACAGCTGTTCGACGCGGTCATCGAGGTCGAGGAGGGGGAGGGCGAGGAGCCAACCCTCCACACGGCCGGAATCGCGACCAGATGACGAGATACGTTTTTCGCGCTGGCGAGCCTCTAGCCGCGCATGCCCGTCCAGACCGACGCTGAGCTCGAACGAATCTTCGACCTCGACACCATCGCCGTCGTCGGCTGCTCTTCCACACCGGGGAAGGCCGCTCACGACGTCCCGAAGTACATGCAGTCGCGGGGGTTCGAGGTCGTCCCCGTCAACCCGTTCGCCGACGAAGTTCTCGGCGAGCGGGCGTACGATTCTCTCGACGCGGTCGACCGCGACATCGCCGTCGTGGACGTCTTCCGGCCGTCGGCGGAGGTTCCCGGTATCGTCGACGACGTACTGGAACGCGATGACGTGCAGGCGCTCTGGCTGCAGCTCGGTATCGCCGACGACGAGGCGGCCGCCCGGGCGGAGGACGCGGGGCTGGCCGTGGTCCAGAACAAGTGCATCAAGGTCGAGCACAGCCGCCTGCGCGGGTAGTCACCGCACGCGTTCACCGACTTCTGCGGTCGTACGCTACCCCTCCCACTCCTCGAAGGAGCGGTAGATGCCCTTCGAGAGGTACCGCTCGGAGGAGTCCGGGAAGACGGTGACGACCGTGTCGTAGGGGGCATCGATCTCGCCGCTCGCGATGCGGTCCGCGACACCCTGTGCGGCGATGCTCGCGGCGGCCGCCGAGGAGGCGACGAGCTGTCCCTCCTCGCCGGCGAGGCGGCTCACCTCCGCGTGGGCCGCCCGGTCCGATACCTGGACGACGTCGTCGACGAGCGTGGGGTCGAACAGCTCGTTGGTGTCGGTGTCGTGGGTGCCGATACCTTCGATCTTGTACTCGTCCTCGTCGGGGTGTGCGCCCTCGAACTCGCTGTAGAGCGAGCCCTCGGGTTCGACGGCGGCGACGTACGTGTCGGGGTCCTGCTCGCGGGCGTACTGCGCCATGCCCATCAGCGTGCCAGCGGTCCCACAGCCGGCGACGATGGCTCCCACCTGGCCGTCGAGCGCCTCGTATATCTCCGGCGCGGTCGTCTCGTAGTGCGCCTCGGCGTTCAGCGGGTTGCCGAACTGCTGGGGGACGACCGCGTCGTCCAGCTCGTCGGCGAGCTCGTAGGCCCGGTCGATAGCGCGCTCCATCCCGTCCTCCGTGGGGGTGTTGATGACCTCCGCGCCGAGAGCGCGCATGAGCTGCTGTTTCTCGACGGAGAAGCGTTCGGGGACGACGAAGACGGCGTCGACGTCGAGCTGACCTGCCGCGAGCGCGAACCCGATACCCGTGTTGCCGGCAGTGGGCTCGATGACGGTGCCGCCCGGTTCGAGCTCGCCTCGGTCGAGCATCGCCTCCAGCATGTACTTCCCGATGCGGTCTTTCACGCTCGCACCGGGGTTGAACGATTCCAGCTTCGCGTACACCGACACCTCGTCCGGTGCGGCCTGCACTGCAACCAGCGGTGTCCGGCCGACGGTGTCGAGCACCGACCCCAGTGGCCGTTCGTGCGTCGTCATCGAACGGCAATTGTTGCCGCCGCCCGATAGGTGTTGTTACTCGTCGTCGGCCGTGGCGTCGACGGGTTCGTCAGCGGTGACGTCGTCGGCAGTACCCTCGTCGGTGGCCACAGCTCCGTCGTCTGTCGCGTCGGTGTCTGCGGCGTCCCCACCGTCCTCGGCGTGCGTGATGGACGCCTCGGCGATGCGGCGTTCGATATCCAGACCCGCGTCCTCGGCGAGAGCGTCGAGGATGACGCGCTGTTCCTCGAGCTCGTTCTCGATCCGGACGACGCGGTCGCTCGAATCGTCGATGTCGTCCTCGATGCGGGCGAGCCGCTCCCGGACGTCCATCAGCTGTGCGTAGAGCTGCTCCGCGCGCTCGGCGACGGTCTGCAGCGCCTTCGCCTTCGAACCCAGTCCCATACCCGGTCATGCGCGCTCCGGGGTGTTGTGCGTTCCGCCTCCGCCGCGCCGGCCCGTCGCCGCCTTCGTCGGGCTTATGCGGCCCGCACTCGGAGGCTCGGGCATGGTAGACGTCCGGACGCCACCGACGGTCGGCATCGCCGCCGGAATCGGGTTCGTCATCGCCGTGTTCGCCCCGTACGTCGCGCTCTCCTCGTCTGGCGTGGCCGCGCTGGAGACGTACTACGGCTACGGGCTCGTCGCGCCGACGTACCTGACACTGTTCGCACTCGTCGGCATCGTCGTCCTCGCGGCCGGCCGCGAGGCCAGGACGGCACCGGATCTCGCCGCCGGAGTGGCGCTCGTCATCGGGTTCGCTGCGACGCTGCTGACGTTGCTGTGGGCCACCGGTGTCGAGGAGAGCGTGGTGTCGAGCATCGGGACGGAGACGTGGCTCGCGTACCATCGGTGGGTCGTCCTCGCGCTCGGCGTCGTGTTCACCGGCACGAGCGTCTGGTACGCGGACGTTCTCGGCGTTCTGCGGGGGTGAGTCGGCCCACTCTTCGCCCCGTCGAACCCGCTGCCCCCGGTCGATTACCGAGTCGAAAAGGCCTTAAGACCCAAGCGGCTACGGTGGAGTGGACTAGGTCGGGCAGTTAGGCCCTGCTCGAAACCCGCGGTATGGTCTTTAGCGGGGACCGAAGCCCGTGGACGTCCGGTCAGACGCGGCCGGGCCCCGGGAGCCGACGTGGAAGCCTCGTCCGTCGGGGACGGCGGTCGCCGGGCGGTGCCCGCAGGGGCGCTCGCCCGTCGTTGGTCGGCGGCACTGGGTCAGGCACGGAAGTGAGCAGCCTACCGTCGGACACCCGTCGCTCGATGGGTCGCGGGGTGGAGGAGGCCACCGGGATTCCCCGGCCGTGAACGCCGGGCAACCTCGGGGTCCACCACTCATATCGCATTCTCACACGACCAGCGCGCGCGCCGTCGAACCGCCGCACCGGTCCCGCTCCCGTCCGCGAGCCGGCGGCTCGGCGGTCGTCGGAACGTGAAAACGGTAGCCGGGTCGCGCTCAGTCCTCGGGGGGCACGTTCGCCAGCTGGTCGACCTCCAGCGAACCGCCGAGCGTGCGGTTCGGGTAGGGGATGTCGATGCCCTCCTCGTCGAACCGCTCCTTGACCGCCTGGACGTACTCCCCGCGGGTCTTCACGAAGTCCGCGCGCGACGGGTTCTCGATCCAGATGCGGGACTTGAGGCCGACCGAGGAGTCGCCGAGTTCGGTCAGCCGGACCGACGGCTCCGGGTCCGCGAGGATGCCGTCGTGGTTCGCAGCCTCCTCGAGGATGATGTCGGTCGCCTGGTCGATGTCGTCGTCGTAGCCGATGCCGAACAGGAACTGGAGCCGCAGCTGGTCCTTCGCGACCGGGTTCTTGACGACGTTGCTCGTCAGCTGGGAGTTCGGCACCGTCAGCAGCTCGTTGTCGAACGTGCGGACGCGGGTGACGCGGAGGCTGATGTCCTCGACGATACCGGAGTTGCCGTTCCACTCGATCCAGTCGCCGATGCGGAACGGCTTGTCGGTGAAGATGAAGACGCCGGAGACGAAGTTCGCGATGATGTCCTGCATCGCGAAGCCGATAGCCAGGGTCGCCGCCGCACCGATGGTCGCCAGCGCGGTCAGGAAGTTCCCGAACTCCGCGAAGCCGAACGAGACCGTGATTGCCGCGAAGACGACGACGAAGTGCACGAGCTTCCGGATGGGGAGCTTCGCGTGCCGGTCGAGTCCGCGGCGGTCCATCACCCGGTTCGCCAGCGGGATGACGATCACACGGCCGACGACGTACACACCGACGAACGCGATTACGAACTTCGAGAACTGCGCGGTGATGCCGATGATGCTGTCGGGCACGCCCAGATCGGAGAGCACGCTCCTGACACCGGTGTAGCCGTTCCCCTGCAGGAACAGGCCGGCCAGCAGCGCGAACGCCCCGGACATCAATGGTACACCGCGGTGTTCCCTCGTGTCTCTATCAGTTCCGCGTCGACCAGTTCGGCGAGCTCCTCGGCGAGTTCCTCGGTCGACGTGCCGCCGCGGGCCGCCCGCAGGAACTTCGCTTTCACCAGTTCGGCCGATTTGAGCTGGTCCTCCAGCTCGGCTGTCACCGACTCGATACCGCTCTTGCCGACCCAGACCGTCACGTCGAGGTCGTGCGCCTGCTTCCGAAGGTCCTCTCTACTCATTCGTGGCTCCGGCTTCGCGGTCCAGCGGTTTGAATGTTGTTCCAGACAGCCGCGAGAACCGGTTTAGCGCCGCCGCTCGGGGCCGTGTCCCGCTCACTCGGGCACTACTCGTACGGGTACCGCGCGTGCGCTCCGCAGTCGCAGGTGACCACGGCGTGGCCGTCCTGCAGGCGTACCCGTGCGTTCCTGCCCGGCACGAGGTACGCGTCGCAGGCGTCGCAGGTGAATCGCTTGAACCGACGCGGGAGCGAGAGCCGGTTCCGCTCCGCGATGCGTCTCGCCAGGCGCACGTAGTACCGGGCCCGTTCCTCGTCGCCGGCGCGGGTCGCCTCGCGGGCCAGGTCGCCGAGCCGTTCGATCCGCTCCGCCGCGACGCTCATTGCTATCACGAGGTTTCTGGTGGGTCGGCAAAGGGCTACCGTTGTCCGTCGCGAGTCGAAACCTATTTTCTGTCGTCGGGCGACCGACACGGCAGTGCGCGTCCTGAACCACCTCGAACTGGAGTCCCAGATGCACCGGAGCGGTATGGGCACGGCCGCAGACCAGCAGCGCGAGGCGCTCTCGCGGGCAGCCCCCGAGATAGACGTGGTCACGTCGCCGTGGACCGACGGGTCCGTCCCGGACGCGCTGTTCGCGTCGTGGGCGTACGGCGACGACCTCCTCGTCGACTACGACGTCGCGCATCTGAACATGGCCGGCCCGGCGTCGCTCGCGCTCGCGCGCCGGGCGAAGGCACAGGACATCCCGCTGATACTGCACACTCACGTGACGAAGGAGGACTTCCGGGACTCGTTCCGGTTCTCGAACGTGGTCGCGCCGGCGCTGGGCGTCTACCTCAAACAGTTCTACTCGCAGGCCGACCTCGTGCTCTGCCCCTCCGAGTACACGAAAGGGGTGCTGGAGTCGTACCCGGTCGATGCACCCATCAAGCCGATCTCCAACGGCATCGACCTCGAACCGCTCCAGGGCTACGAGTCCTTCCGCGAGGCGACCCGCGAGCGGTACGACCTCGACGGCATGGTCGTCTTCGCGGTCGGGAACGTGTTCGAGCGCAAGGGACTGACGACGTTCTGCGAGCTGGCACAGGCGACGGACTACGACTTCACCTGGTTCGGCACCTACGAGGAGGGACCGGCGGCGTCGAAGACGGTGCGGAAGTGGACGGGGAACCCGCCGGAGAACGTCACCTTCACCGGCTGGGTCAACGACAAGCGGATGGCCTACGGCGCGGGCGACGTGTTCTGCTTCCCCGCGAAGGTCGAGAACCAGGGCCTCGTCGTGCTGGAGGCGATGGCCTGCGAGAAGGCCTGCGTGCTCCGTGATATCCCCGTCTTCCGCGAGTACTTCGAGGACGGCCACGACTGTCTCATCTGCGAGGACCTCGCGGAGTTCGAGGCGGCACTGCAGCGCCTCGAGTCGAACCCGGCGCTTCGCGAGCGCCTCGGGAAGAACGCACGCGAGACCGCAGAATCGCACGGCCTCGAGGAGATCGGTGCGGAGCTGGCCGCGACGTACCGGGACCTGCGGGAGCGACACTGAAGTCAGGTGATTTAAGTTCTCAAGGGTCAATCGCCCGATAATGGACCTCCAGGTTGCAGCCTTTACCGACACCTATCTACCAACGGTAAACGGTGTGACCTACACCATCAAGTCCTGGCGGGACCGCTGGAACCGCAACGGCGGCTGGATGGACGTTGTCTACCCGGACTCCGACGACTACGTGCCCGAGGCCAGCGAGCATCCGGTCCGCTCGGTCCCGTTCCCGTTCTACGAGGGGTTCCGCGTCGGTGCGCCACAGGTGCCCGAGGCGGCGACGAAGGCAGACGTCATCCACGCCCACACGGCGTTCGGACTCGGGCTCGCGAGCCTCCGTCTGGCCCGCTCCGAGGACAAGCCGCTGGTCGCCTCGTACCACACGCCGACCGCGGAGTACGCGAACTACATCGCCTCCTCGGACCGCATCACGGGTGGCCTCCGTCGGCTGAGCAAACACTACGAACGCTGGTTCTACAACCGTGCGGACCTCGTCATCACGCCGTCGGAGCCGACGCGGCGGACGCTCGTCGACGACGTCGGCGTCGAGACGCCGGTCCACGCGCTCTCGAACGGTATCGACGTCGACCAGTTCCGCCCGGTCGACACGACGGCGTTCCGTTCGCAGTACGACCTCGAGGGGACGCTGATCGGCTACACCGGCCGCCACGGCTACGAGAAGCGGCTGTCGGACATCATCGCGGCCGCCGAGGCCCTCGACGTGACGGTCGTCCTCGGCGGTGACGGCCCTGCGCGCGACGACCTCGAACGGCAGGCACGCAGCAGCGACGCCGACGTGCGCTTCCTCGGGTTCCTCGACCGCGACGAGATGCCCGCGTTCTACTCCGCACTCGACGTGTTCACGTTCCCCTCGCCCGTCGAGACACAGGGCCTCGTCGCGCTGGAGGCCAACGCCTGTGGCACACCCGTCGTCGGTGTGGACGCCGGCGCGCTCGCCGAGACGGTCGACGACGACGTCACCGGCTACCACTTCGACCGGGGCGACATCGATGGCTTCCGACGGGGGATCCGGCGGGCGCTCGACGAACGCGAACGGCTCTCCGAGAACTGTCTCGACCGGCGCGACGAGGTCAGTATCGACCACGTCATCGACCGCCTGGAGTCGCTCTACGAGGACGTCTCGTAGATATTCGGCGCGAACGTCAACCGCTTCCTGAGCCCGTCCGACACCACCAGCGCGGCACCCACTCCGGCGAGCGTCGCGGCCACGAGCCCGGTGCCCTGGACCGTCGGGTCGCCGGCCGCGAACTGGAGGAGCGACCCGACGACGAGCACGGGGGCGAACGAGAGTGTCGCCTTCGTGTGTCTCTCCGGAAGCTCCCTCGCCAGCACGTACAGCGCGACTGCCGAGAGCGACATCTGTGTTCACACCATCGGCCGTCCAGCCTGTAAAAAGTGTCGGGTGCGTTCCGACTCAACGAGCGCCCGCGGCGCGGCTCGCGACCGACGGGTCCGGTCAGTCGTCTTCGAGGGCGTCCGCGATGCGCTTGAGCGCGCGAGTCTGGTCGCGCATCTCGTCGCGGAGCTGGCGGACCTCGCGGACGAGCTCCTCGTTGTCCGAGCCCTCGTCACGGCCGCCGGGGCCCATGCCGCCGCCCGGGCCACCGCCCATCATGCCACCCATCATCTGGGCGAACGGGTTGCCGCCGCCGCCACCCATGCCGCCGGGGCCGCCGGGGCCGCCCGGACCACCGCCGCCGCCGCCCATCATCTCTTCCATGCGCTCGCGTCGGTCCTCGTCGGACTCCTCCTCGCGGCGTTCGCGGATCTCCTCGACGCGCTCGCGGAAGGATTTCTGCTCGTCGTCTCCGTTCTGGGGCTCCTCGCCTGTCTCCTCGTCTTCTGCCATACGCTCCGCTTCTGCCTCCGTCCCGAAAAGGGTTTTTCTCGGCGAGGAGCACGTCCTCGTCCTACGAGAACGACCCGAGGCTCGACTGGAGCCGGCGGTCGGTCGCCTCCCGGGTGACCCCGTAGCCCACGAGTTCCCGCAGGTCGACCGCGTACGTCGTCCCGCCCCGGTCGAGCACGAGGACCCGACCCTGTACACCCCGGACCGTCCCCGAGAGTAGCGTCTCCGGCACCGGTCGCGCGTCGAGGTCGAGCCCGTAGTCGAACGAGAACGTCTCGAGCACCTCGAACCCGTCGAGGAGTTCGGCCCACGCGGTCTCGTCGACGGACTCGTCGAGCCCGGCGACCTTCGTGGGGACGCGTACGCGATCCGGAATCTCCTCGGCGTACTCCGCCTCCAGCTGCCGGGCGATGCGCCCGTCTGAGACAGTATGGACGTGTGCCGCCCGGTCGGCCCCCTGCTCGCGGAGCCGCGTCCGCAGGCGTCCCGATTTCGTCACGCCGATCTTGAACACGTCCGGTGCGAACGCTGCGAGATACACCGCGTGCTCCTCGCGACAGTTCGCCAGTGGACGGTCGCAGTTGCCAGTACACCGGGCACACGGCCACCGGCTCGTGTGCTGGTCGCAGTAGGGTGCTCCGGGTCGATCGCAGGCGTAGTGGTCGTCGTCGTCGACGGCGCCGGCACACCACCGGTCGCCCAGCGAGAACGAGAGCGCCGCTCCCGGTGTGAGCGGTTCGCGCTCGACCGTGTCGTCGCTCGCCAACAGCAGCGCTGGTGCATCCGTTGCGGTCTCCGTCCGATAGCCGACGACCTGCACGCCTCGATGTAACGCCGTTCCGGCTAAAGCCGTGTCGTTCGCCCCTGTATAATCTATTTTGGATTATAATGTATCCGATTCACCGTAACTGCTTTGTCGCTACCGCTGGCACTGCCGCCCGTGAAGGACGAGTCAACGGAACGAACGGAGGGGGATGAGTCCCTGGCGCTTCGAGTCGCCGACGGCATCGTCTCGCACAGCAAGCTCGTGATACTCGTCTTGCTCGTGGCGACGGCCATCGTCGGCAGCGCGGCGGGGCAGGTCGAGATGTCCACCTCGACGGACAGCTTCCAGACGGAGACGGTCGCTGCGGACAAACTCGACTACGTGAACGCCAACTTCGGCGACCCCGACGCAGCGAACCGGACGACGGTGCAGGTCGTCGTCCGGAACGACAACGTCCTCACGCGGGAGTCGCTGCTCGAGATACTCGCCTTCCAGCGGTCGCTCGCCGAGAACGACTCCGTCGCCGCGACTCTGGCCGCCGAGCCGAGCACCGTCAGCGTCGCCAACGTCGTGGCTATCGCGGCCGTCCAGCAGGACCGCGCGGCGGCCGGCCGACCCGGTGGCCCGCCGCCGAACCTCACCAGACAGATCGGCGCGCTGGAGTCCCGCAACGCCGCCGAGGTGGAGCGGCTCGTCGAACGCGCGCTCTCGCCGGACGCCGACGCGCCGACCGGCGGACAGGACCCGCTGACGCTGCTCCCGACGCACTACGAGCCCGGCACCGCGAGCACGAACGCCACCGTCGTCGTCGCCTTCCAGGACACCGGCGGCAGTGACGGTATCTCGGAGCCCGTCTCCAGCGCCCAGCTCGACATGCAGGCTCTCGCGGCCGACCGCTTCGGTGACGACGCGTTCGTCTTCGGGGTCGGTATCGTCGAGGACGAGACCGGCCGCTCCATCGGCGACAGCTTCGCCATCATCGGGCCCGTCGCGCTGCTGCTCGTCATCCTCACGCTCGTCGTCGCCTACCGCGACCTCGTCGATATCGTCCTCAGCACCCTCGGCATCGGGCTCGTCCTCGTCTGGATGCAGGGGTTCATGGGCTGGTTCGACATCCCATTCGGGACGACGCTCATCGCCGTACCAATCCTGCTCATCGGCCTGGCCATCGACTACGCCATCCACGTGTTCATGCGCCACCGCGAGGTCCGCGACGGTACCCCCGAGCCCGGCGCGCGCGACGGCATGGTGCTCGCGCTCGGCAGCGTCGGCATCGCGCTCGTCTGGGTGACCGTCACCACCTCCATCGGCTTCCTCTCGAACCTCGTCAGCCCGCTCGCACCCCTGCAGAACTTCGGCCTCGTCAGCGCCGCCGGCATCGTCAGCACGCTCGTCGTCTTCGGCGCGCTGATCCCCGCACTCAAAGTCGAGGTCGACACCCTGCTCGAACGCGTCGGACTGAACCGTCGGAAGACACCGTTCGGCGGCGACACCCCCGTCGTCGGCCGACTCCTCTCGCTCGGAGCCGTCGGCGCGAAGCGCGCCCCGGCCGTCGTGCTCGTCGTCGCCGTCCTCCTCAGTGGAGTCGGGGCCTACGGCGGCACGCAGGTCGACACCAGCTTCGACCGAAGCGACTTCCTCACCGAACAGCCGCCCGACTGGATGGAAGAACTCCCGGAGCCGTTCGCCCCGGGGGAGTACAACATCCGGCAGAACGCCGCGTTCCTCAACGACAACTTCCTCCAGCAACGCGACACCAGCCGTGCCGAACTGCTCATCGAGGGACGCGTGACCGACCCCGGAACACTGGACAGGGTGGTCGCCGTCCGCGACCGCGCCGTCGCCGGCGAGACCGTCATCACCCTCGCCGACGACGAACCGCGAATCCTCGACCCCGTCTCGACCATCCAGGCGGTCGCCGCACAGAACGAGACGTTCGCCGCGACGGTCGCCGCGGCCGACACCGACGACGACGGCGTCCCCGACCAGAACCTCACCGCGGTGTACGACGGCCTCTACCGCACCGCGCCAGCACAGGCCCGGCAGGTCGTCGCCCGGAACAGCGCCGGCGAGTACGAAGCCCTGCGCGTGCAGGTGGCCATCCAGGGTGGCTCGTCCGTCCCACAGGTCCGTGACGAGATGCAGGCCGCAGTCGAACCCGCACAGGGGGACGGACTCACTGCCACCGCGACCGGCCAGCCCGTCCTCACCGCCATCGTACAGGACGGCCTGCTCGAGACCGTCGTTCTCACGCTCGTCGTGACCGTGCTCGCCGTCCTTGCCGTCCTCGTCGTCGGTTACCGGCTATTCGACGGGTACGCCAGCCTCGGCGCGGTCACCATCGTCCCCGTCGTGCTCTCGCTCGCGTGGGTGCTCGGCGTGATGTACCTGCTCGAGATTCCGTTCAACGCACAGACCGCGCTCATCACCAGTCTGGGCATCGGTCTCGGCGTCGACTACAGCATCCACATGTCCGAGCGCTTCACCGACGAGCTCGAACGGCTCGGCGACGTCGACGACGCGCTCACCGCGACCATCGACGGCACCGGCGGCGCACTCCTCGGCAGCGCGGTCACCACCGCCGCCGGCTTCTCGACGCTCGCACTCGCCATCGTCCCGTCGCTCCAGCGCTTCGGCATCGTCATCGGCGTCGCCATCGTCTTCGCGTTCGTCGGCGCGGTGCTCGTCCTCCCGAGCATCCTCGCGCTCTGGGGACGGTCGGTCCCGAACTGACTACGTCGAGCCCACGTCGTCGCCGACCCCGATGCGGACCCGCTCCTCGTTCTCCCACGTCGCATCGCCGTCGAGGAAGGCCGCCACGCGGTCGACGAACTCGCCGTGCTCCATCCCGATACCGCCCGTGGTCAGGTCCAGCGTCACCGCGTCGACGTCCTCCAGCACATCCCCCTCACCACCCATCACCGAGAGGAACTCGTCGGGGCCGACGGCCTCGCCCGCGCGGAGACGCTCCGCGACCGAATCGAGGCCCGCGCCGAGGGTCACGTCCACGTCGAAGGTGACCTCCACGTCGACCGTACTGTCGAACCCCTCTGCCGCGTACGCCTCCTCGGCCCGCGTAATCGCCGGGTCGAGGACGTGTTCGAACTCCATCCCCGTCTCCTTCATGCCCATGTAGGCGAACGACTGCATCCCGACCAGCCCGTACCGGAACGCCGGGTCGTCCATCCCCTTCTCGAATATCTGCTTCCTGTCCTTGCGCTCCAGATTGCGTAGCAAGAGGTAGAAGTCCACGATGGCCTCGCTCACCCGCTTGCGGATGCGTGCCTCCGCGTTGCGCTTCGATTGCTCGTGCTCCATCTCGGTCAACCCGAGGAGGTACTCGCGGTCCGCGCGCGACAACATCCCCCGCGGCCTGTCGGGGTCGAACTCCATAATCAACTTCCGGTTATGCGAACACCGACTTTAACGCTGCCGACTCGGCGGAACGCCTATACGCTCCCCGGCGGAACCGGCACCCATGTCGCTCACCGGGCAGCTCGACGTCGACGCGTCCGCGGACGAGGTGTCGTTCTCCTTCACCGTCACCAACGACGACCCCGACCCCGTCGACCTCCAGTTCTCGAACGCACAGACCCACGACGTGCTCGTCGTCGAGGACGGCGACACAGCGATCTGGTCGTTCGCCGAGGGCCGCATGTTCGCACAGATGCTCACGTCCAGGACGCTCGACGCCGGCGAGTCCGTCACCTACGACTGCGCCTGGGACGACCCGGAACCGGGGAGCTACATCGCGACCGCGTTCCTCGCCGCGAACAACGCCGACTGCGAAGCCAGCGCCGAGTTCTCCGTCTGACCCAGCTATCGCTGGCCGGGCCGTGTGTACGCGCAGTGCCGACGAGCGACGTAGCCGTCGCCAACGTCCGGCTCACGTCGTTCGGAGGCTGTGGCCGTAGCTCGTCGATGCTACCTGCACTCGACGACCCACAGCCCACGATGGGGCTGTCGCTCGCCAACGAATGAATGAAAGGTATGAATGGCAGGCGGCGAATCGCGTTTCCCAGAGGCTCGCGCACTCCAGTACTCCCCGACACGCTGGCGAGCTTAACTTCCGTGTTCGGGATGGGTACGGGTGTTACCTCGCCGCTGTGGCCGCCTTAACGCCGACCAACGGAATCGAACCGTTGCAGTGGACCGTCATCGGTCGTCTACACTCGTGTACACGCGCAATCCAGTTCGCGCCTGGACCACCCCGAATCGCAGTACGGTGGTCCCAGTATGCGGTATGACTAATGGCATGATCTGTTAGTGCTCGCGGGCTTAACGCCTCGTTGCCTTGGCGCGCACACCCCGAGTCTATCTAACCCGTCTTCTACGGGTGATCATAGTGGTACCTCTTTTCCAGGTGGGTTTCGAGCTTAGATGCGTTCAGCTCTTACCCCGTGTGACGTGGCTGCCGGGCACGTGCTCTCTCGAACAACCCGTACACCAGTGGTCACCATTCGTAGTTCCTCTCGTACTATACGAACGTTCCCGTCAGGTACCGTTACACCCCCAATAGATAGCAGCCGACCTGTCTCACGACGGTCTAAACCCAGCTCACGACCTCCTTTAATAGGCGAACAACCTCACCCTTGCCCGCTTCTGCACGGGCAGGATGGAGGGAACCGACATCGAGGTAGCAAGCCACCGGGTCGATATGTGCTCTTGCCGGTGACGACTCTGTTATCCCTAAGGTAGCTTTTCTGTCATCAATTTCCCGCATCAAGCAGGATAATTGGTTCGCTAGACCACGCTTTCGCGTCACCGTCCCTCGTTGTGAAGGACAGTGTCAGCCCACCGTATGCTCTTGCGCTCTGCTCCGAGTCTCCGACTCGGATGAGGTGGACATAGGGCGCGCTCGATATCTTTTCAAGCGCGTACCGCCCCAGTCAAACTGCCCGGCTACCGGTGTCCTCCGCCAGGAGTGAGAGTCACAGTCACTAATGGGTAGTATTTCAGTGTTGACTCGGTGGCCCGCTAGCGCGGGTACCTGTGTAACGTCTCCTACCTATCCTGCACATTAGCGACCGTGTCTCAGCGACAGCCTGCAGTAAAGCTCTATAGGGTCTTCGCTTCCCCTTGGGGGTCTCCAGACTCCGCACTGGAACGTACAGTTCACCGGGCCCAACGTTGGGACAGTGGCGCTCTCGTTGATCCATTCATGCAAGCCGCTACTGAAGCGGCAAGGTACTACGCTACCTTAAGAGGGTCATAGTTACCCCCGCCGTTGACAGGTCCTTCGTCCTCTTGTACGAGGTGTTCAGATACCTGCACTGGGCAGGATTCAGTGACCGTACGAGTCCTTGCGGATTTGCGGTCACCTATGTTGTTACTAGACAGTCGGAGCGCCCGAGTCACTGCGACCTGCCTCTCTGCGAGGCAGGCATCCCTTATTGCGAACGTACGGGACTAACTTGCCGAATTCCCTAACGTCGGTTGTTCCCGACAGGCCTTGGCTTTCGCCGCCATGAGCACCTGTGTCGGTTCTTGGTACGAGTCACAGACTTGCCTTTTCACGGGCCCTAGGTACGATCGACTTTCGCTGTCTCATGGTTCGTCCGCTTCGTGCCGTTACGGCTTCCACGGAGTTGCATAATTCGACTGGGCGATGGCCCAGCTCGATTGTTCCCAAGGCGTCGGCGTTTACTGTCTGTGAGCACTGGAATATTAACCAGTTTCCCTGTCGTCACATTCGACTTACGGTGTGACTTAGGATCGGCTAACCCTCGACTGATCAGCATTGTCGAGGAACCCTTGCTCATTCGGCCGTCGGGGTTCTCACCCGACTATCGCTGCTACTATGGCCAGGATTATCGTCACCAGTCGGTCCACACGAACTCTCGTCCGTGCTTCCACCCGACTGGAGCGCCAGTCTACGGAATCACCCCTATGGGGGGTGTCGCCAGGTCTCGGTGATGGATTTGAGCCCCGATCATTTTCGGCGCCTCGAACCTCGGCCGGTAAGCTGTTACGCTTTTCTTAGAGGGTAGCTGCTTCTAAGCTCACCTCCCGGCTGTTTAGGGCTCGAGACTACCTTCGGTTGCACTTAATCCATACTTTGGGACCTTAACCCAGCTCTGGGTTGTCTCCCTCATGGTGCACAGGCTTACCCCGCACACCGGACTCCCTGCGTCTGTGGCGCTCGTAGGTTCGGAGTTTGACAGGGAGGCCGACATCTCTCGATGGCGGGTCTCCCAATCGGTCGCTCTACCCCACGAGCTACCTCAGCAGAGGTCATGCTTCGACATGTTTCGACTGGAACCAGCTGTTGCCAGGCTCGATGGGCCTTTCACCCCTATACGTAGGTCACGAGAGGGTATTGAAGGACACCAACTCTAACAGGCCTCCACGTGCCTTTCGGCACGCTTCACCTTGCCCACGCATAGATCGCCTGGTTTCGGGTCGCATCCGGTCGGCTCCCCGCCCTTGAAGACGGTGGCCCTGGCCCGTGAGGGCTGCGGCCGTATCGGTTTCCCTGCGCCTGCCTCGATGCTCGAGTTAGACTTGCCGGTCAGATGCACTCCCTGGCTCGTTTTTCAAAACGCACGACGGAACATCGGCTCCCCACGATTCCTACTGGAGACTCGCGTCTCGGTCGTTTTTCGTGGGGCCTTGTATGCCCCGTCGCTCTATCGCCACCTGGGTTCAAGCCCTATTGCACCTCCCGTTGTGGGGTGCTTTTCAGCGTTCGCTCACGCTACTTGTTCGCTATCGGTCTCAAGGAGTACTGAGTCTTCGCGGTCGATGCCCGCGTTGTTCCCGAGGGATATCCAACCCTCGGTACTCTGGAGCTGACGCACGCTGTACTGGCTTCTGTTACGGGATTGTCACCCTGTATCATCCTCCGTTCCAGGAGAGTTCACAGAAGGGTTCGAGCGGTGAGTGTCAGTCCGAACACCACATTGCCCGTGAGGGCTTCGGTTTGGACTGGATCGCGTTCACTCGCGGTTACTAACGATGTCGCGTATTGCTTTCTTTTCCTACCGGTACTGAGATGTTTCAATTCCCGGTGTTCCCCATTGCGCGAAGCAATTGCGGTGGGGATTCCCATTAGGAGATCTCCAGTTCGATGCCTCCGTGCGGCTTGCTGGAGCTTTTCGCAGCTTGGCACGTCCTTCGTCGGCTCTTGAGCCGAGCTATCCATCAGGTGGCAGAGTAGCCACGTTGTATATGGGACGTTCACTGTGACCCGGAATGGTCCAGTGGACGCCTGGATTGCGCGTACACACGGTGTCATAACGTTGCCCAGGAGTGTAAGCTGGGCTACGTTCGACCCTTCCCACCCTCGCTTGCACGGGGTGGTGCATCGGTTCGTTGTTCGGATAGAGTCGTATCGGTCTCCCACACTTAAGGGGAGCGATTCGAACTCCACCCGAACGACA
>NZ_FNIA01000017.1 GCF_900103505.1 Haloarchaeobius iranensis
GACAGCAGCGTACAGCCAGTACTGTTCATCGTCGAGTTGGATCACGGTCTCGTCGACCGCGACGTGATCCGGCGAGTGACCGTCCTCGGGCTGTAGATCAGCCTTATGCACCCAGTTGTGGACGGTCGATTTGACGCGGTCAACACCGAACAGTTCGAGAATCGAAACAGTATTCGAAAGCGAGAGACCAGCAAGATGTAGTTGAATACTGAGCTTCATCAACAGTCGCGGTGTTGCTTCTCGCTCCACAAAACCTAACTCGATCTCGTCCAAAGAGTCGTTGAGGCGGGCATTTTCTGGCATAGAGCACTAGAAAACTGCTCCGCCTCACCTTTCAATCCTTATCTGAACACCGCCTCCAGTTCAGGCCAGTCATTTATGACTCCGCCCGACGCAGTACCGACCGAATGACCGACGCCGACGTCGACACCGTCCTCTTCGACCTCGACGACACGCTCTGCCGGTACCAGCGGAGCGTCGGCGAGGTCCTCTCGCTCGCGTTCGACCGCACCGGGGTCGAGCCCGTCTTCGACGCCGACGACTACGTCGCCAGCTACGACGACTACGCCGAGCGAGCCGACAGCATCGACGACCTCCGTCGGCGCTGCTTCGCGGACCTGGCAGCCGACCGTGGCCTCGCCCCCGACGCCGGCCGCGCCGTCGCCGACGCGTACACCGAGACGCGGGACCAGACCGCCGTCGAGCCGCTCCCGGGTGCGGCCGCGGCCGTCGAGGCGCTCGCGACGGACCACCGGCTCGCCATCGTCACGAACGGCGCGCCGGAGATGCAGACCGCGAAGCTCGGCGCGCTCCCGTTCGGGGACCGGTTCGAGCACGTCGTCCACGGGGGCTACGACGCGCCGGCGAAGCCGAGCCCGGAGCCGTTCCACCACGTGCTCGACCTGCTCGACGCCCGGGCCGACCGCGCGGTCCACGTCGGGAACTCGCTCGGGTCGGACGTGCGCGGGGCCCACGCCGCGGGCCTGCGCTCGGTGTGGCTCGCCGACGGCTCGACGCCGGCGCCGACGCCCACGTACGCGGTCGAGCGACTGGACGAACTGGTCGACCCGCCCTGGTGGTAGCGCCAGCCCGCGACCGGCTCCGCGGCGTCGCTACTCGATCTCGATGGGCGTCCACGCCTCGTCGGCCCGGTCGAGCAGGCGTTCGACGCGCTCGCGCATCGGCGGGTGGGTCGCGAGCAGCCGCGTGAGTCCGCCGTCCTCCTCGCCGTGGATGTACAGCGACGACAGCAGCCCGCTGTCGGGGTTCGAGGCGCGCTCGATGCGGGTCAGTGCGCGGGCGAGGTCTTCCGGCCGCCCGGTCACGTCGGCGGCGCGGTCGTCGGCGACCAGCTCCCGTCGCCGGGAGTGCGCCCGGAGGAGCAGCGTCGCGACGACCGTGGCGGCGACGACGACCCCGGCGACGACGACGTACGCCCGCTCGACGTGCGCCGCGAGCGGTTCGAGCGGGCGGCCGAGCACCAGCCGCACCGCCCGACGGAGCCCCACGACGACCAGCCCGACGGGCAGCAACAGGAGGAAGAGCAGGCCGCTGAACGTCTCGACGACGCTGTAGCCGAGCGTCTGGACGAGGCTGTCGCGGCTCTCGATGTGGGCGAGCTCGTGGGCCACGATGGTCTCCATCTCGTCGAGCGTGAGCAGGCGGAACAGCCCCGCGTCGAGGACGACCACGCTCCCGCGGCCGCGGCCGCCGATGGCGAGCGCGTTGGGCATCGGCATCCGGCCGACCAGCAGGGTCGGCTCGGCGACATCCATCCGCTCGGCGAGCCGTTCGACGCGGGCGTGCAGCTCTGGGGCGCGGTCGTGCGGGAGCTCCGTCGCTTCGAGCGCGGCGAGGATGCGGGCGGTGCCGCCGCGGTAGCTCGCGTAGCCGAACAGCAGCGCGGAGGCGAGCAACGCGACGGCGAGCCAGACGGGGTCGGGGCTGCCGGCCCAGAGGACGGCGAACACGCCGGCGAAGAGCGCCCCGAGCAGCAGGTACAGCGCGAGGAGGACCAGACCGGTGCAGACGGTGAGAAAGCGGGTGGCCAGGGCGTCGGAGTCCATCTGGCGTGTAGCTACGGCCGGCGGTCTGAAACCGTTATCGGGGAGCGTGGCCTGCGTGGGCAGGGCGGTCGCGGGAACGGGGCCACAGAGAGCAGGTCCGCCTACTCCCGGTGGACCGCGGTGACGGTGCCGACGCCCTTGGACTGGCCCTCGCGGAAGACGAACCGCTGGCCCTCCTCGACGAGGTAGGGCTGGAACTTGAACCGGACCGTCGCGTGGCCCGCGTCGCCGGGGAGCAACTGGCCGTCCGCCGGGTGGAAGACGGCGGCCTCGCTGATGGTCTCGACGTGGACGACCGGCTCGTAGCCGTCGTCGATGCGCGTCGGGTGGTTGAGCACCATCACGTCGGCCTCGAACTCCCGCACCGTGGCAGGGTCGCTCTCGCGCGGGACGAGCGCCATCCCGCGCGATAGCTCCGATTCGCTGACACCCTTGAGCGCGATACCGACGATGCGGCCCGCGCGTGCCTCGTCGACCCGGTGGTAGTGCATCTCGATGGAGCGCACCTCGACCTCGCGCCAGCCGCCGCCGGGCATCGGCCCGAGCAGCAGCTCGTCGCCGGCCTCGACCTCGCCGGCCATGATGGTGCCGGAGGCGACCGCGCCGACGCCGGTGACCGAGTAGGTGCGGTCGACGTACATCCGGAAGTCGCCGTCGTCGCCGGCGGTCTTGGGGAGCCGCTCGAACAGCTCGTCCAGCGTGTCCAGCCCGTCCATCGACACCGCGCTGGTCGTGACGATGGGGACGACCGTCTCGCCGATCTCCTCGACGGCCGCGTCGACGCCGTGGCGCGCGACCCGCAGCGGCGTCTTGTCGACCTCGCGGAGCAGGCGCTCGACCTCGCGTTCGACCTCGCGGAGGCGCTCCTCGTCGACGAGGTCGGCCTTCGTGATGGCGACCATCGTCGGGAGCTCGGTCGCGAGCAGCACGCCGAGGTGCTCGCGGGTCGTCTTCGTCGGGCCGTCGTCGGCCGCGACAGTCAGCAGGCCGTAGTCGAGCTTCTGCCCGACCAGCCCCCGGATGGTGGTGCGGAGCCAGGGCTCGTGGCCGACCGTGTCGACGAAGGAGACGAGGCGGTCGGCCTCCTCGACGACGCGGGCGCGGTCCTGCTTCCGGTGGGGGTTGTCCATGTGGACCGACCCCGACTCGTCGTCGAAGCCGTAGACGGCGTAGGAGAGGTCCGCGGAGAGCCCGCGCTCGACCTCGTGGGGCTTCACGTCGAGGTAGCCCCGCGTGGAGCCGTCGCCGTCGTCGGGCTGGCCCGTGACCAGCGAGCCGACGAGCGTCGACTTGCCGTGGTCGACGTGGCCCGCCGTGCCGACGACGATGTGCGTGTCGTCGGTCTCCAGCACCGCACCCTCGCGGACCACCGCGACGCCGACGATGCCGCGCTCGTCGTCCTCGCCGACGCCCCACGTCTGGACGTCGTCGATGTGCGCGCCGGCCTCCTCGGCCAGCAGGCTCAGCACGTCCATGGACTCGGAGAAGGTGCCGGGTTCGATGCCAGCGAGACCGCCGTCGTCCGTGACGCCGACGACGTACAGCGCCTCGCCGTCACCGGAGAGGACGCGGTGACGGAGCTGCGCCGCCAGACTCTCGCGTCGCCCGTCCGTCAGGTGGACGTCCTTGCTGAGCCGTTCCTTGAATTCGACGTTGCCGCCTTCCTGCTCGCCGCGTTCGAGGGCCCGTTCCAGCACGGCCCTGTCGGGGCTCATGGTGTCGCGTTAGCATACAGTACGGAAAAGCCTTCCCGTATTTTGGGTATTGTTCACACAGGAACCGACGATGACCCAGTTCAGTCCCGCTTCCCGTAGAACAGCACCAGCCGACCGACCGCCGTCGCCCAGAACCACGCGAGCATCCCGAGCTCCACGGCGACCGGCAGCCCCTGCGGGAACAGCAGCAGGCCGACCACCAGTGCGACCCCGAGCAGCACCAGGAACGCCAGCGTGTTGTCGAGCACCGTCGGCGGCTCGAGCACGTCCTCGAAGGCCAGCTGGAGCACCGCCGCGGCGACGCCGACGCCGACCGCGAGCGCGACCGTCCCCGCCCCCGGTAGCGGCGGCACCGTCCCGCCCCAGAACTCGAGGTAGACGATGCCGGTGAGTACGACGGCGATCACTACGGCGGTCCGGCTCCGCCGCCGGTCGACCGTCTCGGGGACCATACGTACTCAATCGGCGCCCGACCTCAAAAGCCCACACCCCGGCGATACGGCTCCGGCGCGTCCCGACGTGTTCACTCCTCGGAGAGTCGGTCGTACGCCGCCGTCACCCGTTTGAACGCCTCCTCGTCGCCGCCGGTCGTGTCCGGGTGGACCTCCTTGACCTTCTCGCGGTACGCCGCGCGGACGTCGGCCTGGTCGGCACCCGAGTCGAGGTCCAGCCGGTCCAGTGCCTCGTTCCGGGACGGTCCGTCGGTCGTCCGGGGGGCACGCCGACGCTCGCGCTGGCCCCGTTGCCGCCGGCCCCCCTGTCCCGCACCGGCCGCCGCGGCCCGTGCACGGCGGCGGCGCTCCTCCGCCGCCCGCCGTGCCTCCCGCCCGAACCGGCTCCGTGGACCGCGTGGTCCCTCCGCCGCCTTCTGCTCGGCGGCCCGCCGCCGCTGCCCGAACGCGTCGCGGTACGTGCCCGCGTCGACGCGCTCGCGCAGCTTCCCGCTCGCCTGGAACCAGAACAGGTACGTGGTCACGGCTAACGGGGCCGCGATCCCGAGGACGAACAGCTCGCGGGTGACGATGGCGACGACCAGCAGCACCGTCGTCAGGCCCGCGAACACCGCCGCCAGACCGAACAACAGCGGTGAGTCTCGCACGAATCGGGGGTAGGGACTAGCCGACCTAATATCTCTCGGTGGTCTGTCCGATGGCTCGGCTCCGGCGCTCGCTCCCCTCCCCACCCAGTCGTCGTTCGACCGACCGTGTGGACCTCGGGCCGACCCCGGAGTACGGGCGCCCGGTACGGCAGCACCCGGGCACACTCAAGGCCCGCGGCGTGCTACACGCTCGCATGAGCGTCGAGACCCTCTGCCAGATCTGCGAGGACGCCCGGGCGACCCATCGGTGCAACCGCTGTGGCGCGATGGTCTGTGACCGGCACTACGAGCGCGAGTACGGGATGTGCCTCGACTGTGCGTCGCGGGCGGACCCGGCGGGCCGCGGCGGCGACACGTACCAGTACTAACGGTGCTGGTTCAGGCGGCGCTTGAGTCGACGGGCGGCGTCGCCCGCGGCGGCGAAGAACTCGTCCTCGCCGCGGGCGTTCTCGCCGGCGAAGATGATGCCTCGCGAGGAGTTGACGAGCCCGACGTCGACGCCCCGGGCCGCGGACTCGGTGCCCGCCGGCAGCTCCGTCAGTCCGTGCTCGACGGCGGCCTCGGCGTCGCCGCCCTGTGCACCGACGCCGGGGACGAGGAACGGGAGATGGGGGACGCGCTCGCGGACGGCCTCGAGCTCGTCGGGCGTGGTCGCGCCGACGACCAGCCCGACGTTGCCGTGCTCGTTCCACTCCGAGGCGCGGGTGGCGACGCGCTCGTACAGCGGCTCGCCGGTGGCGAGTTCGAGGTCCTGGAAGTCCGTCCCGCCCGCGTTCGACGTGCGGGCGAGCACGAACACACCGGCGTCCTCGCGCGAGAGGAACGGCGCGAGCGAGTCCCGCCCGAGGTAGGGGTTGACCGTGATGCCGTCGACGACGTCGAGCAGTTTCGCGTACTGTCGCGTCGTGTTGCCGATGTCGGCGCGCTTGGCGTCCAGCAGCACGGGCACGTCCTTGCCGTGGGCGTAGGCGACGGTCTCCTGGAGGGCACGCCAGCCGTCGGCGTCCTCGTAGAACGCGGCGTTGGGCTTGAAGCAGGCCGCATGCTCGTGGGTCGCGTCGATGATGCGACGGTTGAACGCCCAGCGCGGCAGGTCGTGGTCGGCGAGGAACTCGGGAATACGGTCGGGGTCGGGGTCCAGCCCGACGGAGACGACCGTGTCCCGGTCGTCGATGCGGGCCGCGAGTCGGTCGAAGAAGCGCATTGCATCGGTGTGCGCGGGGGGTCGTCTTGGACCTGTCGAAGCCGCGTCGGCCCGTTCCGTCGCCGGAACTCACTCGACCCGCGCGCCGCGGCTCGCGGCTTCGACGACGCGTACCTCGCCGTCCACGTCGGCCGCCCGGAGTGCCTCTCGCGCGGCGGCCGCGGCTGCGTCCTCGCGGGCCGCATCCGTCAGCCCGTACACCGTCGGCCCCCAGGAGGACTGGCCGACGCCGGTGACTGCGGGGTGGCCGGCGAGCTCGTCGACGACGGTGCCGACCGGCGGCCGGAACACCCCGCCCTGCTCGTCCGCGTACCACGCGCCGTTGAGGCGGCCGACGGCGGCGACGGCGTCCCCGAAGTCGTCGAGCCGGCCCTCCGCGGCGGCAGGCAGGAGCCGGCGGTTCACGACGCCCGCGACCTCGTCGGCGATACCGGGGTCGGCGCGTTCGACGACCGCTCGCATGCTCTCCTCCTCGTGGTCGCCGTTGCGCCCCCGGGCCGCGTCGGGAACCGCGAGCACGAACCGCCAGTCGGTGGGCAGCTCGTGCCGCGCGACGACCGGCGGGACGGTCCACTCGCCGGTCGCGGGTGGGTCGGTCGTGAACCGTGCCGTCGGGTGCCCGCCGTCGACGACGAACCCGCCGTCCTCGAAGGCGGCGACGCCGACGCCGGAGCGCCCGCCCCTGCCGAGTTCCGGAGCGCGCTCGCGGACCTCCGGCTCCCGGTCGTAGGCGTGTGCGACCGCCGCGAGCGTCGCCAGCGCGAGCTGGGTGCCGCTGCCCAGGCCGACGTGCCGCGGCAGCGACTCCGCCACCGAGACGGTGGCCCCGGGCACCTCGAGCACCGCGGTCGCCCGCTCGGCGTACCGGCGAACCGTCTCGTCCGCACAGTCCACGCTCTCGGCCCGCGTCGCCGTGACCCGTACCCGCGGCTCCGCGAGCGCGACACCGAGCCCGCCGTAGAGCCGGGCGTGCGCCAGCGAGAGGTTCTGGAAGCCGAAGTGCAGGCGCGCGCCGACGCCGACCGTTGCCATCACCGGCTACTGGTGGTATACGTGGGAACCCGTTACGGCGGTGGCAACCGTATCCGGTGTCGACTGTCCGCGGAGTGTCTCTCGAAGGAGTGGTCTCGACTCGCAGTCCTACAGCCCGTCGAGGATGGCCTCGGCGGCCACCTCGGCGCCGTTCTCGAAGCTCGGCGGGTCCGGCGGGTTCGCGACGGCGCGGCGGATGTGCGGTACCGAGTGCTCAACCTGGAAGCCGGTGACGCCGGCCCCCTGGATGACGCGGCCGACGCCGCGTTGCTCGTCGGTGAACGGCCAGATGATGCAGGGCGTGCCGGCGACGGCGGCCTCCATCACCGTCGAGTAGCCCGAGCAGACGACCACGTCGGCGGCCTCGAGGTGGGGGAGCATCGCGGGCACCGGCTCCCAGTCGTCGCCGCCGACACGGGTGACGCCGTGGCCGTCGTCGCGGAGCCCGGAGACGAGGTCGTCGAGCGAGTCCGAGTAGTGGCTCGGGACGACGAGCACGTCGAAGGGGTCGACCGTGCGGTCGTCGTCGCACTCCAGGGCGACGGGTGGGACGTGGGTGACACCGTCCGGGTCGTCGTCGCAGGGCGGCCACACGGCCGGGTAGAGGAACTGTTCGCACTCGTAGAGCTGGTGCTTGGTCAGCAGCCAGGTGAACCACTCCTCGACGGCGGCGTCGTAGAAGTGCGGCGAGTTGTGCGTCAGCACGTGCAGCGAGGTGTCGGTCAGCGTGGCGGCCATCGCGGCGAACATGTCGTCGGTGACGAGCGCGTCGGGCTCGGTCCGGCGGAGCCACTGCACGTAGTCGTAGACGCGCTTGCCGCTCATCGGGACGCTGTGGGTGATGACCCGGAGGAGGTTCCCGCCGTCCTGGTAGTCGCCGATGTAGTCGACGACCGCGGGGACGTACTCCTCGTAGCCGTTGAGTTCGACGAAGCGCTTCCCCGGGCCGCCGCCGGCGAGGCGGACGGTCGCGCCGCGGTCTTCGAGCGCCTTGGCCACGGCGAGCATCCGCGTGGCGTGGCCGGCACCTTCCGGATAGTGGGCGACGGCGACCTCGGGGTCCATGTCGTCTCGTCTGCCGCGTCCGCGCAAGAAGCTTTTGAAAGCCCAACACCGTCGGGTTGGTGGGGATGTCGGGCCCGACGCCGCGGCGGCAACTCGATTCCCCGCGGCCGTCGGTAGTGGGTCCGAACGTGGGCGTCGTGACCGACACGCCGGCCGGCGGTCGGGTTCGGCAGCAACATCTGTCCCAGCGACGGGACTTAAGCCCCGGCACCGCTACCTCCGACCATGCACGACCGACCCGAGAAGCCCGAGAGCCTCCGGAGCCGCGAGGTCACCGAAGGGCCGGAACGGGCACCACACCGGGCGATGTTCCGCGCGATGGGCTACGACGACGCCGACCTCTCCGCACCGATGGTCGGCATCGCGAACCCAGCCGCGGACGTGACGCCCTGCAACGTCCACCTCGACGACGTAGCCGCGTCCGCCATCGAGGGCGTGGAGGCGGCCGAGGGGATGCCCATCGAGTTCGGCACCATCACCATCTCCGACGCCATCTCGATGGGGACCGAGGGGATGCGCGCCTCGCTGGTCTCGCGCGAGGTCATCGCGGACAGCGTCGAACTGGTCGCGTTCGGCGAGCGCGTCGACGCGCTCGTGACCGTCGCGGGCTGTGACAAGAACCTCCCAGGGATGCTGATGGCGTCCATCCGCACGGACCTGCCGAGCGTCTTCCTCTACGGCGGCTCCATCATGCCCGGCGAGCACGAGGGGCGCGAGGTCACCGTCCAGAACGTGTTCGAGGGCGTCGGCGCGGTCGCCTCGGGCGACATGACCGAGGACGAACTGGACGAACTGGAGCGCCACGCCTGCCCGGGTGCGGGCTCCTGCGGCGGGATGTTCACCGCGAACACGATGGCGTCCATCTCCGAGGCGCTCGGGATGGCTCCCCTGGGCAGCGCGAGCCCGCCAGCCGAGGCGGAGTCGCGGTACGAGGTCGCCCACCGCGCCGGCGAACTCGCGCTGGAGGCGGTCGAGGAAGACCGCCGCCCGTCGGACATCCTCTCGAAGGAGAGCTTCGAGAACGCCATCGCGCTCCAGGTCGCCATCGGCGGCTCAACGAACGCGGTGCTCCACCTGCTCGCGCTCGCCGCCGAGGCCGGCATCGACCTCGACATCGAGGAGTTCGACGAGATAAGCCACCGGACGCCGAAGATCGCCGACCTCCAGCCCGGTGGCACGCGGGTGATGAACGACCTGCACGAGCTCGGCGGCGTGCCCGTCGTCCTCCGTCGGCTGCTCGAGGGGGGCTACCTCCACGGCGACGCCGCGACCATCACGGGCCGCACCGTCGCCGAGGAGCTGGCCCACCTCGAACGCGAGGGCGAACTCCCGCCCGACGACGAGGTCGACGCCGAGTTCCTCTACACGACCGACGAGCCGCTCCACGAGGAGGGTGCCATCAAGATTCTCACCGGCAACCTCGCCCCCGACGGCGCGGTCCTCAAGGTCACCGGCGAGGACAACTTCCACCACGAGGGCCCGGTCCGCGTCTTCGAGAGCGAGGAGGCCGCGATGAAGTACGTGCAGGAGGACCGCATCGAGAGCGGCGACGTGCTCGCCATCCGGAACGAGGGGCCACGCGGCGGCCCGGGGATGCGCGAGATGCTCGGGGTCACCGCGGCCGTCGTCGGCGCGGGCCACGAGGACGACGTCGCGCTGCTCACCGACGGCCGGTTCTCGGGCGCGACGCGAGGGCCGATGGTCGGCCACGTCGCTCCCGAGTCCTACGTCGGTGGGCCCATCGGCGCGCTCGAGGACGGCGACGTCGTCACCGTCGACATCCCGAACCGCGAGCTGTCGGTCGACCTGAGCGACGAGGAGATAGCGGAGCGACTCGACGCCCGCGAGGAGCCCGAGCCGGCGTACACCTCGGGCGTGCTCGCCAAGTACGGCCGCGACTTCGGCTCGGCGGCCAACGGCGCGGTGTCGAACCCCGGCGCGAAGCGGGAGTAGCAGGACGGGCGGGGCGACCGCCTACTCGGCGGCCGCGTCGAGCGCCACCCAGCCCGGCGGCGCGGTCTCGATGCCGACGAACCGCACCTCGCGGCCGCCGTCGCGGCGGCGCACCCGGACCATCCCGCCGAACAGGTGCTTCAGTCGCTCGAAGTCCGTGCCATCGGTCACGTTCGTGTACACCGGGAACAGCGACAGCCCGGTCGCGCCGCCGGACAGGAGCACCTGGTGGGCGTAGCGGAACACGGCCTCGGCGTCGGCCGAGAGCAGCAGGGTCGACAGCGAGTCGAACAGGAGGTGGCGACGCTCGACGCCGGCGTCTCGCAACGTCTCCAGGCACTCGGTGATGGCCATGCTCGCCGCGGTCAGGTCCGTCGGCGACGGCACGCTCCAGTGGCGCTCGCGGGGGTTGGCCCGCACCACGTCGTGGGTCGGCGTGCAGTCGACGACGCCGAGGCGGTCGCGCTCGAGGGTGGGCACGTCGCGGACGACCCGGTCGAGGAGCGTGCGGGCGGCGTCTCGGGTCGTCACCAGCGCCGCGCCGTCGGCCGGTTCGGCCGCCCTTGCGAGGATGCGCGTCGGGACCGGTCGGACCGTCTCGCGGCTCGGCCCCGCGACCAGCAGGTCGCGGTGGCGAGAGAGCACGGCGTCGGTGAGGACGTCCTCGAAACGGTACGCCTGGGTCATGTCTCCCCGTCGAAGCTACCGAAAGACGGCGGTTCAGCGACTTATCCTTGTCGGTCGGTCCCACCCCGGGCCACTTTCACTCCGGTCCCCGTCGACTTACGGTCCTCCCGGACGAACGCTCCACCGATGATCACGGACCCGCGGGTGCTGCGGGACGAGTGGGTCCCCGCCGAGGTTCGCCACCGGAACGCCGAGTGCAACCAGCTCTCGACCGCGCTCGCCCCCGTCGCGGACGACGACCGGCCGGGCAACGTCTTCCTCCACGGCCCGCCCGGCACGGGCAAGACCTGCTGTGCGCAGTACATCGTCTCGCAGTTCTGCCGCGAGGTGCGCGACGTGGCCCACGAGTACGTCAACTGCTGGACGGACTCGACGCGCTTTGCCGTGCTCGAACGGCTGCTCGCGAACGTCGGCCGGGGCGTCGACGCGCACCGGCAGGCGACGGCGGCCGACGTGCTCGTCCGCCGGCTCCGCGAGTACGGCGAGCCCTACGTCGTCATCCTCGACGAGGTCGACGTGCTGCGGGACACCGACGTGCTGTACGACCTCTACCAGCTGCCCCACGTCGCCCTCGTCCTCGTCGCCAACCGCGAGGAGTCGTTCCTCGCGGACCTCGACCCGCGCCTCCAGAGCCGCCTGCGCACCTGCGCCTCCATCCGGATGGCGCCGTACACGACGGACCAGCTCGTCGCCATCCTCACCGACCGGGTGCGGATGGGCTTCGAGCCGGGGGCGGTCGGGGACGAACAGCTCCGGCGCATCGCCGACGCCGCCGCGGGCGACGCCCGCCTCGCCATCAACGTGCTCCGGATGGCCGCCCGACAGGCACAGGAGGCCGGCGCGGAGCGGGTCACGCCGGCCCAGGTCACGGCGGCCGTCCCGGAGGCCGAACACGACGTGCGTCGGAAGACCCTCTCGAAGCTCTCGAGGTACCAGCGCGTGCTGTACGAGATCGTCCACGAGCTCGACTTCGCGTCGCTGTACCCGAACGTCATCCGCGAGCACAACGTCACCCCCGAGACGGTGGGCTGTGACTGCCACGCCGACCGCGAGGATGTCCCGGGGCTCGGCTACGCCATCTGCGACGAGCCGGGGTTCCTCCCGGACGTGCTCGCGCCGCTGCTTGACGACCGCGCCGGGTTCAAGGCACGGCTCGCGGACCTACCCGACGAGGACGCCGGCGACGTGGACGAGGAGGGCCTCGCCGCCAGGTCCGCCGCCATCAAGTGGGTGCTCGTCTCCTGCTTCGGCTACCAAGGCTACCGGAACGCGAAGTTCGGCCGCATCGAGTGCCACGAAGCCATCAACGCGTTCGCCCGCGAGACCCTGCTCGACGCCAAGGCCGAACTCGAGCGCGCGGGTGGCACGTCGTCCACGCCGTCGTCGACTCGCTCTGGGTGACGCCGCGGGAGGGGGCCGACCAGGAGCCACTCGACGCCGTCGCCGCCCCGGGTCACCGAGGACGCCGGCATCCGCCTCGAACACGAGGCGCACTACGACTGGGTGGCGTTCGTCCCCCGCCGGGGCACCCAGGCGGGCGCGCTCACCCGCTACGTCGGCCGGGCCGACGACGGCTCGTTCAAGCTCCGGGGCATCGAGGCCCGCCAGCGGTCGACCCCCGAATGGGTGGCGGACTGCCAGCGCGACCTGCTCGACACCCTCGACGCCGAGCGCGCGCCCGAACCCGTCGTCGACCGCCTGCGCACCCACCTCATCGACCTCCACGCGGGCCGGGTCGACCCCGCCGACCTCGTCGTCACGAAGCGGGTCGGCAAGCGCCCCGGCGAGTACACCCAGGAGACCCGCACGGTCGGCGCGCTCCGACGGTACGAGCGCCACGACGTCGCCCGCCACCCCGGCCAGCCCGTCCGGTTCGTCGTGGTCGACGACGACGCGGCCCGGACCGCCGACCGCGTCCGCCTCGACTTCGAGTCGCCCGAGGAGTACGACGCGGAGTTCTACGCCGACCTCGCGACCCGCGCCGCCGTCAGCGTGGTCTCCCCGCTCGGCTGGGACCGCGAGCGCGTCGACCGGTACCTCAGGGACCGCCAGGACGCCGCGCTGTCGGCGTACCTGTGAGCGGCCACTCGCGACGTGGCCCGACTTCCCAGCACGGCGCGCGCTGGCGAGCGTGCCGAACGAAGTGAGGCCGCTCGCCATGCACGTGCGAGGGGCGAGAAGCGCAGGGAGCGCCAGCGACTGAGCATCGCAGTCGGCTGGGGAGGGTGAGGCCGCGCTGCTGTGCGGGGTGGGACTGAAAGGGGCTGCTCGCTCGGCGAATCCCGACGAAGTAAGGACCGCAGCGCAGCGAGGACCGCAACGAGTCGCGGGAGTCGAGCGAGCAGGGGCTTTCTGGCAGTTGGTAGCACGAGCTATTCTCGTCGATGATGGGGCTTTCTGGCTGTCTAAGGGCCGCGCGAGTGCGGCGGTCCGGCAGGCATTCAACCTGTTCGCGGTCCCAGCGAGTCCCACGACTGTCGAGACCGTCTGACGTAGATATTAAGCGCTGGCGGGCGAAACGGAGTGCATGGCTTTCGACACCGGCTGGGACCTCCCGGCGACCGTGGCCGTGTCGTTCGACCCGCCGGTCGAGGCGGACGGGGTCGCCAGCACGGACGCGTTCCGCGCGGCGTACGGGCCGTTCCTGCGCGGGGTGCTCGGGACGAACGTGGACCGGGAGCTGGACGAGCAGACGCTGACCGGGCTGGCGAACCGCCTCGGGGGCGTCACCTGGCAGCCCTCGTTCGCGCGGTTCGAGCGGCCCGCCGACGCCGACGAGCTCGCGGACCTGACACGGGTCGTGCAGGCGTACGCCCGTGCGGGGGGCGCGATGCGGCCGACGCGGCGCCCGGGCTACTGGCGACACGAGGAGTCGCGCGAGCGGGCGGTCGAACTCGTCGACGAGTGCGAGGCGTGCGAGGCGCGCGAGCTGACGGTGACCACCGGGTCGGCGACGTGCTACCGGCTCTGCGAGGCGCACCACCGCGAGGTGTACCGCGAGTACGTCGATGCGACCCGGCAGGAGCCCGACCCGCCCGGACACGAGGAGGCGTTCGACCTCGCGGACCGGCTGCGAGAGGAGGCGCTGCCGACCGACGCGGCGAGCCGGCTGGCCGAGCTCGGCGCGCAGGACCCCCACCGGCTGCGCCCCGTCTCGGACGCGCTCGTCGACGCGTTCGAGGCCCAGCGCGGGGCCCACATCGTCAGTGTGGACTTCCTGCGGGCGGTGACGACGGCGCTGACCCACCTCGGGACCATCGACTCGACGGTCCGCCAGCAGCTCGTCGCGGGGCTGGGCGACGACGACGAGAGCATCCGCGGGGCGAGCGCGGCCGCCATCGCCGCGCTGGCGTGGGAGCGACCCGAGGCGTTGCTCGACGTGGACGAGGAGAGCCTCGGGGGGTCGGCCGCGGAGCGCCGCCCGCCCGTCGTCAGGCGGCTCGGGTCGATGCTCGGGGCGGATTCGGTGCGCTGTCGCACGCAGGCGCTGTCGGCGCTGCGGGAGTTCGCGCGGAGCGACCCCGCGCAGGTCGAGCCCTACGCGGACTCGATCCGTGCCGCGACCGAGGACGAGAACCCGCGCATCCGCTTTCTCGCGGGGGTCACGCTCGCGAACCTCGCCCGGGCCGACCCGGACCGCGGGGCGGACTGGCGGCCGGACTTCGCGCGGCTCGCCGACGAGGAGAGCCACGTCGCCGCCGCCGGCGTCATCGGTCTCGGCGTCCTCGCGGCCGCGGGCCAGGCGGTGGGGGCCGAGCTGGACGATCTCACCGCGCTGGTCCGGACGTTCGCCGACCCGACGCGGCGGCCCCACCGGGTCGTCCGAGAGGCGACGTTCGCGCTCGGGCACCTCGGCGGCCCCGGCGACGCCGAGCACGTCGACTGGGTGGCCGACTGCGCGCGGACCGACGCGCTGCGGGACGCCTGCGAGCGGGCGACGGACGAGCTGTTCGTGACCTGAACCCGGGAGCCGCCGGCACCGGTCCCGCGGCAGGACCAGCGCGACGGCCGGCGTCTCGGGACCGAACTTATACGCCCGGACACGGACCGGACCGTATGGACGAGCCACTATGCTTCGCGCTTCCCGACAGCGTCTTCGTCGCGTTCGACGCGGAGCCCGCGGTCGCGAGCCGCCGCGGCGCGCGCCACGCCATCGACGGCGCCGACTACGCGGCGTTCTTCCGGCGCTACGGCGTCGACATCCGCGAGGCGGACGCCTCCGACGTGCGCTCGCTC
This sequence comes from Haloarchaeobius iranensis, assembly GCF_900103505.1. Lineage (GTDB taxonomy): Archaea > Halobacteriota > Halobacteria > Halobacteriales > Natrialbaceae > Haloarchaeobius > Haloarchaeobius iranensis. The sequence goes on from NZ_FNIA01000017.1 coordinate 15,058, forward strand.
GGCGACCTGCTCTCGACGCTCTCGTGGGCGGACGCCGAGGCGACGACGGTCCCGCACCCGGCCGACGCCGACGAGCTCGCGGACCTGACGCGGCTGTTCCTCGCCTACGGCGCGGCGGGGGCCGGCCTGGAGCCGGACGACGGTGCCGGTACCTTCCTCGACGACGACGGGCTCCGGGCGACCGCGCGGCGGACCGCCGACGGCTGTGACCGCTGTACGGCGGCCGCGGTCGACCAGGTCGGCGCGACGTACTACGAGATCTGCAACCCCCACCGACGGGCGCTCTACCGACGGGCGGTCGAGCACGAGACCGGGACGGAGCCGGACCTCGCTGCCATCGACGTGGCGGACTGCGTCGACCGGCTGGACACCGAGGACGACCCGACCGCCGCGGCGGCCGCACTCGCCCGGGTCGCCCATGAGGAGCCCGGCCGCGTGGCGCCGGCCCGCGCGGCGCTGTTCGACGTGCTCGACCGGCTGCGCGCCGACCCGTTCGCCGACGAGGGGCCGGCGACGGCCGCGGTCACCGCGCTGGCCGGGCTGGCGACGGCCGACGCCGAGACCCGCACCCGGCTCGTCGAACTGCTCGACGACGACCACGCCGGGGTCCGTCGCTGCGCCGCGACCGCGGTCGGCGTGGCCGCGGAGGACCCGCCGACGGCGGCCGCCCTCGTCGCGAGCGCGGACGACGACGGCGGCGGGCTGCTCGACCGGGTCGTCGGGGGCGGCGGACCCCCACCGGCCATCGAGCGGCTGACGGCGATGCTCGACGAGGAGTCGCCCGGGAACCGCGCCCGGGCGCTGTTCGCGCTGACGGAGCTCGCGCGCGACGAGCCGGACGCCGTCGCGCCGGTCGCCGACGAGATTCGCGCGCGCCTCGGCGACGACGACCCCGACGCGCGGTTCCGAGCGGTCGTCGGCCTCGGCGTGCTGGCCCGCCACGATTCGGGCCTCGTCGGCGACGCGCTCGGCCGACTCCAGGGGTTCGCCGGCGGCGACGGACCGGACGCCGACGCGGCGACCGTCGCGCTCGCGTACTGTCTGGCGGGCGGCCTGGACGTGGGGACGGACCGCGGTGACCTCCGTCGGGCGGTGCGCGACCTCGCGGACCCGTCCCGACAGCCCGACCGCACGGTCCGGGAGGCCGCGCTGGCGCTCGGTGCGGTCGGCACCGACGCCGACCGCGACTACCTCTCGTGGGTACGCGACTGCGCGGGCTCGCCCCGCGTGGCGAACGCGGCGGAGCGGGCGGCGCGGGACCTCCGCGAGCGGGTCTGAGGACCACCTCCGGCGTGTGCGGAGCCGTCACACCCCTGGCAAACCGTTTTTAGCCGGCTGGACGATGCAGGCGCATGGACCTGTTCCCCGCCGCGTTCGAGACCGAGCGACTGCGGTACGAACGCCTCGACGAGTCGATGGGGGCGTTCGAGCTGTACGAGTACACGAGCAGCGACGAGTTCGTCGAGGTCGGCCGGTTCATCTCGAAGGACCCCCACCACACCCCGAAGGAGACGGCGGACTACCTGGCCGAGTCCGCGGAGCGCTGGGACGAGGGGAGCCGTGCGAACTGGGCGATGTACCCGACCGCCGACGAGGACGGTGCCGGCGAGTTCGCCGGCGTCGCGAGCTGCATCCCGCTGTGGGACCGCCGGACCGCCCGCCTGGGCGTCTGGCTCCGCACGCCGTTCTGGGGGCGTGGCTACTCCGGCGAGCGGGCGGACGCGCTCGTCGCGCTGACGTTCGACCGGCTCGACCTCGAACTCGTCGGCGCGGGCTGTGTCGACGGGAACGAGAACTCGAAGCGGGCCATCGAGAAGTACGTCGAGCGCTGGGGCGGCACGTACGAGGGGCTGCTGCGGAACTGGCTCACGCTCGACGACGAGCCACGGGACCTCCACCGCTGGAGCATCAGTCGGGCGGAGTACGAGGAGAGCGACGTCACGCCGGAGCTGACCGTCGATGAGTGAGCTGTTCCCCGACCGCATCGAGACCGAGCGGCTCGTCCTCGAGCACGAGTCGCCGGCCGACGCGGACCTGTTCGAGCGGTACCGCCACCTGTCGACGGACGCGACGGACCCCGAGGCGTTCGAGTACATCCCGGTCTCGCCCCACGAGCACCCACAGGACACCGCCGAGATGCTCGGCCACCGCCACGAGCGCTGGGTGGACGGCATCGGCGCGACCTACGTCGTCCGGCCGAAGGACGGGGCGAGCGAGGTGCAACACGCCTCGGACGGCCGAGCGGGCGACGCCCGCGATGCCGGTCCGCCAGCCGGCGAGGCCGAGCTGCTCGCCGACTGGGAGCACCGGAGCGCGTACTTCGCGTTCGGCCTCCGGAAGCGGTTCTGGGGCCGGGGCTACTCGGGCGAGCGCGCCGCCGCGCTCGTCTCGCTGGCGTTCGACCGGCTCGACCTGGAGCTGGTCTCCGTCACCCACCTCGCCGCCAACGAGAATTCCCGTCGGGCCGTCGAGAAGTACGTCGACCGCTTCGGCGGCCGCCGCGAGGGCACCGTCCGGAACCAGATCACGCTCGACGACGAGCCGGTCGACACCGTCCGCTACAGCATCAGCCGGGCAGAGTACGAAGCGAGCGACCCCGACCGCGACCACACGTTCCGCGACAGCGAGGACTGACCACCGCACTCGAATGACGACCGACCACCGCACCCGACCGACCGCCGCACACGACGAGATTCAGCCATGACGATAACGTTCACCGACTGGAAGGGTCTGCTGCCCCGACGCATCGACACCGACCGACTGACGATGCTGCCCTCGACCCCCGAGGTGATGGACCCGCTGGAGTACTACCGGGTCTGCTCGGACGGGGGCGACATCGAGGCGGTGACCGAACACCTCACCTGGGACCCACACGCCCACCCGAAGGAGACACTGGAGTTCCTCGAGACGACCCGCGACGGGCTCGAATCGGGCGAGGACGCCTCGTACCAGCTGTACGTCGACCCGGCCGACGCACCCACCGACATCGACGGCCCGACGCCCCGCGGCCCGTACGCCGACGCGGACCTCGTGCTCGCCGGCGGCGCGGGCATGGGCATCGACTGGGACCGACGGACCGGCACCCTCGGGACCTGGCTCCGCAAGCCGTTCTGGGGACGTGGCTACTCCGGCGAGCGCGCCGCCGCGTTCGTCGCGCTCGCGTTCGAACGCCTCGACCTGGAGGTCGTCGCCGTCGAACACGTCGCCGGGAACGAGAACTCGAAGCGGGCCATCGAGAAGTACGTCGAGCGCTTCGGCGGGCAGAAGGAGGGCGCGCTGCGCAACTGGGCGCTGAAAGACGGTGAACCGGTCACCCAGCACCGCTACAGCATCACCCGTGCGGAGTACGACGCCAGCGGGGCCGACCTCGACGTGACCGGGCGACCCTGACGGGCGCCGTGTGACGGCACGAGACCCGCCCGGGTCGCGCCCGACCCGGAGGCAGTTCGCGGGCCGGGACTTGAAAGCGACCCCTACAGAATTTGATTGAAATGTGACACAGTTAACGCATCAGAAGCAACTCGAGGGGTGTTTGCCGAAGATATTTACCGTCTGCGTCAGAACCCGTTCCTGTCATGTCAGCGAACACGAGGCTCGGCGGTTCGGGTTCGAGCGGGAACAGCGTCGACGCACGGTCGGTCGCGACCAGCGCCGGCGCCGGCGCGGTCGCGTTCGTCGCGAGCTATCTGGTGACGTTCCTGCTGTGGACCCAGACCACGCTTCCGGACCCCGAGACGTTCGACCAGGCCATCGACCAGGCGTTCGTCCAGTCCGTCCGCGACACCGTGCCGTCGTGGAAGGCCGCCGGGATGATGCTGTACAACGCCCACTTCGTCGACCTCACGTACAGCACGCCATCGACCACCAGCTCGGTGAACCTCATCGACGCGGCGGGCGGCGGCCTCGTCACGTTCGCGCTGTTCGTGCCGCCGCTGTTCCTGCTGCTCGCCGGGTTCGCGGCGGTGTCCGTGAGCGACGTGACGGCCGACCTGCCGAACGCGGTGGCCGCGGGCGCGCTCGTGCTCGTCGGTTACCTCCTGTTCGCGCTCGTCGGCGCGCTCCTGTTCGGCCACACCGAGACCGTCGAGTTCTTCGGCTTCTCCGGCCAGTACATCCTCTCCGTCCCGCTGCTCTCGACGGTCGTCTTCCTCGGGGTCGTCTACCCCGTCGTGTTCGGCGGGCTCGGCGGCGTCGGCGCGTACCTCCTGCGGGATTAGAGCTCGCGAGCGACCATCTCGCCCCAGTGCGCGAAGCCGTGTCGCTCGTAGAACGCCTTCGCCCGCTCGTTCTCGCGGTCCACGTCGAGCACCAGCCGGTCGAGCGGCAGGTCCTGCGACCGCGCGAAGGCGACCGCCTCGTCCACGAGGTCGTCCGCGACGCCCGTGCCGCGGTCGTCCGGGGCGACCCACAGCTCGTTCAGCACCGCGGCATCCCAGACGTGCGCGAGGCGCTCGGGGAGGACGAACACGTAGCCCGCAAGCGCGTTCGCGCCGTCCTCCCCGTCGTCGCTCCCGGCGTCTGCGACCGGTTCGACGAGGACGCAGCGCTCGTCGGCGGCGACACAGCGGTCCACCCACGCCAGCCAGGACTCGCGGTAGGCGTCGGTGAGCTTGCCCTCGTACTTCGCGCGCTTGTCGTCGCCGCCGGTGCCGGAGCCCAGGCCGAGTTCGAACGCGCGCTTTGCCTGCCAGAGCGCCGCCTCGTCCGTCTCGGCGTCGTAGGGTCTGACCATGGGCCGGCTTCGGCGGCGGTCGGCTTCAGTCGTGCGGGTCGCGGTCGTCGGGGGCCGACTCAGGCCGCGTACTCGTCGTACAGCCGGCTCGCCATCACGAACGCCCCGGTGACGACGAGCAGGAGCTGTTCGCCGCTGTCGGCGAGCGGGAACACGCGCTCTTGCACCTCGGCCTCGCCCGAACGGTCCGGGTTCGTGTCCACGCCCGTGTGGTACTGGGTCTCCTGCGTGGAGCCGCGAGAGACCGACTGCGCGGGCTCCTCGCTCTCGAGTTCGACGAAGGTCTGGACGAACCCCTTCCGGTTCGAGAGGTACATCTCGCCGTTGAACGCGTAGAACTGGTCGTGGACCGGCCAGAACAGGTTCGCGCCGTTGGTCATCAGGTCCGGGCCGAGAGCGCCGAAGAGGGCGGCGACGACGCCGACGACGCCGACGCGGTGGGCGGTGGGACCGAACCGGCTGCGGAGGAGCGAGTCGTCGCCGCGCGTACGGTCGGCGAGCAGCACGACCCCGATGGCACCGAGGAACACCAGCGAGTGGAACGCCGCCCGGTGGGCACCGACGACGACGAACCCGAGGAACACGTCGAGGTCGACCAGCACCGTCAGCCCGCAGACGGCGAGCAGCGCGCGCCAGGAGAAGGCGCGACCGAGGAGGGCACACCCGACGATGCCGGCGAGTGCCACGTGAACGACTGTCGAGGGCATACGGGAGGCATCGTCGCTCGGAGCAAAACCCTTCGGGTTCGTCACCTGTCGAAGGTGGCTTTCGATACGCTTTTGCGCCGCGTCCGCCACCACCGGACGATGAGCGACAGCCCACGCCGACAGCTGGCGACGAAGATCGCCGGCGAGGTCACACTCTCGGCGGACCCCGGCTCGACCCTGCGGAAGTGGCGCACCGACTTCGACGTCTCCCAGACGAACCTCGCGGCCGAGCTCGACGTCTCGTCGTCGGTCATCTCGGACTACGAGAGCGGCCGGCGCGAGAACCCCGGCATCGGCGTCGTGAGCCGCATCGTCGAGGCGCTGCTGACCATCGACGAGTCCCGCGGCGGCGACCACATCCGCCAGTACGCCCGCGTGCTCTCTGCCGGCTTCGAGAGCGACATCGTCCGCGACCTGCGGGAGTACCCGACGACAGTCCGCCTCTCCCGGCTGTACGATGCCATCGACGCGACCGAGGTGCAGTCGGGTCACGCGACGAGCGTCTCCGGCCACACCGTCATCGACTCCATCGCGGCCATCACGCGCCTCTCCTCCGAGGAGTTCTACCGCCTCTACGGCCAGTCCACCTCGCGAGCGCTCGTGTTCACCGAGATCACCCGCGGCGAGTCACCGCTGGTCGCGATGCGCGTCGTCACCCCCACCCCGAACGCCGTCGTCCTCCACGGCATCGAGGAGGACGACCTCTGGGAGCACGCGCCGAAGCTCGCGCGCGCCGACGGCTTCTCGCTGGCCGTGACGAACGCCTCGACCGAGGAGATGCTGGAGTCGCTCGCGTCGCTGCCGTAGCGCCGCTCGGGAACCACCCACTGTTTCCGACTCAGAAAATCTGCGACCCGGTTTTTATGCATCCCGGGCACAGGACAACATGGCGACGGCCGCCCACCCCGCAACCACCCGTCGCCATCCACCGACCCCACCCCGAAGTCGGTGCCGGGCCCTGCCCACCCCCAGCCCGGTTCCGACCCCACCACCCACAGACAGCCTCCACCTTCCCCCGCTTGGGTCACCCCGCTGACGCGACCGGCCGCCGCCACCGCGTCCGGCCGGACTCGTTCCCCGTCCGTCGCCTCACTCGACGTACGTGTACTTCCGCTCGCCCATCCGACCCCAGCCGTCGAAGACGAACTCCGCCTCGGGCGCGGTGAACTCCTCCAGCTCGGAGTCCGTCTCGTGGTTGTGTCGGTCGTGGACCTGCTCGTACTCCGCCCACGAGAGGTCGTAGCGGTCGGCGACCTGCTCGTCGATGTCCAGCGCGGCGATCTCCTCCTCCCAGCCGTCCTGGACGGTCTCGCCGTGGATCTCCGCCTGCGCGCCCGAGCCGTAGGACGCGACGAGCATCGACTCGCCGGCGACGTCTCGTCCCGTCTCCAGCGCCGTCTTCAGCGCGGAGATGCGCGCCAGGTGGACCGACGCGGTGTACCAGTTGCCGACGTCGCGCGCGATGGAGAGCGTCGGGTCGACCGTGCCCGCGTACCAGTCCCGGTACTGCTCGGTCTCCTTCAGGGCGTCCATGTACTCGCGGACGGCCTCCTCGTACTGCCCGTCGTCGTCGAAGCTCTCGCGACGTGGCTGGCGGCCGATGCCCTCGGCGAGCTCCTCCTCGACGCCGGTGTCGCGGGTGACGTGGCGGTACGCGAGCGCGGCCGCCTTCCGGACCATCCCCGGGAACGGCGTGTGGAACGGCGCGTAGACGAAGTCGTCGATGTGCACGTCGCCGGCGACGCTCTCGTAGTCCTCCAGCGCCTCGCGCATCCGGGCGAGGTACACCTGCACCGAGCGCTTGCCGTCGACGCTCGGGAACTGCTGGTTCGGCTTCAGGAAGTCCGTCTCGTCGGCGCTCCCGTAGCCCTGGTGCGTCGACAGCTCGACGAGGTCGGGGTCCTCGCTGATGAGCAGCGCGACCGCACCCGCACCCTGTGTCGCCTCGCCGGCGTCGCCGCGGGCGTACAGCGCCGTGTCGGTCGCGACGACGATGGCGCTCCGGCCACGGTTCCGGCCCGCGCGGATCCAGTTGTACGCGTCGTCGACGCTCTGGGTACCCGCGATGCAGGCGAACTTGCGCTCGCCCTTGTTCGCGTGGTGGAAATCGCCGTCGTACACCTGCTCGAGGCAGCCCGCGATGTACGTCGAGATGGGCTTGGAGTTGTCGAAGCTCGACTCGGTGGCCACGTCGATGCGGCCGATGTCGTCCGGCGTCAGCCCCTTCCGGTCCATGAGCTCCTTCGACGCGTTCGCCCCCATCGTCACGATGTCCTCGTAGGAGTCAGGGAACGACGACGCTCGCAGGCCGAGGCCCTTCGTGTACTTCTCCGGGTCGTCGCCCTTCTCCGGGGCGAACGTCTCCGCCAGGTCGAGTTTCAGGTTTCCAGTCCAGACTTCGACCGCGTCGATACCGACTGCTGTCATGTGGGGGAATGGGTGGACTGGCTATTTGTGCGTGTCGATGGATGTTTCGACAGGTGTCGAAGTCTCATGGGTGTCTAACAGGTTCCGGGACCATCCGGGGTGACGGTGAACGTCGCCTGTGAGCCATCGGCGAAGTACAGCGTGATTTCGACCGGTTCGCAGGTCATGTCAAACTCGTTGTCGCTGCTGTCGATGAACCGGTAGAGGTGGAACCACGCGACCCCACCACTCGTAATGACCGGCTCGTCGTTGGCGTTGCTCGCTGCACTGAGGTCGGCGGTACCGGGAACCGCGAACCCACCACCCAAGTCCGCCGTGTAACTCGTTCCGTCCACTTCGACGTGGAACTCGCTGGCGTAGACACCCACCTCGGGGAGCGGGTCGTCGAGCCGCGCGACGTTGCTGTTGGCGGGCTCGACACGAATTTCGGTCACCCGGACGTCGCTACTGCGCCCGTTCTCGACCGAGAACGCAACGCCACCCCGGATGTCGTCGTTGGTCACGTCGACAGCGATGCCGTTGTCGACGAGCGCAACGTCGGTCCCAACGGGCTCGCGGTCGGCCCCAGTCAGCCCTTCCGCACCGTACGTCACCGCGTTCCGGAGGAGCGCGTCCGCCTCGGACGAGTAGTGGTGGTTCTGGGCGTAGTACTCCCGGCCGATTGACGCGAGCAGCACCGTCCCCTCGGCGTCGTCGACCGCCACTGCAGGGCCGTCGAAGCCGTTGTCGTCGCCGGAACTCGCGAGCGTCGTTCCGCTGTACCCCGTGAACCACGCGTGGTCGGAGAACTCCGAGTCGTGGACGACGAACGTATCGCCGGACCCACCGATGCCGTTGAACAGCGGGTGGTCCTGGTCGATGCGCATCCGAGCCAGGCTTCCGGAGGCGTAGTCCTCGCTCGTGCTGACTGGGTCACCGGTCGTCGCCGACAGCTCCGAGATGGCATTGCTGTTGTCGGGGTCGATCCCGTCGTCGCTCCACTGGTCGAGGTAGACCACTGCCGTGCTGGGGTCGTTCGTCGCATCGACGAACGACTGGACAGCGGTCGTGTCGCTCGGGAGGTCCTGAACCACGACGACCTCGTACTCGTCCGGATTCGCGGTGACGTCGCCCAGACTCGCACCGGTGACGGAGTAGTTCGTTGGGAGTTCGTGGGTCAGGACCGACTCGACCTGATGGCCGTAGCCTCCGGAGTCGTCAACGACGGCGACCTGAACCGGGTCGACGGTGACGGTAGTTGTCTCGGTCGTCGTGGCCCCATCGTCGTCCGTGACCGTCACCGTCACCGTATACGTCCCGGGTTCGGTGTACTCGTGGTTCGGCGTCCCCCCGGTCGCGTTCGGGGTGCCGTCGCCGAACGCCCACTCGTAACTTGCGACCGAGCCGTCGTCGTCGCTCGCGCCTGCGTCGAACGCCACTGTGTCCGCAACAGTCGGGTCCGAGGGCGACGACGACGGTACAGCAGTTGGCGCGACGTTGTCGACCTGAACGCTCCTCGTCGTAGTGTCGCTGTTCCCGTTCGTGTCCGTCACGGTAAGCGTCACCGTGTACGTCCCGTTGTCACCGTAGCTGTGGGTGACGCTCTGGCCCGTCGCGGTGGTGCCGTCCCCGAAGTCCCACTCGTAGCTCCCCGGGGCGGCGACCGTGCTGCCAGTGGCGTCGAACGTGACGGAGTCGCTCGTGTCGGGACTCGACGGCGCGTAGGTGAACGACGCGTTCGGCGCGGGGTCGAAGAAGTCCGTCTCGGCCACGTCGGACCAGTCGCTCGGGTCGTCGGTGTCCTCGTACCAGCCGCTCCCGTCACCGTTCCGGGTCGCCACGCCGGTCGCGTTGCCGTAGGCGTAGCTCCAGCCGTCGCTCGTACTCGCCGAGCCGTAGGCGAACTCGTCGATGACCTGCCCGTTGCTGGTGTTTACGAGTTCGAGCGGCTCGCCGCCGTTGGCGAGCACACCGCTCCCGCCCGGGTCGAACTCGACGAGCGTCACGTCGGCCGGAACCGACCACTGCTGCTCGAACGCGGTGGTGTTCCGGACGAACCACACCCGGCCGTCGGCCGTCGCCGGGAGTTCGGCACTCGTCTCGCCGCTCCCTGTCTCGTCGTCGCGGACGACCCAGTCGGTCGTGTTGAGCGGGCCATCGACCTCGATGGCGATGAACTCCCCGTCGTTGTCGGCGAGCGTGTCGGGGTTCGGTTGGACGGCGGTCAGCAGCGCCGCCGGGCGGACCGTGACCGTCCGCGTCGTGCTGTCGGTGAGGCCGTCGTCGTCGGTGGCGGTGAGCGTGACCGTGTACGTGCCGGGCTGGCCGTAGGAGTGGCTCGCGGTCTGTCCGGTCGCGGTGGTGCCGTCGCCGAACTCCCACTCGTAGCTGGCGATGGTGCCGTCCGAGTCGGTGGAGCCCGACGCGTCGACCGAGAGCGTGTCACGCGTGGTCGGGCTCGACGGCGAGGCGGTGAACGACGCGGTCGGCGGCGTGCCGCTCGCGTCGTAGGTCGGACAGTCGCCGGCAACCGCGACACCGTTCGCACCGTCCGGTTCGACGGTCAGCCCCGCGAGACACGGACTCTGGGTGGGCGCGGTTGAGTTCAGTTCGACGACGACGCGGAACCGGTCGCTCGAGGTTCCGAAATTCCCGTCACCGACCGCGTAGGACCGCTGGCCATCGACGATGGAGACGGGGTCGCTCCGGTTCCACGTCCCGTCGTCCTCGGAGTCGGACTCGACGTAGACCGTGAGGCTCGTCCCCGACGGCACGTCGGCGGTGACGTTCTCGAGCCGGATGGTCCGCGGGTCGACCGTGACCGAGGTCGTCTTCTCCGCGGTCGTGATGGTCCCGTTCCTGCTGGTCTCGTACAGTGCCAGTGCCTCGGCGTCGGAGAGCGCGCGGTCGTAGAGCCGCACCTCGTCGAGTCGGCCGTCGAGGTACTCCGGCGAGCCCCCGGTGTCCTCGATGACGCCGATACCCGAGAACGAACTCGTCTTCGCGCCCGTCTCGGAGATTTCGGTGTCCTCCAGCACGCCATCGACGTACACTCGCGTCTCGCCGGAGGTCGCGTTCCGGACGAGGACGACGTGGTGCCACGTACCGTCGTTTATCTCTGTCGTGCTCTGTGCGCCGTCGTCGTTCCCTGCCATCACACCGATGTTGCCCGAAGCGTCGATCCAGCCGTAGAACACGTCGTTCCCGTCGCCGTTGCTCTCTACGCCGGTGATGCCCGGAGCCTGCCACATCGTGTCGTCGCCGCTCTGTGTCGTCCTGATCCACGCCGAGACCGTCCCGCTGGTTCCCATCGATGACGAGAGGTCCGTGGGGGCCTGCACCGAATCGTCGGCACCGTCGAAGTCGTACGCAGAGGTGTTCAGGATTCCGGGGACGCCCTGCATCACGCCGCTGATGGTTCCGTCGTTCCCGCCGCTGGCGTCGTTGGCCGTCGAGCCGGCGTTCCCGTCGAACGGGTAGTACGCAACGAGCCCAGCGCCATTCGTCGGATAACCGAGCTGGACCGCACCCGCGTCGTGATCCCCGTAGCCCGCGTGGACGACGCCTTGTTCGCTCGTCGCGGCGTCCCAGTCGGCGGCGGTCTGCCAGACCAGCGGCGAGAGCGCGCCGCTGACCACCTCGACGACCAGCCGGTCGCCGCTGCCCCCGCTCGTGACGTACGCGAGGAAGGTGCCCGTCCTCTGGAAGTCGAACGTCGCGTCGGCCGCACCGGAGGCGTTGGTCTGCCCGTCGACGCTCGTGATGGTCGCGACGCCCGTGTCGTTCACGCTGAACTCGACCGGCTGGTTCGCCAGCCCCTCGACGATGCGGGCGGTGAAGTTCCGCGTCGGGGAGGCCGTCCTGTCGACGGTGACCGTGCTGTTGCGGTCCCACTCGACGGTGTAGACGCCGCCACTGCCGCCACCGCTACCGCTGCCGCCGCCACCGTCACCGGGGGTGACGGTCGTCTCGACCGTCGCGTTCAGTGGTGCGTTCGGGTCGAATCCACTCCGGGGGTTCCCCTCGACGCTCACGTTCACCGTCACGTCGGTCGCCGTCGTCACCGAGCCCGGCGCGTCGTAGCTGACCGTCACCCGACCGTCGTCGCCGACCACGAGGTCGCTGAAGTTGTCCCTGGTCGCCCCGTCGACGGTCAGGTCGCCCGGGCTCCCGTCGAGCGAGAGGTTCACCGTCGAGCCCGCCACCGGGTTGTTGTACCGGTCGCGGACCTCGACGGTGAACTCGCGCGACGAGCCGGCCTCGACCGTGCCCCCAGTCCCATCGGCGACCGTCACGTACGCCGGGCCCGGGGTGTTCGGGTCGGGCTCCGACGCCGTCCCGAGGTGGACCTGCGTCGCCTGCACCGCGTACGTCTCGTTCGCGACGAGCGTGATGCCGACCCGGTGGAGCGTCTCGCCGCCGGCCGTCGGTGCCGGCGTCGGCGTCCGGTTCACCACGCCGGTGACGTAGCCGCCGTCCTCGTCGAGCTGGCCGTCCCCGGCCAGGGTCTCGTTCCAGAACTCGGCCGACCGGTAGGACGTCACCGTCAGGGTCACCGGCCCGGAGTCGTTCCGGACCCGGACGGTGTTCGTCGAACTGCTCGTCGGCGTCACCTGAAGCGAGAGGTCGTCGGTGACGCCGGACCGCGTCTCGCTCACGTTCCCCGACGCGACCAGCAACGAGAGCCGCTTCCCGTCGACGAGCGACTGCGGCGACCGGACGAGCGTGGTCGAGTCGTACCGGTCGTACAGCAGCGTGTTGTCCAGCACGGTCGTCGGTGCGCCTTCGTACTCGTGGTAGCCCGGCCGGTAGGTGACCAGCGCGGTGTCGTAGCTCAACTCGGTCCCCCAGAAGTCCGCCGTCTCGCCGTCGACCGGCGTCGCGTTGGAGACGTTCAGGGTGACCGCACCGCCTCCCGAGACCGTCCGCAGCTGGCCGACCGGCGGCTGCGGGTTCCGGTAGATGGTCCGGTCCGGGTACGTCGTCCCCAGCGGGATGGCGACGCTGCCACCGCGGCCGCCCGCGCTCGCCGAGACCATCCGGCTGCGGAGCTCCTGCATCTGCTCGTGGACCTGCTGGTTGTGGCCGTACTCGATCTCCTCGTTCTGGGCGGGGACGACGCTCACCTGCCACGCCGTCACCGCGAGGATGAGGAAGCCGAAGAGGAGGACGACCGCGAGGACGGTCGACTGGGCGCGGTCGTCGTCGACACCGCGACGTTCCACGTCACTACCAGTGGACATCTATCAGGCGACCCCTGGGCCGACGCCGACGGTCACGTTCCCGCCGAACTCGTCTTTCACCCAGCCGGTCGTGTCGGTGGTGAAGTCGTAGTACTTCAGCTCCTGGTTCTGGTCGACGTAGATCAGTTCGGGAGTCCCGTCACCGGTGTAGTCGTACAGCCCCATCGATGCGCCGGACTTCGGTTTGTCGCTCATCCCGGGGAGCGTGCTGTCCTCGCTGTTCGTCCCGTCCGCGAGCCGGACGAACGGGGAACTCCCGGTGCGCCAGACGACATCCGCCGGCGTGTCGCCGTCCAGTTGGGCAGGCTCGGTCGTCGCCGAGACGCCCACGACGTTCGGGTTGTCGACGGCTTTCTTCTTCTGATTGTCGCCGTTGCCCTTCTCGTCGACGTACGCGAGCTTCGAGTTGCTGTCGACGAACGCGATCTCGTCACCACCGCCGGCCCCGTCGTCGAGGAAGTTCCCGACGCCCGCGACGGACTGGGCCTGAATTGGGTCCTTGGTTTTCGACGGTTTCTTGTAGACAGCTTCCGCGCTCGTCGAGGCACCACCTTCCCAGTCAACCCGGTAGAGGTCGGAGCCGTCGGAGAAGTAAACCTCCGAATCCCCGGTTCGGTAGCTCCCGACTCCGAGCCGCCCGCTGGTGCTCGGGAGGATGGACGCGCTATCTGGCACCAGCGTCTGCACCTCACCGTTGAGGTCGCGAATCTTGAGCGCGCCGTTACCGTCGACGTACGGAACCTCGACGAGCCCGTCACCGTCGATGTCCTCGTCCATCGGACCGAGGGACTGTGCTGTGACCTGACCCGAGGGACCGAACTCGTAGACGCGGCCGTTGGCGTCGAGACTGCGCAGGTAGCCGCCCGAGGTGGTGTATACCATCCCCGGCTGTGGGCCACCGGGAATCCCGGTCACGTCGAAGGTTACCCGGTCACCGCCCGCGCCGCTGGTGACGTACGTCGTCACCGACCCGTTCTGGCTCACGGTCAGCGTCGTCTGGTCTTCCCCGCTACTGCTCGTCGTCCCGCTGGTCGGCGAGAAGCTCCCGACCGTCGTGTTGCTCACCGAGTAGGTAACGCTGGCACCGTCAGCGACAGGGTCGGTGAACATCGTCATCGGGAGGTCCACGGAGGACTCGCCGTTGCCGTCGATGGTGCACTGCCCGCGAGGCTGTCCATCCGAGCACGAGATCGTCGCAGCGCCGGAGGGGCTCGACGAGTCCGGGTTCCGCCACGTGACGTTGTACGCGCCGTTCCCGCCGCCCCCGCCACCGCCGCTCGCGGTGACCGTAATGTCGAACTGGACCTGCTGGGAGCGGTTCGCGCCCGTCGAGAGGTTCACCGTCACGGTCGCAGAGCCGCTGCTGGAGGGTGCGTCGTACGTGAACCGCGCCCGGCCGTCGTCGCCGGTCAGTTCGGTGCCGTCGCCCTGGAGTGAGCCGTCACCGGCGACGGTTGCCTCGACCTGAACGCCGCTCTGTGCGCCGTTGAACCGGTCGCGGACCTCGACGGTGAGCGTCTCGCTCCCGTCGGCCGGGACGCTCCGGGACGTACTCCCGGGCGTGGTCAGGTAGGAGCCGCCGTCGACGGGTGTGACACCGGTGCCGACCCCGGCCTTCGCGAGCCGGAGCTGGTAGGTGCCGGGTTCGAGCTCGAATGTGACGAGTTGCAACGGAACGGGGCCGTCGGTCGAGAGCGTCCCGTCCGGGCGGACCTCGGTGACGTTCGCGTTCGGGTCCGTTCCGGGTTCGTCGTACTGCCCGGACTCGTTCAGGAGGTTTCGCCACTCGTCGGCCGACAGCGTGGTCGGGATGGTCACCGTGACGGGGTCGCTGGCGTTCCCCTCGACGGTGACGGTGCGCGGTTCGGCCGTGACCGCACGGACCGTCAGCGAGGCGGTCCCGCCCTCGCGGCGGACCTCGCCGTCGAGCGCGGTGAGCGTGATGCGGCTGCCCTCGAACACATCCTGCTGTGTCAGGGTGATGTTCGCGGTCCGGAAGCGGTTGTACGCCAGCGAGTTCTCGTACACCGTCGCCGGCGCGCTCTGGTAGACGTTGTATCGCGGTTGGTAGACGATGGCACCGGTCGAGAAGGAGCGGGCGGTGCCGTTCCAGTAGTCCGCAGTCTCGCCGTCGAGCGCGGAGGCGTTGTCGACGGTGAACCCGACCGACTCGTTGGTCGTCCCGATGGTTCGCAACAGCCCCGTCGGTGACGGTGGGTTCACGAAGATGCTCCGGGCCGGGTAGCGCGTGCCGAGCGGGACGGCGACCGAGCCGCCGACACCGCGCGCCGGCACCGTGCCGATGGTGTCGCGGAGGTCCTGCATGCGTTCCTGGACCTCGCGGTTGTGGTTGACCTCGACCTCCTCGTTCTGGTTCGGGACGACCTGCACCTGGTAGGTCGAGATCGCGATGACGACGAACGCGAGCAGAATCACCGCGCCCACCTGGACGCTCACTCCCCGCTCGTCGTCGAAAAACTCCATTCTACGCACAGGTTCGCTTGGCGCGAGTAAAACCCTTATGACCAAATTACCGCAGGGGTAACCCCCGATTACTCGGCGTCCTCGTCCTCCTCGACGACCTCGGGGTCCTCCATCGCGGACTGGAGGCTGGCGAGGCCGTTGAGCCACTGGGCGACCGGGCCGTACTCGAGTTCCTCGCCGAGTTCGGGCGAGAGCTCCTCGCCGTCGATGATGAGCGTCCCTGCCTTCACCAGGTAGCCACGAGCGCTCTCGATGTCCTCCTCGGCCTCGGCCTCGGCGGCGGCGGAGACGTACTCCGGGATGGCGGCCTCGTCGGCGACACCGGCGTGGATGTACTCCATCGCGGCGTGGAGGACGATGCTCAGGCTCTCCTGGACGCTACCGACGAGGAACAGCTTGTCCTCGTCGTCGAACTCGGGCTCGGTGAAGACGATGTCCCCGATCTCGTTGATCTTCTCGGACGCCGCCTCCTCGTCGAGTTCGCCGTCGTCTGCCGCGGAGACGATCTTCGCGACGGCGATGGCGGCGTCGTCCTGCATGAGGTCGAACACGCGCATCGAGTCCTCGTCTTCGGCGTCGACGTCCTCCGCTTCGACCCGGTCGATCCAGTTCTGCCAGCGTTCCGCCGAGTAGTATTCGGTCGGGGGATTGCTCATACCACAACCTACCCCGGCGTAGTGAAATGCCTTTCTCTACGGTGACCGGTTCCGGTGCGAGACGCCCGTGCGTGGACACGACACGGCGGGGTGGCCCGGAACACGCCACGGACGCGCCGCGGAGGTGGCGGCCTCCCTGCGGTTACAGCGTCTCGGTGGTGTCGATGCCGTAGACGAGTTCGGGCGTCTCGACGTGGGCACGACGGACGGCCTCGTCGTGGCCCTCCTCGAGCAGCCAGCGGACGCGGCGTGGCACCGTCTTCGGGCCGAGCACCGCACCGGGACGGTCGGGGTCGTCGACGAAGTCGGTCTCCATGAGGAACGGGGCGTCCGAGGCGGCGGCGACTTCGAGGCGGTCCGTCTCGCTCATGACGCTCGGGATGGGGCCGAGGAGCTCGCCGCCCGCGTAGTGCTTGACGACCTGCGTGCGGTCCAGCCCCTCGTCCTCGGCCCACTCGGCGACCTCGGTGAGGTCGTCGCTCGCCTCGGTGTGGAGCTGGACGGCGCAGTCGACCTCGGCCCCGAGCGAGAAGGCGTGACGCATCACGTCGTTCGAGGCGGCCCAGACGGCATCGTCGACGTCGTAGTGCGGGCGTCCGGACTTGAGCGCGAGTGCGCGGCCGTCGGCGACGTACTCCGCGGCGAGGTCGAGCCCAGCCTGCATCAGGTCGCGGGCCTCCGCGGGTGTGTGGCCGTCGTCCACAAGGTGGGAGACGAGTCCGGGGTGGACGCCGAGGACGGGCCACGCGCGCCCGTCGAGGCGGTCGCTCGCTGCCGCGACCGCACCGAGGGTGGTCTCGAACACGTGCCGGAACGATTCGCGGTCGGTCGGCAGGTCGCCCAGATGCCAGGACGGCTTGTTGACGACGAGCAGGTGGGTGCCACCCAGCCGCGCGAAGTCGTCGACGGCCGCCATCCCGCGGCCGTGGTCGGGGTCGAGGTGCATGTGGTTGTCGAGAACGGGAGTGTCGATGTCGTCCATTGTCGTTGACCTTACGTGTGTGCGTGAACGCGTAAGTAGATATTAGCTCCCGTTTTATCGCGTCCTGGACCAGTGATTTCAGCGACCAGGAAGCGCCCAGGCGGAGCGAACTGACAACTACTCGTGTTTACCGCTAGTTAATTGAGTTCCGCGTTACCAAGATATAAATATAGGGCGGTAATTGCTATTGGTGGGCATGGCAGAAGATACCCAAAGCGGTACGAACAGACGCACTTTCCTGAAGACGACCGGCGCCGCGGCGAGCGCGGCCGCCTTCGCGGGCCTCACGCAGGCCACCCCCGGACGCGAGCCGGGTGCGAAGGAGAACGAGCTCCTCGTCGGCATCTCGTCTTCGACAAACATGGCATCCGTCCAGCGGCAGGTCGAGCGAGACCTACCCTCCGACGCGAACGTCGTCCACGAGAACGACAACCTCGGCTACATCGCCGTCGAGGTCCGCGACGACGGACCGTCGACGATGGACGCCGTCGCCTCGCGTATCGAGCGCCAGTCCGGCGTCCGCTACGTCGAACAGAACACGACGCACCACGCGTTCGCACAGCCGGACGACCCCAAGTTCGACCAGCAGTACGCGCCACAGCAGGTGAACGCGCCGGCGGCCTGGGACACCACCTTCGGCAGCGAGAACGTTACCGTCGCCATCGTCGACACCGGCGTCGACTACACGCACCCGGACCTCCAGAGTCGGTTCGGGTCGAACAAGGGCAAGGACTTCGCGGGCGGGGACAACGACCCCAACGCGCCCAGCGGCGAGAACCACGGGACTCACGTCGCCGGCATCGCGTCCGCGACCACCGACAACGGCACCGGCGTCGCCGGGATGTCCGACTCCACGCTACTCGCCTGTCGTGCGCTGGGCGGCGGCAGCGGCTCCACGGCGGACATCGCGGACGCCGTCGAGTGGGCGGCCGACCAGGGCGCGGACATCATCAACATGAGCCTCGGTGGCGGCGGCTACACGCAGACGATGAAGAACGCCGTCTCCTACGCGGTCAACAACGGCGCCCTCCCGATCTGTGCGGCCGGGAACGACGGCTCGGGCTCGGTGTCGTACCCCGCGGCCTACGACGAGTGTGTGGCGGTGTCGGCAGTCGACAGCAACGAGGACCTCGCGAGCTTCTCGCAGTACGGCCCGAACCTCGACGTCGCCGCACCCGGCGTCGACATCCTGTCGACGTGGACGGAGAACAAGAGCCAGTACGGTGGCCAGTACAACAAGATATCCGGCACGTCGATGGCGTGCCCGGCGGCCTCCGGCGTCGCGGCGCTGGGCAAGGCGGCCGACGCCAGCCTCTCGCCGACGCAGCTGCGTAGCCAGCTGAAGAGCACGGCCGTCGACATCGGTCTCTCAGCGGAGAAACAGGGCGCGGGCCGCGTCGACGCGCTCAACATCGTCGGCGGCGGTGGCGGCGACCCGCCGGAGAACGAGGCACCGACGGTCTCCATCGACGCCTCCTCGGCGACGGTCACGGTCGGCCAGGAGGTCACCTTCGACGGCTCCGGCTCCAGTGACTCCGACGGCTCCATCAGCGCCTACGACTGGAGCTTCGGCGACGGCGCGACTGCGACCGGCCAGACCGTCACCCACACCTACAGCGCCGCCGGCGACTACAGCGCCAGCCTCACCGTCACGGACGACGACGGCGCGAGCACGACCGACTCCGTCGCCATCACCGTCGAGTCCGACAACGGTGGCGGCAGCTGTGGCGACACGTCAACGGGCGGCTCGGCCGACAGCTCGCTGTCGGGCTACTGGGACGCCGAGTCGTACACGTACACGAACAGCCTCGACGACCCGTGCCAGGTCACCGTCTCGCTGAGCGGGCCGAGCAACGCCGACTTCGACCTGTACGTCACGCTGGACGGTCGCACGCCGTCGACGAGCGACTACGACAAGCGCTCCATCACGCAGGACAGCCAGGAGCAGGTCATCGCGGACGCGGTCAGCGCCGGCCAGGATATCGGCATCCTCGTCGACTCCTACTCCGGCTCGGGCAGCTACACGGTGAGCGTCGAGGAGCTCGGGCAGTAAGTCCCGTCACCGTCGCTCCCCCCGTGTCACTCGCCGGAGAGGTCCTCCGGCGAACGCCGCCCGCGGTTTCCAGACGCTATCTCCGCCTGATGCGGACCGTAACCCGAGGTATCGAGATGGGAAGTCTGGAACTGTCGGCGCGTTTCTTCTAGTTTTTAACCGGGCGGACATGCAACTTTTTCGGAAATAGTGGCCAAATATTATAATTTAGAAATAAATTTACGCTCTATTCATAAAAATATAAGTGGGGCAGATGTGACTGGCGTTGTGTGTCATGACAGGCAATAACACTCAATCGTGGGCACGACGTACCTTCCTCAAAGCGACGGGCGCTGCGGCTTCCGCCGCGGCACTGGCGGGCATCACCAGCGCGACCCCCGGCAGGGACCCGCAACCGCGGGAGAACGAGCTCATCGTGGGCGTCTCGGGCGCTGCGAGCATGGCGAGCACCGAGGCGAGCGTCCAGGAGGAGCTCCCCGGACCGGCGAGTGTCACGCACCGCAACGAGAACCTCAGCTACTTCACGGTGGAGCTACCGGACCAGGCCGCCGCCCGGGCCGAGTCCGCCATCGCGGAGTCCCTCCGACGGAAGACCGGCGTCCGATACGTCGAGCCGAACGAGACCGTCCACGCGTTCGCGACGCCGAACGACTCGCTGTTCGACCAGCAGTACGCGCCCCAGCAGGTGCGTGCACCGTCGGCATGGGACACGACGCAGGGCAGCTCCGACGTGACCGTGGCGGTGGTCGACCAGGGCGTGAAGTACGACCACCCCGACCTACAGGCGCGGTTCGGTTCGAACAAGGGCAAGGACTTCGTCGACAGCGACGGCGACCCGTACCCGGACTCGATGGCGGACGAGTACCACGGCACCCACGTCGCCGGCATCGCGGCGGCGACCACCGACAACAGCACCGGCGTCGCCGGAATCTCGGACTCGACGCTGCTGTCGGGGCGTGCGCTCTCCGAGCAGGGCAGCGGCTCGACGACGGACATCGCGGACGCCGTCGAGTGGGCGGCCGACCAGGGCGCGGACATCATCAACATGAGCCTCGGTGGCGGCGGCTACACTGACACGATGAAGAACGCCGTCAGCTACGCCGTCAGCAACGGGTCGCTCCCGATCTGTGCGGCCGGGAACGACGGCTCGGGCTCGGTGTCGTACCCCGCGGCCTACGACGAGTGTGTGGCGGTGTCGGCAGTCGACAGCAACGAGGACCTCGCGAGCTTCTCGCAGTACGGCCCGAACCTCGACGTCGCCGCACCCGGCGTCGACATCCTGTCGACGTGGACGGAGAACAAGAGCCAGTACGGTGGCCAGTACAACAAGATATCCGGCACGTCGATGGCGTGCCCGGCGGCCTCCGGCGTCGCGGCGCTGGGCAAGGCGGCCGACGCCAGCCTCTCACCGACGGAGCTACGCAGTCGACTGAAGAACACGGCCGTCGACATCGGCCTCTCGGCGGAGGAGCAGGGCGCGGGCCGCGTCGACGCGCTCAACATCGTCGACGCCGGCGGTGACGGCGGTGGTGGTGGCGGCAACACCGCGCCGACAGTCTCTATCGACGCCTCCTCGGCGACGGTCACGGTCGGCCAGGAGGTCACCTTCGACGGCTCCGGCTCCAGTGACTCCGACGGCTCCATCAGCTCCTACGACTGGAGCTTCGGCGACGGTGCCTCTGCGACGGGCCAGACCGTCACCCACACCTACAGCGCCGCCGGCGACTACAGCGCCAGCCTCACCGTCACGGACGACGACGGCGCGAGTTCGACCGACTCCGTCGCCATCACCGTCGAGTCCGACAGCGGTGGCGGTGGCAGCTGTGGCGACACCTCTGCGGGCGGCTCCGCGGACGGCTACCTGTACGGCTACTACGACTCCACGTCGTACACGTACACGAACAGCCTCGCCGACCCGTGCCAGGTCACCGTCTCGCTGAGCGGGCCGAGCAGCGCCGACTTCGACCTGTACGTGACGACGGACGGGCGCACCCCCAGCACGTCCGACTACGACAAGCGCTCCATCTCGATGAACAGCGACGAGCAGGTCATCATCGACAGCCCGAGCGCCGGTCAGGATGTCGGCATCCTCGTCGACTCCTACTCCGGCTCGGGCAGCTTCACTGTCGACGTCGAGGAGCTCGGCCAGTAAGGACTGCACCGCGGAACGACTTCCCCATTCCCGCCGCCTTCCTCCCCGTCTTCTACCCCGAAAGCGCCGCTACTCCTCGATGACGATGTCGTCGTTCGCGGCGTTCCGGAGCGCGTCCGAGCGGCCGTGTTCGCCCGGTGCGATGGCCAGCGTCCGGATGCCGTAGCGGCCCGCCTTCTCGAGGACCGGTTTGAAGTCGGTGTCACGGGACGCGATGGCCAGCGTGTCGATGGCCTCGGTCACGACGGTCTCGGTCGCGTCGACCGCGAGCTTCACGTCCACGTCCCCGCTGGTGATGACGACCTCGAAGCCGCGTGCCTCGGCTGCCTGGATGAGGCCGGGGGTCGCGTGCTCGTCGAGGTACAGTCGTGCCACCGTGAGGTCGCCCGCGTCCGTCGCGGCCGTCCGTACGTCGTCGAGGTCGACGTCGAACTCGTCGCGGAGCACGTTCGGACCGTCGACGAAGAGTCCCACCCGTGCCCGCGGATGCGGCTCCGTGCCGGGTAGGAGCCGCCTGAATCGCTCGTCCATACCTCCTCTCTCTCCGTATCGCTCAAAGCCGTGACGGTTCGGACGAACGAAGTTGCAACAACTCTTGGAAACCAGTATACAATTTGTATATGCAGTAAAATTAGCAATTGAATCTACAAAAATTTAAATAGGGAACGGGTTCTCGGTAGGACTGTCTCATGACAGACGATAGCAGCTACGACTGGGGGCGGCGAACCTTCCTGAAAGCAACTGGTGCCGTGGGGGCGGCAGCAGCCTTCGCAGGGTTGTCGTCCGCGACACCGACGCGAGAACCGGGCGCACGGCCGAACGAGATCCTCGTGGGCGTCACGAACACGTACTCGGTGGCCGACGTCGCGTCGGCGACCGCGAACGACGAGCGACTCCCCGACGAGATGTCGGTCACGCACGAGAACGACGACCTCAGCTACATGGCACTGTCGAAGCCCGAGGTCACGACGATGTCGGACGACGACATCCTCGAGACGCTCGAGTCGCTCGACCACGTGCGCTACGCCGAGTTCAACGAGACGCTACACGCGCTCGCGGAGCCGAACGACCCGCGCTTCGGCGACCAGTACGCGCCACAGCTCGTCAACGCACCCGCCGCGTGGGACACCACGTTCGGCAGCGAGGACGTCACCATCGCCGTCATCGACCAGGGCGTGAAGTACGACCACCCCGACCTCTCGGGGCAGTTCGGCTCGAACAAGGGCAAGGACTTCGTCGACAGCGACGGCGACCCGTACCCGGACTCGATGGCGGACGAGTACCACGGCACCCACGTCGCCGGCATCGCGGCGGCGACGACGAACAACGGGGACGGCATCGCCGGGATGTCGAACTCCACGCTGCTGTCGGGGCGTGCGCTCTCCGAGCAGGGCAGCGGCTCGACCAGCGACATCGCGGACGCCGTCCAGTGGGCGGCCGACCAGGGGGCAGACATCGTGAACATGAGCCTCGGTGGCGGTGGCTACACGAACACGATGAAGAACGCCGTCAGCTACGCCGCGGACAACGGCGTCACCATCATCTGTGCCTCCGGGAACGACTCGTCGGGCTCGGTCTCCTATCCCGCCGCGTACGACGAGTGTATCGCGGTCGGTGCCATCGACGAGAACGAGAACCTCGCCAACTTCTCGAACTACGGCGAGAAGCAGGACGTCGTCGCACCGGGCGTGAACATCCTCTCGGCGTGGACCGACTCGCCGTACAACAGCATCTCCGGAACCTCCATGGCGTGCCCGGCAGCGGCCGGTGTCGCCGCACTCGGTCTCGCGGCGAACCCCGGCTGGTCGAACACCGAGCTGCGCAGCCAGCTGAAGAACACGGCCGTCGACGTCGGGCTGCCCGAGAACCAGCAGGGCGCGGGCCGCATCGACGCAGCGAACCTCGTCGGCGACGGCGGCGGCGGCGACCCGCCGGAGAACGAGGCACCGACGGTCTCCATCGACGCCTCCTCGGCGACGGTCACGGTCGGCCAGGAGGTCACCTTCGACGGCTCCGGCTCCAGTGACTCCGACGGCTCCATCAGCGCCTACGACTGGAGCTTCGGCGACGGCGCGACTGCGACCGGCCAGACCGTCACCCACACCTACAGCGCCGCCGGCGACTACAGCGCCAGCCTCACCGTCACGGACGACGACGGCGCGAGCACGACCGACTCCGTCGCCATCACCGTCGAACCCGACGACGGTGGCGGCAGCTGCGGCGACGAGTCATCGACCGGCTCCGCGGACGGCTACCTGTACGGCTACTACGACTCGGACGACTACACGTGGACGAACGACCTGCAGAACCCGTGTCAGGTAACCATCTCGCTGTCGGGCGGTAACTGGTCCGACTTCGACCTGTACGTGACGACTGACGGGCGGACGCCGAGCCAGTACGACTACGACAAGCGCTCCATCACGCCGGACAGTCAGGAGCAGGTCACGCTCGACGACGTGAGTGCAGGCCAGGAGATCGGCATCCTCGTCGACTCCTACTCCGGCTCGGGCAGCTACACGGTGAACATCGAGGAGCTCGGCCAGTAACGCGCGCCAGCGCGCCGAGCCATCGAACCGATTGTTCGAGGAACACTTTTTCCGGACTAACGGAGTTCTTCCTGGGCCTTCCAGGGAGTGGGAGCCGCCGCCGACAGACTTTTATGTCCAAACCTCATCTCCATAAGAAATTAGATACGCAGATAACTAATACCGAAGTTTTTAGTGTCGGCTCGTTGACCGGGAACCCGGTCATGGCAGATGAGGACAACTGACAGCCTGGACGCGGAGGCTATCTGAAAGCGGCCGGCGCACTCGCCGTCGCAGCCCGGGGAACGACGGCCCGGGCAGCTTCGAGCGGACCAACACCGGGTGCGAGTAACCGCTCGGCGAGTCGTCAGTCGTTCGCCTGGAGGACCCGACGCGCGACCCGCGGCGGTCACCCCACGTGCCAGCCGTTTTCTTTAACTCTTTACGTGCCGGGTTCGAGCGCCCAGGTATGAGCAGTCCGCACATCCTCATCCTCGGTGCACCGGGCGCAGGCAAGGGAACCCAGTCCGCGAACATCGTCGACGAGTTCGGCGTCGAGCACGTCACCACGGGCGACGCGCTCCGCTCGAACAAGGAGATGGACATCTCGGACATGGACTTCGAGTACGACACCCCCGGCGAGTACATGGACGCCGGCGACCTCGTCCCCGACGCGGTCGTCAACGCCATCGTCGAGGAGGCGCTCTCCTCGGCCGACGGCTACGTCCTCGACGGCTACCCGCGCAACCTGGAGCAGGCCGAGGAACTCGCCGATATGACCGACCTCGACCTCGTCCTCTACCTCGATGTCGACCGCTCGGAGCTGGTCGACCGGCTCACCGGCCGCCGCGTCTGCGATGACTGCGGCGCGAACTTCCACGTGAAGTACAGCCAGCCCGAGGAGGAGGGCATCTGTGACGAGTGTGGCGGCGAACTGGTCCAGCGCGAGGACGACACCGCGGAGGCCGCCGAGAACCGCCTCGACGTGTTCGAGGAGAACACGCTCCCGGTCGTCGAGTACTACGAGGGAACCGACGAGTTCGTCGCCGTCGACGGCGAACAGGCCCCCGACGAGGTCTGGAGCGACGTGAAGGCCGCTATCGAGGCTGTCACAGAGTAAAAGACTCTTATCCCACGACTGCCTAGAGGCTCTCATATGGCCTGGACGGCGGAAGACATACAGGATTTCCTCTCGGACAACCCCGGGACGTCGGAGGCGCTCCAGGTCGTCATGGACGCCTCCAACGACGGGGACGACGAGGTCGAGTGGAAGGACGTCAAAGACGAGGACGGCATGGACAGCGGCCGCTGGGGACGACTCATCCAGAGCGAGATCCTCCGCGAGCAGGAGGACGGCTTCGTGGTCGTCGACCCGGACGCCGTCACCGACGCACTCGAGGACGACATCACCGTCGCCAGCGAGAGCATCGAGGTCGACAGCGAGGGGTCGAGCTGGCAGACCCGCGACAAGCTCGCGGCGGTCGTCTCCGTCGGCATGATGGCCGGCTACTACTACACCCCGATCCGCAACGCGGTCGGGAGCACCATCAACGTCATCTTCGAGCCACTCAACGACGTGCTCCCGTTCTACGCGGTCATCCTCTCGCTGGCGCTCATCACCGGCCTGTACTCGACGCTCCTGCAGGCGAACATGGTCGACCGGAGCAAGGTCAAGCAGATCCAGCAGAAGATGCAGGAGATCACAGAGCGCGAGGAGGCCGCCAAGGAGCGCGGTGACGACGCCGCGCTCGACCGCATCCAGGACGAGAAGATGGACGCCCTCGGCGACCAGGGCGAGATGATGAAGGAGAACTTCCGCCCGATGGCGTGGATCATGCTCCTCACCATCCCGGCGTTCCTCTGGATGTACTGGACCATCCTCGACGGCGGCCACCTCGTGCCGGCCGAGCAGAGCATGGTGCTGCCCATCTTCGGCGAACGGGAGTGGATGGCCGGCGCGATCGGCCCGATGCCCGCGTGGATCGTCTGGTACTTCCTCTGCTCGATGGGGTTCACCCAGCTGCTCCGGAAGACGCTGGACCTCGACGCGACGCCGACGTAGGACCGGCACACTCCGCTGCCGTCCGCCCGCCGTCCAATCACAACCCATTTTACCGACACCCGCGCAGATAGGATATGTTGCTCACCGTCTCCGGCCCGCCGGGCAGTGGCAAGAGCACCACTGCGGCCGGGCTGGCCGATGCGTTCGACCTCGACCACGTCTCCGGCGGCGATATCTTCCGCGAGCTCGCCGACGAGCGCGGCTACACACCGCTCGAGTTCAACAAGCTCGCCGAGGAGGACGAGGACATCGACCGCGACCTCGACCGACGCCTCCGCGAGATCGCCGTCGAACGCGACGACCTCGTGCTCGAATCACGGCTCGCCGGCTGGCTCGCGGCCGAACAGGCCGACTTCCGCTTCTGGCTCGACGCCCCCCTCGCGGTACGTGGCGAGCGCATCGCCGACCGCGAGGACAAAGAGCCCGCACTCGCCCGCGAGGAGACCGCGGCCCGCGAGTCCAGCGAGGCCCAGCGCTACCACGAGTACTACGGCATCGACATCGGCGACCTCTCCATCTACGACCTGAGCGTCAACACCGCGCGCTGGAACGCCGAGCACGTCCAGCACGTCCTCGTCGAGGCCGTCGAGTCCTACGACCCCGAGACCGACGAGGGGAAGGCGCCCGTCGAGCTCGACTACGAGTTCTGACCCATGTGCCTGCGCGCACCGCCCGACGAGCGCTCGCCCGCCGAACTGCTCGCGTTCGGCGTCGTCAACCTCGACAAGCCCGCCGGCCCGTCGGCCCATCAGTTCACGGGCTGGTGCCGCGACGCCGTCGCCGACGCCCTCGACCGCGCCGGCAGCGACGTCACCGTCGAGGAGGCCGCCCACTCCGGCACGCTGGACCCGAAGGTCACCGGCTGTCTCCCGACGCTGTTCGGCGACGCCACCCGGCTCGCCCAGGTGTTCCTCGAGGGCACCAAGGAGTACGTCGCCGTGCTCGAACTCCACGGCCGCGCCCCCGGCGACGTCGCGGCCGTCGCCAACGAGTTCGAGGCCCCGCTCTACCAGAAGCCACCCCGGAAGAGCGCGGTCACGCGCCGCCTCCGGGTCCGCGAGGTCCACGACCTCGACGTGCTGGAGGTCGAGGAGCGCCGCGCACTCGTCCGCATCCGCTGTGAGTCCGGCACCTACATCCGGAAGCTCTGCCACGACCTCGGGCTCGCGCTGGGCACCGGCGCGCACATGGGCCACCTCCGCAGGACCGCCACCGACCCCTTCGACGACGCGACGCTCGTCAGCTACCACGACCTCGTCGACGCGCTCGCGTTCTGGGTCGAGGACGGCGACGAGGAACCCCTGCGGGACGTCGTCCAGCCCGCCGAGCGAGCGCTCACGCACCTCCCACGCGTGGAGATCGCCCCCTCCGCCGCCGAGCAGGTCGCCAACGGCGCGCCGGTGTACGCCCCCGGCGTCATCAGCGTGGCGGGCGGCGAGCAGGGCGACCTCGTGGCCTGCTACCTGCCCGGCGGCACCGCGGTCTGCCTGGGGACGCTCGTCGGCGACCCCGACGCCGAATCGGGCACCGTCGTCGAGTTGGAGCGCGTGCTTGTGTAGCGTGGTGCCGACGAAACGACACGCTTAAACGGTAAACGGGCATCGGTTGACGTACGGGACCGTGGGGTAGTGGTATCCTCTGCGGATGGGGTCCGTAGGACCCGAGTTCAATTCTCGGCGGTCCCATTTCTCGGATTTCGTGAGGGAACGATGAACAGGTAGCGAGCATGCCGAGCATCCAGGGTCCGTGCCCGAATCGGCCGCAGGGTAATCTAGCAACTGTCACCGTCTGCAGCGCCGAGTCGCCTCCCCATTCTCGGACGGAGGTCTGGGAGGTTCGGGAAAGACGGGTGCTGGGAAGTCCGCTGCTGGCTCGGGGTGCGCGACGCTCCCGCGGCTGGAGCACCTGACGTCGGAGAGCACGAGCCGACGACAGCGGAGTGTATCGCCGGCGGAACGGGGCTGTCGGGATATGCGAACCAGCGGACGCTTCACTGGGTTTATTGACCGTGCGTGTCAAACGTTGTCGTCAGTCCATCAGTTCCACCAGGGCCGACCACGAGCTCAGACAATGTCCAACAAACCCAGCATCTTAGTCCCGTTGCGTGTTCTCGAGGGGGAGTCGATTCCGGAGGGCGTCCCCGAACTCCTCGGGAACGCACACGTCGTCCTGCTTGGCTACCACGTTGTGCCGGACCAGACCGCGACCGACCAGGCAAGGTCCCAGTTCGAAGACAAGGCCATGCGCCGTCTCGACGATTTCACGGCGATACTCGAACACGCCGGGGCGACGGTCGAGTCCCGGCTCGTGTTCACCCACGATGGACAGACGACGATCGATCGGACGACGGAGGAGCACGACTGCCTCGCGGTACTGATCCCGAACGCAACGAGGCCGGTGGAGAACGTCCTCGTCCCGGTCCGCGGCATCGTCGGCGTCGATCGGTTCGTCCGGTTGCTTTCGGGGCTGTTCGCGTCGGAGGGCGTCGACGTAACGCTGTATCACGTCGCGACGGACGACGAGACCGACGCGGACGTCGAGACGCTGCTCGATGGGGTGGCGACGCGACTCGCCGGGGAGGGACTCTCCGCGGACGCGATAGATATCGAGATATCGCGTGCGGGGAGTCCACAAGAGAGGATCGTCGACACGTCCGACGACTACGATGCGATCGTCATGGGGGAATCCGACCCGTCGGTGACGACCTTCCTGTTCGGGATGACTGCGGACCAGGTCGCCGACCAGTTCCTGGGCCCGGTCTTCGTGATACAGCACGGGGAACCCGAGGACGTCGAGGAGACCGACACCGAGTGAGTCGCCGGCCCATCTCGTGTCTCCGACCCCTCCCCCGGCGTTTAGGCCGACCGAAAAGTTGTAACAGAAGTGATAGAACTTATCTCTCCCGAACCGCTAGTCACACCTATGAGCCTCGTGGGCAATCTCGTCGTTGTCTTCCTCGCCGGGTTGGCGACCGCGTTAGCGACCGGGCTCGGCGCGCTGCCGTTCTTCCTGGTCGACGACGTGAGCGACCGGTGGAACGTCGCGCTCTGGGGGGTCGCCTCGGGCATCATGATCTCGGCGTCCATCTTCGGGCTGTTGAACGAAGGCCTCGCAGCATCGGAGGGGTTCCCGACGATACTGCTCGCCGGCGTCGTGGTCGGCGTGCTGCTCGTCCTCGTCGCCGACAACCTGCTCGACCGGGTCGACGTGGCGAAGTACGCCGACGACGGACCGGAGCAGGCGACCGACGGTGGGGCCGTCGAGGAGGTGCCGAAGCACGAGGACGCGGGTCACGACCACGAGGAAGACAGCGAGCACGACCACGACCACGCGGAGCTGGTCCACCCGACCGTCGTCGCGGAGGGCGACATCAAGACGCTGGTGCTCGTCCTGGGCATCCTGACCGTCCACTCGTTCCCGGAGGGCGTCGCAATCGGCGTCTCGTTCGCGGACATGGGGCTGGCCGGCGGCATCGGGCTGCTCGGGCTCACCGTCCCCGTGCTGGCCATCATGATGACCGTCGCCATCTCCATCCACAACATCCCGGAGGGGCTGGCCATCTCCATCCCGCTGCGGGCGATGGGTGTCGGTGGCTGGCGGATGGTCGGCGCGGCCGTCTTCTCAAGCCTGCCCCAGCCCATCGGTGCGGTCATCGCGTTCGCGTTCGTCCGGTACGCCCGCGACTTCCTCCCGTTCGGCTTCGGCTTCGCGGCGGGAGCGATGGTGTTCCTCGTCCTGAGCGAGTTCATCCCCGACGCGCTCAAGGCGGGCGAGCAGTTGGAGTCGAAGGGCTACCCCGAGCTGGCCGTCGGGTTGGTCGCGGGCTTTGCGGTGATGGTCCCGTTCGCGTTCATGTAGGCGTCCCACACCGCACCTCCCGTTTATCCGGCCCACCTCGGCGGGTCGATGTGTGAGTGACGAGACCGCCGGCGGTGAGTTCGACGACGCGCTCCTCGACGACCTGGCAGCGACCGCCGTCGCGCTCGACGGCACCGACCCCACGGCGGCCTCGGCGGCACGGACGAGTGGCACGACGTGCTGACTCGGGAGTTCGGTCTGCGGTACCGGCGGGGCTGAAGGGCTGTCCCCGCCGCGCTCCGCTCTCAGTCCGAGGCGGCCGCGCCACCACCCGAGACCGCGGTCGTCCCCCCGCCGCTCCGCACGGGCCGGGTGAGGATCCAGAGCAGGCTGGCGACGACCACGAGGGCCGCGCCGGCCCGGGGCAGGAACGCGAGCGGGCCGAGCTGCTCCGCGATGCCACCAAGTGCGAGCTTCAGCAGCCCGCTCGACAGCGACAGCACCATCGAGACGCCCGAGAGCACCGTCGCACGCCCCACGTCCGCGAGCCGGTCGTTCAGGTACTGGTTCTGGACGGGCTGGACCACAGACCGGGCGCTCCGGTAGAGGAAGAACGTCGGGACGAGGAACACGGGGAACAGCGCCCCGAGGACGAACGCGACGGCGAACACCGGGACGAGCAGTCCGAGCACGCCCCGCGCGCCGAGGCGCTCCTCGAACCAGCCGGCCGTCGAGGCCGCCCCCGCGGACACCAGCTTGAACGCCGCGAAGACGACGCCGAGCCCGGCCGCCGGGACACCGAGCGCGTCCAGCGCCGGCTGTTCGACCATCCGGGCCAGCCCGAACAGGCCGTAGAACAGCGCGACGTAGGCGACGAGCCAGCGGACGCTCTCGCGGCTCGCCTGCACGCGGAGCATCCGGACCGCTTCGCGAACCGTGAACGCGTCCGCGTCCTCGTCGGCGACCCGGACCGAGGGGAACGTGTACAGCACGGGGACGCCGGAGACCGCGAGCGTCGCGCTGAGCAGGAACGGCAGCTCGTGGGCGACGCCGTACAGCAGCCCGCCGGCGATGGCCGTCACCGCCGACGTGAGGAGCAACACCGTGCTGCCCCGACCCTTGATGCGGGCGAACTCGTCGTCGTCGCAGGTCCGGGCGAGCAGCTCGTAGAGCCAGGCGTCGCCCGTGCCCGAGCGGAACGCCCAGCCCGTCGCCCAGACGGCCTGCATCGCCACGAAGCCGGCGGGCGTGTCGACGAAGGCGTAGCCCGCCATCCCCGCCGCCCGGAGGAGGTTGCCGACGGCCAGGCTGGCCCGCCGGCCGATTCGGTCGCCGAGGTACCCCGAGGGGATCTCGGCGGCCAGCATCGCGAGGGAGAACGTCGCCTGCACCAGCGCGACGAAGCCGAGCCCGAACCCCTGGTCAAGCAGGTAGAGGACGCTGATGGGGAGGTAGAACCCGGCGGCGTTCGTCGCACGGAACAGGTAGTACCGCCGCACGACCGATTCGTCCGTCGCCATTACAGCTAGACGTACGGCGGGCAGACTTGTAGGGTTTCCCGGAAATTCTCTTTTGTAAACAGCCTTGCTGGAATCCGATTTTGTACGGATTCAGACAGGTTCGTCGCGGTCAGCGGGCGTCGTTCGCGATGTCCCGAACCGCGTGTAGCGTCTCCACCTCGTAGGTCGGCTCCGTCGACAGGCTCGCGTCGCGGCTGTGGTCGCGTCGGACGAACACCGAGTCCATCCCGGCCCGCTCGGCGGCGACCACGTCGCTCTCGCTGTCGCCGACGTACAGCGCCGACCCGCCGCCGAGGTCCGCCAGCGCCCGGTCGAGGTAGTGCGTGTTCGGCTTCTTCAGCGACAGGCTCTCGATGGTCATCGGCCGCCCGTAGTACGTCTCGAAGGCGTCGGCGAAGTCGAACCGGTCGAGTACGAACTCGACGGTCGTGTGGTGGTTGTTGCTCACGAGTCCACAGGGCTGGGCGATGTCCGAGAGTGCTCCCACGTCCTCGTAGGTCTCACGCCGGCCCGCCCGGAACGCCTCGAACTGCGACCGCTCGTCGTGGCGCTCGCGGGCCGCCCACAGCGCCTCGCGGTCCACGCCGTAGGTCCGTTCCAGGTCGGCGAGGAGTTCGGGTGTCACGCCACCGGTGAGGGCGGAGAGGTGGTCCTCGTCGGGCGAGTCGATGCCGAGCTCGTCGAACGCGTCCCGGATGGCCGCGAGCTGGTCCCCGTGTCCCGGCGGGTCGACCAGGACGCCGTCGTTGTCGAAGAGTATCGCGTCGTAGGTCGTCACTTGTCGGCGGTAGTACCGGTCGCAAGTTGGGTGTTTTGGTCGTGTGTGGGTCGCTCCCGTGGTCCCCGACCGCTGTCCGGCGTCGGCGTCAGTCGGTGGCCTGCTCCGGGGCAGCGGTCGTCATCGACGGACCGGGCGAACTCGACCGCGAACGGGTCAACCGCCGCCCAGTCGGTGTACTCGTAGTCCCGCGACGTGTCGGTGTCGCCGGTCGCCTCGGCGGCGATCTGCTTCATCACGAGGCGCTTGAGGAAGCCGTACTCCGAGAAGCGCAGCGCGCCCGCGAAGCTGGCGACGGCGTCGAGCTGCCAGCCGGTCTGCTCGACGAACGCGTCGATGTAGCCGGTGGCCTCGGCCCGGCGCGCCGCGTCGTCGCTGGCGCTGGAGAGGCACACCTGGAAGAACGCCGACGGGCGCGCCGCGAGCGCGTCGCGGTGGTCGCGGGCGAACCCGACTACGGCGTCCCGATGAGTGCCGACGTGGATGGAACCACCGACGATGACGGCGTCGTACGCCGGCACGTCGAGGTCCGCGGGGTACCGCCGCGACGTCGAACGCCGTGACCTCGTGCCCGCGTCCGCGACCTTCGCTGTCTGTCCCTCACCGGTGCCGTAGATGACGAGGAAGTGAGCCATCGTATCTTCACCGGGTCCTGGTACGCGCTCTCGGGGTGTCTCAGTAGCGGTGATTCCCTCCCGGCGGGAACCACGCCGAGGGTGCTCCGCAACCACTAAACGCGGGCCGCCCCTCCCTCCGCTAATGGCAGACTGGACGGAGAAGTACCGCCCGTCGACGCTGTCGGAGGTGCGCGGGAACGACAAGGCCCGCGACGCGCTCCGGAAGTGGGCGGAGACCTGGGACGACCACCGCGAGGCAGCCATCGTCCACGGCTCGCCGGGGGTCGGGAAGACCTCCGCTGCGCACGCGCTGGCCAACGACATGGGCTGGCCGGTGATGGAGCTGAACGCGAGCGACTCCCGGACCGCCGAGGACATCGAACGGTTCGCCGGCCGGGCGTCGAAGAATCAGACCCTCGGCGGGACCGACGGGCGGCAGCTGCTCGTCGTCGACGAGGCCGACAACTTCCACGGGAACAGCGACTACGGCGGCTCGCGAGAGATAACGAAGGTCGTCAAGGAGGCGGACCAGCCGATGGTGCTCATCGCGAACGAGTTCTACGACATGAGCAACAGCCTCCGGAACGCCTGCCGCGAGATCGAGTTCCGCGACGTCTCCCGGCGCTCCATCGTCCCCGTCCTGCGCGACATCTGTCGCCAGGAGGGCATCGAGTACGAGGACGACGCGCTCGACGAGATCGCCAGCGAGACCAGCGGCGACCTCCGCTCGGCGGTGAACGACCTGCAGGCGCTCGCCGAGCGGAACCAGCGCCTCACCGTCGACGACGTGGTGACGGGCGAGCGCGACCGCACGGAGGGCATCTTCGACTTCCTCGACGACGTCATCAAGCACAAGTCCGCCGAGGAGGCGCTGTACGCGTCCTACGACGTCGACGAGACGCCGGACGACCTGCTCAACTGGGTCGAGGACAACGTCCCGAAGGACTACCGCGGCGACGAGCTGGCCGACGCGTACGGCTTCCTCGCGAACGCCGACCGCTGGCTCGGCCGGGTTCGGGCCACGCAGGACTACTCGTTCTGGCGCTACGCGACCGACAACGTCGCCGCGGGCGTCGCCGCCGCGCGGCGGCACGACCACGGCGGCTGGACCCGGTACGGTCCGCCGTCGTACTGGTCGAAGCTCGGGCGCTCGAAGGCGACGCGGAACAGGCGCGACGCCATCGCCCGGAAGATCGCCGAGAAGGGCGGGTTCAGCATGGGGACGGCGCGCCGCGAGGTGATGCCGTTCCTCGCGGAGATGACCCACCACTGCAAGCCCCGCGAGCTCACCGTCCGGATGACGATGGTGTACGACCTCGACGCAGCGGACGTGTCGTTCGTCACGGGCAGCGGCGAGGACACGAACAAGGTGCAGGGCATCGTCGAGGAGGCCCAGGAGCGCCGCGACGACGCCGTCGTCGAGAACGCGGGCGGCGCGTTCGCCCAGTTCGAACCGGCGGACGACGACGACACTGCGGCGACCGACGGCGAGTCGGCCGCGGAGGGCGAGTCGGCCGCGGCCGACGACGACGGCCAGCGGACACTCGGCGGCCCGGCGGCCGACGCCGACGAGCCGTCGCCGGCCGACCCCGAGACCGAAGAGACAGATGACGGACAGTCCGGACTCGACGACTGGCTGTAGGGGCAGACCCCACCTCCGTCCCCGGAACTCGTGGAAACTTTCCCGCTGTTTCCGGTGAAACGAGACCGCAACGCCTAAGCGTAC
Organism: Haloarchaeobius iranensis; assembly: GCF_900103505.1. Classification (GTDB taxonomy): domain Archaea; phylum Halobacteriota; class Halobacteria; order Halobacteriales; family Natrialbaceae; genus Haloarchaeobius; species Haloarchaeobius iranensis. Next base: position 49,499 of record NZ_FNIA01000017.1, read on the forward strand.
TAACTCCTGTATTGGGAATAGTTCTCACATGAAGCGAGCGCTTCTCGCAGTCGCGTTGGCCCTCATGCTCGTGGTCGCGGGGTGTAACACCACCGACCAGGGTGGGGACTCGACGACAGTCGAGACCACGGGGGAGCCGACCGACGTGCAGACGACCGCGGAACAGACCGACACGCAGACGTCCGAACCGACGCAGACCACCACGTCCGACGAGGACCAGGAGGACCAGGAGGAACCCTGTGAGTACCGCAGCGAGGAGAGCGACCTCGTGCAGGTGCAGGGTGCCTGCCTCGGCTTCGACGCCAACCAGGTCTACCTCAACGTCATGGAGATGGCGGGCGTCGAGCTCGACCAGGGCCCCTCGGTCCGGTCGCTCTCGCCCGAGCAGACGAACCCGTACACGTTCGACCAGTTCGGGTTCAACAACGAGTCCTTCCAGGCCGTCATGGGCATCGCACCGGAGGGCACGCCCGACGTGTTCGTCGCGGGGTACGCCTCCCCGCAGACCGGCCCCGACGGCAGCGTCGAGGTCGACGTCGTGATGCGGTACATCAACGCCAGCAGCGGCGAGGGTCGCGCGCAGGGCCCGGAAGAGGCCGAGATCACGCTCGCCCACGAGTTCCTGCACGCCATCCAGTTCTACGAGGGGAGCCAGGACCGCCTGGCGGCCAACCTCACCAGTGAGGGCGTCAACCTCGACAACGTCGAGACCTCGCTCGTCGAGGGCAGCGCGGTCTTCTTCGAGAGCGAGTACCAGGAGCAGTACATGGACCGCGACGCCGCCTCCCGCGATGTCTCCGCGTGGGCGAACTCGTCGCCGTTCTCGATGTACCAGCTCGGCCCGTACGTGATGGGCGAGCGCTACACGAAGTTCCGCGTGAACTCGACCAGCGAGTTCCAGACGCTGTACGACAATCCGCCCATCTCGATGGAGCAGATCATGCACAACCACATGCCGGACGAGGAACGGCCGCTGGACCTGAGCGTCGAACGCGGCCAGGACTCCGTCTGGAACCACTACTCCACGAGCACCCGCGGTGAGCTGTTCCTGCGCTCCTCGCTCCGCGCCGGCGTGAGCGGGCCGCGCGCCGCCGCCGGTGCCGATGGCTGGGGCACGGACCGCGTGATGGTCTTCAAGAACCAGAGCTACGGCGACGCCTCCAAGTACGGCTACGCGTGGACGCTCCGGTTCGACAACGCCTCCGAGCAGGACGAGTTCCGCAGCATCTTCGGTGACTGGCTGGAGAGCCGCGGGCCCCTGTCCGACGGCGTCTACCGGATGGACGAGGACCAAACCTACCGGATGGTCGAGATCAGCGACGAGACGGTCGTCGTGCTCGCCGGTCACGAGCGCTTTACGACCCGAACCGTCGCCACGGGCAACTCGAGCCACGTGACGGTCACGATGACCGACGCCGACCAGACGAACAGCAGCGTCCAGTCCGACGACGACGAGGAGCGCCTCGTCACCGCACAGGCCGGCGCGGTCCGCGCGGCAGTCTGAACCGGGGAGCCCGACACCGACCACCTTCTTTCGCGCACTCGACGGCGAGTGGCGACGCCGCCGCTGGTCGACGAGGAGCCGGCAACGACCGACGAACACCGCGGGACCGCCGTGGCGTTACGCCGTCGGCAGGAACGGGTCCGGGAGGTGTGCGTCGACGAGGGCGACCGAATCAGCCGGCTCGTCGATGTCGGCCGGCGGCACCGTCGCGACGGGCAGCCCGGTCATGCGCTCGAGTTCGGCGGGGTTCGTCCGCTCGGCGACCGTCTCGCCCGCCCACTCGTTCAGGACGATGCCCCGCACCGGGACCCCGGCCGCCTCGAGCGCGTCGACCGAGAGCGCGGTGTGGTTCAGCGTGCCGAGTCCGGAGCGGGCGACGAGAAGCGCCTCGCAGTCGCAGTCCGCGACGAGGTCGAGCACGTCGTGCTCGGCCGCCAGGGGGACCCGCAGCCCGCCGACGCCCTCCAGCACGCCCACCGCGGGGGCGGCGAGCGCGTCGGCCGCCCGCCGCCGCAGGTCGTCGTAGTCGATGGTCGTCCCCTCCCGCTCGGCGGCGACGCGCGGGGCCAGCGGCGGTTCGAGCCGACCGAGACAGGTCGCCGCCTCGTCGTCGTCGCAAGCCGCCTGCACGAACGCGGCGTCGTCGTCCGGCGGGAAGCCGGTCTGGTACGGTTTGACCGCGCGGGCGTCGACGCCGTCGCGGCGAAGGACGCCGGTCACGCCCGCCGTGACGACGGTCTTGCCGACGCCGGTATCCGTGCCGACGACGGCCAGCCTCACAGCAGGCCCACCTCCTCGCCGGCGGCGCGGAACGCCTCGATGCAGTGCTCCACGTCGCTCCGGGAGTGGGTCGCCATCGGTGCGACGCGGATGCGACTCGTCCCCTCCGGCACCGTCGGCGGCCGGATAGCTGGTGCGACGACGCCGCGCTCCCGTACCGCGCGTTCGAGCGCGAGCGCGTCGTCCCGGTCGCCGACCACGATGGGGAGGATCTGCGTGTCGCCCCTGACCTCGTAGCCCACCGCTTCGAGCCCGTTGCGCAGCTGGCCGACGTTCGACCAGAGGCGGTCGCGGCACTCGCCGTGGCGCGCGAGATGCAGCGCCTCGCTCGCTGCGGCGGCGGCCGGCGGGGACAGCCCGGTCGAGAAGACGAACGAGCGCGCCTCGTTGACGAGGTGCTCGACGAGGGACTCGCTCCCGGCGACGTAGCCACCCTGGCTGGCGAGCGCCTTCGAGAGGGTCCCCATCTGGACGTGGACGCGGTCCTCGAGCCCCGCGCGCTGGACGATACCGCCGCCGTCGACGTGCAGGCCGGTGGCGTGTGCCTCGTCGACCATGACCCACGCGCCGACCGACTCGGCGGCGTCGCAGATGGCCTCGAGCGGCGCGACCGTCCCGTCCATGGAGAACACGCTGTCGGTGAGGACGAGCCAGGACTCGTCTGCGGCGGCTTCGGGCGCGGCCGCGGCACGCTCGGCCAGCCGCCGTTCGAGGTCGGCGACGTCGCAGTGGTCGTAGACGACGACCTCGGCCCCGGAGAGCCGGCAGCCGTCGACGATGCTTGCGTGGTTGAACGCGTCGGAGAACACGACGTCCGGCGAGAGCGCCGCGATGGTGCCGACGTTCGCGGCGTAGCCGGAGGAGAACGCGAGCGCCCGCTCGGTCCCCTTGACCTCCGCGAGCCGGCGTTCGAGGTCGCGGTGGACCAGCGTGTCGCCGGTGACGAGTCGGCTCGCACCCGCGCCGGTGCCGACCACCTCGGCGGCCTGCGCGGCGGCGTCCTGCACGCGGTCGTCCTGTGTCAGTCCGAGGTAGTTGTTCGCGGCGAAGACGAGGTGCTCGTCGCCGTCGAGGACGGGGAGGTCGCGACCGGGGTCGGGCGCGAAGTAACTGCGCTCGGCGACCCGGTCGACAGGTGCGATGTCGCGGTAGAGGGTGGAGTCCCGTCGGGCGGCGACGCGGTCGGCGAGGTCGAACCCGCGCTCTGTCATCTGGTCGTAGATGTCAGTCAACGGCCCTTGAACCGTTCGGTACGGAGCTGGAACCGATGAGAACTAAAATACCGGCAGGAGGTCGGCCGGCCCGAACACGCCGTAGTCGCCGACGCGGTTCATCCGGACGGCGGTCTTGAGGTAGCCCAGCGCGGGGCCGTTGACGTTCGCGGCCATGCTCGTCGCGTCGTCGAGTTGGAACGTGTTCGTGCCGCGCTCGCCGTCGAAGGTCCGGCCCGTCACGCGGACCGTCGTCGTCGTTGGCTTCTCGTCGCTGCGGACGTCGAGGATGCCGCCGACGGTGACGTCCGCGGCGTCGCAGATACCGGCGCGTTCGAGCAGCACGTCGTCGGCGTGCTCCATGTCCTCGAACTCGATGACGCCGTCGTGGTCGTCGACGATGGCCTCGATCTCGGCGTCGCTCAGTTCGCGGGCGCTCTCGATGTCGTAGCCGTCGAGGTGGGCGATGTCCTCCCGGACGGTGCCGCGGTTGTCCTCGTAGCCCGACTTGAGGCCGACGCCCCACCAGATCTCGACCTCGTCGACCTCGACGAACGACTGGGCGGCGAGCGCCGCCGCACCGGTGAGGAAGCCAGGGGTCGCGCCCGCGCCGCAGACGAAGGTGATGCCCGACTCCTCGAACAGGTCCGCGCGCTCGTCGAGCATGCCGATGACCCGCGAGCGCTTGAGCACGTCCACGAGGACGCCCTCGTAGCCCGCCTCGGCGAACCGCTCGGCGGTCCGGGGGATGAAGTCGTGCGTGAGGTTCGGCAGGGCGAGCAGCACCGCGTCGATGGCCGCCGACTCGTCGATGACGTCCTGGATGGGCGTCTCCGTCGGCCGGGCCTGCTCGCTGGCGACGACCCCCGCGCCCTCGCCGTGCCGTTTGACCGCCGTTCCGCCGTCGGTTCGGGTGTCGTCGCCGCTCGGTGCGTTCCCAGCGTGCTCGCTGGCGACGTTCCCCTCCGTCGCCGCGAGGAGTTCGCCGACGTCGAGGCCGTCGTGGTCGACGGCGATGCCGTTCCGGTCACACGCCGCGACCGGCGTGAGTCCGTCCTTGTGCTGGCTCACTTCGAGCGTTCGTCGGCCGATACCGCCCGTTCCGAGTACCGCGAATGTCACGTCGTCCATGGCTGATAGCAGGTTTCAGTCGTCGGTCCGCCGTCGGTCAGTCGTCCAGTTCCGCGTTGCTCGTCGCCGTCCCGGCCGCCGTCTCGACGGGCCCCTCGCGCCGGTCGTCGTCGCCCCGGGACTTCACCGCCTCGGGGTCGAACTCGTTGGCCGCGGTGTTCGGCTCCAGGCCGGCGCGCTCGATGACCTCGATGTCGTCGCCGGGGGTCTGCCCGCCGGTGGTCAGGTAGTCGCCGGTGAGGATGCCGTCCGCGCCGGCCTCGAACGGGCGATGCTGCTCGTCGACGGCGAGGTTGACCTCCCGTCCGCCGGTCAACCGGACCCGGGCCTCGGGGTGGAGTAGCCGGTACACCGCGATGGTCCGGATGATATTCTCGGTCGAGATGTCCGCGGAGTCGCCGAGTTCGTCGCCCAGCTCGGTGCCGGCGACGGGGTTGAGGATGTTCACCGGCAGCGAGGAGACGCCGACCTCCTGCAGCGCGATGGCCGCCTCGACGCGGTCGGTCGGCGTCTCGCCCATCCCGAGGATGACGCCCGCACAGAGGTCCATACCCACGTCCTTCGCGAGTTCGAGCGTCTCCACGCGGTCCTCGAAGGAGTGCGTGTCGACGATCTCGGGGAAGAACCGCGGCGAGGTCTCGATGTTGTGGTTGTAGTGGTTGATGCCCTCGTCGGCGAGTATCTCGGCCTCCTCGCGCGTGAGGATACCGAGGCTGGCGTCGACCTCCACGTCCGTCTCGTCGCGCACGAGACGGATGGCCCGGATGACCTCGCTCCACTCCTCGGGGCGGTGCTCCTTCGAGACGCCCTTCTCCGCGACGACGATGCCGAACCGCTGTGCGCCGTCGCGTTCTGCCCGCTTGGCGGCGTCGAGTATCTCCTCGGGGTCGAGGAAGCCGTACGTCTCGATGCCCGTGTCGAAGTGGACCGACTGCGCACAGAACCCGCAGTCCTCCGCGCAGTCGCCCGCTTTGGCGTTCACGATGGAGCAGGCGTCGACGGTGTCGTCGCCCAGCTCCGACCGGACGTAGTCCGCCGCCGGCGCGAGGTCGTCCACCGGCTGTGCGATCAGTGCCAGACCGTCCGTGCGGTCGAGGCGTTCGCCCGCGAGCACGCGCTCGACGGCGTCGTCGACCGTCTGGTTTCCCGTCTCGTAAACCACGCTAGCGACGGCGGTTGACGGGATATTAGTTCTTGGGGTCTCGTCGTGGAACGGTCCAGTGGCTGCTGAATCATCCGGCAGTGGACGGCGTCGTCGACCTGTGCCCGTACCCACCAACGGCGATTGCTCGGTTCGGGAGCGACCGAGAGCGGCTGTGTCACCCCGTCTGCGGGTTTCACCCGCTGAACGAGAACGGCGTGCTACACGGGTGGGTCCGCGTCCTCACCGAACCCACTCCCGTACGCCTCGACGACCTCGGTGACGACGACCTCGTACGCATCGTACCACTCCGTCCACCGCTGTTTCGCCCGTTCGTGGTCGGGGTCGGCTCCGAACGAGCCGAGCGCGTCCAACGACTCCCAGTAGTACACGACGAGGACCTCCCCACTCTCCGGGGCGTGCCACGTCCGCTTGCCCCGATACCCCTCCGTCTCCTCCGCGGCCGCCTGTATCGCGTCGTTCAACTCGTGGAACTCCGCATCGTACTCCCCGGGGTCCAGCCGAAACGTCACGAGATACATCACACGGCCCACTCGCCCACAGGACCAAGATGCTTCGCTTCCCGGGCGGAGTCACCCCGAATCGAGCACGAAGCGGTTCACTCCGTCAGCTCGAACCCGTCGAGCGTTCGCTCGCCCGCGTCGAACCGGTCCAGGTAGTACTCGATACCGGGCTGGTGGGCCGCGCCGACGAGGAGGTGGACCGTGTCCCCCGGGCTGGTGTGGGAGACCCCGTAGTCGGCCATGCGCTCGTTGCGGGCGTGGGTCAGGAGCTCGAGTTCGGGGTCGTGCCGCCGGAGCCACTCGCGTTCGAGGGGCTGGGGAAGGAACGTCGTCCGGTAGTAGTACTGGAGGTGGACGAGCCGGGAGGGGTCGGCGGCGGCGCGCTTCGTGAGCTTGAACGACTCGTAGTCGTCGCCGGTCGCCAGGCCCTCGTGGCTCGTGAGGAAGTCGGAGGCGAGGTCGCCCAGGGCGCGCTCCAGCGTGGCGCCGTAGACGCCGTTTCCGTCCTCGACGAGCGTGAAGACGGCGTCCTGCAGCTCGCTGGTGAGCGAGTCCACGTCCTCCAGCAGCCCCTCGAAGTTGCCGGGCAGGTCCGCGAGGTGCGAGTCGATGTCGAGGTCGCGACAGCGCTGCATCGCCCAGCGGTAGTCGTCCATCTCGCAGGCGCGGTCGAAATCGTCGAAGTACATCCGTCGGATGCCCTGCTCGCAGTACACCGACGCGCCCGCATCGAGGAACTCGGCGACGTGCTCGCGGAGGAACGAGCGCTCGGCCTCGGTGTCGGCGTGGGTGATGCCGTGGACGTGGAACTCGCGGTCGCCGACGGCGACGGTCGTGCCCGGGACGCCCGAGGTGGCCGTCGGCGTGAGGCGGCGCTCCTGGAGCGCCCGCCACTCGCGCTTGGCGGCGAGGTAGGCCGCGTGCTCGCCGTCCGCCGCCGTCACGTCCGCCAGTTCCGCGAGGCTGCGTGTCCGTCGAAGCCGGTCGAAGCGCTCGCGCTGGCCGGGAGTGAGCCGTCCTGAGCGCGAGGGGGACACGTCGGTCATCGGGTGAGAACTCGGGGCCGAGCGTGCTAAAGGATGACGGGGGTTGACGAACGGGTCGTCAGGCCGTCACGACCGTCCGCGGGTCTGGCCGAGACCGGGCAGCGCGACGCGGTCCTCGACGTAGCCCATCAGCCTCGTCGCGGTGATGACGATACCGATGTAGACGAGAGCGACGACGGTGAACATCGCCGTGTAGTCGAACGTGTCGCTCGCGACGGCGTCGGCCCGCCGGAACAGCTCGGCGACCGTGATGAACGTCGCCAGCGAGGAGTACTTGATGAGGTAGACCAGCTCGTTCGTCCAGCCCGGGATGGCGAACCGGAGCGTCTGCGGGAGCACGACGTGCAGGATGCCCTCGCGCTGGGTCAGCCCGACCGACCGGGCCGCCACGAGCTGCTGTGGGTCGACGCTCTCGATGGCCGACCGGATGTACTCAGCCTGGTACGCCGCACTGTTGATGGTGAAGCCGATGAGCGCGACCCACAGCGCGGTCTGGACCTTCAACGGGCCGAGGTCGACGGCCCACACCGGGGTTCGAACCGTGAACGGGCCGAACTGGGTGAGTCCACGGAAGAACTGCGAGAGGTTCAGCCCGTAGTAGAGCAGGTAGAGCTGGGCGATGAGCGGCGTCCCGCGGATGAGCTCGGTGAACGACAGCGAGAGGTACTTGGTCCACCGGCCGTACACGCGAGCCACCGACAGCGGGACCGCGAGCACGAGCCCGAGCAGGATGGACAGCACCGTGATGAGCACCGTGATGTACGCCCCTTCGGCGAGCTGTGGTAGCGACTGGAACGCTGTCGCGGTGCCGCCGGTCAGCCCGAGCGTCTCCGGCGAGACCAGCGGCTCGCCTGGCGTCCCGAACGGCACCCACTCCCAGTTGATGAGCCAGCGCAGGAGCAAGTAGCCCCAGAACAGGCCCCCGAGCGCGATGAGGACCATCGAGCCGACGGACCGGCCCTCCCTCGTGCGGACCCGTCGGAGGTCCTCGGCGTAGCTCACGTGCTCTCACCGCCGTGGAGCTGGGTGATGCGCTGCAGGAACTCCGCGGTGCGTGCCTGCTCGGGGTGCTGGAACAGCTGCTCGGGCGGCCCCCGCTCGACGATCTGTCCCTGGTCGAGGAACATCATGCGCGAGGCGGCCTCGCGGGCGAACCCCATCTCGTGGGTCACCACCAGCATCGTCATGCCTTCGTCGGCGAGTTCGCGCATCACGCTCGTGACCTCGCCGACGAGTTCGGGGTCGAGCGCGCTCGTCGGCTCGTCGAACAGCATGAGCTTGGGGTCCATCGCGAGCGCACGCGCGATGCCGACGCGCTGTTTCTGGCCGCCGGAGAGTTCGGCCGGGTACGAGCCGGCCTGATCGGCGAGCCCGACGCGGTCGAGGTGCTCCATCGCCCGCTCGCGGGCCTCGGCCTTGCCCAGGCCCTTCACCCGGCGCAGGCCGAGCGTGATGTTCTCGGCAGCGGTGAGGTGCAGGAACAGGTTGAAGTCCTGGAACACCATCCCGACCTGCCGACGGAGTTCGTTCACGTCGGTGCCGGCACCGCTGACCCGCTCGCCGTCGAGGTAGATGGTCCCCGAGTCCGGCTCGGTGAGTCGGTTGACACAGCGCAGCAGGGTCGACTTGCCGGAGCCGCTCGGTCCTGACAGTATCTCCACGTCGCCGCGCTCCAGCTCGAAGTCGATGCCGCGGAGCACCGTCTCGTCGCCGTAGCTCTTGTGCAGGTCCTCGACGCGCAGCAACGGGTCGCTCATGCGTTCTCACCCGTGGGGACGCCGAAGTAGTCGCCGGCGAACTCCAGCCCGCGGTTCGTGGTCACCGTCAGCACGAAGTAGACGAGGCTGATGGCGAGGATGAGTTCGAGCGCGGTGCCGGTCCGGTTCTGCTGGAGGAACAGGTCCTCCGCGGTCCCGAGCAGCTCGGTGACGCCGAGGATGATGGCGATACTCGTGTCCTTCAGCACGATGGTGAACTCGTTCTGGAAGCCCGGAATCGACCGCCGCAGCGACTGCGGGACGATGACGTAGACGATGGCCTCCAGCTTGCTCATGCCGACCGAGCGAGCGGCCTCCATCTGGCCCTCGCCGACGCTCTGAATCGCGCCCCGGAAGATCTGGGACTGGTACGCTCCCGAGCGGAGCCCGAGGGCGAACGTCGCGGCGATGAACGGGCTGCTCGACACGGAGAACACGTAGAACATGTAGATGAGGATGACCAGGATGGGCACCGCCCTGACGACGACGCCGACGGTCTCGACGGGCACACGGAGCCACGCGGGCGCGTACACCTCCGCGACGCCCGCCGGGAGACCGATGAGGAACCCGAGGACGATGGAGACGAACGTCAGCTGGACGGTGACGACCGTCGCATCGAGTATCGCGTCCCGGTTGCTCCAGACGTACCCCCAGTCGGGGTTGTCGAGGAAGAACCTGCTCGCGGCGTCGACGAGTCCGCCCTGGAGCGGTGCGGCTACCGGGGTAAGTTCCACTGCCATCGGGGGTTACTCGCCGAACCACTCCGACGTCAGGTCCTGGTAGGTGCCGCTCTCGCGAACCGCTGCGAGGCCGTCGTTGAGCGCGGTCTGTAGCTCGTCGTCGTCGGTGCGGACGCCGAACCCGTACTGCTCGCCGGTCTCGTAGACGAACGAGACGCTGACGCTGCGCTCTGACGCGAACGACGCCGCGACGGGCTCGTCGAGGACGACCGCGTCGATGTTCCCGTTCTCCAGGTCGGTCACCGCCAGCACGTACGTGTCGTAGGCGTTGTAGTTCGACTCCTGGAAGTTCCCCTCGTCGACCATGCCCTGGATGACGCTCTCGCCCGTCGTTCCGGACTGGGAGCCGACCTGGTGACCCTGCAGGTCAGACAGCTCGGAGGGCTGGAAGTCGCCGTCCTCGCGCACGAGGATGGACTGGTTCGCGCTGTAGTACGGGTCGCTGAAGTCGATGTTCTCGTCGCGCTGGTCGGTGATGGTCATCGCGGCGGCGATGGCGTCGATGTTGCCGTTGCGCAACGACGGGATGAGCGAGTCGAACGAGTTCAGGTCCTCCCAGTCCGCGAGCTCGTAGTCGGTCTCGGCGACGACGGCCTCGAGCAGGTCGATGTCGAAGCCGACGACCTCGTCGCCCTCCTTCATCTCGAACGGCGGGAACCCCGACGCCGTGCCCGGGACGATCGTGTTCTCCCCACCACCGCCACCAGCGGTGAACGAGTCGATACAACCCGCCAGAGAGATCGTCGCCACTGCTGCACCACTCGCCTTGAGATAGCTGCGTCTATCCATACGGTTGGGGTATGATACCCCGATATAAAACGGTTAGCTGGTTCCGGGGAATGTTGCGACGGTCGACCACCGTCTTGTCAGTGTTTTTGTATAACTGCCGCAACGCGCGAGCGCTCAGTCCTCCACGGGGACCGGGTCGACGTGGTGGACCGCGTCGGGTGAGAGGAGCCGACCCGTCGGCAGTTCGACCCAGCCGTTGGCGAGGACGCGCACCTCGCCCTCGTGGAGGAGGTCCTCGGCTTCACGGTCGCCGTAGACCGTCGCGTTGCGGTACTCCTTGACAAAGTAGTCGTCGCCCCAGTCGAAGATCGAACTGGTCCCAGCGGGAAGCATACGCAGACTTCGCCGCCGACCGTAAAAACTGTGAGGTCAGTCCGCGTCGACCGTCCGCGCTGTGCTCTCGCTGTCCGCCGTCGCCTTCCTGACGCTCTCGTTACTGCGGTCGAACATCCACGCGGTCGCGCCGACGAGGGCGGCGAAGATAATCATCGCCGCTCCGTGGTGGAGGGTCTGGACGCCAGCGGTGTAGGTCACGACGGTCTGGCGGCCGAGCAGGACCTGCACCGGCAGGACGAGGATGGAGATGGCGACCGCGGCGTGGATGCGCCGGCTGTCGAACGCCTTCCACGCCCCGTAGGCCGTCCCGAGGATGAAGAAGCCGGTGATCGACGCGACGAACCGGTGGATCCACTCGGGGTACGATGCCACGTTCGGCGGGAGCAGGCCGAACAGCGGGCCGCCACAGAGCGGCCAGCGTCCCTGACAGGTGAGTCCCGTCCCCGTCGCGGCTGTGTACACGCCGAGCAGGATGAGGAGGAACGTCAGCCCCGTCGTCACCGCACCGAGGATGGCGACGTTCCGGCGGTCGAGCCAGTTCATAATCGGTTCTGAGGGGCACGGGCATATCAAGCGCACGGTCCTTCCAGCGCCGTGAGAACGCTTCGAAGGCCCCCTCGTGGCCCACGGAGTTCGACGACTGTCGAAGCGTTGGTTCGATTAGCTTTTAGTCGTACCCGGTGGTGGGTTTCGTATGGGACTCGACGAGGACTCACTGGACTACCACGAGGCCGACCCACCGGGCAAGCTCGAGATTTCGACGACGAAACCGACGAACACACAGCGAGACCTCTCGCTGGCGTACTCGCCGGGTGTCGCGGAGCCGTGCCGGCGCATCGCCGACGACCCCGACGACGCGTACCGGTACACCGCGAAGGGGAACCTCGTGGGCGTCGTCTCCAACGGCTCGGCCGTGCTCGGCCTCGGTGACATCGGCGCGCAGGCCAGCAAGCCGGTCATGGAGGGCAAGGGCGTGCTGTTCAAGCGGTTCGCCGACATCGACGTGTTCGACGTCGAGCTCGACCAGGACGACCCCGAGAAGATCATCGAGGCCGTCAGCGCGATGGAGCCGACCTTCGGGGGCATCAACCTGGAGGACATCTCCGCGCCCGAGTGCTTCACCATCGAGGAGACGCTCCGGGAGGAGATGGACATCCCCGTCTTCCACGACGACCAGCACGGCACCGCCATCATCTCCGGGGCCGCGCTGCTGAACGCCGCAGAGATCGCCGGCAAGGACCTGGAAGACCTCGAGATCGTCTTCTCCGGCGCGGGTGCGTCGGCGCTCGCGACGGCGCGGTTCTACGTCTCGCTCGGCGCGAAGAGGGAGAACATCACGATGTGTGACTCCTCGGGCATCATCACGACCGCCCGCGCCGAGTCCGGCGACGTCAACGAGTACAAGCAGGAGTTCGCCCGCGACATCGACGGGGGCGGGCTCGCCGACGCGATGGCGGACTCGGACGTGTTCGTCGGGCTCTCCATCGGTGGCCTCGTCGACCAGGAGATGGTCCGGTCGATGGCTGACAACCCCATCGTCTTCGCGATGGCGAACCCGGACCCCGAGATCGGCTACGAGGAGGCCAAGGCCGCCCGCGACGACACCGTCATCATGGCGACCGGCCGGTCGGACTACCCGAACCAGGTGAACAACGTGCTCGGTTTCCCTTTCATCTTCAGGGGCGCGCTCGACGTGCGTGCGACGGAGATCAACGAGGAGATGAAGGTCGCCGCCGCGAGCGCCCTCGCCGAGCTGTCGAAGCAGGACGTGCCCGACGCGGTCGTCAAGGCCTACGGCGACCAGCCGCTGCAGTTCGGCCCGGACTACATCATCCCGAAACCGCTCGACCCGCGCGTGCTGTTCGAGGTCGCGCCCGCCGTCGCGGAGGCCGCGATGGACTCGGGCTGTGCCCGCCAGGAGCTCGACCTCGAAGCGTACGAGGAGCGCCTGGAGGCCCGGCTCGGCAAGTCGCGCGAGATGATGCGCGTCGTGTTGAACAAGGCGAAGTCGGACCCCAAGCGCATCGCGCTCGCGGAGGGCGCCGACGAGAAGATGATTCGCGCGGCGTACCAGCTCGAGGAGCAGGGCATCGCCGAGCCCATCCTCATCGGCAACGACGACCGCATCACGAAGACGACCGAGCGCCTCGGGCTCGACTTCGAGCCGACCATCGCGAACCCGCGCGCCGACGACGAGCGCCACGAGGACTACGCCGAGCGGCTCTACCAGGTGCGAAAGCGCAAGGGGCTGACAAAGAGCGAGGCCGAGGACCTCATCCGGCGCGACACGAACTACTACGGCAGCGTGATGGTCGAGTGCGGCGACGCCGACGCGCTCCTGACCGGCCTCACCCACCACTACCCCTCCGCCCTGCGCCCGCCGCTGCAGGTCATCGGTACCGCCGAGGAGGCCGACTTCGCGGCCGGTGTCTACATGCTGACGTTCAAGAACCGCGTCATCTTCTGTGCGGACACGACCGTCAACCAGGACCCCGACGCGAAGGTGCTCGCGGAGGTCGCGGACCACACCGCGGAGCTCGCCCGCCGCTTCAACGTCGACCCCCGGGTCGCGATGCTCTCGTACTCCAACTTCGGGAGCGTCGACAACGCCGGCACGCGCAAGCCCCGCCGCGCCGCGGACATGCTCCGCAACGACGACGGCATCGACTACCCCGTCGACGGCGAGATGCAGGCCGATACCGCCGTCGTCGAGGAGATACTCAGGGGGACCTACGAGTTCTCGGACCTCGAGGACCCCGCGAACGTGCTCGTGTTCCCGAACCTCGAGGCCGGCAACATCGGCTACAAGCTCCTCCAGCGTCTCGGCGGCGCGGAGGCCATCGGCCCGATGCTCGTCGGCATGGACAAGCCGGTCCACGTGCTCCAGCGCGGTGACGAGGTCAAGGACATCGTCAATCTCGCGGGCGTCGCGGTCGTCGACGCACAGCAGAACGAGTAGGCGGTCGCAGTCACTTTTTCGCCCAGCGTTTGCGAGCGTCGAGCACGGCGAGGCGACGCAGTCGCCTCGATGCGAACGGGGAACGGAGTGAGCCGTGAGCCAGGCGAGACGCGAGACAAAAGGTGGTCGTGTGATATCTCAAACAGCCGTTTGTCTTTTCTCTGGACTTTTGGGCCTGCGAGCGTACTCTCCGGTATGGAGCGTCGTCAGTTCCTCGCGGTCGCCGGGTCGGTCGCGTTCGCTGGCTGTGCCGGCCTCGCGTTCCCACGTTCGTCGAGCGGCGGCGACGGCAGAGACGGCGACTCGGCGCTCACGGCTGACGACCCGGCAGCGACGGGCCCGACCGGCGGCGGTGGGACGTCTGGAACGCCGCCGGCAGCGGAACTGGAGATATTCTCGACCGCTTCGGGGACCATCGATGCGAGGTTCCAGCTCAAGGAGTACGACAGTCTGCGCACGGTACACGAACGAACGAGGGAGCTGGAGTACGGCGAGCGAGCCTACCTCTCAGGGCGGCTCACCGAGGGGACGAACTACCTGTTCGACCTGAGCGTCGACGACTCCCTCCTGGTCGAGCGGCCGGTCTACGCTGGGGAGCGCGTCGTCCTCGAGATCGCCGACCGACACACGGTCAGGCTGGTCGAACGACGCCTGCTCTAGTCCGAGGCGTTCCGGTCCGCCCGAGACGGCGGCGGGTACTGCGGGCCGGTCGTCCGCGACGGTTCGGCTGGCTCGGGCAGCACACACCGGTCGGGTTCGCGGTTGACGTGTGCGTACCGTGACGGCTCGTTGGCCAGCGGATGCGCCGGGTTCTGGTCGGAGTTGATGCGGGCGGCACGCGCCTCGCCGAAGCCGGAGAGACGGGCCCGGATGCCCCGCCAGTGGTTGACGCTGGCCTCGGGGATGTCGAAGCGTCGCGTCGGCTCCCAGTTCGGGTGGCGGGCGGCGAGCAGGGCGTTGTTGACGTTCGCGGCGAGGTCGTCGTGGTCGACCAGGATGCCGACGCGGGCCGTCGACGGCGCGCGAGCGGCGAGCACGTCGAGCCCGAGGTGGAGCGCGCGGTACTCCGCGACGTTGTTGTCCGGCGGCGAGTCGGACGACGCGACGCGAGCGACACGCGTGCCGTCGCGCGTCTCGATGACGGCACCCAGCCCGCCGGGACGGTCCGCTCTGTACGAACCGTCTGTGGCGACGTAGAAGTCCCGATGGTGCGTTTCGGGCGGGTGAGCGATGTGCGGCGTCGGCGACTCGTCGAACAGGTCCCGCAGGGCGGGTCGGCCGTGGGCGGCCATGGTTGCAGTAGCGTGTTAGGTCATATAAATCGAACGGCTGTGGCAGTCAGTGTCACACACGGATTGAGGCCGAATTCCCCGGAGGGGAAAGCACTGTTAGCACCCATACTCTCACACGTGACGTGTCCCGCTATCGCAACGTCGCACTGTTCCTCTTCCTCGCGGCCATCTGGGGGAGCGCGTTCATGGCCATCAAGGCCGGCGTCGAGTTCATCCCACCGGTGCTGTTCGCCGCACTGCGCTACGACATCGCGGGTGTCCTGATGCTCGGCTACGCCGTCGTCGCCGTCGACGACTGGTACCCGACGACGCGGGCGGGCTGGACGGAGGTCGTCATCGGCGGCGTGTTCATGATCGCGGCCTACCACGCGCTGCTGTTCGTCGGGGAGACCGGGCCCGTGAGCAGCGCGGCGGCGGCCGTGCTCGTCGCCCTCTCGCCGGTGCTGACCACCGCGTTCGCCCGGCTGCTCCTGCCCGAGGAGCCCGTGACCGCCACGACGTGGCTCGGGATGGGCGTCGCTCTCGTCGGTGTCGCAGTGTTGATGAACCCCGACCCCGAGCGCCTGCTGACCGACGCCGTCGTCTCGAAGTCGCTCGTGTTCGGTGCCGCCGCGGCGTTCGCGCTCGGCAGCGTCCTCACGCGGCGCGTCAACGGCGACCTCCGGATTGAGACGATGGAGGCGTGGTCGATGCTGCTCGGGGCGGGCCTGATGCACGCCGTCAGCGTCGCGATGCCCTCGGAGTCGTTCGCGATGATCGAGTGGAACGCCACCGCGATACTCGCCCTCGCGTACCTCGCGGTCGTCGCCAGCGCGGTCGGGTTCCTCGTCTACTTCGACCTGCTCGACCGGCTCGGCCCCGTCGAGATCAACATGGTCTCCTACGTCGCCCCGGTGTTCGCCGCGCTGTCGGGATGGCTGGTGCTCGACGAGGCCCTCACGCTGTACACCGTCGTCGGCTTCCTGGTCATCTTCGCGGGCTTCGTCGTGGTGAAACGACGGGCCGTCGCGCGGGAGATCGGCCTGTTGAACACCGGCTGATTGCCGTCTCAGGGGTCGTAGCGTTTACCCACGACCAGCGCGAGCGCGTTCCAGACGAGCAACAGCAGGAACGCGGCCGTCTTCGGCGTGCTGTCGAGCCCCCAGACGAGGAGGCCGAGGTTCACGACCGGGAGAGAGACGGCACTCCAGAAGCCGACCATCCGCACGGACCGGGGGACCGACCGAGCGACGGTGTCGATGGGGCGTTCGGGGAGGCGTCCGAGGAGGGACTGGCCCGACATCGTCGGACGGTGCTACCGGCCGCAGGAACTTATAACCAGTAGAATCTGTTTATGTTCTTTTGGATGCGGGCCCGTTAATTACCGGCCGGGAGCGACCGCGTCTCCCACGCCAGCGGGAGCCAGACGGTCGACTCGTTCACCGTCACCGTGAGTCCGGTCTCGGCGGTATCGCGCGCCACAGCGACGGTCTGTACGTACTCACCCGGGGGCACGCCCAGCCCCTCGACGACGAACTCGACGCGGGTGGACTCGTTCGGATCGAGGGCGACCGTCTCGGTGGCGAGCGCAGTGTCACCGACTCGGTACGTTACGGTCTCGGACTCCCGGGTGTTGCCCTCGTTCGTCACCGTCGCCGCGACCGTCACCGTCCCGTTGCGTGCTGCCGTCGCGGGGGCGTCGAGTTCGCTCACCGTGTAGTCCGCCCCGACGACGGTGAGGTTCACCCGGTCGGAGAGGAACCGTTCCCGGGGCGTCTCCGGGGCCCGCGCGACCGCCGTCACTTCGCCCGGTACCTGGAACGCGACCCGGAGTTCGCCGTCCTCGTCAGCCACGTACCGCGTTCCGAACAGCTCGACGGTGCCCACGACCGGCTCGCCCGTCGTCGCACGGGTGACGGTGAACGTCACGCGCTCGCCCGCCGGGACCGCCGTCCGACTCGCCGCGAGGTCGAGTCCGACCAGGCGCGGTCGCACCCGCAGGCTCGTCGCGCCGTCGGTGAACCGGACGGCGTCAGTCTGCGGCGCGGCGGCCGTCACGTCGTACGTGCCGCTCGTGTCCAGCTCGACCGGGACTACCCCGTCCGGGCCGGTCCAGACGCTCTCGTTGGCGACCGTCAGCGAGGCGTTCACCGGCTCGCCCGTGTCCGCCCGGGTGACCGTCGCCGTCACCGTCTCGTCGACCCGCGTCCGCTCCGACGACAGCGTCACGTCCAGCCCGACGTGCCGGCGCTCGACCGAGAGCGGGATGCGGACCGACTCGAACCGCTCCGTCTCCGTCCGCTCCTTCTCGACCCGAAGCTCGTAGCCGCCCGCGGTGTCGAAGGAGAGCGTCGCCACCCCCGACTCGTTCGTCTGGACGCTCCGTCCGTCCCCCACGACGACCCGGCCGGTCACCGCCTCGTCGGTGTCGGCCCGCGTCACCGCGACCCGCACCGCCTCGTCGGTGACGACGGTCGTCGCCGACGCGGACGCCGACAGCGAGACACTGAATCGCCGGACCCGGAGTGGGAGGCGGGCCACGGTCGTGTTGTCATCCGCGGGCTCGACGATGCGTGCCGTGTAGTCCCCGGGCGTGTCGAGCTGGACCGTGGCCGTGCCGTTCCGGTCGGTCTCGACGGACCGGCCGCCGACCTGTAGGGTCGCGTTCGCAACCGGTGTGTCGCCCGCGCGGACACTGAACTCGATCGTGCCGCCGGGGTCGACGACGGTCCGGTCCGCGGACAGGCTGACCGCCTCGGGCTCCGGTCGCTCCTCGTCGTCGTAGTCGTAGACCGGGAACACCGGCCCGTCCGAGCTGTTGTCGTCGCCGAACGGCGGGCCGGTCCCGAGTCCACCGAACATCACCACGAACGTCCCCAGCACGATGAGGACGAGGACGATGATCTGTGGGTCGCGGGAGGGGCGATAACGCTCGTCCGCCCGGATCGGTGCCGAACCGGGAACTGGACGGGGTGCATCCGACGGCATCTGCTCTACCCAGTGATGGACGGGGCAGGGACTTAAGCCCGTCCGCCGATTCACGACCGTCCGTATCGGCGTCGGATTTCGCTTCGCTCGAACCACGCCTCGAAGAACGGAGGTGAGGAAGGCCCGCGGGTCGCGCGAGCAGAACGCTCCCGAACCGCGCTACTGGAAGCCGATGCGGCCGCCACGACGGTCCGGCCCGACGTCCGCCGTCCCGCCCTTGAACTCGTCTTCCATCTGCTCGTAGTAGTCGAGGATGTCCTCGGTGATGGTCGGCCGGACGTTCTCCATGGCCGACCGGAAGTGCTGCATGTCGACCGCCTCGGCGTCCTCGTCCTCGCGCAGCGCCTCGATGGCGGCCTCGCGGGCGATGGACTCCAGGTCGGAGCCGACGTACCCGTCGGTGAGCTCGGCGAGCTCGCGCAGGCTCACGTCGGTCGCGAGCGGCGTGTCCTCGGTGTGGATCTTGAGGATCTGCTCGCGGCCCTCGACGTCGGGCTGGCCGACCATGACGAGCCGGTCGAACCGGCCAGAGCGGATGAGCGCCGGGTCGATCATGTCCGGGCGGTTGGTCGCGCCGATGACCATCACGTCACCCATCTCCTCCAGCCCGTCGAGCTCCGTGAGGAGCTGGTTGACGACCCGCTCGGAGACGTTCGAGCCCATCTCGCCGCCCCGGCCGGGCGCGAGCGAGTCGAGCTCGTCGAAGAAGATGACCGTCGGGGCCACCTGACGGGCCTTCCGGAACGTCTGCCGGATGGCCTTCTCGGACTCGCCGACCCACTTCGAGAGCAGCTGGGGGCCACGCACGCTGATGAAGTTGGCGTTCGTCTCGTTGGCGACCGCCTTCGCCATCAGCGTCTTCCCGGTGCCGGGCGGGCCGTAGAGCAGCACGCCCTTCGGCGGGTCGATGCCCATCCGCTGGAACTTCTCGGACTGGTTCAGCGGCCACTCGATGGACTCCTCGATGTTGTCCTTGGCGTCCTGCAGGCCGCCGACGTCGTCCCAGGTGATCTTCGGCAGCTCGACGAGCACCTCCCGCATCGCGCTCGGCTCGACCTCGTTGAGCGCGCCGCGGAAGTCCTGGCGCTTGACGATCATCCGGTCGATGAGGCTCGGCGGGATGTCCTCCTCGTCGAGGTCTATCTCGGGGAGGTACCGGCGCAGCGCCTTCATCGCGGCCTCCTTCGTCAGGCTCTCGATGTCCGCGCCGACGAAGCCGTGGGTCTCGTCGGCGAGGTGCGAGAGGTTCACGTCGTCCGAGAGCGGCATGCCCCGGGTGTGGATCTGGAGGATCTCCTCGCGACCCACCTCGTCGGGGACGCCGATCTCGATCTCGCGGTCGAACCGGCCCGGGCGACGGAGCGCGGGGTCGACGGAGTCGACGCGGTTCGTCGCCGCGATGACGATGACCTGGCCCCGGGCTTCGAGGCCGTCCATCATCGTCAGCAGCTGGGCGACGACGCGGCGTTCGACCTCGCCGGTCACGTCCTCGCGTTTGGGCGCGATGGAGTCGAGTTCGTCGATGAAGATGATGGAGGGCGACTCCTCGCTCGCGTCCTCGAATATCTCCCTGAGCTGTTGTTCGGACTCGCCGTAGTACTTCGAGATGATCTCCGGGCCGGCGATGGAGAAGAAGCTCGCGGAGGTCTCGTTGGCGACCGCCTTCGCGAGCAGCGTCTTCCCCGTGCCGGGCGGGCCGTGCAGCAACACCCCCTGGGGCGGCTCGATGCCGAGCTTCTTGAATATCTGGGGATGTTTCATCGGCAGCTCGACCATCTCGCGGACCCGCTGTATCTCGCCCTGGAGTCCGCCGATGTCCTCGTACGTGATGCCGCCGCCTGTCTTCTCGAAGCCCGAGATGGGCTCCTCGCGGAGTTCGACCTCGGTGTCCTCGGTGATGAGGACGACGCCCTCGGGCTCGGTCTCGACCGCGATGAGCGGGATGGCCTGCCCGGGCGAGCGCATGAACGGGTGGTTCGTGCTCGACATCACCGGGACGATGTCGCGCTCGACGACCGGCCGCTTCAGTATCTGCCGCTTGACCATGCCGGCCGCGTCGGAGCCGAACTGCACCGACGCCTCCTCGGGCGGTGCGAGCACGAGCGTCTCCGCCTTCGTCGCCTCCGCCTTCCGGATTGTCACCCGTTCGCCGATGCCGACGTCGGCGTTCTGACGGGTGAACCCGTCGATGCGAACCGTGTCAGTGTTCCAGTCCTGCCGGTCCGCACGCCACACCTTGGCCGCGGTGGTGTCTGCACCCTCGATCTCGATGATGTCGCCGGGGCTCAGCTTCAGATGTAACAGCGTATCCGGGTCGAGCCTGGCGATACCGCGCCCCGAGTCGTTCGGGTACGCCTTGGCAACCTCCAGTTGAACTTCGTTCATGATTCAGGCTACGGGGATGGTGACCACTCCGGTTCGTGGCCCGATATGTCTTTTGCTACCGGGGGCGGCACGCCCGCCGGCGACGCGATACTGAGCCATGCTAGCACGTGAGATTCAGTGCCGTCGCATCCTAAATCCTACCGGCCACGTGTCGCTCGCCGTGACGGACCCAGGACGATATGTGCCATACATAGGCATATCGTCAGAAACCTTAGACTGTATTAATACTCTTTATACCTCCATACATCCGGTCAGCTAACCTTATATGGGATGCAGACATTGTTTTCTGATAGGTCCGAGACCATGTCCACCGAGAACGACACCACCGGGGAAGACGAGACAATCTACGACCACCACCCGTTCAACTTCGGCATCTGGCGGAACGCTGAGCCCGCCACCGAGGGCGGGCCGGAAGCCAGCGAGACGACCGACGAGACGCCGACCGCCGTCACCGACGGGGGCGTCGCCGTGACCACGGACTGCCCGTCGTGTACCGGCGACCTCGTCAACGTGCAGGGCGTGCCCGCCTGCTCCGACTGCGACTGGACCGCCCGCTGACGGCCAGGCTCGACCGACGACAGAACGACCGACGGTGCAGTTCGTGGAGTTGGGGGACTCCACGCGCTACTCCTCGTTCGACTCTCCGTGCCGTTCCAGCGCTTCCTCGATGCTCAACTCACCGGCGGCGACCCGCCGTGCGAGCACCTCGTCTATCGCCCGGTTCTCCGCGGACTGCTCCCGCGAGCGGTCCTTGATGACCTGTAGCTCGCCGGCGGTCGGCTCGACCTCGCGCTGCTCGACGACCTCGCCCTCGAGCCGGGCGATGTTCACCGCGGCGAGCACGTCGCCCATCCCGCGCGCCCCGGTGCCGAGGTACGGCGTCGTCCCGGTCTCGTCGACGAGCTCGACGCGTACGTCTTCCAGCTCGTTGACGATGGCCGCACCGTCGAGACGCGCGCCGTCGCCGACCCGGACCACGGGGTCCGCCGCGTCGGCCACCTCGGCCTCGACGACGGCCGCCGCGTCGTCGCGTGGCACCTGGAACGCCGCGACGACCGTGTCGCCGGTCAACACCGCGACGCCGGGGTCGCGGCCGGGGTCCACGCCGACGACGGTTCGACCGTCGCCGCCGCGGAGGTACGCGAGCGCTGCGTCGACAGCGCGCCGCGGCGCGTCGGGCGAGCCGTGGACGACGTGGACGCTCGGGGCGGGCTGGTCGTCCTCGTCTGCAGCCACGTCGACCTCCTCGTCCTCGGCGACGACGACCACGTCGGTCCCGTCGGGGAGCGGATCGCCCGGCTCGACAGTCGTGAACGCCACACCCCGGTCCCGCAGCTCCGTGACGACCTCGTGGTACAGCTCGAAGTCAGCCGTCGCGACGACTATCACTCCACGAACTTCAGTGCGGGCGGGCTTAATCCCTTCCGTGGACTTTTATCCGGAGCCGACACAGGGGCAGACGTGACCGAGAGCATCACCACCGGATACGAGCCGCTCGACGAGCTCCTCGGCGGCGGCTTCGAGCGCGGCACCGTCTCGCAGGTGTACGGCCCGCCGGCCGCCGGGAAGACCAACGTCGCGCTGGTGGCCGCCGTGGAGACGGCCGCACGGGGCGGGACGGTGGTCTACGTCGACACCGAGGGCCTCTCGCTCGACCGGTTCGAGCAAGTCGCGAGCGCCCGCGCCGAGCGCGCCGACGAGGAGCTCTCGGACATCACGGACCGCATCGTCGTCGAGGAGGCTCTCGACTTCGAGGAGCAGGAGGAGGCCGTCCGCGACGTCGAGGGGTTCGCCGAGCGTGCTGACCTCGTGGTGGTGGACTCCGCGACCGGCTTCTACCGCCTCAAACGCGGTGAGGACGGCGAGGCCGGCGACGCACTCCGGAAGGTCGGGCGACAGGTGACCCACCTGCTCTCGCTCGCGCGGCGACACGAGTTCGCCGTGTTGCTGACGAACCAGGTGTTCAGCGACCCGGACGGCGACCGGACGCGGGCCCTGGGTGGCAACACGCTGGAGCACTGGATGGGAACGGTCGTCCGCATCGACCGGTTCCGCGGCGGGAACCGCCGAGCGACGCTGGAGAAACATCGAGCCAAACCCGCCGGTGAGTCGATTCAGTTCGAGATAACCGACAGCGGTATCGCGGCGACCGAGCTGTGAGTCGCCGGGCGACGTGCGGCCGTCGACCCGACGCGGGCCGCCCTACAGCTCGTTGAGCTTCCGGGCGAGCTGGCCGCGGTACTCCTCGTCGGACCGGTAGTTCTTCATCTCGAGGACGTTGCGCTCCAGCTTGTCGAGCGCGACGCGGAACGCGCTCTCCGCGCCGTAGCCCTCACCGGAGCCGGCGACCTGCCCGTTGGTGGTGCGGACCCGGATCTGGCTGTAGATGAGCGGCGTGCCGCGGAGCTTCTCCTTGTGCTGCTGGAAGCGGACGTGGACGTGGACCACCTGCATCTTCTGGTACTTGTCGAGCACGTCCGTCAGCGAGTCGCGGATCTCCTCGCGCGAGAGCGTGTCGAGCAGCGAGATGTTGGTGATCTGGACGTCCATGTGCTCCTCCTCGGTGAACGTCAGCGCACGCAGCACGTCGGTCTTGGTGACGACGCCGACGACGTGGTCGTCGTCCTCGGGGTCGACAACGACCAGACCGCCGAAGTCGTCCTCGAGCATCCGCGAGACCGCCTCCTCGACGGACTCGCCGAGCGTCGTCGTCTGGACCGGACTGGTCATGATGTCGTACACCGGGATGTCGAGCATCCGGTCGGTGTCGCCGGCGCGCTCGCCCCGGGTCGACTTGCTCATCCCCCGGATGACGACATCGGCGACGTCGTGGGTCGTGACGACGCCGGTCAGCCCGCCGGCGTCGTCGAGTACCGGCAGGCGCGAGACGCCGTGTTCCCGGAGCAGGTTGACGACCTTCCCGAGACTGTCGTCGTCGCGGACGATGACCGGGTCGTCGGAGTATATCTGCGCCACGTCGAGCGCGTCGAGGTTGTCCAGCACGGCCTCGAGGATCGCGTCGGCCGTGACGATACCCCACAGGTTGTCGCCCTCGAAGACGGGTGCGACCTTCACACCGCCCTCGACGAGGACGCGTGCCGTCTCCCGAATGTCCTCGTAGCGGTCGACCTTGGGAGCCGGTGCGTTCCGGCTCGGCTTGACCAGCGCCGCGACCTTCGCGTCGTCCTCGACGTGGGACTGGATGATCTCTCGCTCGGTGAGAACCGCGTCGTACTCGCCATCCCGGGTGACGATGATACCCTTCGGGTTCTCCCGCTCGAAGAGGGACCGGACTTTCCCCAGCCGGGTCTTCACGTCGACTTCGATGAACTCCTCGGTCGCAATATCAGAAATATCCATAGTACATCTGCAAGTTCCGCCCGACCGGTCTTGAAGATACCGCCAATTCCCACCTGCTCGCGTCCAGCCCCCCTTCCCCACCGGTATCCGCGACGGCACTGGAACCATGGCGCTCCGGCCCCAACCCCCTGGCATGCTCCCCGACATCACCGTCCTCGGCCCGTGGACGTACCTCGCGACCGAGGCCGTCTTCGGCACTGCTGCACTCCTGTTGCTCCTCCGGGCCGACGCGCTCGCCCGCGCCGGCAGGACCATCGCGGTCCTCTACCCCGTCGCGTACGTCTGGGACTGGTACACGCTGGAGGTCGGCGTCTTCTCCATCCCGATGCGGACCGGCGTCGAACTCCTCTGGATCCCCATCGAGGAGCACATCTTCATCGTCGTCGTCCCCGCCTTCGTGCTCGGTATCCACGAGAACCTGCGCCTGCGGGACGAACGGCGGGAATGAAGGGACAGTCACTGTAAACGTTCGCCAGCGCCCTCGGCGAGCAGCGGAGACGGGCCGGCTGGTGTCGGCTCCCGCTCCCAGGCCGTCGACGAACGCGAACGGAAATCCACGCAGTTTTACTCCCACCCCACGGAGCAGCCACCACCATGGACACCCTGAAACGCTCGGTCCACGAGTCGCCGGTCATCGAACGGAACGGACGGACGTACCTCGTCCACCCCATCAGCAACGGCATCCCGACGCTCGACCCGGGACTGGTCCGCGAGGTCGTCAACGGCATCTGCCAGCTGGCGGACCTCGCAGACGCGGACGTCATCGCGACGCCGGTGACGATGGGCGTCCACGTCTCGACGGCGGTGTCGCTCGTCTCGGACATCCCGCTGGTCGTCATCCGCGACCGACAGTACGGCTTCGACGACGAGTACGGCTTCGACGCGGGCGACGGCCGGCTCTACCTGAACGACGTGTCGGAGGGGGACGACGTGCTGGTACTCGACGACCTGACGAACACGGGCGCGTTCGTCGCCGCCATCACGGAGGCACTGGAGGAGGTCGGCGCGAACGTCGTCGACGTGGTGACGGTCATCCGGCGCGTCGAATCCGACCCGGTGCCGATGGACCACGAGGTAAAGAGCCTGCTCGACGTGCGCGTGAGCGCCGACAGCGTCGAGATCGTGGACTGACACCGCGACCGCTGGAATCACCGACAGCAGGGTTTCTTGCGCGTGCGGCGGCACGGGAGGACATGGTTGCGATTCCACTCGTCCCGCTCGGTATCGTCTCGGTGGTCGTACTGGTCTGCCTGAGTGCCTTCTTTTCCAGCAGCGAGACGGCCATCTTCTCGCTCCCGGTCGAGCAGCTGGCCGAGCAGGCCACGTCGGGCGACGGCCGGGCGACCCAGCTCGCCGCGATGCGCGAGGACCCACACCGGTTGCTCGTCACGCTGCTCGTCGAGTCGTTCTCTACGGGCGTCGCCGTGGTGCTGGCGACCGTCGTCGCGAGCGCGACCGTGCTGGTGTTCGGCGAGATAGTCCCGAAGTCCTACGGCCTCGGGAACGCACTCGAGTGGGCACTCCGGATCACCCGGCCGCTCCGCCTCGTCGAGCTGGTCCTGTTCCCGCTCGTCGCCGTGTTCGACGTGGCGACCCGGCGGCTCAGTGCGGCCATCGGTGGTGAGGGTGCTATCGAGAAGTACGTCGACGACGACGGGCTGTACGTTCGGCGACCTCAGGCGTCGTCGGGGTCCGTCCCGTCGTCCGTGGTGCCCGCACGCGGGAACGAGAGCAACAGCGCCTCCGCGTCGCTGTCGTAGTCGACGTGGCCGCCCATCAGCACGGTCGCCCAGCGGACGAACCAGAGGCCGATGCCCTCGCCGTGGTACAGCGGCGTCTCCTCGCCCCGGTCGACGACGTCGAACTCGTAGGACGGCAGCGACGAATCCGGGGTCGACAGCCGGACGGTCGCACCGCCGGACACCCCGGTCGTGACGCTCACGGACACCGTCCCGCCGTCGGGGCTCCCCTCCACGAGCACGGTGACGACTTCCCCCAGCACGGCCTTGAGCAGCGCCGGGTCGGCCTCGACGGCGACGTCGTCGTCGGTCGTGGTGACTACGACGTCGCGGCCGGGCACGGACAGCGAGTCGACGGCGTCGACGACGAACGCGCCGAGGTCGACCGGCGCGTGGTCGAGGGTCGCACGGTCGAGCAGCCGGTGGAACGTCCGGGCCTTCCGGGCGAGCCTCAGGAGGTCCTCGCCCTCCTGCTTGGCGGTCTCGAGCGGCTCGCGGACCGCGTCCTCGGTTGTCACCCGCAGCGCGTCGTCGATGTGGCCCTGGACGACGCACATCTTGTTCCGGAGGTTGTGCCGGAGGACCCGGTCCAGCACCTGCAGTCGCTCCTCGCGCTGCTGGCGGTCCGTGATGTCGCGGAGGACGCAGACGTGGCCCCCGTCGTCGAGCAGCGCGAGCGAGAGCTCCTCGGGGAACTCCTCGCCGTCGGCCCGGCGGCCGATGGCGGTCCCAGCCCACGTGCCTTCGCGCTCCAGCGTCGGCAGAATCTCCTCCTCGAACCTGGCCACCTCCTCGCTCGGGTAGAGCACTCGCCAGTGCTCGCCGACGAGCTCGGACGATTCGTAGCCGTACTTCGCCGCGTAAGCCCGGTTCGCGTACGCGTACTTCCCGTCCGCGTCGAGGATACCGATTCCCTCCCTGGCGGACTCCAGCGCCGCGAGCCGCCGTCGACTGTCGCTCTCCGTCCACCAGTCCGCCACCAGTTCCCGGACCGCCGCCTCCAGGTCGAAGTCGGTATCCTCGACCCGTGAGACGGGGACGTACAGGGTGCTCCGGTACTCCGAAACCCGACTCGCACGCGTCACGTCGGCCGTCTCGTCGACCACGACGACCGGCGTTTCATGGTCGGCCCGGAGCCCGTCGAGGACCGCGACCGCACTCGCGCCGGCGCAGACCACGCAGTCCAGCCCGTCGTCGGCGCTGGCGAGCAGCGCGTCCATCGAGTCGACACGCCGGACCGTCGCGTCGTCGACCGCAGCCAGCCGCCCGCCGATCAGGTCGGACGCGTCGCCGTAGAGCGCCAGCCTCGGTGGTTGCTCGGAATCGGTGGCTGGACTCATTCGTTCACTCACTCGAAGGCGCCACCCCGTAAAAGGGTTCTGTCAAGTTATGTCGGGCGACGGCCGCTACCGGCGCGTTTGTCGGGGGAGGAGAGCCGACGGTCGGTCGTGTTCGGTGCACCGGGCGTCCGGTCTGGTCACCACTCCGTCGACGACTTCGGCGGCGGAGCGCCACCGCTCCGCGTTCCGTCGATGCGTCGTCAGAAGCGGGTTGGGGCAGATGCGAACCTCGGTCGCTCCACTCCGTTCCGCTCCCCGGCTCAAATCCGTCGACCACGGCACCCGAACGCGGACCGCTCGCTTCGCTCGGGGCCGTAGTGTTCGAAGAAGTGGGTTGGGGCAGATTTGAACTGCCGGCCTCCTCCATGTCAAGGAGGTGTCATAACCAGACTAGACCACCAACCCGGTGGCGCACTGGTTCTCTGCTGTGTGCACTCAATCGTTCAGCGCTGGTATAAAAAAGGGTTTCGATTGGGGGCGGCGTGTGGTGGTGCGAGACAGGGAGACGGCGCCGGGTCAGCGGACCGGGCGTTCGACGTAGACGAACAGCTCCGTCTCGTCGGTCGCACCGTCGTCGTCCGTCACGGTGAGTGTCACCGTCTTGGGGCCGGTGCGGCGGAACTCGTGCTCGACGACCAGCCCCTCGGCCGCGTACCCGTCGAAGTTCCAGGTCGCATCGACGACCGTGCCGTCGTCGTCCTCGCTGCCGGTCGCATCGTAGGTCACGACCTCGCCTGCGGTGACGATGACACCGTCGTCGAACCACCGACCGGGGGAGACATCGGGGACAGCAAGCGGTGCCTCGTTGTCCTCGACGACCTCGACCTGGAGCGTACGGCGGGCCGAGGAGCCGTCGCTGTACTCGACCGTGAGCTCCACCTCCCGCGTGCCCGCGGTCTTCCAGGTCCGCGTCACCGCGGGGCCGGACAGCGAGACCGTCCCGTCGACGGTCCAGCGGCACTCGCTGACGCGGGCCCCGCCGGGCCGGACGACCATCGTGGTCATCCGGGCGAGTGCGAATCGGACCTCGCGGCCGGTGACAGTCCGGTAGCGGTCGTCCCGGCCCGACGCGACCGCTTCGGCACCGTGGACGGCGACCGGGGGCCCCTCGGCGTCGTCGTCAGCAGGTGCGCCCTCGGTCGCGGCCCCCGTCCCGGCGAGGCTGGCGCTGGCGAGGCCGCCCGTTGCGAGGGCGCTGGCAGCTGTCCGCAGTACGTGTCGTCGGCTGTGGTCTCGGGACATCGTGCCCCGGAGTGGTCCCGTTCCCGCACTTGAACCCTCGCCCGGTGACGACGGCGGTGTTCAGATAAGGATTGAAAGGTGAGGCGGAGCAGTTTTCTAGTGCTCTATGCCAGAAAATGCCCGCCTCAACGACTCTTTGGACGAGATCGAGTTA
Organism: Haloarchaeobius iranensis; assembly: GCF_900103505.1. GTDB lineage: Archaea > Halobacteriota > Halobacteria > Halobacteriales > Natrialbaceae > Haloarchaeobius > Haloarchaeobius iranensis. The sequence continues at coordinate 77,896 of NZ_FNIA01000017.1, forward strand.
GGTTTTGTGGAGCGAGAAGCAACACCGCGACTGTTGATGAAGCTCAGTATTCAACTACATCTTGCTGGTCTCTCGCTTTCGAATACTGTTTCGATTCTCGAACTGTTCGGTGTTGACCGCGTCAAATCGACCGTCCACAACTGGGTGCATAAGGCTGATCTACAGCCCGAGGACGGTCACTCGCCGGATCACGTCGCGGTCGACGAGACCGTGATCCAACTCGACG